>NZ_JBKIII010000001.1:0-1755480 GCF_046557615.1 Haloferax sp. DFSO60 | reverse complement strand
ATCAGATATCGTCTTACGGCGTACCGCAGGGGCGAAATCCTCATTTCCTTCGGACCTGAGTCGAAGTGATTCGTGGGTATAAACCCATCGAACCTGGTTCGGATTCGGTCCGTGAATCGAGACGCGTTGAAGCGCCTCGAAATCGCGTTGTTGTCTTGTGCATTCATTCGAAACGCCCTGTTACACTTAAGGGCGTCGTTTGGAGGGCAGTTCGGGAAGGTGTGTCATCCCGTGATTTGCCCGGACACCCTGAGTGTGTCAGCGCTCGAATTGAAGCCCCCTGGGGGTCGTCCCCTGGGGCGCTTCTTCACATTACTACCAATGCCGGGGTTACATAAAAGGCCGTCGAACCGATGGCTCTTCGTCATGCGGTTTCATGGCGTGGAGAAGGTGCGAAAAGCGTGGCAGTCGCTCACGAGTGAATGAGTATCGCGCGACTGGAGGCCGGTCGGTCATCCCTCGCATGTTACGTCAGGTCTGACCGGGTGTTGGTCGCGCAGCGGAAACTGTCGTGCCCGTACTCAAATGGCTATCGACTATGCGCTGTCCGTACGCGTACGCGTGTAAGAAATAACGTGCTACGACCGATTATTCGTCGAGGTGTTCAATCCCCTGCTTGGAGACGTTGCCCTTCGTGATTTCTCCTTCCATCCACTCCGGTTTGTCACCGGGGGCGTTGCTCGTCCACGCCCACGCGTTGAAGATGTGAACTTTGTCTGTGCCTTTCTCACGAAGCCGAATCTCTGTTGGATCCGATTTCGCATCTTCCTCAGAGCCAGCGGGGTCAAGCCGCCGTGCTGCTTTGAGTGCTGCCTGTCGTGGCATACTTCCTGAGAAAACGCTCGATTCATTACCGTTCTCCTCTCGGAGTACGAAGTTCCGTTTACCGTCCTCGCGTACCATGATTTTCCACCTCTATGGCAATGAACCACATGGCACATCATAAATATATCGCCGAATTTCGACCGACGACGGGGCCATGCTTATATACTCCTTCCGAATGTGGGACTGTGCGACCGAAGGCACTCACCCGACAATGACCATCCAAGTGAACAACACATAATCGTGCATGACTGTCGTGGTAAGTTGGGCGACGGAGACAACACTTATGTATTCGCTGCGGCGAACCAACGGATAGACCCCCAGATGGTCCGGAAAAAGAAGCTCAGTCCGAGTGGCGCCAAAGATGAGAACGGCGAGTACCACAACGTACACGTGAACCTTCACGAAGACGAACTCGCCGTCGCGGGAATGGAGATCGGTGACGAAGTATTCGTTCGAGTCCGTGACGGAAAGATCATCATCCAAAAAGCAGACCCTGACCAAGTCGAACACGACTTCTAAGTCGGGATTTCGCGGGCTCACTCAGACGGAGCCAACCGCGACACAGACTACGATATGAACCCATACCATCTCGCAAAACCGCTCCTCTTCTCACTCGCGCCCGAAACGGCGCACCAGTCGATTCACAGCCTGTTGCAACTCGCTCGCGGGACACCAATCGAATCCGCGCTCGAACAGCGGTACCGCGTGGACGACCCACGACTCTCGACGAGCGAGTTCGGCCTCGACTTTCCGAACCCCGTCGGTGTCGCCGCAGGATTCGACAAGAACGCGGAACTCCCGACGATGCTCTCGGCGCTCGGGTTCGGCCACGTCGAAGTCGGCGGTGTCACCGCGCACCCACAACCCGGAAACCCGCGCCCGCGGATGTTCCGTCTCCCCGAAGACGGCGCGCTCATCAACCGGATGGGACTCAACAACGAGGGTGCGGACGTCATCGGCAAGCGACTCAGCGGCGGTCCACATCCCGACATCCCTGTCGGTGTCAACCTCGCGCTTTCCGAGGTCACACCGACAGAAGACGCCCCGGAAGACTATCGCTACACCTACGAACAGGTCACAGACGGCGCAGACTACGTCGTCGTCAACGTCTCCTGTCCCAACAGTCAGGGCTTCCGTGAACTCCAGAACCGCGACTCACTGGAAGGCATTCTCGGCGAACTCGTCGATGCGGGCGCGGACCCGCTCTTAGTCAAGCTCTCCCCAGACCTTCCCGAACCAGCAGTCGAAGATGCCCTCGCCGTCGTGGACGAACTCTCCTTAGACGGCATCATCGCCAGTAACACCACCACGTCGCGCCCAGACTCGCTCCAGAATCCGAATCAGGCGGAGAAAGGAGGCCTCTCGGGCAAGCCAATCGAAGCCGAGGCGACCGAGATGATTCATTTCATCGCCGACCGAACCGACGTGCCAATCATCGGCGTCGGCGGCGTCTCTGACGCAGAAGGAGCCTACGAGAAGATTCGCGCGGGCGCGTCGATGGTCCAACTCTACACTGGTCTCATCTACGAAGGCCCGAGCATCGCGCGCGACATCAACGAGGGACTCCTCGACCTCCTCGAACGCGACGGCTTCGACTCGATAGACGAGGCTGTCGGCGTTGACCGCTGACGAAGCATTATATCGACGCCCGCTGTCAGTTTTCTCGTGCGAGCGTCACTACCTGGTCGAATCGTCGCATCACATCCCTCCGCAGTGTACCGCGGCACGGTGTACACGCAGGATGCTGTCTTCGAAGTCGAAGGCGTGCCGAAGTTCAACGTCTACGACCCGAGCAAACTCGTTAGCTGGGAAGTCGTCGGAACGGAACAGACCTGCGAGTTGTTCGTCTTCTGTGCAGTGATTACAGAGTCTCCAAAACAGGAACGGCGAGTCATCGTCGACGACGAGAATCGTCCCGTGTTTCGAGGTGAGGTGACCGAGTTGAACGTCGGCGAGGGTGGCAGGAAAGGCGTCCTCGACGTTGGGGCAGGAACGGTCCTGTTCGCACCCAGCGAAGCGGACGAACAACTCAACGTCGGCTCGTGGATTCAAATCACGCGAGGGGCGATTCACCTCCTCGACTTCGAAGGCTGGGACTCCTCCAAGGAGCGGTACGACCGGTTCGTGACGAGACTACGAGATGGAACAGAAGAAGAGCGACGAGCGGCAGCACGCTACTTCGGGAAGAACACAGCAACGAGCAGCCGAGATGACCTCGTCAGCGCCCTCCACTACGACGACAGTACAGCAGTCCGATGTGAAGCGGCTACCGCACTGGGTCGAATCGGAATGACGACGTACCCCGACGACGCGGAACGCCAGCACATCGAGTGCGAACTCAACCGTGCGCTGAAAGCCGAAGATGACGCCGTCGAAGAGGCCGCACACTTAGCACTCGACGATATCCGGCTAACGGACAAAAGCCACTACCACGGACGCGACTGGTAAAAGAATCAGCCGACAGGGAGCTGCTCAGTTCTTGACGATGACGAGCGCGCCCTCGGTCTCCACGAAATCACCGTCGCCGGAGTAGGTGCGCTCTTCTTCGACCGAGAACATGTCGGGGCCGAGTTCGACGTCCGCGACGAGCAGCGAGTCGCCGTCGAGTTCGTAGTCGTCCTGTGCGAGTGCGGCCTCGATATCCGGCACCTTGGCACCGAATTCGGGGCCGACGACCGAGTAATCGAGGTCGATACCCGCGATGACCGACTCGATAGGTGGTTCTGCGGTCGTCGAGGAGAGTTCTGCCACGTGCATCACGCCGCTGATGTCGTCTTCGAAGCCGTCGATGTGGCCGTAGACTTCGACCGAGTCGAGTTCGGTGTTGAGCGGCAGTTGGGCGTCGCTCTTGTACTTGCGCAGGGCACCGACGACAGCCATCGCCGTCTCGCCTGCTTCGAAGTCGGCGTCGAGGCCGAGTGGTTCGGGCCACGCCTGTTGGTGGACGCTCGAATCCTCGTCGTACATGTCGTGCCACAGTTCCTCGGTGATATGCGAGAGAACGGGTGCGAACAGGACGACGAAACGCTTGTGTGCAGTCTGGAGCGTGTAGGCCGCCGAAGGGTCGTCACCCTCGCGGAGACGCTGTTTGGCGATTTCGAGGTAGTCGTCACAGAACGTGTGCCAGAAGAAACTCCGGAGACGGTCACGTGCCTTCGAGAACTCGCGGTTTTCGAGTTTCTCGGTGACAAAGTCGATTTCGCGGTCGAGCGTCGCGAGGAGCCATCGGTCGATGGCCTTCAGCTCGTCGTGGTCGAACTCCTCGGGCGCATCCTCGGTCAGGCTCTCGACGAGCTTCGAGGCGTTCCAGAGTTTGCGCATCAACTTCTCGCCCGCGACGAGGCCCTTCTCCTGATACGGGAGGTCGTCGCCGACGGCGCTTCCGGCGGCCCAGTAGCGAGCGGCATCGACGGGGAACTTCTCCAAGACTTCGTCGGGCGAGACGACGTTGCCGACGGACTTGGACATCTTCTCGCGGTTCTGGTCGAGGACCATCCCGTTTATCATGACGCTGTCGAACGGCACCTCACCCGTGTGCTCGTAGCACTTGACGACGGTGTGGAACAACCAGAACGAGATGATGTCGTGGCCCTGCGGGCGCATGTCGAACGGGAAGAGTTCGGGCTTGTCCATCTCGAACTCCTCGGTGTCTGCGTTCCAGTCCCAACCAGCGTTGATGAGGGGCGTGAGAGAGGACGTTGCCCACGTGTCGAAGACGTCGTCTTCGGCGACGAACTCGTCGTGGCCACACTCGGGACAGGAATCGACCGGTGGGTCGTCCGAGAGCGGGTCAATCGGCAAGTCTTCCTTGTCGGCGACGACGACGTGTTCGCACTCGCCACAGTACCAGACCGGGAACGGAATCCCAGAAGAGCGCTGGCGGGAAATCGCCCAGTCCCACTGGAGTCCCTCGATCCAGTTCTTGTACCGAGTGAACATCTTGTCGGGGAACCACTCCATCGCCTTCCCAGCCTCAAGATACTCCTCGCGCTTGTCGAGCAGTTTGATGTACCACTGGTCTTTGACGAGGAACTCGACGCTCGTGCCACAGCGTTCGTGGACGTTGACGGTGTGAGTGATGGCGCGCTTGTCGAGCAGTGCGCCCGCGTCGTCGAGGTCGGCGACGATTTCTTCGCGTGCCTCACCCGACGAGAGACCGGCGTACTCGCCCGCCTCTTCGGTCATCGTGCCGGATTCGTCGATGGCGATACGGAGCGGCAGGTTGTGTGCCTGATACCACTCGATGTCGTTCTGGTCGCCGAAGGTACAACACATGACGAGACCAGTTCCGGTCTCCAAGTCCACGCGCTCGTCTTCGAGAATCGGGACCGTCTGGCCGAAGAGCGGAACTTCGGCTTCCTGTCCAACGAGGTCCTCGTTCTCGTCGTCGTCGGGGTGGACGAAGACGGCAACACACGCGGGGAGGAGTTCGGGTCGCGTCGTGGAGATGACGAACGAATCGTCGCTCTCGGCGACATCGAACTCGATGTCGTGGAAGTGCGAGTGCTGTTCGTCGTCTTCGGTCTCGACCTGTGAGATAGCCGTCTCACACTCGGGACACCAGATGGCCGGTGCGCGCTGGCGGTATTGGCGGTCTTTCTCGTAGAGGTCGATAAACGAGAGTTGGGAGACGCGCTGGACCTGCGGCGAAATCGTCTGGTAGGTGTTGTTCCAGTCGATGGAGATGCCGAGGCTCTGCATCTTCTCGTTGAAGTCGGCCTCGTACTCGGAGGTGACGTCTCGACAGAGGTCTTGGAACTCCTGTCGGTCGTAGTCCTGATGTTTGATTCCGAGTTCGTCCTCGGTCAGAAGTTCCGAGGCGATTCCGTTGTCGTCGTAGCCGAAGGGGAAGAACACGTCCTTCCCGCGCATTCGGTTGAACCGAGCGACGAAATCTTGGAGCGTCGCGCCGTAGACGTGGCCCCAGTGTAAGCTCCCGGAAACCGTCGGTGGCGGCGTGTCGATTGAGAAGACGGTATCCGAGTCTACCGCAGCATCCGGGTAGGCGTACAGGTCGTCATCGACCCACCTCTCTTGCCAGTTCGCTTCGACGGTTTCAGGGTCGTATTCTCCGCTCGGCATTGCGTTGGCGTATCTACCACTGGGTAGACTGTTAAACAACTCGGTTAGAAAGCGACCGACAGTGGAGTGAGAAAAGAGAGCGACTGCGGTTAGATTTCTGAGAGCGCCTGTTCGAGGTCCGAGAGGAGGTCATCGACGTGTTCGACGCCGACCGAAAGACGAAGGAACGAATCAGAGATGCCGAGGCGTTCACGCTCGGTCAACGAGAGCGGCGAGTGCGTCATCGTCGCGGGGTGTTCGATGAGGCTCTCGACGCCGCCGAGACTCACTGCAAGTGGGAACTCGCGCAGCCGACCGAGGAACTCGGCGGTTCCATCGAGGTCGGTATCGAGTTCGAACGAGAGGACGCCGCCGAATCCAGACTGTTGGCGGGCGGCGAGTTCGTGTTGCGGGTGCGACGCTAAGCCCGGATAGAGGACTCGCGTGACGGCCTCGTGCGATTCGAGGAAGCGGGCGATTTCCATCGCGTTCTCCTCGTGTTGGCGCATGCGGAGCGGGAGCGTCTTGATGCCGCGAAGCGTCATGTACGAGTCGAACGGCGAGAGCATCGACCCCATGCCGACGCGCTGGAGGAAGGCGAGTTCGTCCATGATGTCGTCGCGGTTGGTGACGACGGCACCGCCAATCGAATCCGAGTGACCGTTCAAGAATTTCGTCGTGCTGTGGACGACCACGTCGGCCCCGAGCGACAGCGGATTCTGGAAGTACGGGCTGAGGAAGGTGTTGTCCACCCCAAACGGAACGTCCCACTCGTCGGCGATAGCGGCGATTGCCTCGATATCACACAAGTGCATGAGCGGGTTTGTCGGCGTCTCCATCCAGATGAGCGCCGTATCGTCGCACATCGCTTCCTCGACGTTCGCGGTATCGGTCGCATCGACGAACGACACTTCGACACCCAGTTTCTCGCCGAACAACCGGTTGAGCATCGTCTTCGTGCCGCCGTAGAGGTCTTCGAACGCGACGATGTGGTCACCAGGTTGGACCGTCGCCATTATCGTAGACACGATTGCCGCCGTGCCCGAGACGAACGCGAGGGCGTGTTCGCCGCCTTCGAGGGCCGCAAGGCGGTGTTCGAGAGCGTTCCGCGTTGGGTTCGACAGGCGCGAGTAGAGATATTCGCCCGCGTCGGGGTCGAGTAACTCCAAGTCGGCGTCGGGGTCGATGTCGGGAACCGAATACGTCGAAGACAGATGGAGGGGGACGACGACGTCCTCAACACCCGGTGCGGGTGCCTGTCCGCGCTCGCCGTGGGTCACTGCCAGCGTCTCTCGAAGTAATTCATAATCGTTCATGCACAAAACGCAACGAGCCACAGCCTAAAGGTTTCTATCGTGCCGATATTGCATGCATGAAAGGAATCTCTCGGTTAGTAAAATTACCCAGGGTTATTTGACTGGGGCTGGTGCGGGTCGCCACGCGTCGTTCTCGTCGATGTGTTGTGCCAGCGTACGCGGGACGAGACCGAACCGAGACAGGTCGGGTCGGTGCGTACTGTACGCCCCCGCATCGAACCACTGGTACATGTCGGCGAGTTCGTCGCCACGAGAGTCACGATAGGCCGAAATCGGCGACTGAACGAATTCGACTGGATGGCCGAGTGCCTCGGAGAACGTCACTGCAATCTCCGAGAGCGTCAGGGCGTCACCCACGAGTTCGAAACTCTCGCCGAGGAATCGCTCAGGATCGGCAAACGCGGCGGCCGCGGCCCGGCCAACGTCGTCGGAGTCCACGAGGTGGAGAACAGTATCGGGAGAAACCGGGAGCGAGAGGGTTCCGTCTTCGATATCGGCCGCCATCCACGCGAAGTTCTGCATGAAGTAGCCCGGTCGGATGACCGTCGCTGGCAGATCGCGTTCTCGAATCCGCTGTTCGATGGCGAACTTCGATTGGAAGTGCGGAAGCGGCGAGCGTTCCGCGCCATCGACAGACGAATAGACGAAGTGGCCGATACCGGTGTCGGCGGCGGCATCTGCCACAGTCACCCCCTGTGCGAGTTCAGCATCGGGACCGTTCTCGAAGAACGTCGTCACACAGAAGACACCCTCGACACCCTCGAAAAGCGAGACCATGCGGTCGTAGTCGCGCATGTCGCCTTCGACGATGTGGACGCCACGGGAGACGAGGTCCTGCGCTCGGTTGTCGGTGAGGTCGCGCGTCAGTCCGTACACTTCGTGCTGGCCAAACTCGCCCGAGAGGAGGTGGTCGATAACAGCGCCACCTTGTTGTCCGGTCGCGCCGGTGACGAGAATTTTCATCGACTCAGATAGGCGATTCAGCGAGATAACGCCGCTGAGTCGGGAAAACGACAGAAGAGAGTCAGTGTGCTTACTTCAGCGCCGACAACTCGAACTCCCACCTTTTTCGGTGACTCGTTCCGCTCGTCACCGAAAAATCTGGACCAAAAAATGCCGGATGGATTACTTCAGCGCCGACAACTCGAACTCGAACGCCGCGACGGGCAGTTCGAGGTCGTGTTCGACGATAACGCGCGGGTGGAGTTCACCGATGACACCGACGTTCTCGCCGTCGATGACGACGGCCGCCGTCCGGCCCGGAATGAACGACGGATGTTCGATTGCGGGTGTCTCCAGTTCGACACCGAAGTCACGGCAGAGTACCGTGAGGCGACTCTTCGCGTCTTCGTAGGTCGCATCGTAGCGAGCGAGCGCCGCCGCGACGTGGCGAGATTCCGCGACTCGCGTGTTCTCCGAATCGTCGCGGTGGGCGACGTGGCCAATTTCCGCGATATCCTGCGGGTAGGCGCGGTGGGTGTTGTTCTCCAGAACCATCGTCAGCGACGGAAGCACCCACGACCGAAGCATGGTGTAGTCCTCGCTGTAGGGTTCAGTGATGGAGGCGGGTTCGCCGCCGCCGAGGACTTCTGAACCGGGTTCGATACCCATGCGCTCGTAGTTCTCTTCTTCCGAAATCATGTGGAAGTTCAAGAGGTCCTCGAAACCGAGGCCGACGAGCGACGTGCGGGCGGCGTCTTCGAGTCGAGAGCGCTCGTGGCGCTCGCCGACCGTGCCGACGTTCGGGTATCGTGGTTCGAGGTCGCCGAAGCCGTAGGCGCGGCCCACGTCGTCCACGAGGTCGAGCGGCGAGAGGACGTCCACGCGGTACGGGGGAACCGAGACTTCGTAGACGACTTCACCGTCGGACGACTCGGAGACGTCTCCCAATTCGGCGTTTGCGTCGAGACCGGAGCGTTCGAACAGGTCGATGACCTCGTCCATCTCCAGTTCGATACCGAGGATGGTCTCGATTCGGTCGTGGCTGACGTGCTTCGTCTCGACTTCGAGGTCGGGTTTGACGACGGTGCCGCCTTCGTATTCGACTTCGACCGATTCGATGGTCGCGCCGCGGGCGGCGAGCGCATAGCAGATGATGTTGCACATGCGGTCGATGGTCCACTGGTCGGTGCCAGTGAGTTCCACGAACAGGTCGCGGGAGTTCGTGGTCACCTCGGTCCGGCGGCCGTTGATGACCGGCGGGAACGAGAACAGGCCGATTTCGTCGTAGATGGCCGGATAGCGGTCGTATCCACGCACGAGGTCGGCGTACTTCTGTCCCGTTGCGTGTTGCTCCAGTACTTCCTCAGGCGTCCACTCGTCGTTCGAATCGAGCGCGACGAACGTGTCGCCGTCGGGTTCGATGCCCTTGTAGGTAATCGAGTTTCCAGAGGCGTCTTCAGACAGGACGTCGCCTTTCAGCATCGTCAGGTCGTGGATGCCGATTGCGCCCTTTGCGCGCTTTCGACCCATCGTCGCGTGCAGTTTCTCTTGCAGTTGGATGAGCGACTCCAGCGCCGGGTCGTCGAGGTCGACGCCGCGAACCACTGCACCCGTGACGTACGGACGCTCTTCTGGAACCGACTCGTCAACGACGATGGTCCAGTCGGGGTCGTTCGTGTTGGGGACGGCCACACCGCGAGCGTCGCCGTACTGGTAGCGAAGCGAGCGAGCGACACCCTCTACGGACAAGCGGTCCAGTCGGTCGGGGCCGAATTCGAGTTGGAACGCGCCGTCGTCGGTCACGCCCTCGAATTCGAGGCCGAGTGCGAACAGGTCGTCTTTGAACTCGTCGTCGGATTTGTCTTCGTGGCCGGTCAGTTTGCGGAGTTCGTCGGGTTGAACGTCTACTACGGGCATTATCGGAGTACCTCCGTTTCGCGGAGCAAGTCGAGGTCACACAGCGTTCCGTGTACGTCGCGGATGTCGTCGAAGCCGTACATGAGCATCAAGAGGCGTTCGAGGGCGAGACCCCACGCCATCACGTCGCATTCGACACCGAGGGGTCGAAGCACTTCCTCGCGGAACATCCCCGAGTTCCCAATCTCGATGAGTTCGCCCGTCTCCGGGTGGCGACCGAACAGTTCGAACGACGGTTCGGTGTAGGGGTTGTAGTGCGGTTTGAACTGGATATCCGTAATTCCGAACTGCGAGTAGAACTCCTCGAAGGTGCCCATCAGGTCGCGCACCGAGAGGTCTTCGGCCATGACCCAGCCCTCGATTTGGTAGAATTCGAGCAGGTGCGTCGGGTCGAGCGTGTCGTTTCTGTAAACTTTTTCGACCGAGAAGTACCGCTGCGGCGGTTCTAACTCGCCGATTTCGTGACCCGAGAGGTAGCGCATCGACAGCGACGTGGTGTGACCCCGAAGTGCGATGGCGCGGGCGAAGTCTTCGGACCACGGCGAGTGATAGCCGTCGCCGTCGTCGCCCACACCGTCGAGGTGCGCCGAGCGAACGCGGTCGATGAGGTCTTCCGGAATGTCTTCCATCGGCGGCACGTCGAGGGCGAAGCGGTCCCAGTGAGTGCGTGCCGGGTGGTCCTGCGGCATGAACAGACAGTCGTTAATCCAGAAGTCGGCGTCCGCGTGGGGCCCTTCCATCTCGGAGAAGCCCATGCCGACGAGGACGTCTTTCACGCGGTCAGCCGTCTGCCGGAGGATGTGTTTCTTGCCGCCCTGAACGTCGGGTGCGTCGGCTTCGACGTTGTACTCGGTGAATTCGACGTCTTCCCACTCACCCGTGGTGAGCATCTCGGGAGTGAGCCGCGAGACGGTCTCTGCGGTTTCGACACCCTCCATGAGCGCGTCCACACCTTCGTCGGTGAGAAGGACCGAGCGAATGGTCGATTCGTGGCGAACGACGAGGTTGCGGGATTCGAGTTGGTCGAGTACCTCGTCGTCCACCGACTCTCCATCGACGAGTGCTGCGAGTGCGGCGGCCTCGTCGTCGGCGTCGGGGTCGGCATCTGCGTCGGGGACGAGTTCACCCGAGTCGATGCGGCCGTAGCCCTTGCGCGCGAAGTTCGAGAGCGCGATGTCTACTTGGGGACCGGCGAGCGAGGACGCACCGATGACCTGTCCCATCTGGACGGGGTCGCCCGAGCCAACGTCGAGCGCGGCGCGGAAGAGGCGCACTTCTGGGAGGCCACTTTCGGCGTATTCCTCGCCCTCGTCGGTGAGTTCGACCGTCTCTTCGACCGTCTCGGAGACCGAGACGAGGCCCTCGTCGCGGAGGTCGAAGACCGCACCCGTGACCGTCTCGGGTTTGAGGTCTGTCGCCTCCGCAATGTGTTCGATTGTCTGTTCGTCTGTCGCGCTCGCGGTGTTCAACACCGCGACCTGTGATTCCGGAAGTCGCATCTGATTGTTGTCGTGTGAGCCGTCTGGTAGTCGGTTAGCAGTTTCGAAGGCTCGCCGTGCGGCGAGTGTGACCGAATGGGTCGGTTTCGTCCACCGAGCGTGGTCACGCTCGGGTGGAGTCCGCCGACCTCAGGCGGTCAGAAAGAAGAAGCCGAACCCGTCGGTGGTCGGTTCGCTCACGCGCGTCCGGCAAGTGGGTTCGGTTGCCATAGGGGAGCGATTGTGGGTTGCAAGTAAAAGCGTTGCGCGTCTCTCGCACGAATTCGGCAGAAAACGTCTAGTGAGAGCAATGCGACCACTCACGAATGAACGCCCTCCGGCACGCACTCGACGCGCTCGAAATCGGGGAAGAGGCCTCGCTCATCGTCAAACCGCCACACCGCCCGGACGACAGGGACGACATCGACGCGTTCGTCGTCAGAACTTCACATCCGTACGAATTTGACGACGGCACGACGACCTATCGCGTCGTCGAGGAAGACGAAGGCTATCGAGTACTCTCCTCGAAGGATGTTGCCGACCCGAAGCGCGTCTGCGGCGAGCTTCGAACCGTCGTGAACATGAGTACCTGAGCGGCGCGCTCGTCTGTTCTCAGGCGACGTTCTGTTCTGTCAGCGTCGCGCCCGACTCGAAGCGGTCGGCCGAGAGCGACGAGACATCGACCGACCCCGTATCCTCGCCGAGACACAGGTCAGCCACGGCGTGCCCGGTCGCTGGTGCGTGTTGGAAGCCGTGACCCGAGAAGCCAGCGGCGACGACGAATCCCGGTGCAGTTTCGTCTACGATTGCGTGGTGGTCGGGCGTGACCGCGTACAACCCCGCCCAGCCGTTTCTGATTCTCGTCTCCGGGCCGAAGTAGCCCGCGCAGTCGTCGGCTCGTTCGGTCGCTTCGACGGCCCACTCGATGTCCATCGACTGGTCGAATCGCTCGGGGTCTACGTCCGGGTCGTTCGCCGAGAAGTGCCCACCGACGAGTGCCGTCTCGTCGCGCTCCGGGCGGAAGTACGACCCCGTATCGAGGTCGATAGTGAGCGGCGCATCGGCCGGAAGGGGGCGTTCGGGTTCGACGACGGCCGCTTGGCGACGACGGGGCGCAATCGGGAGTTCGAGACCGGCGAGCGCGCCGACGTCCCGTGACCACGCACCCGCGGCGTTGACGACGTAGTTGGCTTTGAGCGTCTCGTCGGGCGTTTCGACTACCCACATGTCGCCGTCGCGTGAGAGTCCTGTCACCGGAGTCTTCGTCCGGATATCGCCACCCACGCTCCGGACTGCCTCGGCGAATCCTTGCACTGCAGAGTGTGGGTCGGCGATACCATCCAGCGGCGAGTACGTCGCCGCGACGAACTGCTCGGCGCGAAGTTCGGGGAGGTGAATTTTCGCCTCTTCCGGCGAGAGGAGTTCGCTCTGTGCCCCTGCGTCGTTCTGCATCGACACGTTGTCGCGGAAGGTCGCGGCGGTTTCCTCACGTCGGGCGACGAAGAGATAACCCGTCTTTCGGTAGTCGATATCGACGCCGAATGCGTGTTCGAAAGAGTCCCAGACGGGAATGCTCGCCAGCGAGAGTTCGACGTTCACGCGGGTCGAAAACTGGGTTCGGATGCCGCCAGCGGCGCGGCCAGTGCTTCCAGCGCCGAGCGTGCCTGCCTCGCAGACGGTGACGTGGACGCCGCGGTCACAGAGCGCGTGGGCACACGCGAGGCCAACGACGCCACCACCGACGATGAGGACGTGCATGGTCGATGTAGATTCAGGCCAGCGATATATGTGTGCCGTGGCACCACGGCACGAAACGTTCACCAGACCCCGGTGAGTAGTCGCTGTATGGTCCGAATTCTCTCTACGGACGTTATTCGCAGTCTTCTCTCGCTTCCAGAACTCTTCCCAGTCGTCGAAGAGGCATTCATCAAACAGGGACGCGGCGAGGTCGAACGACCGCCGAGACCCCACTTCCCGGTCGGTATCAACGTTGACAGGGTTCACGATGGAATCAACGAGGTGAATCCAGATGGCGAGTCCGAAAAATCCTCACCGCTCGGAACCGCCCTCACCATGCCCGCGTACATCCACGGCCGCGACGTGTACGCCACCAAACTCGCTGCCGTCCACCCGGGAAACACCGACCACTTCCTGCCGACGGTCAACGCACAGGTCGTCTTGACCGACGCGACGACTGGCCTCCCACTCGCACTCCTCGACGGAACGACGATTACGAGCGCCCGAACCGGGTGTATCGGGGGACTGGCCGCCGAGTATCTCGCCGCAGACTCGACTCGACTCGGCGTCCTCGGCGCGGGAACGCAAGCACGCTGGCAAACCCGCGCTATCGCCGCCATCTCTGACCTCGAAGCCGTGCGCATCTACTCGCCGAGCGACTCCCGCGAAGACTGTGCGGCCGACCTCCGAGCAGAAGGAATCCCCGCAGAGGCAGTCGATTCAGCGGAAAAAGCAGTCTCGGAAGCGAACGTCGTCGTAAGCGCGACCACCAGCGCGGACCCCGTGTTTGCGGGCGAATTGCTCGAAGCTGGCACGCTCGTCGTCGCAGTCGGTGCCTACACCGCCGAGATGCAGGAACTCGATGCCACGACGTTCGAGCGAGCCAGTCAAGTGTTCGCCGACGTGCCAGAAGAAGTCGCAGACATCGGTGATATTCGAGAGTCCAATTTGTCCGAATCCGACCTCACGCCACTCTCAGACGTGTTCGAAGGTGACGCTGGACGCGAGTCTGACGACGAAATTCTGGTCGTCGAAAGCGTTGGCTCGGCGGTGCTGGATGCGGCGACTGCCCAGTATCTCTACGAAAAAGCGAGAGAGCGGAACGTCGGCGAAGACGTTGGGTTGTAGCGTAGAAGGCATTTACACCCGACTGGGGAGGGTTTGATATTGTCTCCGGAAATTATCTGAAAATGAACATGGTGAATTGTCACGTCTGCGGGACCCCAACCAACAAGAACGGGCCACCGTATCGGTGTGCATATTGTGGTAATTTAGTCTGTGAAGCACATCGTCTCCCGGAGAATCATAGATGTACAGGTGAACGACTCGATGACGATGAATCCCCCAAGGGACGTGGCCCAAAGCCGATGGACCTCTCGGCGAGAGATTTTCCCGGGCACATTCCTGAGAGCAAACATCAAAAGACCGACAGCAGTCCAGATGTGGCTATCGATGGGTCGATACAGTATGCAGAAAACGTGGACCAAGATGTGGGGACAGAAAAGAAATCATGGTGGAGACGGATTCTTCCGTGGTAGGTCCTGCCTCAGTTAGAGATTCAACCTACTGAATTTTCGCTCTGTATTCATCAGGCTTCGACAAACTGCCACCGACCGAGAGGGCTTCAACAGAGCCAAACCAGAGAACAAACGATTGCGCGGTTAGTGGTCCGCCGCTATTCACCTCGCTTCGCGCGGTGAAACGCTGTCGCACCTTTCAGGCGCGACGAACCGCCGCCTCACTAATGTTCGGCTGCAACCCCTCGTCGCTCCGATTCGAGGTCGATATCGAGCGAGTCGAGGAGTTCTTCTGCTTCTTCGCGTTTCTCCTGGTGGTCTTCGAGGAACTCGCGCATCAGTGTCGCGGCCTCTTCTTTACAGCCACCGCAGAGACGCTCGCCGCCGACACACTCGTCGTAAACTTTCTTGGCGAACTCGTCGTCGTCGCCCGTGAGCAAGTAGGCGTAGAGTTCGTAGACCGGGCATTTGTCGGCCTCGCCGCCGAGTTCGCGCTGTTCGTCGGCCGTGTCGCGGCCGCCGGTGGTCGCGGATTTGACCTTGTTGTAGCCGTCCTCAGGGTCGTCGAGAAGCGAGATGTGACTCGCTGGAATCGACGAGGACATCTTGCCGCCGGTGAGGCCGGTCATGAAGCGATGATACGTCGAAGACGGGGCGATAAATCCGTAGCCGCCGTGATGGGCTTCGACTTCGCGGGCGAGTTCTTCGGCATCGCCAGCGTCCATGTCGAAGGCGTCGATGTGCTGGTCGTAGCGGCGTTTTTCGCCCTCGACTTCCTCGATGAGTGCTTCGAACGCCTCGTCGGTGGCTTGGCGGGCGAAGAACCGAATCCGTGGGCGGAGCGGTTCCATGCCCGCGTTTTCGAGTTTCGTGACTGCACTGTCGCGGACGGAGTCGGCGACGAGGATGCCCTCGGCGTCGAGGTTAGCGTCGGCGAGCCACTCTGCGGCTTCGCCACAGCGCGGCATGTCGGCGTCTTCGGCGTACTCGTCGCGGGCGTCGTAGGCCGCGGCGACGACCGGTCGCTCGGTGTCGTCCAGTTCGAACGAGGCGAACGCCTCGGTCACCTTGAAAAAGCGCATCCGTTCGGAGAGGTCGCGGGCGAATCGAACGTGGGGGTCTTGGTCGGGGCCGACCGGGATGACAGTCGGCATCGGGTCGTCGAGTTGCGGGTAGAGGATGTCGGCCATCTGCGTGACGACCGACTGCATGTGCGAGATGTTGGTCTCGCCGTCGAAGCCGTAGATTGCTTGGAACTCCGAATAGTTCGCCTTCCCGCCGAGTTCGAAGGCGAGACGCTGGAGTCGGTCGTTGTCCGACTGCCGGTAGAGTTCGCCCTCGTCGGTGTCGAAGCCGAGCGCGATGAGCGACAAGAGATAATCGCGGCTGTGTTCGTTGATTTCGTCCCACGAGATGCCGCGAGCGGAGTGGGCTTCCATGTCGGCGATGAGGCCGTAGGCGTCGCCACCCTGCTGTTGGTGCCAGATGATTTCGTCGAAGACGAGTTTGTGGCCGATGTGCGGGTCACCGGTCGGCATAAATCCGGAGAGGACGGCGAAATCGTCGCCGTCGCGCATGGCTTCGAGGACGGGACGGTAGTCGCGGTGGCCGAAGATGACGCCGCGGCGCATCAGATAGTGTGGGTTCGGTACCTCGTCGAGTACGTCGTCAAACTCCTCGATACCGAACTCCTCGAAGAGTTTCCGGTAGTCGGCGATGGTCGACGAGCCCCACGGGTCGAGAGCGACTTCATCGGCTCCCTCTGCTGTTCCTCCATCGGTGCGGATGCGCTCCGCGGGTTCGTCTCGTGTCATGGCGTAAGCCGACTGACCGAAAGCCAGTCTATCTTCTCGTTGTCGCCGGTCAGCGCAAAAACCATTCGTTTGCGGACACCGCCGGCGAGACGCACGTCCAGCGACAGGTCGCGGGGGACGAAGGTATGGTCGGGCGTCACCACGCGCACGAGGAACTCAGAGTGCGAGAGGTCCGAAACCGATTCGAAGTCGGTGTAGACACGGAAATCAGAGCCGAACTTGAAGCCACTCTTCGGGACGGTTCCGAGTTCACGGAGGGCGGTGTAGACCGCGAATCGACGGTCGAATCGGTCGCCTTCGACGTCGTGGCCGCACGCGACGACATCGGCTTCGTCGATATCGACCGCATCCTGTCGGGCGAGATACGCGGCTTCGAGCAACGAGAGTTGGAGCGGGCCGTCGTCAGCGTTCCGCCCGTAGAGTCGCTGGCCGAAGAAGCCATCTTGATAGAGGCGGTCCATGCCGGACCAAAGGAGGGCGCGGTCCGAGAGGAGTTGCGCCTCGAGGTCGGACGGGAAGTCCTCGGTCGCCGTCCCCGACGGTTCGTACTCGGTCGTATCGAAGTAGGTCAAATCGCCGTCTTCGTCCACGATAGCGAGGACGACGTCACCCAGTTCTTCGACAGCGATGGATTCGCGCTCACCGACGACGCGGACGCGATGTTCGACCTCGTCGTCCCACGGTCCTTTTCCGCGCGGGTAGACGACGAAATCGGCTCCATCGGCCTGCTCACTGTCCACACCCGGCCAGTCGTCGCGGGCGGGCGAGAGGTAGAAACCCCGGTCGCGGAGGTCTTTGTAGACGACGAAATCGAGCGTCGTCCCGGTTCGAGCGAGCAGTTCGCGCAGTCCCATGCTGTCTACGCCGTCGATATCACCACGGGCGAGGAGGTGTGCGGCCTCCACCGGCGCGACGGTGAGGTCGTTGCCGCCGGTTGGTTTCCCGTAGCCTCGTGAGTCGTAGAAACGCTGCCGGGCGTTTCCCGGCAAGTGGACGATGTCGTCGTCGAGGCGTCCTTGCATACAGAGTTCCGCGTCGGGCGAAGACAAAGGGCCTGCGATGCGAGCAGCAGCGATGGGCGGGTGTCCATGTCGCCACCGGCGGGACCACGGACGACGCCGCGGACCTCCAGTCATGCGAACTCACAGGTCGAATCCAGACATCGCCGTCCTCGTGCCGTCTCGAAGACGGGTAGCCCACACTCACACGTCTCGACCGCGACACCCGACGGAATCGAGAAGGCAGTCTCGCACTCGGGATACGAATCGCATCCAGCGAGCAGACGGCCGCCGCGGAAGATGATTCGAAGCGGCGAGTCGCAGTCGGGACACGACCACTCGCCGTCGAATCGGTCTTTCACGCGCTCGTCGAGCGGGTCGCACTTCCGGTCGAGACAGATGTCGAAGACAGCGCCGCGTTCGACACGAACGAGCGGGAGACCACAGTCGTCGCAGGTCGAGTCGAGTACCGCGCTTCCGGCGGGGAGCGGAAATTCGACGCCCGAATCGAGGCCGACGACCGACCCGGCGGTTCGAACCAGTGGTTCGCCGGTGTCTGGGTGCGACCCAACTGGGACACCGGCGGCAGTCGTCGGATACTCGGCGCGACCGGTCACGTCGTGGGATTCGACCGTCAGCACTTGCTCGCCTGCGCGAGCGACGAGTCCGAACGACCCCGGCCCGGATTCGACGGTGAGCGAGTCGGCGCGGGTGAGCCATGCGACGGGTTGGTAGCCCGAAACGTCGTGGACGAGGACGGTTCGGTCGGGTTTGGCGACGACGACGACCCGTCCACGTTGGGTCCGGTCGCGTGAGCCTTCGAACTGTACGGTACAGTCCCCGGCGAAGATGCGGACAGATTCCATGGCGAGCGTGGCCTCGCCTTCCGATTTGAACCTCCGGGCGAAGGTCTATCAGTGATGCCGCCTCACGAAGGCCTTTGGTCGATGAGCGCGACGGCCGAGACATGGACAAACCGGTCGTGCTGTTCGACATGGACGGTGTGTTAGTCGATTCAGAACCGTACTGGCACGCCTTCGAAGACGAGTGGGTCTTCGCCGACGCGATTCAATCGGGCGACCCCAACCACGAGGAGATTACGGGGATGAACTTCCGCGAAATCTACGACTACCTCGACGCCGAGTACGGAACGACCGTCTCGAAACCCGAATTTATCGAGGCCTACGAGGCGAACTCCGTGGACATCTACGGCGAGAAAGTCGTCCTGATGGACGGCGCGGAATCGCTCTTTTCGACCCTCCGCGAGAACGACAAGAAAGTCGCAATCGTCTCATCGGCCCCACAATCGTGGATTTCGGTCGTGCGCGAACGTTTCGACCTCGACCCTCTCGACCTCGTGCTGTCGGCCGACGACATCGACGAACCCGGCAAGCCCGAGCCGCATATTTACGAACACGCCGCGAGCGAACTCGGCTACGACACCGAAGAGTGCATCGTGGTCGAAGACTCGGTGAACGGCATCGAATCGGGTGTTCGCTCCGGCGCGTACACCATCGCCTACCGCGTCGGGCACAACGCCGAGTTAGACCTCTCGCTGGCGGACGAAATCGTGAACGGCCCAGAAGAACTGCGAGCGAGTCTGACCTGCGAGTAAGCAATCGGGTACAATTTAGCCCTCCCGCTGACCATTCGTCGCTATCGTGCTGAATACGGAGAGCTAGTCAACGCGACAGAATTTTTGCCGTTAGTTGCTGTACTCGATGGGCGAAAAGACGAAACTGGGCGGGTGAGATAGCTCTTTTTCGGTGTATTCTCTCAGAATAGTATCATAGAGGTCATAAATGCCATGCCCAGAGCAATCGCGGCAACGACGACTCCACCGACACGTATCACGAGGATGCGTGTCTGGCTCGGTTCGATTTGCGTGGTACCGTCGGGTCCGCGCATCTGCCACTGGGTCATCCGGCGGGGGAAGACAGCCATGACCAGTGCGAAGACAGCGATGAGCAGAGGGATTGGCAGGACAACCAACTGGAAAGCTGCGGGCAGTTCAGGACCGACTTGAGTGACCGCGGAGAGCATACCCGGGGTTACTCTGGGGTATCCAAAAAAAAAGTTTGCAGAGATACTTCGTTCCAGAGACCGCCCGAAGTCTCGAAACGGAGTGCCCAAATGTGGAATCACTTCGTGTCCGTCGCAGGATGAGGGAGTTGTCGGACCCAGAAACACCTACTCCACGCGAACGGTTCGCGTCTCTCGAATCGGAAGGAGGGGCAAGTCGGGGAACGTGATTTCGACGACGAATTCGAGTTCGTCGTCCTTCGCGCCGAAGACGCCGACCGGAATCGCCACCTCGTCGGTGAGGTAGCACGTCTTTTCGGACATCTCGATTCCATTGACTGTGACGCGAATCCCCGTGCTAGCCCCACCGCCAGCATTTCGAACCGTTACGTCGCGCATCTCGCTCTCACCGCGAGCGATAGAGTCGGGGAACGCCCCCCATTCGACACTCGGGTTGGGGAGTTTGCGCGCACTCTTGACGACTCGTTCGGCGACACCTTGCGAGAGTCCGGCGCGACTGAGTTCGCGGGCACCCGCATCGACCACATCGGCGGGTGACGACAGACCACCAGTCGCGAGTGTGCTGGCACGATTTGCACCGATGCCATCGACGGCGGTGAGAGCGGCAGCATCACTGCTGACGCCATGGTCTACCCGTGCTTCGACACGCCGAGCGAGGTTGGCGGCGCGGGCGTTAGCGAACGTGTCGAGGAACTCGCGGAGTGCCGAGAGCAGACGAAGTGCGTTTTGGCGAATGACCCACGCGTCGCTTCGGAGTTCGCCCGGTGTGGAATTTGCCATGCTGGCGTGGAGGATAGCGAGGACTTTCTTCGGTCCGTCTTCGAGATTCGTCGAGACACCTGTGAGGACGGAATCGACGGCATCGACTTCCGACTGTCGGGCCGATACTTCGCGGAAGTCGGCCGCACCCGCGACTGCTTCGAGGATGTCGTCTACGGAGATTCGGTCTTGATTTGCGACGTCGGCGAATCGCGAGGCAGTCCCGAGTCGGAGGTAGTACTTCGAGGTGAGGCGACCGAGTGCGGTGGCGTTGATAGCGAGGTCCTCGTCCATCTCCACGAAGCCTCGGGTGACGAGTCGGTCGAGGACGTCGCGGACGCGAGCGCGCAGGTCTTCGAAGTCGTAGGCGCTCGGTTTCGACTGCGCACGACGGTAGTAGAACGTCGTCTGCAACCACGTGAGTACGTCGTCCAAATCTCGAATCGTGCCCATCGCAATCTCGGCGTTCAGGTGGGAATCGAGGTCTTCGGCGAGTCGTGACTCGATTTCTTTGCCTTCGCGCAGGAGTTCGCGGTACTTGTTCTGGTCTGCGTGGTCGCAGATGACCCATCCATAGCCCACGTCGTCGTAGCCGGGACGACCCGCGCGCCCGAGCATCTGGAGGATATCGAGTGGTGAGATATCCACCTCGCCTTCGAGCGGGTCGTGGTGCTTCGTATCGCGGATGACGACACACCGAGCGGGGAGATTCACACCCCACGCGAGCGTGGAGGTCGAAAAGAGGAGCTGAATTTTTCCTTGTTTGAACCACTCTTCGACGGCCTCGCGGTCGTCGCGGGCGAGACCGGCGTGGTGGAAGCCGACGCCGTCGAGAACTGCCTTTCGGAGCGAATCGTTGCCGAGTTCCTTGGCCTCGTTGTGGAAGTCGTAATCGCCGCGGGAACCGATTGGCACATCGCGTTTTGCGAGTTCGTCGCGGGCTTTGGCGGCGGCGCGAACCGCGTCTTGGCGAGAGGAGACGAAGACGAGCGATTGGCCGCCGTCGCGGATGTGTGGCTCTGCGAGGTCGAACGCGCGGTAGAGTCGGCGGTACTTGTCGGCGAAGGAGTTCTCGCCGTGGGTGTAGGTTTTGACGCCCGCGTGGAGGTCAACGGGGCGGTAGTCGTCGCCGAACTCGAAGGTGGTCTCCGAAGGCGCATCGAGCCACGCGGCCACGTCGTCGATGTTGGGCATGGTCGCCGAGAGCGCGACGATACGAGGGTCGCAGATGCGACGCATACGCGAGACGGTGACTTCGAGGACGCCGCCGCGGGTTTCGGAATCGAGCAGGTGAACCTCGTCGATGACGACGCAGTCCACGTCTTCGATAAAGGAGTAGCGTGCTGAGTCGTGTTTTCTGGTCGCCGAGTCGGTCTTCTCGGGTGTCATCACGAGGATGTCGGCGCGGGCGGCGCGGCGGGGATTCAGGTCGCGCTCGCCGGTGACGACGTACACTGAGTAACCGAGTTCTTCGAAGCGTTCCCACTCGGATTCCTTCTCGGTCGTGAGCGCGCGCAGGGGAGCGATAAAGAGCGCCGTGCCCTCGTCGCGGAGGGTCCGGCAGATGGCCAACTCGGCGAGGGCGGTCTTCCCGCTCGCGGTGGGCGCGGACGCGACGACGTTGTGGTCGGTCTCCAAGATGGCGGGGAGCGCCTCGCGTTGCATTCGGTTGAATTCCTCGAATCCGAAGGCGTCTGCGAAATCGGGGACGGCCTCGGCGACTTTCACGGAGCGCACCTCCGTGTCGAAAGGAGAGCGCGATAGGCGGCGAAGACGAGGGTCATACTCGTAGCCGGGTTGTCCGGGGGGAAAGGCGTTTCTCCATCTGGTCGCGTCGCTCGGCGAGCGAGAAACGCAAAAACGTGTTCGAAAACGGTTCTGCGGTGGTGGTGGGTGGTGGAGGGAAGTGTGTGGGCCTTACGCAGCGCCAGCGAGGGCCGCGATAAAGGACCAGTTTGTCCCTGCTTTGGCTTCTTGCTTCTTCGATTCAGCCTTCGTCAGGTTTCGTCTGTGTTGCCAGTTCATACTCGTGAAAGAATTTACTCGGATATAAGTTTTTCAGTCCAGTGATATATCTAGCACGGTTTTACATGCAATACAAGACACAATCGTGATGTTTTCTAACCATTCGTTTACTTTTTCGTGAATGTGGTGCCTATATAGTATATTTCAGTTGGTGCGGTAGCACAGCGCACGAACGGGGACTGTCCGGCGATTGTGTGACACGTCACTGTCAATGAACCGGGCTAATCCTCATGTTTTTGCCTGCCGACCCGAAAGAACTGAACATGCGCACGCGGCGGAAGCCCGATTGGTTGAAGATGCGACCCCCGTCCGGCCGGCGCTTTACCGACATCAAAGCGACGCTCCGAGAGCGGAACCTCAACACCGTCTGCGAGGAGGCCAACTGCCCGAACCTCGGCGAGTGTTGGAGCGGCCGAAACGGACCCGGCACGGCCACGTTCATGCTCATGGGCGACCGGTGTTCCCGAGGGTGCAACTTCTGTGACGTGATGACCGGCGGGATGGAACCGCTGGACCCCGAAGAACCCGCGAACGTCGCCGAGGCGGTTGCCGAAATCGGCCTCGACTACGTGGTGTTGACTTCGGTAGACCGCGACGACTTACCGGACCAGGGTGCGAGTCACTTCGCCCAGACGATTCGCGAAATCAAGCAGCGCGACCCGAGTATTCTGGTCGAAGTGTTGATTCCGGACTTCCAGGGCGAACCCGAGTTGGTTCGCAAGATTATCGACGCAAAACCGGACGTTATCGCCCACAACATCGAGACGGTCGAACGCCTCCAGTGGCCGATTCGTGACCGCCGTGCTGGCTACGAGCAGTCGCTTTCGGTCCTCCAGCAAGTCGCCGACGAGTCCGAGATTCACACGAAAACCTCCATCATGCTCGGCCTCGGCGAGTACCAACACGAGATTTACCAGACGCTCTCTGATTTGCGAGAAGCGGACGTCGATATCGTCACCCTCGGCCAGTACCTCCAACCCTCTCGCACACACCTCGACGTATTCGAATACGTCCATCCCGACGCCTTCGAGACGTGGCGACGCGTCGCTGAAGACGAACTGAACTTCCTGTACTGTGCATCCGGCCCGATGGTTCGCTCGTCGTACAAAGCAGGCGAATTGTTCGTGGACGCACTGCTCCGCGAAGGGTCGTCCATCGAAGAAGCGAGACAGACCGCGCGGGCGGCCGCTGGTAATTAGTTGGCGCACAGAACGAACGCCGACGCACAGATTCGGGGAGTCACCCGACACAGTTGCGCATGACTGCGCCACTTTTCATTCCTGCAATTTTTTCGAAGTTTCCGAGTAATCGTTGGTGAGAAGGGGGTTCACACTACTTTCCTTCAGGAAGAATCGTTTAAAATCGAAAATGTCCAATTTTCTGGCCCATGAGTTTACATAGCATAGACAGTATGGCCGTATTCCGGACTAAAGTAAATTATATACGAAAACAATATAACAGCGGCGGGTGACGATTTTGCTATGAGTAGGAGGGTTCTCCCGTGAGCGTTCTTCAGCGTGATCCGCAGGATCAGGTACAAGTTCTCGACGAGGAGGGTAACGTCGTTGGCGACGTCCCTGACATCGACGACGAAACGCTCGTTGACATGTATCGGCACATGCGACTTGCCCGCCACTTCGACACACGCGCGGTGAGCCTCCAACGCCAGGGGCGGATGGGGACGTATCCACCGCTGTCGGGTCAAGAAGGCGCACAAATCGGCAGTGCAATCGCGCTCGCCGAAGACGACTGGATGATTCCGAGTTACCGCGAACACGGCGCTGCACTGCTTCGCGGCCTGCCCCTCAAGCAGACCCTCTTGTACTGGATGGGTCACGAGAAGGGCAACGAGATGCCCGAGGGCGTCAACATCTTCCCTGTCGCCGTTCCCATCGCGTCCCAAACCCTGCACGCTACGGGCGTCGGGTGGACGTTCAATCTCCGGAACGAGACGGACAAAGCCGCCATCTGTTACTTCGGTGACGGTGCAACGAGTGAAGGTGACTTCCACGAAGCACTGAACTTCGCGGGCGTTTTCGACACCCCGAACGTCTTCTTCTGTAACAACAACCAGTGGGCAATTTCCGTCCCACGTGAGCGCCAGACCGCCTCCAAGACGATTGCCCAGAAGGCAGTCGCCTACGGCATCGACGGCGTTCAAGTCGATGGTATGGACCCGCTTGCCGTCTACTCGGTGACGAAGGCCGCCCTCGAGAAGGCCAAGAATCCGGACGAAGGCGAGTGCCGCCCGACCCTCATCGAAGCAGTCCAGTACCGCTTCGGAGCCCACACGACGGCGGACGACCCGACGGTCTACCGCGACGACGACGAAGTCGAGAAGTGGAAGGCCAAAGACCCGATTCCGCGTCTCGAAAAGTTCCTCCGCGACACCGGTCGTCTGGACGACGAGAAAATCGCGGAAATCGAGTCGGACATCGAAACCCGCGTCGCAGACGCTATCGAGGCCGCAGAGTCCGAACCACGCCCGAACGCGGTCAACATGTTCAACAACGTCTACGCCGAGCGGACCGCGGAACTCGACGCACAGGCGGCGGAGTTCGAAGCACTCCTCGAACAAGTCGGTGACGAAGGATTCCTCAGAGAATGAGCACACAAAACCTCACTATCGTACAAGCGGTACGGGACGGTCTGTACACCGAGATGAACCTCGACGACGAGGTGTTGGTCATGGGCGAAGACGTCGGCAAGAACGGCGGTGTCTTCCGCGCCACCGAAGGACTCTGGGACGAGTTCGGCGACGACCGCGTTATCGACACGCCGCTCGCAGAGTCCGGCATCATCGGCACGGCCATCGGTATGGCCGCGATGGGTCTCAAACCGGTTCCGGAGATTCAGTTCTCCGGGTTCATGTACCCCGGTTTCGACCAAATCGTGAGCCACATGTCGCGGTTCCGTACCCGGACCCGTGGCCGCTACACGCTCCCGATGGTGCTTCGCGCACCCTACGGCGGCGGCATCCGCGCCCCCGAATCGCACTCTGAATCCAAGGAGATGTTCTACGCGCACGAAGCAGGACTCAAAGTCGTCATCCCCTCGACCCCGTACGACGCCAAGGGGCTGCTCATCTCCGCCATCCGCGACCCCGACCCGGTCGTCTTCCTCGAACCCAAACTCATCTACCGCGCGTTCCGCGGCGAGGTTCCGGAAGAAGACTACGAGATTCCAATCGGTGAGGCCGCCGTCCGCCGCGAAGGTGAGGACGTGACTGTCTTCACCTATGGCGCGATGACGCGCCCGACGATGGAAGCCGTCGAGAACCTCGAAGACGAAGGTATCGACGCCGAAGTCGTGGACGTTCGAACGATTTCGCCACTCGACCGTGAGACCATCGTGGAGTCGTTCAAGAAGACGGGCCGCGCAGTCGTCGTCCACGAGGCACCCAAGACGGGCGGTCTCGCCGCCGAAATCACGGCGACGATTCAGGAAGAAGCTCTCCTCTATCAGGAAGCACCGGTGACGCGCGTCACAGGGTACGACGTTCCGTACCCGCTCTACGCGCTCGAAGACTACTACCTCCCATCCGTCGCACGCGTCGAAGAAGGCATTCGTGAGGCGGTGAACTTCTGAACAATGGCGATTAAGGAATTCAAACTCCCCGACGTCGGTGAAGGCGTCGCAGAAGGCGAACTCGTAACGTGGCACGTCGCACCCGGCGACGAAGTAACCGAAGACCAGGTCCTCGCAGAAGTCGAGACGGACAAGGCGCTCGTCGATGTCCCATCGCCGTACAACGGTACGGTGAGCGAACTCTTCGCCGAGGAAGGCGAAGTCGTTCCGGTCGGCAACGTCATCATCACCGTCGAAGTCGAAGGTGAAGAAGAAGACGCAGCAGCAGTCGAAGAAGCAGCCGAGGAACCGGCAGAACCCGAGGCAGAGGAAGAAGACACCGGTGGGCGCGTCTTTGCGCCACCGAGCGTCCGACGCCTCGCCCGTGAACTCGACGTGAACCTCGAATCGGTGAGCGGGTCCGGCCCGAGCGGTCGCATCACCGAAGGTGACGTTCGCGCCACCGCAGAAGGTGACGAGGAAGAAGAAAAACCGAGTGGCCCGCGCGAAGTCTCCGCAGGCAAGTCGGCGACGGCCAAGGCAAGTGAGAGCGTCTCCTCCGAGGCCGCCGACCGCGACCGGACGCTGGCCGCACCGGCGACTCGCGCACTGGCCAAAGAGGAAGGTATCGACCTCAACGCCGTGCCCGCGACCGAGATGCGCAACGGCGACGCGTTCGTCTCGCCCGAGGCCGTCACGGAGTACGCACAGGCACAGCGCGAAGCACAGGCCGCCGACGCGGAGGCACTGGCAGAGGCGGGCGGCGCGGAAGCCGAACCAGCCGCCGAAACCGGCCCCGTCGCTGGCGAGCGCGTCCCGTACAAGGGCGTCCGCAAGGCCATCGCCGACCAGATGGCTCGCTCGAAGTACACCGCACCGCACGTCACCCACCACGACGAAATCGACGTGACCGAACTCGTCGAACTGCGCTCGCAACTCAAGCCTGTCGCCGAAGAGCGCGAGACGAAGCTCACCTACATGCCGTTCGTGATGAAGGCGGTCATCGCGGCGCTCAAGGACTTCCCGTACATGAACTCCCAGCTCGACGAGGAGAACGAGGAAATCGTCCTCCGCGACGACTACAACCTCGGTGTTGCAGTCGCCGCCGACGCAGGGCTCATGGTGCCAGTCGTCCGCGACGCCGACAGCAAGAGCATGCTCGAACTCGCCGACGAGATGAACGAACTCATCGACAAGGCACGCAGTCGCAAGATTGCACCCGCCGAGATGCGCGATGGGACGTTCACCATCACGAACGTCGGCGGCATCGGCGGCGAGTACGCGACTCCCATCATCAACTACCCCGAAGTGGGCATTCTCGCCCTCGGCGCTATCAAGGACAAACCGCGCGTCGTGGACGGCGAAATCGTCCCACGCAAGGTGCTGACTGTCTCGCTGTCGTTCGACCACCGCATCGTCGATGGTGCGCAGGGTGCCCGGTTCACCAACCGTATTAAGGAAATTCTCGAGAATCCTAAACTGTTGGTGCTCGAATAATGGTCGTTGGAGACATCGCAACCGGAACGCAAGTATTGGTCATCGGTGCTGGACCGGGCGGCTACGTCGCCGCTATCCGCGCCGCACAGCAAGGACTGGACACCACGCTCGTCGAGAAAGACGCCTACGGCGGCACCTGTCTGAACTACGGGTGTATCCCGTCGAAGGCGTTCATCACGAGTGCAGACCTCGCCTACGAGGCAGGTCACGCCGAAGAGATGGGTATCCACGCCGACCCCGTCGTAGACATGTCGCAACTCCGCGACTGGAAAGACGGCGTCGTGGACCAACTCACCGGCGGCGTCGAGAAGTTGTGTAAGGCGAACGGCGTCAACCTCGTCGAGGGCACGGCCCGCTTCAAAGACGAGAACGCAGTCCGCATCGCTCACGGCGGCGAAGGCCAAGGCTCCGAAACCATCGAGTTCGAGCAGTGTATCATCGCCACCGGGTCGCGCCCGATTCAGATTCCAGGCTTCGAATTCGCCGACGAAGACGTGTGGTCCTCCCGCGACGCACTCGCCGCGGACACCGTTCCCGAGCGACTCGTCGTCGTCGGCGGTGGCTACATCGGCATGGAACTCTCCACAACGTTCGCCAAACTCGACGCTGATGTGACGGTCGTCGAGATGCTCGACGACATCCTGCCGGGCTACGAATCCGACGTTGCACGCGTCGTCAAGAAACGCGCATCGGACCTCGGTATCGACATGAACTTCGGCGAGGCCGCAAGTGGCTGGACCGAAGCGGACGACGGCATTCTCGTCACCACCGAAACCGAAGACGGCGAAGAGTCCGAATACCGCGCCGACAAGGTTCTCGTCGCAGTTGGCCGCTCGCCGGTCAGCGACACGATGGAAATCGAAAACGCCGGTCTCGAAGCAGACGACCGTGGCTTCCTCGAAGTCAACGAGTTCCGCCAGACGAGCGTCGAGAACATCTACGCAGTCGGTGACGTCGTCGCCGACACGCCGATGCTCGCACACGTCGCCTCGAAAGAGGGCATCGTCGCCGCCGAACACATCGCTGGCGAACCCGTCGCCTTCGACAGTCAGGCCGTCCCCGCGGCGGTCTTCACTGACCCCGAAATCGGGACGGTCGGCATGACCGAAGAAGAGGCCGAAGAAGCAGGCTTCGACCCCGTCGTCGGGCAGATGCCCTTCCGCGCCTCTGGTCGCGCACTCACGACGGGCCACGCAGATGGCTTCGTCCGCATCGTCGCCGACGACCCCTCGGGCTTCATCCTCGGGGCGCAAATCGTCGGCCCAGAAGCTTCAGAATTAGTGGCTGAGGTCGCCTTCGCAGTGGAGATGGGCGCGACGCTCGAAGACGTTGCTTCGACGATTCACACGCACCCGACGCTCGCGGAAGCAGTCATGGAAGCCGCAGAAAACGCGCTCGGACAGGCGATTCACACGCTGAATCGCTAAGTTTCGTCTTTCTTCTCTTCTCTATCTGTTCTCAATCCACCACAGCGCCAGCATCGTCCCCACCACTGCCACGATGGCGGGAATCGAACGGTCCACCCCGAGTGTTGTGAAATCCACGAGGACAACACCCTCGAACAGGGCGGCGAGCGCGAGAATCACGAAAGCGAGTCCCGCCACCCATAGCTCGGGTGTGTTTACATTTCGAATCGACATTGCAGACTGTACGGTGCAGCGTATGATAAATGTTAGCAGTGTACGAACGAGCGACGGGTTCGGACTACTCGTCGGCGTCGAGGATGTTGTAGCCCTCGAACACCTTCTCTAGCCTACTCATCGACGAGACGACCACGTCGCAGGCGGGCCGGACGGCGTCTTTCGGAATGAAGCCAACAGACAGCCCGGCGACTTCGAGCATCGGTAGGTCGTTCGCACCGTCACCGACGGCGACGGTTCGGCTCATGTCCACGTCGTGTGCGGCCGCGTAGTTTTCGAGCGCCGTGTCTTTCGTGCCTTCGATGAGCGACCCTTCGACGTCGCCCGTTAGTCGGCCACCCTTGATGGGAAGGTGGTTCGAGACGATGTCATCGACTTCGACTCCCTCTTTTTCCAGTGCGCGTTCGACGCCGCGCTTGAATCCGCCGGTGAAGATGGCGACTTCGTGGCCGTGGTCGCGGAGGCGCTGAATCAACTCGGCCGCGCCGGGGCGGAGTTCGACTTCGCCATAGGCTTCCTCGGCGAGTTCTTCTTCGAGTCCTTCGAGTAGGCGAGCGCGGGAGCGAAGGCTCTCGGCGTAGCTCATCTCGTCGTTCATGGCGCGCTCGGTGATGTCGGCCATCTTCTCGGCGGTGTCGTTGCGCTGGCCGAGCAGGACGGTCATCTCCGAGTCAGAAAGCGTTCCGTCGAAGTCGAAGGCGATGATTCGCATGCGTTGGTTGTCCGTCGTTCCCGTGGGGTTTCAAACCTTCCGCGTTGGCAGAATCTGAGCTATCGAGTGGATTCGAAGACAAGTCTGTCATCATGCGAGACACTCACATGTTCACGATATAGGCCGTTGTGGCAATCCTTAACCCCGATGAGTTTGACCGTACGCGCATGAAGGTACTCGTCACGGACCCGATTGCCGACGCGGGTCTCGACCGGATTCGAGAGGCCGGTTATGAGGTTGAGACTGCGTACGATGTCGAAGGTCAAGCACTGCTCGATGCAGTTTCTGACGCGAACGGACTCATCGTCCGCTCCGGAACGCAGGTCACAGCCGAAGTGTTCGAGGCCGCATCCGACCTCATCATCGTCGGCCGCGCCGGTATCGGTGTCGACAACATCGACATCGAGGCTGCCACCGAACACGGTGTCATCGTCGCGAACGCCCCCGAAGGCAACGTTCGTGCCGCCGCCGAGCACACCGTCGCCATGGGCTTTGCCGCCGCGCGCTCGATTCCGCAGGCACACACCCGCCTGAAAGGCGGCGAGTGGGCCAAGTCCGACTACCTCGGCACCGAGGTCAACGGCAAGACCCTCGGCGTCATCGGTCTGGGTCGCGTCGGCCAAGAGGTCGCAAAGAAACTCTCCTCGCTCGGCATGAGTATCGTCGCCTACGACCCCTACATCGGCGAAGAACGCGCCGAGCAACTCGGTGCAGAACTCGTGGGATTCGACGAGTGTCTCTCGCGCGCAGACTTCCTGACGGTTCACACGCCCCTGACGCCCGAGACGAAGAACCTCATCTCGACCGAAGAACTGGAGACGATGGGAAGCGGCTACCTCATCAACTGCGCTCGCGGTGGCGTCGTTGACGAAGCCGCACTCGCCGAAGCTGTCGATTCCGGCGTCCTCGACGGGGCCGCAGTGGACGTGTTCGCCGACGAACCCGTCGCATCCGACAACCCACTGCTGTCGGTTGACGACGTCGTGGTCACGCCGCACCTCGGCGCATCCACCTCGGCAGCACAGGAGAACGTCGCTACCTCGACCGCAGACCAGGTTGTCGCCGCACTCCGCGAGGAACCGGTTATGAACGCGCTCAACGCGCCCTCGGTCGATGAGAGCGCCTTCCCGCGCATTCGCCCCTACATCGGCCTCGCCGAAACCGCGGGCAAAATCGCCGCCCAACTGCTCGACGGTCGCATCAGCGAAGTCGAAGTGACCTACAACGGCGACATCGCCGCCGAAGACCTCGAACTCGTCACCGCCTCGGCGCTCAAAGGCGTCTTCACACCGCTCGAGTGGCAGGTCAACGCCGTCAACGCGCCGCGCATCGCCAAAGAGCGCGGTATCGACGTCACCGAGTCGAAGTCCCGCCAGTCGGAGGATTTCCAGAGTCTCGTCAGCGTCACCGTCCGCAACGGCGACGAAGAGATGACCATCGCAGGAACCCTCTTCGCAGGCGACGACCCACGTATCGTCCGTATCAACGGCTACCGTCTCGACGCGATTCCGCACGGGCAGATGCTCGTCGCTCGCAACTACGACAAACCCGGTGTCATCGGCCTCATCGGAACGGTCCTCGGCGACAACGACGTGAACATCGCAGGCATGTTCAACGCTCGCCGTGCAAAACCCGGTGGTGAAGCACTCACCGTCTACAACCTCGACAACGAAGTTCCGGACGCGGTTCGAAACGAACTCCTCGCCGATGACCGCATCATCGACGTGGATATCATCACACTCTGAGTCGGCGAACGAACGACCTGAGGCGACTCACGAGACCAGTCGGCACTTTCTCTCGTTTTTGACGCGGTGACTGAGCCTCCGAGAGCAACTGCTCGTAGCCGTCGATGACCGACTGGCGGTCACGCTTTTGGATGGCGAGTTGGCGTCGAAGGCGTTCGTTTGCCTTCCGAAGCGCCGCATTTTGGCGGTGCAGTCGCTCGGTTTCGGTCGATGGTGGTGAGCGCGAAACTGAAACCCCGCCGTCCCGCGGGTAGGTTCTCGACCCGGAGCCCCCCGAACTGACGGTTCCGGTCGGAATGCTGGAAGCAGACATAGTCGTGACAACGGGACACACAGCAAAAAGAATGTGTCAGACGAGCAACTTGCGTCCGTCTGCCGCTATTTAGCGAGGAGGTCGAGGACGGCGTCGGTGTCGTTGGCGACGGGTTCGGGGTCGTCGCCCGCTTCGAAGGCCGCGTCGGGGTCTTTCAACAGGTGGCCGGTGGTGAGACAGACGACCTGTTCGTCGTCACCGACGACGCCTTCACGGCGGAGTTTTCGGAGACCGGCGACGGAGGCCGCGGATGCCGGTTCGACGCCCACGCCTTCTGCGGCGAGGTCACGTTGTGCGTCGGTAATCTCCTCGTCCGAGACGGCGACGGCAGTGCCGCCCGTCTCGCGGATACCGGGCAGTGCTTTGGGTGCGTTGACCGGATTGCCGATGCGAATCGCGGTGGCGCGCGTCTCCACTTCGTCCCAGCGGCGGGTCTCGTCCCAGCCGTTTTCGATGGCTTCGACCATCGGCGCGGCACCCTCTGCTTGGACGCCGGTGAGTTTTGGCACGTCTTCGGCGTCGAGCGCACCCGACTGGACGAGTTCGCGGAACGCCTTGTAGAGCGCAGAGGTGTTGCCCGCGTTGCCGACGGGGAGGACGATGCGGTCCGGGTACGTGTCGTAGTCGTCGAAGAACTCTTCGAGGATTTCGAGGCCGATGGTCTTCTGGCCTTCGAGGCGGAAGGGGTTCAGCGAGTTGAGCAAGTAGACTTCGCCCATGTCCGCGAGTTCCTGGACGATATCGAGACAGGAGTCGAAGTTGCCATCGACTTCGAGGATGCGAGCGTCGTGGAGCGACGCCTGGGCGATTTTCCCGGCCGCAACGTTGCCAGCGGGGAGGAGGACGAGCGTCTCCATGCCACCGCGGGCGCCGTACGCCGCGAGTGCCGCAGAGGTGTTACCGGTCGATGCGCAGGCGAGACGGTTCACGCCGAGTTCCTTAGCGACGCGGACGCCGACGGTCATGCCGCGGTCTTTGAACGACCCCGTTGGGTTCATCCCTTCGTGCTTGATGCGGAGCGTTTCGACGCCGACGTCGGCTTCGAGACGAGGTACTTCGTGGAGTGGCGTCGCACCTTCGGGAAGCGAGACGCCTTCTTCGAACGGGAGCGCAGCGTTGTAGCGCCAGACGCCGCGGCCGTCGAAGTCGTCCCACGTCGCGGGTTCGGCGTAGCGAACTTCGAGGAGACTGTCACAGTCGTCACACGTGTATCGAATGTCCTCGAACGGCGCGAACTGTGCGCCGCATTCGATACATTCGAGCCATGCACCGTCGTCGGCGACGGCTGGCTCTTCTTGGGCGGGTGCCGTGAGTTCGAGGCTCATTGGTCGGGCGGTGGCACCAGAGGGACAAAAACGGGAGGGTTCGGGCGGCACCTGCCGAACGAAATTTCGTGTCAGCGAAGTTGGCGAAAAATTACTGCCCGAACGAGTCGATTCGGCTGTGAACCGTGTCGGCCCACTCGTCGAGTGCGGCGTGCATCATCTCTTTTGCCTCCGGCAGCGGCGTCGCCGTGTACTGATAGACGTATCCGCCGGGGTCGAGCAAGCGGCGTTTTCGCTCGGTAAGTCCCTTGTCCAAGAGCGTCGTCAGCGAGCGATTCACGTTGCTTCGGTCCCGGTCGAGAATCTCTGCGAGTTCTGCGACGGTACTTCCCGGGTTGTCGAGGAGTGCGAGATACGTTCGACTCTCGTGGCGCTGGATTCCGAAGACGCAGGCGAGGACGTGCCCGAAACTCGGGTCGTTGGTCTCTATCAGATCTTCCAAATCCGGTGCGTCAGCCATGCACAACTCTTCGGCGTGAGCCGAATTAAACCCTCACGTCGCGGAACCTGGTGTTGCTCACTGCTTGGCGTAGCCCATCTTCATCACGCACGTTCGCATCCCCTCTTCGTCTTCGTGTTTGTGGAGGGTCGTGGGGGTATCGCAGTAGAAAATCTTCCCGTCGTGGCGGAGTGTTACTTCGTGAATCCCGCCGAGCATCTCGGCGCGGACGATGAGACGGCGACCATCTCGGAGGTGGTCGAGGATTTCGTCCGCGGTCAACTCACCGGACTCGATGTGAAGTGGCTCGGGCATACGAACACATGACTGGCCGCCAGTATCAGTATTGTCGAAGGGGAACCCTCAGTTGGTGGTCGAACGCGTCGGCGACTCTGACTCGCGCTCGGCGTCGGTCACTTCGACACCTTCGACGACTTCAGCGACTTCGGTATCTTTCTCGGTATCGATGTGCCAGCGGTCCACCTCGTCCTCGAACTGCTGGAGGAGGTCCGAGACGGTCGTTTTCAGTTCGTCGTCGTTGACGTTCACCTCGAAGACGAACTGTTCTTCGTCCGACCCGCGGCCAACCTGCTGGATGTTGGCGCTGACGAGTTCGTTGTCGAAGTAGTACGGCGCGAGTTGGGTCATGACTTTCCGGTATACGGTGTCTTCGACCTTGCGGAGTGCCTTTCGCCCGGCGGAGTCGGCGGCACGCGCGACGTAGTTAATCGAGTCTTGCCACGATTCGACTGCGCTCTCGCCGTCACCCTCTTCGACTTTCTCGTAGGAGTCCGTGAGTTTCTCACCTGCCGTTTTGAGGTCGTCGTTCGGACTCTTTCCGGCCTTCTCACCCTCTCCTTCGGCGATGCTCGCTTTCTCTGCTGTCTTCTTGTTTACGTCTTCTCCAAGGCGTTCGTGTGATTTCGGTCGCCAGTCGTCCCATTCCTCAAAAGCGGGGCCTTCCGTCCCGGCGTCGGCGAGCGCGCGCGTCACGCGTTCGCCGTGTTCCACCACCTCGCCCCAGGTGCCTCGGCGCTTGAACCCGGAGATGCTCTCTTCCATGTCGTTGACGGGAATAGGCGCTAGAAGGTATAAACTCTACGAGCAATCTGTCGCGATGTGTTAGCGAGAACCATAGATGACCCGTTCGGCGAGTGCATCGAGACGGGCAGAGAGACCTTCGAACCACGCTGCCGGTGAGGTCCGACGGAGTTCGCCGTCGTCGAGTTCGATACGGTCGCCGTCGAACGGGTCCATCCTCTCGTTGGCCGTCGCATCGACGACAGTGGTCAACGAACACCGTCCGCACGCTTCGCGCTTCGTGTCCGCCATAGACGAGTTATTCGGAATCATCACGAATAAACCTTGGTTTTGCACAGGTTCGCGACGGCTTTATCAGTCCGAACGTGGTGCCACGTCTCATGGGATATCGAGTTGTCGCAACTGACGACGTAGAGGAGGTTCCCGAACGCCCGTGCGAACTCCGCCGCATCGGTTCCGCAGGTGGATTAGAAAACTTCGCGCTCAACTACTTCCGGGCCGAACCCGGCGAGCAACCGCCGCTGATGTATCACTCTCACTCTGAACAGGAAGAAGCGTTTTACGTCCTCTCGGGCACTCTTTTCGTCGAAACGCCCGAAGAAACGTTCGAAGTGGCGGAAGGAAGCACGTTCGTCGCCGACCCCGAAAGCCCACACCGGGCTCACAACCCTGCAGACGCGACGGAGGCAGTCGAACTCTTGGCTATCGGCGCACCCGCAGTCTCCGGCGACGCCTCGCCCTACGAACCCGACGAATGAGCGACGGCGCGCGACCCGACGAGGAGTTCGACCCGCCGGTCTGGGACGACGAGTATCTCGACCGCGTTTCGGACCGCCTCATGTTCAACTACGACCTCGAACAGGACTACAGCATCCACGGAGAGCAGTTCGACCTCTTCGGGTCGATGCGGATGGAGACGCAGAAACAGTTCGTCCATCAGTCGATTAACTACGCGAACCACCACGCGAAAGAGTATCTCTTCGCTCGCTACGTCGATACCGCGACGATTGCCGAACTCGAACGACTCGTCGAACTCGGCCACAGACTCAGCGACGAGTGGGTCGAACCGAGCGAAGAACACTTCGGGACGGACTTTACGTTCGTCCTCATCGCACCCGACGTTCCCGACGACGTACACTCGTTCGTCAGCGACTTTTCGGACCGAACGCTCCTCAAATTCGGCTACTACGGCCACTTCGAGATGAACGTCGCCGTCGTCTCTCCCGAGACGGAGACGGCCATTGCGAGTCCGAGTGCCGATTCGGTCGCCGCGTTTACGCTCTGGACCGACGTGTCGCCGACTGCCTCGGGTGGGTTGGTGCAGCGGCTCCTCGACCGGTTACGCAAATAAAAAAAAGCGAATCGACGGTTCGATTCTATTTTTTAGTCGTCGCTCGGCGTCGGACGACCGCCACTGCCACCACTGGAGTCGCGGGCGTCTTGGATGTTGTCGTAGCCCATCTTCGCCAGCGAGAGTGCCAGGTAGATGAGTACGAGTGCGATGACTATCTGCACGACCGACGAGAGGATAGCGAAGATGCCAGCGTCGGCCATCCATTCGCCGTTCATGAACTTCGCGTAGATGTTGTCGTGGAAGACCAGCCACAGCAGACCGAGCGTGGTGATGGTCGTCATGAGCGCCATCGGGCCGCCGGTGCTGAGAAGCTGCTTGGAGTCGTCCCAGTTGGCGAGCCAGACAGTCGCCGTCAGGAGTGCCATCGCAGCGAGGAGCTGGTTTGCGCCACCAAACAGTTGCCAGAGCGTGAGCCACGACCCACTCGTGATGAGCAGGTACGCGGGCACGGACTGGACAAGTGCGTTACCGTAGCGGTCAGACGCGAACTCTTCGACCGGCGACTCGGGCGTGCCGATGATCTCTTCCATCATGTAGCGGCCGAGACGCACAGCCGTGTCAGTCGAGGTGAGCAAGAAACTCACGAGAACGAGAGCCATGAACGGGCCACCGAAGCTCGTCGGAATACCGAAGCTCGACAGGATGACACCGCCACCAGTTGCGAACGTCGGAAGTGCGAGGCCGATACCGCCACCCACGTCGGGAGCGATGATAGCGACCGTTGCGAGTGCGACGGTAGCGAGCAGGCCTTCGCCGAGCATGCCACCGTAGCCAATCATCCGTGCGTCGCTCTCCTTGTTCAGTTGCTTCGAGGTGGTCCCCGAAGAGACGAGCGAGTGGAAACCGCTGATGGTCCCACACGCGATGGTGATGAACAGGAGTGGGAATAGTGGTGCGCCGGAGCGACCGATGAACCCGTAGAAGGGTTCGAGGTTGGTCACGAGCGGTTGGGTCGGGTTCGTGACGAACGTCCCGACCACGATTGCAACGAGCGACCCACCGACGCCTGCGTAGAGCAGGAACGACGAGAGGTAGTCACGCGGTTGGAGAAGCACCCAGACCGGAAGGGCGCTCGCAATCGCACCGTACAGGAGGATAATCGGCACCCACGCCGCTGCGTTTGCACCGAAGGCTCCCGCACCGGGGAGCCACGCGCCACCGTCTCCGAGCAGAACGAGCGTCGATGCGGGAGCACGCGCCGCTGGCTCGAAGATTGCAATTGGGAACTGAATGCCCGCGTAGACACCGGCGAACATCGCGATGACGAACGCGGCGGTTCCCGGCAGGAACGGCAGATTGAGTTGGTACAGGTAAACCCCGAAGAACACTGCGAGAACGATGTATACCAAACTCGCAGTTGCCGCCTCGGGATACGCGTTGAACACGATTGCCACCACGAGGGCGAACACCGCGACAACCAGTACAATCGTCAGGAACGCGAACCAAAGAAGCATGTTCTTGCCGCGTTCGCCGACGTACTCACCGATGATGTATCCAATCGACTTTCCGTCGTGTCGCAAACTGCTCGAAAGCGACACGAAGTCGTGTACACTGCCGAGCAGCGGATTACCGATCGCAATCCATGCCAGCGCCGGAAGCCATCCCCACACCACACCGGCCGTAATCGGGCCGACGATAGGTGCGCCGCCTGCAATACTCGAATAGTGATGCCCCAGTAGCACCGGCTTCTTCGCCGGAACGTACTCTTGACCGTCTTCGTATTTGTGTGCCGGTGTATCACGACTGTCGTCGAGATCGACGAACTGCGCAAGGTACCGCGAATATCCGAAATATCCGACGGTAAACAACGCTACAACCGCTGCAACCAGCCAAATGACTTGTACCATGGTACTCTGCCCCATTGCCCGACACGGATATATCTAACTTAACGTTAACGATAGTTGTGAAACTATCACGGACGAATAACAGGTAACGGAGGAGAGATGACGGAGAAGTTGTATCTGGCAAATATCTGGAAATTACCAGTTCCGTTCTCGTTCAGTACGAGTCGGTCGTTATGCGTCGTCAGGTTCGACGTCGATGTCGAGTTCGTCGGCAACCTCGCCGAGGAAATCTCCTTTCACTTCGGCGATGCGTGTCTCGATTGTGGCGACGAGCGGGGGTTCGAGGTCTTCGCGGAGTTCGTCGAGTCGGTCTTGCTCAGTTGTGACTCTGTCGCGCAAGAACCGTGCCCCCCGTCCCTCTTCGTCGGGGTCCGGCTCGGGCGTCAGGCGATTGACCGCGAGGCCACGAACCGATAGGTCGTAGGAGTCCAGTTCGTCTACTGCTCGTTTCGTCTCCCAAATCGAGAGTTGGTCGGGGTTGACGACGAGGAAGAACGCCGCATCGTTTCGAAGCGTCTCCGCGGCGAACGAGAAGTTGTCGCGTCGAGCTTCGAGGCGGGCGATAATCGGGTCACCGTCCATCATTCTTCGAGGCTCGTTGTTGCCGATTGCGGCGCGTTCGAACAGTTTGACCGACTGTTTGCGCTTGTGGATGAGTCGCTGAATCCACCCGTCGAGATACCCCGGGAGCGAGAGAAGTCGAAGCGTCCCGCCGGTTGGCGAGGTGTCGAAGACGACCCGGTCGTACTCGTCCGAATCGCGCATGACCTCGATAAAGCGGTCGAACAGCGCGGATTCGTGTGCCCCGGGTGTCTGGTGAGACATCTCGATTTGGCGGTCGATTTCGTTCACCATCGCCGGACTCACCTGGTCGGAGAGCGCCCGCTTCGTCTCCATCAGATGGTCTCGAACCTCTGTCTCGGGGTCGATTTCCATCGCATCGAGGTTGGGTTCGCCCTCGACAGGAGATGGTTCGTCTGTAAACTCTTGGTCGAACACGTCGCGAGTGCTGTGTGCCGGGTCGGTCGAGACGAGGAGCGTCTGCAAGCCTGCTCGTGAACACTTGACCGCGTACGCACTCGACATGGTAGTCTTACCGACGCCGCCTTTGCCGCCGAAGAAGACGAATTTACGCATATTAGAAGTGGTACTGGTGGCCTTTTCGTTCGAGCAACGAACCCCGGTCCCACATCCGTCGTTCCCACGCTTCGAACTCGTCTTCGAGGTAGGGGAGGAGTTCCGCCGTGTAGTAGGAGACGGGCGAGGGGATGCCGAACGCATCGGGGAAGCACGCGAGCATGAACGCGTCTTCGTAGTCTTCTGCCTGCTTCTCGATTTTCTCGTAGGCAGGGTGGGTAATCATCCCGTGATAGAGTCCCCGAACCCACTCTTCGACCAGCAGTCGGAACGACTCGATTCGCGCGGCGAGGGTCATCAGTTTACAGTGTCACCATCCCCCGTGCAAAAGCGTATCGCTCATGAATTTACACCGAAGATACCCACGGCTTCTTATACGAGGGCGAGGTAGGCCCGCCTATGACTACGCGGGATACCATCCCCGTGACTATCCTCGGCGGAAGCCTCGGCGCAGGGAAGACGACGCTGCTCAACCACTTGTTGACGAACGCAGACGGGAGAGATATCGCCGTCCTCGTCAACGACATGGGTGAAGTGAACGTCGATGCCGAGTTGGTCGCCGCAGAGTCCGACCTCGCGGTCGGCGGGGGAGTCACAGAGCTATCGAACGGGTGTATCTGCTGTGAACTTCAGGACGACCTCGAAACGGCAGTCGTCCGCCTCGCCCAAGAACGGTCGTTCGACCACCTCGTCGTGGAAGCTTCCGGCGTCTCCGAACCCGGCCCAGTCGCTCGTCTCTTCGTCACCTCGCGCGCGGCCGCGCGATACGATATCGCCGGACTCGTCACCGTCGTCGATTCACGCCTCTTCGCGGATACCTTCGCGGGCGGTGACCCCGACCAAACTATCGCCGAAGACAGCGACGGTGAGGTTCGACCACTCTCAGACCTGCTGGTCGAACAGGTCGAGAGCGCCGACCTCGTGGTACTCAACAAGCGTGACCTCGTCTCAGACGAGGAGTTAGCGGGTGTCCGCGACGTGGTGAGCGCGCTCCGACCAGAAGCAGACATCGTCGAGACGGCCCACAGCAACGTCGATATCGACACGTTGCTCGCCGACCTCTACGACCCCGAGGCACCGGTCGGGTGGCGGGCGGCACTGGAGACCGAAGGCGATGAGAGTGACCACGGTCACGACCACAGCCACAACAGTGAGGACCACAGCCACGACCACGACCACGCCGTCGTTTCGCACGCCGAGGAGACCTACGGCATCACGTCGTTCGTCTACCGACGACGTGCCGCGTTCGACCCCGACGGCCTCGAATCGGTACTCGGCGACCTGCCGAGTTCGGTGATTCGTTCGAAAGGAACCGTGTGGGTCGGTGGGGCAGAAGACGTCCAGTACACCTACAGTCAGGCCGGACCGTCGGCGTATCTCACCGCCAGTGGCCCGTGGATTGCCTCGCTGCCGGAGTTCGAACAGGACACCTATCGTCGCAACCACCCCGAACTGTCGTGGCACGACGAGTACGGCGACAAGCGCACGGAGTTGGTCTTTATCGGCCGCGACATCGACGAAGACGCGCTCGTGGCGGCGTTGGACGAACACGCACTGGACGCCGCAAGCGACACGGACCAGCACTTCCCAACAGAACCCGGTGCGGAAGTGGCTCTCGCCGAACCGGAGGCGGACCAATGAGCGAGGAAGCCGAAGGTGGCATCGAATGGGGCGAAGGCGACCCGCGAGTGCTTCTCGTGATGAACATCATCCTCTCGTCGATATTCGCAACAGTCGTCGTCTGGGCGCTCGACTACGCGAGTCTCTGGACGTTCAACGTCGTCAACGTCGTCACGGCGGCGCTGGTACTCACGGCGATAACCTACCTCGTGACGAAGTAAGTCAGTCGCTCGTCAACGTACAGCAAACGTTCGTCTGGGCGGCCGATAGCCGGTTTTATGTCCTTCGGGAATCCGCTTATTCGGTAATGCCGATTGAAGACCGAGACGATGCGTACGTACTCACGCATGCGCTGGCGAAGGACACGCTCTCGCGCCTCCGCGACGTGGAAACGACGCAGGTAGCGTTCCGGAAAGGGCTGGTCAAACTCGGCCGCATCTGTGGCTACGAAATCATCGACGGGGCCATGGAAACCGAGTACGTCAGCATCCAGACGCCGCTGGCAGAGACGACCGGCGAGCGTGTGAAAGGACTGGACAATGTCGTCATCATCAACGTGCTTCGCGCCGCGACGCCCTTCGTCGAAGGCCTGCTCAAGGCGTTCCCACGCGCAAAGCAGGGTGTCATCTCTGCCGGGCGCGACGAGGAAGCGGGCATGGACGACGATGGAAACTTCCCCATCACCATCGACTACGTGAAACTCCCCGAAATCACCGAGAAGGACACCGTCATCGTGGCCGACCCGATGCTAGCGACGGGTTCGACGATGTGTTCGGTCCTCGACCACATCCTCGACAACAACGACGGCGTCGACCCGGCCAAACTGTTCGTTCTCTCGGCCGTTTCGGCCCCCGACGGACTGCTTCGCGTCGGTGACGAGTTCCCCGACATCGACCTTCTGACGGTCTCTATCGACGACTACCTCGACGACGACGGCTACATCGTCCCCGGTCTCGGAGACGCAGGCGACCGCGCCTTCCGCACGACGTAAACGCGAGTTGGGCGGGTAACGACTAAGTTACCCCCCGCGGACTTCGGAAGCATGGACGAGATTCGCGCGACAGGAGGTACGCACCGATGAGTGACCCTTGCGACGGGTGCGGCCAATCGGTCGAAGACGCACTTGCCCGAGACGTTCGACTCCAAGTCGACCGCTCGACAGTCGATAGCCAGCGGTTCTGTCCAACGTGTTTCGCCGAGTGGATTACGAAATATCAAGAACAGATGTCGCCGTCGTCGAACCGCGAATCGTCGGACGCCGACATCATCGTCGACTAAGAACCCCCTTTCTTCGAGTCGAAAATCGAGAGACAGCGTTAGATTTTTCTGTTATCGAAGGTGTTCCGAAACGGACCCATAGAACACTATTGTGAGATACCCTGCCGACAGAACGCCCACACGAACCTCCCCCACGATTCGAACCCCTTCTGTTTGGGTCGAATCTGCACCATCATGTTACCAGTTCTATATTTCGAGAGAATTGTTGTGCATATTTGTCAAAGGTGGCGCGAAATAGACTCTATTGCCAATGATTAGCATTTAACAACAATACCATAATAATGATTTATTACAATTGGTGTGAAAATATACACATGTTTTGTGTTGACATGAACAGGCCTATATATTAATTAATACCAATAGTAGTGTATGACTCGGAAACTTAACCGTCGAGAGTTTATCGCAGCAACAGGCGTCGCCGGCGTTGCAGGCCTCGCTGGCTGTACTGGTGGCAACGGTGGCGAAGACACGACCGCCGAAGACACGACCACTGAATCTGGCGGCGAAGAGACGACCACGGAAGGTGGAAACGAGAGCGGTTCGTCCCGTCTCTCGTGGCACGCTGGTGGTACCGGTGGGACGTACTTCCCACTCTCCAACGAGTTCAAGTCCGTCGTCGAAGCGAACACGGACTTCACGCTCCAGGTCCAATCGACCGGTGCATCCGTCGAGAACGTCGGCAGTCTCGCCCGTGGCGACGCCGACTTCGCACTGATTCAGAACGACGTTGCCTACTTCGCACGCAACGGTGAGGGTATCGAAGCGTTCCAGGGGAACCCCGTCGAGAACCTCCGTGGCGTTGCGACGCTCTACCCTGAGACGATTCACATCATCACGCTCGCAGACACCGGCATCGAGTCGGTCGGCGACCTCTCGGGTGCGACCATCAACACCGGTGACCTCGGTTCGGGTACGCAGGTCAACGCCCTCCAGATTCTCGAAGCCCTCGGAATCAGCGACTACTCCGAGCAGAACACTGGCTTCTCGCAGGCATCCGACCAGCTGAAGAACGGTGACATCGACGCCGCGTTCGTCGTCGGTGGCTGGCCAGTCGGCGCAATCGAAGAACTCGCCGCAACCGAGGATGTCGTCGTCGTCCCCGTCGATGGCGAGGACCGCGAAGCCGTCAAAGGTGCAGCACCGTTCTACGCGGACGACGAGATTCCGGCCGGTACGTACGGTCTCGAATCGGCCGTCCCGACCGTCTCCGTGCAGGCGATGATTGCGACCAACGCCGAACAGCCTGATGCAACCGTCGAAGAAGTCAGCGCGGCTATCTTCGACAACGTGGACGACCTCACCATCAAGACCGACTTCATCTCGAAGGAAACCGCACAGGACGGCATGTCCATCGAACTGCACCCCGGCGCGCAGGCCTACTTCGGCTAATCGGTCGGCAAGCGTCCACAGAACCGCACACTTTCACCTCTTTCAATGCTCGACTCGACAGCAAAACGTCTCCTCGTCGTCTTCGCCATCTTAGCACTCGCTGTCGGCGGCAGTGCCGCGGTCCCAGCGGGGCAAGCACTCGTCGTCGAAGATGCAGAGACCGGCGAGGTTCTTTTGACACAGCACGTTTCGGAAAACTCGACTGTCTCGGTCGAATACAACCACAGTGTCGAAAAGACACGTGTCCTCGACGAGTACACCGTCCGGAACGGTGAACTCGAGATGACGAGAATGGAGTTCGAATCGTACGGTTGGGGACTTCCCGCCCGTGCCGACGTACACAAAGAAAACGGGTCGTACGTCTTCGACCCCGAAGGAAGCTGGGAGGAAATTTACGTCAAGCCCGGCCACGTCGCGGGGCACAAACTCCACGTAGGAGAGAAGACGTATGACCTAGTAGCGCTCTCGGATGCGCGAACGGTCCGACTCAGCGTGACGAACCAGTCCGTACTCGACGCAGCCCTCCACTGACTACCGACTGACCAATGACGAACCGAATACACGACGAGGGTCGAGGCAACGACCCTTCCGACGAGAACTGTGGTGGCCGCGAGTCCGACGAGTGGACGGAAAGCGACACCACCTCGCCAGCCGTGCTACCCGATGGAGGCACTCCTTCGGACGAGGCAGGCGAGAGTACAGACGAAGAGCTATCCGAAGAAGAGGCACAGGAGATGCTCGAAGGAATCGAGCGAAAGCGGACCCTCACTGGGTGGGCCGCCATCGTCACCTCGATTATCGCAATTTCCTTTTCCCTCTTCCAGTCGTGGCTGGCCGCACGCGGCTTCGACTTCTCTGCGACGCTTCCACTGGTGGGCGAAGTGTCGCTCGGCGCGCTGCAACTGTTGCAGGTCAACGCCGTCCACGTCGCATTCGCGCTCGTCTTGGCGTTCATCCTGTTTCCGCCGACGACCGGGCACGGCGCGTTCGCTCGTCGCCTCGGGCGAGTCGTTCCAACACTCGCCTCGCGGTTCGGTGAAGACAGCCCCATTACGCGCGCCGCAGACGGGCTCCGTCGCGGGGTTCGATGGCTCGCCGTCGACCCCGAACGCGAGCGTGTGACGCCACTCGACGTGGTGTTCATGATACTCGCCGCGGCGACGGCACTCTACATGGTGATGGAGTGGGGCGAGATTCAGCGCCTCCGCGTGTTCGGTCTCTCGGCAGGCCGAAGCGTCGCGGAGTATCTGAGCATGCCCTTCGCCGCACTCGGTGACGTCTTGGGGGTCGATTTCATCGCCAACGCGGCGATGGGTCTCATCGGTCTCCTTCCGTTCTCGGACATCTCCTATCCGTTCTTCCTCGGAATCGTCGGCGTGTTCCTCGTGCTCGAAGCGACGCGGCGCTCGCTCGGGTTCTACCTGACTATCATCGTCGCGTCCTTTATCGTCTACGCGCGGTGGGGCTACCTCATCTCGCCGAGCATGCCCATCGTCGGCGTCCTCTCGATTCCGCAGGGGTCGTGGACGAACATCATCCAGAACCTCTGGTACAACACCGAAAACGGTGTCTTCGGGATTCCGGTCACCGTCTCGGTGCAGTTCATCTACATCTTCATCCTGTTCGGCGCGTTCTTGGAGATGTCTGGTGCGGGTCAGTGGTTTATCGATCTCGCGTACGCCGCAACCGGAACGCGAAAAGGTGGCCCGGCCAAGGCGTCGATTCTCGCCTCCGGGTTCATGGGAACGATCTCCGGCTCGTCGATTGCGAACACCGTGACGACCGGTGCGTTCACCATCCCGCTCATGAAGAAATCCGGGTATCGCTCTGAGTTCGCGGGCGCAGTCGAAGCATCTGCATCCTCCGGTGGACAGATTCTCCCACCGGTCATGGGCGCGGCCGCCTTCCTGATGATTGAGTTCATCGGCGTGCCCTTCGCGGACATCATCATCGCCGCGACCATTCCGGCTATCGTGTTCTTCTTCGGGGTGTGGGTGATGGTCCACCTCGAAGCCACGCGGGCGAACATCGGGGGACTCGACCGCTCCGAGGTCGTCAACATACGACAGCATCTCTCTCGCGGGTGGTTCTACCTCCTCCCGCTCGGGTTGCTCATGTTCTATCTCATCGTCGAGCGACTGACCGTCGCTCGCTCTGCGTGGTTCACGCTCATCGCCATCATGGCGTTGCTCGCCGCAGTGGCCGCGTACAACGAGCGGACGAAGATACCCCTGCTCGGGACGATTGGCGCGGTGTATCTCGCACAGGTCGTCTCGTTCCTCACGACCGGTGTCGGCCTCCCCGACGCGATTGCTGGCGCTGGCGGCGAGGGTCTCTCGCTCGGTGGCGCACTGTTTGCTGCCGCGGGCAACCTCGGCTACATCGTCATCTTCGTCAGCCTCGCAATCATGCTGGCGCGGCCAAACCTCGATGCACCACTGCTCCGGTTCGACGACGCAGTGGACGAGACGGCAGACAAGCTTTCGACGAAGCTCTCGCGCCCGTCGCTCTCGGACATCAACGCGTTCCGCTACGTGACGTTCATCGGCAAGTCGATGGACTCCGGTGCGCGTACTTCGACCGAAGTCGTCATCGCCGTCGCCGCCGCCGGTATCATCCCCGGCGTCGTCAGTGCGACTGGCCTCGGTCCGAACCTGACCGCGCTCATCAAGGCAGTCGCAGGCGGGTCTATCGTCCTGCTCTTGCTCTTCACCGCGATTGCCTCTATCATCCTCGGGATGGGCATGCCGACGACCGTGACGTACATCATTCTGGTGTCGCTCCTCGGTCCGGCAATCGCTCAGTCCTCGGATATCCCGCTTCTTGCGGCCCACCTGTTCATCCTGTACTTCGGGGTGATCGCAGACATCACACCACCGGTGGCGGTCGCAGCGTATGCTGCATCCGGGATTGCCCGGTCCAATCCGTTCCGAACGGGGACGAAAGCCTTCTCGCTCTCGCTCAACAAGGCGGTCGTTCCGTTCGCGTTCGCACTCACGCCGGGCATCCTGCTCCTTCGCGGGCGGGGTGAGGCGGCGAAAGTCATCACGTTCGCCGACGTAATCGACCTCGGGTGGTTCGTTCCGCAGGTCGTCATCCCCGTCGCGGGCGTCTTTATCGGCGTCATCGCGCTGGGTGCGACGGTCATCGGGTATCTCTACACCCGTGTGAGTCGCTCCGAACGCGCGCTGTTCGCACTCTCGGCGTTCTTCCTCATGGCACCGTCGCTGCTCTTGAACGCCATCTTCGACCTCGGTGGGGCACTCGGACTCGTCGGCGCGGCACCCGGCGGAGTCATCGTCGACCTCGGAATGCGCGCCGTGGGTGGCGTCATCTTCGGGGCGCTCGCGCTGAAGAACAAGCGAGAAACTCGGGACGGCAGTCAACCCGCACCCGAAGCAATGGCCGAACCGACCGACTAACGCGACGGTTCGACCGAAAACACCCTTTTATTCGAGTTCGACGCGTCCGCTCGTCGCACTCCTGAGTCTATCTCGAAGTTCGTCGGCGTCTTCGATGGGAACGCGAACCGCAAACGACACCTGCTGGTCGTAGTCGGCGTCGAACTCAACGCCCGTCGATTCTAAGATTCCTCGCACACTCCCCGAGTCGTCGTACTCGACTGTCGCGGTGAATCGCTCGTGAGGAATCTCTTCGACGACGCCCGCCGCGTCGAGTGCCTCTTTGACGGCCCGTGAGTAGGCCCGGGCGAGGCCGCCGACGCCGAGGTTGGTCCCGCCATAGTAACGAGTGACGACCACGACGACGTTGCGGATGTCTTGTTGGACTAAGACGTTGAGCGCGGGTTTGCCCGACGACCCGGTCGGTTCGCCGTCGTCGCTCTGGTACTCGCGGAGCATGACGTTGCCACCGCCCGGAACCGACGACGAGGACGACCCGGCGGGAACGCGATAGGCGGGAACGTTGTGGGTCGCATCCGGGTGCTTCGCCTCGATTTCGTCGATAAACGCCTCCGCGTCTTCGACCGTCTCGGCAGGGGAGATGTATCCGATGAACTCCGAACCTTGGACGTCAAACCGCGCGTCGGCCCGGCCCGAAACGGTGCGATAGGCGGTAGTCATGACTCCGAGTTGGCGACGCGGCACTCAAAAACATTCGCACAAAGAGAGGTTACAATCCGCAGGAATTCGCGTAGGAGGTACAGCCGTTTTGGATACAAACGCCACAGAAGTGGCTCGTCTGGGAGACCGTGGAACCACAGCACAGGCAGGTTCGGAATTGGGACATGCTACAATGTAGCACAAATTTCTATATGAATCTTATCCCCAAAATGACAGAACTTCACGAATTGTAACAATAACCAGAATTTCCGTCATGAACGATAGTTCAGAAATCGGCGTTTATGCGATGGTGATACGGCGAACGAACGAGAGCGTCGAGAGGTCGTTGAGGAGTTCGCCGGGCACGGGGTCGTCGGTGATGAGGTAGAGTTTCGGGTCGTCGGTGAACTCCGGGTCTTCGCTTATAGTCTGTCGAATCGAGATGCCTGCGTCGGCGAGTTTCGACGTGACCGTGGAGACGATACCGGGTTCGTCCGCGTTGGCGACTTCGACGGTGAGTACCGAGAGGTTCAACACGGGTGCGAGGTCCATCAGACTCGGAATCGAAGAGATGTTCTGGAAGATGCGGCGCAGTTCGTCGTCAGCGAGAATGGCGTCGGTGGTCGAATCGACGACGCGGCGGTCAACACCTGCCTCGCGGGCGATTCCCGTGTTCGGAATCTCGATACCGCCGGAAACGACTCGCCCCTCGTCGTTGACCGAGAATCCACGTTCCAAGAGCAATCGAATGACAGCCTGTTGACTTGGACTGCCTTCGAACTTCTCCATAATCTCGTCAAACATCTGAATGGGTGCAGATTTGCGTCCTGACGCATTAAGTGGTACGTCAGACAGCACATTCGCCCCGGCGTGGGCATGGAAAAACACGGCCGAACCACGAAGAGAGAGCAGGTCACGAAATACGACGAAAGTGCTGGTGGACAAGGGTTTTTCCCGCCGCAGGGAGACACCTCGTGCATGCGCGAACTTCGCTCCTGTGACTTCTGTGGTGGCGACGCCGCAGGAATCTTCGAGGTGCTTCCCCCGAAATTCACCCCCGCTCCGGACCAGCGCCGTGTCATCCTCTGTGCCGACTGCCAAGAGACGCTCACCTCCGTCATCGAACCGCTCATGACGAGACTCGGCGTGTCGGACGGCGACGCGCCCGCACCCGATGTCACTCCCGAGCCGACGGCGGGACCGCCGGAGTCGGCTGGGTCGCAGGCAGGTGGGGCCGCATCCGTCGAAGTCGATGCTGTCGAACCTGCGCCAGAACCCGAACAAGAGTCAGTGTCGGAGTCACTGACCGAAAAATCACCGACCGAAGACCCACTCTCGGAACCGGAATCGACAGAGACAGTCGAAGTGGGCGTAGAATCCGAAGGAGAACTGGCCTCCGAGGAAGTGGTTGAATCCGACGAAGAAGAAGACAACGAGACGGTCGATACAGCAGACACAGGGGCCGACGAACCAGCGAACTCGACCGCAAACGGCGATGAACTGCGACCTGAGCCACCGAAGTTCCGACAGGTGATTCGCATCCTCCAGAACCGCGAATTCCCGGTCGATAGAAACGACGTCGAAGACCTCGCGGCGAACGCCTACAGTCTCGAAGACGACGAAGTACGCGACATCTTCGAGTACGCTATCGAACGCGGTCTCCTCGAAGAGACGAACGGGCAGTTGCGAAAAGTCTGATTAGAGGGTGCCTTTGGTACTCGGGGTGTCCGAGCGCCGTGGGTCGATTTTCGTCGCGTCGTCGAGTGAGCGAGCGAGTGCTTTGAACATCGCTTCGACCTCGTGGTGAGCGTTGTCGCCTTCGACACCGACGTGGAGGGTGAGTCCGGCGTTCATCGCCAGCGAGAGCGCGAAGTGTTCGGCCATGTGGCTGGTGAACTCGCCGATGTAGGGTTGCGAGAAGTCGCCATCGAAGTCGAAGAACGGACGGCCCGAGACGTCCACGACGACGGATGCAACCGCCTCGTCGAGCGGAACCTTACGGTCAGCGTAGCGGACGATACCACGCTTGTCGCCCAGTGCTTCGACGAACGCCTCGCCGAGGACGATGGACACGTCTTCGATAGTGTGGTGGTCGTCGATGTGGAGGTCGCCATCGCAGTTGACCGTGAGGTCGAACAGTCCGTGTTTGGCGAAGGCTTCGAGCATGTGGTCGAAAAAGCCGATTCCCGTATCGACGACGGCGTCGCCATCGCCATCGATATCGAGTGTCACCTCGATAGTCGTCTCGCTCGTCTCGCGCGAAAGCGCAGCAGTTCGGTCGGCGTCGCTCATATCGCGTTCGAAGAGGGGCGAACATAAGGTGATTGCGCTCCCCACAGTCGCTCGAACTGAATGGTTTGTGCAAATTGTGTGGCGCTGTGTCAGACGCACGTCTGCCTGAATTTCATATCTTCTGACTGAGAGAGACCCACATGCATCGAACAGGAGCGCTGATGGCTGGGTATACCATCTGCATTGGCGGGCTGTTGCTCACCGCTCCTTCAGGAACGACGGCCGCAGTGGGTGGGGTACTCGTGCTGTTCGCGGCCGGAGCAACGGTGGTGAGTGAATGGGGAGACAGAAAGGCGTAGCCAGCGATTCTCTCGAGGGAGAGAGACGGAGGACCGCATAATGTGCGCACTCACGAGTCACCCGAAGCGTGACCTCGTGACCACAGCGATGCTCGCACTTGGCGCGCCCTTCTTGCACACCCCACGGCCCGAAATCGTACTTATCGGCGTGCTGTTCGTCGCAGCAGGCGTCTACGGAACGGTCGATTCCATCGCGGAACTCGTCACGAAATACGTCCGTCTCTGAGACGAATTCAGGCGTCCATCGCTTCTTCCAAGGTAAAGCGACCCTCGTAGAGTGCCGTCCCGACGACGACCGCCGCCGCACCAGCATCGCGGAGCGCACGGATATCGTCCAGTGTGGCCACACCGCCCGATGCGACGACCGGGATATCGACGGCTTCGACAACACTCGTGGTCGTTCCGAGTTGAACACCCTCGAGTTGGCCTTCGACGTCCACGTCGGTAAAGAGAATCGCGGCCGCACCGAGTTCTTCGTAGCGCGCGGCGGCCTCGGCGGGGTCGAGACCGGTCCCTTCGGTCCACCCGGAGACGAGGACTTCGCCGTCTTTCGCGTCGAGGCTCACCATCACGCCGTCGGGGTAGTCGGCGGCGAGTTCGGAGACGATATCGGGGTTTTCGACCGCCGCAGTCCCGAGAATCACCCGGTCAACGCCACGTTCGAGAAGTTCGCGCGCGTCGTCAGCAGTTCGAATCCCGCCGCCGAGTTGAACCGGAACTGAAACTGCGTCGAGGACGGAATCGACCGCAGGAGCGTTCTTTCGCTCGCCTTCGAACGCGCCATCGAGGTCAACGAGGTGGAGTGTTTTCGCGCCCGAATCGACCCACTTGCGTGCGGCTTCGACCGGTTCGCCGTAGCTTTTCTCGGTCCCACGCTCGCCTTGGACGAGTTGGACGACCTCGCCGTCTTGCATATCGACTGCCGGGATAACTTCGAACTCAGGGAACATACGCCCTCCTGAGAGAGCGAGGGGCCTAAACACACCGAATGCGGCGACTGGATGCCCAGTAAGAAGCTCGGTTGCGACCACAAATTGACCGACCTGAATCCCAACAGTTCGGAACGGCTTTGTCGCGCCAGTGTAGAGACAGAGGCAATGAAACTCTTCGGTTCCAGCGGCACGCGTGGCGTGGTGGGTGAAAGTCTCACCCCCGAGTTCGTGCTTCGCGTCGCCAAAGCCGCGGGGACGGTCTGGAACACCGACCGCGTCGCAATCGCCCGTGACACGCGAACGACGGGTGAGATGTTCGTCAACGCCGCCTCCGCAGGGCTCGCCAGCGTCGGTGTCGATATCTGTGACCTCGGCGTCACGCCGACGCCTGCGGCCGTCCGTTACTGCGAAGTCGAGGACGTTCCGGGCGTCATCATCACCGCCTCCCACAACCCGCCAGAGTTCAACGGCGTCAAACTCGTGGACGACGGCGTCGAACTCTCGGTCGAACAGTTGGAACTGGTCGAAGACCACATTCTCGCAGAAGACTTCGACGTGGCCGCGTGGGACGAGGTTGGGTCGGTCCGAACCGTCGAGACGGCGAATCAGGACTATCTGGACGAACTCCTCGCCAGCGTGGATAGACAGAAAATCGCGGACGCGAATCTCACCGTCGCACTCGACCCCGGCCACGGCGCAGGCTCGCTCGTCACGCCCAACTTCCTCCGCGAACTCGGCTGTGAAGTCCGCACGGTCAACGCCCAACCCGACGGCCACTTCCCCGGTCGCGAGTCAGAACCAATCCCCGAGAACTTGACCGACCTCGAACGACTGGTTCGCGCGAGCGACGCAGATATCGGCATCGCCCACGACGGCGACGCCGACCGCGCCGTGTTCGTCGACGAGAACGGCGAGGCAATCTCCGGTGAGTCGTCGCTGGCGGCGCTCGTCGCCGCGAACCTCGAACCCGGCGACGCGACCGTCTCTGCGGTCAACGTCTCACAACGGCTCGTTGACGTGTGCGAAGAAGCCGACGCTGACCTCGAACTCACGCCGATTGGCTCGACCAATCTCATCACCCGTATTCGTCAACTGTGGACCGAAGGCGTCAACGTCCCGGTGGCGGGCGAGGGCAACGGCGGCGTCTTCTTCCCGAACTACCGACTCGTCCGCGACGGCGCGTACATCGCGGCGAAGTTCCTCGAACTCGTCGCCGAGCAACCTGCAAGTGAGGTCGTCGCCCCGTATCAGGACTACTACAACGTCCGCATCAACGTCGAATATTCACGCGACGAAGAACTCGATGCGATGCTCTCGGCGGCCGCCGCGTACGCCGAAGCCTCGGATGCGACGCCGAATACGACCGACGGCTACCGACTCGACTACGGCGATGCATGGGTTCTCGTCCGACCCTCGGGGACCGAACCCAAAGTTCGGGTCTACGCCGAAGGCCGGAGCGAAGCACGCGCCCAAGAACTCGCCGAAGACGCCGCCGACGCGCTCTATGCGGCCTTAGACGAACTGTAACTCGATTTCGACTTATAACTCGGTTCTCACTTTTACGACTCGCCTGCGTAACTCCGGTATGAACAGCGACGTGGTCATCAGGCCGCCGCGTTCTCGTGCCGACATGCGCGGCATCTGGCGCGTGGACGTCCGATGCTGGAACGACGCCTACTGCCACATCCTCCCCGACGAGGCCCTGCCGAGTCTCGAAACTGTGCCACCAACCTCGTCGTTAGAAGAGCGACTCGTCTACGCGACCAGCCTCAACGAGTCGAGGACCGGGCGCTACGTCGTCGCCGTCGATGAATCGGCAGGGGACGCTGTCGAGGAGTCCAGTGCTGGAGACACAACCGGCGACCACATCGTCGGTTTTGCCGCAGTTCGATGGGGAGAAGACACCAAATCGTTCGTCGGCGACGACGAGGCCGGACTGTGGGTACTCTACGTCGACCCGGCGTGGTGGGGAGAGGGTATCGGGACACGACTCCTCGAATCGGTCGAGGAAGCGATTCCCGAGGAGTACACGACTCTCGTGTTGGACACACTGGCCGACAACGACGTTGGAAGACGATTCTATCGCGCTCGCGGGTTCGAGAAACGCGAGACGATGCAGGTAGAAATCAGCGGAGAGCCCTACGCGGTCGTAATCCTGTCTCGCCCGCTCAGAAGCTAATCGCCGCGAAGAGGAGACACAGGCCGCCGAAGACGAGAAGCATGAAGCCGCGTTCGAGGCCGTCGCCGTCGATTTCGTCGTCTGGTGGGTCCTCGCGTGTCGGGTCGAGGACGAACTCGGGGTCGTCTGGACGAGCGGTACGTTTGGCGGCGGCAGCACTCTTCAGCAAGCGGGCCCCCATGCCGAAGCACGCAAGCCCGAGGAGGAGCGAAAACACCGCGACCGGGTTCACGTTCAGCATCGCTCTCTCAACATTCGATTATTCGTATACGTCGTCGGGGTCGAACACGCGCTCGCCCACGGTCTCACCGTCGATAGTTCGGTAGAAACACGACCGATGGCCGGTGTGGCACGCGCCGACGTTCTGGTTGACCAGATAGAGCAACGTGTCGGCGTCGCAATCGACCCGAACCTCTTGTACTGCTTGGGTGTGGCCACTCGAAGCGCCTTTCTCCCACAGTTCGTCACGACTCCGCGAGTAGTAGTGTGCCCGGCCCGTTTCGAGCGTTTGCTCCAGTGCTTCTGGGGAAACGTAGGCCAGCATGAGTACCTCCCCCGACTCAACATCCTGTGCGACGGCGGGGACGAGCCCATCGTCGCCGAAATCGACCTCGACAGCCATAATTCGGCTCACGAGGTGACGTGAGTTATCTCTTGTGCGTCACCGTCGGCTCGTTCGATGTCGATTAGACGATTCCGAGTGCGCCGAGGACGCCGAAGAGGATGTCGCCGTAGACCAGCGCGGCGACTAACCCGAAGAACATCGGGACGATGAACGGAATGCCGGGCGATATCCAAACCGACTCGCGCTCGGTGACGACCTCTAGGCCGCCGCGGAGTTTCTCGGGCGTCGTTCCGTAGGCCGACCCCTCGATTGCATCGAGGAAGGCGTCTGCACCCCACAGGTCGTCGAAGTCGTCCGATTCGCCGTCGGCGACTACGTCCTGGTTTCCATCCGTAGCGACGACGCCACCATCAGTCACCGGAGCGCGATGAACCGCACCGTCGGTCGGGTCGAACGTCTCGGAAATCGTCGCGGGGTCACGCAGGGTGTCGGGGTTCTCACGCACGTCGGAGAGGGTGAGCCCACGCCAGCGGAGGTACATTCGGAGGGCGTCGAGGTCGAGACCGTTTCGCGTGATTCCCTCGGGAGACTCGAACAGACGACCGTGAGCAGTCGAGAGTGACGGGACCGACACCTTCCGCCCGACGAACGAAATCGGGAACTCGAACTCGCCTTCTGTGAGGTTTCGAGCCGCGAGCATGAGCGGGTAGCCGAGGCCGAGAATGACCGTGTTCGTGAGGATAGTCATCGAGAAGACGCCGAGCGTCGTCCGCGTGAGCGGAAGGACCGTTTCGCCGAGTGTGTAACTCGGGAACGTCGGCAGGAGGATAGCAAAGACCATCAGTGCTTTCGCGTCTGCGCCGCCGAAGCCGCCGAGTCGCCAAAATAGGTACGACAGCGGGACGATGAAGAAGACGCTCACGCCGACGCGGATGAGATACAGGCGGTCGAACACCGTCTCTGCGGGGAGGTGGCCGAGCAGTTCCCACACGAGCAAGACGAGTCCTAACGCCGCGAGAGGGTACCAGACGACGTTGGGGACGCGCCGCGTGCGGATGTCGCGCCACGCGGTCCACGCGAGAACGGGCACGACGACCAATCTGAGCAGGTCGGGGAGCGTGCCGATACCGAACATACCCGGAGACTGGGGGCGAGGGAGATAGGTGTTCGGGAACGATATCAATCGTGAAAGTGCCCACAGTAACATCATCACCGTTGCCACCGACGAAGCCGTGGCCGTTCCCGACGACGGCGAACTCGTGGCGTTGTGAGAGAGTTTCGATAGAAGCTAACGAGGGAGTGAGACGGATTCAAGCGACACACGTCCGCTCTCCAGAAGCTATAACCGCTCACACTACAGAGAAAGGAGGCATGTGTCGGGAGACGAAGCGCGAACCAGCCTGGGTGTCGGTCATCAGGCTCGCGTTTCTCAAGGGGACGATAACCGTCGAAGCCGTGATGGAAGAAGCGAACCTCCAACCCGGCTACGAACGAACGGTCCAAGACGTCCTCTCGACGATGGCTGAACGAAACCTCATCAGGCCAGTCGAATCCAAAGAAGGAACGTACGTCCCCGGCCCCGTCCTCATCGAATCCGACCGATACAACCTCGATTTCTCGAAAGCCTCGGACGGCGGTGCCCATCGCTGGCAGTCAGCAGACTGACGGTTTTGATACCGACCATTGGCCATCGACACCCCATAGCGTAAACTATGAGTTGGCTACGTGATTACTCGTGAACTATGGGCCGCCTTACGGACACGAAGATATCCGAGAAGAACTTGACGACGATACCGAAACCAGTGCGGAATTTTCTCGATGTCGGTGCCGGTGACCGAGTCGAGTGGCACGTCGAAGACGGGAAGATTATCGTCAAAAAACTCGACTCCGAGTAGGGCTCGAGCTTCGGTCTGTCGAGATGCCATGCGGCGTCTCGAACTCAGACGTCGTCTGGAACGTCGACGTCGCGCCTGACTCCGGGGTCGTCGACGGCGACGAGCGCGCTCTTTTCGCCGTTGAGAAGAATCTCGCGCCCACCAATGTCTCCTTCAGTGTCGAGCAACGCGTCGAAATGACGCGCGTCGAAGAGGACTGGATTTCCTCTGTCGCCGTCGAACGCTGCGGCGAGTGCGTCACCGGCACCGCCCGCGTACGCGGCACAGAGTGAATCGACGGTCTCGGGGGCGACGAAGGGCATGTCACCGAGTGCGACGACGACTGCGTCTGTGTCGGGGTATCGCTCTCGAACCGCCCCGATTCCCGTCCGAAGCGACGATGCCTGCCCCGTATCGTAGGCGTCGTTGACGGCGGTATCGACAGAGAGACCGTCGAGGGCGTCGCGCACGCGGTCGGCCTCGTAGCCGAGAACGACGACGACGGAATCGACGCCGCTCTCGACGAGTGTTCGAGCGGCGTGGCGGACGACGGGCTCCGAATCGAGCGTTGCCAGCAACTTGTTTTGGTCGCCAAATCGACTGCTCGTCCCGGCGGCGAGGAGGACACCGATAATGGTCGGCGAGTTCCCCGTGGAGTCGAGACCGAGAGAAGAGTCGGAGACGGCGCCCCGAACGATGGGAAGGCCTCGAGAATCGACCGCTGACTCCGGGTCTCGCTCCGGGCGCTCTGCCGTCATCGCTCCAGTACCGAGAAGGGGACGACGGCGACCTGTTCGTCGGCCGCAACCGGGTCTTCCGTGAGTATCACGCCATCTGCTGTACTCGCGCGCGTAGTCGAAGAGAGGACGCTCGGGTCGAACGTCTCTTCGTACACCGAGAGTGCCGAGTCGGCGTGTCCGAGGGGCATCGCGACGCCATCCTCGAGAGTCACGGGAATCCCGTACGTGAACCCGGGGACGGCGAGGCCAACGTCGCGCGCCATTCGCGCAGTGACTGTCGGAAGCGACGATTCACCGGTGAAGAACGGTCGGGCGACGAGCGATGTCACGAGGTGTGCGCCGATTGGCTTGCCGGGGATGGCGAACACCACCGCGTCGTAGTCGGGGAGTCGAGCGACGGCGATGGGTTTCCCCGGGCGCAGTTGGACGCGGTGAAACAACACCTCGCCGAGGTCGGCGAGCGCACGGACGACGTAGTCTTTGTCGCCAACGCTCGTTCCACCGGTGGTGACGACGACGTCGTAGTCGCGGGCGAGGTCAGCGATGCGGTTTTTCACTCGGTCGTACGTGTCGGGGACCGACCCTTCGTACGTCGCCTCGTGACCCCACGACCGGATGAGTCCGGCGAGCATCGGCGAATCGAGGTCGGCGAGACGGCCCTCGTGAATCTCCGTCCCGGTCGCCAGCAACCCGACCGAAAATCGCTCGTGGAGTCGTACGTCTTCGATATCGAGGTCACCCAGCAAGATGGCATCTTTAGCACCGAGACGGTCGCCGACTGCGAACAGCTCTGTTCCCGCCGAGACGTTACTCCCGCGCTCGTAGACGTACGTCCCCTGCTCGATGTCGGGACCGGTAAGTTGGCCGTCTTCGACGACTGCCTCCTCGCGTTTGAGGACGGCATTCGCCGACGGTGGGAGTGGCGCACCGGTCGCAATTCGAGTCGCCGTTCCGGGGTCGAGCGGGGGTGGTTCGTCTTCGGGAAACACGCCAGTCTCGACGACCTCGAATGGGTAGGAATCAGACGCGTCGAAGGCGAACCCATCCATCGTTGCGAAACTATACTCGGGAAGGTCGACCGGAGCCACGACCGTCTCTGCGACTGTTCGACCGACGATGTGGTCGAGCGAGACCCGTTCGGTCCCGAGCCGAGCCAGTTGTTCGTCACGAAGTAATCGAGTTCGTTTACTCGCGTCCGATACCGGGATGAGGTCGTCGCCGTCGTGCGCTTTTTTGGAACTCATTGAATGTATTATCCTGTGTTAGGTGATAGCATATCCCCGAACACTTATTGTCATAGTAGTCCATGACAGAGCTTGAGGTAATAGTATGCACATAGTGCGGGGTTATAAAAGATGAGTACGAGCAGTAGACGACCGACGCGGCACAGGCCGGGGTGGTATTGATGGAGTTCAACGGCGAGTTCGAACTCGAAAGTGTCCCGCCGGAGAAGGCGTGGATCGTGTTGTCCGACCCTATCGCGGTCCGAAATTCGTTGAAAGGCTGTAAGTACATCACGCCGAAGACTGACGATTTCAGTTTCGACGACTACGAGCCAGAAGAAGGCGTCGAGACGCTCCCGGAGGCAGACCCGGACGACGTCGTGGCGCGCGCGTTCAAAGAAGGTCAAGAGTACGCCGCACTGATGCAAGTCGGTGTCGGGAGCGTCAAACCACGCTTCGAGACGACGGTGACCATCCAAGAGCGCGACCATGACGACTTCATCATGACCGCGACGGGCGGTGGAAGCGCCAGTGGCAGTAGCTTCAGCATGGAGTCGGGGATGCAGATATTCCCGCTCGAAGACGGCGACGGCTCACGAATTGAGTGGTGGACCGAGGCCGACATCTCGGGTCGCATCGCCCAACTCGGGTCGCGCGTCATCAACCCGGTTGCGAACAAAATCGTCGGCAACTTCTTCAAGGATATCGAGCGGCAGATGACTGAAGTGAGCGAGGAGACAGATTCGAGCATCACAGACCGAATCCGAGGGCTGTTATGAAACCCGCACCGTTCGAGCAGCACGAGCCAACCACCGTCAAAGAGGCCGTGAGTCTGCTCGAAAGTCTGGACGACCGCGCGATTCTCGCCGGTGGTCAGAGTATGGTTCCGATGCTTCGATTCCGACTCGCGGTGCCGGAGACCATCATCGACATCAACCGTGTCGAAGGTCTCGACACCTTCGAAGAAGCAGATGGATGGCTCAGAATCGGCGCGCTCGTTCGCCACGCCGACGTGGAACACTCCGACCTCATCGCCGAGAAGTACGGCAGTTTCGCCGACGCGGCCCCACTCGTCGCCGACCCGCAGATTCGAAATCGCGGGACGGTCGCGGGGTCGGTCGCACAGGCGGACCCGAAAGGTGACTGGGGAAGCGTCCTCCTCGCCCACGAAGGCGAGGTCGTCGCTCACGGTCCCGACGGCGAACGGGTCATCCCAGCGGACGAGTTCTTCTTGCTTCCGTACGACACGACGCTCGAAGAGAACGAACTACTCACCGAACTTCGCGTGCCGGTTCCGGCCCCGAACGAGGGGAGTTCGTATCGCAAACTGAAGCGCAAGGTCGGTGACTACGCGATGGTCGGTTCGGCCGTGCGACTCGTTCTCGACGACGACGGCGTCATCCAGACTGCCAACATCGCGCTCACCGCCGTCGATATCACCAACGTCCGGGCGACCGACGCCGAGGAGTATCTCGAAGGTGAGCGTCCGGGGAGCGACGTGTTCAAGCGCGCCGGAGAACTGGCCGCAGAGCAATCGAACCCAGAGGCCGACGAACACGGCGGTGTCGCGTACAAAGAACGAATGGTGAGCGTCCTCACCCAGCGCGCACTCGCCGACGCGGCCGAACGAACTGGCGCGGTGAAACGAACGGTGAAACAATGACGATTACACGAGAAATTACGCTCACGGTCAACGGGACCGAGCATACGGTCGAAGTCGAACCGCGCCAACTGCTGGTACACACAATCAGGGAAGAACTAGACATGACCGGGACGCACATCGGGTGCGACACCGGAAACTGCGGTGCGTGTACCGTCGTGAAGGACGGCGAACCCATCAAGTCCTGTCTGATGTTCGCCACGCAAGCCGACGGGAGCGAACTGCTCACCGTCGAAGGGATGGAAGAACTACCCGAGGCGGCTGGTGGTCTCCACCCGTTACAAGAGGGCTTCCGCGAGGAACACGGCCTCCAGTGTGGCTACTGCACGCCCGGCATGCTCATGTCCGGAAAGGCACTCCTCGACAACAACCCGGACCCGAGCGAGGCGGAGATTCGCGAGGCCATCAGCGGCAACCTCTGTCGCTGTACCGGCTACCAGAACATCGTCAAATCGGTCGAATACGCCTCGGAGAAACTAAGCGAGGTCGCCGCCGCCGACGGTGGCGTCGAAGCGACCGACGTATCCAGCACGACCGACGCCGAGTTTACCTGTGGCGTCGAGAACTGCTGTGGCGGGCCATCGACCGACCGCGAACACGTCTCTGACACCGGAGGTGAGAGCCAATGAGTAGCGACGAACGACCCTACGTTCACTCGGAGGACGGCGGACCCGACCCGGAGACGTTCTGTGGTCACGGTCGTGGCGGCATGGGTGAAGAGGTCAAACGCAAGGAAGACCAGCGCTTCATCACCGGTCGCGGTAACTACATCGACGACATCAAGAAACCAGGGATGCTGCACTGCGAAATCGTCCGCAGTCCGCACGCTCACGCCCGTATCGAGAACATCGACAAGTCGCGGGCGCTGGATGTAGACGGTGTCGTCGCCGTCATCACCGCAGACGACCTGCTCGAACACGGTCTCGCGACGATGCCGACGCTGATGGCGGACACGCAGGACGTCCTCGTCAACGAGAAGGTGAAGTTCCAGTCCCAAGAGGTCGCCGCGGTCATCGCAACCGACCGCTACACCGCGAAAGACGGTGCGCAGAAAGTCGTCGTCGATTACGACGTCCTCGACCCCGTCGTGGACCCGAAGAAGGCACTCGAAGACGACGCGCCGCTCATCCGCGACGACATCGAAGGGAAAGAAGACAACCACTGTCTCGACTGGGACACGGGCGACAAGGAGGCCACGGACAAGGTGTTCGACGAGGCCGAGGTGACCGTCAAAGAGCAGATGCTCTACCAGCGACTGCACCCTGCACCAATCGAGACGTGTGGGGCAGTCGGTGATTACGACCCGGGCAGAGACAAACTGACGGTCCACATGACCTCGCAGGCCCCGCACATCCACCGGACGCTGTTCTCGCAGGTGGCGGGTATCCCCGAACACAAGGTCAGAATCATCAGCCCCGACGTTGGTGGTGGATTCGGCAACAAGGTGCCAATCTACCCCGGCTACGTCGTCGCCGCGGCGGCATCGGTTGTGCTTGAAAAACCCGTGAAGTGGGTCGAGGAGCGCTCCGAGAACATCCAGACGACCGGGTTCGCCCGCGACTACGACATGACGGGCGAACTCGCGGCGACCAAGGACGGCAAGATTCAGGCCGTCAGAACGCACGTGCTGGCAAATCACGGCGCGTACAACGCTGTCGCCCAGCCATCGAAGTTCCCTGCAGGGTTCTTCAACATCTTCACCGGGTCGTACGATATCGAGACGGCCTACGGGTCGTTGACGGCAGCCTACACGAACACCGCGCCCGGTGGCGTCGCCTATCGCTGTTCGTTCCGGGTCACCGAGGCAGTCTATCTCATCGAGCGGATGGTGAAGGTACTCGCCGACGAACTCGGCATGGACCCGGCAGAGATTCGACGGAAGAACTTCATCCCGTCGGAGAAGTTCCCCTACAAGAGTCCGACCGGTTGGAACTACGACTCCGGTGACTACGAGAAAGCGCTCGACCTCGCACTGGAGATGTCCGACTACGATTCCTACCGCGAAGAGCAACAGCGCCGCATCGACGAAGACGCCGACAAACTGCTCGGTATCGGCATCTCTTCGTTCACCGAAATTGTCGGGGCAGGCCCCGGAAAGACCTGTGACATCGCGGGCGTCGAGATGTTCGACTCCGCCGAAATCCGGGTACACCCGAACGGGAGCGCCACGGTTCGAGTCGGTGTCCAGACGCAAGGACAGGGTCACGAGACCACGTTCGCTCAAATCGTCGCCGAGGAACTCGGCATGAACGTCGAAGACATCACGGTCGAACACGGCGACACCGACACCGACCCGTACGGACTCGGTACCTACGGTTCACGGAGTACGCCGGTCGCGGGCGCGGCAGCAGCAGTCGCCGCCCGGAAGGTCCGCGAGAAGGCCAAGACCATCGCAGCGAACGAACTCGAAACGAGCGAAGACGACGTGACGTGGGACCGCGAAACTGGCGGGTTCCACGTCGTCGGCGCACCGGACCGGTCGGTCACGATTACCGAAATCGCCGCCGGAGCGTACATGAACCACCCTGCGGGCGAAGAACCCGGTCTCGAAGCCGTCGATTACTACGACCCGCCGGAGATGACATACCCGTTCGGCTCCTACATCGTCATTGTGGAAGTCGACCGCGAGACTGGCGAAGTCGACTTCGAGAAGTTCGTCGCCGTCGACGACTGTGGCAACCGCATCAACCCGATGATTATCGAAGGGCAAATCCACGGCGGACTCGCCCAAGGTATCGGGACGGCGATGCTGGAGCACGTCACCTACGACGACAACGGCAACGTCACCGGTGGCGACTTCATGAACTACCTGCTTCCCACCTCGATGGAGATTCCGGAGTTCGAGACGGGCTACACCGTCACGCCGTCTCCGCACCACCCCATCGGAGCGAAAGGTGTCGGCGAATCGCCGACAGTCGGGTCACCACCAGCCATCGTCAACGCCGTCGTCGACGCGATGGCACACGCAGGTATCAGGCACATCGAGATGCCGATGACGCCCGACCGAGTCTGGGAGAAACTCGACGAAGCAGGCCTCGCCATCGACCCGGCCGACAACTTCGAGTTCGAGTTCGAAGCGGCGGGAAGCGGTGAGACAGCAGACGACTAACGATAAATGACAGACGGAACAGCACACGACGGCCATCATGGCCACCACGACGCCGCGGACGCCAGCGACGACCTCGCCGAACGCGAACGACTGCTGACCGAGCGCGGCGAACCGTACGCCCGGGCGACCGTCGTCCGGCGCGAACCGCCAGTGTCGGCGAACGTCGGTGACCGTGCGGTCGTCACCGCAGACGGTGACCTCTTCGGCTGGGTTGGCGGCGCGTCCTGCGCGCAATCGACGGTGATTCGAGAAGCACAGGCGGCCATCGGCGACGGAAAGCCGCGACTGCTCGGTCTCGCACCAAACCCGGACGACGTTGCACGCCCCGGACTGGACGCGTTCCCGATGACGTGTCACAGCGAAGGGACACTCGAAGTGTTCGTCGAACCGGTGATTCCGGTGACACAACTCCTCGTCGTCGGTGACTCACCCGCCGCACGCTCGCTCGCCAGACTCGCCCCCGAACTCGACATAGCAGTTACCATCGTTGACCCGGACAGGGCAAGTGAGGAGCAGGCAAGTGGCGAATCAGCCACGGTTCTCTCGACGCTTGACCCCGACGAAATCGCCGCGGAAGTCGGCGTTGGACCGTTCGTCGTCGTCGCCTCGATGGGCAAATACGACGCCCGCGGTATCGCCGCAGGCGTCCTCGCCGACGCGCCGTACATCGGTCTCGTAGCGAGTAGCGTGCGCGCGACAGAAGTCGTCGAACGCGCCGCTGGACTTCTCGACAGCGACCCGGAGGCGGTTCGAAACGCGATTACGAACCCCGCCGGTCACGATATCGGCGCACACACGGGGGGCGAAATCGCCGTCAGCATACTGGCTGAACTGGTCGAGGTTCGGGCATCGGTGGGCGCAATCACCGCATCTGCTGGTGACTCGAAGCACGTCACCGCTGGCGATGCAAGCGAGAGCGCCGACGCCGACGCATGCTGTTCCGGAGACCACGACGAGGCAGAAAGCGCAGACTCCGCCGACGCGAGTGACGGCCCACACATCGACCCAGTCTGCGGGATGACGGTCGAACCAGAGGGCGCACCGAGCGTCACATACGAGGGTGAGACCTACTACTTCTGCTGTCAGGGCTGTGCTGACTCCTTCAGCAACGACCCCGAGCAGTACCTCGACGCGGACAAGGGCCAACCCGCCCACTCACGATGACGAAAGAACAGCCGAACTCCGCGAACGCACCTTCGCCGTTCGGCGACCTCTCGGAGTCGGCATTACGCGAGCGGTTCGACCACCTGAACTACGTGGCGACCGACCGCGTCGTCACCACCGTCTATCTCGCACTTCGGATGGGCCGCCCGCTCCTTGCGGAAGGACCGCCGGGAAGCGGGAAGACGGAACTCGGGAAGGTACTCGCCGAGGCGTTCGACACGGAGTTGATTCGCCTCCAGTGTTACGAGGGGTTGACCGTCGAGAACGCCCTGTACGAGTGGAACTACACGAAGCAACTCCTCGCCGTCCAGTCGGACGAGGCACGGGTGGGCGCAGGCGAAAGTGACACCCAAGTGTCCGACGAGACGACGACTCGCTCGAACTCGGTGTTCAACGAGGAGTACCTCCTCGAACGCCCACTTCTGCGGGTACTCACCGCAGGCGGCGACCGGCCGCCGGTACTACTTATCGACGAGATAGACCGTGCTGACGAGGAGTTCGAGGCGTTCCTCTTGGAACTGCTCTCGGACTTCCAGGTGTCGATTCCCGAACTCGGCACCATCACGGCCGACCACCCACCCATCGTCATCCTAACCTCGAATCGAACGAGGGCGCTGAGCGACGCGCTCAAACGTCGGTGTCTCTACTTGCACGTCGAACCGCCGTCGTTCGAGACGGAGTACGAAATCGTCACCCGCAAGGTACCCGAACTCGACGCCGTCGTCGCGGCCGAGGTGTGCGCTATCGTCGAACGACTCCGAGAGGAATCGTTCCTCAAGCGCCCCGGTGTCGCCGAGACCCTCGACTGGGCGCGAGCGGTTGCCACCCTGCGAGCCGATTCGAGCGGAGATGGCGAGGCGGCGGATACAGAATCCATTTCGACCGCCGAAATCGAGCGGACAATCGGCTGCCTGCTCAAGGAGGTAGAAGACGTAGAGCGCGTCGATTCCGACCTGCTCGAAGGACTACGCGAGGCCGCGGCCGTGGCACACGAACGAACCGCGGAGGTTCCCGATGGCTCCCGGCCGTGACTTCTTCGACGGGAAAACTGCGAGACAGAACCAGCCACGAGGCTGGCAGAACGTCCCCGATTTCCGACTCGCACGACGCCACGTCGTGACGGAGTTGATTCGTTTCACACGGAACCTCCGAGACGCGGGAGTGGCGGTTCCAGCGAATGGCAGTCTCGACGGTGCCAGCACGCTCGCAGTGATGGGTCTCGCCGACCGAGATGCCGTCGCCGACGCGCTACGGGCGACGTTACTCTCCGACGCCGCCGACGGCGACGCCTTCGACGAGGCGTTTCCAAACTTCTGGCACCGCATGCGAACTGGACTCGACCGAATCGCAACCGACGAGGGTGGCCTCTCACCCACCGGAGACGAGACGGACGACTCAGACGAGGGCGGCCCGGTCGCGCAACTACAGGAAGAAGGTGCCGACACGGACACCCCGGAGACGCTCGGAAACGCAGCGGCACCCGAGATAGACACTGGCGACGAAGCAGGCCGGGTTGACGTTCGTATTCGAACGGGGATGCAGCACACGACAGGTGACCAATCCGCATCGACCGACCCCGGCGACGGCAATGCCCGGCGATACAGCGCCGTGGGCGGACGTGAGACGGTCGATAACGATATCCCACCGCTCTCGGAGCGCGACCGGGTGGCAATCGACCGGTTCATCGACGCACTGGCGACGATTCCCGGTCGCCGAAGCCACAGGACCGAAGGCGGAAGCCACGTCGATGCCCGCCGCGCACTCCGCGCGAGCATCGCCACTGGCGGGACACCGATTCGCTTGCCGAGTCGAGAACCAGTTGACAGCGAACTCCGGTGCTGTCTCCTCGTGGACGTCAGCGGGTCTGTCCTCGACACCATCGACCGAGGGGCGCTCCTCGCGTTTGCAGAGGCACTCCAGACGAGCGCCCGAAACGGGTCGGTGTTCTTGTTCGACACAGACCTCGTTGACGCCACCGACCAGTTCGCACGAGCGAAAGGAGACCCCGCCGCTGCGCTCCGTGCCGCCGAAATCGACTGGGGTGGCGGCACGCGAATCGGAGACGCGTTCGAGACACTCCGGCGAGAGTTCCCTCACGCTGTGGACCGGCGAACTGCCGTCGTCGTCGTCAGCGACGGCCTCGACGTGGGCGACCAGGAGACCCTCCGTCGGGGCGTGACGTGGCTCTCCCGGCGGGCGAACGCGCTCGTGTGGCTCAACCCGCTCGCGGTGTCCCCAGACTACGAACCGCTGTCCAAAGGGATGGCGACGTGTCTCCCCTACGTCGATGGGTTGTTTGGGTTCGCCACGCCAGCAGACCTCGACGAGGCCGCACGACAACTCGAACGACGTGGGACTGCCGGACCCATCGGCTACGAGTACGACCCGCGCCGAGGGTACTCCAGAGACGGCGCGGCGTCGGCAACGGCCGGAAGCACGCGAGAGAAAGGAGAGACCAATGACTGACCCGCTCCTTCCAACCGTCGTTGACCAACTCCGCACGCTCGGTGCGCCAAACCGAGCGACCGTCGAGCGCGTGACGGTTGGCGACAAAGCGGTGATGGTCGAACTATCCGGTGTGCGAGATGCGACCCAAACCGAAGAGCAATCGAACGGCGAGCGAACTGCCGGTCTCGCGCACCGGCCGCCCGGTCCCGCACCATCGACTGCTGACATCGACGTGGCGACACTGCTCGATTGGGCGGCGTCGGCACCGGTCGGCGGGCCAGAAACACCCGATGGCCGTGTTTCGCTGTCTGTCGCCGTTGCGGCACTCAACGCGCTGTCGGCTCCGTACATCGACTGGGTGGTCGGTGACCCGATGGCACTGCTCGACTCGAACGTCGGGACGATTGCGACAGTCGGGCTGTTCCGACCCGCGTTCAAGAAGTTCGACGACGTGGACGTTCGCGTCATCGAACGCGACGAGGTTGGCGACGTGACCACCCCAGACGGTGTTCGGGTCACGACCTATCGGCAGGCAGAAGCGAACACAGCACTCGCCGACGCTGAAGTGATTTTCGTGACCGGTTCTGCGTTTCTCTACGGCGGCGTCGAGCGATATTTGGACGCCGCACCGTCTACGGCAACGGTCGTGGTCGTCGGTGCGACCGCGTCGTTCCTTCCCACCCCACTGTTCGATGCTGGCGTCGATGTCGTCGCTGGCGCGTCAGTGGCCGACGCCGACCGTGCCAGAACAGCGATTCGCGCCGGTGCGTGCGGGACCGACCTGCACGACGCTGGCGTACAGAAAGTCTACGCCGTTCGTGACGGGTCCACCGCGACCGGCCTGTCGCTTTCGCGGCAGACGAGTGAGGACCAGAGAGGATTCAACTCATGACAGGAAGCAAGTGGAGTGTCCCAGAGACCGAAGTTGTACAGCGCGTTCACGAGCGACTCGATGCGGACGGGTCTGACGTCCTCGCAACCATCGTGGATGTGAAGGGGAACGCCTACCGACGCCCCGGTGCGAAGATGCTCCTCGACGAGGGGGGCGAAGGCGTCGGCAGCATCACCGCCGGGTGTCTGGAAGACGACCTTCGTAAGGTCGCTGAATCGGTCCGCACTGCGGGCCGTCCGGAACTCGTCACCTACGACCTGATGGACGACGAAGAGGACGTGTGGGGCCTCGGTGTCGGCTGTAACGGTATCATCGAAGTGCTGTTGGAGCCACTGACCGAAACCTACCGACCGGCCGTCGAAGCGTTCGCCAGCGGGCGAGACGTGGCGGTACTCACCGTTCTCGAGAGTGGCGAGAGTGGAGACGAAACAGGAGGAGACGGTGGGTCGCTCGAAACCGGAGGCCGGGCGTACTACTACCCGGACGATGGCAGTTTCGTGACTCCCGACGGCGAATCGGCCAGCGATTGGCCCACGTCGCTGGCGGCGCTGACCGAGAACGCCAAATCGCTCGCCGAGCGTGGGCGGGCAGGCGTCGTCGAACTCGACTACGAAGGGCGTCGGCTCAGTGTGTTCATCGACGGTCTCGCCGCCCCGCCGAACCTCGTCGTCTTCGGAACGGGCCACGACGTTGGTCCAGTCACCGAGTTGGCCGCGAAGAACGACTTCCGAGTGACGGTTGTCGGGTTCCGCGGCGGGGTTGACCTCGAAGAACGGTTCCCGGACGCAGACGAGACGCTGACGACCTCACCGGGGTCAGTCGCCGACACAGTCGACCTCACCGACCGAACCTACGCCGTCGTCATGACGCACAACTTCATCGACGACCGGTTGACCATCGAGACGCTCCTCGAGTCGCCAGCCCCGTACGTCGGACTGATGGGACCACACGAGCGCTTCGAGGAGATGCGCGAGCAATTCGAAGCAGAGGGAACAACGTTCGACGAACAGGCGCTATCCACGCTCTACACACCTATCGGACTCGACCTTGGCGGCGGGTCACCGTACCAGATAGCACACAGTATCGTCGCGGAGATATTGGCTGTCTCTAACGACCGACGCCCCAACCACCTCCGGACACGTGAGGGTCACATCCACGAGCGAGTTGCCACGGACTCAAGTGGCGATGACTAACCGTGGCCGCTGGCGTGGCCGCGGTCTCACGCTCGCCGCACTCGTCTGGTTGAGTGTCAGCCCCGTTCGAGCCCACGAGTTCGGGTCGAACGAGAGTACTGTCGTCCCGCTTGCCGTCGTCCTCTTCCTGTCGGTCGGGGTCGCCACAGTCGGTGGGGTGTGGGCGCTCCTCGGTTCGACCCGATTCACGACACTCACACCGGAGACACGGCGGCGTCTCACGACTACGTTCGGTGTGGTACTCGTGGGTCTCGGCGTCAGTCTCTTTCTTCCGATTGCCGTGGCGGACCCTGTAGTCGGTGTCGTCGGGGTCGTAGTTGGAGGCGTGGCTGGGCGGTGGCTCCCACACTCACACGCGACCGGTAAGGGGAGTGTGAGACGGGCCAGTGCTGTGAGCGGTGCGTTGACTATGCATCGAGTCATCGAGGGTGTCGCGCTCGCGGCAGTGTACGCGGCTGACCAAGCACTCGGTGTCGTCGCTGTTCTGCTCTTGACGCTCCACACGACAGTCGAAACCGTCGCTGTCGGTGTCGAGTACGGGTCGGTGGGGCAGCGAACGCAGGGTGTCGTGGCGATACTGCTCATGCAAGCAGGGTTCGTCCTCAGCGCGGTGGTCGCACTCCTCGCGGCCGGGTCGCTGCCAGCGGTCGTGCGCGGACTCGTGCTGGCCGGAATCGCTGGCCTGCTACTCGTCGTCGGTGGACACGACGTCCGTGGGCACATCGTCGGAGGCACACGACGACGGCTCAGCAGTGACGTAGAGTAGGGCCAGTGTTCGACACTCAGTCGAGAGCAGTCGCTGGTCGGGTGAGTCTGTTAAAAATTCAGAGAGTTGGCGTCTTAGATGACGCGGTTCTGCAGGTAGTCGAGGTGCTTCGCGTTGTAGACAATCTTGACCTCGTCGGTCGTAGGCGAACCGATGCAGGTGAGGCGGACGTTCTTCTCGTTGACTTCTTCGTCGGAGAGAATCTGCTGCATGTCCATCTCGATTTCGCCGACCTTGACGATGGAAGCACAGTTTGCACAGGCACCTGCACGGCAGCTGAACGGCCAGTCGTAGCCCTGCGCTTCTGCGGCTTCGAGGATGTACTCGCCCTGGTTGACTTCGAGTTCGCCGAAGTCCTCAGCGTCGAGGCCTGCGTCAGCAGCTTTCTCGAAGAGGTCGTCGTCATCCATGTCCCAACCTTGGTCATCGAGAGTTTCGTAGTTAAGGTAAGTTACCGTGGGCATCGACCGCTGATTCGAAGGCCATCCCATTAGACTTTGCTGTTTTCTTGCCGAAACCGACTGGCGTGGTGGCCCCGCTCACGGCGTCTCGCGAGGAAATGTTCGACCCACCAAAAGGGAGTTAGAACGAAACCGTCGAAAAGAGCGCGTACGACGCGATTGCCGATATCGAGGGCGTGAGAATCCAGAAGAAGATGACCCGCCCCGTCGTTCCGGGGTCGAACAGGTCGTGGGATGCGAGTTCGTCGGGTGCTTCCTCACCCATCGCTGGGACGTGATCTTCGCGTTCGGCGGCGAGTGCGTTCACGGAGACAGCAGGTGCTTCACCCTTCCCAAGCGCTTCGCCGAGCGTGACCGTCCGGGTCGCACGACCCCACCCGAGGCCGACGATACACATTGTTGCACTCACGGCGAGACTCGCGGGGATACCGATTGCCGAGAGGAACGAGATGAGCGACGCACTCACGGTTTCGACGATGAGCGCCGCGAGAATCGGAAGTTCGGTGAGGTCGTTGCCGACGGTATCGAGCGTCCGGCGAGCGATGGTGAATGCACCCAGTCCAATCGCCCCTGCGGCGAGGAGAATCCCCATATCCATGCTGAGCGCACCGTTGCCGACGAGCGGGGCGACGGCGTTCGCAACGTTCGATGCGCCCGCCGAGAACGCCATGTAACAGGCGACGACGACGACCAGAATGGTGCTTCCGAGTTCTCGATAGGTCGTGTTAGGCCCGAGTTGTGGGCGTGGAATCGCCCCCGTTTTGTCGAGTTTGACGAGTGGGCCATGGCTCTGGTCGAGTTTGAGCCACGCATCGAGATACGGGTAGATGTACCGCCCGATAACGGCACAGACCCAGAAGGCGATGACGGGCGCGACGATCCACCACGAGATGATTTCGAGCATGACGGCGGAGTCGAGAGAGCCCCGAGCGAGTCCGAGACCGGCAATCGCGCCGACTGCTGTCATTGACGTGGATGCGGGAACGCCGAACGTGTTCGAGACGAGAAGCGCAAGCCCGACGAAGAAGAGGACGGCGACGCTCGCAACGAGCGTAAACTCGCTCTGTGGGACGATTTGGCCGCCCATCTTGGCGACGACTTCGCGGCCGATAGTCCATCCACCCAAGAGTGCAAAGCCGGTCATCAACCCCGCAGCGGCGAGTTTCCCGAGGACGTTCGACCCAACTGCGGGACCGAAGGCTACCCCCGTCGATGAACCGCCGATGTTGAACCCGACGAACACCGCAACCACGAGACCAACTACGAGCAGTGCTTCTACCACACCGGGTCTAAACACTCAGCCACAAAAGGGGCGACGGTCGGCGGCGCTGGTGCGAGTCAGTTCGAAGCCGTACGGATGGCCTGGTCCAGGTCGGCGATGATGTCGTCGGGGTCCTCGATGCCAACCGAGAGACGGACCATGTCGGGGGTGACGCCCGCGGCGGCCTGCTCGTCGTCGGTGAGTTGCTGGTGGGTCGTCGAGGCAGGGTGGATGACGAGCGTCTTCGCGTCGCCGACGTTGGCGAGCAACGAGGCGAGTTCGACGTTGTTCACGGTCCCTTTTGCGGCCTCGTACCCGTCGGCGAGGCCGAACGTAATCATACCGCCGTAGCCGCCGTCGAGGTACTTCGCGGCCTCCTCGTGTGTCTCGTGGGATTCGAGACCGGGGTAGTTGACCCACGACACCTTCTCGTGGTCGTCGAGGAACTCCGCGACGAGTTGAGCGTTCTCGCAGTGCGCGCGCATCCGAAGCGGGAAGGATTCGAGCTTTTCGAGCGTCTGCCACGCGTCGAACGGCGATTGGGCGTTCCCGAGGTCGCGGAGGCCGCGAGCGATACCGGCGTAGGTGAACGCGGCGTCGCCGAAGGTCTCGGCGAAGTTGATGCCGTGGTACGCCGGGTTCGGTTTGGCTATCTCGGGGTAGTCGTCGGCGTACTCCGCCCACGGGAAGGTGCCGCCGTCGACGAGGACGCCGCCGATAGTCGTCCCGGCACCGTGAATCCACTTCGTCGTGGACTCCCAGACGATGTCCGCGCCGTGTTCGATTGGGTTGCACAGGTACGGCGTCGCAAAGGTGTTGTCCACGACGAGGGGCACGCCGTGTTCGTGCGCCACGTCGGCGATGGCTTCGATGTCGGGCGTCACGAGTGCCGGATTGCCGATGGTTTCGAGGTGGACGAAGGCGGTGTCCTCGTCGATGGCCTCAGCGTAGGCGTCCACGTCGAGGGTATCGACGAATCGAGTGGTGACGCCGCGACGCTCGACGGAGTGAGTGAGGTAGGTGTAGGTTCCCCCGTAGAGCGACGACGACGAGACGATGTTGTCGCCAGCCGACGCGAGCAGGAAGTTCGTGAGGTCGAACGCGGCCATCCCCGAGGAGGTGGCGACCGCGCCAACCCCACCTTCGAGCGAGGCGAGTCGCTCTTGGAGCATACCGACGGTCGGATTCATCAGCCGCGAGTAGATGTGACCGGGTTTTTCGAGGGCGAACTGCGCGGCGGCGTCGGCGGCGTCTTCGAAGACGTACGACGTGGTCTGATACAACGGCGGTGCGCGAGCGCCGGTCGCGGCGTCTGGCTCTTGTCCGGCGTGGAGACTGCGGGTGTGGAATCCCGGTGTGTCGTCGCTCATGGCTCGACTATGAGAGCGAATCGGCCTAAATCGGTGTGGCGAGCGCAATTCCCGCCGGTGTCTGCGACGAGGTAGCAGGCGTCGCTCGTCGGGGTGGGCGGTCCGTGACGAGCGGGCCTATCGACTGAACAACGACGAGTGGACTGGCGCGAACGACGTGTCTTCGTCCGCGACGTGGTTATCCGAGGCGGTGTCGGTGACGGCACGACCGGACGGTCCGTCGGCGACGAAATCGCTCACCGGCGGGCCGACCTTCTCGGGTTCGACGAGGAACGCGTCGTGGCCGTGGTCGGATTCGACGACGTGGTGTGAGACAGGGATATCGACACGGCGACAGGCCGACGCGAGTGATTCGGCCTGTTCGGTCGTAAAGTGCCAGTCGCCGGTGAACGAGAGCAAGAGCGCCTCACCCTCGAACGCCGCGAGCGCCGCTGAATCCGATTCGTATCCCTCCGAGAGGTCGTAATCGTCCATCGCGCGAGTGAGATACAGATACGAGTTGGCATCGAAGCGCTGGGCGAACTTCTCGCCTTGGTAGTCGAGATACGACTCCACCTCGCGGTAGGGGAAGAACATCGCCGCGGGGTCGGCGGGGTAGGTGTCGCCGCGGCCACCCCGACCCGCCGCTCGCCGCCCGAACTTGTGGTCCATCGAATCCTTCGAGAGGTACATCACGTGACCGATTTGGCGGGCCAATCCGAGTCCCGCGTCCGGGCTTGGCTTGTCGTCGCCGTAGTAGTCGCCGCCGTTCCAGTCCGGGTCGGTCGTGATGGCGCGGCGAGCGATGGCGTCGAGGCCGAGACACTGCGGGTCGAGTCTGGCGGCAGAGGCGACGACGACGATTCTCGTCACGTCGTCGGGGTACTGAACGGCCCAGTCGAGTGCGTTCATGCCGCCGACAGAGCCACCGACGACGGCGTGGAGACGACCGATGCCGAGATGGTCGCACAGGCGTCGCTGTGCCTGTGTCCAGTCACCGATGGTGACGGGTGGGAAATCGGTCCCCCACGGGTCACCATCGGGGCTGTCGCTTGCGGGACCGCTGGACCCGTAGCACGACCCGGGGACGTTCGCGCAGACGACGTAGTACTCGTTGGTGTCGATGGCCTTGCCAGGGCCGACGATATCTGACCACCACGCCCGGGCCTGTCCGGAGACGCTGCTTTCGGTCCCGTAGCCAGCGACGTGCTGGCTTCCGGTCAGGGCGTGACAGACGAGGACTGCGTTATCCCCGGTGAACTCGCCAAACGTCGCATAGGCAATCTGGAGGTTCGGAATCGACTCACCCGACTCGAAGCGGAACTCGCCGAGGTCGGCGGTCGCCGAGTCACTCTGTCGGCCCGGACTGGTTCGTCCGCGACTCATGCGTGCCCCGGGCGTGTCTGTCGTGCGGGTGTTTCGTCTGTTGCACGGGAAATCGCTTGGTCGAGGTCGGCGATGATGTCGTCTGCATCTTCGATGCCGACCGAGAGGCGAAGCAGGTCGGGGGCGACGCCCGCGGCGTGCTGTTCTTCGACCGAGAGTTGTGCGTGCGTGGTCGATGCCGGGTGAATGAGGAGGGTCTTCGCGTCACCGATATTGGCGAGGAAACTCACGAGTTCGACCGACTCGCAGACGGTCTTTGCGGCCGCGTAAGATGCTTCGTCGTCATCGCCGACGAGGCCAAACGTGACCATCCCCGCGAAGCCATCGAGGTACTTCGAGGCCAGATGGTTCGTCTCGTGGGCTTCGAAACCGGGGTAGGTCACCCACGCAACGTCTTCGTGGTCACGGAGGAATTCGGCGACCTGTCGGGCGTTATCGCAGTGGGCAGCCATCCGAAGGCCAAGCGTTTCGAGGCCCTGAATGGTCTGCCACGCGTCGAATGGCGACTGGCAGTTACCGAGGCTTCGGACGGCACGGTGGCGGATTGTCTGGGCGAAGGCGCGCTCGCCGAATCGCTCCACGAAATCGACGCCGAAGGCGGGGTTCTCACCCGAGAGTTCCTCGTAGTCGGCGGCCTCCCACGGGAAGGTGCCGCCATCGACGACGACGCCGCCGACGGTGGTTCCAGAGCCGTGAATCCACTTCGTCGTGGACTCCCAGACGATGTCTGCGCCGTGTTCGATTGGCCGACAGAGTGCGGGCGTCGCAAAGGTGTTGTCCACGACGAGCGGAACTTCGTGTTCGTGGGCAACGTCCGCGACAGCCTCGAAATCAGGCGTCTTCAGCGAGGGATTCGCCACCGTCTCGACGTGGACGAACGCGGTGTTCTCGTCGATTGCGTCGGCGTAGGCGTCGATATCGAGTGTCTCGACGGTTCGGGGTTCGATACCACGACGAGCTGCGGTGTTAGAGAAGTACGAAGACGTGCCGCCGTACATGTCTTCGGAGAGGACGACGTTGTCACCTGCGGAGGCGAGAACCGTCGTAATCGCGTCGATAGCGGCCATCCCCGAGGAGGTGGCGACGGCATCGACGCCTGCTTCGAGCGCGGCGAGGCGGCGTTCGAGGATTCGAGTCGTCGGATTCGAGATTCGGGAGTACACGTCGCCTTCTGCCTCGAGTGCGTAGAGGTCTGCGGCGTGGTCGGCGTCGTCGAACACGTACGACGTGGTTTGGTAGAGCGGCGGGGCACGCGCCCCTGTCGCCGGGTCCGGGCCCTGACCGGCGTGTAGACCGCGAGTGCGGAAACCTCGATTCATGTATGTGGTGCATAATTCTGTAAAGATGTATAACCCTCAGTTACGGCAAGCGTTGCCGGACGGGGAGAACAAGTTGATACGCCCGTGGGCGCGAGGAAGTGCATGAAGTGTCTGCGGGCTCACTTCGACACCGAAACCAACCCGTTTGGGGACCTCTACGAGGTGTTCGTCACGGACGGCGAGTGGCCGCGAGGCGAACTCCGAGACATCCGACTTCGGCGTGACGGAACTGTCGTCGAACTGTGCCATCTCGAGACCGCGCCAGACCCTGAGCGCGTCGCCTCTCACGATGATATCGTCGATTTCGACATTTCGTCCACCAGCGACGGCGGTGCAGTCTGTCACCTCCACATGCATCCGACCGAACACGTCCGCCGACTGCTCGAACTCCTCGACGAACACGACCTGCTCCTCGATACGCCGATTCGACTCACTCGCGACGGCATAACTGTCCACGTTCTCGGCGGCCACGACCAACTCACGGCGGCGGTGTCGTCGCTTCCGGACCCGCTCGCGGCGGCGTTCTCGGTGGATGGATTTTCCGAGTACACCCCGGTTGCGGATAGCGTTCGCGCCGGGTTGACGACGAGACAGCGAGAGGCACTCTCAGTCGCCGTCGAACTCGGGTACTACGATATTCCGCGCTGTTCGACCATCGACGACGTGGCGTGTGAACTCGGCTGTTCGGCGAGTACGGCCTCGGAACACCTGCGAAAAGCCGAATCGCACGTGCTGACCAAACTCGGATAGCACTTAAAGAACCGGCCGCCAACGGCGACAGTTGCATGCCCGAACTCTGCGAAGTATGAGATATGTCTGAGTCTACGCCCACCCCGCGCGAGGACCCACCGGGTCCTTCGGGTGCGCCGTTCGTCGAGAACACCTTCCAGTACGCCGCTCGTCCACTCTCGTTTATGACCGACGTGGCGCGCGAGTACGGTCCCGTCTCGCAGTACGAACTGGGTGGCATCTCGTTCTACCAGTTGAGCGACCCCGAACTCGTCGAACACGTCCTCGTGCAAGCGAATCAAAAGTACATCAAAGGCGAGCGCTTCCAAGCGTCGTTGCGGCCGCCACTTGGTGACGGACTACTGACGAGCGAAGGCGAGTTTTGGCGACAGCAGCGCCACCTCATGCAACCTGCGTTCCTGCCGCAGATGCTCCAGCGATACAGCGAGGTGATGGTCGAGTACACCGAGCGTATGCTGTCGTCGTGGGAAGACGGCGAGACCCGCGATATCCACGAGGATATGATGACGCTCACCGTCGAAATCGCCGCCAAGACACTCTTCGACGTGGATATCCGCGAGGCAGAGTCGGCAGTCAGTGAGGCGCTCGAAACCGTCATGGACTTCTCTTCGACGACGATGCGCCGACCCGTCGAAGTCCCGCGGTGGCTTCCGACGCCGCTCAATCGACGCTACAAGGACGCACTCGCCGACTTACAGGAAATCGCCGACCGCATCATCCACGAGTACCGCAACGAGAAGTCCCACGAAGGTGCGAACGATATCGTCTCTCTCCTTCTCTCGTTCCGCGACGAGAACGGCGACCCGCTGCCGGAAGCACAGATTCGTGACGAACTCATCACTATCCTGCTGGCCGGTCACGAGACGACGGCACTCGCGCTCACCTACACGCTTCACCTCCTCGGCCGGAATCCCGAACAGGAGGCGACGTTACACGAGGAGTTGGACACTGTTCTGGCTGGCGAGCGCCCGACGTTCGCCTCACTGGATGACCTCACGTACACCGAGCAAGTCGTCAAAGAGGGAATGCGTGTCTATCCGCCCGTGTGGCAACTCATCCGTGAGGCCGCCGAAGACGACGTCGTAGGCGGCTACCGCATTCCGAAAGGCCAGACCGTCGCCGTCCAACAGTGGGTACTCCACCGCGACCCACGCTTCTACGACGACCCCGAGAAGTTCAACCCAAGTCGGTGGACCACCGAGTTCGAGAAGGACCTTCCTTCCTACGCGTATTTCCCGTTCGGTGGCGGCCCACGCCGCTGTATCGGCGACCGCTTTGCCATGATGGAGGCGCGTCTCGTCCTCGCTACAGTCGCACAAGAGTGGACCGTCGAACCGAGTCACGACCTCTCGTTCGACCCGTCGATTACGCTCCGACCCGATGGGTCAGTCGAGATGGTCGTCCGTCGGCGCGAGAACTAACACTCGTCCAGCCCGAAAACTCATCACAATTCATCGAATCGTTCGGGTATGACAGAACACCTGTGGATGGTTGGTGTGATGTTTCTCGCTATCGGCCTTCCCGGTGCAGTCTTTCCGTATCGCGTGACGAAACTCGGCGAGCGAATCGACGCGTTCGGGAGCAAGACCCCGCGTGACGACGTCGAACCCGCAGAGTGGAACGTGACGCTCACGCGCTTCGGCGGGGTGTTCGCAACCGCTCTCGGTGTTGCGTACCTCTTCGCCTGAGTCTCGTCGGCCTGCCCGGAGCGTTTACCCGTCGTCCGTTCGACACCACGACCAATGAGCGATGCCGACGCCGAGAATCCCTATCTTCGAGAGCCATCGACCGAGTTCGAGCCCATCGATTCGCTGACTCGCGAAGAAGGTGCGAAGCAGGCAGACCTGCTCCGCGACGCGATTCGAGAACACGACTATCGCTACTACGTCGATGCGGAGCCCCTCGTCTCGGATGCCGCCTACGACGCTCTCTTCGCGCGGTTACAGGACCTCGAAGACGCGTTCGACCTCGATACGACCGGGAGTCCGACGAGTCGCGTCGGCGGCGCGCCACTCGACAAACTCGAAACCGTCGAACACGTCGCGCCGATGCTCTCTATCGACCAGAGTACGGAGGCCGAAGAGTTACGAGAGTTCGACGAACGCGTCCGCCGCGAGGTCGGCGACGTGGCCTACGTCTGCGAACCGAAGTTCGACGGCCTCTCGCTCGAAGTCGTCTACGAAGACGGCGAATTCGTCCACGCTGCAACCCGTGGCGACGGTCAACGCGGTGACGACGTGAGCGCGCAGGTGAAGACGATTCCCGCCGTCCCGCTTCGACTCCGGGGTGACTACCCCGAGACGCTCGCAGTCCGTGGCGAAGTCTACATGCCGAAACCCGCCTTCAGCGACCTGAACCGCGAGCGTGTCGAGGCGGGTGACGAACCTTTCGCCAACCCGCGAAACGCCGCCGCCGGAACGCTTCGGAATCTCGACCCCTCGGTCGTCGCCAGTCGCCCGCTCTCGATTTTCTTCTACGACATTTTGGATGCGAGCAGTCTCCCCGACTCCCAGTGGGAGTCTCTCGACCGACTCCGCGAGTGGGGTCTGCGCGTCGCCGACCGTATCGAGCGCGTCGAAGACGTAGACGGCGCAATCGACTACCGGAATCAGATGAAAGCCGAGCGCGACGACCTCGACTACGAAATCGACGGGACGGTCATCAAAGTCGATTCGCGCGACGCACGCGAAGAACTCGGCGAGAAGAGTCGGTCTGTCCGGTGGGCGTTTGCGTACAAATTCCCCGCCCGGCAAGAGGTGACGACGCTCCGCGATATCGTGGTGCAGGTCGGTCGAACCGGGAGATTGACGCCAGTCGCTCTCTTGGACCCCGTGGACGTTGGCGGCGTAACGGTGTCGCGGGCGACGCTCCACAACCCCGACGAAATCGAATCGTTGGGCGTTGCTATCGGCGACAAAGTGCGAATCAAGCGCGCTGGCGACGTGATTCCGCAGGTCGTCGAAGTCGTCGAGGTCGATGAGCAACGCTCGTCGGCCCGGCGGACAGAATCCGGCGAAGACGCCGGTGGGAGCTACGACTTTCCCGACGAGTGCCCCGTCTGCGGGAGCGTCGTGGACCGCGACGGCCCACTCGCGTTCTGTTCGGGCGGGCTTTCGTGTCCCGCCCAGCGCGAAGCCTCGATTGGCCACTTCGCCATCAAAAGCGCGATGGATATCGACGGACTCGGCGGCGAACGTGTCTCACAATTAGTAGACGAAGGCCTCGTAGAGACGGTTGCCGACCTCTACGACCTCACAGTCGATGACCTCGTCGAACTCGAAGGCTGGGGGGAGACGAGCGCCCAGAACCTCGTGGACTCGGTTGCCGATTCGAGAGCGCCAACACTCGATTCGTTCCTCGTCGGCCTCGGCATCCCCGAGGTCGGCGAGGCGACCGCACGCGGACTGGCACAGGAGTTCGAAACCATCGATGCGTTTCCACTCGGTTCGGAGATGGGTCCGGACGAGTTCGACGAGTTCGAGTCCCGCTTACAGACCATCGACGACGTGGGCGAAACCGTCGCGCGACACATTCGCGACTTCTTCGAGAACGAAGACAACCGTGCCGTCATTCGCGCCCTCCTCGACCGCGGCGTCGAACCCCAACCCGTCGAATCTGGCGGCGACGAACTCGACGGCCTCACCTTCGTCGTCACGGGGGCGCTCTCGGTGCCGCGAAGCGCCATCAAAGAACTCGTCGAACGACACGGTGGGTCGGTCACCGGGTCGGTTTCGGGTAACACCGACTACCTCGTCGTCGGCGAGAACCCGGGACAATCGAAACGCGACGATGCCGACGAGCGTGGTGTCCCGATTGCGACAGAGACGGAGTTCGCCGATTTACTGGCCGAGCGCGGTATCGACTATCCGCCGGAGTGAGTACGACGAAAATCGAGCGACGCCGCGCTTAGAGGTCGGCGTCGTCGAACGCGCGGTAACCGAGAATTGGCGGAACGACAATCCACGCGATGAGGACGAGAAGGATGAATCCGCCGGTGAAGTAGAACGGAACCGATTCGGCGAACACTGGCTGGAGGACGAGTTGTTCGCCGAGGCTGGCTTTGAACATGCGAGCCGCCCCTGCCGAGCCGTAGAGTTCGGCAATGAGCGTCTCGTAGGCGCGAAGTGGGTTCAGGTACTTGATGAACAGTCGCATCTGGACGATTTGTTCGGCGGTGAGGGCATCGATGCCGGGGAGTTGCTCGAACGCCCAGTTGATGAGTCGTGGAATACCGGTCGAAACCGTCGCCCAGAGGATGGAGAAGATGAAGTAGATACCAATCGTGCCGAAGAGAGCCTGTCGTTGGGACTCCGAGGTGGCCGAGAGCCAAACACCGATGGAGACGAACGAAGCAACCAGCAGTCCGGAGAGTGCGACTTGGCCCAGATACGAGACGAACTGAATCTGCGTTCCAGTTGCGGCCATCGCGACGAGCGCGACCACGAAGCCGACGAGCATCGAAATCGAGACGACGAGCGTCCGACCGAGATACTTGCCGAGGACCACGTCTTGCCGAGAGTTCGGGAGCGACAACAGGAGCTTCAGGGTTCCCGATTCTCGCTCGTCGATGAGCGCGCCGTGGGCCGTCACGAGCGCGATGAGCGCGAGGACGAATCCGAGCATCCCGGCGTACGAGAAGCTAAACAGCCCCGGCATGGTCGAAGTGAGGCCGAACAGTGCTTCGGAGTTCGCACCCGCACCTTCGAACAACACGCCGTAGAACAGCGCGGTCGAACCGCCGATGAGGAGGGCAAAGAACATCGTCAGTCCGGCGAGCCAGCGCGAGCGAATCGCGTCGCGGAAGTCCTTTCTGGCGACCGATTCGAGCGTCATGCGGTCACCTCCGCGGGCGACTCTTCGGTGTAGGCGAGGAAGATATCCTCCAGCGAGGCGGCGTCGGTTTCGAAGTCAGAGACGGTGGCTCCGGCCTCTTCGATTGCAGTGATGACGCGTGTCTTCGCGTCGTCGGTACAGGCGACGACGAGCGTGTCACCTTCGACCGATGCCGACGAGACGCCTTCGACCGATTCGACGACACTGGTGTCGATATCGCCCACGACGTCGATGCGAAGGACCGCTTCGCCCTGCATCTGGTCGCGGAGTCCTTCGATGGTGTCTTCGGCGATGAGCGACCCGTTTCGGAGGATTCCGACGCGGTCACACACGGCTTCGACCTGTCCGAGGACGTGGCTAGAGAAGAAGACAGTCGCACCGCGTTCTGCCTCTTCGCGGACGATATCGCGCATCTCTTTGGCTCCGGCGGGGTCCAGACCCGACGATGGTTCGTCGAGGATGAGCAGGTCGGGGCTTCCGACGAGCGCCATCCCGAGTGCGAGGCGCTGGGCCATCCCTTTCGAGTAGCCACCAGCGCGGCGGTCCGCGTCTTCTTGGGAGAGTCCAACCCGAGCGAGGATGTCGTCGGGGTCGTCGTCCGCCTCTTTCGACTCGATGGCGAATTCGAGGTGTTCGCGCCCGGTGAGTCGGTCGTACACATCGTAGCCTTCGGGGAGGACACCCGTCCGTTTTCGGACTTCGACACTCTCGGATTGGGCGTCGAAGCCGAGGACGCGGATAGACCCGTTGGTCGGGCGCACGAAGTCGAGCAGCATGTTGATTGTCGTCGATTTTCCGGCACCGTTGGGACCAAGGAAGCCAAACACCTCACCGTCCTCGACGGTGAAAGAGAGGCTATCGACGGCAGTCACGACATCGGACGGAGAGCGACGAAGAGTGTTCATCAGGCCTTCGTGCTCTTCGAACCGTTTCGTGACACCGTCCACTTCGATGGCGGCCATGGCCGAGGGTGTGTCGCCCTGTCATAAAGGGTTTTAGGTGCGAAAATCAGCCACGATAACAGTCTGGTAGTTAAATCGCTACAGGGAACCGCCGAACAACGCGCTCAGCAGCGATTAGATTTCGTCGTCGGGGTCGTGCTTCTCGGCCATCTTCGTCGCTTCTTGTGCGTACTGTTCCTGGCGGTCTTCGGAGACCGGTGAGAGGTCGTCTTTCGAAGCTTCGATGGCGGCCGTCGTCGCCATTCTGCGCTGGTGCATCACGGCCGCAGCGAGTTCTTTCTGGAGTGCGTACTCGCCATCGGTGGTCGCATAGACGAGGATGATGAGGTCGCGGTCGTCGTAGGAGCGTTCGACCAACCAGAGGCGAACAGTGTCGTCCATGGCTCTCGATTCGGTGGCGAGTCCCTTACGCGTGCCGCATCACGAAAGTCGAAGAGAGAAAAACGTCCGAGTTCAAGAGTAGTTGCTGGTGGGTTAGTTCAAGAGTAGTTGCTGGTGGGTTAGTTCAAGAGTGGTTGCCGGTGAGTTCCTCGACTTCGCGTGCGAGCGAGGAGAGCGCCTGCGTACTCTCGTCACTGGCGACGACGATTCGCTCGACCGAACCCTCGGTCTCGGCGGTGTGGTCGTGGACGTCTTCGATGGTTGCGGTGAGTTCTTCGACGGCCTCGGCCTGTTCGTCCGTCGCACGCGAGACTTCTGCGACGCCATCGGCAGCGGTGTCGATAGACGTTGCAATCTCTTCGAACGCCTCGAGCATCTCGGTGATACGCTCGTCGGCGTGTTCGATGCGGTCGTTCGACTCGGTTGCGGCGGTGACTGCGTTGTCCGTCCGCGACTGAATCGTCTCGATTTGCTCGGTGATATCTTCGGTGTGCTGGCGCGTCTCGTCGGCGAGCGATTTGACTTCCTCTGCGACGACGGCGAATCCGTCGCCGTCTTGGCCCGCACGTGCCGCTTCGATGTTCGCGTTGAGTGCGAGCAAGTTGGTCTGTTCGGCCACGTCGGAGATGACTTCCACGACGTCTTCGATTTCGTCCATCCGCTGGCCGAGGTCGGTCACGCGGTCGACGAGTTCGTCACCCATCTTGACGACTGCGGCGGTTGCTTCGCGTGCTTCGGTGTTCGCCTCACGGCCGTCTGCGGTCGCATCGCGTGCTTCGCCAGCGGCGCTATCGACTTCGTCGGCCGTGGCGGCGACTTCTTCCATCGTCGCGCTGAACTGCTGCATCTGTGTCGCGCCTTCGTCCAGCAGGTCGCGCTGGGCTTCGACGTTCTCTGCAATCGCATCGGCGGCGTTCGCCGCGCGGGTGACCGCTTCGGTTGCCGTCTGCGTCTCGTCTTCGACGTTCGAGGCGAGGTCGGCGAGTTTGCGGGACATCTCGTTGACCGAGTCCACGACGATGAGGAGTTTCTCGTCGGTCAGGTCGGCTTCGTCGAGCATGACTTTCGAATCGAGGTTGCCGCGGGTCAACTCCGTGAGCGTCGTCTGGACTTCGTTGACGAAGAGGTCCACTTCGCGGTTGCGCTCGACTTCTTCGGTTCGGTCGCGGACGGTCTGCAAGACGCCGACGAGTTCTTCACCCTCGTACAGCGGCATCGCCGTGTGGCGGAGGTGGTGTGTCTGACCTTCGAGGTCGGTGTACGCCTCGTCTGCGGCGTAGAGCATCCGTGCTGCATCTTCGAGTTCGATATCACCGTGTTGGTCTGCGTTCTGTGGGTTCGCCAGGACCGTTCCCGAGAGGACTTCGTGGGTATCGTCACCGTAGAAGACCTCGCTGAGGTCGGTTCGTCCGAGTGCAACGGCGGCGGCGGTCGCGGTGAGCGACTCCATACCCTGATTCCACGCGGCGATTCGCCCGTCGGTATCGAGTACCAGCGCCGGGAGACCGACGCCATCCAACAACACTTCGTCCTCGACGTTGAGGTCGGGCGCTTCCGAGAGTGCGACGGCACCACCATCGGTGAGTGGTACACCTCGACCCATCAACGAGCGGAGATGATTAAAGATACGACCTAGCATTTGCGCCAATCTTCCAGAGAATCCTATGAGTAGCTTTCGCGGCAGTTATCAACCCCGATAACTAGCACCACCAGTTTACGACCACAAAACGCGTCACCCTCAAGCCGTTCGCGTGGTAAGAACCCCCAGATGGACGCAGACGCGGTACGGACGCGGGCAGGTGAGTTACCCACTGACCCAGGGGTATATCAGTTCATCGCCGGAGACACAGTCTTGTACGTCGGCAAGGCGGTCGATATCCGCGCCCGCGTTCGGTCCTACGCGGACCCGCGTTCGCAACGTATCGCTCGGATGGTCGAGAACGCGGCGCGAATCGACTTCGCCGTCACCGACACCGAGACGCAGGCGCTCTTGCTCGAAGCCAACCTCATCAAGCGCCACCAACCGCGGTACAACGTCCGACTAAAGGACGACAAATCCTACCCGCTCGTCCAACTGACGAACCACGCCGTTCCCAGAATTGAAGTCACCCGCGACCCCGCCGACTCGGCGACAGTCTTCGGCCCATTTACCGATAAAACGCGCGTCGAAGTCGTCGTCAAGGCACTCCGCGAGACCTACGGACTCCGCGGGTGTTCGGACCACAAGTACGCGAATCGGTCACGACCATGTTTGGATTACGAGATGGGGCTGTGTACTGCACCCTGTACTGGCGAGATTAGTGAGGCGGACTACGCCGCCGACGTGAAAGCAGTCACCCGATTTTTCGAGGGCGAAACCGGCGTTCTCACCGACCCACTTCGCCGGGAGATGGAATCTGCCTCGCAACACGCAGAGTTCGAACGCGCCGCCAACCTTCGAGACATGCTCGAAGCCGTCGAATCGTTCCACGGCGCAGGCGAAGAAGCCGTCTCCGCCCACAGCGACGACCGAGCAGTGGACGTACTCGGGGTTGCCCTCCGCGGCGACTCTGCGACGGTCGCCCGTCTCCACGCCGAACGCGGCCAGTTAGTCGATAGAACACGCCACCACCTCGATGCACCCGAAGGCGAGGACCGAACCGCCGCCGTCCTCTCGGCCTTTCTCACCCAATTCTACGCCGAACGCGAGTTCCCCGACGCCGTTCTCCTCTCCGAACGGCCCGACGACGAAGACGTGGTCTCGTGGCTCGAAGGCGAAGGCGTCGGCGTCAGGGTTCCCGGTGCTGGCCGAGAGGCAAAACTCGTCGAACTCGCGCTCAAGAACGCTCGACGTCGTGCCGGACGCGACGACGGACTGGCGACGCTTGCCCGCGAACTGCAACTCGACGTGCGCCGTGTCTCACGTATCGAAGGCTTCGACGTGAGTCACGCGCAGGGAACGGCCGTCGTCGGGAGCGACGTGTGCTTCGTCGATGGAAAATCCGATACGAGCGGCTATCGGCGGCGGCGACTCCCCGAGCGCAACGACGACTATGCCAACATGCACGAATTGATTCGCTGGCGAGCGACGCGGGCACTCGAAGGCCGAGACGACCGACCCGACCCCGACTTACTCCTCATCGACGGCGGCAAGGGCCAACTCAACGCCGCGCTCGATGCCCTCGAAGAAACAGGCTGGGACGTCCCTGCGGTCGCGCTGGCAAAAGAAGAAGAACTAGTCATCACGCCCGACCGGACGTTCAACTGGGATTCGAACGCGCCGCATCTGCACGTCCTCCAGCGCGTCCGCGACGAGGCGCACCGCTTTGCTGTCCAATATCACCAGACCCTCCGCGACGAGGTGAAGACCGTCCTCGACGACGTGCCCGGTGTCGGCCCGAAGACGCGACGGGCACTACTTACTCGGTTCGGGAGCGTCGAAGGGATTCGAGACGCCTCGATAGCCGATTTGACGGACGTGCCGGGCGTCGGCGAGAAGACGGCCGCGGCGCTGAAACAGCGGTTGTGAGCGACGGCAGGGAACTGACAGTGAGCGGTTGCCGCCACGGCACCGCGAACGCCGTCGCTCGCGGCGGGTGAAAAACGTGGAAAACTGGGGTCTCGCTTACGCGATTTTGTTGTACTGGTCGTGAAGCTTCTCGGCGGCGTCGTCCATGAGGTCGGACTCGTAGTCGTCGAGGTCCCATTCGACGACTTCTTCGATGCCGTTGGAGCCGAGTTTGACCGGGACACCGAAGGCGGTGTCTTCGTAGCCGTATTCGCCGTCGAGGACGAGCGAACCGGGGAGGACTTCGCCAGTGTCGCGGAGGACGGCCTCGGTCATGTGAGCGACGCCCGTTGCCGGACCCCACTGGGTTGCGCCCTTGCGCTCGATAACGTCCATCGCGGATTCCTTGAGGTCGCCGAGAATCTCCTCTTTCTCGTCGGCAGAGAATTCGGGGTCTGCGCCATCGACGCGGACCTTCGAGAACACGGGCACTTGTGCGTCGCCGTGTTCGCCGAGGATGGTCGCTTCGACGTTCTTAACGGGTGCGTCGAAACGCTCGCTCAGGACGTAGCGGAAGCGTGCGGAGTCGAGACGGCCACCGAAGCCGATGACTTTGTGGCGGTCGCGGTCGCCCGCCTCGTAGAGGTGACGGTTGAGCAAGTCGACGGGGTTCGACGTCGTGATGGACACGAAGTCGTCGTTGTACTCAGCGAGGGAAGAACCGATGTCCTCCATGATGGGCGCGTTGTCGCCCGCGAGGTCGATACGGGTCTGACCCGGCTGGCGCGGGATGCCCGCCGTGATGACGACCACGTCGGAGCCAGCGGTGTCTTCGTAGCCACCCTGAGTGATGACGGTGTTCGAGTCGTAAGCGACACCGTGGTTGGTGTCTGCTGCCTGACCGACCGTCTTGTCTTCCATCTTCGGGATATCCACGAACACGAGCTCGTCGCAGATGTCACGAAGCGCGATGTTGTATCCAGCCGCGGCGCCGACCGTTCCGGCCGCCCCAATCACGCTAACTTTCGTCATACCATGTCACAGTCGCCGTGGATTCCGAGTAAACGTTTCGGAACGCCCATCAGAACCGTGTCTGTCGATTTTCGGGTACGTCGTGCGTCGAAGTCGCAAGTCGAAGACGGGCGCAGTGTGCGGGTTCTGCGACCACACGCCGCTGGGTTTTTCGACGTTGCTCGCCACGTTCTGGATATGAGCGACTTCGATAAGGAAAAAGAGCGGCAGCGTCTCCGCGAAAAGTACGAGCAGGACGCCAAGAAGCGCGACTCCACACAGCGGATGAGTGAACTCCTGCTCAAAGGGGCGACGATGACCAACAAACATTGCCCGCAGTGTGGCGACCCGCTGTTTCGCTACAACGGCCAGGAGTTCTGTCCATCGTGTCAAGCCGAGGGCCAACAGGCGAACGCCGCCGCTGACGCCGACACCGGCGCGGCGAGTGCCGCCGAAGAAGTCGCACAGGAAACCGTCGCAGAAGGCAAGTCGGTTCCATCGCAGTCTGTCGATTCTGAAGGAGAGAGCGCCGAAAGTAACGGTTCGGCTGCGTCCAGCCCCGCAGGCGAACAACACCAGTCGAGTGTCGAGCAGATGGGCCACAGGCAAGCGACTCCACGCCAGCGAACTGGCGATTCGAGCCTCAGCGCCGCACGCGAGTCGCTCGTCGAGACGCTGACGTGGGCCGCAAATGAGGCCGCCGCGACCGACGACCCACACCGGGCAAAAGAGTACCTCGCCGCCGCGCGCGAGGCCGCCGAAGCGATTGCCGCACTCGACCGGTAGGAGAACTTACCTTATCGCCCCACGATATCCGGGTATGCGTATTTTAGTCCCCGTTGACGGCACAGAAGCGAGCGGGCGGGCACTGGCGTTCGCTATCGACATGGCAGTCGAGATGGAAGCGACGCTCCACGTCGTTCATTTTACAGATAGAGAAACGGACGCGACAGAAACAATTCTCGACGATGCGCAGGCGAAACTCGACGCCGCAGACATCCCTGACCAGCCCGAACTCACCACCATTACCGTCGCCATCTGGACGGCCGACCGGGTGGGAAAAGAAATCCTCGACCTCGTCGAAACACGCGACTACGACCACGTCGTGATGGGACACCACGAAGACGGTGCAATCGAACGCGCGGTCTTCGGCAGCGCCGCCGAAACCGTCCTCCGCGCCGAAGTGGTCCCGGTGACTATCGTCCCCTAACGGGGCAGGCGACCCGAATTAGGCGACCGAAGCGTGGTTGTTGGAAGAGCCACTGTGCGCATAGTTCCGCGCGTCGGGGCGGAAGTGTGGCATGAGGCAGTAGAGAGCACGCTCGTCTTCTTCTTCGAACTCTGACTCCTCACTCGCGGCGGCGAACATCTCTCGGTCGTCCACATCCGCGTCTTCGTGCTGTGGCTCGCCGTAGAATTTCCGCTGCTTCACTGACTCGTCAGCGTCCGCGAAATTATTACTCATCTTCGAGTAGTAAATTGTGCGCCATCCACATAATGCTTGTTGCGATACAACAATCGTGAGTGATAGAAAATCGTGAACGTTGGAGTGGAAGTTCGAAACCCTCGATTATCGGCAAATGGATAGCAACGGTAAAGAAGATTTTTCGTGGATTTACCGATAGTCAGCGCCGATGACTTCACGGATACGTTCGGCGGTGACCGCACCGACCCCACGTACGTCTTGGAGTTCGTCTTCGCTCGCAATCATCACCGCTTCGACGGTGCCGAACGCTTCGAGGAGATTTCGGGCAGTCACCGGGCCGATGTCGGCGATAGCCGAGACGACGTACTCCTGTTGTTCGTCGAGCGTCTTCGAACTCTTACCACCGTGGACGCTCACGTTACGTTTGCGCTCGGTTTGCTCGCGGAGTGCGATGGTCGCGAGCATCTCGGCGGTGTCGTCTTCGCCCTCTGTGAAGAGGACGCTCACGCCGAAATCGACCGCAATCGACGAGAGGGCACCGCGAATCGCACCGGGGTGGATGTTGCGCTCTTCGTAGAGGCCGCGACCCTCGATGATGAGTATCGGTCGCGCGTAGTGTCGCGTCAGGTCGGCGATTTGCTCGAAGATAGAGCGGTCGCCACCAGTGAGCGTATCGAGGAAGTCCGAGACACTTTTGCGCTCGACCGCGACGCGGTCCGAGAGGACGTAGTCGCCGACAGCGAGGGTTTCGAGTCGCGTCGTCAGGTCGTCGCGTTTCGAGAGCATACGCGCGATGTTCGAGTCGAGTTCGCGCTGGTCGACGACGATTTCGACCCCGTCGTCCGATTGGGCTTTGGCGATTGTACCGGTCGGTTCAGACGACTCGGTGTCACCATCAGCGTCGGCATCCGCCGATTCGTCCTCATCTGTGTCGTCCGGTTCTGCACGTGCGAGTTCTTCCTCGGACGGGCTGAAGTCGGCAAGTCCGGATTGGCCGTTGTTCGCGCCAGTCGATGCGGCCGTCGTCTTCGGCGGTTGGTCCTCGGATTCGTCTCCGTCAACCCCCTCATTTCCGGTGGAACTCTCACTCGATGCGAACGACGCGAGCGCCTGCTGAGCGCTATCTAATTCGGCCTCGATATCCGGTGCAGAGCCTTTCAGTTCACGGAGTTCCTGCTTCATCGTCTTCTCACGACGGCGTGAAATCCAGAAGTACGCCTCGTCACGGGTGTTCTCGGCGAGGAGGACGACGACACGACCATCTGCTTGTCGGCCAGTTCGGCCCTTGCGCTGGATGGACCGAATCGCCGTCGGCACGGGTTCGAAAAAGAGTACGAGGTCAACTTCGGGAACGTCGAGACCCTCCTCGGCGACAGACGTCGAGACGAGTACTTCGAAGTCGCCATCTCGGAATCGGTCGAGCGTCTCTTGTTGCTCTTTTTGGGTCATACCCGACGAGCCTTCGCGGTCACCTTGCCCGACGAATCGGTGGACCGAGAAGTTCTCCGAGAGGAACTCGACGAGAGCTTCGGCGGTGTCGCGCGATTCGGTGAAGACGATGACGCGCTCGCCGTCGTTGAGGCCGAGCGTCTCGGCGAGAAGAATTCGAGTACGGCGGAATTTTGGATGGAGCCCGTCGAACGATTCGGCTTTGCGCATGGCTTCACGGACTTTGGGTTCGGCGACCAGGCGTTGACTCGCCTTCGACGCACCCGACGAGCGAGCGGCATTGCGCTGGCGTTCGAAGTATCGTCGAACCGACTCCACGGATTGCGTCTCCACGAGTTCGACCGCCCGGCGGAGTTTCATCACCTCCGCGTGCGTGGACATGCCCTTGTAGCCCTCCGACTTGTCGGCGTTCATGAGCCGTTGAAGTTCCGCTCGCATCCGGTTGAGGTTCTTCTGCGAGACGTCGGGTTTCGTGGACTTGGCGACGCCCAACTGCTTGAGTTTCTCCAGTCGGTCGGTGATGACCTCGTTGAGCGCGTCTCGAATCTCGATAATCTCGTCGGGCAGTTGGATGCGAACCCACTCCACGTCCGTGTTGTGCGTGTACTCAGCCACGTCCGCGTCCTCTTCGGTCATGACCTCGACTTCGGCGAGACCGAGGTTCTCACAGACTTCTAGAATGGCTTCTTGGTCGCCGCCGGGTGAGGCACTCATCCCAGTGACGAGAGGATGTTTCGCGTCGGCGTGGTAGCGCTCGCCGATGTAAACGTAGGCGTAATCTCCGCTCGCGCGGTGACACTCGTCGAAGGTGAGGTGCGTCACGTCTTCGAGCGAGATTCGGTTTCCGATGAGGTCGTTTTCGACGACCTGTGGGGTGGCGATGACGATGCGCGCATCTTCCCAGAGGGCGGCGCGGTCGTCGGGTCGAACGTCGCCGGTGAAGACGACGATATCGTCTTCGGGGATGTCGAGCGCCGTCCGATAGAAGTCCGCGTGCTGCTGGACGAGCGGCTTTGTCGGTGCGAGAAAGAGCGATTTCCCACCTACTTCGTGTAACCGCTCGGCCGTAACCAAGAGGCTCACCGTCGTCTTACCGAGACCGGTCGGCAGACACACGAGCGTGTTCGCGTCGCGGGCGGCCCCCGCGAGTTGAATCTGGTAGAGGCGTCGCTCGATGAACGCTGGGATGAGTAGCGGGTGGTCAACGTACGCGGGGTCCTGAGAAGCCACCATCGGTGGCGATTGCGCGCCCGTGCGAATAAGGGTTCGCGTAGCACGGTGAAAGTAGTCCGGTCGGCCGCACCGCCACCACACCGAAAGTCACTCGGCGCTGGTCGTGGCCTCGAAATCTGAATCGTCTGGTCGCGCAGTCGGCAACGATGCGCCGACGAGCGCCGCCCACTCTGCGACCTTCTGGTTGTACGGGTCTGTCATCTCGTCTCCCCTCGTGTGATATACTCTCAATTCCCGTATATAACGATTGTGACAGTCATTCTCTCTCGTGGGAACGACTACTCGTCTCCGAAAAAGAGGCATCTCCACTGGAAAAAGAGGGGTTCTGAAAGATTCGTCGTCGCTCGAATGGAATCGAGTACAGGTCAGTCGTCTCGGTTACCTGGTCCCCACGAGTCGGGAACTTCGATGACGTACCGACCGTCTTCTTTGAGCGAAATTATGTACTCGTCTCGGTCGTACAACTCCATGAGGTTCAGTTCGTACTGGCCGGGGCTGAGGATTTTAATGCTCTCGAACTGGTCGTTGAGTTCCTCGCGGAGGTCGTCGAGCGACGGTCGTTCGTCGGATTCGGGTTCGATGACCGTTCCATCCTCCGCTTCCGGACGAGGTGACTCCGAAGATGCGTCGGTCTCGTGCGCGTGTTGTCGTGATTCGGGAGTGGGAGCCTCGGAGGGCGTCTGAGATGTCGATGGGGAAGATTCGACATTCGTCTCTCGATACGCAGCGAGTTCCTCGGGTGAGACAACGTCGCTTCGGGCGCTCCGTTGAGAGTTGTCCTCGTCTTCTTCGATTCGAGCGCGAATTGGGTGGTCGCCCTCGGACGGTTGCCGAGGCGGTGTCTGCTGTTGGTTGGATCGTGGCGATTCTGGCGACTGTGACGACTGCGGTTCGTCGTCTTCGCCGGGTTTCGACGGCCATTCGCCCCACCCTCTCGCCTGTTCAGGTGATTCGGAGCCGCCAGAATCCACAGACGAGTTCTCGTCGTCGAACGTGGCACTGTCGTCAGTTGGCGACGAATCGGCAGTCGTTGGGGACCCGCTCGGTTCGGGTTCCGGTGTCTGCTGACTGTTGACCCAGTCGCTCACCGACATCTCCTCGTTGGAGTCGTCAGTTGGGGGGTCTGTCGCCTGTGCTGCTCGGTTTCGAACTGCGTCTGCGGCAGATGAGGTCAAGTCGCGCGTTCCGGTGCCGGATGCGTTGCCAGCGGCGTCGCTGTCCGATTCGCCCGCGTGTTTCGTCGTCGCAGGCTGGAATTGGAACTTATTGCCGCCGCAACTCGGGCACCCCGAGAGCATCTGCTTCGAGCCGTCGGGGAACACCTTACCGCACGTCGTACATTGATGTGGCATTGGTGGATGTGGGCGCCGGGTGGCGCGTGCTTCGTCTGTTCGACTCCTTACTTCCGCGAGACGAGTGCGCTGATGAGGTTCTCGTCTTTGTGGAGTGTCTCGATTTGATTCGCTGGACCGATGACCGTCAGCTTGGCTGCTGACTGTCGGCCCATGAGTCGGTCGAGGAATCCTTGGTCGCCAGCTTGCGAACTTGGATACGTCTCGATTTCGATACCGTTGAACTCGTCTGGGCTGATTTCAGCCATCGTCACTTCGATGAGTTTGGACTCTTCTTCCGGTGCGAGCCCCTCTTCGAGGATGACGATGTTTCCATCGCGGACCCCATCGAGGATGAGCCGAATCTTCTCCATGCTGGTGAGATTCGACATCCGGTTGCCGCTAATCAGGTCTATCTGAACCCCCGAGTTCCCGTCGGATGCTTTCGCTTCAGGCATTACATTCACCCAAAGTACTGTGCGATTTTCGCGTACACTTCGTCCATATTTTCTCCTTCGAGCGCCGAGAGTTCGACCGTCTCGTGCTGTGGGTATGCGTTGGCGATGCGCTCGACGTTCGAATCTTCGAGGTCGATTTTGTTTGCGAAGATGAGCACCGGGAGGTTCTGACTCTCGATGATGCCGATGAGCATCGTGTTGACCTGCGAGATGGGGTCTTTCGTGCTGTCGAGCACGTAGATGACGCCATCGACGTCTTCACGAAGCCAGTGCATAGCCTCGGCGACGCCCTCGGTGGCCTCGCGGGACCGCCGGACGGCGTCGTCTTTCTCCATGTCGTGGTCGAGAAACTCTTTGTAGTCTACCTTGGTCGTGACACCCGGCGTGTCGACGATGTCGATAGTGACTTTCTTCCCGTCACGTTCGATCTCGACGTTCTCCTTGCGGCGAGCACGGCGAGTCTCGTGGGGGATGTGGCTCTCGGGACCGATGGCGTCACCAGTCCAGTCACGGGCGATACGATTTGCAAGAGTCGTCTTCCCGGCGTTTGGCGGGCCATAGATACCGATTCGCTTTGGCTCGCTCTCCGAAAAGAGCCGGTCGACGGCTCGTGAGATGCTGTCTCTAAGATCTGTAAGCAGTCCCATCTGAGGCCTCCCGCTCCTCCCGAATGTCTTCGTGGAGGGCGTATGCAGGTATGACCCAACCGTACTCACTTAAGCACTACGTCAGACATCAGTCACGTTTGAGACAGAACAACAGAATTGAAAACCCCCTCGCTTCGGGTCGAAAACGGCGGTTTCAGCGTTAATATTCACGAAATACGTACTTCTGCTACCGGGAGGTGGTAATTCACCATACCCTTACATTGTTTCTTTCGCGTGTGCGCGTACTGGTGTCGTTAGAATCAGTCGAGGACTTCGGAGGCAGCGTGTGCCACGAGAACACAAAGCACAGATCAAGATTTCGTGTCGATACAGACAGAGTCGTGTGCTAACACTCCAGTAGATGACGGCATCGCGATGGACTTGAAATCGGGGGATGGCCCATTCAGCGTGTCAATCTCGACGGATTAGCCGAAAATCCACGTCGATAACCTGTCAGACGTTGGTATTGAAATCGGGCGCGAGAGGCGTAACACCCCCACCCCCTCGTTTCAGGTGGAGACGCTCGAAGGGGTGTCGGGGGTGAAACCGCTAGACGGAGAGCGAACCTTGATTTAACCACACAACCCCACAATAATAATCCATTTGCCTCTATTACGGATTTGGTAAGATGTTGGTGGTAATAAAACCCAAGTGTCTAGAGTGGTCACGAATTCGGCCCCACACCTTCGTTGTGTTCCACCCGAAACAAAGGGGTGTGGGGGAGTTCACACCGAGGGGTTTCCCGTCGAACTGGAAACACCCGACTTCTATTCGGAATCACGGGCTCAGAAAAATCTCGTATCCGCGTCTCTCACGAGTCACATCAGCAATCGAAGATTTTCTCGTCTCCACACGAAATAAAGGGGTGGAACCCGCCGAAAATTCTTCTGGAGTGGATATCTAGCCCATCTTTACCGTTGGCCGCTGTCGTGATTGATTGACACTCCGTCTAGCGATTTGTCGTTCGCTGACTTGCGGCGACCGAGGAAGTCGCGTCGATGAGGTCGGTCGGAGACGACATGTGCCAGCGCGCGTTCGATACGCAAGGTGTCACGTGGAAGTTGTATCCTGGAGGGTGCCACAGTGTAAGGTACCACAGTGTAAGGTACCACGTGTTCGGCGTTGTGCTGGTTGTGGTGCTGTTCGTGGGTGAACTAATCGTGAATCGTGAGTTTGTTAGTCGTCACGAGGCCAGCTCAGCGCGATTCGTCTACACCGATGTGGTGTCTACACCAGCTCGAAATCTACACCGACGCGATGCCACACAACCGACACGGACGGTGATTTCTTCACGAGATTTTTCTCGTTCGATTGACTGACTTGATTACTAGTTCATTAATGAGTTAGAGAAGTAAGACTTTTGTACCGGCTATTCGTTTGGTTCCTTTGCATCATCTGGACGCGCCTTTTTCGGCTTCAAAGACGAAAACCCCGTATACCGGGTTTCCCGTCTGATTTCGGCCGTTTCACCGGCGCGTTCCACTCGAAACAAGGGGGTACACATGATGGACGACGACGAGATGTCACGTGGTGACGATGGATACGATGGCCGAACCGACCCGGAGAGCGACTCGTCTGAAACTTCGGAAGAAGTGACGATGGACGAAATCGATATCGAGGCGAGTATCGGCCCTGACACTGATATCTCCGAAGGGACCGACGTCGACCAGCACAAGGATCCCGACGTCGGACTCGACAAGGTCGTGTTGAACAGCGACGAGAACTCGAAGGGACTGTTCGACGACCTGCTCGCAGGCGAACCAATCTTCGAGAACAAAGAGGTGCTTCGCCCCTCGTACACGCCACACGAACTCCCGCACCGGACCGACCAAATCAATCAGATGGCGACGATTCTCGTCTCTGCACTTCGAGGTGAGACACCATCGAACATCCTCATCTACGGAAAGACCGGGACCGGAAAGACCGCGAGCGCGAAGTTCGTGAGCCAAGAACTCGAATCGACTTCGCAGAAGTACGATGTCCCCTGTGAAGTCGAGTACATCAACTGCGAGGTAACCGACACGCAGTATCGCGTCCTCGCGCAGTTGGCAAACAAGTTCATCGAGAAGAACATCGAGCGTATCGAGACCGAACTTGACCAACTCGACGAGATGCGAACGCACGCGACAGAGAACCCAAACGCGCTCGACGATACCCCCTACAGTTCCATTGCAGAAATCGACGAGCGTGCGGAGGAACTCGCCGAAGACGCTGACGAGATGGAGACCGTCCCCATGACAGGGTGGCCGACAGACCGCGTCTATACTACCTTCTTCGACGCCGTAGACTACAAAGAGCGCGTGGTCGTCATCATGCTCGACGAAATCGACAAACTCGTCGAAAAATCGGGCGACGACACGCTGTATAACCTCTCGCGGATGAACTCGGAACTGAACAATTCTCGCATCTCCATCATGGGTATCTCGAACGACCTGAAGTTCACCGACTTTCTGGACCCACGGGTCAAATCGAGTCTCGGTGAAGAGGAAATCGTCTTCCCACCCTACGATGCGAACCAACTTCGCGACATTCTCCAACACCGCGCGGACGTGGCGTTCAAGTCCGGTGCCCTCACCGAAGACGTGATTCCGCTGTGTGCGGCGTTCGCCGCGCAGGAACACGGTGACGCTCGCCGCGCACTCGACTTGCTTCGTACTGCTGGCGAACTCGCCGAACGCGGACAGGCCGACACCGTCGAAGAAGCACACGTACGTCAGGCACAGGATAAAATCGAACTCGACCGGGTCGTCGAAGTCGTTCGCACGCTCCCCACGCAGTCGAAAATCGTCCTCTTTTCTATCATCCTCCTCGAGAAGAACGGTGTCCGCAACATCAACACGGGAGAGGTGTTCAACATCTACAAACGCCTCTGCGAGGAAATCGACGCCGACATCCTCACCCAGCGGCGCGTGACCGACCTCATCTCCGAACTCGACATGCTCGGCATCGTTAACGCCGTCGTCGTCTCGAAAGGTCGCTACGGCCGGACGAAAGAAATCAGCCTCTCGGTTCCCATCGACGAGACCGAAGCGGTCCTCCTCTCGGACTCTCGTCTCGGCGACATCGAGAGCGCACAACCCTTCGTCCAAGCGCGCTTCGACAACTAACTTCGACACCCGAGCGGTTCGATGGTTCTCCCAAAATCCACGCTTCTCTCGACCGCAGAATAGAACGCGATTCAGTAGGTGAGCGACCCCGATTCAGTAACCGAGTGCGAGCGCCGTCTGTGATGCCACTATTCCACTCGAAGCGATGCCCGTTCCTGGCGTCAGCGGCGTTGCAGCCGATAGAGCCCCGCCGAGCGTCAGGCGAACCCATCCGAGGAAGGGAATGCGAATGCGTGCGACACCTTGGACCCACTCGGGTCTCACTGGGGCGCTGATGCCGCTCACCTGGTCGTACCCGGGGTTGGCATCGCCTTTCGTGATGAACCCGGAATACGGTGCGGGACAGTAGGTGAGTTCCTCGCAGTTGTTGGCGTTCATGTACTCCGGATTTGCTCTGTCATACCAGTTTTCACCTTCTTCGACCCAGAGCATCGACCGATGAATAATCGGTGGGCCGCCGAGGCTCGGATTGTCGTAGACGATGACGCTTCCGTAGCCTTTGAACGTGCGATAGCCTGCCTCTTGGCCTGTTTCGGCGGTGACGACGGCGGTCTCGTCGATGGCGGCATCGGGCGCAAATCGTTCGGGTCCCGTGATGAATATCAGGTCGCCTTTCTGCATGTGCGGGTCCATACTTCCGCTCTCGACGGCGACCATCGGCGGCCACACACCGCTGATGGCGAAGAGCAGCGCGCCGATAAGTAACACGGCACCGACGCTGGTCAGCGTCTCGCGGAGGAACAGCAATGGCCCGTCTTGTGCCGTCAAGAACCGACGCAACAACCCTTCGTCGTCGTGGTCCCTGGAGGGAGTTGGTGTGCGGTCTTCGCTCGTAGCGGGCGGAGACGTAGAGTCGCGATTACTGGAGGGCGTATTGCTCGGCGGACGCCCATCGTCAGCACTCATCATCCACCGTTTAGCCGGACCGGGTTTCAACGTTCTGGGTTTCGGCACCCTTTTGGCGTCGCTTCACCCACTCGGCGGTGTGCCTTTGGAGACGCCGGCGCGCATCGTTCGGGCACTCGTGAGTCGCGGCTACAACGCAGAACGCGAGGCCGTGACACTCATCGCCGGTTCTGACGACCCCGGGCTCACGCTCGCACAGGTCGTCGAATCGACGCCCGACGACGCGCTCCGCATCACTGCTGTCCACGTTCGTGAGGTGCTCGCGTCTGCACCCGTCTCGGACCCGTCGGGGTCAGAGACTGCGAGTGACGACGAGAAAACCTCGTCGGCCCACCGGAAGATATCCGGTCACGACACCGATTCACACCCCCCCGTTTCGCCTGCAACATCGCCCGCTAGCCCGGATGTTCCTGAATCTACATCTCCATCCGAAACAGGGGGGTCGTGGTCTGGCCGGAATCCAGACTTCTCGCTTCGCTCGCTCGCTATCGCCAACGACATGACGGGCGAATCGACCGGAACCGGCGAGTACGACGACTTCGTGAAGGTGTTCCGCGACCGCTACGAGAAGCTCTCGAAGATGCTTCGCGGTCGGGTCAACCATCGCCCCGCGAAGGCGATTTCCAATATGTCCGGCGGTGAGGAAGCCGAGTTGATTGGGCTCGTCAACGACGTTCGCTCCACCAAGAGCGGCCACTGGCTCATCGAACTCGAAGACACGACGGGGACGTTCCCGTGTCTCGTGATGAAAGACCGCGACACCGCGGATGCCGTGAACGAACTCCTCATGGACGAGTGTATCGCCGTGCAGGGAACGCTCTCCAGCGACGCAGGCATTCTGTTCGTCGATTCGCTCCACTTCCCCGACGTACCTCGTGGTCACCGACCGAACACGGCCGACCGCCACGTGCAGGCCGCACTCATCTCGGACGTTCACGTTGGCAGCCAGGAGTTCATGGAAGACGCGTGGAACGAGTTTGCGAACTGGCTCCACACCGAAGAGGCAGAACACGTCGAGTACCTGCTCATCGCGGGCGATATGGTCGAAGGTGTCGGCGTCTACCCGAATCAGGACAAGGAACTAACGATTATCGACATCTACGAGCAGTACGAGGCCTTCTCCGAACACCTCAAGCAGGTTCCGGGTGACCTCGATATCGTGATGATTCCGGGCAACCACGACGCGGTTCGCCTCGCCGAACCACAGCCCGGATTCGACGAGAACCTTCGGGACATCATGTCGGCTCACGACCCTCGAATCGTGAGCAACCCGGCGATGGTCAACCTCGAAGGCGTCAACATCCTCATGTACCACGGCGTCTCGCTGGACGAAGTTATCGCCGAACTGCCCGCCGAGAAGGCGAGTTACGACGAACCGCACAAGGCGATGTACCAACTCCTGAAAAAGCGACACGTCGCCCCACAGTTCGGTGGCCACACTCGTCTCGCACCCGAAGAACAAGACTACCTCGTGATGGAGGAAGTCCCCGACATCTTCCACACCGGCCACGTCCACAAACTCGGCTGGGGGAAGTACCACAACGTCCTCGCGGTCAACTCGGGATGTTGGCAGTCACAGACTGACTTCCAGAAGTCCGTCAACATCAACCCCGACTCGGGCTACGCGCCCATCGTCGACCTCGACACGCTCAGTATGACCGTTCGTAAGTTCAGCTAAATCCGGCGCGTCGTCGCCGTTGCAGTCGTTGCCTCTGGGCCCGTCGCCTCTACTTCGGTTTCTCACTCGGCCGTTTCGTCTAACCGATAGAGTACCGTCTGTTCGCCGTCGAAGCGCGGGCCGTACCCGAGACGCTCGAAGCCCGCTTGTTCGACGGTGTCAGCGAGATTGGCTTCGGATTCGACGAGTAATATCTCGACTGGAAAGCTCTCTGTGGCGGCGAAACCGAGCGGTTCTTCGAGCAGTCGCTCGACGGCAGTTTCGGTCCCATCGAGTCGAGTGACGTGGACGACACCGTCGCGAACGTCGAAGCCGACGAAGCCGTGAATCGGTTCCGAGGCGGAGGGCGCATCGACGTTCGGGTCCGCACCGAGGTCGTCGGTCGCAACGCGAACCGTCCGCTCGCGGATGAGTCGTCGCATCGCGGCCGTCGGCGCGTCTGCAAGGGCCGCAAGCTTGTCTGCATCCGTTTCGACGGCGTCTCGCACATCCATAGTCGATAATTCCCCTCCTTCGGGTATAAACCTCCGCCCAAAAACTCCACAAAATCGCCGCTCTGTCTGTCGAATTCACGGAAGGTGGCAACCGTTGAAAAAGAGGACATAGTTATACGTCCCGCCGCGTTAGCCAATCGCATGATTGAGCACCAACAGACGCTACGACGAGCGCGCTCGGAGGGACCATGCGCGTAGTCGCCAAGTTCGGCGGCACCTCTCTCGGGAGTGGTGACCGAATTAACCGCGCGGCAGATTCGATTGCCGCCGCTGTCGAAGCGGGCCACGAAATCGCCGTCGTCGCATCCGCGATGGGGTCGACGACCGACGACCTCCTCGAGGAAATCAAGTTCGAAGCCGACGACCGCGACCGAGCAGAAATCGTCTCGATGGGCGAACGAACCAGTGTTCGCATGCTCAAAGCCGCACTCAACGCACGCGGTGTCGATGCGCTCTTCGTCGAACCCGGTTCGGACGAGTGGCCGGTCATCACGAACGACCTCGGCGAAGTCGATGTCGAAGCGACGCAGGCACGCGCCGCGAAACTCGCCGACGGCCTCGACGGCGTCGTCCCCGTCATCACGGGATTCCTCGCACAAAACCTCGAAGGCGAGATTACGACGCTCGGCCGCGGTGGTTCTGACACCACCGCCGTCATGCTCGGCAAATACATGGACGCCGACGAAGTCGTCATCGTCACCGACGTCGAAGGCGTCATGACGGGTGACCCACGCGTCGTCGAAGGTGCTCGAAACGTCGGTCGCATCACCGTTGACGAACTTCGGAATCTCTCCTTCCGCGGTGCGGAAGTCGTCGCTCCCTCGGCGCTCTCCTACAAGGACGACCACCTCGACGTTCGGGTCGTCCACTACCAACACGGCGACCTACTCACTGGCGGGACGCTCATCGAAGGCCAGTTCAAGAACCTCATCGACATGCAGGAAGAACCCCTCGCGTGTCTCACGGTCGCAGGCCGAGCGATTCGCAACCGACCGGGCATCCTCGCGGACCTCTCTGTCGCCCTGCGTGACGAATCTATCAACGTGGATTCGGTCGCCTCGGGAATGGACTCGATTACGCTCTACGTCGATGAAGACGACGCCAACCGCGCCGAAGCAGTCCTCCACGACCGAGTCATCGCCGACGAGGCACTCTCGTCGGTCACCGTGGACGACGACATCGCCGTCATTCGCGTCACGGGTGGCGAACTCCCCAACCGCCCGGGCGTCGTCCTCGATATCGTCCAGCCAATCTCTGATGCGGGCATCAACATCCACGACGTGATTACCTCGGCAACGTCGGTTGCAATCTTCTGCGCGTGGGACGACCGCGAAGAGACACTGCAAATCATCCAAGAGCAGTTCTAATCGGGACTGACCACCCCACCACATTTGCTCGGTGTACAGACATGGGCAGCGACGTGAGTCGTCTCAACCGAGTTACGATTTCGTCGGCTCACCGTTCGATTTTCTACACTTGCACTGATGCACAGTCTCGTTCACGAACGCCGAAAATCGAACGCAGTCGCCCGATTTTAAACCGTCATACTACTTCACATCTTCCGACGTGTTTCAGGTATGCGCTCATACAAGGCAAAGATGGTCGAGCCGATTCGGCTTCCCTCTCGTGAGGAGCGAGAAGCGGCGCTCGAAGAGGCGGGATACAACGCGTTCAACCTCGACTCGCGAGACGTGTTTATCGACCTGTTGACGGACTCTGGGACGGGAACGATGTCGGCAGACCAGTGGGCGGCGATGATTCGCGGCGACGAAGCCTACGCCGGTAGCGAGTCGTTCCACCGTCTCGCCGAATCCGTCCGCGACGTGATGAGCTTCGAGTACGTCATCCCGACCCACCAGGGCCGTGGCGCTGAGAACGTCCTCTACGGAACCCTCCTCGAAGAAGGCGATGTCGTCCCGAACAACTCGCACTTCGATACGACCCGTGCGCACATCGTCAATCAGGGCGCAGACCCAATCGACTGCCCCTCGCCCGCTGCCCGCGACCCGGATTCAACCGAACCGTTCAAAGGTAACTTCGATATCGACGCAGGCTGGGCACTCGTCGAAGAAGTCGGCGAAGACGCCATCCCCGTCGTCGCGCTGACGATTACGAACAACTCGGTCGCCGGGCAACCGGTCTCGATGGCTAACATCGAAGCCGTCGCGGAGTTCGCCAACGACATCGATGCGATGTTCGTCATCGACGCCTGCCGCTTCGCCGAGAACGCACACTTCATCAAAGAGCGCGAACCGGGCTACGAAGACGTGAGCATCGCAGACATCGCCCGTGAGCAGTTCGCCCACGCGGACGCGATTACCATGTCCGGCAAGAAAGACGCACTCGTCAACATCGGCGGGTTCACCGCGATGCGCGACGAGATGGTCTACGAACACGCGAAACAGCGCGCAATTCTCTACGAGGGCTTTTCGACCTACGGTGGCCTCTCCGGCCGCGACATCGACGCGATGGCCGTCGGCCTGCGCGAAGCAGTCACGCCCCCCTACGTGGAAGAGCGCGTCGGCCAAGTCGCCGAACTGGGTGACTTGCTCTCCGAGCGCGACGTACCGGTCTACCTGCCGACGGGTGGCCACGCCGTCTATCTCGATGCCAGCGAAATCTTCCCGCACATCCCGAAAGAACAGTATCCCGGCCAAGAACTCGTCTGCGCGCTCTATCTCGAAGGCGGCGTTCGCGGCGTCGAACTCGGTGGGTTTGCGTTCCCCGGAACCGACCGCCCGGACCTCGTCCGTCTCGCACTCCCGCGCCGAACCTACAGCTACGAACACCTCGAACACATCGCTGACACGGCCGAGGCAGTCCTCGAACACGCTGACGAGTACACCGGCCTCGAAATCGTCGAGGAACCGCCGATGAAAGAGCTTCGACACTTCTCGGCGAAGTTGCAGCCCGTCTCGAACTAACGTCCGTCTTTTTGCCCTCCCTGCCTTCTTCGCCCTCCTCACCCCTCGTTACTCTGTTTTCTTCTCAATACCCGCTATACAGCCGACTGGCGAGTTTCGACGGAAGGCCAACGGCGTGAATCCGCGAGACGACGCGGTCGATATCGTAGGCGATGCGGCGTTCCTCGACCGCCTTTCCATCCAAATCGACGACGGCGTAGGCCGCTTCGGGGTCGCCATCGCGCGGTTGGCCGACGCTCCCCGGATTGAGGACGATGCCCTCGTCGTACACTGCGTGGGCTTGGACGTGCGTGTGTCCCATCACGAGTACGTCTTCGTCGCCGAGGAGCGACGCCGAGAAGTCGTCGGGGTAGGTGTAGCGGTCTGGATTCTCGGGGTGGCCGTGGACGATACGAACGCGCTCGTCACAGCAGGTGCGTGAGTTCGGCAAGGAGGCGAGCCACGCTTTCGACGCTGCACTGATGTTTTTCTGGGCGAACGAGACGCCTTCTCTCGCCATCGAATTGAATCGAAACGGCGTTCCCGAGACGACCGCTCGGTCGTGATTTCCGGAGACGCTTGGGATATCGCGCTCGGTGAGGAGGGCGATGCACTCGTCGGGCCATGGATTGTAACCCACAACGTCGCCCGCACAGACCACCCGGTCCACCGAGGGCATATCGGCTAACACTGCTTCGAGTGCTGGCAGATTTCCGTGAACGTCGGAAATCACGCCGATGCGCATGGTTCACATACACTCGCACCGCTGAAAAAGGCCAGTGCTGGTCGCTGTGATTATTCGCCGTTGTAGAACGCGATATCCACGTCGTCGCCGACGGTGACGGCCGCGGCACACACGGCGTGTTCGAACTCGTGGTCGTAGAGTTCTGCTGCGAGTTCGGCTGCTTCGTCGCTGTCGAGGTCGAAGGCTCGCGGGTCGTCTTCTTCGTAGGTTGCGACCAGCGTGGGTTCGGAGACGGCTTCCACGATGAGGGCGTCCTTGCGGACGATGGCGATGTAGGCTTCGTCGTCGCCGACGACGCCCGCGATGCGCGGCGTGTTGTAGTCGTCTTTCTCGTAATCGAGCGCGAGCAGACTCGTTGCAAGCGCGTCACGTGGCGGGTAACCGAGGTCGAGTTTCTCCGCGATTGGGTCTACTTGCGACCCGTTGCCGACGGCGACGTAATCGCCGCCTTCGCGGACGCAGTTGTAGGCGATGTATGGGTTGTCCGTTTCCGGAGCGTCGGGGGTTGGGCCGACGGTCAGCATTCCGTCGCGCGCTGTGACCTGACGGTTCGGGAACGACCGAGAGGAGACACGATACCCACCGATTCCGGGGCCGATGACGACGAATCGTCCGACGTACATACACGAAGTTGGATAGAACAGGGGCAAATAGCTGGTGGTTTGTACACGTCCGTCCCTTTTCTGCCACGTCGTCGCACGCCCGCGGCGACACGCAACGTTTACAAATACCCACTGACTACGAATGGGTGCGAAGTTCCATGGGGTAGTGGCCAATCCTGTCGCCTTCTGGGGGCGACGACCCAGGTTCGAATCCTGGTGGAACTATTTTAACTTTCTACACACCGAGGCAGCGCCGTCTCCTATTCTCCAGTTGAAACAAAGGGGTCTGTCAGACAATTCGAAGGGGAACGTTTCGCGTGGAACAGTGTCGCTACCGGTCAACCGTAAGCAGTGCCACGCGCTCGATAACGAGACTCTCGAGGTCTCTATCGACAAGTGTGAGTTCCTCGTCGCCGATATCGAAGAAGTCGCGGACGAGTGATTCGTCGTAGTAGCCGAGTGTGTCGTCTGCCTCGATATCGAGACGTTCGAACAGTGTCCGCTCTGCCTCGTTCTCGTCGTCGCCATCGACCAAAATCACGACCGACCGCTCGCCTTCACCGACCCCCATCTCGAACGCGCGGTTGATTTGTCGGCGACCGCTCGCATAGAGCAAGATTTCGACTGCTCTGTCGCGGGCGATTTCGTTCCCGCGCGAGATGGCTCTGTCTGCGAGTTCCATCGCTCGTTCGAGGTGTTTTCGACTCACGACGAATCGCGCGTCGAACGCCTGAATCGTGGTGTCTGTCTCCTCGGCGACCGACCCCAACGTTTCGATGAACGAATCGAGGTCGGTAATCGTCACATTTCCTTCGACGAGTCTCATTCGAAATCACCCAGACTGGCCTGTTGGTCTGCCCGGTCTTTAGCCGTCTCGAATCCAGAGTCTTCCGGAACCGCGTCTTCGGGAGCGTCAGATTCGTCTACGTCGTCCATCGAGGGGTTCTTTCGCCCCGCTGCTTCGAGAATGTTTTCGGCTGTCTTCCGGCGGCCTCGAAGCGCGGCGAGGACGTGGGCTTTCGAGGCTTCTCGAAGGTCTGCACGCGTCTCGATACCCGCCTCGTAGAGCCGTCGCGCGCGTTTTCGACCGACGCCGCGAATCCCCGCGAGGTCGAGCAGTTCGTCGCGGACGCCGTACTCGACGCGCTTTTTCGCCTCTCTGACCGCGAGTGCCGAATCGAGGTCTAACTCGCTGGCGAGGCGTTCGGCCGCCCCGAGCAACCACTGGGCGGTTTCGACCTTGCCACGAATGTCGCCCGGGCCGACACCGTAGCGGTCGGTGATGCGGTCCTCGTCCACTTCGAGCGTCCAGTCTTCGAGGAGTTTGGCCGTCTTGAGCGCCGAGAGCCAGTCTTCGAACGCGACGTCTTCGTACTCGGAGGGAACTCTCCCGAGCAGTTCGGGTTCGCGCTCGTAGCACAACTCGGTGTAGGTCTCTTTGTCACCCGATTTCAGGTACAACTGGTACATGTCGGGTGTTCGGCAGACCAGATGGAACAGGCCGAGCGCGGTCGGATAGGTGCGGTCGGTTTCGATGGGTTCGTCGTCTTCTGACGTGGCCATCTCGCTGGCGCGCTGGAAACCACCCGGCTCCTGCTGTTGTTTGGGCTGGGATTCGACTTCACCCTCCAACTCGCGCAATTTCTTGTTCCGATTCTTCGAGGCCCATTCGAGTCCGTCGATGATTTCGGCGGCGCTCATCGGGTCGAGGTAGAGACGCGAGACGGTGTGACCGATGGCAGTTGCGCGAATCGTCTGGCCATCGAACTCGATGAAGCCGTTGACCTCCAAATAATCGAGAACGCGGTCCGTGACTTGCTCTAATCGCGCCGGGTCGTCGGTCTGGGTCGCATACAGGGTTTGGTCGAGGAATTCGAGCAGACCTTCGCGGGTGTGGGCGAATCCGGAGGCGACCGTGGCGAGCAGGTGTGTTCGAAGCGCGGGTTCGGCCGCGAGTTTTGAGTACACGTCTTCGGCGTCGGCCCAGATGTACCGTTCGAATAGCTCGTCGCGGGTGTCCATGTCGTTGGCGAGCAGGACGGCCTCGCCGTAGGGGTCGAGTCCGGGGCGTCCGGCGCGACCCATCATCTGGTGAACCTCGAGAACCTCTAATGGCTTCATTCCGCCGTAGTCCCCGTCGTAGCGTTGCCAGTCGCGGACGATGACGCGCCGACTCGGAGTGTTGACACCCGCGGCGAGGGTCGGTGTCGCACAGATGCACTTGATGAGTCTGTCGCGGAACGCATCTTCGACCAGGGTCCGGTGTTCTGCGGCGAGTCCAGCGTGGTGGAACGCCGCACCCTTGGCGACGGCATTTGCGAGGTTGTCGGAGGTTTCGGTATCTGAAACGTCTCGAATCTCGGCGGCGAGCTCGGCGAGTTCACCGCGTTCGACACCCGTGATGTACTCGTCCGTGACGCCTGCCATGCGGCGCGCTGCGGACTCTGCGTTTCGTCGGGAGTTGACGAAGACGAGCGAGGAACCTTGGTCGTCGTCGTCGTCGCCGTCCAGTGCGTCTGCGACGAGTGCGGGTGCCTGCCGGTCACCTTTGGCGACCGGAACCTCCTTCTGTGTCCCGTCGTCGAACATGATGGCGTTGCCGAAGTGGACGCCCATCTTCAGGTCGATTGGTCGCCAGTCGGATTGGACGAGCGTCGCATCGAGCCAATCGGCCACTTCGCCCGCGTTGCCGACGGTCGCAGAGAGAGCGACGACTTGGAGACTGGGATTCAGGCGTCGGAGTTTGGCGAGCGTCACTTCGAGCGTCGGCCCGCGATGTCGGTCGTTGACCAGATGAACTTCGTCGGAGACGACGCAGGTGAGTTCGTCCATCCACGACGCGTTGTTGCGGACGAGCGAGTCCACTTTCTCACTCGTGGCGACGATGATATCGCGCGACGAGAGCCACTCGCTCGTCGATTCGTAGTTACCGGTGGAGACGCCGACCGTGATTCCAAACTCTTCCCAGCGTTCGAACTCGGCTTTCTTTTCGGAAGCGAGTGCCCGCAAGGGGACGATGTAGAGTGCTTTCCCGCCGCGGGCGACGCTCGACAGCATGGCGAGTTCCGCAACGAGGGTCTTTCCGCTCGCCGTCGGGACGGCGGCGACGAGGCTCTGCCCGTCGGTTAATCCTGCCTCGACGGCCTCGGCCTGTGGGGGGTAGAGTTCCTCGATACCCTCCTCGTAGAGAGCGTCGGAAACCCCCTCGGGGAGGCCCGTTAGGTCCGCTGTTCGCATTGGCATAGCTTGGAAAGTGATGCGGTTTAAACCATCGGACAGGGTTCCCCCGAGGCGTGCCGGGTGGGAGTCGAGAACGCCTGCAGAACGAACAGAGTGAGTGAACGGCGTGACGGAGTCGCATCGCGTCGGCAGGGCTATGTACGACGCAAGAAAAGAACGCGGTATGAAAGTCGAGTACGACCGTGAGACGTGCATCGGTATCTTCCAGTGCGTGGACGAGTGGGATGCGTTTCAAAAGAACCTCGACGCGGGCAAAGCCGACCTCGAAGGTGCAGAAGAAGTCGAAGAAGACGTGTTCGTCCGTGAGATTCCGGAAGACGCCGAGTTCGACGCGAAGTTCGCCGCCCGCGTCTGTCCCGTCGAAGCCATCCGCATCATCGACGACGACGGCGAGCAGTTGATTCCCTAACGGAGACGAGATTCTTCGGTTTGTATTATTTTCCGTTACTGACCCCTCCATTTCGGGTGGAGAATTCCACTGACGGCGGACTATAAGCGTTTAAGCGTCACCACTCTAATCGTGTCACTATGAGCCAAGCGACGAAAATCGTACTCGGCACTGTTGGCATCTCGGCACTACTCGCGCTCGTTCTCGTCGGAATGAGCCTCGCATAACCAGATGTTCGAACCGCGCACGCTTTCGACGGACCTCGAAGCCGTCCGCGAGGAGTACGCACCCGACGCGCTCGTCCTCGACGTGGAGACCGACTTCGAGACGATTCCCCCGGCGGCCGCTGAGAACCTCGGCCTCGTCGTCGAATCGCTCTCTCCGACGTCGTACCCCGCAGAGTGGTTACCAGACGACGTGCCGCAACTCCTCGGGGCGTACGTGTCTTCGGACTTCACCATCGGCATGCCCGGCGACGGGACGGTGGTCTGGACGCGACAGACGACACCACCGACGGTGTTTCTGAAGCATCGTGCGAAGACCACGCCCCAGAATTTCTTGGACTTCCTCGTCGCCGAGGCGTTCGTCCAACTCAGTTTCGAGGACGTTCCGGAACACTTCCTGCCCTTCTTCGGCGAACACTACCGTGACCTCACGACGGCGATTCCGCACGGTCCGAACGACGTGTATCAAATCGCCCTCGCGCTGTTCGAAGGCTGGATTGGACTCCACACCCGCGACGTGTTCGAATCGTGGGACGGCGAGTACGACGCACTCTACGACACGTGGGAAGATACGGGCGAGCGACTGGACGAGCGACTCTCCGATCTCCCGCGCTCTGTCGCACTCGGTGAGACTTCCTTCCCGAACGCGACGGAGTTCGCCTGTTCGGCAATCAAGCACGGTCGGGAACTTCCCGCGCCGTTCTCGGCACTCGACACGGAGGCGTACCTCGAATATGGCCCTGCCTACGCGGTTCGCTGGGCCGAGAAGACGTTCGAGCAACTCGCCGAGAAGCACGATGCTCGGCGGGATGCTGAGTCGAACTGAGGGAAGATTTCCCGACTGTTTCTAAAATTCGCTGGTGACAGTTCCGTCTTCTTCGAGTTCGACGACACCCGTGAAGAGTTCGCGGAAGCGGTCCAGTGTCTCTTCGTCGTGAACTTCGTTCGAGAGGTGGAACAGACCGACCGCATCGAACTCTTCGAGGAGTTCGAGAATCTGCTTGGTCGCTTCGAACGCGCGGTCAACGTCGGCGTAGTAGGCCATCTCGGTGACCGAATCGACGCTGAGTCGAAGCTTTCCGTCGTGTGATTCGAGGAACCTGCGGGTCTTTTCGACGATGGCGTCGAGGTCGTCGGGTGAGGCGACGTAGTAGATGTTTTCGGCGCTTCGGCGCGAGTAGCCTCGCTCGATAGAGAGTGTGTCGAGAATCGTCGCGCGAGACTCGTCTACTTCGTAGTATTCGAGCTTTTGCTCGACTTCGCGCGCGGTGGTTCGCGTCGAGATGACGAGGAAGTTGTCGGTGTCGGCCTTGAAGAAATCCGTGTCGATACGGTCCGTCTCGCCGATGCTCGGGTGAAGGAGCAGGATTCCCGTTCCGCCGGGAATTGTGTCAGGAGTCGTCTCGATGGCGAGCTCGTAATCCATACCCGAAGGACTGACCCCGCGAACTTAACGCTTCAGGGTCATGCAGTCGCATTGTCTCACCAGATGTAGACCAGCGCACGGGGAGGTTAGAACAGCGAGTCAGCGGTTGCTGCACCGATGACACTGAACACCGCGCCCACGCTCGTCGCTTTGAGTGTAATTGCAATCACCGCGAGGTCGAGGGTGATACCAGCACCTTCGAACAGAACCCGACCTGAGACGTCTGAGAGGAAGGTTCCCGGCGCGTCGAAGGCGACCGCGAGGATGAACACAGAGAGGTAGGAGACGGTGATGAGTGAGATGAATCGCAGTGGAATCCCCGCGACCTCGCGCTCTTTGTCGGGGTCGCGGTCGTCTGCTTTGTAGAGTGCGCCGTAACCGACGGCGAAGACGATGAGCGCGGTGAGGAGTCCTTGGAAGACGGACATGCTCCGCGCGAGTACCCACACCTCCTCGGTCACGACGAACGGACCGGCGAGCAGAAAGCCCCCAACGATTTGTTGTGCAGAGTCTTCGAGGGCAAACCTGCGACGGACACCAACCATACACCGTCTGTGGGATGGGATTAATTAAATGACCCGCCCGAGGTGGTCGATTAGTGCCCGCTTCGTCGCGCGTAGACCGTTCTGCTTCGAACTGGTTTAGTCGCCTGCGTGTCTGCCTCCGGTATGAGCGTTCGCGACGAGTTCGACGATTGGGCGACCGACGGCCGCGACAAAGGAATGGAAGACCGACACTGGCACACCGCAAAGCACGCGCTGGCCCGGATGCCGGTCGAACCCGGTGACGTGGTCCTCGACCTCGGAACTGGAAGCGGCTACGCATTGCGCGCCCTCCACGACACGAAAGATATCGGCCACGGCTACGGACTCGATGGCTCTCCGGAGATGGTGAACAACGCCCGCGAGTACACCGAGAGCGACGACATCGAGTTCGTCGTCGGCGACTTCGACGACCTGCCGTTCGAAGACGACAGTATCGACCACGTCTGGTCGATGGAAGCCTTCTACTACGCTCCAGACCCGCATCACACACTCGAAGAAGTCGCGCGCGTCCTCAAGCCGGGTGGCACGTTCTTCTGTGCGGTCAACTACTACGAAGAGAACGTTCACTCCCACGAGTGGCAGGACAACATCTCCATCGAGATGACGCGCTGGAGCCACGAGGAGTACCGAGAACACTTCCGCGACGCCGGTCTCTACGTCGCAGAACAGGATTCGATTGCGGACATGGATATCGACATCCCCGACGAGAGCGAATTCCCGACCGACAGTTGGGACACGCGACAGGATATGATAGACCGGTATCGCACCTACGGAACGCTCCTCACCGTCGGCGTCGCGCCCTGAAAATCGACTTCTATCGCGTCACTCCACGACGTGAACCGCGTCGGCGTCGAAGCCGACGACCAACTCGCTTCCGTGTTCGAACGTGGTTCGCTCGTCGTCGGCGACGGCAACCGTCAGTTCTCGTCCCTGCCAGTCGAGTGTCAACCGTGTCGTCGCACCCTGAAATTCGGTTCCGATGAGTGTTCCTCGTAACTGATTCTCTCCGCCGTCGAGGACGAACTGCTCGGGTCTGACACAGAATGTCACGGCGTCGCCGGGCGATTTTTCTACGCCATCGAGTCGCCACTCCTCCTCGTCAACTTCGACCACCGACCCCCCTGTTTCCGGTCGAGATTTCACCCTTCCATCGAAGACGTTGTTCTCGCCGATGAACGACGCGACGAACCGTGTTTGGGGGCGACGATACACCTCGCGGGGGTTGCCCACTTGTTCGACGCGTCCACGGTTGAGGACGGCCACACGGTCGGAGACGGCGAGCGCCTCGGACTGGTCGTGGGTGACGTAGATGGTTGTAACACCCAACTCGGACTGGATTTGCTTTACTTGCCTTCGAAGTCGCTTGCGGAGTCGAGCGTCCAGCGCGGACATGGGTTCGTCGAGGAGCAGGAGTTCGGGACCGGGAGCAAGCGCGCGAGCGAGTGCGACGCGCTGTTGCTGGCCCCCAGACAAGGAGTCTGGTTCGCGGGATTCGAAACCCACCAAATCGACGAGTTCGAGCAGTTCAGAGACACGCTCGTCGCGGGAGACACCACCCGGCGGGTCTGTGAATCGAAGGCCGTAGGCGACGTTCTCACCGACACTCATGTGTGGGAACAGCGCGTAGTTCTGGAAGACGACGCCGACCCCTCGTGCTTCGGGTGGCACACCGGACATCGACTCGCCGTCGAACGTGACGGTTCCCGTGGTCGGGTCTTCGAATCCGGCGATACAGCGGAGTGTGGTCGTCTTGCCGCACCCCGAGGGGCCAACGAGCGTAAAGAACTCACCGTCTTCGACCGTCAGCGACACTGAATCCAGCGCGGTGGCAGTGCCGTACTGCTTCGAGACGTCTTCGAGTTCGAGTCTCACTGTGGACCCTCCAGATTCGTCTCGCTCGCCCAAACCGCACTCCCCGAAATCACACGACTTGGTTTCGACACACGCCTCATAAATCACCCCACCTCCCGCCGAAGCGGTCCACGACGACGAAGCTCACCGACGTGACGAAGAGAAGTACACACCCCATCGCCGTCGCCGGTCCGAGTCGTCTGCCGAGGAATCGCTCGACAGCGACGGGCATCGTGTAACTCTGTGCGCCTTCTGCGAGGATGATAGTCGAGTTGAACTCGCCGATACTGATGGCGACGGCGAAGGCCGCGCCCGCGACGACGCCGGTCCAGACGAGCGGGATTTCCACGTCACGGAGGGCGCGCGCTCGCGTCGCACCCAAACTCCTGGCCGATTCTACGAGTCGGCCATCGAGACGAGCCAGTAGCGGTGCGACGTTTCTCGTCACGAACGGATACGCGCTGACCGTGTGGGCGGCGACGATGGCGAGCGCGCCGGTCACCTGGATGCGCATGCCGAAAGCGTCGATACCGAAGACGAGGCCTCTGAGCAGGCCCAATCCAACGACGATTCCCGAGACGGCGAAGGGAGCCATCGCGAGGGCATCGACGATGGTTCGCCCGCGGTAGCGACGCGTCGTCAATACGGCCATCGTCACGCCCATCGGGACGGCGATGACGAGTGTCCCGACGGCGAAGACGAGCGAGTTCCAAATCGCAGGCAACGGCCGGACTTGGAACTCTGCACCGGTCAACTGACGTTCGACCAAGAAGGCGTAGTTTTCGAGACTGAAGGTCCCGTCTGCACCGGTGAAACTGGCGAGAACCATGCTGGCGATGGGGACCACGAAGACGAGGAACACGACGACCGAGTACGCACTGATTCCGAAGGTTCGAACTGTCGCTCGCGGCGTCCACTCGCTCGGGATGATTCGCTGTCGAGGCAGTGGATTCGCGGTTCCACCCGCTGCACGCTGACTCGCTTCGTATTGGAGATAGACGGCAGTCAAGCCCAGCGAAATTGCCGTCTCGATGACGGCGAGACTGGCGGCGTCGGCGTAGGCGAGGTCACGAACTTTCGAGAAGATGAACACCTCGATAGTCGCCAACTGAAACCCCCCGAGGGCGAGAACGATTGGGAACGACGCGAACGTGAAGATGAACGTCAGTGTCGCACCGACAGCAATCGAAGGGAGGAGCTGCGGCAAGACGATATCGACGAAGGCACGCCACCGACCAGCACCGAGCGCGCGAGCGGTTTCGACTGCGCGCGCATCGACACTCTCCCATGCAGCGGTGGTCACGCGGGCGACCAGTGGGGCGTTGTAGAACGCGTGAGCGATGATGATGGCTTCGAGCGTGAACAGGAGTTCGACCGGCGGTAGGCCAAGGAGTGCGAGCGCCCGATTGAGCGTCCCGTTCTGTCCGAACGTGGCGACAAAGCCCGTCGCGACCATAATCGAGGGCATGACGAACGGGAGAATCGTCAGCGAGCGGAGTGTCTCGCGGCCAGGAAAGTCGAACCGCGCGAAGAGCCACGCGGCGGGTAGTCCGAGGAGGACGCTCGCAACTGTCGAGTAGAACGCCTGTTTGGCGGTGAACCAGATGATGTCGTTGCGATAAAACTCGCTGGAGAGAATGTCGATGATGGGGTCGAGGGTGAAATTGCCGTCCACGAGAACTGCGTCAGCGAAGACCGTTGCGACGGGATAGTAGAAGAGAACAAGGAGGACGAGGGCGGTTGCGACCGCGACGAGCGAGAGCAGATGCTCTTCGAGACGCCGGGTGAGGCGGCGCACGGTGGCGGTCACCTTACTTGCTGGCGAACTCTTGGGCCCACGCGTCGGTCCACTCACTTAGGTTCTCCTTGAGGCGGCCGTAGGAGAACGTAACGGCTTCCGGTGGCGCTTGGGCGTACTGTGCGAAGTCCTCGGGGAGTTCGGCGGTAGTCGTCGCTGGGAACTGAACGTTGCGAACCGCGATTTCGGCCTGCACGTCGGGTCGGAGCATGAAGTCCATGAACTCGGCGGCGAGGTCGGGATTCGCGGCGTCGGCGAACCGTGCCATTCCCTCTGGATTCGCGTAGCCCTGGTCGTTCAAGAAGCGAATCTGGTGCTTTGCGAGGTCGGCACCCGATGCTTCGGCGTACACTTGGTCTGTCGAATACGAGACGACCATCGGGGCCTCGCCGTTCGAATAGGCGGTGTAGGAGTCTTCCCACGTGCCGAGGACGCGAACGCCGTTGTCCTTCAGGCCCGCCCAGTAGTCGAGGTAGCCGTCTTCGCCTTTCGCGTCGATGGTGTGGAGCAAGAACGCCTGCCCGGTCGCCGACGAGGTCGGGTTCTGACAGAGCAGGTCGCCTTCGAACTCGGGGTCGAGCAGGCCGTCGAACGTCTCGGGTGCGGTGAACGTGCCGGACTCTGCCTGCGTCTCGTCGTAGACGAGCGAGATGTAGCCCGTGTCGTATGGAATCGCGCGTCCCTGTGGGTCGAATTCGAGTTCTTCGTTCACGTCGCCGAGGTTCGAGAGGTCTTCGGTGGGGACGAACAGTTCGCTGTCGAGACGTTCGTCGATTCGGACGAGCATCTGGGCGTCCAAGCCGACGTACGCGTCCGCCTCGGACTCGACGCCGCGTAGCGCGCGCTCGATGTAGTAGTTGACGCCAGCGTCGGGCGTCTGCCATTCGAGCGTCGCGTCGAATTCGGATTCGAACTCCTGTTTTAGCCACACGCCAGGACTCGAACTCGGCGCGTCGATGAACGCACCGTAGGTCCCAACGGTCAGCGTTTGGCTCTCACCGCCGACAGTCGTTCCGTTCGCTGTCGTGGTCGAATCGCCCGACTCGGCCGTCGTAGTCGTCTCTTGTTGGCTTCCGCCACCACCGGTACACCCTGCGAGCATCGCCGAGGCTCCACCGGCACCGGCGGCTTTGAGGAAAGTGCGTCGTTTCATCACTCAGTTGTTACACCTGGTGATATTTAATCGGCGTGATATTGGGGGTCGTACACGTGGGCGCTGTGACACAATGACTTTCACCTCCTATGCAGTAGTCACAGGAATGACGAATCGTCGCCCGTACGTGCTCGGAGGGTTTTTACTCGCGTTGTCGGTCCTCGTTGCGTTCATTCTCGTCGATGTACTCGCAACGGTCTTTTTCGCCATTACGGTCGCCTATCTCTTGATTCCGCTCCGCCGATGGCTCGAAGAACGCGGTCTCTCTCGGTGGATTGCCAGCGTCATCTCCACTATCGCGGCAGGAATCGGCGTCGTCGTCGTCCTCTCACCGCTCGTCGTGATTCTCTTTCTTCGACTGAACGATTTGGTTGCGCTCGCCTCCTTTATCCCCGACAGTTTCTCTATCGACCTGTTCGGGTTCTTCTATCAGTTGACCTTGGACGACGCGTTTGCGGTCGGATTCTCGTTGCTTCGGTCGGTCGCTCGGACCACCGCATTCGCCGCCCCGGTCATCCTCATCAAACTCACGCTGTTCGGTTTTCTGGTGTTCGCGTTGCTTCTCAGCGGCGATTCGGTCGGGCGAACACTCCTCGCGCTCGTCCCCGAAGAATACCACCACGCGGCCACCTCGCTCAACACCCGCGCACGTGAGACTCTGTTCGCAATCTACGTCTTGCAGGCCGCAACCGCCGTCGGCACGTTCATCATCGCCATCCTGGTCTTCTGGGTACTCGGCTACGATTACGTTATCACACTCGCCACTATCGCGGCTGTTCTCCAGTTTATTCCCATCGCAGGACCAAGTTTCCTCCTCGCCGGGCTTGCGGTGTATCACGCCGCCGTCGGCGATGTCGTCGCCGCTGGGCTGATTATCGTCGTCGGTGGCGTGTTCGTCGCGTGGCTCCCAGACATCCTCATTCGCCCGCGACTCGCCAAGGAGACCGCAGACCTGCCGGGCAGTCTCTACTTCGTCGGGTTCGTCGGCGGCCTGCTCAGTCTCGGTCCAGTCGGCATTATCGCCGGTCCGCTCGCGGTTGCCCTGCTCGCCGAGGCGGTCTCACTCCTCAGTGAAGAACTCAACGTCGAGGACGCACCAGAGGTGCCGACGAACGGAAAGATACCGAACGATAACGCCTCGCAGTCACCTGATGGGACGGCGAACGACTCTTAATTTCGACTTCTCGATTCCGCACCCGGTTCTCGATTCCGCACCCGGTTCTCGATTCCGCCCCGATTATTCTTCGACCAACTCGCCATCGCGTGCTTCCCACTCGATGAGACTTCCCTCGTAGAAGGCCACGTCCTCGAAGCCGAGGTGTGAGAGGACGACGAACGTGTGACTGATTCGGCGAGCGGTGTTGCAGTAGAGAAGTACCCGCGATTCGGGTTCGATTCCTTTCGTCGAGAGAATCGACTCCAGTTCGTCGCGCGCTTTCAGGCCTCTCGTCTCGTCGGAGACGAGTTCCCGCCAATCGAGATTGACCGCCCCCGGGAGGTGGCCCGCTGCGTACTCTTCGGGGTCGCGGGTATCGACGATGACCGTCTCACCGTCGTCGAGCGCCGCTTCGACCGCCTCGAATTCGATGAGTGGTGAGGTTGTCGCGTCTGTCACCTCGTAAGTCGCATCCGGAATCTCGCTCGCCGAAGACGTCGTTTCGAACTCGCGGTTCCACGAACTGTAATCGCCATCGAGTAAGTGGAGCTTCGAGGAGTCGTGACCGTACAGGAGCGCCGTCACGAGAAACCGCGCCGCAAAGACGCCGTGGGTGTCGTCGTAGGCGACGATGTCGTCGCCGGGAGAGATTCCAGCATCCGAGAGGAGGTCGGTCCACACGTCGCGGCCGGGGAGCATCCCGAGGTCGCCGTCGGCGCTTCGGAACGAGTCGAACGGAACCGACACCGCACCCGGAATGTGGCCAATCCCGTCGAATTCCCACGCGTCGCGGACATCAACGACGCGAACGCTGTCGATGTTCTCGGAGAGCCAGTCCGAAGAAACAACGTCTATCATGCGAATTCGTTTTCCTTCCGAGGGTTTAGTCTCGTGGCTCTCTGCACCCCTCGCCACGTGTGCGCGATACCAGAATATATTGCCGCATGTGTCCCAATTGCCGTCAAATCGGCTTCATTCGGCTGTCTTCAGTTGCATATCAGCCACGATTCAGCACCGTTTCGGGGCGATAGTTGCCGCATCACCGGGGGTGAGGCTGAACATGCCGTCGCTGTGAGAGTTATCCCACTTGCTGTGCTACTTCTCTGTGTATGTCAAGCTCCGATTACGCAAAGGACGTACTCGTCTCCGCTGATTGGGTGGAATCCCACCTCGACGAGTTCCAGAGTGATGACCCGGCGTATCGACTCGTCGAAGTCGACGTTGACACCGAAGCCTACGACGAGAGTCACGCACCCGGTGCCATCGGCTTCAACTGGGAGTCCCAGTTGCAGGACCAGACCACTCGTGACGTGCTGACCAAGGAGGACTTCGCGGACCTCCTCGGCTCCCACGGTATCAGCGAGGACTCCACCGTCGTCCTCTACGGCGACAACTCCAACTGGTTCGCTGCCTACACCTACTGGCAGTTCAAGTACTACGGCCACGAGGACGTTCGCCTGATGAACGGCGGCCGCGACTACTGGGTGGACAACGACTATCCATCCACGACCGAAGCCCCGTCGTTCCCAGCACAGGACTACTCGGCCAAAGGTCCGTTCGAGGACATCCGTGCCTACCGCGACGACGTGGAGAAGGCAGTCGACAAAGGCCTGCCGCTCGTCGACGTTCGCTCGCCCGAAGAGTTCTCCGGCGAGATTCTCGCACCACCGGGACTCCAAGAGACCGCCCAGCGCGGCGGCCACGTCCCCGGTGCATCGAACATCTCGTGGGCCGCCACGGTCAACGACGACGGCACCTTCAAGACCGCAGACGAACTTCGTGACCTCTACGCCACCGAAGGCATCGAAGGCGACGAGTCCACCATCGCCTACTGCCGTATCGGCGAACGTTCGTCGATTGCGTGGTTCGCACTCCACGAACTCCTTGGCTACGACAACGTGACCAACTACGACGGGTCGTGGACCGAGTGGGGCAACCTCGTCGGCGCGCCGGTCGAAAAAGGAAACTAAGCAGTTTCGCGGTTCGATTTTCTATTTTTACATCGGGAGGACGGTAATCCCGACGGCGACGATGACACCGACGCCGAGGAGAACCATCACACAGTAGCCCATGATGTCGCGGACAGAGAGACCACTGATTGCGAGGAGCGGAATCGCCCAGAATGGCTGAATCATGTTGGTCCACGCGTCACCCCACGCTGCGGCCATGGCGACTCGCGGGATGGATTCACCAGATGCGTTAGCGGCCGTGACGAGCGTTTCGCCGATGACTGCCCACTCGCCGCCACCGGAGGGGACGAACACGTTGACGATGCCCGCAGTGAAGAACGCGATTGCGGGGAGTGCGCCGTCGGGAGCGACGGCGACCATTCCCTGTGCAATCTGCGTTGCGAGACTCACAGAGCCTTCTGGCGAGTAGGCCATGATGCCCATGATACCCGCGTAGAAGGGGAACTGGAGGATGATTCCCCAGACGTTCTCGACGGCCTCCATAATCGAATCCACGTAGGCACGGGGTGTTCCGTGGAGCGTGAGGCCGAGGAAGAGGAAGCCGAAGTTGACGATGTTCAGGTTGAGGTTGTTCCACGGCATGACACCGTTCTGGATTCCGTTCCAGAAGTAGAGTGCGACTGCGACGAGACCAGCGAGACCGATGCCGATTGCGACGGCCGCCGAGTGTTCGATACGCGTTGCGAGCGTCGCATCAGCACCAAGCGTCGCCGAGGCGGTCGAACCGCCATCGGTCGCCGTCTCGAACTCTGCGGGGTCGATTGGCGTCTTCTTCGAGTCGCTCTTCGGGTACATCAGCGCGAAGAGTGCTGGGAGGAAGAGGAACGCGATGACGACGAAGAGGATGAGATTTGCCACCGTGAAGATGGTGCCACCGGTTCCGAACGTCGAACTGAGGACGCCCGCCTCGATGAGGAAGTTACCGTCAGTGTTCAAGAGAAGCGGAATCGACCCGGCGAGGCCGCCGTGCCAGACGACGAACCCGGAGTACGCACCGGCGACGACGATGGGGAAGTCGATGCCGCGAATCTCGTCTGCAATCTTGCGAGCGAAGAGTGCGCCGACGACCAGGCCGAGACCCCAGTGGATGAACGACGCGACGGCGGCGACGACGGGAACCATCGCGGCGGCACTCTTCTCGCTATTTGGAATGCCCGCGAGTTTCGTCAGCACCCAATCGACTGGCTCGGTTTGCGCGAGCGCATAGCCCGTCATCAAGATGAGTGTCATCTGCATCCCGAACGATAGGAGGTTCCAGAAGCCACCGTACCACCCGTCTACGAGCAGGTTTTGTGCGTGGCCGAGCGTCCCCGTCCCGGCGGCCGCCGGAACGAAAAACAGTGCCAATACGTACGCCACCCCGGTCAGGAGAATAGCGAAGAGGAACGCGTCGGGAAGATAGCGTTCGACTAGCTTCGAACTGCTCTCTGCTGCTGCCCTGATGATATTTGCCATGTTACAGAATCACATCATTATTATCTGATATAATTGTTTATATTCTCAATCTTAGATGGGTTTGACTCGCGTCGGAGACGCCCCCCAGAACTCGCCGCCGCCGATGGGTACAAACCGCAGACTGGCGTATCATTTCGTATGACTTCGTTCCTCGATTCCCTCCGCGGCGACCACGAGACGCCCCTCTCTCGACTCGGCTCTTCGAAGGCACTCTACGCCCTCACCGCAGGCGACATGAACGCCGATGCAGTTCGCGCCGCCGCCGCCGCCGATGCATCTGCCGCGGCCAACTTGTTCGACGAGTGGACTGCAGCCGAATCCAGTGGGGATGCCGCCACGCACTTCGCGGACATCGCCGAAACTGCTCGCTCGCACCTCGATACTGTGAATGCCGACGACGAATCCGATGCCCCCCAACTCTACGACGTCCTCGCCGAGTTCGAGACCACCGACGAACGACTCGGCGGCGCGCTCGCCCGTGTGCTCGTCTCGCTCAAAGCGACCGAACAGATGGTTGGCTTCTTCATCGGCGACGCCGACCCGAAGTCCGCAAACACCTTCCGCACGCTCAAATCGGATTTGCAAGACCAGTTGGAGGCGCTCGCAGAGGCAGTGGATGAACTGGTAGACGACGAAGCCCTCGCCCGAACCGCCGCCGACGCGGTGATTCAGTCCGCCTACGACGAGTACGTGGAGACACTGGAAGGAATGGGTATCAAGCCGAAGAACGTCTGCTAGACCCCCACCTTTTTCATCGTCGGGTTTCCTCGGGCAACTTCGTTGCCCTCCAGGAACCCTCCTCGAAAAATCTGGACCAAAAAGGGCCGAAAAGCTCGCTCTGCTCGCCTTTCGGTACAGTACACTAGTTTCGTCTGTTCTCCAACGCAACAACTATCTGATACGAATTTGAGACTCAACCATGCTCGATGGTCCCGCTGGCAACTCCTTTCGATACGCACTGAATCCCGAACTGCTCAAACTATACGGTGCTGTTATCGCTGGATGGGTCGTTTTAGGCCACTTACTGTCTGTTTTTTCTGGACTTGGATTGCCCGAACCGTTCGAATCGATTGTGGAACTCCCGTTTCTACTCCTCGGACTGGCGCTATTCCTCGGCGGATTGGTTGGCATTCTTCACCGGGTAGTGGTGGACGCGATTGCTGAGTGAGCAACAAAGCCGCAGGCGAAACTCTCGCCCGAAAACACTTAGTCTCGCATACAAGTCACTCTCTGTGAAAGACGACGCTCGGTGGTGGGTTGTGGGAATTTTGGTACTCCTGTTCGTCGTTCCGTTTGGGGTGCTGACTGGGCTTCGTGTCTGGAACCTCGAACCACCGATTTCAGTACAATCGCTCATCGTCAACGTCTCGGTATTCGTCATCGTCGCTTACGTCGCCTATTACGCCGCTCGTGGAGGGTCGCTCGTCGGGTGCTGGTTGCTCGCTTTCGGCCCGAGTCTCGCGTTCACGGTCAATCTGTTCCTCCCAGTCGCGGTAACCGACTCTCTCGCGTGGCTCGCATACCCTCTCGTCAGTGCCTCGGGTATCGCCCTTCTGCTGGGGGCCGTTGGTTTCCTTCTCGGCTACGTTCGCAACAGTATTCGGAACGAACAGAACGGCGCTGGTACACGATAGAAGCCAGCCAACTCGACGCTCTTCTCAAACCTCTAGAAAATCTTGACTGTTTTTCTGACTCGCTGTTTCTCCGCTCTCCATGCCTGACAACCCCACACTCTCCAGTGGAAACGAAGGGGTTTGTCCGACACGTGTCAGACGCCCGGCACACCTTTTCGGTATTCGAAGAGTTGCGAGCGTGCTTCGGCCACTTTCTCGCTCACGTCACCATCGAGTTCGTTCGCGAGGTCGTGCAGGACGTTCATGTGTCGGTCGAGTCGCCCGTGGTCGGGGCCTTGGTCGCGGGTGGCGAGGGCGGCTATCTGGTCTGACTGTTCGTAGAGTCGTTCTTGAACGTCGCCCGTTGTTTGTTCGGCCGCGTCTTTCAGCAGTTTTGACGCCGTTTGAAGCTCTTCGCGTGTCATGTGTAGACATACGCTCACACGGCGGAAAATAGTTACCACACCGACAGACACCGCCTCGCTCAAGTACGCCGCGGCCTAATTCGAATCAATGAGTGAGTCCGGTCCCCTCTCGGCCGACAGACCCGACGTAGAGCGTGAATTCCGCGTCGATGCCCCCTTCGACCCGGCGGGTGACCAACCCGAGGCAATCGAGCAACTGGCCCAGGGGTACCGTGAGGGTGCGAATATTCAGACCCTCCTCGGCGTCACCGGTTCCGGCAAAACCAACACGGTGTCGTGGCTTCTCGAAGAGATTCAAAAACCGACGCTCGTCCTCGCCCACAACAAGACGCTCGCCGCCCAGTTGTACGAGGAGTTCAAGTCCCTCTTTCCAGACAACGCCGTCGAGTACTTCGTCTCCTACTACGACTACTACCAACCCGAGGCGTACATCGAACAGACCGACACCTACATCGACAAGGACATGTCCATCAACGAGGAAATCGAGCGACTGCGCCACTCTGCGACTCGTTCGCTCCTCACCCGCGACGACGTGATCGTCGTCGCCTCCGTCTCCGCAATCTATGGTCTCGGTGACCCGAAGACGTACACCGACATGGCGCTTCGATTGGAGGTCGGCGAGCAACTCGACCGGGACGACCTACTCCGAAAACTGGTAGACCTCAACTACGAGCGCAACGACGTGGACTTCCAACAGGGCACCTTCCGCGTGCGCGGCGACACCGTTGAGGTGTTCCCGATGTATGGCCGCTACGCCGTCCGCATCGAGTTCTGGGGTGACGAAATCGACCGAATGCTGAAACTCGACCCCCTGCAAGGTGAGGTCAAGTCGTCCGAGCCTGCGGTCCTCGTCCACCCGGCGGTCCACTACTCCATCCCCGAGGAGAAACTCGAAACCGCAATCGGCGAGATTGAAGAACTCATGGAAGACCGGGTTCGGTTCTTCCAGCGCAACGGTGACCTCGTGGCCGCCCAGCGAATCGAAGAGCGAACCACCTTCGATATCGAGATGCTCCGCGAGACGGGCCACTGTTCGGGTATCGAGAACTATTCAGTTCACCTCTCGGACCGCGAACCCGGCGACGCTCCCTACACACTGCTCGATTACTTCCCCGACGACTTCCTCACCGTCGTGGACGAATCGCACGTCACGCTCCCGCAAATCAAAGGCCAGTACGGCGGCGACAAATCTCGAAAAGACTCACTCGTGGAAAACGGCTTCCGCCTCCCCACCGCCTACGACAACCGACCGCTCACGTTCGAGGAATTTGAAGAGAGCATCGGACAGGCGCTCTTCGTCTCTGCGACGCCCGCCGACTACGAACACGAACACTCCGAGCAAATCGTCGAACAAATCGTTCGTCCGACCCACCTCGTGGACCCGAAGGTCGAAGTCACCGACGCGACCGGGCAGGTGGACGACCTCATGGCCCGCATCTCCAACCGAATCGACCGCGACGAGCGCGTCCTCGTGACCACGCTGACCAAGCGGATGGCCGAAGACCTCACAGATTACCTCGAAGAGGCAGGTATCGACGTGGCCTACATGCACGACGAGACCGACACACTGGAACGTCACGAACTCATCCGGTCGCTCCGTCTCGGCGATATCGACGTCCTCGTCGGCATCAACCTACTTCGTGAGGGACTCGACATTCCGGAAGTTTCGCTCGTCGCCATCCTCGATGCCGACCAGCAGGGCTTCCTCCGGTCGGAGACCACGCTCGTCCAGACGATGGGGCGCGCGGCCCGCAACGTCAACGGCGAAGTCGTTCTCTATGCCGACAAGATGACTGATGCGATGGAGTCGGCCATCTCCGAGACACAGCGCCGTCGCCGTATCCAGCAGGAGTTCAACGATGAACACGGCCATGTTCCAAAAACCATCGAGAAGGAAGTCGGCGAGACGAACCTGCCGGGAAGCAAGACCCACTCGCGCGGCGTGGCGAGCGACAAACCGGCCGACGAGGACGAAGCAGTCGAGCAAATCGGCTTCCTCGAAGACCGGATGCAGGAGGCCGCCGACAACCTCGAATTCGAACTCGCCGCCGACATCCGCGACCGGATTCACGACCTCAAACGCGAATTCGACATCCAGCGACTCGACGACGGTATCGAACCCGAGGAACCCGACGAGTTCTGATTTCGATGGTCACGTTCGCCGCAGGTGGCCTGCTTCGTCGCGCTGATGGTCGCATCTGTCTCGTCCACCGCCCGCACTACGACGACTGGTCGATTCCCAAAGGAAAACTCGAATCCGGTGAGACGCTGGTCGAAGCGGCAGTTCGAGAAGTCGAAGAAGAGACTCGGTGTACGGTGGAATGTGGACGGTTTGCGGGGCGATACGAATATCTCGTCGATGGCGAGCCGAAAGGTGTCTTCGTGTGGCACATGTCGCTCGTCGAATCGCGCCCGTTCGTCGCGGACGACGAAATCGATTCGTACACGTGGGTAACGCCGAAATCATCTCTGTCGCGGCTTTCATACAACACCGAACGCGCCCTGGTTCGCCGAACGTTCGGATTCGGTGAATGAACCAGACTAGGGGTTCGTGCAGAAGTTGCCGACAGTTCGACGCGCGTCGGTATGTTCGTTGTACCACATTCAGCCGAGGCATCAAGACTTTTCAACCTCCCCTTGTCTAGGCCGAGTCACCGTGACCCGCAACTCGGCGGACGACTGCCTCGAATGGGACGCACAGTACGTGCTTCCGAACGGAGGTATCACGTAGATGCACCTGTCGTCTCTCGAAGGATGCGTCGCTTCGTCGGTCGATTCCGACGACCTGACGCTCGGCTCCGTTGCGCACGACGCGACGGACGACGACGGTAGCACGTGGTGCGATTCCGCTGATAGTATGGTAACTGGTCTGTTTTACTCGCGTCATACTCGTGGCGCGAGTGTCGCTACACACTGACACAACACTCGACTACAGAACCATGAGTACCCAGTCTCTCAGTCACGTCCAGAAGTTGTTCCTGAAGTATCAGCACATCCTCGTGTTCATCGCACCCGTGCTGTTCATCGCGACCGTGTTCACCGCGGCACCAACTCCTACTGGCGCCGGTACCGACTACTGGCTTCAGTACTGGTGGTTGTTCCCGGTGTTCGTCCTCGGTGCGACCACGGTGAACACGGTTGGAATCAGTGGGTCGGCGCTCTTCGTGCCGTTCCTCATCTTCATCTTCCCCATCTTCGCACACCCCCTCGAACCCGCGACGTTGGTGAAGGTGGGCCTCATCAGTGAGGCGTTCGGACTCTCCAGTTCCGCTGTCGCGTTCATCCAGTACGGACTGGTCGACCGCCGTCTCGCACTCAGCCTCGTCGCCGGGTCGATTCCGTTCGTCGTCGGTGGCGCACTGCTTTCGTTTATCATCCCGGAAGTGGTGTTCCACACGCTCCTCGGCATCGCCCTGCTCGCAGCAGCCTACCTGCTGTTCAAGGCAGACCTCGACCACGAAGAACCGAGCGGTAGTTCCGACTCGGGACAGGCGGCCGCCACCGACGGTGGGACCGTCAACCTCCCGAACGACCCCGGAAAGCTCGGCCCTGCGGGCGTCCGTACTGACGACGACGGTATCGTCACCCGTGTCGACCGCGAAGGTGACGACTATCGCTACGACCGCGGTGGCTACCTGCGCCGCTTTGCCAACTACAGCATCGGCGGCACCTTCCAGGGCCTCGCTGGCTTCGGTGTCGGCGAACTCGGCATCATCTCGATGCTCAGCACCAAAGTCCCCGTCCGAGTTGCGATTGGGACGAACCACATCGTCGTCGCACTGACGGCGATTCTCGCCTCGCTCGTCCACGTCTTCGGTGGCGGCCTCGTCGGCGGCCACTCGCTCAGTCTCGCTTCGACGCCGTGGAACATGGTCGTCTTTACCGTCCCCGCGACGGTCCTGGGCGGCCAAATCGCACCATACGTGTCGAACGCGCTGGACACTGACACCATCAAAAACTTTGTCGGCGCACTCTTCGGCGTCATCTCGCTCGCGCTGTTCCTGATGGCGCTGGGTTTCTAAGCCGACGTACTCACACCCGCTTTTCAGTCACCACCCATGTACGACAACATCCTGTTACCCACCGACGGTAGCGACGCGACTGAAGCGACCATCGAACACGCGACGACGCTCGCCCGGACGTACGACGCGACAGTTCACGTCCTGTCGGTCGCCGACTCGCGGAACCGATTCGAGTCTCCGTCTTCGGGTATCGCACCCGAAGTGTGGCAGGAGTCGGAACTCGAACGCGCCGAAAACGCGGCCCAAGCCGCGCTCGATGCACTCCCAGACGACGTTACCACAGAGTACATCATCGAGGAGGGTGTTCCGGACTCGGTCATCACCGACCACGCTAGCGACGCCGATATCGTCGTGATGGCGACGCACGGACGGACCGGTCTCGACCACTACCTCATCGGGAGCGTCACCGAGCGCGTCGTCAGGACCGCCTCGGCACCTGTGATGACTGTTCGGGCTGACGACTGAAGCAAAACAAAAACGCCGCAACCATCGTTTTTCGCACTACTCGAACGCAGCGACTAGCGCTGCGATTCCGTCTCTACGCTGCCGTCTTCGATTTCGATATCGACGCCTGTTCTCGCATCTGCTTCGGCGGCCTCGACTTCACCGATGAGTTCGTCGATGTCGTCTAAGCCGAGCAGTTCGCGGGTCTCGGCGTCGAACGGCAGACTGTCGAGACTCGGTTGGTCTTTGACTGCGCTGTCGGTCAGGCTCTTGCCGTAGCGCCCCAGCAACGACGTGAGTTCCTGCGGGAGGACGTACGTCGTCGATGGCGACGTGCCGATGTTCGCCAGTGTCTCCATGCCTTTGTCGATGATGGCGCGTTCGCCCATCGACTCGGCCGCACGAGCGCGGAGAACGGTCGAAATTGCGTCACCCTGTGCGCGGAGAATGGCGGATTCTTTCTTCCCCTGTGCGCGGATGATGTTCGACGATTTGTCACCTTCTGCCTTTTCCACCGCCGACCGGCGTTCACCTTGTGCTTCGAGAATCATCGCACGGCGACGACGTTCGGCGGAGGTCTGTTTCTCCATCGCGTTCTCGACGTCTTTCGATGGCTTGACTTCGCGGACTTCGACGGATTCGACGCGAACACCCCACTCGTCGGTCGGTTCGTCGAGTTCGACGCGGATGCGTGCGTTGATGTGGTCGCGGCGGGCCAGCGTCTCGTCGAGTTCCATGTCGCCGAGTGCGGCACGGAGGGTCGTCTGCGCGAGCAACGAGACGGCGCGTTTGTAGTGGTCCACTTCGAGGAAGGCCCGTTCGGGGTCCATCACGCGGATGTAGACGACGGCGTCTGCGGTCACGGGCGAGTTGTCCTCGGTGATGGCCTCTTGGGTCGGCACGTCGAGTGTCTGGGTTCGCATGTCGAAGCGGTAGGTCTTCGAGACGAACGGCGGGATGAAGTTGATACCCGGTTCGAGGATACCCTTATACGAGCCAAAGACCGTGAGTGTGCGTTTTTCGTACGCTTGGACGATTTCGACCGCATCGTACACCGCCGCGATGGCGAGGGCGAGAAAGACGTAGCCGACGATGGTAACCGGTGTTACTGGGAGGATGACGACGGCAAGGCCGAACGCGAGGATGGCAATCGCGAGGGGACCAACCCAACGCGGGAGACGGGGACCGCTCACTGTCGGAGAGGAGGACGACAGCTTCCCGAGTTGGTAGAATATGCTGTCCATGTGTTGACGTAGCATCGGGGGCGATGTAAACCTATCCGGCCACCAAGTATTTGTTCACGAGAACCAGAAGGCCGTCTATGCTACCAGATCGTGCGAAACTCGAAGCGGATAGTCTCATCCGGATTGTGCTGGTACTCGTCCTCATCTGGGTGGCTCTCGAGATCGTCGGTGAGATACTCGACATCTTCAGCTGGCTCTTAGGGCCGCTTCAGCCACTGCTCGGTCTCGCAGTCATCGCCATCATCGTCCTCTGGCTGCTGGACCGCATCTAAGATTCTGGACCGCGCCTAAACGCCACTTCGGCGTGCATGCTACCCACGGCCGACTGTTGTCGATACGTCTTTCTTTCCGACCCGTGAGAAACGGGTGTGTACAGCCTGAACGTCCCGGTTCACGGACAGGTTTCCCGACTCGCAGCAGAGATGTTTCCGTATCTCGCCTCTTTTGACCGAATCCGAGACCGACACACGCTCGTCTGCAAACGCTTCGAGGAATCGAATCTCAACCACCTCCGAGACTCGCTTCGACACGCGCTTCGTGGGTCTCCCGCCTTCGAGGTCCAAGTAACGGGCATCGACTACTTCGAGTCGCCACCAGTCGGCTCTGCACCGGTCGTTTACCTCGCAGTCGAGAGTCCCGGTCTCTTCGACTTGCACTCGCGTCTCACCGACGAGTTCGGTGCTGTCGAAGGATTAGAAGCAGAGGATTACACGCCACACATCACACTCGCTCGGAGTGGCTCGCTCGCGGACGCACAGGCCCTCGCCGAGCGCGACATCGACCCTCTCACGTGGACGGCCTCTCACCTCGAACTGTACGACCCTGAATATCGAGAAACCGTCGCGTCGATATCGCTCCCGGCCTGAGCGAGTTTCGTTCCCCGTTTTCGCTGTCCGCTACTCTCGGCGCGCGAGTCGCATCCCCATCGGTTCGCGGGGGTGCATCGTCAGCGACCCGCGGAGACTGAAGGGTTCGTCGCGGATGTAGTCGAGTTCGTACTGCTGGGCGACGGTTCCGAGAATCAATCGCCCTTCGAGTAGAGAGAGATGCTTCCCGATACAGTGGCGCGGGCCGCCGCCGAACGGGAAGTACGCGAATCGTGGTCGGTCGCGTGACCGCTCTGGACTCCACCTGTCTGGGTCGAATTCGAGCGGATTGTCCCACCACCGTTCCGAGCGGTGGACGACCCACTGCGGGAGCATGATTGCCGACCCTTTGGGGACGCGATACCCACCGAGTCGAACGTCGGTCTTCGCCTCGCGGAACATGACGTAAACAGGTGGATAGAGGCGCATCGCTTCGTTGAGGACGCGTTCGGTGTACTCCAACTGCCGAACGTCTTCGAACGTCGGTGTTCGCCCACCGAGTACCTCGTCCAACTCTCGCTGGAGTTTGGCTTCCGCGTCGGGATGTTGCGAGAGCAGGTACCACGCGTAGGTGAGCGTCAGGGCGGTCGTATCGTGACCTGCCAAGAGCATCGTCATCAGTTCGTCGCGGAGGTTCTTCTCGGTCTGTTCGCCCTCGTCGTAGGCACGAAGGAGAATCGAGAGCAGGTCCATCGGTTCGTCGCTGACTGGTTCACCCGAAACCGTCGAGGCTGGCTCGCTCCCGTATTCGGTCCCGCGACGCTCGTCTACGATGTCCCAGAGAATCTCTTCGAGGACCGACAGCGCGTGTTTGTAGTCGCGATTCTCGCGGGTCGGTGCCCAGTCGGGCATGAGGAATCTGAAGGGGTCGGGTTCGAACCGCGCGCCGAGTGGTTCGAGATGCTCTTGGACGACTTTGATTCGCTCGTCGTCGAGGTCCGAGCCGAACATCGCATCGACGATGATTTCGACGGTGAGACGTGCCATCTCCAACTGGATATCGACCACGTCGCCGTCGTGCCATCCCGAAAGCATCGACTCGGTGCGGTCGGTCATCATCTCCGACATCGTCGAAATCCGTCGCATGTCGAAGGCGGGTTGGGCGAGTCGCCGTTGCTTTTGCCACGTCGAACCTTCGCTCATCAAGAGTCCGTCGCCGAGCAAGTCACCGATTGCTCGGTCTTGGAATCGCGGTTTTCTGAACTTCGCCGCCTCGCTCACGAGCACCCGCTCGATGTCTTCGGGGTTCGTGAGCATGTAGGTCTCTAACGGCCCGAGTTCGAAGTGAATCACGTCGCCGTACGCGTCCGCAACTGCCGTCAGGAAGCTAAACGGGTCGCGCGCGTACTGTCGGCTTGCGCCGAACAGTGGGACACCCTTCGGTCCCGGAGGGGTCGTTTTCATGAGTCGTGTTGGCCTGAAGACGGAAGAATGTCTCGGCGTGTGAGGTCGGTTTACGGGGAGTTGGCCTCGATTACTCCCACTGCAACGCTTGCCGCATCGTCGTTGCCTCTGCTTTCCGCAGGTGTTCTGCGGCCGTACTCTTCGAGACGCCGAGGTGGGCTGCGACCTCGCTGACGGTCCCCTGTCTCGGCGACTCGTAGTAACCGAGTTCGACAGCGACAGCGACTGCTTCGCGTTGTCGGTCGGTTAGCACACCGACAGCACCGGGAATGCGCGTCTGATAGTTGGCGATGGCTCGAACCTCGATTGGGGCATCCGATGGAAGTCTCTCGAAGACGTGTTCGACGGCCATCGCCGACCCGACGAGTGTCACATCGACCGTTCTGTCTTGATTATAGTGGACCGGTGGAACGACCACGACGGGGTGAGAACTGAGCGCGTCGATGTACGACTCGTCGCGGTCGGTCAGTCGCTCGCACACCCAGCAGTAGAAGACGTTCTCACCGGTCGGTGCAATCGAGTGTGACACCGCTTCCTCTCGGTCTGTGAGCAGCTCGTCGTACGCCGCCGGGTCGCCCCAGACTTTGAATATCATCGAATTTCGCTCCCCGAGCGAGGGGTTCCAATAGCGTAACTCCGACCCGTGGAACGCCGGGTGCGTGATTTCGAACTCGTGGACCGGATGAATCGTCTCGGGTGTGTGCGTAATCCGCAGGTCGAGACACTTCATGTCACTCGATTGCTGTCGCTGTCAATAAAAACCAACCTCACCTGTGCGGCAGTGAGGCTATCCAACTGCTCTCACTATCTCTCGCTACGATGATGGCCCGCTCGACTTTGCTGCTCGTCGCGTTCGGAACTGGTCTCGTCGCCGCCACAGGTGTCTATCTGTTGCTCGTGGGTACGCTCTTAACTCCTCGGCAGTGGTGGCCGCCGGGAGACAAGTCGTGGGCGTACTATCTCCACTGGTCGCTCGTCGGCCTTGCTGGCTTTGGACTCTTCGTCAACTCGGGCTTTGTCGCCATTCTCGCGGCTGCGCACATCGGTTGGGTGCTGTTGCTCCCGTTCGCCGAAGAACCACACTTACGTGACGAGTATGGACCTGCCTACGAACAGTACGCCGCCCGAGTTCCACGATTTGTGGACCGAACGACGATTCGAAATCTCGTTGGCTAATCCCTCAGGGTCGCGGCGGCGACCCGCCGTAGGCGTCGTGGTCGTTGTAGAAGTTGAGCATCGCGAACTTCAGTTTCGTCGGCGAGATATCGACCATCTCGGCCCGTTCTTCGACTGGGAACGCTCCACGGACGCCGTACTTCCCCATCGAGGAACTCTCACGGGTGTAGCGCTTGTCGGCGAGGATACGAACCCCGTAGTCGTCGGGCGACCGGATAACCCGACCTAACGCCTGTCGCGTCTTTCTGATGGTCGGAATCTCGACGGCGTACTGCCAGCCAGCGTCCTTGATTCCTTTGTACACTCGGTCGTAGGCGTCTTGGACGGCCTCCATCCGTTCGGAGAGATGCGGGTACGGCACGCCGACGACCACTACGGTTCGTGCGTCGTCGCCGTCGAAACTCACTCCCTCGGCGAGCGTCCCCCACAGCGACGTGAGGAGAACTGCGCCGTCTTTGTTGACGAACTCTTTTCTCGCCTCCTCGGCCCGAACGCCCGGTTCGTCCAAGAAGAGTTCGTCGTCGATATCTGAGCGCATCCTGAGCCGTTCGTGGTGGCGCTCTGCTTCTGCATACGACGGGAAGAACACCAGTGTGTTGCCGGGCGTAAACCGTGACGCGTCGGCGAGTAGCTCCTCGATTTGCTCTTGGGTCTTCGGGTTGTCACGCTCCGACGAGAAGAGCGCCGGAAGCGACGCCGTGAACGTCCGTCGATTCTCTTCGGGGTACTCCAGTCCGTAGGCCATCGTCACCGGGTTTGGAAGCCCCAGTGTATCTTCGGTCACGTCGAACGGGCGCAACGTCGCCGACATGAGGATACTCGCGTGGACTTCTTCGAACAACCCACGGGTGACTTCTCGTGGGATACAGGTGTAGAGTTCGGCACGGCCGTAAATCTCCTCGGTCCCCGAATCCCGGCGCACCGAGAGCATCGGGTGATGGCCGAGTTCGCCACCCATCTCCATCCAGTCGGCGATAAAGGAGGCCGCTTGGAGCGTCTGACACTCTCGGCGCGTCGTGGACTCGCCGTTCTTGTACTCGTCTTCGTACTGCTCGTCCAGTCGCTTGCCCAACTGCAAGGCGAGTTCGACCTCTACGTCGATGCCGCGGCCTTCGTACGATTGGAGGAAACTCATCGTCAGGTCGTCGCGGCGGCCACGTTTCGCAATCGAGAGGTCGTACCAGTTCTCGCCGACCTGTTCGCGCTCGCCGAAGCCGAACGCCTCGTCGTAGCTCTCTCGAAGCGCGGTCAGAAACGCCTCGACGACGTTTCTGGCGCTCTCTGCTCGGGAGTCGTCAACTTCTTCTAACTCGTTGACGGCGCTTTCGAGCGTGTTCTCGGTCAGCGCCCGACTCGCGTGGTCACGGGCGACGCCTTCGATGTTGTGGGCCTCGTCGAAGACGGTGATGACCTCGTCGGGGTCGCGGCCGAGCCATCTGAAAAACTGCTCGCGAATCATCGGGTCGAGCAGGTGGTGATAGTTGCAGACCACGAGGTCGATGCCTTCCATCCCCTCTTTCAACAACTCGTAGCCGCACATCTTCTGCCGACCGGCGTATTTAAAAATCTCGTCGGGGGTGCGAACGTCGTCGAAGAGCCACTGAAAGAACTCGTCGGTGTTCTGCGTGAGGTTGTTGTAGTAGTGTTCGCAGGTGTTTCCCTCGCGCATCTCGCTCACTTCGTCTTCGAGCGAGTCGAGTTCGTCGGTGATTGCGCTCCGGGCGTCCGCGGCACCCTGTTGGCCCTCACGCATCTGGTCGAGCAACGTCTCGGCTTGCGAGGCCAACTCTGCTTTGTCAGACTCCTTTTCGACGAGGCTCCGAGTCGTATCGCGGAGTGTCTGGCACTCCTGAAAGCCGACTTCGATGTGGCACATCGAAGACTTCCCACGGAAGACGACCGCACGAATCTGCTCGCTACGCGTGATGGCGCGGGCGTCTTCGATGAACTGCCGCATCTGCTGGTGGACGTTCGTCGTGATGACGACCGTCTTGTCGTGTTCGCGGGCGTGTTCGAGTGCGGGGACGAGCGCCGAGATGGTCTTCCCGGTTCCCGTCGCCCCTTCGAGCAGGACGTTTCGGCCGTCATCGAGCGCGTCGGCGATGCCGGACATCGCCGCCTGCTGATTCGGATACGGCTCCTCGTAGGGGAAAAAGCGCCACGTTCGTGGTTCATCCTGCGGACCGTTCGAGGAGGACACGACCAATGCTCGGTCGCCATCCGATTAAAAGGCTCGGAGGACTGGACGGCCATTGTCCGCCGAAGTGGAGTTACTACATAACCTGACAAATATGATATCGGTCAGCCGAACGTATCCACTCACGGTGACTCGTGATGATACCGACGCCGAGACGCAAAGCAATCGTTGAACAACACCTCTATAGCGTCTGGGACGACCGCGACCCCGACAGCATGGACGAACTCTGCACCGACGACTTCGTGATGCACGACCCGATGGGTGACCGCGACCTCGACAGGGCCAAAGGAATGCTGCGAGAGGTCATCGACGGAACACCCGACGTCGAATTCACCATCGAGGACCTCATCGCCTCTGGCGACCGCGTCGTGGTTCGATACACCCTCGAAGGGACGAACGAAGCGCCGTCGTTCTTGACAGACCAACCAACAGGCCTCCACTGGCGCTCGCCCGGCATCACAGTCTATCGGTTCGAGGGGGAAGAAATCGCAGAACAGTGGAACGCGTTCGACTACCTCGGGACGATGCGACAACTCGGTCTCATCCCGTCAGAAGCGGATGCGGATACGACGGGTGATGCTGGCGCAGAAGCCTAATCGAGTGCTTCTACTCGTCCAGTAACTCCACGAGCAGTCCTTTCTGCGCGTGCAGACGGTTCTCTGCTTGGTCCCAGACCAGCGAGCGCTCGCTTTCGAGTACGTTGCCCGTTATCTCTTCGCCGCGGTGAGCGGGCAGACAGTGCATGACCTTCGTGTCCGTTCCTTCGAGCAAATCTTCGTTCAACTGGAAGCCCTCGAACGCCTGTAACTTCTCGTGGCGCTGGTTCTCTTGGCCCATCGAAATCCACACGTCGGTGTAGACTACGTCTGCGCCGTCGATTGCCTCTTCGGGGTCGGTCGTGATGGTCGGTGCCGACCCGAGTTCTTCGGCGCGGACGAGTACTTCGTCGTCCACTGCGTAATCCGGTGGCGTCGCCACGGTGAGGTCGATTCCGGCCATGGCGCATCCGAGGACGAACGACTGACCGACGTTGTTGCCGTCGCCGACCCACGCTGCACTCACCTCGTCGAAGTCGCCGACGAACTCACGAATCGTGAGCAGGTCGGCGAGCGTCTGACAGGGGTGGGCGTCGTCGGTCAGGCCGTTGATGACCGGCGCATCGGAGTGTTCGGCGATTTCCAAGAGGTCGGCGTGGTCGAACAGACGGACCATGATGGCGTCGCCGTAGCGACCCAGCACGCGCGCCGTATCCGAGAGCGGTTCGCCGTGGCCGAGTTGGATGTCTTCGGGACCGAGAAAGAGGGCGTGGCCGCCTAGTTGCGTCATTCCCGTCTCGAACGAGACGCGGGTGCGCGTACTCGGTTTCTCGAAGAGCATCGCCAGTGTCGCTCGGGAGAGTTGCGTGTCGTCCGCGCCCGATTTGAGGTCGGCGGCGCGGGTGAGAACGCGGTCTAACTCCGATGCGCTGATGTCGTCGATATCTGTGAAGTGTGTCGTTTCGAGCATTGTGTCTCTTCGAGATGGTCAGTCGGTGAGGCGCTCGCAGACGTCTACGAGCACGTCGATAGACGAGTCGAACTCGTCCAGTTCGAGGCGTTCGTCGGGGGCGTGGTCGAGGTCCGAGTCACCGGGGCCGTAGGTGACCATCGGACAGTCCCAGACGCCCGCGAAGATGTTCATGTCGCTGGTACCGGTCTTGCGGAGCAAACGAGGTTTCGTGCCCGCCCCGCGAATCGCAACGCGGAATGCGCGTGCGATGTCGGTCCGGGGGCTTTGCATCACCGGCGAGATAGGCTTGTTCCAGTGGACGCTCCCCCTCGTCAGTTCGCCTTCGGCGACTTCGCGCACGTCGTCGATGGTGTAGCGTGGGGGGATGCGGAACTGCACGTCTACCGTCGCTTCGACGGCGAGGCCATCGTCGGTGGGTCCGCCGTCGAATTTCACGGGTTTCGTCGTCACGGTGTCGAAGACGCCGTCACGGTCTTCGTCGAAGAAGTCGGCGACGCGCGACCACCACGCGACCGCAGACTGAATCGCGTTCTCTTCGGGGCGCGAGGAGTGGCCGAGTTCGCTCGTGGCGATGTAGGTTCCCGAGAGGAAGCCGCGATAGCCGAGCGTGATGCCGTCCCAGCCGGAGGGTTCGCCGTTGATGACGGCCTCGGGTGCGTCGCGGGCTTTAGCGAGGTGCCACGCGCCGCGCGAGGTCTTCTCTTCGCCGACGACGCCGACGTAGGAGACACCCGTTTCGACTGCCGCGGCGGCCATCGAACAGAGTGGGCCGGTCGCATCGACGCTGCCGCGACCCCAGAGAACGCCGTCTTCGACCTTCACTGGAACGTCGCCGGGGACGGTGTCGATGTGCGAAGTGAGCAGGACCGAATCGTCGGCGGGTGCGCGAACGTTGCCAACGTCGTCGATCCAGACCTCGCGGTCATGGGCCTCGAAGAAGGCCTTCAAGACCTCGGCTGCGTCGGCTTCGTCGCCCGAGACCGAGGGCGTCGAAACCATGTCGTAGAGCAAGCGACGTGCCTCTGCCCAGTCGCTCCCGGCGACGAGTTCGGCGTCGGTCTCATTGCTCGCCTCGTGGTCGAGTTTCGCGGTCATGAGAGGACGTTCACCATCGCTTCGACTACCTGGTCGGCGTGCGACTCGTCGATGATGAGCGGCGGGAGGAACCGCACGACGGTCCGGCCTGCGGGAAGTGCAAGAACCTGTTCGGACAGCGCGAGGTGCTTCAGGACGCGATTCGCACCGCGCTTGACTTCGACGCCAATCATCAGTCCTTCGCCGCGAACCTCTCTAATCGGCAGGTCGTGTTCTTCAGCCGCCGCTTCGAGTTCGCTCGTGAGGTAGTCGCCAATCTCGGCGGCGTGAGCGGGCAGGTCTTCTTCGACAATCGTATCGAGCGTGGCGTTCGCGGCGGCACAGACGACCGGTCCGCCCGAGAAGGTCGAACCGTGCGAGGCCGCTCCGTCGGCAATCCAGTCGGCACAGAGCGTCGCACCGAGTGGGAGGCCGTTTGCGATACCTTTCGCGCTCGTGAGGATGTCGGGGACGACGCCCGAGTGTTCGCACGCCCAGAGTTCGCCCGTGCGTCCGAGACCGGTTTGAATCTCGTCGAAGACGAGCGCGGCATCGGCTTCGTCGGTCAGGTCGCGGGCGGCTTGGAGGTACTCCGCGGAGGCGGGATTGATGCCGCCTTCGCCCTGAATCGGTTCGAGGAACACTGCCGCCGTCTCGTCGTCGATAGCTTCGGCCAGTTCTTCCTCGTCGCCGTAGGTGACAAACTCGACGCCGCCAGCGACCGGCTCGTACGGCTTCTTGTACTTCTGTTTCCACGTGAGCGCGAGCGACCCCAGCGTACGGCCGTGGAACGCGCGCTTCGTGGCGATAATCTTCTGGCGACCCGTCGCCGAGCGGGCAAACTTGAGTGCGGCTTCGTTGGCTTCCGTACCGGAATTACAGAGCCACACCTTCGAGATATCGCCGGGTGCGAGTGCGCCGAGTTTTTCGTACAACTCGGTGCGAACATCGACGGGATACGACGCCTGTACGTAGGTCAATTTCGCGGCCTGCTCTTGAATCGCGGAGACGACTGCGGGATGTGAGTGACCGAGTGCGGCGACGGCGTAGTTCGCGCCGAAGTCGAGATACTCGGTTCCCTTGTCGCTGTAGAGGTACGCGCCTTCGCCCGATTCCATTTTGATGGGTTTCTCGGAGAAGACGAAGCTAGAACCTTTGTCAGTCATTTCGCGTCACCTGCCTTCTCTCCCTCGACGAGCGCACCGGGCGTCACGTGCGTGCCGCCTCCGTTCAAGGCCGTCACGATTGGGTCGTTGACGTTCGCGTCGGAGACGATGACCTCCGCGGCCCCGCCGTCCAGTGCTTCTTTCGCGGCCATGACTTTCTTCGTCATGAACCCCTCTGCGGCGGCTTCGAGAGTGGCGAACTCGTCGGGGTTGTCTGCCGATTCGATGAGCGTCGATTCGTCGTCGGGGTCGGCGTAGACGCCCTTCACGTCGGTGAGGACGACGAGTCTCGCCCCGAGTGCGCCCGCGACTGCGGCGGCCGCACGGTCGGCATCAGCATTCACAGGAACGCCGTCGTCGGCGAGCATCGGGACGGTCACGATAGGCGTGTAGCCGCCGTCGAGGAGCGTCTGCAAGAGGGTGCTGTTGACGTTCGTAATCTTCCCCGAGTGGTCGCCGCGCTTGATTTTCTTCTTCCCGTTTTCGACCACGCGAACAGCTGATTTGCGTGGGCCGGTGAGGAGGCCGCCATCGACACCCGAGAGACCGAGTGCATCGACGCCCGCATTGCGGAACAGCGCCGTCAGGTCGGTGTTCAGCTTGCCGGGCATCACCATCGAGAACACCTCCATGGTGCGCTCGTCGGTGAAGCGGCCGGTGACGCCGGAGGGTGACTCGACGTAGGTCGGTTCCTCGCCGAGTTCTTCGAGCGTCTCGTCGACGGCAGTGGAACCGCCGTGGACGACGACGACGTCTGTTCCGTTGGCGACGAGGTGTGCCACGTCTTGGACTGCGCCCTCGGGTTCGACGGCTTTTGCACCGCCGATTTTGACGACGACCGGTGGCTCCTTTCCACCGTCAGAGCGCAGCTCTGACGAGGCTTCGGAATCGGAGAGTCCGAAACCACCATCCGCGAGGAGGTTCGCGTCGTTGTCGATGAGCTGTTCGTGTGCTGCGAGCAGTTCTGTGCGTGTGTATTCAGTCATTGGTCAGTCTGGGGGACAGGGTTAGGGCGACCCGATGGGGTGGAAGCCCGTGAATTCGAGCCCGGCAGTTTCGTCCATTCCAAGCGCGATGTTCGCGGCGTGGATGGCCTGCCCGGCGGAACCTTTCATCATGTTGTCGATGGCCGAGAAGACGACGAGGCGCCGATTTTGAGGATCGATTTCGAAGCCGACTTCGCCGAAGTTGGTGCCAGCGACCGCCTTCGGTTCGGGGTAGCGGTAGACGCCACCGCCGCCTGCGACGGTGCGCATGAAGGGTTCGTCGCCGTAGCTTCCTTTGTACGCCTTCCACATGTCGCCCTTCGAGACGGGGCCGTTGGGAAAGACGTGACACGTCGCGGCCGCGCCGCGAACCATGTCTACGGCGTGGACGGTGAAGGAGACGGAGAGACCGAGGTACTCCTCGATTTCCGCCTCGTGGCGGTGGCCCGTTGGTGCGTACGGGCGTACGATACCCGAGCGTTCGGCGTGCGTCGATGCCTTGCTCGCGCTCGCGCCGCCTTCCGAGGAACCGACTTTTACGTCAACGACAACCTGCTCGTCGCCGGAGAGAATTCCAGCATCGAACAGGGGCTTGAGACCGAGAATCGTCGCGGTCGCGTTACAGCCACCCGCGGCAATGAGGTCTGCGCCGGGGAGGTTTTCGCGGTTGAGTTCGGGGAGTGCGTACTCCGATTTTTCGAGGTACTCTGGACAAATGTGGCCGTCGTACCACTCGTCGTACTGCGCCTCTTCAGAGAGGCGGAAGTCGGCCGAGAGGTCGACGACGGTGTCCGCTGCGTCCTGAAATTCGTCGATGTGTTCCATCGAGACGCCGTGTGGCGTCGCCGTAAACAGCACATCGACCGATTCGAGGTCTTCGGGGTCGGTAAAGCGAAGGTCGAGGTGACGGAGGTTGGGGTGAACGTTGCCGACAGTCTTGCGCTCGTAGGAGCGACTCGTGGCCTGTACGGTATCGAAATTCGGGTGACCATCGAGGAGGCGAAGGAGTTCGCCCCCGGTAAAGCCGGACCCGCCGACGACGCCTGCGGTGAGTTGCTCGCTCATGCGGAGGCCTCGGCGAGTTGTTTTCCGCCTTCGACTTTGGCTTCCAGCCAATCGACGACCTTGGCGGGGACGTCCACATCGACAGTCTTGTTGAGCGCTTTGAACTCGACGGTGTGGTTGACCTCGTGGACCGTATAGTCAACGTCAGACGCAGTCTGACGAGCCTCCGAATCACCGGATTCGGAGACCTCTCCCGTCTCCATGAGGTCGATACCGAGCAGTCCGCCGCCAACGGCGTTGGATGCCTGTTTCACGAGTTCTTTCGCGCGGTCGTCGAGTTCGAATGCCGACGAGTCGGCACCCTTCGCGGCGTTCGTCAGCCAGTGGTCGGAACTACGGGTCATCGCGGCGATAGGCTCGCCATCGACTGCGAGAACGCGGATGTCACGACCCGGCTTTTCCACAAATTCCTGGATGTAGAACACCTTGTGTTCGTAGCTTCCGAGCGTCGCCTTGTGTTCGAGGATGGCTTCGGCGGCGGCTTCGGAATCGATTTTTGCCATCAGGCGTCCCCACGACCCGACGACGGGTTTGAGGACACAGGGGTAACCGAACTCTTCGACAATCTCCATCGCCGAGTCGATAGTGAAGGCCACTTTCGTGTTCGGCGTGGGCACGCCCGCGTCTGCGAGTGCGAGGCTGTTCTGCGCTTTGTCGGCGCAAATCGCGGCGGTCTCGTGCGAGTTGACGACCGGGATGTCGTAAGACTGCAGGAAGCGCGTGATGTAGAGGCTCCTGCTCGTCGCCAGACAGCGGTCCACGACGATGTCCACGTCGTCGAACACGGCTGGCGCTTCGGTCAGGTCGAACTGCTCTTTGCGCACGTCGATTTTCGTCACTTCGTGGCCGCGGTCGCGAAGCTCACTGAGCAGGAGCTTTTCGTCGCGGCGAATCCGGGAGTACAGGAGTCCAACGTTCATTATGACCACCCGTAAGCGTGTGTGGAGTTGTCGCTAAGTTCGGCTGTGTTCACGGTTATTCTCCCCAGTCCTCTTCGAGTTCAGGTGCTTCTTCGAGTACCACGGGGTCGAGCGAGACGACTTCGAGCTCTGCGCCGGTGGCGGGACTGTCGATAATTTCGCCGACTTCGACGTCTGCTGGGATGTCGATTGCTTCTCCGGTCAGCGGGTCTTCTGCGGTGATGGTGTCGCTCATTACATCCGTGGCTGGACGTGGGATAGTATTAAACCCACCGAAAATTACGTGGCAAAAAACAGCGTAAAGAAGGCTCTAACGGAGTTTATCGGGCGAATCGGCCAATTCGTTTGGCCGAAAAGCCGACGTATCGAGCTTGGGTGCCAGCCTCACTCGATACTGGGAATAGCCCCGGTCGAACCGGTCGGGCCATCCCCGTCGTCGGGCGCCGTCGTGGTTCCGGTCGCGGTCGCCGCCGCGGGAGTCGGACCGGTCGTCGCGGCGGTCGCGGAGCAACCGCTCGCGGTGGTCGCGGCACCGTGCGTGGAACCTGTTCAAACATATTCGGACACCTCTTCTTCGAGGGATTCGGCCGCGGCCGACAGTGAATCGCGTGCGTCGGCGACGGCGGCGGAATCGAGAGAAAGTTCGTCGTTCGCCGTCGAGAGCGTGGACTCGACAGCAGTAGGCGCAGGCCCACCGAGCGAGTCGCGGCTTGCCACGCTCTCGGTCGGGTCGAGCGCGGCTTCGACGGCGGCTTCGGTCACGTGTGTAAAGAGAGACTCCCCTAATACGTCCGTGGCGACGGCGTCAAGTGTTGCCACGTCAGGTGTCCCCGTAGACTGCGCGGCCGCCTCCGCGACGACTTCGTGGGCCGTACGGAACGGAAGCCCCGCCATCGCCAACAGGTCGGCGACGCCGGTTGCAGTCGAAAAGCCGTCTCCAGCCGCGTCGGCGAGGGCATCTTCGGGCCACGTTGCAGACGCGACTGCTCCGGCGGCGACCGCCGTCGCTTCGCTCACGTCGTCAACTGCACGGAAGACGTGGGTGTGGGCACGTTGCAAGTCGCGGTTGTAGGCGCGTGGGAGTCCTTTGAGCGTCGTCATCAGCCCTGTCAACTCGCCGACTGCGTCGCCCGCGACGGCGCGGACGAGTTCCATCGTGTCGGGGTTCTTCTTCTGGGGCATAATCGACGACGTCGAGGAGTAGTCGTCCGACAACTCGACGAAGCCCTTGTTCGAGAAGATGATGAGGTCTTCGGCGAGTCCCGAGAGGGTAATCGCGTGGGTCGCCAGCGCGGAGAGCGTCTCGGCGAGGAAGTCACGGGTCGCAGACGCGTCCATCGAGTTTTCCATCACGCGGTCGAAGCCGAGCAGTTCGGCGACGAGTTCGCGGTTGATGTCGAAGGGCGTTCCAGCGAACGCCGCAGACCCGAGCGGTGACTCGTTGATGCGGTCGTACGCACACATGAGGCGGGCGCAGTCGCGGGCGACCGCCCGTTCGTACGACAGCAAGAAGTGAGCCACCGTGGTCGGTTGTGCAGGTTGGAGGTGCGTGTACCCGGGCATCACCGTCTCGGTGTGCTTGGATGCAGTTTCGATGAGCGACTCGCGGAGTGCGAGCGCGGCATCGAGCGTCTCCAACACGTCCTCGCGCAGACGGTAGCGAAGACAGGTCGCCACTTCGTCGTTGCGCGAGCGGGCGGTGTGCATCTTGCCACCGTCGGTTCCGACGATATCGATGACCGCGGCTTCGATGGCTTCGTGGACGTCTTCGCCGCCCGAGAGTTCATCGTGGCCCGCGGCCTCGACGTCGTCGAGTGCGGCGAGAATGTCGCCTGCAACCTCGGATTCGATGATTCCCTGCGAGGCGAGCATCACCACGTGCGCGCGGTCCACAGCGAGGTCGGCGTCGAAGATGCGTTCGTCGGCCGCGAGGCTCGACATGAACCCGCGGGCGGGGCCGCCGCTGAAGCGACCCCGGCGAATGACACTTCCGTCGTCGCCATCCTCGCCTGTCATCTTACTCTTCGCTACCGCCGTCTGCGGCCAGTTCGGGCTTTGCTTTCTGCTTCGCGCCTTGGTTTGCGAGACGCGACTGGAAGCCGTGGTACTTGGCGACGCCCGTCGCGTCAGCCTGCTCGATGCCGTCCACGGTTTCGGTGTTGAAGGAAGCGGCCGATTCGGAGTAGACAGCGTAGTCGGAGTCGCGGCCGACTGCCTGTGCCTGTCCACCCTGGAACTTGATGGTCACCGTGCCGGTGACGCGCTCTTGGGTCTTTTCGAGGAACGCGTTGAGTGCGCCGACGAGGGGTGCGTCGATGAGGCCTTCGTAGGCCTTCTGGCCCCACTCTTTGTCCACGGTCTCCTTGAAGTCGCGCTCTTCTTTCGTGAGGACGAGTCCTTCCAGCGACTTGTGTGCATTGAGGAGCGTCGTCGCGGCGGGGTGCTCGTAGTTCTCGCGGACCTTCAGACCGAGCATGCGGTCTTCCATCATGTCCGTGCGGCCGACGCCGTGTGAGCCTGCTTTCTCGTTGAGGAACGCGATGAGTTCAGACGGGTCCATCTCTTCGCCGTCGATGGCGACGGGGTAGCCCGCTTCGAACTCGATTTCGATGAGTTCGGTCTCACCCGATGGCTCGTCAGTCCACTCGAAAATCTCCTCCGGCGGGACGTAGCTGGGGTCTTCGAGGTTGCCGCCTTCGATGGAACGGCTCCAGAGGTTGGTGTCGATGGACCAGACGCCCTCGTTGCCACCCTCCACTGGGAGGTCTTTCTCGGCGGCGTACTCGATTTCCCACTCGCGGGTCATGCCCATCTCGCGGACGGGGGCGATGACTTCGAGGTCGGAGGCGCGCCAGACGGCCTCGAAACGGAGCTGGTCGTTACCCTTGCCCGTACAGCCGTGGGCGATGCCGTCACACTCTTCTTCGAGCGCGAGGTCGAGAATCGCGTTTGCGATGACCGGGCGTGCGAGCGCGGTTCCGAGCGGATAGCCCTGATAGTCCGCGTTCGCGCACACGGAGTCGAGACAGAGCTGTGCGAACTCGTCTTTCGCGTCGATGACGTAGTGGTCGAGGCCGAGTGCCTCTGCGGTCTCGTATGCCTCTTCGAACTCTTCTTCGGGTTGGCCGACGTCGACGGTGACGCCGATGACTTCGTCGTAACCGTACTCTTCTTTCAGAATCGGGACGCAGACGGTTGTGTCGAGTCCGCCTGAGAATGCGAGTGCGACTTTCTTCATATACATCTCTGTGACGTGGATAGGTAAATAAATTCTTTGACTTCAATTTACGAAATTAAGTGGTAGAGATGCCTATGGGCAAGAAAACGGAAGATTAGCGAATTGGACGTGTCCCGAAGGATATGATAATAGTGGCCCTAAAGGGCCGGTCGTCGTCGTCGGACAGCGGCGGCTCGCAGCGAGGAAAGCGCGGCGAGGGTGCTACGAGTCGCCATTGGTTGGCAGAAGGTACTGTGTACTCGATATTAAAACCTTTCGGGGGCGCAATGTTCGCCTCAGTCGAGTATCTCCATGGCGAGTTCGAAGAGGAGTTCTTCGTCGAACAGCGCGACCACGAGTGCGACGACGGCGAGCACGACGAGGCCGATGATGAGCCATTCGATGAGTGTCATGGGTGTGTTCGGTCGTGAGAGGCGCATCGGGTAAATGTTCTGTGGCCGTCCATGAGAATGCTGGTCGAATGGGTGTGGACTCGTCTCGGCTCAGGCGTCTGCCGTCGCCGACTGTCCGCGAAACACCAGCCGCTCGACCAAATCAGACCGCTGCATCAACAGCGTCCCAATCGTACTCATCAGAAGCACGTACCCGACGGCGAAGGCCGGAATTATCTCTTGCATCACTGTCGTCCCGCCAGATGCCGCGAGTGCGGCGATGACCAGCGAGAACTCACCGCGCGGAACCATGCCGACGCCGACGCGGAGCGACCGATGCTGTGAGAGGTCGTAAATTCGCCCGCCGAGATAGCCGGAGACGACCTTCGAGGGCGTCGTCAACAGAACTGCCACGACCAGCGGAACGACGACTGCGGCGAGCAACGTCGGGTCGGTGCCGACACCAATCCAGAAGAAGAAGATGGCGGCGAACACGTCTCGGACCGAGGTCAGACGGCGTTCGATGCGCTCGCGGTGCCCGCTCGTCGAAAAGCCCATGCCGACGAAGAAGGCCGCGACCGCCTCGCTGACGCCGAGTTGCAGGGCGAATCCGGCGACCGGAACGACCACTGCGAGCGTCCGCAGGACGAAGGCTTCCTCGCCGGTCACGTCGAGGACGCCCGTGAAAAAGCGCGTGCCGTACTGGACGAGGACGAGAAGCAAGCCCAGAAAGCCGAACGAGATGGCGAGTGCCTGTGCAAGCGACCCGAGACCGCCGCTTCCGCCCCCAGTACCCCCGAGGACGAGAGAGGTCACGACCGCGAGGTAGACGGCGATTGCGAGGTCTTCGAAGACGAGCGTCCCTAACAATGGCTCCGATTCGGGGTCTGCAATCCACCCGAGGTCGATGAGTGTCTTCGTGACGATTGCCGACGACGAGATGTAGACAATCCCGCCGAGGAGGAGTGATTCGACGAGGGACCACCCGAGGACGAGACCGATACCCACGCCGAGTGGGAGGTTTATCGCGAGGTCGACCGCGCCCGCGCGGCCGATGTTCGACCGCGATGTCATGAGTCGGTCGAGGCTGAATTCGAGACCGAGAAAGAACAACAGAAGGACGATTCCGACCTCTGCGAGGAGTGCGATAATCTCGCCGTCAGCGACGTACGGAAGACCGAATCGCCCGGCCACGTACGGTCCCGAGAGCATGCCACCGATGACGTACAGCGGAATCACCGAGAGGCCGACACGCAGCGCAATCGCTCCCGTGATGGCGAGTACCGCGAGCAGGTAGCCGAATTCGAGGAGTTCCCCGGCCATTAGGCTCCCGTCACAAACTCGGCAAAGTCGCGGCAGGCCGCACGCGGGCCGATGACGATGAGTACGTCACCCGCTTTGACGACCGTATCCCCGCCGGGAGAGGTGATTACCTCGTCGTCGCGCTCGATAGCGATAATCGAGGCTCCGGTCTCCTGTCGAAGGTCGGACTCGGCGAGCGTCTTGTCCGCGACGCGGGAATCTTCGCCGACTTCGACCCATTCGAGGAGGGTGTTGTCGCCGAGCAAGGTCTCGATGTCCGTCGATTGGACGGGCTGGAAGTACGCACCTTCGAGGAGCGTCCCGACCTGCCGAGCGAGGCTATCAGAGAGTTCGAAGAGTTTCTCGGAATCGCTGTCAGCACTCGCACGGCGGAACACCTCTCGCTTGCCGGTGTTGTGCGTCACGATGACGAGGCGTGACCCGTCACCAAGTTCGACTTCGTGTTTCTTTCCGACACCGGGCAGGTCGCTCTCGTAGATAGTCACGACAGTGAGATTTAGACGCAGGTAAAATAAAACGACCCCGCTCGGTCAGGCGAGAATCCAGACGACGGCCGCAATCGTAGTGCAGGCGACCGGCGGAATCGACAGGTTGTCGTCGATGACGTAGCCCGCGACGACCGGTTTTGCCCCGTCGGCGACTGTCGCGCCGAGCGCGCCCGCGAGCGACGCTATCCCACCGACGACCGCCCCATAGACGGGGACGACGAAGATGGCGGCGAACGCGAAACAGACCGAAAACATGGCGAGCAGTGGGAGGAGTCCTTTCGTCTCGCCCACTCGATTCGACCCGAGCAGTCCACTGATGGGGTCGCCCACTGTGAGCATGAACATCCCCGGAATCGCAATCGCCGGGCCGAACACCAGCGCCACGAAGGTCTGACTGTAAACGTAGAGTGCGTAGCCCGCGACGTTGTCCTGTTCGTACTCTCGGGTGAGTTCGTCGTAGATTCGCCACTCCAGGTTCCCGAAGAGACGGAGTACTTCGAGGACGGTGACGACAATCGAGACGCCGACGAAGAGCAACCCGAGGGTCGCCCAATCGACGATTCCGAGAATGTACAAGAGGGGCATGCCGGACCCGCTGGCGTGAACCAGTCGCCGTTTTAGCTCGCCCCCCGACACGGTTCGATTATGCCTCGACTGCTTCGTACGCTTCGACCACGTCGTCGAACGCCGTCGTACCTGCACGCAGGCCGACGAACGTCTCGACGAGCGACGAGACCGGCAAGCGAACCTGCCGACCAGTGTCTCGCTCCCGAATGGTCACCGTATCGGCACCCTCGCCTTCGATACCGTCGCGGTCGATGGTGATACAGAACGGCGTACCAACCTCGTCCTGTCGGCGGTAGCGACGACCGATACTCCCCGAATCGTCGTAGACGACTGCGAAGCCAGCGGCGCGGAGTTCGGCCGCAACGTCGTCTGCGAGTTCGACGAGTTCGTCCACGTTGCTGACGAGCGGGAAGACGCCGACGTTCGTCGGTGCGACGGCGGGCGACAGCGAGAGGAACGTGCGTGCTTCGCCATCGACTTCGTCGTTCTCGTAGGCGTGTGCGAGAAGCGTGTAGACCGTGCGGTCGATACCGAACGAGGGTTCGACCACGTGCGGGGTGACGTGTTCGCCCGCTTCGGTCTGTGTCTCGACCGAGAAGTTCGCAATCTCGGTGTCTACGGCAATCTCCTCGCCATCGACTTCGACGGTCACTTCGTCGCTCCCGAATGCTTCGGGATTCTCGGCGGCGAGTGCTTCGAGTGCGTCTGCGACACCTGCGGCTTTCGCACCGAACTCCGGACCGAGCGTGGCCATGTCGGGGTCAACGACGGCGCGTTCGACCGTCTTCGGCTCGTCGTACTGCTGGAAGATGGTGAAGTCGTCGTCAGCGTGTTCGCCGTGCTTCGTCAGGTCGTAGTCGCCACGGTAGGCGAAACCGGCGATTTCGATCCAGTCGCCATCGACTTCGCTCTCTGCGTCCCAACAGTCGGCGGCGTAGTGGGCGCGCTCGCCGGGAAGGTGCTGACGGAACCGGAAGCGGTCCATATCGACGCCGACGTGTTCGTACCACTCTTGGGCGATGCCGAGGTAGTAGCCAATCCAGCCGTTGGCGATGATGCCTTCTTCGACGGCCTCGCCGATGGTCGTCGTGAGGTACTGGCCGTCGTCTTTCTCCTGCTCGGTGATTGGGTAGAGCAGGACTTCGACGTCTTCGACCGACGACAGGTCGGGTTCGTCGCGCTCGGGGTCGATGAACTGCTCTAACTCAGCTTGCGTGAACTCGCGCGTGCGCACGATGTTCTTTCGCGGGCTAATCTCGTTGCGGTAGGCGCGACCGACTTGCGTCACACCGAACGGGAGACTGTTGCGAGCGTAGGCTTTGATGCGCGGGAACTCCACGAAGATACCCTGTGCCGTCTCCGGGCGGAGGTAGCCGGGTGTCTTCGAGCCGGGGCCGATGTTCGTCGCGAACATGAGGTTGAAGTCCTCGACTTCTTGGCCGGCGAGTTCTGCGTCACAGTTCGGACAGTGGAGGCCGAGTTCGGCGATTTTCTCTGCGGCCGCTTCGGGCGAGAGCGTCTCGGCGTCTTCGAGGTTCGAATTGTCCTCGATGAGGTGGTCGGCGCGGTGCGATTCACCACACTCGGCACACTCGACGAGCATGTCGTCGAAGCCGTCCAGGTGTCCCGAGGCTTCGAAGACGGGTTCGGGCATGATGGTCGGCGCTTCGATTTCGAGGTTCCCCTCTTGGACCGCAAAGCGGTCGCGCCACGCCTCTTCGACGTTCGATTTCAGCGCCGCGCCTTGTGGGCCGTAGGTGTAGAAGCCACCGACGCCGCCGTAGGACTCCGACGAGCCGAAGAAGAAACCGCGACGCTTCGCGAGTTCGGCGAGTGCCGCGGACTCACTACCTTCACTCATAGAGCGCCTCCAAGAGGTTGATGTCGCGGACGATGGCGATGAGTCGGTCGCCGGTCATGACCGGAATCTGCTCGATGTCCTCGCGAATCATGATTTGGGCGGCCTCTTTTGCGCTCGCGCGCTTCGAGACGGTCACGAGGTCGTCGGTCATGAACTTGGAGACTGGCTCTGCAGGAATCTCGACGCTCCGGGTTGGGATGTAGCGGTTGCCGACTGCTTTGATGCCTTCCCACATCCACTCGTCGTCCTGATTCGCCACGGAGTCGCCCGTACCCGCTTCGCCTTCGACCACGCGCGCAACGTCGATGATATCGACTTCCGTGACGATACCGGCCATCGACGCTTCGTCGTCGAGGACGACTGCGTAGGGGACGTTCGCGTAGTAGATTTCGCGTTCGACGACAGGGAGCGGGACGCCGACGTAGGTCGTGTTCACGTCCTGAGCGGCGAGGTCGCCGACGGCCGTCTCGCCGTCGATGTTGCCGCGGGCGATTGCGCGAATCACGTCGGTCACCGTGATGATGCCGACGATTTCGTGGCCATCGACGACCGGCACGCGGCGCGTGTTCTCGGTGACCATCATCGCGGCCGCCGTTTCGAGGCCAGTGTCGGCCGTCGTCGTCGGCACTTCGTGGACGAGAACGGCAAGTTGGTCCTCTTCGGGATTCTTGATGAGGTCTTCTCGGGAGATGAGACCACGGTATTTCGTGCCCTCGTCGGTTTCCTTCACTACCGGAACGGAGGAGAAGCCACGCTCTTGGAGGTACTCAAGAACGTCATCGCGGGTGCCTGGAAGGGACACCGTCACGACCTCCTCAGCCGGGGTCATCGCGTCGGCTACTTTCATACCCCCGCTTTCATTCCCACGCCTAATGTACTCTGCGAACACATCCAGCGTCAGTTGACATCTTTGGATGACTGTCAATCTTGGACGAATGCGTCGCTGGTCAGCACGTATCAGCCAGAAAACACTACGCTGTCTGCCGAATATCGTTATTCGTCGTCGCCGTCTGTGTCCGACTCGTCGAACTCGTCGGCGTTCGGTGCATACGACTTGATTGCCTCGACGTTCGGAAAGAACTTCTCGGGGTCGTCGTGTTCGACCACACCGACGACATCTCCGTTGAGTTTCTGGAGGAAGGTGTACATGCGGCCTTCGTCCATCGCGGTCATCGCACATTCGAGTGCGTGACGCATCTCCCACGCCCCAGCGACGAGAATCGCCGTCTGGAGTTCCGGAGCGAACAGCGCCGTAACCATGTACACGAGGCCGTCGTTCTCGGCGCGGTAGATTTCGTACTCTGAAAAGGACGCCTGTTCGAAGAGGTCCGTGACCTCTTGTGCCTTGTCGCCCGGGATGACGTAGGCGATACCGAAGGCTTCCCCGTTCCCTTTGGGACTCGACGGGCCGAACGGCCCGCTGTCACCTGCTGCAATTCGGACCGTCTCCCAGCCGTCGGCTTCGAGTTCGTCGGCCATCGCGGTCATGTCGTCGAGGGTCGCACCCCACGCTTCGCGTCGCCGGTCCGCATCGGTGGCGATGCGTTCGGCCTGGGACACGTCTTCTTCTCCGAGCTCGACCATATCACCCCTCGACGGTGGATATGGTAAAAGGCATCGAAGCACAGGGCCAAGAGAGACTGACTCCTCTCGTCGCTCTCACTCACAGGAGACGAAATATCGAAGAAACGCCGTGTGGCAGCGTCAGTAGTTGATTTGGAAGACGGCTTCCATGAGGAACGAGGTCAGCAACACGCCGAGCGCGGCGAGGAACAGTTTCGACCCGTTCGTCGGGCGCTCGTTCGGTGCGGGTCGGAGGTGCGGCGGCAGGAGTCGGTCGAGCAGACCGCTAACCACGCTTGCGACACCGACTTGTTCGTCGTCGCCTGCGAAGAGTCCGCCACCGTCTCCGTCTTTCCACGGGGCTCTCGGTCGAATCTTCAGCGACGCGTAGGCGAGCATCATGAAGCCAATAAAGAACATGAGCCACTTTGCGCCGGGAAGTCCACCGCCAGCGACGAAGCTCACGAGTGCAGTGAAAAGAAACACCACGCCGGTGAGAACCACGGCGTAGGCCACCGCGTCGATCGCTTTGACAGCGATTCGGCGTGGGTCGAACTGCATCTACTGAATCAGCGTTTCGAAGACCGTTGCTGGTTCTTCGTAGGCACCGTCGTGACGGTGACAGAGGCTCAGGCGCCCGTTTTGGCCAACTTCGAGTTGGTCGGGTCGCTCGCTGTCACAGATGCTTCCGAACTCTTCTTGGAGGTAGGCCTGTGCGGCCTCCTCGTCGTCGTTTTCGGCGTACTCTGCGGCCTCGTCGATGTGCTGCTGCACGTCTGCTGGGACGTTGAACTCACCGAAGAGTTCGGTGACGGTTTCGTCCACTCCTGCCTGCGCGGTCTCGCGTCCGAGGATTTTTCGGACGCGGTCCGACAGCGAAATCTCCGCACGGCCACGTTCGCGAAGCACTTCGCGGAAGATTTCGATACGCTGCCACAGGTCGTCGTCGAGCGTCTCGTACTCGTTGGGGCGAATCTTCACGGGACACCGCGTCGAGAACGGACATCCTGTTGGTGGATCGCGTGGACTCGGCGGCGTGCCACGAAGGGTAATCCGGTCACGGTTTCCACTCGGGTCGGGTTCCGGAATCGCCGAGAGGAGCGCGTGCGTGTACGGGTTCGCTGGATTCTCGAACATCTCGTCTGCGGGACCGATTTCCATGATGTTACCCAGGTACATCACGGCCACGCGGTCACAGATGTGTTTGACGACCGCAAGGTCGTGTGCGATGAAGAGATAGGTCAGGTCGAACTCGTTTTGTAGGTCTTCGAGCAGGTTCAGCACCTTCGCCTGCACGGACACGTCGAGTGCCGACACCGGTTCGTCGAGGATGATGAAGTCGGGTTCGAGTGCGAGTGCGCGGGCGATACCGATACGCTGGCGCTGACCACCAGAGAACTGGTGAGGGTAGCGGTAGTAGTGTTCTTCCTGCAGACCGACGGTTTCGAGGAGTTCGCGCACGCGTGCGCGGCGTTCCGTCGGCGTCTTCCACTCGTGGACGTCGAGCGGTTCGCGGATGATTTCACCGATGGTCATCCGCTGGTTGAGGCTCGAATCGGGGTCTTGGAAGACCATCTGCACGTCCTCTCGGAACTGTTTGAGGTCTGTTCCCGAGAGCGTCGTGATGTCCGTGCCGTTGAGTTTGACTTCGCCCGCGGTCGCCTCTTCGAGGCGCATCAGCGTGCGGCCGAGCGTGGACTTCCCACACCCGGACTCGCCGACCAGACCGAGGGTCTCGCCTTTCTCGATTTCGAACGAGACGCCGTCGACTGCTTTGACGGGTTGGCTGCCGAAGAGGCCGCCGTCCTCGTAGTAGGTCTTGAGGTCGTTTACTTCGAGGAGTGTCTCTTGACTACTTCGTACGGTTTGTTCTTCAGTGGACGTTGTGCTGCTCATCGGTCATCACCTCCAGTGGTTTCGAGTTCGCGGTGGCGGTCAACTGCTTCTTCCGTCGGAAGTTCCTCGGGATAGAGCAGGCACGACGCGCGGTGGTCAATGTCGCCCTCGTGGACGTCGATTGGAACCGGGTGAACGGTGTCACACGCGTCGAACGCTTTGGGACAGCGCGGTGCGAATCGACAGTAAGTCGGTTTTTCGTTCGGCGTGGGAACGTCGCCTTCGATAGTTGCGAGTCGGTCGCCCTCGCCGAGGCCCTGTCCGGGAATCGACTTGAGCAGCCCCTGAGTGTAGGGGTGCTTTGGCGACTCGAACAACTCGACAACGGGTGCGCTCTCGACGACTTCGCCCGCGTACATCACGTTGACGCGGTCTGCAATCTCCGCGATGACGCCCATGTCGTGCGTGATGAACATAATCGCGAGGTCGCGCTCTTCTTGGAGGTCTTCGAGGAGTTCCAGAATCTGCGCTTGAATCGTCACGTCGAGTGCCGTCGTCGGCTCGTCACAGATGAGCAAGTCGGGATCGCAGGCGAGTGCCATCGCGATGACGGCGCGCTGACGCATCCCACCAGAGAACTGGTGGGGGTACTCGCGGAGCCGACGTTGTGCGTCTGGGATACCGACTGCTTCGAGCAGTTCGATAGCCTCACGTGTCGCCTTCCGGCCAGTCATGTCGCGGTGGAGTCGAAGCGCCTCCTTGATCTGGTTCCCGACCGTGTAGACGGGGTTCAGACTGGTCAGCGGGTCCTGGAAGACCATCGCAATTTCGCCGCCGCGAATATTGCGCATCTGCTTTTTGCTCTTTTCGAGCAGGTTCTCGCCTTTGTACATGACGCGGCCGCTTTCGATGCGACCAGGCGAGTCGATAAGGCGCATAATCGAGCGGGCAGTCACCGACTTGCCCGACCCTGACTCGCCGACGATACCCACGGTTTCGCCGGGGTGGATGTCGAACGAGACGTTATCGACAGCGCGGATGACCTCTTTGTCCGTGTAGAACGCGGTCTGAAGGTTTTCGACCGACAGAATCGCTTCGTTCGTCTGTCGGATAGTCGTGGCTTGTTCGTTGCTCATGCACCACCACCTCCTGCGGCCGCGGTCTCAGTCTCGCCGCCGGTATCAGCCTGCGGGTCGATTGCGTCGCGGATGCCGTCACCGAAGGCGTTCAGCCCGGTCACGACGACGGTGATGAAGATACCGGGGACCAGCGAGATGTGCCACGATGGACTCGCGACGTACTGCTGGCCGTCGGCGATGAGTCGGCCCCATTCGGGAGTCGGTGGCGCGATACCGAGTCCAAGGTAGGAAAGCCCGGCAACGCTGATGATGATACCACCGAGACTGAGTGAGGCGTAGATGAGCATGTAACTGAACACGTAGGGTGCCATGTGTTTGCTCATGACCTTGCTCGGCTTCTGTCCGAAACTCTTTGCGGCGTTAATCCAGTCTTGTTCGGCGACCTGGAAGGCCGGACCACGTATCGACCGCCAGATGAACGGCCAGTAGACCAGACTGAAGATGATGACGATGAGTATCGCCCCGTCGTATAACTCACGTATCCAGGTATCTTGGAAGATGACCAGCATCAAGATGAGGACCATGATGACCGGTAGTGCCTGAATCGAGTCACTGGTGAGGACGATTGCGAGGTCGGCAAGTCCCTTGTAGTAGGCCGTAATCATGGCGAGCGCAAGCCCGATGATACCGGCGATACCCATCGACAGCACAGCAATCGTGAGCGAGACCCTCGCCCCGAACACTAACTGTGTAAAGAGGTCCTTCCCGTTGGTCGATGTCCCAGCGGGGTGGAACCGACCGAAGGCGTCGTACTCCATGATACCGACGTTCGTGTCACCGGCACCACGGGAACTCGAATCGAGGTTCGCCTCACCGACGAGGAGCGTATCGACGCTCTGGGTGTCCTCGTTCCAGTAGTTAATCTCGTAGGAGTACGGCTGCATGATGTTCTGTTCCATCGTCGTCGGGCCGATTGTCGGCGCGAACACTGCCATGACGACGAAGAAGACGGTTATTGCGAGACCGAACTTGCCCCACGAGTGGCGGCTAAATCGGTCGACGACGTCGTCACGAGGCGTCCAGTCGACACGGCGGTAGTGGCGACGGAAGCGGTTGTAGCCGTTCCAGAGCCATCCCATGACGATGACCGCGTAGGCGTAGACGATGACGAAACGAACGAACCACGCGACTGCGGGTGAGAGACCGAGGAAGGTCCCTTCGTAGCCCGACCCGTTCCAGTAGCCCTGGTTCGGGAAGACGTCGCGGGAGATGAGCGTCGGAATCGCGTCGAACGAGCCCTGAAGCGAGGTGACAAACGCGGCACCGGGGTCGCCCGGGAGCAGGTTGACGAAGACTCCAAGGACGGAGCCAAGCACTTGGAGTATTGCACCGAGTTCGACGCCGACGATGACGACGCCCAACGCAGCCCAAATCAGTGCGGGTTGCGGGTTCTCAGCGATTCGTTGCCGAAGCGGAATCTCAGATTCGGTAGTTGTACTCACGAATAATCACCCATCGTACCCGACACGCGGGTCAATAACGGTGTACAGGAAGTCCTGCAGAATGTTTGTTCCCACCAGAAGCAAGATGAACATGTACATCAGCGTCCCGATGAGTGGCAAATCGCCGTTGATTGCAGCGTTGAAGAACAGCCATCCGAGGCCGTTGATTGCGAACACCGTCTCGACGAAGACCGACCCACCGATGAGCAAGAATGCTTCACCGGTGATAATCGGGACGAGCGGAATCAGCGCGTTGCGGAAGATGTGCTTCCAGACGAGCGAGCGTCCGGGGACACCCTTCGCACGCGCGGTCTCGATGTAGTTCGCGTTGATTGTTTCGAGCACTGCAGTCCGTCCAATACGCATTTCGTTACCCATCGACGCCGACCCGAGCACGAGTGCAGCAGGTGCAATCTGCTTGGTGGCTTTGAGGAACGAGTTGAACCAACCACTTGGGTCTGCGAGGAACTTCTGGAACGGGTTGTTGAGGAACGCCAACGCTGGTGGCGTCACGACGTTCGTATCGACAATCCACGTCGTCCAGTTGAACACGCCGTTCGTCCACTGCCCCGTTTGAGACAGTGCCGTCACGAGCATGATTGCAAGCCAGAAGTTCGGCATCGCACGCCAGACAATTCCGCCGAAAGAGGCGAAGTAATCAGACGGCGTGTTGGGGTTCAGCCCAGCGTAGAAGCCGAGCGGGATACCAACGAACAGAGCGATGAGGACCGACCAGAACCCGAGCCAGATAGTACGCGGTGCGTACACGAGAATCAACTCGTAGGCGGGGGTACCGGATGCGATAACCCACGACTGACCCAGGTTGAAAGTAAACAGGTCCCACATGAAGCTAAAGTACTGTTGCCATAGGGGCTGATCGAGCCCAAGGTTCGAGCGAATTTGCGCTGCAGCACCAGGGGTGTACTGCGTGCCTAAAATCGCTGAAACAGGGTCGAGTGGACCCAGACGAATGAGTGCGAATGTGATCGTCGTTCCGAAGATGACGACTGGAATCGACAACAGCACCCGTCGGAGGAAATACTGCCATCGACTCATGGCATCACCTTACACACGGTTCGAGCGAGCATTACCGTGTGTTTAATTTAGAGGGATGGATATGTCTTGCGCTTCATCTCCCGAATGTCGTACTTCCGGGGTGCCTCGAAGACAAACGTCTAAGATAGCCAATGCTAATTGGAATCTCGAAAAAAATTTTAAATTGTTTTCCTGGAACGCTGGCAATAATTGCGCGTAGCGTCCAGTTGTCGAATTCGGCCGGGAGGCCGAGGGCTTACCGGTTCAGCGTAACGTTGTTAAGCTTCTGACGGCTTGGGCCCATGCCACCGAACGGCTCGATTTCGACGGTGTCGTACCAGAAGGTTTCGTCCTTGCGGTGGTAGATGTTGAGGAAACCAACGTCTTCCCAGTTTGCCTTCTCGATTTCGACGTACGCTTCGTCACGGACTTCCTGTGCCTCGTCGGTTGGCGCAGGGTTGTCCTTGACACGTGCGTAGGCGTCGGTTGCCTGCTGGTATGCGTCGCCGTTGTCAGGCTTCCAGTTGATGTACGACACAGGGTCGTTGGACGGAACTTCCGTTTGCGGCGGGTTCAGGAGCTGCAGGAAGTTGTCCGCTGCTGGCCAGTCTGCGATCCAGCCGAGCGTGTAGGCTTCGAGCTTACCGTCGCGACCGCTCTGAAGGAGCGTCGAGAAGTCGGCCTTCTGGATGTTCATGTCGATGTAAGCCGACGCGAGCTGGTCGCGCAGAATCTTCGCCATCTCTTCCCAGGTTGCGGAGTTGTACTGGGTCCACTGGACTTCGAAGCGGTTGTCCGGTCCGTAGCCAGCTTCTTCCATGACTGCCTTTGCGGACTCGATGTCCGTCTCGCCGACACCGTATGGGTAGTCGGACTCGATGGTGCTCTGGGCTTCGTTTGCTCCACCGGGGAAAATCGTCGGCGGCGTGAACGTGTAGCCTGGTGCACCACGGCTCTTGAAGATTTCAGAGACCATGCGGTCTTGGTTCAGGACGTACGCGAACGCCTGGCGGACCGGCTTGGGGACCTTCGCCATGTTGAAACCAACGTAGAAGGTCGAGAGGGTTGGAACACCCACGTAGTTGACGGTCTTACCGTTACGGACTGGGCCGTACTTACCGACCTGACGACCGAACTCGTCCGTGTTCTCGACTTGAACCTTCGAGGGGTCGTACTGAGCGGTTGGCAGACCGAAGTAGTCTGCGTTCTCGTTCATCGCGTAGTTGTACGCGGCCGTGTCGTCCTCGATGACCTGCCAGCGGACGTTGTCGACCTTTGCGACGTCACCGTAGTAGTCGTCGTACTTGGTGACTGCCACTGCGGTACCCTGCTCCCAGAAGTTGAACTCGAATGGGCCAGAGCCGACCGGGTTGTTGCTTGCGAATTCCGTGTACTCGACTTCGCCGTCGTAGCCTTCGACGTCGCCGACGATGTTCTCCGGAATCGCGGCGAACGAGGTGTAGGCGAACATCTCGAGCGTGTCGTGGAACGGCGTCTCGAGGCTGACGACGAGCTCGGTGTCGCTTGCGGCTTCGAGGCCGAGCGAACCTGGCACGTAGTTACCGTCACCATCGGTCTCGTGTGCAATCCCGACAGAGTCGAGGATGAAGTACGAGCGACGGCTGTTCTCGGAGGCCGCGAGGCGCTCCCACGCGTACACGAAGTCAGCTGCCGTGACCGGCGTACCGTCGTGGTACGTCGCGTCTTCGAGCTGGAACGTGTAGGTCGTGAAGTCGTCGGAGACCGTGTAGTCTGCGGCGAGTTCGTTCTCGACCGTCGGCAGGCCGTCCGGATAGGACATCAGGCAGTCGAAGACTTGCTGAATGACGATACCGGATGCCGTGTCGGTCGCGGCAACGGGGTCGAAGGTGGTGATGGTCGAGTTGATGCGCTGGAAGACGCTACCGGAGAGTTCGTTACCGGAGCCTTCTTGCGTCGTCTCTTCCATCTCGGTGGTCGTTTCCTGTGCGCCACCGTCTTCTGTCGTCGTGTCTTCACCGTCTCCGCCCGTACAACCGGCGAGGGCTGCAGCGGTCGCAACACCACCCGTCGCTTTCAGGAAGCGGCGGCGTGAGAGTTTGTTAGTGTCTGGCATTCGGACGCATCTTCCCGTGCCGATTGGATAAACTTACCGTATTGTATTTGTTTGATATAGTGTAACGTGGAGGGGTAGTAGTCACCTACCCAAACGGCGATATCTGCCACCTCACGGATTGTGGACACTGCTTTACATTTTAAACCAGTTTTGAAGGCAACAGAATCAACCACCGATAGACTGTCCTGCCGTTTCGGGCAACTTATATAGGGGTGACACAATGTATCATACATGACGCCGAATGCGACGGCTTCCGTCGATGACTCGAGCGCCGAGGTGATGTCCTCGGTGGACCGCACACAATCGGGTCAGCGGCTTATTATCGCAGACATCTCCCGCGACGACGCGTGGGTCGCAGTCGACGTGGCCGACGCGCTTGCCCTCGACAACTGGCAGTAACTTCGTCCCATTCAATCCGGCGATACCTTCACATTTTAGTTCGGTTCGCTCGTGGTACGTTGCATGAACGCTCGAGCGGTATCGGTGAGCGAGGAGTTCCTCGCACGCCTCGAACATGGTGCGGACTGGCGCGAGGAAATCGAAGAGTTCTGCGCGCGCAAGGGAATCGAGTCCGCGTGGTTCAACGCGATGGGCGCGGTGCAGGACGCCGAAATCTGGTTCTACGACCAATCTGAGCAGGAGTACCAAGCAGTCACGTTCGACGAACCGCTCGAAGTCGCCTCGTGTGTTGGCAACGTCTCACTTCTCGACGGTGAGCCCTTCGCGCACACGCACGCAGTTCTCTCTCGTCGGAGCGGCCAGTCGCTCGCGGGACATCTCAACGCCGCGACGGTCTTCGCAGGTGAGGTGTACCTCCGTGCGTTCGACGAGCCACTCGAACGTGAGCACGACGACGTAACCGACCTGGACCTCTGGTTATAGGCCGTGCGCGACCAAGACGAGCGGTACTTTGCGCGAATCGAATCCCGCCTCGACGAGGCGTTCGAACTCGCACGCGCCGCCAAATCTCAGGGACACGACCCGAAGACCGACGTCGAAATCCCGGTCGCCAAGGACATGGCCGACCGTGTCGAGAACATTCTCGGTATCGACGGCGTCGCCGAACGAGTGCGCGAACTCGAAGGCGAGATGTCACGCGAAGAGGCGGCGCTCGCGCTCGTGACCGACTTCGTCGAGGGCAACGTCGGTGACTACGACTCCCGCGAGGGCAAAGTCGAAGGTGCGGTTCGGACGGCAGTCGCCCTGCTCACCGAGGGTGTGGTCGCCGCACCAATCGAGGGTATCGACCGCGTCGAAATTTTGAGCAACGACGACGGCACCGAGTACGTCAACGTCTACTACGCCGGTCCGATTCGCTCTGCGGGTGGGACTGCACAGGCACTCTCCGTACTCGTCGCCGACTACGCCCGCTCGCTGCTCGGTATCGACGAGTACAAAGCCCGAACCGACGAGGTCGAGCGTTACGTCGAAGAGATCAACCTCTACGACAAGGAGACGGGGCTTCAGTACTCGCCGAAGGACAAAGAGACCCGGTTTATCGCCGAGAACATGCCTATCATGCTCGACGGCGAGGCCACGGGCGACGAGGAAGTCTCGGGATATCGTGACCTCGAACGTGTGGATACCAACTCCGCACGCGGGGGGATGTGTCTCGTCATGGCAGAGGGAATCGCCCTCAAAGCCCCGAAGATTCAGCGCTACACCCGCCAACTCGACGAGGTCGAGTGGCCGTGGTTGCAAGACCTCATCGACGGCACCATCGGCAAGGACGACTCGGAGGCCGACAAACTGGACGAGAAAGCGGATGCAGACGAAGATGAAGTCGCTGCCGACGAAGGCGATGACGAACTCCCTGAGAGCGACGCACCCGAGGGCCCCGCCCGCGTCGAACCCGCGACGAAGTACCTCCGTGACCTGATTGCCGGTCGCCCGGTCTTCGGTCACCCATCCGAAGCAGGTGGATTCCGACTTCGGTATGGCCGCGCCCGCAACCACGGGTTCGCAACCGCGGGCGTCCATCCCGCGACGATGCACATCGTGGACGACTTCATCGCCACGGGGACACAAATCAAGACCGAACGTCCCGGGAAGGCAGGCGGTGTCGTTCCGGTCGATTCCATCGATGGGCCGACGGTCAGACTCGCAAACGGAGACGTCCGCCGCATCGACGACCCCGAAGAGGCGAAGAAACTCCAGAACGGTGTCGATAAAATCATCGACCTCGGCGAGTACCTCGTCAACTTCGGCGAGTTCGTCGAGAACAATCACGCGCTCGCTCCGGCCTCGTACGTCTACGAGTGGTGGATTCAGGACTTCGAGGACACCGATGTGAACGTCCAAGCACTGCGCGACGACCCGAACATCGACCTCGAAACACCGACTGTCGAAGACGCCCTCACGTGGGCACGACAGTACGACGCACCGCTCCACCCATCCTACACCTACCTCTGGCACGACATCTCGGTCGAACAGTTCGACCACCTCGCCGAGGCGGTTGCCGACGCTGAAGTCGTCGCCACGAAAGCAGATGGCGGTCGCGCCAGTGGCGTCGTCCCGAACTCGACGGACAACTCGGGCGAGACGCTCATCTTACCGAATACGCCGGAACTCTGCGAAACGCTCGAACACCTCCTCGTCGAACACCACCAGACCGACGACGAACTCCACATCCCAGTGTGGAAACCACTCGCGTTGTCTCTCGGTCTGTCGGACGACCGAACCCGAACGTGGACGCTGAGTAGTTTGACCGCGCGCGCACGCGAGTGGGACGACGGCAACAACGCCGTGGAGGCGGTCAACGAAGTCGCCCCATTCACGGTCCGAGAACGTGCGCCGACTCGAATCGGTGCCCGGATGGGCCGTCCCGAAAAGTCTGAACGCCGCGACCTCTCGCCTGCGGTTCACACGCTCTTCCCAATCGGCGAGGCCGGTGGCAGTCAGCGCAACGTCAGCGACGCCGCTCGAAAGTTCAACGATGCAGGCCAACGCGGGCAGGTTTCGGTCCAACTCGGTCGCCGAAAGTGTGGTGACTGCGGGACTGGAACCTTCAAGCCGAAGTGTCCGGACTGCGGCACGCACACCGAACCGCACTTCGAGTGCGACGACTGTGGAACCGTCATCGACCCCGACGAATCGGGCCGCGTCTACTGTGACCGATGTGAGCGCGACGTTCGAAGCGCCGCGTGGCAAGAAGTGGACCTCCGTGGCGAGTACCGCGACGCACTCGATGGTGTCCGAGAGCGCGAAGCGTCGTTCGAGATTCTGAAAGGCGTCAAGGGACTCACCTCCTCGAACAAGACGCCCGAACCAATCGAGAAAGGCATCCTCAGAGCCAAACACGACGTTTCGACGTTCAAAGACGGAACGGTTCGCTACGACATGACCGACCTGCCCGTCACGGCAGTCCGCCCGGAAGAACTCGACGTGACGGCGGGTCACTTCCGCGAACTCGGTTATAAAACTGACATCGACGGCGAACCCCTCCGATTCGACGACCAACTCATCGAACTCAAAGTCCAAGACATCGTCCTCTCGGACGGCGCGGCACAGCACATGATGCAGACTGCGGACTTCGTGGACGACCTCCTCGAACAGTTCTACGGCCTCGACCCGTTCTACAAAATCGAAGAGCGCGACGAACTCATTGGCGAACTCGTCTTCGGGATGGCACCCCACACGTCCGCCGCAGTCGTCGGGCGAGTTGTCGGATTTACGAGTGCGGCGGTTGGGTACGCACATCCGTACTTCCACGCCGCGAAACGTCGCAACTGTGACGGCGACGAAGACTGTGTCATGCTCCTCATGGACGGTCTCTTGAACTTCTCCAAGGAGTTCCTCCCCGACAAGCGCGGTGGGCAGATGGACGCCCCACTCGTGATGTCCTCACGTATCGACCCCTCCGAAATCGACGACGAGGCGCACAACATGGACATCGTCCGGCAGTACCCAAAGGAGTTCTACGAGGCCACCCTCGACATGGAGGGCCCCGGCGACTGGGAAGACGCCGTCACCATCGCCGAAGAGTTCCTCGGTACCGAACGCGAGTACACCGGATTCGACCACACCCACGACACCACCGACATCGCCGCTGGTCCCGACTTATCCGCGTACAAGACCCTCGGGTCGATGATGGACAAGATGGACGCACAGCTATTCCTCGCACGCAAACTCCGTGCGGTGGACGAAACTGACGTGGCCGAGCGCGTCATCGAGGGCCACTTCCTGCCGGACCTCATCGGAAACCTCCGCGCTTTCTCCCGTCAAGAGACGCGCTGTCTCGACTGCGGGGAGAAGTACCGGCGAATGCCGCTCTCCGGCGACTGCCGTGAGTGCGATGGGCGGGTCAACCTCACGGTTCACCAAGGGTCGGTCAACAAGTACATGGACGTCGCCATCGAGGTGGCAGAGGAGTTCGACTGCCGCGACTACACGAAACAGCGCCTCGAAGTCCTCGAAAAGAGTCTGGAATCTGTCTTCGAGAACGACAAGAACAAGCAATCGGGAATTGCGGACTTCATGTGACCGGCGGCGTTTTCACTCCGAATTTTCAAGCTGACTGCCATCTGTAGGGTTTTTCTCTTCACGTGTGGGGTTTCGTCGCTACTCTTGTCGCTCTACCTAGATTTCATATCGCACGATTTGGTTTATGGCCGGTGTGGGGTACGAATGTGGAATGTCTCTCAAAAGACGGTCAGCCGTTCGATTTACCCCGTTTCGCGTTCATTCTCTTCGCATGGCTGACAAACAAAAAGCGACAATCGGCATGTCAGTATATGCAGCAGATGGAACCGAACTCGGCCACATCCGCGGGTTCGACGAAGACGGCTTTTTCGTCACCACGCGCGAGGGACTCGCCGGACTCTCTATCGAACACGAGCGGGCAGGCCACGAGTTCGGCGAAGCCGAGTTGATGTGGCGGTGTTCGAACTGCGGCGAGATGGGCGACATCGAAGCGATGCCCGACTCGTGTCCCAACTGTGGCGTGGAGAAAGAGCAACTCTACTACTGGACCGAAGACTAATCGGTCACCCCGATTTTTATCGCCTGCAATCGACCCCCACGTATGCGTATCCTCGTCTTCGGGGCCGGGAGTCTCGGCACCCTCATTGGCGGTCTTCTCTCGACGACACACGACGTGACACTCGTCGGTCGCGACCCCCACGCCTCACAGGTCGAAGCCCGTGGCCTCGATATCGTCGGTGTGGAATCAGCGTACGTCACCCCGAGTGCAACGACGACCGAAACCGGCCACACCGCCGACCTCGCTATCCTCACCGTCAAATCGTTCGACACCGACGCGGCGACAGCGGCCCTCTCACAGTGCGACCTCGGCTGTGTACTCTCACTCCAAAACGGCCTCACCGAGGAACTGCTCGCAGACCGACTCGACGTGCCCGTTCTCGCTGGAACCGCCACCTACGGCGCACGACTCACCCAACCCGGCCGCGTCGAGTGTACCGGTGTCGGCCGAATCGTCCTCGGGGCGCTCGACGGCGGGACCGACCCACTCGCAGAACGAGTCGGCAAGGCGTTCCGCGACGTGAACCTCAACACGCTCGTCGCCACCGACATGCCTCGTCGTCGGTGGGAGAAACTCGCCGTCAACGCGGGCATCAACGCCGTCACCGCACTCGCTCGTGTCGAAAACGGCGCGCTCGCATCGGGTGACGCCGGGACGATTGCCCACGGCGCCGCACGAGAAACGGCTCGAATCGCTCGGCTCGAAGGCGTTCACTTGCCGAACCGCGTCGCCCGCGGCGCAATCGACCGCGTCATCGACAAGACGGCCGCAAATCGCTCGTCGATGTTGCAAGATATCGAGGACGGAAAACGCACAGAAGTGGATTTCATCAACGGCGCGGTGGTGGAGTACGCGAGAAAATACGACTTCGAGGTGCCGACGAACGAGACGCTCGCGGCGCTGTTGCGGGCGTGGGAAGCGGGACAGGGGCTTCGATAAAGGGACTTCGGTGGTTACCGAACGGCGGTTATTCGAGATACCCCAAGTCGCGGAGGCGCTGTTGTGCTTCGTCGTCCATCTGTTCGACCGAGTCGTCTGAGACGTCGGTTCCGAGCGCGTCAGTCCACGCGCCGCCGACGGCCGATTCGAACTTGCTGAGTGCGGATTCGACTTCGGCGATACGCTCGTTGTCCGAATCGGCGAGGTTCTCTTGTTCTCCGGGGTCGTTGTCGAGCAGGTAGGCCTCGTCCGCGATGCGGTCGATACGGGTGTACTTCGCGTCGGGGCGGCGTGCCGAACGCATCCGTGAGTAGAACCGCGAATCCTCTGGAATGACGATGTTCGCCTTGGCCGCCTTCTCTTCTAACTGCTTGAGTTCGACCACGGGACGCGAGTATTCGACGAACGCGTACTCGCCATCGAGTCGCTGGCCGGGGTCGTCGTTCGTCGCCTGTGCGAACTCGCGGTAGGTATCGGAGAGGAGCGAGCGTGTTCTATCGAGTTTGACGGACGTTTCGCCGGGCGATGCCGGGGTTCCACCCTCGACACCGAGTGCGTCGAGGACGGTGTGGTAGAGGTCTACGAGTTCGACCTGGTCCTCGCGTCGCCCCCCATCGAGGTTCGGGTGCTTGACCATCAGCGGGACGTTGATGAGCGGGTCGTACAGGCAGAACTCGTGGCCGTAGAGGCCGTGTTCGCCGTGGAGTTCTCCGTGGTCGGCACAGACGACGACCATGGTGTCGTCCCACTGGCCGGTCTCTTTCAGGTGGTCGAATAACCGAGTGAGTTGGTCGTCGATGTGGGCGATTTCGGCGTCGTAGAGGCCGCGAATGTCTTCCCACTCTTCTTCCTCGATTTCGTACGCTCCAGAGTTGTACTCCTTGGAATTCTGGCACACAGCGGTCGAGTCCACTCCGGGTGCGAACTTCTCGGCATACTTCTTCGGCGGGTGATACGGCAGGTGAGCATCCATCAGGTTGATGAACGCAAACGACTTGCCCGAGTTGTCAATGAAGTCGATGGTGTGGTCGATGACTGCGGGTGTCTTCGAGTCAGCACCTTCGCCCCCGGCGAGATATTCGTGGGCGGTGTTGCCGAGGCTGACGAGTTTGTCGGCCAGTGCCCGGAGCGTCTGATTGTCGTTCATCGTCTTCCAGGCTTTCGCCAGCGGCCCCGAGAGGAAATCACCGGGCATGACTTCGAAGAAGTTGTCCTGGTCGCCAAATCCGTCGGTCAGGTGCGTGTAGGGCGTAATCCACGCGTTCGAGGAGTAGCAGGCAGTGTCGTACCCCGCCGCAGAGAGGGTTTGGGCGAGCGTCGTCGCACCCTCCAAGTAGGGCCGTTCTTGGTCGGCACCGTGCTGACTCGGGTACATACCGGTAAAGAGCGAGGCGTGAACGGGAAGCGTCCACGGCGCGGGGGCGACTGCCTGCTCGAAGACCGTCGCCTCCTCGGCGAATTCGGCCAGTCCCGGCGTCGTCGGGCGGTCGTAGCCGTACGGCGTGAGGTGGTCTTTCCGGACCGTGTCCATGACGACAAAGAGGACGTTCTCGGGCGACTCGGCGGTCATACCTCTCTGTGTACGGTAGGGGTCGATAAAAGCGGTGTTCTCTCGTTTGTGAATAACGAGAACACAGTGTCGGCGATTGACTCTCGCCGTTGGGTTCGCTTAGAACGGTGCCTGTGGGCCTTCGTCGCTCTCGTCCGAGGAGGTCTCACCGGGGAACGATGGGCTCATGTCGCCGCCGCGGCTTGCGCCACCCATGTCGCCGCCGCCCATGCCGGTTTCGGCGTGGACTTCGTTGATTTCGGGGATTTCCTTGACCATGCGGGTCTTGATTGCCTGAATGGTCATCGGCGAGATGCCACAGCCGGAACAGGCACCACCGAGAAGGATGGTGACCTCACCGTTCTCGCGGTCGAGGTCGCGGATGGCGGCACTGCCACCGTGCATCTGAATCTGCGGGAAGTTGCGGCGGAGGAAGTTCACGACACGCTCTTTGAGGTCGTCTTCGCCGTCCTGCGTCTCCGTGCTCATGGGCGCGATTTTGGGGCGAGTGGGCTTAGGCCTTTGGTTCGATGTCAGGCTTCCACGCCGAACGTCCGGCGCAGTTGGGATTTGATCTCTTCGACGTAGCGGTCGAGGACTTCGTCGAGTTCGTCGTCGTCGATAGCGACCGCAGTCAGGCGCTCGTGCGGGTTCTCGGGCAGTTCGATGCGGAAGTCGCCGTCCTCGTAGAACGGTTCGGACTCGTTCAGAATCTGCTGGTCGATGCCGTGGATGAGCGTCGAGTCGAACTCGTCGTTCATCGTGTTGAACGCGTTCTTGTACGAACGCTGGAGTTGCGGGAAGTAGTGGACGTACTTGTCCTCGAACTTCTCCGGGTCGAAATCGGCCATACAGAGTGATTCCCCGGTGCCAGCAAAAAATCGGACGATTGGCTGGTGATGCTGTGGTCGCCGAAATCGATTCCATATCGCAGTATTTGATTTATGCGCTCAACACGCCAAATATCTAATTCTGCCGCTACACGTCGTGAGATGGCTGAAAAGTGGGAATGTGTGCGCTCACTCGATGAGTGGGCTGTCTGTGCGGACGGAACTGAGTTCGCTCGCCAGGTGTATCGACACGAGTTCGTTGATGAGTTCGTCGTATGACTCGCCCGGTTCGAGTAGCGAATCGAGTCGCGTGACCGTTCGCCGGTCGAGTTCGAGTGTCTCCGTTTCTATCATCGGCTCGTAGCCGATTGGGTAGTCGTATTTGTTTGATCTCGCAGTTGCCATCGTCATCCCCCTGACCGCGTGGCCAGTACCGTGTGATACACCAGCATGCCTTATGAGGATTTCGCGGAATGCGAGGGTGCTGAGCGGCCCTAATTACGGCAATCACTACCTCTGACCCACATGCTCTGAAGAAATAAACCATATAATGATATACAAAAACCAATCGAAGTGAATCAATCTCGGACGACAGCCACTTTTGACACCGATTCGAAGGAGAGGAAGCGTTAAACCGATTTTAACCCGCCGCTGAACGTTCCATCCGCAGAGATGGTGAGTAATACTAGGTTGTCCTTTTTCGAAGTTCCGCCTCGACCATACGGGACACGCACCGCTTCAGCACCCGGTATAGAGGCGATGACTTCGTAACTCGCAGAGAGGTCAAAATACTCGGGGTACCGCTTCGTGTCACCGGATTCGATGGGTATCTCTCCAGTTTTGCTCCCGGTTTTGATTTCCCCATTTTCTGAGTAGGATACAATTTCGATGTCGATGATATGCGGGAGGTCGTGGCCGTTCTCAATCAGGAGTGAGCCTGCAGGCTCCGACTGGAGTCGCTGACAACCAGATAGTAACGATATCCCACTTCCGAACACAGTAACGAACTGTCGTCGATTGATGTGGTGCATTTTCTGCTCCTATGAGTCAACTGGTGAAAAATTAGCTGGCAGGTTACGTGTCGCTCGAGTAAGCCTGTCTCGGTGAGTCCCACTTTTTCGCTTCGAGGCTTACTCCAATCGACATCCCACCGCTGCCATCGAAGCTAACTCCCGTGACTGAACCGCCAACCCAAGTGTGTTGGTAGTTCACGATTATCGACCTATTGGATATGTCTTCTGTCGGGGTGAGTTCGACGTCAGCCCATCCCTGGAAATTGATACCATCACCATCACCAGCGTAGTAGTGATGGGCGTCTTCATCGTTGAATTCCCATGCAACGTTGTTCGTTGTTGCGACTCGTTTGGAGGAGAACGAGTCACTCTCCCAGGTATCCCACACGATGTCGTAGTCCGAGTGTTCCCAACCGATTCCAACGATATCTTTGGGAGGGTAGCCGGTATCGTCGTAGTCGTTCCACGCGTCACTGAGATCACGTTCGACGTACCAATCGCCGTGAGCGTACGAAACTCCGTCTTGCGTGTACACAGACGCGTGAAGTGTCAGGTCGTCTCTCTCCACGCGTTCGATGCCTATCGCGCCAGCATCTTCACCGAAGGCGAACGTTTCGGAGTTCTGCTGTGCAATGCTGAACCCACGATTGAGGATGTATTCCTCAAACGGTCCTCTCTTACCGGTTTGTTCGCGGATTTTCAGGCCCTGTTTGTAAATCTCGCGTGGAGATGGACTCGCGGTAGCCTGGCCTCCTATCGACAATCCTGCAGTTGCGGTACCGATGGACTTTAAGACGCTTCTTCTATCAAACAAGCTGTCTTTCTCCATATCCAACTATACCGATTCGCTACATGCGAATATTATTAACTGAAAAACAAATTTGTCTAAACTAATTATTTATCTCAATATTGGTTGTAAATTTACACACCAGGTTTCAACACACCTGAATCCGCTGATTTCCCGAATCGGAATGACCCTTTTCAAACACAGATTGGTTTTCCGCTACTTCGCGCGCATGGTATTTGTTCACATAACACGTGTATAGTACATGACGAGTTCCGATGGCCAGTACAACAAGAAGGGTGTCCTGAAGAAGAAACGCTACAAGAAGGAACTGGCTGAACTGCAAGAAGAGCTAGTCAAGCTCCAGTACTGGGTTAAAGAGGAGGGACTTCGCGTCTGTGTCGTGTTCGAAGGCCGCGATGCCGCTGGAAAAGGCGGCGTCATCAAGCGAATCACCCGTCGCCTCAACCCGCGGGTCGTTCGCGTCGTCGCACTCGGCACGCCCACCGAACGCGAACAAGGTCAGTGGTACTTCCAGCGCTACGTCGAACACCTCCCGACCGAGGGCGAGATGGTACTCTTCGACCGAAGTTGGTACAACCGCGCCGGTGTCGAGCGCGTCATGGGTTTCTGTTCGGACGACGAGTACGAGGAGTTCCTTCGAACCTGTCCGGAGTTCGAGCGCATGCTCGTTCGATCCGGTATCATCCTCATCAAGTACTGGTTCTCGATAAGCAACGAAGAACAGGAACGGCGCTTCCAGAAGCGAAACAAAGACCCGAAACGACGCTGGAAACTCAGTCCCATGGACCTCGAAGCGCGTGCGAAGTGGGACGAGTATTCCGAAGCGAAAGACGTGATGTTCGAACACACGGACATCGAAGAAGCACCGTGGAACGTCGTCCACGCCGACGTGAAACGACACGCGCGACTCAACTGTATCTCACACTTATTGAATCAAATCGACTACGGAGACCTGACGCCCGGCCCAATCGAGTTACCACCGCGCCAAAACGACTCGGACTACGAGCGCCCGCCAATCGACTCACAAGATTGGGTTCCCGCACGGTTCGGGTCGAATCCGGTCGATTCCTAGCCTAACTGCTCGCCGACGATGCGGTCGGCTTCGGCGATGAACTCTTCGACCGTCCCGTTGGGAATCGTCGCGCCCGCAGCAACGTCGTGGCCGCCGCCATCGCCCCCGACTGCTCGTGAGGCTTCGCGCATGACCGCCGAGAGGTCGAGGCCATTTCTGACCATCACGTACGACCCACGTGAGGAGACCTTGACGTCGCCGTCTTCGTTTTCGGCGAACGCGAGGACGGGCACGCCGTTTTTCGTCGCATTCGTGCCGACGGCCATCCCGGCGACGATTCCCACGATGGTCTCTCGAATCTCGTCGCCCGCGTCGAACCACTGGAGGTTCTCTTCCACACGCACGCCGTGTTCTTTCACCCACTGCAACCCGTTCGAGAGGTTCATTCGGTGATTTTTGAGAAGGCGACGCGCACGGTCCAGCGCACGGTCGCGGTCGCCCAAACACACGGCGAGACCCACGTCCGCACGGTCGTAGCGGGCAGTCGCATTGAGGAGCGTCGAAAACTCGCTCACGTCGCGGAGTTCGGTCCCTTCGGTCTCGCGGGTGAGGACGTAGGTCGTCCCCACGAGGTCGTCGATTCGAGAGGCAGGGACGCCGCTGGCGATTGCCCTTCGCATGAGCGCGCTGGCGAGCCCTTGTCGCTCGTCGCCGGTGAGGTCCACCCACCGTTTCCACTCTCCCTCGTCGTCGCGACAGTCGATGTCGAGTTCGGTCAGGAACTCGATGCTTCCTGCTTCGTTGTTCGAGATACCGGGAATTCGAACGTCCGTAGCGTACTGGAGGAGTTTCGGCAGTGCCCGTGTCTGTCGTCCGTAGATGAGGAGGTCGGTTCCCTCTTCGACGACACCGGCTTCAACGCCCTCGGCGACGATTCCGGCGTTTGCGCCGTGTAATCCACCATCCGTATCTTGCATGTCACCGACCGCACCGACGACCGCGAGCGCGGCGAGGTCGCGGTTGTCTTGGTCTTCTCGTTCGAGCGCCCGCGCGAGAACGTAACTCGCACCTGCGCCCGACAACTCGGTCGCTCCGTTGAGGCCGAATCGGAGTGGGTTGAGGTGGAACTCGGTTTCGACCTCCTCGGCGGGTTTGTGGTGGTCGGCGATAACTGGGGTAAAATCGCCCGCGTCCTCGTGGTCGGCGATGATATCGAGTTGGCCGCTCCCAAAGTCCGTAAAGAGAACCGTCTCGTAGTCGGTCGCCGCAATCTCCGCAACTGCGTCGGCGTCGAGTTGGCGGCAGAACACCGTCTCGAACTGGATTCCGGCACGTTCGAGCGCGGTCGAGGCGACACCGGCGCTCGTCAGGCCGTCGGCGTCGATGTGCGAGGCGAGTAACACCCGGTCGGCCTCGTGGAGACGAGACGCACACGCCTCGGCGTGGTCGGTAAGTTCGGGAACGGGTCCGTCCATCTGTTCGATACTCACGTCGTCACCGGCATAAACGCTGGTTGTTTTCGTGCGATTCGCGGACTCGTCATACTGCTCTGTGGATGCGTCTCGGTACAAAAACCTCCGTACTGGTCAGGGGAGTCACTCAAGACTGCTCAGGTTCGCCGCCGAACCGCGAACAACAACACCGCCGCGGCCGCCGACAGCCCCGCGACGAGCATCCATCCGGCGTCGTAGCCTAGCGATTCGACGAGAATTCCGAACGCTGGCGGGGCGACCAACCCACCAGTGTTGATTGCTGTTTGCCCGCCCGCCGTTGCCGCGCCGATATCGTCGTCGGCGACGACACTGCTCAGACAGGAGTAGAACACGCCCGTCGAGCCGTGGATAGTGAGGCCGAGCGCGACGAACACGAGGATAGTAAGCGCGAGTCCACCGCCGGAACTCACGAGGAGCCCAAAGAGGGCGACTGCGACGGCGAGTTGCCCGAGTGCGACGGTCGCCGCACCATTCGCCCCGCCGAGTCGGTCAGCGAGCGTTCCGGCACCAATCCGCCCGATGCTTCCGGTCACCTGGGTCAATGCGAGGACGACTCCCGCCACGGTCGGACTCGCCTGCACTACGTCTTGGACGTAGAGGACGGTGTAGCCGAGCATCGAGAAAATCGATGCGCCGATGAAGAACCCCGCGGCGACGAGTGCGACGTAGGCGTTGTTGTTCCCCAACCCCGACAACTCCGGCCGCTCGAACTGGCCGGTTCCGGGCGTTCCCTGATACTGTACGGCGAAGACGACCGCGTAGGCCACGGCGACGACCGCAATCACCCAGAAACCGACTTGCCACACCGCAACCGCGGCGATTCCTGTGACGACGAGCGACGACGCGCCGCTCCCGGCGGTGACACCGACTTGCTTCAGTCCCATGGCGAGGTTCTTCCGTCCAGCGGGTGCAACGCCGACGATGCCGCGATTCGAGGCAGGCATGGCGGTCGAATACGCCGCCCCAAGAAGAGCGACCGACCCCAGCAAAAGCGCGTAGGTCGGCGCGAACGACACGCCGATGAGCGCCACCGCGAGCGCGACGAGACCGAACACCATCACTCGTTTTTCGCCGAAGCCATCGACGGCCGCACCGCTCGGAAAGAGCGAGACTGTGTAGCCGAGTAGCCCGGCGGTCAGGACGACGCCGACGAGTGATTCAGAGAGCGAGAACGCATCTCTGAAGAAACCAGTCGCGGCGAAAATCGTGTAGTAACAGAGACTCGCGGCAGTCTGCCAGCCAGCGACCGCCCCGACGGCGCGCCACGACCCGGACTCCTGCGATTCGGGTTTCGCGGACGCTGTGTCGGAACGGGCCTGTTGTGTCACTCGTGGTAAGTTGGGGCCGCTGTCTCGACGACCGTGCAGGCCAGTTCGTCGAACGTCGCCGTCTCTGGGACGACATCGACGTCGATACCGTGCGATTCGGCGGTTTCGCGCGTCGGTTCGCCAATCGCACCGACGATTGCGTCGTTCAATCCGACGATTGCGTCGTCACGAATCCCGCGCGCGTCGGCCGCATCGAGGAAGTGTTCGACCGTCAGCGACGACGTGAAGAGCGCGGCTTCGAGGTCGCCAGCGGCGGCTAACTCGGTCGATTTGCCGGAGCCTTCGGGGCGGACGAGTCGGTAGAGGACTGTCTCGTGAACGTCCGCGCCCGCATCGCGCAGACCGTCCAAGAGGACCTGACTGCCGTGGTCGCTTCGGGCGACTTCGACCGTCGAATTTCCAACCTCGTCGGCGAGCAATTCGACGAGGCCAGACGAGGAGTACTCCTCGGGCACGCGGTCCACTTTCCATCCCGCGTCGCGGGCGGCGTCGGCGGTTGCAGAGCCGATACAACAGAGAATCGACTCGCCCGGTGTCCACCCGCTCTCGTCTAAGAGTTCGACGCCTGTCTTGCTCGTGAGGACGACGTACTCGGCGTCTTCGGGCGTTGCATCGGTCGGTTCGACCGCGAGCATCGGGTCGGGAACGGGGGTCGAACCGAGCGAGTCGAGCAGCTCGACTGCGTTTTCCAGTCGGTCGTCGTCGGGTCGGAAGACGGCGACACGAACCTCACGACTCATTCGTCTGTGTCCTCGGCTTCCGACGACTTTGATTCGTCGCCTTCGGCAGTCTGTGCGAGCGCGTCGATACCACCGTCGCGGAGGAACTCTTTCACGCGGTCACGGGTGGCCGCAACCTCGCCGATGATGGTGATGGCTGGCGGTTCGATGTCGGCCTCGTCGCGCACGTCAACGATGGTTTCGAGGGTTCCCGTGGCGACGCGCATGTCGGGCCACGTCGCACGTTCGATGAGTGCGACGGGCGTTTCGGGGCTCATCCCCGCTTCACGAAGTTCTGCCGTGTAGAGCGGGAGTTTGCCGACGCCCATGAGGACGACGAGCGTCCCACCGGTCGCGGCGAGCGCACCCCAGTTCACGGCGGATTCGTCTTTCGTCGGGTCTTCGTGTCCGGTGACGAACGACACCGAGGAGACGTAATCGCGGTGCGTGACGGGAATTCCTGCGGAACCGGGACCGCCGACTGCCGAGGTGATTCCCGGCACGATGTCGAACGGAATTTCGTTCTCGGCGAGGTGTTCCATCTCTTCGCCGCCGCGTCCAAACACGAACGGGTCGCCGCCTTTCAGCCGGACGACGGTCTTGCCTTCGCGGGCGAGCTCGACCATCCGCGCGTTGGTGTACTCTTGGGGCGTCCACTCGCCACCGGCGCGCTTGCCCACGTCTTCCCGACGTTCTTCGGGAATCATGCCGAGAATCTCCGGGCCCGGGAGTTTGTCGTGGAGGACGACGTCGGCCTCGTCGATGAGGCGGGCGGCTTTCAGCGTGAGGAGTTCCGGGTCGCCGGGACCGCTGCCGACGAGGTGGACGATTCCCACGGTGTCGCTCTCGTCTACCATCTCACTCCTCCGTCTCGTCGCGGGCGGCCTCGATGAGTTGGCCAGCACCGCGCTTTCTGAGGTCCTGTGCGAAGTCACGGGCTTGGACCGCGTGCCGCTGGACCGAGAGGTTGCGGGCCGTCTTGATGGCTTCCGACCCGTCTGTTGCGAGAACTTGGACTTCGACGTGGACGTGTTCGCCCTGCAAGAGCGCGTGGACGCCAATCGGGGCGATACAGCCAGCACCGAGTTCTTCGAGAATCGTCCGCTCGACGGTCGTTTCGACGCGCGTTCGCGGGTGGTCAAGTTTCTCGTGGATGAGGTCGATGACTTCGGAGTCCGAGGCCGTCACTGCAATTGCGCCTTGTCCCGGTGCGGGGACGAACTGCGAGCGGTCCAGTCGTTCGTATTCGATTTTCTTGGCCAGTCCGCTTCGCTTGAGTCCGGCTTCGGCGAGGACGACGGCATCGTATTCGGTTTCGACCTTCCGGCTCATCGCCTGTCGCTCGAGTTCGGTGAGGTTGTCGAACCACTCTTCGGCGGTCTGGTCGAACTCGTCTTCGTGGTCGACTTTGCCCTTCTTGCCCGCGCGGTCCTTGTCGTTCTCGACGCGCGCTTCGTGTTCGCGCTGGAGGTGCGTGGCGAGCAACTTCTCGACGCGCGTATCGACGTTGCCACGGATGGGTTCGACCACGAGGTCGTCGCGGTAGTTCAATAGTTGGGCTTGGCGACGGAGCGACGCCGTGCCGACGACTGCGCCCTCGGGTAGGTCGTCGATACTGCGGCCATCGCGCGTCACGAGGACGTCTCCGGCGTTTGCCCGCTCGGGGACGCCCGCGACGACGAGGTTCGCGGGCTTCTCGGTCGGCATGTCCTTCATCGAGTGGACGGCGGCATCGACTTCGCCATCCAGCACGCGCTCGTCGAGCGCGCGGACGAACGCGCCCGTCTTGCCCAGTCGGTGGATGAGTTCGTCTTGAATTCTGTCTCCCTCGGTTTCGACTTCGACGAGTTCCACGTCGAGTCGACGGCCTTCGAGCGCCTCCTTCACACTCGTGGCCTGTCGGCGTGCGAGTACCGACCCTCGCGTCGCCAATCGAAGCGTCCGTTCAGTCATACGAAGGTGTCTGGTGTCCGCGTTGAAAAGCCCACCAGTTCGTCCCCGGCACGGACCACGAACCCGCGAGAGAAAGACGCATACGGGATGCGGGCACGTATCGTACCATGGTCTCTCTCGAATCTGTGGTTCGACAGATTGGCGACTTCGTCGTCATCGCTCTGTTCTTCTTCGGCCTGCTCCCCGTCTTTGCGCCACTCGATTTGTTGCTTCCTGTACTCGGCTACCAACCGCCGGTCAGACTCCAGTACATCGTCACGGGCGCGGTCGGAGTGCTGTTGATGTGGCTTCGCCCGCTTCGCCTCCGACTCGTCGTCCGCGTGTGGATTGTCGGACTCACCGCAACGGTCCTCAACACGACGTTGTTCATCTTCTTGGGACTCCAAGACGACGCGCTCGGGATTTTCGCCGTGTGGGTCTTCGGCGTCGCTGTTGGGCTCGTTTTAGCCTATCCACCACTCTGGAAGACCGCAGAAGCCCGCTTGCGAGTCGAATAATCGCCGTACAGAACGACCTCGACTCGAAATCGCAGGACGAAAACTACTTTCTTCTGACACACATCTGCAGAGGAGATGCCCTCCACCCATCGCGTCCTCCTTTCGTTCATTCTCGCCCTCGTCGTGGCGTTTCCGCCCGCGTTCGTCCTCAGTCCGGACCCGACGGGCGCGACGCCCTTCATCGCGGGACTCGTCGGCGCGGGCCTATTCAGCCCGCTGTGGTACCTCTATCTGCAAAAAACAGTCCGCCTATAGGGCTTCTTTGTACGCTTCGAGCGTGCGTTCGATGTCCTCGTCGGTGTGCGCGTAGGAGACGAACTGTGACTCGAACTGGTTGGCCGTGAGGAAGACACCGTGGTCTTTCATCTCCTGCCAGAAGACGCGTTCCCAGCGGTCGGTCTCGGCGTTCGACACGTCAGCACCGTTCTTCGGAGCCGACCCGTGACGCGTGAAGATTGTCTTGAACATCGAGTCCGTCCCGACGACAGTGTACTCGGGTGCGTGGTCTTCGAGGATGTCCGAAATTCCCGTTCGAAGCTCGTTGCCGAGGTGATTAACGTGGTCATAAACGTCGTTCTCGGCGGCGAACTTCAGGTACTCGTGGCCCGCGGCCATCGTCACTGGGTGCCCCGAGAAGGTCCCTGACTGGAACACGTCGCCGCCGGGGGTGAACTGCTCGATGAGTTCGGCCTTGCCACCGATTGCACCGACGGGGAATCCACCGCCGATAATCTTCCCGAAGGTGGTGATGTCGGGTGTGACGCCGAACTTTCCTTGGGCACACTGGAGACCGCCGACCCGGAAGCCGGTGATGACTTCGTCGAAGATGAGGAGCGACCCGTGTTCTTCGGTGATATCGCGGAGCGTCTGGAGGTAGCCATCGACGGGCATGACGATACCCGTGTTTGCCAAGATGGGTTCGGTCATGACCGCGGCGATGTCGTCGCCGTGCTGTTCGAACACCTCGCGGATGGCCTCCTCGTCGTTGAACGGCACCGGAATCGTGTGTTCGGCGAAGGAGTCGGGGATGCCGCGCGTACTCGGGTGGACGTTGCCGGGTTCGCCCTTGACGAGCGTCGATTCCTGCGCGCCGTGGTAGCCGCCCTGCATGATGACGATTTTGTCGCGGCCTGTGGTTGCGCGAGCGAGGCGAACGGCCGAGACGGTGGCTTCGGTCCCCGAGTTGACGAAGCGAATCATCTCGACCGAGGGAACGTGCCGGGCGACGAACTCGGCGTGTTCGACTTCTATCTCTGTGGGTGCGCCGTACATCGGCCCTGCCGCGGAGTGTTTCTGGACGGCGGCCTGCACGGGTTCGGGTGCGTCGTGGCCGTAGAGGAGCGGTCCGTAGCCCATCACGTAGTCGATATAGCGGTTGCCGTCGGCGTCGATGACGTGCGCGCCGTCGCCGCGTTCGACGAAGAATGGATACGGCTGTGTGGCTCTGACAGAGGAGTTCACGCCGCCAGCCAGTACGGAGAGTGCCCGGTCGTACAACCGGCGGGACTCGTCGTGTCTCATGGGCGGCGATTCGCTCGCGCACGGGAAAGACCTTACTGGCTTGAATTCTGCGCCGTCTCCGACTCTTGGTGTTCGGCGTCGCGCTCTATCGAACCTGCGAGAAGGAGCCCAACCGCGTCGTTGAGTGCGTGAATCGCCATCAGCGCGACCACGTCGCGGATGAGGAGATAGAAGAGCGTCGTCACGAGCGCGGGCACGGCAATCCGCACGACTGAGTCGCGGTCCCACCCGACGACGTGGCCGAGGGTGAACGCGACAAAGGAGATGCTACCCGCAATCAGCGGACTTCCCGTCGCTTCCAGCAGTCGCTCGATAGCGTAGCCGTGAAAGAGTGCTTCTTCGGTGATTCCGGCCGTCGCGGCGACGCCGAGTCGGTGCGGAACCGAGAGCGACCCGAATCGCGTCATCTCGTCGTTCACGCCGCCGATGCCAAACCGTTCGAAAATGGGAGTGGCAACTGCACTCGCGGCGAAGAGCAGTATCACGCCGCCGCCAACTGCGGCGACGAACGCGAGTGGGTCGAGCGAGCGCCCCGAAATCGAGGAGAGCGGGCGACCTTCGACGAAGACGACGAACCCACAGAGGAGGAGAAAGACCGCCCACTTGCTCGCGTCGCTCACGAGGAGGTCAGCTCTGAAGTCGTCGCCTTCGATGCCGATGCGGTCGGTGACGAGGCTCACCGCTGGCATGCCGACGAGTGCGAGTGCGAGCCCAACGGCGAGCGTGAGGTCAATCAGGGCGAGTCACCGCTCATCATCTCATGGCTCAGTTCGAAGCAGAAAAACCGTTTCGCGTGATTGCCGTGCGCATCGAGACTCGAACGAGTCACGAAATAGTCCGATTTCGGGGTTCAGACCGCGTCGCGGCCGGTTTTCCCCGTTCGAACCTGGTACGCCTCTTCGACGGGGAGAACGAAGACTTTCCCGTCGCCTTTCTCGCCCGTGTGGGCGGCGTCGGCGATGGCGTTCGCCACGTCTTCGGCGGGTATCTCGGCGACGATACACTCGATTTTGACCTTCTGGTGGAGGTCGACGGTGTACTCTTCGCCGCGCCATTGGCTCTTGGTCGCCGGTTGCGACCCGCGACCGGAGACGTTCGTCACCGTCAGCGAGGGTGCGCCGACTTCCGCGAGCGCGGATTTCACGTCCGCAAGTTTGTCAGGTCGGACGATGGCCATGACGAGTTTGATTCCGCCGTCGTTTGCGAGGTCACTCATGTCTTAGTCCTCCTTGCGCGTCGTCATGAATCCATCTGCGGTGAGACCTCCGTCGGACGACGCATCCGACGTGCTTTCACCTGCGGTGAAACCTCCATCAGCGCGGATGCCAGCGTCGTCTGGCGCGCCGAATTCGGGGTAGGTATCGACGCCGTGTTCGGCCGTGTCGAGACCCTGACGCTCGTGGTCGGCCGAGACGCGGGCCAGACCAACCGAGCGGAAGGCACCAAAGACCAGCGCAGTTGCGGCGAACGTCCAGATTGCGATGACGACGACGCCGATAATTTGCGGGATGGCGAGCGAGACGACCGACGCCCCACTGTGCCAGACGGGCATCGCAAAAACCGGGTAGAGCAGGGCACCGAGCATGCCTGCCGAGCCGTGGACGGGGAAGACCGCACACACGTCGTCGATGCGGAGACGCTTCTCGACGAACTCGAAGACGAAGGGTAGTTGCGCGCCAGCGAGTGCGCCGACGATGATTGCGCCCGGCCAGATGATGTCGTCAGCGATGGCCGTGATGCCGACGAGACCTGCGAGCAGGCCGTTTGCGACGTACAGCGTATCGACTTTGCCGGTCTTGAGGTAGGCGACGCCACCGGCACCGAGCGCGCCAGCGGCCATGCCGAGCGTGGTGACGAGTGCGACGCGACCGACGTAGGCGAACGAACCGAGCGTCAGGCCGTCAGCCTCGGAGTATGCGAGGGGCGCTGCGGCGGTACCGACGTTGAAGCCGTACCAGCCGAAAGCGAGGATGAGGGTGCCGAGGACGGCGAACGTGATGGAGTGACCGGGGATGACGTTCGCAGAGCCGTCGGGTTTGAAGCGGTTCATGCGCGGGCCGATAACCCACGCGGCGGTGAGACCGGCGATGCCGCCCATGCCGTGGACGATCATGCCGCCTGCGAAGTCGTGGAAGCCGAGGCCTCCGAGGAAGCCACCGGCCCACGTGAAGCCGACCACGACGGGGTAGATGATACCCGCGATGAGGATCGTGTAGGTCAGGTACGCACCGAGGCGTGCGCGGCCTGCGACCGCACCGGAGACGATAGTCGCGGCGGTCATCGCGAACACCGCGCCGAAGAGCCAATCGACCCACGCCGTCGTTGCGGCGGCGTCGGGTGCATAGAGGCTCATGAAGGCGTCAGTGATGGTCACAGAGGGTCCACCGGTGACGCCCGCGATGATTGTCGAGACGGCGGCACCGAGTAGGAAGAACACGATGACCCCGAGACTCCACGTCAGGAGGTTCTTCGTGAGTTGGTTCGAGACGTTCTTCGCGCGGACTTGCCCGGCTTCGAGCATGGCGAAACCGGCGTGCATGAAGAAGATGAGGAACGTGACGGTGAGGACCCAGACGAGGTTCACACCTTCGACGATGGTCGCCAGGTCTGTCTGCAAGGGAACTACCATACGATTCCTCCGAGAGTCGATTCAGCGAGGGACGGGAATTGACGTTTGTACATAGTGGTGCTCAATTCGTGGATGTTTGTTCCACGAATCATGGGAGATTCTATCCACATCTGAGTACATAACCATTTGCGTTGACATGTGTCTAAAAACAAGCCGTTATCTCGACAAACGTCCGGTTTACAATCAAGTATGAGTAATATAAGGTCATATATTCGGCGACAAGTAGACAAATGTTGCCGAACTATTTGACGTGTGTAGTGTTGGTTCTCTGACCAATCTCAGAGAACCGAATGGGGCAAACGGGAGTCACCCGCTCACGCGCAGGAAAAGACTGACCGGTTCCAGGGTTATGTGAGATTCAGACTGCTGGTTTCCCCTCCTTTCCGGTCCGAACTTGGACAGCCGATTCGACAGGCATGACGAACACCTTGCCGTCGCCTTTTTCACCCGTGTGGGCAGCCTCGACGATGGCGTCTACGACGTCTTCGGCCGGTGTGTCTGCGACGACACACTCGATTTTAACCTTCTGGTGGAGGTCGACGGTGTACTCCTCGCCGCGCCACTGGCCTTTCTTTGCAGGCTGTGAACCGCGACCGGAGACGTTCGTCACTGTCAGCGAGGGGGCACCCGCTTCCGCGAGTGCGCGTTTGACGTCTGCGAGCTTATCTGGGCGGATGACCGCCATGATGAGTTTGATACCGTCGTTTTCTTCACTCATTTCGAGTCACCTCCGTCGAACGAGTCCGACGTGTGTTCGGCTTCGACACCACCGTCCGTGCGAACCTCACTGCCACCGTCGGTCGCCGTGGGCGTTCCCAGCGCACGGTCGGGTGAGGACTCGCCGACGAATTCGGGGTAGACCGAGACACCGTGTTCGCCGATGTCGAGACCTTCGAGTTCTTCTGCTTCCGAGACGCGGAGGTTGAAGACCGCACTCGTCGCAAACAGGACGACAGCGGAGGCGACGATGGTCCAGAGGGCGATGACGCCGACACCGGCGACCTGCATCACCAGTTGCGTGGCGGAGAATCCGCCGACTGCGAAGACTGGGATGAGTGCCGTGCCGACTGCGCCTGCGACACCGTGAACAGCGAAGACGCCACACACGTCGTCGATTTTGAGCGTGTCAACCGTAAAGCGGAACGCGGGCAGGACGATTGCGCCGCCGAGTGCGCCGAGGATGAGACCGCCCCACCACGTGACGTGGGGGACTGCGCCCGTAACTGCGACGAGACCGGCGAGCAGGCCGTTTGCCATCCAGAGGGGGTCGGGCTTGCCCTGGTATTGCGCGGAGACGATGACTGCGGCGACTGCGCCTGCGCCCATGCCAAGAGTGGTCACGAGTGCGACGCGGCCGAGTGCGGCGCCCATGAATTCGAGTCCACCGCTCTCGGTGACGGCGAGGACGGTCGCTTGCGTACCGACGTTGAAGCCGTACCAGCCGAAGGCGAGGATGAGCGTGCCGAGAACAGCGAGCAGCATCGAGTGGCCCGGAATGGGCTGGCTGTCACCGTTCGCATCGAAGCGACCCTTACGTGGGCCGACCATCTTCGCGGCGACGAGACCGGCGACACCACCGCACATGTGGACGACGGTTGCACCGGCGAAGTCGAGGTAGCCGACACCGAGAATGGCTCCGAGGTAGCCGCTTCCGGCGAGCAGGCCGCCGGACCACGTGAGGCCCTGCACGACAGGGTAGATGATACCCGTCATGATACCCGCGAAGACGACGTACGCACGGAAGTCCATGCGTTCGGCGACCGCGCCGGAGACGATGGTTGCGGCGGTCATCGCGAAGACAGCGCCGAAGAGCCAGTCGATCCACGAACCGGAGTCACCGATGTAGGAGAACGCCGCGGCCGCGCTGAACCCTCCAGGTGAGGTGAGTCCGCCGATGATGGTTGCGACGCCCGCACCGACGATGAAGTAGACGAGGACACCCAGTGCCCAGTCGGTCATGTTCTTCATCAGGACGTTCCCGACGTTCTTCGCACGAACCTGTCCCGCTTCGAGCAGGGCGAAGCCCGGCTGCATGAAGAAGATGAGGAACGACACGACGAGAATCCAGACGTAGTTGACCCCGCTAGCGATGACACTCGGGTCAACTTGGAGCGAAATCACTTGTGTACACCTCTGCTCACTGCGAGTGGACAATCAGGCACTTTTCTTCCGTATCTGTGTGGAATGTGGTGCTTCATCACGGTTCGGCTTCATGGGGAGGGCATACATAAAGTTGCACGTTGAAAAAGACAATTTTTGGGGAATGTAACCTGACGTTTAAACAAAATGCCGTAGAATATTACGCATATAAGGTCGTATTCTGTCCACTATCTCGAACTCCTTTCGAGATTCTCTGGACAAACGTTCAGGAAAATATTGCCCGACTACCTGATATTCCGGGGTGCGCGGGGTGGTGTCACGAACCAATTTTTGCCACGTTGACACCGATAGCGAGGATGGTGACTCTCTGCTCGTACGGCTTACAGTCGCTCTGCGATGTCCTCGGCGAAGTACGTGATAATCAGGTCTGCGCCGGCACGCTTCAGTGAGACGAGCGATTCGTACGCCGTCGCTTCGAGGTCCAACCAGCCCTTTTCTGCCGCGGCGTGGAGCATCGCGTACTCGCCGGAGACGTTGTAGGCGGCGACCGGGTGGTCGTACGTCTCGCGGATGGCGTGGATGATATCGAGATACGGCAGGCCGGGTTTGACCATCAGCACGTCTGCGCCCTGTTCGACGTCGAGGGCGACTTCTCGCATCGCCTCACGGGCGTTCGCGGGGTCCATCTGATAGTGCCGCCGGTTGCCGAAGGCAGGTGCGCCGTCGGCGGCGTCGCGGAAGGGTCCGTAGAAGTTGCTCTCGTACTTCGCGGCGTAGGACATGATGGGGATATCCGAGTAGCCTGCTTCGTCCAGCGCCTCGCGAATCGCGCCGACCATGCCGTCGGTCATCGACGAGGGGGCAATCATGTCGGCTCCGGCCTCGGCGTGCGAGACTGCGGTCTTGGCGAGCAGTTCGAGCGTCGGGTCGTTTTGGACGGTGAGCGTCGGATTCTCTTCGGCCCCCTCTTCGACGATTCCACAGTGACCGTGGTCGGTGTACTCGCACAAGCAGACGTCGGTGATGACGTAGGCGTCGGTCTCGTCGGTGATGCGGCGAACTGCTTCCTGTACGATGCCGTCATTCGCGTACGCGCGCGACCCTTCGGCGTCTTTCGACTCGGGAATCCCGAAGACGATGACGGCTTCGACGCCCGTCTCACGAACTTCGCGCACGCGGGCGACAGCCTCGTCGAGCGGGACGCGTTCGTGGCCCGGCATCGACTCGATAGGGACGCGTTCGTCGGTCGTCGCGTCCACGAAAATTGGCACCACGAGGTCCGTCGAATCGAGCGATGTCTCCGACACGAGCGGTCGAATCCCGTCGGTTCGAAGCCGCCGCGGACGGTCGGTGAGGTCCATGCGCGCCGCTTCGAGTGCGAGGAGCAAAATCTCGTCGCTCTCTTTGTCATGCACATCATAACCAAATTCGTCGTGTGGCTAGAGTGGGTGATGAGCAGTGTTGTCCCCGAACTGCCGGAGGTCTTGCGCCAACTCTTAGCCTCGGAGTTTGCATTCGTGATTCTCTTCTTGGTGTTTATCCTCGAAGGAGCGATGTTGCTGTACGTCGTTCCGAGTGAACTCCTCGTCCCCGGCGCACTCGTCCTTATCGGCCCAGAGTACCTGATTCCAATCCTCGCTGTCGCCGTCCTCGGTGCGACTATCGGCCAGTTGGTTCTGTTCACCGTCGCCAAACGCGGCGGGCGCGACTACCTCCTCACTCGGCGCTGGTTCCGCGTCAGCGAGTCGTCGCTCGACCGATTCGATGGCTGGTTCGACCGATGGGGACCGATTGTCATCCCCGCGAGCAACGCGATGTTGTTCACGCGCGGGATGCTCACCGTTCCAGCGGGCTTCTCGGAGATGTCGCCACGAGAGTTCATCGTCCTCTCGGCAGTCGGGACGCTCATCTTCGAGAGTGCGCTCGCGGCGCTCTACATCTTCGGTGGGAGAGTTCTGAGCTAAAACAAGCAGTCGGTATTGCTACCGATAGGATTCCACTATGTTCGGTTAATATCTAGTTTCTCTTTGAGCGCGGCGAGTTGGTCAGACTCGGCAAGTTCTTCGACGCGTTTGCGGAAATGGCGTTCACAGAGACCGACTTTAATGTGGTCCTTCTCGGCAGCGTAAGCCGCCTGACGTTCGCAGTAGTGACACTGCATACCGCTCTATCAGGGCTGATAGGATTTAAGCCTACGTACTCGGTAGTTTTCGGAGTTATAACGCGTATAACCACACTAGAAGGCAGATATTCTGTCACTAATTCTACTAAATTCGTCTCGTGGTGGACCCGCCCGTCCTAGTCTGGTGTCGTGACAATCGCTCCCGCCGGTGGCCAAGAGGTCGTACTTCTCGATTGCCGAATCGAGCAAGTCCGTCTCGACGGGGAATCCGTACGGGTAGTAGCGTTCGATTGCATCGAGGTCGGCACAGAGTTCTATCGCGCCCGCCGGGTCGCGGTAGCGGAACGGGTGGGCGAGGCTGACCACGTCGCAGGCCGATTTGAGCGCGGCGACGCCATCGTCGAACGAGGGCAGTTCACGCGGGACGTAGCACGGGCTGCCGCCGCCGATGAGTTCGTCGAACGCACCTTGGTAGTCGTAGGGTGCGTCGCTCACGTCGATTGCGCGGGCGATGTGCGGGCGCCCCACGCCGTCTTGGATGTCGATGTCGATGATGACCTCCGTCTCGTCTTCGACGCGCTCGACGATTTCGCGCGCGCGTTCGACACGATCCTCTTGGAGTCGGGTGATTTCGCGTGTCAGTGCGGGCGTCTGTTCGACGCCGTACCCGAGCAAATCTACCTGTCTGTCTCCTGCATCCACGCGGAGTTCGATGCCGTGGATGATGGTCAGGCCATCGCGTTCGACCACTGGGGCGTCGAGTTCCGGATGGTATCGGTCGTGGTCGGTGACGGCGACCACTTCGACGCCACCCGCGTGGGCCGCGGCGGGCAGTTGCTCGATAGTGAGCTGGCCGTCCGACGCCGTGGTATGCAGATGGAGGTCTGCAGCGGGGTTCTCGTGGCTCATACTCGAATTTGCGCACCTGAGAAGTACAAGCTTTGCGCACCATTAAGGACCATTAAGGACTACTAAGCCACTAATCATCCTCATGGACAATCATTAAGAATAGGTACCGGACATGTGTGGTTGTAATGCGTTTGAATGAACTCGGCGACGTCATCGCGCGCCACGAGTACCCGACCAGCTCTACCGACTTCGTTACCCAATATGGGGAAGAAGTAATCGAACTCCAGAACGGGCACGAGACGGTCGCAGCAATCATCTCTCGGCTCGGTGACGAAATCTACACCTGCCCGCAGGACGTGCTCGATGCCCTCTACACCGGCGTTGGCCACGAGGCAATCGGGCGGCGCTACTACAGCGACCGCGACCCAACGTCTTTCGGAGAGAACGGACCACAACAGGTTTCGTTCTAATCAAGCCTCGGGCCGTCACGCCCGAACTATGCTCACGGTCTGTTTCCTATTTTACCCACGACAACTCGACTGGAACTGAGCCTTTGCTGTAGCCTTCGACGTGCCCGTCCGGGCGGAGTCGAAACACCACGGCGGGCCGATGTCGAACGTCTGGCTTTTCGGCCATGATCGACGCCCAGTCGTCGTCGGGGAACGACGAACAATCCACGAAGAGCGTCACGCCGCCGCCGTGTTCAGCAAGTTGGCCTGAGCCACCCGTCTTCGTCTCTGCGGTATCTCGAATCGCGGCGATTGGATTGCTGACAGAGCGTTGATTCGGTGGGAGCGGGCGCGTCACTTCGATGAGTGGACCACCGCTCTGCATGCCTTTGGCCCGAAAGTCGATGGAGTGACCGGTCGTCACTTCGATTTCCGGTACCACGTCGTAGCCCGCTTCGGTGAGGAGATACGCCACGTCGAACTCGCCCATCGCCGCCGCCATGCGAACCTGGTCGAAGTACTCCGAAGTGCCGAGTTTTCCGGCCATCACTTCTCGGTATTCGTCGAGGACGCCGGTCGAGAAGAACGAGTCGTAGAATCGGAGTGCTTCGTCACGTGTCGTATCCGGGAAGCCTGCGTTGTAGTCGTAGAAGAACTCGCGGGTCGTCTTCCGGCCGTCTTTCGAGAGAAACACCGGGAGGAAGAACCACGAGAGGTATGGGTAGGGCTCGAGCCACGGTGACTCCTCGAACAGTTCGGCAATCAACTCGCGTTGTGCCCACCGAGAGAGTTCGAAAGGGGCTTGGTCGAATCCTTCTTTGTCGGTTCGCCACAGTGAACTCGGCGTCTCGGTGTTCCCGAGCCAATAGGCGTGGTCGTCGGTCCAGGCGAAGAGCGCGATGTCGCCGTTGTCCATATCGAAACGGACGGCGTCGTACCCGGTTGGCGGACTGTTCAGCGGTGCGCTCATCTCGGCACCGAGATTAGAATCGAGGGGTTGGAGAATCTCGCGACGAATCCGCGAGTCGTCCCACATCCCGGGCGCATATCGAAATCGAAGCGGGCGTGCCACACTCCTTCTAGCCCGGGGGATGGTTTTATCCTTTCTTGCCTTCCGGCTCTAATTATCACTATTTTGAATTTCTCCGATAACTATATGTGTGATACATACACACGGTATGGTGTATCATGTCAATGGGGGCCTACGACGAAGCCGAACATGAACGCCGCGAACGGATGACCAGTCAGGTCGAACCGGGAACAGACGACACCCGGAAAACCTACCGTGGCACTGTTCAGTTCGACTCTGGCGACTCAGCGGACGCGCTACTCGAACAATTCAAGCAGATGAAGTCCGATAGCTGAAGCCTGATTATTTTCGCGTTGTCGCCACCGTCGCCACTGAGACGACAGTCACCGCAACGACGTGCCCGCCGACAGCGACCAACAACACGGGCTCGTCGAGGAGGAACGGCACGAGTGCTAACTGAGCGATAGCGAATCCGACGTTCAGGAGACTCACCTTTCGAATCGTCCGTGCGGTCGGTTCGCTGAATCGAAAGCTGAGCGTCCCCCACAGGCCGACGACGGCGACCCACCACGACGTTCCAATCCGATAGCAGAGGTCCCACAAGATGAGGAGCGTCAAGTAGACGACGACGATTGGTGGGTTCTCACCGAACAGCGTCGTCAACAGCGGCGTCGCACTCTCTCGTGGGTCGAAGACGAACAGGTGCGTCACGAGCGCGATGAACGCCAATACTGCGAGTACGACTTCGATGCTCGACCCGAACAGGAGCCTCCGATACGACCCGGGTACCGCTGTCGAACGAATCCACTCGCCCATTCGGAGCATGACGACACTCCCTGAGGCCGCGACGAGAATCGCAATCGTCCCGGCGATAGCCGCCGCCCAGAGGTCGTACACCCAGGTCAACGCGAGTACGGCAACCTCGAAAATCGCAATCTGAAGGGCGATTGCACCGCGTTCACCGATGTCGATACCGGGTAACGCGCCGACGATACTCTCGTAGACCCACGTCTCACCGTAGTCCGGCGACTCGTTCACCGCTCGTTCCTCACTGCGTGTGTTTTCGACTCTCCGACGTCCGTTCTCAGCGTTCCCACGTTAGACCCCAGTTTGGGTTTCGATACTGATTGGTTCGATGGGTTCGCCCCCGAGTGCCGCGGCCACGGCGTCGTCGAACGGCGTCAGTTCGAGCGGGACGATGTCGCGGATGCGCTCGTCGTGGACGACGACCGGATTCTTCAGCCCCTCGATGAGTGGCCGGGCCACGCTCGTCTCTACGTCGGTGACGAGGCCAATCCAGTACGACGAGAGTCGCGGTGTCAACACGGGGACGGGAACAATCGTCGGTGACTGTTTGATGTGCGCGCCGACACGTTGGAGAATCTCGCGGTACGTCAGTACCTCAGGACCACCAATTTCGTACGTCTCTCCCGCCGTCTCCGGGTGGTCGAGGACGCCGACGAGGTAGCCCACCACGTCGTCGATGGCGATTGGTTGGCATTCCGTTTCGACCCACTGTGGGGTCACCATCACGGGCAGTCGAGTCGCGAGTTGGCGAATCATCTCGAAACTCGCACTGCCGTCGCCGATGATGATGGCTGCCCGCAGTGTCGTCACCGAAAACGAGCCACTGTGGAGCAGGTGTTCGACTTCGCGGCGTGACCGAAGGTGCGGTGACAACCGGTCGCGTTCTTCGCCGAGTCCGCCGAGGTAGATGACGCGCTGGACGCCTTCGGCAGTCGCCGCCGCGACGAAATTCCGCGCGGCGAGTCGGTCACGTGATTCGAAATCACCGCCCGCACGCATCGAGTGAACGAGGTAGTACGCGGCTTCGACGCCATCCATCGCGCCTTCGAGCGTCTCGGCGTCGAAGAGGTCGCCTTCGACGACTTCGACACCTTCCGGTGTGACGTACTGCGTTCGGTCGCGAACGAGTGCGACTACCTCGTGTCCTGCCTCGGAGAGCGCCGGAACGAGGTGCCTGCCGACGAACCCTGTGGCACCGGTCACGAGTACCTTCATGCAGTATGGTAACGCACTGTGTGGTGTTAAACTCGTCTCGTCGTTCGCTTTCTATCCACTCAGTTCCATCCCGACGTTTCTGGCGCACCGCGTTCGACTTCGACTAATTTGGGGTCTGGTGCCCCGTTCGCTGGTTCGCCGAGCGACGTGACGGCCGCTTCCCACGCCTCGATAGCCGCGCCAGCCCACGAATCGGCCGCCAGTGCGCGCTCACGACCATCGTTCGCGCGCTGTTCGTCGACTTCGGTCGAACCTGCGTGCGAACCGATGGCGACGCCGACGAACTCTGCCCGCTCTTCAGATGTGAGTTCTCGCGTCTGGAGGTGGTCGATAACGCTCGAAAGTCGGTTCGGGTCGGGGTGGACGAAGAGTTTCGCGCCAAGTGCATGTGGGCCTAAGAGCAACCCTTGGAAGTCCGACGGCGGTGTCGAATCCAGTAAGCGCTCGCCGCCGTGAACGCGCTCGACGCGCGCACACTCTGTGTCCTGTTCGAGCGCGAGGTTGTGACCGGGATACTCCGCGCACTCGTCGGGGTAGAGGTCACTGTCGTGGATGCGACACTGGAGCGTCTCGGGGTCTAAGAACGCACACGCGCGAAGCCACGTCTCGTCCAGACCGAAGGGTGCGACCGGTTTGGGTGGCTTTCGAAAGCCGACGAAGAAGGCGGGCTTGCCGTCGATAGCGGCGACTTCTACACCGTCGATTTCGACACCGCCTTTTTCCGCGCGCCACAGTCGCGGGGTGAGAACGTCACCATAGCCAGCGTTGACGAAGTTCCGAATCTCGTCGCGGGTGAGTGGGACGAGGTTGTAGGTGTCGTCGAGCGGCGCTCGCGGGCCGCGTCGCTCGTGGTCTAATTCGACCGAAGAGACGGGACGCCAGTCGATACAGCATCCGGCGCAGCCTTCGCAATCGACGTGCATACCATACAAATTATCGTCCAATCAACATAATTGTGCTGCGCGGTGCTTTTGAGCGAGAAGCGCGTTTCTCCTGTCATGACTTCAGAACCGTGTGACGCCTGCGGGCAGGACGTGCGAATCGCAGGCGGTATTGGCGACCTCTGGAACTTTCCGACCTCTTCGTCGGGTGGCATGACGCTCGAACTCGTCGATGGCTCTGAGCATTTTCTGTGTTTCGAGTGTATGGAGCGTCTGCCGGGTGACCACGAACCGACAGCCGAAGACGTGGCGGCGCTCTGAGTTCGAGACGCGAACTTCGAGTTTGACGCGGGAGCGGTGGATTTAGGCCTGCCCACCAACACGACATACCGTGGACCCGTCGCGTATCATCGAGTCGTTTCCAGCCCCCAGTTTTCGCGGTAATCAGGAGCAAGCCCTCCGAGACATCCGTGACGCCTTCGACTCCGGAAAGGACGTGGTGCTGGTTCGTGCGCCGACCGGGAGCGGCAAGTCCCTCCTCGCGCGCTCGATAGCGGGGGCCGCTCGGACTGTCGAAGAAGCCAGCCCCGCAGACGCGACAGACGCCTACTACACCACCCCGCAGGTGTCACAACTGGACGACGTTGCCGAAGACGACCTGCTCTCTGACCTGAAAATTATCCGCGGTAAGTCGAACTACAACTGTATTCTCCGTGGTGAGGAGACGACGCCAGTCGATAGGGCACCCTGTGTCCGCGAACGCGGATTCGACTGCACGGTTCGGCACCGCTGTCCGTACTTTTCGGACCGCGCTATCGCCTCGAATCGACAGATTGCGGCGATGACACTCGCGTATTTCATGCAAACAGCGGGGTCGGACGTGTTCAGAAAGCGCGACGTGGTCGTCATCGACGAAGCCCACGGCCTCGCCGAGTGGGCTGAGATGTACGCAACCATCGACCTCCAGCCGCGAACGGTGCCGGTCTGGGACGATATCGGTGTCCCCGACCTCTCGGAAGCGGACGACCCGCTCGAACGCGTCGTTCGATTCGCCGAGACGCTCGCTGGGGTGTGTTCGCGCGTGAAGGACGACTTACTCGCAAAGCCCGAGTTGACGCCCGAAGAGGCCGCCCGGCGCGACCGCCTACAAGAACTCAAGGGCGAACTCCAGTGGTTTATCGAGGACTACCGCGACCCACAGAGTCCCACGACGTGGGTCGTGGACCAACACGACGGCGCGGGGTCGCCCATCTCCATCAAGCCGCTCGACCCAGCGCGGTATCTCCGCCACACGGTGTGGGACCGCGGAAACAAGTTCGCACTCCTCTCGGCGACGATTTTGAACAAGGACGCCTTCTGTCGCTCTGTCGGGTTGGACCCGAAGAAGGTTGCACTCGTGGACGTGGGTCACACGTTCCCCGTCGAAAACCGACCGCTGTACGACGTGACACAGGGGAAGATGACCTACGAACACCGAGACGAGACGCTTCCAAAAATCGCCAAACTCGTCGTTCGGTTGATGGCAAAACACCGTGAGGAGAAGGGCTTGATTCACTGTCACTCCTATGCGATTCAGGCGGAAATTCGTCGCCGACTCGCCGAGCTAGGGCTTGGAAATCGGATTCGTGGCCACGACCGAGAGAACCGAGACGCCGAGTTAGAGACGTGGAAAGCCACGGACGACCCCGAGGTGTTCCTCTCGGTCAAGATGGAAGAGGCGCTGGATTTGAAAGGCGACCTGTGTCGCTGGCAAGTGCTGTGTAAAGCACCGTATCTCAACACAAACGACTCGCGCGTCGCTCGCCGTCTCGAAGACGGCCAGTGGTCGTGGTATCGACGCGCCGCACTCAGTACGGTGATGCAAGCCTGCGGGCGGGTAGTCCGCGCGCCGGACGACTACGGCGACACCTACATCGCCGATTCGAGTCTGCTCCAACTCTTCGACAAGACACGCCACGAGATGCCCGACTGGTTCGCTGAGCAGGTCAATAGGATGTCGAAGCCCACGCTGCCCGAATTCGACCCGGTTGCGGCGGGCGGTCGAGGAAGCAATGCGTCGCGCGCCCAGTCTAATTGGTCGGGGGATTCGACCACGACCAGTCAGTCACGAACATCGACCCAGCAGTCGAGCGGTTCCTCAGCAGGGAGTTCAACTTCGGGGAGTTCGGAGAGCAGTCGCTCGCGCAAGGACGACGATGGCAAGAAGAGCCACCCGCTCTCTGACGTCTGGGGAGAGTAATTACAGCGCGAAGCTAACCGCGTAGAACAAACTCGACCCGAGCATCAACGCTACGAGCGTCAGTGCCAGGATTTGTTGGGTGTTCATACTGCGATATTCGCGCAGCGATGAAATTAACGGTTTGGGACCAGTTCTCTGCTGTGATACTTTTGGGACACTACTGGTGTGTCTGTCACACCTAATCGTGCGACGGCATGGCACTATTGTGGCAAAAATCACCACTCCGTCCACTCTGTCCGGGAAGTTCGTGCCAAATTTCACATGATTGTTAATGCTAGTGGCTGTTTGGCAAAGGTATGCACAAAATGGGTTGTTGTTTGTAAAGCTATGGAGAGACTAACTCTGTGTTTGACACGCTTTCTCACGTAATAGTTAACACCTTGGCCCCTGAATGAGGGTGTATCGGCCATGCACTCTACCGCACTCGCCACGGCGATGACACTGTACCGCAGCGGGACTCTCACACTCTCGCAGGCGGCAACGCGTTCTGGCTACTCGGAAAAAGAACTCACTGTTGCGCTCCAGCGCCACGGCATCACCGTGCGAGAATCTGAAACGACTGTGCGCGTCGCCCCCGCCGACACCCCGGCGAGCGCTGACTAATTTCTACTCGTCGTCTTCGACGACCGCATCCGGCAAGATGTGTAATCCGGCTTGACTCTTGAGTACCGACACCATCTGCGCGTCGGGGTCGAAGTAGTCCGGCCGCGGAATCGTCTTCGCTTCGAACGTCACCGGGTCGAGTACCTGCACTGCGTGTTCGTCTTCGACCGTGACGACGGTCGTTTCTTCGGCATCTTCGACAGACCCGAGCGGTTCTGCGTCTGGGTTTTCACCCTCTTCGAACGCCGCGACGTACTCTTCTCCGGAGGCGAGGCGCGTTCCGTGGAGTCGCCCGCGATTACTGCGAACCAACACCGGCCCGTCGCCGTCTTCGGGGTCGATGATGTCTCCTTCGACAAAGCGCGGGAGGCGCGTGACGAACGTGACGCGGTAGACTTCGTTGCCGTCGCCGTCTTCGGTGACGAGCGTCGGGTGTTCGTCGATGATTCCACCGAGTTCCTCGCGGATACGTTTCGAAATCCCGCTGGCCATCTTGTTGCTCGAAATCTTCATGTTCGGCCCGTCGGGTGCGCGGTCCACTTCCGTGATGAACGCGTTTCGGTCGCCTTTCTGCTCACGTTCGGCGATGTAGGATTCGGCGATTTCGATGGCTCTCTCGGCCTCTTCTTTCGTCGGGACGCGCGTGTCTGCGCGGACTTGGATGATGCTGGCGAAGTAGCCACCGGCGATGCGCCCACACCGCTGGCACGTCTCGCGGGCGATGCTCACGGGGACGATGACGGTCTCTTCGACCGGCGTTCCGCGAACGACACCCGAGAAGTGGCAGTGCATCCGGATGTTGTTCTGGTCGATTTGCTCGGGCTCGACGCCCCACTGAATCTCTTCGGCGTTGATGTGGACACCGAGCGACTGCGAGACCTCGTCGATGGCGACGTCCGTGTAGTCCTGTGCGCCGACGTCTACCCAGCGGTTGCCGCGATGGAGGGCACCGCACTGGGCGCAGACGCGGACTTGGATTTTGTCGGGCGCATCTACGAGGTCGAAATCCTCGAAATAGCAGGAATCACAGAGAACGTCGTCGCGCTCGCGTGGCATCCCGGGGAGCGGTTCCGGTCGCTCCGGAATCGGGTCACCGCATCGCGGACAAAAATCGCGGGATTCACTCATTGCCCGCTCTAGCGTGTTCGGGCGCTTAAATTCCGCGTCACGCACCCGCGCCGCCGAGGTACCCCACCGCATCGTCGTCGGAGACCTGTGCGAAGTTTCGGTAGAACGCACCCACCGCGCCGAAGACGACAGGTGTCTCGACGGCGACGACTTCGTCGCACTCAGCTTCGAGTTCGGCAATCGAGTGTTCGGGGGCGACTGGAACCGCGAGAACGACGTGTTCGGCCCCGGCGGCGTTCACCTGCCGGAGACACGCGCGAACGGTCGCTCCCGTGGCGATGCCGTCGTCCACGATGATGACGCGCTTTCCTTCGAGGTCTGGAATCGGGTCTCCCCCACGGTATCGGGCGACTTTCTCTCTGGCTACTTCGGCTTCGTGCTGGCGCTCCCGTTCGAGATACGCATCTTCGACGGGGAAGTACGATAGCAAGTCGTCGTTCCACCAGACGCTTCCATCGCCCGCGACCGCGCCGATGGCTAACTCTGGATTGCTCGGCGCACCTACTTTCGACGCGACCACCACGTCTAACGGAGTATCGAGCGCATCTGCGACTTCTCGACCGACAGGAAGTCCACCGCGCGGAATCGCGAGGATGACGTCCGCCGTCTCACCGCGTTCCACCAGTAACTCCCCCAGTCGGCGACCCGCATCGGTTCTGTCGGCGAACATAGGACTAGATTGGTGGTGCAACCCGAAAACTGAACCGCTAATTTGATTCGTTACTCCCAGAGAACGGGCTCTGCAACGTTTTCGTCAGCCGCTTCGCGCCACGAGTGCGACGGTTGCCAGCCAACGAGGGCCTGTGCTTTCGCGGTCGAAAGCGCCGACTTGTCGCCATCGAGCGCGCACTGCTCGGGAAGGTCACCGAAGAACTCCTCGACGGCCTCAGCGGTCGGTCGGTCGAGGTAGTTGTCGGCGGCGGCGGCGTGGAGTGCTTCGTGGCCCGTGACCGGGTGTGCGAGTGCCGCGACCACGAGGTCGGCCACGTCGCGCACGTCTACGTAGGACCAGCAGTTACCGGCGCCGCCCGCGAGGTCATCGGATTCGGCGATATTGCGGCAGGGGTAGTCGCCGGGGTACTGAATCCACGAGGGCCGAATCGCACAGGTGGAGATGTCGTACTTGCGGGCGACCATCTTCGAGACTTCCTCACCCGCAACTTTGGCGGTCCCGTAGGGGTCTTCGGGCCGGAACGGGTGTTCTTCGGTGATTGGGAGAAAGTCGGGAAGCGGCGTCTCCTCGGCGAACGCAAAGCCGTAGGCGCTCTCGGAGGATGCCCAGACGATTCGTGCATCCGCGCGGGCCGCCGCGACGAGGACGTTGTAGGTCGATTGGACGTTCGTCTCGAAGACGCGACTGCCCGCGTGGCGCGTCGGCGACGGAATCGCCGCCCAGTGGACGACGGCGTCTGGGTCGAGGTCGGCAAAGAGGTCGGCGACTTCGCCCATCTCGGTCAGGTCGGCCGCACGGAAATCGACGTTCTCTCTCGCGTCAACCTCGAATCCGGGCTGTGTGAGGTCCACGGCGATAACGTCGTACTCTTCTGCGAGTCGGTCGGTAATCCAGCGACCCGAGCGACCCAGCGCGCCGGTGACGATGACGGTTTCCATAGTGGAGTGGTCGTAGTCGAGGCTACTAACCTTCGGGGAACCGTGCCATCATACCACACTCCAACAGCGTTTATTAGTCGGATTACTAATCACATCGTATGGATTGGAAACCGGACTGGGGACTTCGCGGGCGCATGGCGTTCACGATGTTCCTCCTGTTCGCTCTGTACATCGTCTTTGCAGGCGTACTACTGGTCTACTTCAACAACCTGTTCATCATGGTCGCGTTCATGGGCATCTTCCTCTTCGCCCAGTTCTTCTTCAGCGACAAGCTCGCCCTCTACAGCATGGGCGCGAAAGTCGTGGACGAAGACGACGGCCCGCAGGCCCGCAAGTTACACGCGATGGTCGGTCGCCTCGCTCAGCAGGCAGACCTGCCGAAGCCCAAAGTCGCCATCGCCGACACCTCCGTGCCCAACGCGTTCGCAACCGGGCGCTCGCAGAAGAATTCAGCAGTGTGTGTCACCACCGGCCTGATGCGCACATTGGATGACGACGAGTTAGAAGGCGTCATCGCGCACGAACTCGCGCACGTGAAGAACCGCGACGTGATGGTCATGACCATCGCCTCGTTCCTCTCCAGTATCGCCTTCCTCATCGTCCGCTGGGGGTGGCTCTTCGGCGGCGACGACAACCGCCAGAACATGCCGGTCATCGTCGCTATCATCGCCTCGCTCTTGGTGTGGATTATCTCCTACCTGCTGATTCGCGCCCTCTCGCGCTACCGCGAGTACTCCGCAGACCGCGGTGCGGCGGTCATCACCGGCCAACCCTCGGCGCTCGCCTCCGCCCTGCTCAAGATTTCGGGCCGGATGGAGAGCGTCCCCAAGCGCGACATGCGCGAGACCTCGGAGATGAACGCGTTCTTCATCATCCCAATCAAGTCGGACTTCATCGGTCGGCTTTTCAGCACCCACCCATCGACCGAAAAGCGCGTCGAGCGCCTCCGCGACATGGAGCGCGAGATGGAAACGTTCTGAACGGGCTCTGACTTTTTCACGACTCAAACGTTTTAGCTGTCGGACATGACGTAGCCTCATGAGCGACGAGTGGCGGTGGTGGCGGTACGACCACGCAAACACTGGGTGTACACCACACGCCGGGCCGACTGGCGACGTGTCCTGTCGGTGGACGTACGACGCCGGGTACTTCGTCACGGGAACGCCCGTCATCGCGGACGCAGTGGTCCACGCTGCGACGCAGTTTCCACACGATGCCAAATCGAACCTCCACGGCATCGATGTCGAAAGCGGGACGAAGCGCTATTCGGTTCCAAAAGACGACCCACAGGTCGAACTTCGAGGGTCGCCGACGGTCCTCGATGGCACCGCCTACGTGACGATGTTGGACTTTCCACCGCTCGTCAGAGGATACGATGTTGACACGGGAGAACGAGTCCGCGAGTACGACGGGTCGGCACCACTCAGCACAGAAGGAGTCCCACCACTTGCCGAAGGTGGCATGCTCTACTGTCTCACCGATTGGACACTGAGCGCCGTCGAGATAGAAACTGGTGTGGTTCACTGGTCATTCGCCCCACGTGAGTCGTTCTACGGAGCGGCGGCACTCGTTGGAGACACGCTCTACGTCGGGAGTTCTGGTTTGGGGGACGACGAACTTCGAACCGGTGACGACGACGCCAAGTATGCGAGAAAACAGTCTCCACGGTTGCGAGCACTGGACGCTCGAACCGGAGACATAGAGTGGGAGCGGGCGCTTGACATCGTTCCACGAACCGTTGCTGTCGCTGACCGACGCGTGTTCTGTTGTGGGCCAGAACCGTACTCCCGCTATTCCGTCATCGAATCACCCGTTGGACTTTCTGATGGTGGACTGCCGAAGTACGGCGGCGTCCACGCCTTCTCATCTACTGGAGAACTCCTGTGGACCGTCGAACTCGACGCCCAAATCCGAAGCGCGCCCTCCGTTGCGGATGGAACCGTCCTCGTCGGAACGAGAGACGGCGAAGGGACCGACGCAGCAACCCTGTTCGCACTCGATGCCGAGACGGGCGCTCGGATTTGGTCGCGCGAGGGTGACAGGCACTGGACCGCCGCGTCAGTTGCCAATGGCGTCGTCTATGCAGGCAACACGGGAGGCTACGTCGAAGCCCAGTCCCTCGAAGATGGGTCCGTGTTGTGGCGATTCGAGACAGAAGGAGGCGTCTACGGTCCGCCGTCTATCGCTGGCGGACGACTGTTCGTCGGCGATGCGGATGGGACGGTGTATGCGCTGGAAGAAGCCTGACCCCCGAGCGTTTATCAAACGTCGATAAGTTGTCATCCTATGGCCAGTCTCCCCGGTAATATCGATGTGAGTCGCTTGAAATCGTATCTTGCGGGAGAACTCGGTGTCGAGGTGACTGGCGTCCGACTCCTCGACGACAAACTCAACGTGATGCTCGCCATCTCGACTGCGGACGAGGAGGACGCGTTCGTCCTTCGGCGGCCGAATCGATTGCGGTACACCAACCTCTTTGGTGACTTGAGGCAGGAGTACGAGACACTGCAACGTCTCGAAACGACCACCATTCCGACACAGACGCCGGTACTGTTCTGCGAGGACGAGTCGGTACTCGGAGAACCATTCTTCGTGGCGACGTATCTCGACGGCGAGACGATTCCCGTGGGTGCAGACCTGCCCGAACGATTCCAGAACCCGACCGCACGCGAGCAGGTGGCGACCGGATTTATCGACCTCCTCGCGGAACTGCACTCGCTCGATACTGGCCCGTTCGAAGACGTGTGCAACCATCGCTCACCACGCGACCAGCTCGCTCGTGCCTCCGACCGACTCGACGAGGCCGCGAGTGTGACGGCCCACGACTTTTCGTCGCTCCGGCGTATCGCTTTGTGGCTTCGATCGAACGCTCCCTCGAAGCCGAAGACGACGCTCGTTCACGGCGATTTCGGGCCGAGTAACATCGTCTTCACGGGTGAGAGCAGACCTGAATTTGCGGCGGTCATCGACTGGGAAACCGCATACCTCGGCGACCCGCTGACCGAACTCGGTTACTTCTGTCTCTACTGGCGCGACGACGATGACCCGGCGCTCCCGCTCGATGACCTCGAAGCGAAGTACGCAGAGAAAGGAGGTCTCGATAACGTCCGCGACCTTGACGAGTACGGATTCACACCGTTCTCGACGAAATCGGGAAGTCCGACTCGACACGAACTCATCGACCGCTACGAACAACGCTCGGGCATCGACTTCGACCACAAACGCTTCTATCACGCCTATTCAGCGTTCATGCTCGCAACCGTCTGGGCAGACCTCGACCGACACGACGTGGAAGCTGGGTCGGACGCAACCAGAGGTGCGCTCATCGACTACATGTCGTTCGTCGCCGACGCTGTGATTCGGGGAGACTTTGACCGATAATCGAATCTGTCCCACCACGCTAAGGTATCCCCCCACCTAGCGACGTGCATGGGACTCTTCGATTCACTTCGCGCCGCGCTTGGTATCAGCGCGGAATCTGATGCGACCCGCCGCGCCGACCCCGACGACCTCTTCGGGATGAGTACGGCCTATCTCACGATGGAGGCCGACCTCCGATTCGACTCAGTTGGTGAGGCGGCACTCTGCTTCTCGTCTGTCGATAGCACCGACTTCGAAGAGACGGTCGATGCCGTCGAGACCATCCTCCACGCCGGGAGTGAGGAGACGGGCACCGAGTTCCGTCGCCACAGCGACGAGTACGGCTACAACTGGGTGGTACTCAGCGACGACGACCCCGAGGACCTCGTGACGAGTATCCACTTCGCGGCCGACGAGTTCATCGAACGCGGTTACGGGTCGCGCCTGCTCGCGGCCCTCTTCGGATTCGAGAAGGGTAGCGACAGAGTGTACTGGGTCTACTCGTTCCGCCGCGGTGCGTACTATCCCTTCTCTCCACGCGGGACGAGCGAGCGGAATCAACGACTGGAGTTTAAACTCGAATCGGTGTTAGATGGCGAGTTGGGTATCGAAGACGACGAAGAGTACTGGTATCCGCTGTGGCCCTCGACGGCGAGTGGCCACCCGTGGGAGTAGCGACGACGCCAGTTCAGTCGGTGCCGTAGAGGAGAACCGAGAACAGCACGAACGCGAGTAACCCGCTGCCGAAGAACCCCAGGACAAACCCGACCCAGCCGACTCTCGGGTCGAGAACCACCGACGCAATCCTCACGAGCGCCATCGCACCGACGACGCCAGTGAGAACACACCCGATAACGAGAAACGCCCCAGTCTGCCACTCTTCGATAAATTCGACAGTGGTCTTTTCGGACATGTGTTATTCAAGAATCACGTAAGGGATAGTCTTGTTGTCACTGGAGTCGCTCGCAGTCTTCTGATTTGAACGTTCGTCAGACACCTCGAACCGCCCTCCCACAGTCTTGCGATTTCACTTTCACTCTGCTGTTAACGAGGGTTTATGTGGGTATGGGAATGACAAATGGGTATGGCAGAAGACGAACTCGAAAATCTCCCCGGCGTCGGCCCGGCCACCGCCGACAAACTCATCGAGAACGGCTACGACACCTATCAGTCGATTGCAGTCGCCAGCCCCGGCGAACTATCGAACAAGGCCGACATCGGTACGAGTACGGCCTCGGACATCATCAACGCCGCACGGAAGGCCGCCGACGTGGGTGGCTTCGAGACCGGTTCGATGGTCCTCGAACGACGCAAAGAAATCGGCAAACTCAGTTGGCAAATCGACGAGGTAGACGAACTCCTCGGTGGCGGACTCGAAACGCAGTCTATTACCGAAGTGTACGGTGAATTCGGTGCCGGTAAGTCCCAGATTACCCATCAACTCGCGGTTAACGTTCAACTCCCCCGCGAAATCGGTGGCCTCGGTGGCTCCTGTATCTTCGTCGACTCCGAAGACACCTTCCGCCCCGAGCGTATCGACGACATGGTTCACGGTCTCGAAGACGACGTGCTCCAAGTGACGATGGACGAGCGCGAAATCGAGGGCTCGCCGGGCGACGAAGACGCGATGGAAGCACTCGTCGCGGACTTCCTCGACAAGATTCACGTCGCAAAGGCGTTCAACTCCAACCACCAGATTCTCCTCGCCGAGAAGGCCAAGGAACTCGCTGGTGAACACGAAGACACCGACTGGCCGGTTCGCCTCCTCTGTGTCGACTCGCTCACCGCCCACTTCCGCGCCGAGTACGTCGGCCGTGGTCAACTCGCCGAACGCCAGCAGAAGCTCAACAAGCACCTGCACGACCTGATGCGCATCGGCGACCTGTACAACACGGGTATTCTCGTGACCAACCAGGTCGCGTCCAACCCCGACTCCTACTTCGGTGACCCGACCCAGCCAATCGGTGGCAACATCCTCGGCCACACTTCGACGTTCCGTATCTACCTCCGCAAGTCGAAGGGTGACAAGCGTATCGTCCGTCTCGTGGACGCGCCGAACCTCGCCGACGGCGAGGCAGTCATGCGCGTGCAGGACGGCGGTCTGAAGCCCGAGTAACTCCGCACACACTCCGTTTCCCCCAATTTTCTCTTTCCCCATTTCCTTTCTTCACCACTAGTCACTACAGTCGATAGTGCAACCTTCTTGAAATACTCGGTTCAGAAAATCTTTCTTGGCGGGCAATTACCTCGATTCGTTCTCGAATTCTTGGAAATAGCTTACAAGACTATCTCACATGCACTCGTCACTCTATACAGGTGAACTAGATGACACAACGAATCGTCGTAGTTGGTGGTGGAACTGGCGGAACGGTCGTTTCGAACCATCTCGCTGCTGGACTCGTTAGAGAAATCGACGAGGGTGAAGTTGAGATTGTCCTCATCTCGGACGACACGAAACACGTCTACAAGCCGGTGTTTCTCTACGTTCCGTTCGGACTCGCAGAAGTCGAAGACGGCGTTCGAGACTTGCGCGACCTCCTAGATAACCGCGTGACGGTCGTGACGAACCGCGTACGCCACGTCGATACCGAACAGAAGCGTCTCATCTGCCAAGACGGCGACGAAGAGGTTCCGTACGACAAACTCGTACTCGCAACTGGGTCGAAACTCGACCCCGACGCGATTCCGGGGTTGAAAGACGGCGCACATCACTTCTACAGCGCACAGGGTGCCGAAAAGCTCCGCGACGCGCTCGCAACGTTCGACGGCGGCCGTCTCGTGTTGAGCGTCATCGGCATGCCGCACATGTGCCCGGCCGCACCGCTCGAATTCACCTTCATCGTGGACGATTGGCTTCGAAATCACGGCCTCCGAGAGCAGACGGAAATCGTCTACACCTACCCACTCCCCCGGAGCCACAAGAAACCCGAAATCGCCGAGTGGGCTGACCCGATTTTCGACGCCCGCGACATCCGCGTCGAGACGGAGTTCGTCGTCGAAGCAATCGACCCCGACGCACAGGTCATCACGACGCGCTCGGGCGACGAACTCGACTACGATCTCTTCGTCGGAATTCCGCCACACAGTGGCGACGAGATGATAATCGAGTCGGGACTCGGGGACAAGGGATGGGTCGATGTCAACCCTCGAACGCTGGCGGCAACCGCCGTTCCCGACGTGTACGCCATCGGCGACACGGCGGCACTCTCGATTCCGAAAGCGGGCAGTGCGGCACACTTCCAAGCGTTCACCGTTGCCGACCGTATCGCCGCGGAAATCCGCGGGCAAACGCCGACGAAACTCTACGACGGCAAGACGGTGTGCTTTGTAGAGACAGGACTTGACCACGCGACGTTCGTCTCGTTCGACTACGACCACGCGCCGACGATGCGCAGGCCGTCGAAGCCCATCCACTGGGCGAAACACGCGTACAACGAATCGTACTGGCTGACCGCCCGCGGCATGATCTGAGGTGACGACGATGCAAAATCAAGACACACAAACTGAATCGCAGGCCTCCGACGAACTCGTCGCGGCCATCGAGAACAACCCCGAAGAAGTCGCGCTCTTCGTCGAACGCCTCGGCCTCCTCAACGAACTCATCGACGTGGTCGAACTCGGCATGGGTGCGGTAGACGACGAGATGATTCACTCGTTGGCGAAGACCGGCACGGCGTTCGGCGAGATTGCCGACGACGCCGCCGACCCCGAAACGGTCGCCGGAATCAAGCGACTGCTTGCCGCCGTCGGCGATGCCGAAGCCGCCGACTCGAAACCCCTCGGTGCAGTCGGACTCCTTCGAGCGGCGCGGGACCCGGAAGTCAAAGCCGGGTTAGGCTATCTCGTCGCACTCGCTGCGGCCCTCGGCGCACAGGAAGAAAAAGACCAGTCGAATTAAGCGTCGTCTTCGGTTTTCGTCTTCTCGATGTCGATGTCGCCTTCGAAAATCTTCGCCCCGTCTTGGGCGACTTGGCGCGCGAGGACGGCGCACTTGATGCGCATCGGCGAGATATCGACGCCGAGCATCTCGGTGATGTCGTCGGTGTCCATCGCTTCCAACTCCGAGAGCGTCGTCCCCGGAAGTCGTTGGGTGAGCATACTCGCGGAGGCTTGGCTAATCGCACACCCGTCGCCAGAGAAAGCGACGCGCTCGATTGTTTCGCCGTCGTCGGCGAGTTGCACGTCCATCGTAATCGTATCGCCGCAGGAAGGGTTCTCCCCGGTGTGGCTGAACGTCGCTTCGGGCAGCCGACCGTGGTTTCGGGGACTCTTGTAGTGGTCCAAAATCTGCTGACGATACATGTCTGAACCGATGCCCATTGGTCTTCGCCATCGCTACGCCCGAACGCCGTAAAAGAATTCCGGGGGGCACGAGGCGGTCGGTTTGGCCGGTTACGACTGTTGTACCGATGCTGTGGTCGTCACGGCCTCGTCGTACTTCGTCCACTTCTTCTCTACGTCGCGATTCGCCACGACGACCGTATCACCATCGTCGCTCTCGAAGCGCGTCTTTCGGAGTTCGATAGCGGTCACTGTGCCCGTCACCGGGTCGGACTTCACTCGGTCACCGGGATTGAAATCCGGGTCGCGCAGGAGGTAGACGCCAGCGACCGTGTCGGCAATCATGTTCGACAGCGCGTAGGAGACACCGAGTGCGATGAACCCGGCGGCGGTCCCGAGACTCGCGGCAATCTCGCCCATCCCGACGATATTGAGGAGCGTCAACGCCACGCCGAACCACAGGAAGACACCCGCGATAGCGACCCCCAAATCGACCACGAGGTCTTGTTCGTCCGGGTAGAGTCCATCGAGGACGCCCCGAAGGATGTACAGAATCACGCGGATTGTGACGTACGCGAGCGTGACGAAGACGAGTGCAGCGAGAATTTTCGGGGCGGCCTCGGCGATGTTGAGAACGAACTCACTAATCGTCATCTCGACGAGTTCGCCGATGCCTCCAGTTTGTAAGGAGAACATACCATGTGGCGAAGAAGCACACTGACAAAGTGATTCCGAACGTGACAGTCGGGCACGATGTCGTGTCGTGAGACCACCTTTTACGCTGCGCTCGCTTTGCTCGCTCGATAAAAGCTGGACCAAAAGGATTCGTCGTCCCCGTCGGGGACTCCTCACCCCGCTCACTTCGTTCGCGGACGGAGACCTGAATTACGCAAACAGGTCGCGTGCGACTTCGAGCCCTTCGACGAGCGCGTCAATCTCGTCTTTGGTGTTGTAGATGTAGAAGGACGCGCGCGTCGAGGCCGCCGCGCCAAGTTTGTCGTGGAGTGGTTGCGTACAGTGGTCGCCCGCGCGGATGGCGATGCCCTGCTCGTTGAGGATACTGGAGAGGTCGTGGGCGTGGACGCCATCGAGGTTGAACGCGACGAGGCCGCCGCGGTCGTCGCCCGGCGGGCCGTAGATTTCGATATCGTCGAACTCGCTGAGGCGGTCGTAGGCGTACTCGGCGAGGAGTTCCTCGTGGGCTTGGACGTTCTCCATACCGATTTCGTCCAGATAATCGACGGCGGCGGCGAAGGCGATACCCTGCGCAATCGGCGGGGTTCCGGCCTCGAACTTCCACGGGAGGTCCTCCCACGTTGCATCTTCGTAGGTGACGCGACGAATCATCTCGCCACCGTAGAGGTAGGGTTCCATCTCTTCGAGAATCTCGCGCTTCCCGTAGAGCGCGCCGATACCGGTTGGACCGCACATCTTGTGGCCCGAGAAGGCGAAGAAGTCGGCGTCGATTTCCTCGACATCCACGGGTCGCGTCGGGACCGACTGTGCGCCATCGACGAAGATGTACGCGCCAACGTCGTGGGCGAGGTCGGCGAGGTCGGCGACGGGGTTGATAGTGCCGAGGGTGTTGGAGACGTGTACGACAGAGACCATCTTCGTGGAGTCGTCGATGAGTTCTTTCGCGTGGTCCATGTCGAGGCGGCCCTCGTCGTCGATGCGGATGAAGCGTGCCTCAGCACCCGTTTTCTTACAAATCTGTTGCCAGGTGACCAGCGAGGCGTGGTGTTCCATCTCGGTGAGGACGACAGAGTCGCCGGGACCGAGTTCGTTCAGGCCCCACGCGTAGGCGACGAGGTTCATCGATTCGGTCGTGTTCTTCGTGAAGACGACTTCTTCGCGGCCGCCGGACGCGCCGATGAACTCTGCCACTCGGTCGTGAGCGTCCTCGTAGGCGACAGAGGCCTCTTGGCTCAGGTGGTGAATTCCGCGGTGGACGTTCGAGTTGTAGCCGTAGTAGTAGTCCACGATTGAGTCAACGACCTGCTTCGGCGTGTGACTCGTGGCGGCGTTGTCGAGATAGACGAGCGGAACGGTGTCGTCCTCGCTCTCACCGGGGGTCGAAATGTCACCACCGACGCGGCGCTGGAGAATCGGAAAGTCCGCGCGGATAGTGTCAACGTCGATAGGATACGGTTCCTGCACTCCCATTGGTCATGGCTTGTTCCTGTAGGCACAACACGTCTTCGGTCCCGGCGTCTTCTCGAAACCGATTCTGGTTTCGCTAACACTCACACGATAGAAAAAGTGCCGACAATCGGACGACGAACCGTGTGTCTCGAAGTCGAAATGGAGCGTTATCGAAGCCAGAGCAGTTGCGCGTGGAGCGTGCCATCGACTTCGAGGACGGTCTCCTCATCGACGAGGCCTGCGTCGATAGCGACGCTCACTGCTTCTTCGCCGACGATGTTGGCAACGGTGGCACGGTTGAGGCTATCGACCACCGCGTCGGTGTCGGCGTCTTCGGCGTCGTCGCCGCCGTAGAAGTCCTCGGTCACGTCCAGCGAGACACCGCCGTCGGTGTAAGTCTCGCCGAGACAGTCGGAATCACAGACCGAGACCAGCAGGCCTTCGGGCGTCTCGCGCTCGCGGAGCAGCATCTAGAACTCCTCGACCATCTGCTGTTCGGCCTGCTCTCGAACCTCGTCAGCCTGTTTCTGGGCCTGTTCTGCTTCTTCGTCGCGGCCGAGTTCTTCGAGCGCACGTGCCTTCTCTTCGAGGACGTACGGCGCGTTCTGTCCGAGGCGGATGGCGTTGTCGAAGGCGTTGACGGCTTCCTCGTTGAGGCCGCGCTCGTGGAGGAAGAAGCCGCGATTGTACCAGGCCTGTCCGAATCGTGGGTCGAGTTCGACGGCGCGCTCTGCGTGGTCGAGCGCGTCCGTGGTTCGGCCAGACTCCCACAGCGCGTACGCGAGGTTGGTGTGAGCGGTCGCGGCGTGTTCGGAGTCGTCGTCCAGCGAGAGTGCCTCGTAGTACGCACCGATTGCTTCGTCCCACTCTTCGAGTTCGGCGTGGGCCGCACCCTTGTTGACCCACGCTTCTTGGGCGATAGGAGCGTCGTCTTGGGCGTAGCGAGCGACACGCTCGAAGGCCTCCGTTGCCTCTTCGAAGCGGTTGATTTGCATGTACGAGAGGCCGACGTCGAGCAGTTGCTCGAAGTCAACTTCGTCGGGGTCGATGTTCTTTCGGTCGAGGATGTCAGTGAGGACGCGCGAGTCGACCGGGTCGACCTTCGTCGGGTCGACCTTCAGCTCCGGCGGGTCGAGCGAGAAGTCCGAGTAGTCTTGGTCGAAGCCCTGACCCTCAGAGAACTTGTGCGTTCGGTTGCCGTCGTCGTCGGTCATATAGCCGCGCTTGGGTGTCGAATCGGTTAAACGCTACGTCAGAACGCTGATATCGACCGCTTTTTAGCCTCGGGTGGTGGCCGTCTACCAATGAACGTCCCGACGGCGACGGTGGTCTCGTTCGTTCGCCACGCCCACTCGCCGTACGTCCCCGACACCGAGCGTACTCGCGGCCTCTCACGACAGGGTCGCCGCGCCGCCGCACGAGTTACGACGCTCCTCAGCCCTGTCGCGGATGTCGTCGTCACCAGTCCGTACGAACGGGCGAGAGCGACCGTCGAAGGCGTCGCGGACGTTGCCGACGTGCCGCTCGTCATCGACGACGACCTGCGAGAACGCGAACTGGGAGGCCAGCACGTCGAAGACTTCGAGTCGGCGGTCGAACACCTGTGGGCGAATCCGACTGACTCGCACCCCGGTGGCGAATCCCACGTCGAAGCCCAGGCTCGTGGTGTCGGCGCGCTCGACCGACTACTCGAAGCCTACCCCGGACGCCACGTCGTCGTCGGCACCCACGGCACGCTCTTGGCCTTGATTTTGAACGACTTCGACCCACACTACGGCTACGAGTTCTGGTCTGGTCTGTCGATGCCCGACGTGTACGAAGCGACCTTTATCGACGGGAATCTCGCTGGCGTCGTCCGGACGTGGATTCCCGACGAAGACAAGCACGCAGAATCGGACGCACTCGCAGACACAGACGACGATTGAGTCGGCGGAATCTATACGTCCGTTTCCGTGCTATCTCTTCTCATGCGGTTGTTCGTCGCTCTCGACCTCCCAGCGTCGCTCTCCGATTCGGTCGCGGACGCACAGGCACTCTTCTCCGATGCAGACGGTCTTCGATACACCAACCCGGCGCAGGCGCACATCACCCTCAACTTCCTCGGCGAGACACCAACGGACCAACTGCGTCACGTCACCGATGCCGTCGAAACCGCCATCGACGAATCGGGTGTCGAACCGTTCGACGCTTCTCTCGGTGGCTTGGGTGCGTTCCCGTCGCTCGATTACATTCGCGTCATCTGGGCCGGTGTTCACGACGGGGCCGACGAGATGACTCGAGTCCACGACGCACTCGACCCCGAACTGGCGGCGCTCGGGTTCGACCCCGACGAGCGCGACTTTTCGCCACACCTCACCCTCGCGCGGATGAACGACGCGCGAAGTAAGAACTACGTCCGCGATATTCTCGAAGAGGAAGCACCCGAGATTGGGTCGTTTCGCGTGCGCGAAGTTCGAATAAAGAAGAGCGAACTCACGTCGGAGGGGCCGAACTACGAGACGGTCGCTCGCTGTTCGCTCTGAAGGTCAGTCGTCGGTTGGCCGACTCCGCCGGCCATCGACCATACGCCGGAGTTCACCGCGAATCACCGTCCGCTTGAACAAGAGGAAGCCGACGAAGATGAACACGAACCCGAGAACGGTCGTGAGCGTCGGCACGCGGTCGAGAACAATCCAGTCAGCGAGAGCCGCAAAGAGCGGAATGACGTACTCTAAGAGGCTTGATTCGACGGGGCCGATTCGGTCGAGCAGCCAGAAGTAGAGGAGAAACCCACCCGCGCCCGCGACGACGGCGAGGTAGACGAGCGTCCCAACCGACGTCGTGGTCCACACTGCGTCGGACGCGGACTCCCACGGGAGGGCGATGCTCGTGAGGTGGAGCGTGACTGCGCCGATGAGCATCATCCACGCCTGCACGGCGAGCAAGGACATGTCCGTCTCGCTGTCGTGGGTAAACACCGCGCCGAGGGCGAACGCGAGGGCGGACCCGAAGACGAGGACTGCACCGAGAAGATTGGAGGAAAGAAGGTTCTCGGGATTCGGGTTGGCGATGATGACGAGACCCAGAAAGCCGAGGACGAGGCCGACTACACTGAGCGGCGAGAGCTTTCGGCGCGACGACGTGAGTCGGGTGAGCGTCGGCGTCATCAGCGGGATGATGCCGAGGAGGACAGAGGCGACAGAGCCGGGGATGTACACTTGCCCGGAGAACAACAGCGCGTGGTGTGCGCCGATGGCGAAGAAGCCGCCCGCGAGGATTCGACGCCACTCAGAGCGTTCGGGAAGGAGTCTGTCGCCGCGGGCGACGGCAATCACGAAGAGGAGGAGCGCCGCGATGTCGAACCGAATCGCGCCGAGGAACGCGGGTGGGATGAATTGAAGGGCGATTTCGGTCGAGAGAAATGCGCTCCCCCAGATAGCAGAGAGGGCGAGAAAGGCGACGATGGTGCGGGACCGACTCATCTTCTCGGCGTTGTCTGTCGAAGGTACTGAATGAGTCGGTTCGGCGGCGTCTGCGTCGCACGTGGCTCGATTCAACCGTGTGGGGACGCCTCACACTACTGAAACGCGAAGGAACAAGATTTTATGCGGAGGAAGGAAAGTGTAGCCCACTATGGGTAAGAAGTCGAAGGCTAAGAAGAAGCGTCTGGCGAAACTCGAACGCCAGAACAGCCGCGTTCCGGCGTGGGTTATGCTCAAGACCGACATGGAAGTCACGCGAAACCCCAAGCGTCGCAACTGGCGGCGAAGCAACACTGACGAGTAACCAATGAGCGCAAACGATTTCGAAGAGCGAGTCGTCACCGTCCCGCTCCGCGATGTGAAGAAGGTCCCGTCGTACGAACGTGCAGGCCGCGCGATGAAGCTCATCCGCGAACACCTCGCACAGCACTTCAAGGTCGATGCAGACGCAGTCCGCCTCGACCCGCAAATCAACGAGAACATCTGGGCACACGGCCGCCAACAGCCACCGAGCAAGTTCCGCGTCCGCGCCGCCCGATTCGACGAGGACGGCGAGGCAGTCGTCGAAGCCGAACCGGCAGAGTAAACGGTGATTCGCGCCTCCTTCGCCGGTTCTTCGTACATCGGCGTCTTCGCACGGACGACGAACGATGTCCTCCTCGTTCGCCCCGATGCTGACGATTCACTCGTCGACAACCTCTCCGACGAACTCGGCGTGCCTGCGGTCACAACGACCGTCGGCGGGTCGGCAACCGTCGGCGCGTTAGCGATGGGTAACGAAAACGGGCTGCTCGTCACGAACCGAGCGACGACCCGCGAAAAGGAGGCACTTGCCGAAGCTGCAGACGTTTCGGTGTACGAACTCCCCGGCCGAATCAACGCCGCCGGAAACGTCGTACTCGCCAACGACTATGGCGCGTACGTCCACCCGGAACTCTCTGACGAAGCCGTCGCCGCGGTCGAAGAGGCACTCGAAGTGCCCGTCGAACGCGGTGACCTCGCGGACGTTCGTACCGTCGGAACCGCCGCCGTCGCAAACAATCGCGGCGTGCTGTGCCATCCGAAATCACGCGAACCCGAACTCGAAGCGCTCGAAGACGTCCTCGACGTTCGAGCGGACATCGGGACCATCAACTACGGTGGCCCGCTCGTCGGGTCCGGGCTCGTCTGCAACGACGATGGGTACATCGTCGGCGAAGACACGACCGGTCCAGAACTCGGTCGTATCGAAGACGCGCTCGGCTTTATCGATTGAGTTGGTTCACCAACTGAGTGGATTCATCCACTGAGTGGGTTCATCGACTGAGTTGATTCATCAACTGAGTTGATTCATCAATTGAGCCGCGTCGGCGTCTTTTCTCTTGGCGCTTACTACTCCGAGTAGGAAGATTCTTCCCGCTCGATGCCCGAGCCACAGCCATGAGTCAGTTTACTATCAGCGGGACGTTTACGTCCCGAGGCGTCTCCCACGGCTTTACGAAGACCGTGGAGGCACCAAACGAGGAAGTTGCACGAGAACACGTGTTCTCCCAAATCGGCAGTGAACACGGCATCAAACGCGTCAAAATCGAACTCTCGGAGGTGTCCGCAGCATGATGGGCGGTGGCCAGCAGCAACTCCAGCAGCTCTCGCAGGAGATTCAGGCACTCGACCAGGAAATCGAACAACTCGAAGGCGAAGTCTCTGAGCTGAACGCAGAAAAGCAGGAGATGGACGAAGCCATCGAAGCCATCGAGACGCTCGAAACCGGTTCGACGGTGCAGGTGCCCCTCGGCGGCGGCGCATACGTCCGCGCAGAAGTTCAGGACATCGACGAAATCGTCGTCTCGCTCGGTGCGAACTACGCGGCCGAACAGGACCAGTCCGGTGCTGTCGAAGCCCTCCACCGCAAGCAGGACGCCCTCGACGAAGAGATTGCAGGTCTCCGTGGCGAAATCGAAGACCTCGAAGAAGAGAGCGAACAGCTCGAACAGCAGGCGATGCAGGCCCAACAGCAGATGCAGCAACAGCAGATGCAGCAGATGCAGCAGCAGATGCAGGGCGAAGAAGAAGACGCTGACGAGTAAACTCCCCTAACTCCTTTCACAGATGTTCGACGGACTGAAAAAGAAACTCAACCGCTTCCGCCAGGATGTCGAAGAGACGGCGGAAGAGAAAGCCGAAGAAGCCGCCGAGGAAGAAGCCGAAGCCGAGGCTGAACCTGTCGAAGCCGAGACGGCAGATGCAGACGCCGAAGAAGCAGCGGCGGCCGACACATCGACTGCCGAGGAGGCAGTCGAGGAACCACAAGAGTCCGAAGTGGTGTCGGAAGACGGCGACGCTGACGCCGAGGCCGAGCCTGTAGCCGAGACGGCAGACGCGGAACCGGCCGAACCGGCGACCGATTCCGAACCTGTGGACGACACAGATTCCGAGTACGTCTACGAGGGCGAGCGACCCGAATCGCTCGCCTCCGACGCGGCAAAGCAGGCGCTCGCCGCTGAGGAAAAAGAAGACTCGTCGAGTTCGAGTCGCCTGAAGCGCGCCGCCGCGTTCGCCACGGGGAAAGTCGTCATCGAGGAAGAAGACCTCGAAGACCCCCTGTGGGAACTGGAGATGGCGCTGCTCCAGAGCGACGTGGAGATGCAAGTCGCCGGAGAGATTCTCGAAACGATTCGCGAGAAGCTCATCGGCGAGACGCGCAAGCAGGTCCAGAGTACGGGCCAACTCGTCGAAGAGGCGCTCCACGACGCCCTGTACGAAGTCATCAGCGTCGGGCAGTTCGACTTCGACCAACGCATCGCCGAGGCGGACAAGCCCGTCACGCTCATCTTCACCGGCATCAACGGCGTCGGGAAGACGACGAGCATCGCCAAACTGGCGAAGTACTTCGAGAAACAGGGCTACTCGACCGTACTCGCTAACGGTGACACCTACCGTGCGGGCGCGAACGAGCAAATCCGCGAACACGCCGAGGCGCTCGACAAGAAACTCATCGCCCACGAGCAAGGTGGCGACCCGGCGGCCGTCATCTACGACGCCGTCGAATACGCCGACGCGCACGACATCGACATCGTGCTGGGTGACACCGCAGGCCGTCTGCACACGTCGAACGACCTGATGGCGCAGTTGGAGAAAATCGACCGCGTCGTCGGCCCGGACCTCACCATCTTCGTGGACGAGGCTGTGGCCGGACAGGACGCCGTCGAACGCGCTCGCAAATTCAACGAGGCCGCGTCCATCGACGGTGCCATCCTGACGAAGGCAGACGCCGACTCCAACGGTGGGGCGGCAATCTCTATCGCCTACGTCACGGGCAAGCCAATCTTGTTCCTCGGCGTCGGCCAGGGCTACGACCACATCGAACGGTTCGACCCCGAAGCGATGGTCGAACGACTCCTCGGCGACGACGAGTAACACTCCCAGTCCGTCGAACCTTTATTCGAGTAGCAGTACGACGCTGAGCAGCAGCATCGTCCCCGCGCCGACGTAGTTCAGCACACTCGAGAGGCGTGTCTCGACGAGTGCATCACCGAGTTTGTCGGCACCGAGTGCGACCCCTGAGAGATAGATTGCAGTCAAAACAGCGTATATCGCTCCCAACACGGCCATTCGACTGCCTGCACTGGGGCCGCCGCCAGCGAACCCGGGGAGGAAAGCGAGAAAGAACAGCGCAACTTTCGGGTTGAGGGCGTTGACGAGGACGCCACGACGGAAACTGTTCGCACGCTCGGTTTCGACTGCCGGGTCGAACTCGTCGTCTCGAAGGGCGACGACGCCGAGATAGAAGAGATACAGCGCGCCCGCGTACTGGATGGCGAGTGCGGCCTCAGGAACGGCTTGGAGGAGGGCGGCAACACCGAGTGCGGCGAGCATCGTGTGGAGCAGTACCCCGGTTGCGATGCCGAACGCCGATTTGACGCCCGACTCCCGTCCGTCGATGCCGCGCGCGAGGACGTACATCGTATCGGGTCCGGGCGTGAGGATGAGCGCAATCGCTGCCGCGGAGAAGGCGAGAACCGTCGAAAGTTGCAATCCGAAGACGAGACCAGCCATAGCCGACCTACGAATCCGTCTGCGATGAATCCGGGGCTTGCGGTAGCACTTGGTTTCGGAGTTCCTCGCCACTCGCTAATCGCCCGACGTTCTCGGTGAGGATATCAGCGACTCGCGTCCAGTAGTGTGGCGTGTAGCCCGAAACGTGGGGAGTGAGATAGACGTTCTCGAAATCCCACAGCAGATGGTCGTTCGGAAGCGGTTCGGGGTCGGTTACGTCGAGTGCCGCCGCGTGAATCTTCCCCTTCTGGAGTGCCGTGACGAGTGCGTCGGTATCGACCACGCCGCCGCGCGCGACGTTCACGAGAACGGCCTTCGGTGGGAGCGCGCCAAACGCGTCTTCGTCTATCAGTTTTCGTGTCGTGTCGGTCAGCGGGCACGCGAGAACGAGGTAGTCTGTCCGTGGGAGGATGGACTCCAAGTCATCGAATCCGACAACCTCGTCGATACTGTCGGGGCCGCCCTTCTCTGGAGAGTATCGCGCCCCAATCGTCGTGACGCCGAACGGTTCGAGGCGTTCGGTGATTGCCTGCCCAATCGCACCGAGGCCGACGACAGTGACGGTCGAATCCTTCAACTCGCCCATCGCTTGGAAATGCCGCCACTCGTGGCGCGCTTGGCGTCGCATCCCCTCGTCGAGACGGCGTGTAATCATGAGCATCCACCCGAGGACGTGTTCGGCGATGTTCGGGCCGTGAACGCCAGAGGCGTTGGTGAGTGCGATACCGCGCTCGCGGAGGGTTTCGAGCGGAAGGTGGTCGTACCCCGCGGCCGCCCCGGCAAAGAGCCGAACGTTGTCGGCGGCGGCGAGGACATCGTCCGGAAGGTGGACGCCCGTGATAATCGTCGCATCGGCGGCCAATTCGAGCGCCTCGTCGGTCGTTTTCGGATGGTCGAGAGAGACGTCTGGGAGGCGCGCCCGGAGCGCATCGACGTACACCTCGGCGGGAATGCCGTGTGTCGATTGGTCGAGAACGAGAATACGGGTCATCGTTCCAACCCTCGTGACGTGGCTGAATAAGTCCGTGCGACAGCGGCAGAGTCTAGTATTTACCGAGGGCGTCTCAGGTAGTTGGACAGACGATGACGCTCTCGCCGGTGGTCGTCTCTTCGACGCTCGCGGTGACGCGCTCGGTTTGGAGCGTAACGAGGAGGACGACGTCTTGGAAGTCGGCTGAAGAGCCCGTTTGGGAATTCCCGAGTTCGAAGAGGTAGATTGCCTCGTTGTCCGAGAGAGAGATGTTGCCGTCGTCGTCCAAGTACGGCCCGACGTACGAACTCGCGGAGTCCTGGTCGCCGAACCCGGCGATGTTCGGGGGCTGGTCACCATCACGGAGGACGTACACCCATCCGTTCGACTCGTTCGACCACCGAGTGCGCGGGCTGATGTAATCTCCGGGCTCGTCCGCGGTGGCCGCGACTTTGATACCTGCGCCCGCAGGTTGGTCGGTGAACGTGTGCGAACGGGGGTTTCCGTTGTTGTTCACGTTACCCGGCCACGGGTCGTAACTCGCGTTACCGACCGCAACGTCGAGCCGGATGTCGATGTTCGGGCCGCCAGCGCCATAGGTAAAGCCCGTCCCCAACACCGTCACCTCTGCTTGGTAACCCGAGTTCGGGACCACTGCTCCATCCTCGATGGTGAACCCCTCGCTCGTCACCGGGACTGTCTGTGTCGAGAGGACGTGCGACTGGTCACCGTCGGCGTAGGTGACAGAGACACCGAGGCTATCAGCGCCGGTACAGACCGTATCGGTGTCGATATCGAGTTCCAATCGCTCGCCTGCAGACCACGCCCCATCAGAGAGGTCGCCCGTCTCCGACGGTTCGACTTCGACGGTTCCGTTCCCCGTATTGAACTTGACGACGAGGTTCTCGGCCTGTACGTTCCCGCCTGCTTCGTGGACCAACACGAGTTTCTGGTCGGTTATCGACGCGTTCTCGACGGAGATTTCGACCTGTCCTTGCTGTGTGAACATCGGTGCAGGCTCGTTGAGCGAATCCGTGAAACCGAGAAATAGCACGACTGTCGTGCCCGAAAGGAGGACGATAATCACGAGCATGAGCGCGACGCCCATCACGGGCGAGATGGCCCGAGCGTGCTCTCTCGGCATTTCTCTATCGAACTTTACTCAGAAACATAGCTAAAGAAGTTCGATAAATGAAACTTGGATCTCATTTACTCGTGTTCACACGACGTGAGTATTTCGGCGTCGCTGGCGGCCGTGACGGATAAAGCCTTTACCAGCGCGACGGCCTAGAGGTGGACAATGGTACTCGACAATCTCGGGAGTTCGCTCCGTGGCAGTCTCGATAAGCTACGGGGGAAATCCCGCCTCGACGAGGAAGACGTCCAGGAGATTGTCAAGGAGATTCAGCGCTCCTTGCTCTCTGCTGACGTCGATGTCAGCCTCGTCATGCAACTTTCTGACTCGATTAAAGACCGGGCACTCAACGAGGAACCACCGGGTGGCACGAGCGCCCGCGACCACGTTCTCAAAATCGTCTACGAGGAACTCGTCGGCCTCATCGGCGACTCGACAGAGATTCCGCTCCAACCCCAGACCATCATGCTCGCGGGTCTGCAAGGGTCGGGGAAGACGACCACCTCCGCCAAGATGGCGTGGTGGTTCTCGAAGAAAGGGCTTCGTCCCGCGGTCATCCAGACCGACACGTTCCGCCCCGGTGCCTACGACCAGGCAAAGCAGATGTGTGAGCGGGCGGAAGTCGATTTCTACGGCGACCCCGACTGCGACGACCCGGTCCAAATCGCCCGTGAAGGACTGGAAGCGACGAAAGACGCCGATGTTCACATCGTGGACACGGCCGGTCGCCACGCGCTCGAAGACGACCTCATCGCCGAAATCGAAGAGATAGAGTCGGTCGTCCAACCCGACCTCAACCTGCTCGTCCTCGACGCGGCAATCGGACAGGGCGCGAAAGACCAGGCCCACCAGTTCGACGAGTCCATCGGTATCGGCGGCGTCGTCATCACCAAACTCGACGGGACGGCAAAGGGTGGCGGTGCGCTGACCGCCGTCAACGAGACGGACTCCTCTATCGCCTTCCTCGGCATGGGTGAGACGGTTCAGGACATCGAGCGCTTCGAGCCGAACGGTTTCATCTCTCGCCTGCTCGGTATGGGCGACCTGAAGCAACTCTCGGAGCGCGTCGAGCGCGCGATGGCCGAGACGCAGGCCGAAGACGAGGATTGGGACCCCGAGGACATGATGAAGGGGAACTTCACCCTCAAGGACATGCAAAAGCAGATGGAGGCCATGAACAAGATGGGCCCGCTCGACCAGGTCCTCGACATGATTCCCGGTCTCGGCGGCGGTCTCAAAGACCAACTGCCGGACGACGCGATGGACGTCACGAAAGACCGCATGTTCTCCTTCGAGGTCATCATGGACTCGATGACCGAAGAGGAACTCGAGAACCCCCGCAAGGTCGGCGCGTCTCGGGTCAAACGCATCGCCCAAGGCTCCGGTCGTGACGAGGAGACGGTCCAAGAACTGCTCGAACAGCACCGCATGATGGAGAAGACACTCAAGCAGTTCCAGGGCATGGGTGACGGCGACATGCAGCGGATGATGAAGAAGATGCAAAAGCAGGGCGGCGGCGGCATGGGCGGTATGGGCGGTATGGGGCCGTTCTAACTCGCTACGACTTTTTCGACACAGCTCTCCTCTCTACGGTTCTCTTTGCGGCCCTCTCTGTCACGATTCTTCCCGGTGTATCTCGATTCCGGATACACCCGACTTTTAACGCTCGCCCCCGTCGCACCCGACAATGACGGTACGAGACGTCGCAGTCGAGGCCTACCGCGAAGCCCTCCCTGCGCTCTCGACGAGCCTCGTTGGTGGCCTCATCGCGGGTGTCGTCCTCGGCGGTATGCGTGCTGAACTCCGCGCAGTCCCCGGATTGCTCGTCCTCGTCCCGGCGCTGCTCGCAACCCGTGGTAACGTCTACGGGTCGTTCGGTGCGCGAATCGCCACCGCACTCCACCAGGGTCTCATCGAACCGACGGTCACCGCTGGCGACACTCGATTGCGTGCTGCCGCTGCGGCCGCCATCGCAAACGGCATTTTCACGAGTACGTTCGCATCCATCGTCGCGTACTTCCTCTTGACCGCGCTCGGTGAGTCGGTTGCACCACTCCCGATTCTCATCGGTGTCGCGCTCGTCGCGGGCCTGCTCTCGGGTATCGTCCTCTCGGTCGTCGTCGTGACCGTCGTCTTCGCGGGCTATCGACGTGGACACAATCCCGATACGATTGTCGGCCCCGTGGTCACGACCACCGGCGACGTGTTCGGGATTCTCTTTCTGCTCATCGCCGTGAGAACCGTCCTCGTCATCGCAGGGGTGTTCTAAGTGGCGACAGACTGGACCGTTCGGGCGATTACGCGGGCGATGCTCCCCGTCTTACTCGTTCTTACACTCGTCGAACTCGGGAGTGGTCTCGTCCTCGGAAGTTTCGAGGCGAAGTTGCTCGAATATCCCGCGTTGCTCGTCCTCGTCCCCGTCACCATCGGGACGGCGGGGAATCTCGGGAGCATCCTCGCCGCACGCCTCTCCACGTCGTTCCACCTCGGGACGCTCTCGTTTTCGACGGATGACGACGAACTCGTCGGCAATGCGATTGCGACGATTGCGCTCGCACTGACGATGTTCCCGATTATCGGTGTGGGCGCGTGGGTGTTGACCTTCTTGCTCTCGGGGAGTACCGCACTCTCTATCGAGACGATTCTCCTCGTCGCACTGTCGAGCGGGGCGGCACTCGCCATCTTGGCCGTCGTCGTGACGTTCGCTGCGACGTACATCGCCTACCGATTCGGGCTCGACCCCGACGACGTGGTGATTCCCGTCGTCACCAACGTCTGCGACGTACTCGGCGTGCTGGTACTCTTTGCCACCGCGCAGGTGTTCGTCTGACTCCTGCGGTCTGACCGACGTGGCTTAGTTTCCTCACTTCGGACCACGACGTATGCAACCGTCGGTCGTCTTGCCCGTCCTGTTCGACGTACTCCCGCGAGTCGCACGCATCACCCTCTACATCGCTCTCGGGGTGTTCGCCGCGAACCTCGTGGTCTCTCTCGGTCTCGTCGAACGAATCGCCGGTCTCTCTCGGTATCTCACGGGTCCGGCGAACCTTCCCGACGAGGTTGGCACGGCCATCGTCACGACGGCCGCTTCGACGACTGCTGGCTACGGCATGCTCGCAGAGTTCCGCGAATCCGGAAATCTCGATGACCGAGAGACGCTTATTGCTGTTACTATCAACACGTTCTTCGGCTTCGTCCAGCACATTTTCACCTTCTACTGGCCGGTGCTGATTCCGATTCTGGGCTACGAAGTCGGCTTGCTGTACGTCGGTTCGCGCGCCGCAATCGCACTCGCCATCACGATTACCGGCGTCGTCGCTGGCGCGGTGCTACTCTCAAGCCGACCGACGACCACAACCTCCTCAGTCGAAACCGACGGTGCTGGCGACGAAGCCAACGACCAGACGAAACGCGAACTGGTCGAAGAAGCCGCCCACAAGACGTGGCGCAAACTGAAGCGTCTCGTGCCGCGTCTCGCACTCGTCTACACGCTCGTGACGCTCCTCGTCCAAACGACGGACCTTGACGCACTCACAGCCTTCGCCGACCCGCTCGCAACGCTCGTCGGCCTACCCGGTGCGGCAGTGCCCGTGATTGCCGTGTTCGCGTTCGATACGACCGCTGGCGCGGCGACGATTGCACCGCTCATCGGTGAGACGTTCACCTCCACGCAGGCGGTTGCGACGATGCTTCTCGGCGGCATCGTCTCCTTTACCGTCTCGACGTTCAAGCGGTCGATTCCGTTTCAGTACGGCATCTGGGGCCCGTCGTTCGGGTCGAAGGTCATCGTCGTCAACACCAGTCTCAAAATCGTCTTTATCGCGCTCGCGGTGGCGCTGTTGGTCGCCTGAAATTAGCGGTCGGCCGGGTCGATTGGCTTTCCGTCTTTCGTCGGCGGCGCGATGTGGTCGATGAGTTCGTCAACGGAGGGGTCGCGCACGCGAACGTGGACTTCGATGTCACCGAGTTCGTCGGGACTGCCGACCGAGAAGTTGACGACGCCCTTGAACGCGGCTTGCTTCTTGAGCGAAAACGAGAAGCCTTCGTCGTCCTTGCGCTTGGCGAACTCGCGGCGTGCGGTATCGAGGATGGTCTGTTCGTGCAGGCGTTGGGAGAACCGTTCGAGTTCGTGCGACTCGCCGACCAATCGGCCGGGTTCGGATTCCACTTCGACTGCCGGGAAGATGTTCGAGATTGCATCTTTCACCCGGTCGGTGACTTCCGTGTCACGAACGGGTGCTTCGATGCGGACATCGACGCTGTAAATCATTGTTCTGCCTCCGCGACGGCCTCTGGGCCGTCTTCGAATAGTCGCGTGATCTTCTCCCGGTACGCTTCGAGGGAGTCTGTATTTTGAATCACGACGTCGGCGCGCTCCATCGCCTTACCCATGCCGAAGTTCAGTTCGCGCTCTTCGCGCTTCTTCAGGGCTTCGAGGTCGGTATCGCTCTCGTCGCGCCCGCGGTCCAACAGGCGGTCGGCACGCATCTCGAACGGCGCTTCGACGCTCACGAGTACGAACTCGTCGCCGAACGCCCCGTGGAAGCAATCTAGTTCGACGCCCGAGCGAAGGCCATCGACGACCACCAAGTCGTTCGATTCGAGGTGTGACTCGATGACGGGAAGCGACCGTGCGGCGATAGCGTCGTCACCCTCTTCCTCGCGGAGTGCTTTGGCAATCTTCCCGTGGTCGGTCGCCGGGTCGAGACCGCGGTTTCGGCACTCCTCGCGGATGATATCGCCCATCGTCACGACAGGAATTCCTGCCTCGCGGGCGACGTCGGCGAGTTCGCCCTTTCCGCTTCCGGGCAGGCCAACTGTCCCGATGACTTTCATGGGCGGTCATACCGCGTTGGCGCTGTTAAACCCCTCCTTTCGAACCGTCCACTTCTTTCGGCCTGCCGCGTGATTTTTCCACCACCCCGACGTGTACTCACTATGGCAGACCGCTCTCTCCTCGTGCGGGCCCTCTGGTTCATCTTCATCGGTTGGTGGGCCACGCCCGTCGTCGTCAACATCGCGTGGTTCCTCAACGCCACCATCATCGGTATCCCGCTCGGCATCGCACTCATCAACCTCGTGCCCACCGTGCTGTCGCTCAAAGAGTCGCGAAACCTCTCGGCTGAAGACGGACGGAGTCAGCACTCACTGCTCGTCCGTGTTCCGTACTTCATCTTCGTCGGTTGGTGGCTCAGTTGGTTCTGGGCCAATGCGGCGGCGTTCTTCGCGGTCACGATTATCGGCCTCCCCATCGCGTACTGGATGTTCAATCGACTCCCCTACGTGACCTCGTTGTACCGGTTCGACGGATAGAAGCCGATTCGTTTTTCATTTGGCACCTGTTTGTGAGAGACGAGGGCGCGTAGCTCAGTTGGACAGAGCATCGGACTTCTAATCCGACGGCCGCGGGTTCGAATCCCGTCGCGCTCGCTCTCGTATTGAACGAAGTGAAATCGAGAGCGCCGCGTGCGGGATTCGAATCAGGGAGCAACTCGTTGCGACCGAGGTTCGAATCCCGTCGCAAACGCTTCGCGTTTGCTCAATCCCGTGAACTCTGTTCACTGAGTCCCACTCGCGTTGCTCTCGGGAGTCCTGTCGCGCTCTTTTGGTTTTTCATGGGAACCGTCGAGCGGCAGCGAGGTGTGTTGGAATCCTCTATGAGCGACAGTGACGTTCTCACTCTCGTCGTTCGATTAACGCACTCTTACTCCGGTGTAGGACTTCGTTATCTCTCTGTTTTGGCAAACATTCATCATTCCGTGGCGTGTGTTCGGACCAATGGTCTTCTCACCGATGTCGCTCCCTCAGGAACTCTTCGTCCACGAAATCGACCACGCCGTCGTCTACGGGGACGCTGAGAAGGAGACGATTCTGCACGAAGGGTCGGTTCGAATTCTTGGTAACGGATGGGTCGAGGTATCGAGCGGTCGATTGTTCTCGCCGAATGCCATCCACCACATCGACGACGAACGATAGTTAGCGGAGTTGCAACTCGCGGCCACACTCCGGGCACGTTTCATCGACGATAGTCACCGAGGCGTCGCACGCTGGACAGAACTCTCGGTAGCACGCTCTGTCGCCCATAGTTGACCTCTCCCCGCCAGCGACGAAATCGTTCGGGTGCTACTCGTCGGCGATGTCGGGGTCGGGGCCGGCGAAGTTCGCGCCAATTTCTTCGCTGTACCGATGGGCGTAGACACTCGGGAGCGCGAGTAACTCGTCGGGTGTGCCATCTTCGAGGACGCTGCCGCCATCGGTGACGATGATGCGGTCCGCGTCACGCGCGATTGCGGCGCTGTCTGTGGCGACGACGAGTGGTGCTTCTGGGTTGCGTATCGAAGCGAGCGTCGCACGAAGGCGTGCGGGTGCGGTGGGATGGGGCGCGTGGATGACGGGTGTGACGCCAGGGAGGACTGCGGTTGCGACGGCGGCCGCTTCAGCGACGTGGGGGCTGACTACTGCGAGGAACGGCTGTCGTCTGGACGAGGTTGGAGAGTCCGAGACGGCGAGGGTGTCCGTAGTCCCGGTGGAGGACATATCTTGTTAGTCGATGTCATGGGTCATAAGTAGGCGTCGGTGATTCGTCATTTCGATGTGAATAACCCCACGATTAGCTGTATTTGTCGAGAAATAGCTTCGAAAACGGATGTTTCGACACTCGGGTGTGTTCGTTGCGAAATACCTGTCTCGTGGGGTATCGTTTACGTCGATGTTAACGTCGGTTTCACTCGTAGAGCGACGGCTGGCTGGGGTGAAACCGTAGAAAATGATGTGAAACCGGGCCGACGGTCGTGTGTCGATTCGGGAGTCGGTGGTGAGTGTATGGTGGCCTATGAGGGAGCGATTTACATCGCGCCGCCCATGCCGCCCATACCGCCCATTCCACCCATGCCGCCCATACCGCCCATCTCGTCATCGTCGTCGTCACCGGTCTGGCCACCGGAGAGGTCGCCAGCCGCGATGACGTCGTCGATGCGGAGAATCATGACGGCGGCTTCGGTTGCGGATTCGATGGCTTGGGTCTTGACACGGAGGGGTTCGACGACGCCCTCTGCTTCCATGTCGATGACGTCGCCCGTGTAGGCGTCGAGACCGGCAGCGAACTCACCGGCGTCGTGGCGCGAGCGGAGGTTCACGAGCGAGTCGATGGGGTCGAGACCAGCGTTCTCTGCGAGGGTGCGTGGGATGACATCGAGTGCCTCGGCGAAGGCTTCGACGGCGAGCTGTTCGCGACCGCCGACAGAGTCAGCGAATTCACGCAGGGCGAGCGAGAGTTCCGTCTCGGGTGCGCCGCCGCCGGGGAGTACTTTGCCGTCTTCGAGCGTCGTGCGAACGACGCCGAGCGAGTCGTCGATGGCGCGTTCGAGTTCGTCGACGACGTGTTCGGTGCCACCGCGGAGGATGAGCGTGACGGACTTCGCGTCTTCGACGTCTTCGACGAAGATGCGCTCGTCGCCGCCGACGTCCTTCTGGGCAACAGAGCCAGCGAAGCCGAGGTCGTCTGCTTCGAGGTCGTCGAGGTTGCTGACGACGCGGCCACCCGTCGCGCGGGCGATGCGCTTGAGGTCCGAGGACTTGGCACGGCGGACCGCGAGGATGCCTTCCTTGGCGAGGTAGTGCTGGGCCATGTCGTCGATGCCGTCGCCGACGAACACGACGTCTGCGCCGACGTCAACGAGCTGGTCCACCATCTCCTTCAGCTGTTTTTCTTCCTGGTCGAGGAACTGCTGAAGCTGGTCGGGGTCGGTGACGTTGACTTCTGCGTCGATTGACGTCTCCTTGACTTCGAGTGCGTCGTCGAGGATGGCGATGTTCGCGTCTTCGACGCCGTAAGGCATGTTCTCGTCGACGCGTTCCTTGTTGACGATGACGCCTTCGACGAGTTCGGAGTTGTTGATAGTGCCGCCGACGACCTTCTCGACGGAGATGTTGTCCGTGTCGATGCCGTCTTCGTCCCGAACGGCGAGTACGCCGTCGACGACGAGTTCGGCGAGCAGATCCTTGGCGGACTCTGCGCCCTTGCCGGTCATCGCAGTAGCGGCAATCTTCAGGAGGGTTTCGCGGTCGTCCTCGGTCACGTCGATAGCCTTCGATTCGAGGACTTCCTTGGCCTTCTCGGCGGCCTGACGGTACCCCTGTGCGATGGTCGTCGCGTGGACGTCAGAGTCGAGGAGGTCTTCTGCTTGGTCGAGCAATTCGCCCGCGATAACGACAGCGGTCGTCGTCCCGTCTCCGACTTCGTCTTCTTGCGTCTCGGAGACTTCGACGATCATGTTCGCCGCGGGGTGGTCGATGTCCATCTCTTTGAGGATGGTGACGCCGTCGTTCGTGACGACGACCTGACCCGACGAATCGACCAGCATCTTGTCCATTCCCTTGGGGCCGAGCGTCGTGCGTACGGCTTCGGCCACGGCTTTTCCGGCTGTGATGTTCATCGACTGTGCATCTTTACCGGAGGTTCGCTGCGAGTCTTCACCCAGGATAATCATGGGTTGACCCTGCTGCATTCGCTGCGCCATGTTCAGCGCATTCTTTGTTTGTGATTCTATAAAAGCGTTTTGAACCATGGTATGTTAAAACGCAACACAGTGTCGCCATCGAATGGCTGCGGTGGCTGTCGATTATGCGGGTTTATTACCGTCGTTGGAGCGGAATTCGGCGTGCGCCGGAGAGGGGTCCAAATAGTCAGTTCCTCGTCCCGAACTGCGAACGTCGCGACTCGACGGGGGGTGATGATGAAAAAACGATACGTGGCGTCAGCACCGCATCGGTGTCGGTGACTAGTTGTTGCGGACGTTGAAGCCCTGGGTCAGTTCGTTGTGCTTCCGTTCGAGGAACGAGTACACTGCACCGTGCGGGGCACCATCGAGAATCATCTCGACGGCGCGGCGAACCACTTGGACCTCTTCGGCCTTGCCGATGATGCCGAGTGTCGACCCGTAGATGACGACGTCGGCACCGGTGAGTTCTTCCATGAGTTCGCGGGTGCGACCGTTCTCACCGATGAGGCGGCCTTTCTTCCGACGCATGTCGTTCTTGTTCCGCGAGTGGTTGTTGATGTCGATGAGTTCGAACATCATCATGTCGTCTTGCAGGAGCGCAAGTGCGTCCTCGGGGGCGAAGCCGCGACCGACGGCGCGAACGATATCGGGGGCAATCATGCCGAGAACGGGGTCGCCGACGCTGTCGATTGCGACGCTTCCGTTCTCCGAGTCGATATCGAGTCGAACTTCGGCACGTTGCTCGATTTCTCGCATCGTCGAGCCACCTTCACCAATGAGAACACCGATACGGTCCTGCGGCACCTTGACGTGCTGCATAGGAGTCGATACCCAGTGGAACGGTTTAAGCGTTCGCTCGCGGGGGCGCTACGTGTCCTGTTCGCATACATCGCTGCGACGAATGGCAGCTCGCGACCGATTCGAGTCTTACTCGTCGGCTTCCTCGTCGGCAGTCACAAAGTCGTACAATTGGTCGGCATCCACATCGGCACCCTGTCGGCTGAAGAACTTGGCGACGTTGCGGCAGTCGCGCTCTAAGAACGAGACGGCGTTCGGGTGGTGGATGGTGACCGCCTGACCGAGGTCGATGACGACGAGTTCGCCCTCGTGGATGATGAGATTGTATTCGGAGAGGTCACCGTGGACGAGTCCGGCGCGATAGAGTCGTCGCATATACTCGCGGACGACTTCGAAGGCGGTCTGTGGATTCTCGACGTTCACTTCCGAGAGCCGACGGGCACGGTCGTCGGCCTGTCCGACGAGTTCCATCACGAGGACGTTTCGCTCGACGGCGATTGGGTTCGGGACGCGAACCCCCGCTCGCTGGGCGCGTTGGAGGTTGGCGTACTCCTTTCGGACCCACGCCATGACGACTTGACCTTTGTCGTGGCCGATGCTCTGGAATCGCGGGTCGCCTTCGAGATAGTCGCGCATGTGACGGAAATCGGAGGCGTTGATGCGGTATATTTTGACCGCAACGTCGGTATTCTCGTCACCGAGCGCCTCGAAGACGTTCGCCTCTTTTCCCGTCGAAATCGGGCCACCGAAGGCTTCGATGTAACCGTCTTGGACGAGTTTGTAGATAGCCGCGAAGGTTGCGTCGTCGAACACCGATTGCTCGACTTTGAACTGGTCGGCATCCTTGAGCCGCATCCGAAACTCGTCGAAGTCTCTGTCTTTCCGCTTTGCGATGCGGTCTGCTTCCGACACTGAGAGGTCGATTTCCTCCCATTCGTCTCCGAACGCCTCCCCTTCTTGGGGTTCGACCAATCCGAACTCGTCAGTCATTGGACTGAGGCTACGGGAGGCGAGATGAAAAGCGCAAGGCTCTAGATGTCGAGCCTACGCGAGAACGCGAGTACGAAGTGAGCGTTACTGGATGTGACCTTCGCGACGGAGTTGGTCCGCTTCGGACTTCTCGTATCGCCAGGACACGTCTGCTTTCTCGTCTTGCCAATCCCACGGTTCGACGAGTACAACGTCGTCTTCTCGAATCCAGATGCGTTTTTGCATCCGACCGGGGATGCGCGCGGTCCGCTCGACGCCGTCAGCACAGCGGACGCGAATACGATTGGCACCGAGCATGTTCGTCACGACGGCGAACACTTCGTCGTCGTTCGGCATTCGGAGGTCTCGGCGGCGCTCGTTCTCGTCGCTCATATGCCACGATTCTACGTTATCGTGTTTAAACCCGCCGACGTTTGTTCGCATTTGAACCTCCCGTCAAGCGACGGGTTTAGGGCCGCTGGCCCTCGCGTTCGTGGTATGCTCGATAAACTCGGTACGAAAGGTCTTGCCGGAATCGCCTGTCTCGTCCTCGGAATCGCTATCGTCGCTATCCAAGCACCCATCGTCGCCGCTGGTCTCGCGTTCGTCGTCGCTGGACTCGGCCTCGTCGCTGGCGGTCTCGCAGAGAACGTGATGAAGATGTTCGGGATGGCCTGAGTCGGCCTCGTTCCCCAATTAGGCGTTTATCTTCTCGCGGCCAGGTGCGATGAGTTCGTCGAGGTAGCCAGCGAGCGCGCCCTTCGCGTCGAGCGGGTGGAGTTCGCCCGATTCGAGTTCCTCTTCCAGCGACTCGTAGTCGTCGTATTCGAGGTTGCCGCCGTACTTGTCGGGGCGTTCGACCACGACGCGCTCGAAGCGTGGGAAGATGTGGTACTCGAAGATTTGGAGGACGGGGTTCTCGCGTTCTTCGCCCTCGTCGGTCGGTTCGGGGTCCGCCGTCGGCGGGCAGTAGGCGTCGTTGACCTTCGCTTCGATATCTTCGGTGGAGTCCTCCATCGAGAGGCTGACACCCGACGACGAGGACATCTTGCCGATGCCCGTCGAAAGGTCCGCGATGAGCGGCGTGTGTACACAGGTCGGTGCCGCTTCGTCGATGCTCGGGAGCGTATCGCGGGCGAGCATGTGTACTTTGCGCTGTTCCATCCCACCGATAGCGAGGTCCACGTCGAGGTACACGATGTCGAGTGCCTGCATGATGGGGTAGACTGCCTGCGCGACGGTCACGCTCTCACCGCTCTTGATTTCGGCCATCGCGCGCTCGGCACGCGAGAGCGTCGTCTGGAGTTCGAGCGAGTGCAGGTCGAGTACGTAGTCTTCGTCCAACTGGAACTCCGAACCGAGGACGAACTCGGTCTGACTCTCGTCGAGACCGTAGGCGATGAACTGCTCTTTCATCCGCTCGGCCGTCTCGCGAATCTCCTCGAAGGTGCCCTTGCCGTTGAGGTATGCGTGTACGTCTGCGAGAAGCACGACGATTTCGAAGCCCGCCTCCTGCAGGTCGATGAGCTTGTTCGCCGTGAGCATGTGACCGATGTGGAGGACGCCTGAAGGCTCATAGCCCACGTACGCTCGCTTTCCATCGGGGTCTGTGGCCAGCGCGCGCACTTCGTCCTCCGTGACCACTTCGGAGGCGTTCCGAGTGATCAGGTCGTATGCGTCCATACGTGGTTTCTGACGGGGATATGGGATATGACTTCTGGAACGCGAGTGGCGAAACCGACAACATACTTCGACGCTAAGTCCGGGTGATGTCCGACTCCGGAAACACAACCCGTGCCCCGATTTTCATCTTTGCGGCGCTCATGCTGGCTGTCTTCGCCCTCCTCGTGGCGATGTGGGCCTCGGTCAGCGGCGGGGCGTTTATCCCCTACATCATCGGCTTCGGTGTGTACTTCCTCGTCTTCCACGTCTATCTGCCCTATCGGGTTCACCGAGATGCGACGTTCAAAGAGCGAAATGCAACAGTGTGGGCGGCGATTGCGTTCTTCATCCCGATTCTCGGGGCGGCGCTCTACTTCATCGTCGGCGGTTTGATGGGCGGCGAAGCGGCCGCAGAGTGATTTCCGCAGGTAAAGTTCACGAACCACGACCTTTTCGCAGATGGCGTGCCTTTATTGGACGATGCCCTCCGACACGCTCTTGAAATCGATACGACGCTGGCTCATGGTCGTCGTGCTGTTTCTCGCACTCCTCGTGTATCTCGTCGCCTCGACTACTTCTGGTGTCTATCTGGACAACCTAATCGTTCTTCTCGCAGGAGTCGTGGCGTTGAGTTCCGGTCTCTTGGTGATTATCTCGTTCACGCGAGACTACCTCGTGGGACCGTCGCCAACTGATTCGAGTTCTTAATCTAACACTCGCTCACCGCCGGTTTTCGGCGCGATGTTCCGAAATAATCTGGTCAACCATCGACTTTTGTTCTTCCTTCTGGCGCTCTTTCGCACGCGCCTCCCACTCGGCAATCGCCGATTCAACTTCTTTCTCGCGGGCAATCGCCAGTTCGTCTATCTCCTGAATCGAGACTCCATCAGAGGGTGATATCGGGATTTCAGCGTCGAAGAGAATCTCCTCTGCGACGTCCGAAAGATTTCCGTTACGGAGGACGACGCGAGGCTCGAACTCGGCGAGTCGCTCCGCCGTCGCCCGGCCCGCCCCACTCGCATCGCGGAAGTACACCACGTCGCCCGCCGAGATGCCGTACTGTTCGACCGTCTCGTCGAGTGCGGCCTTCGTGAACTGCTCGACGATTTTCACGGGCACGAGGTTCTTCTCCATATTTACGTCCGCGAAGTTCGAGTGGTCGAGTTTCCACAGCGACTTCAGGCGTTCGAGCTTTTCGGAGAGGGCTTCGTTCGTCTCCTCCAGCGATTCGACTGTACGCTCCAATCGGCCGTTGTCGCGTTCGAGTCGATTCACCTCGCGGCGTTCTCGTGCCTCTTGACGCTCTTTTCGGCGGGCGTCCGAGAGTTCCTTCTTGTACTCCTCGATGGTCTCGTCTTTCGATTCGAGTTCGTTGCTGAGTTCGTCGATGTGCGATTCGAGGCGTTCCACGCGGGATTTCAACTCCCGAATCTCGCGCTCTTCGGGCGACAGTTCGGGTTGTTCGGATGCTTTCGCACCTCCCTCGTTGTCGTCGCCATCGTCGTCGGACTGCATCTCTCTGAGGACGGCTTCGACCGACTCCTCGCCGGAGATTACCTGGGCGATGACTTCTTCGCGGTCGATTTCGGCGGGCACCTTTCTGGAGATGCGCTCGAACTGGTCCTCGTGGGCGTCGAAGGCGAACAGTGCCGCGGCGAGTGCGTCGCGTTCGTGGTCGTTCTCGTAGGCCACGTCGCGGGTGCGGTGGAGTTTTTCATCGACCGCGATATCGCTCGGTGGATTCCAGCCAGCGGCGTCGAAACTCCGCCGGAACTTCTCGACGGTTTCGGGCATTGGATAGACGTCTGCGGCGACGAGTGTCGGGCGACCGCGTTCGATGAGCCACTCGATGATTGCAGGTGTGTCGGCGGTTCGGGTCGAATGCACGTCCAGAACGCGACCGTCGAGGCCGACGACGGCGACGCCGGTGGTCGTGCCGGGGTCGATGCCAACGATGACGCGGTCGCGGCGCTTGACGAGTGGCTCGAAGTCGATACCGTCGCGGCGTTCACGCTCGATTTCGATGCGGGTATCGCCCGAACGCCTGCTCGACACGGGAATGTCCTGTGGTCGGGCTTCGACGGTGAAGATGGCGTTCGAGTAGCCGCCGTACTTCTCGGTTACGTCGCGTTCGTACTCCAGACTGGCCTCCTTGAGCGCGGATTCGACTTTTCGGGACTGGCGCTTGACAGACCCGTGAATCCGGCGCGTGTAGCGGTCTTGACTCCACCCACCCTTGCCGGTCGAGCGCCCGCGAGAGACCTTGACGGTGGTCGTGTTCTCGAAGGCTGCCACCTCGTAGCCGACGTTGGCGAGCGCAAGTCGTGCGGCCGCTTCGGCTTCTTTCATCGGGTCTTTGCCGTACGGGATGCCGTGGCGACCGGCCACCCGCGAGAGGGGTTCCGGTCGTTCTGCTCCCGTGACTTGCACCAACCGTGACTCGTGTGGAAGCCACCGCAAAAATCGGACGAGGTCGTCCTTGTCAGTCGCCAGTTCGTACATGTTGTCGGTCGCAATCAGCGCGGGTTCGTCCCGTTCGATGAGGCGACGCAACTTTCGGAAAGAGACCACGTCTCGCTCGACTGTTACCTCGTCGGCGCGGCTGTCCAACACGACGAGCGCGTACGAGGGAGAATCGCCACGAATGTCGCCGCTTTGGATGTCGATGCCGAAGACGACCGAGTCGAGCGCGCTCGTCCGGTCGTTCACGATACCGACTAGGTACGCACTGAATATATACTCCACGCCGGGGTGGAATCTGTACTCGTGGCTCCTCATGTAGGTCGAAGAAACTAATTAGCGAGCTGAAAAATCCGGCACGATGAGTTCTGACATTCCCTCCCCGCCCTCGACGACTCCCCGGTCGTTGACGCGGATGGTCCTCATTGGCTGTCTCGCCCTCCTGTTGATTGCGTCTCCCGTCGCCGGTCTCCTCGCGTGGGAACCCGTCGAAGAAGGGAACGTCAAAGTCGTGAAAAAGTGGGGTGCGACCACCGGGACCGTCTTCGAACCCGGTGCGCACGTCGTCAACCCAATCTCCCAATCGACCGTCTCCATGTCGGTCCGCCCGCAGTCCTACACGATGTCTGCGAAGAGTAGCGAAGGCAACCAACAGGGTGACGACGCCATCACGGTCCTGACACAAGATGGTCTCCGGACCGATATCGACGTGACCGTCCGCTATCGAATCGACGCCGCGAAAGCGGTCTCGTTTTACCAGAACTACCGAACGCTTGGAACGGCCGAAGAACGACTGATTCGCCCGTCGATTCGCTCGGTACTTCGGACCGAAGCGGGCCGACTTCGCGTCACCGAAATCTACACCGGTGAAGGACAGACGAAACTGAAAGCTGCCGCCGAGAAGGAACTCAGCGAAGAGTTCGCCAAAGATGGCCTCATCCTCGAAGCCGTCCAGATTCGCAACGTCGAACTTCCCTCGGAGTACGCCCAAGCAGTCGAACAGAAGGAAATCACCGAGCAGCGCCGCCAACAGAAACAAGACGAACTCGCCGTCGAAGAACTCGAAGCAGAGCGAAAACGCATCGAAGCACAGGGTGAGGCCGACGCGAACCGCATCCTCGCCGAATCGCTCTCTGACGAGGTACTCGCCCAGAAATACATCGAGAAGTTAGACGAGACCGACACGGTGTACATCCCGGTCGGCGAAGGCGGCTATCCGCAGTTCGTCCGCTCGCTCGACGACGATTCGTCTTCACAAGAACGTTCGACCAACAGTTCCGCCTGATGCGATTCGTTCGTGAACTCGCCGTCGTGGTCGTGCTCTTGGCACTGTTCGGCGCACTCGTGCGGTCGGGTACGGGCCGAATCGTGCTGCCACTGGTGAGTCTCGTGGTCGCCGCTGGACTCGTGATACTCTTGTTGAAACAACCAGCCTACGCCAGAACGACGGTTGGTTCACGGACACGAATCCTCGATTCGACGGGCTCGAAAACCGACGCGCAGTGTGTCGAATGCGACGCACCAGCGACGCGAGTTCGACGTTACGTCCGCGAGTTGGTCGTCCTCGGCGTCCCTGTGGTCTTACTCGAAGACGGTCGCGTGCCGGTCTGTGACGACCACCGCAAGTAAGGCGTCGCCACGCTCCGATACCGTCAGACGAGGTTCCCTTCTGCGACGAACTCGACACGTCCACCGACGCGGATGTCGATTCCGTCGCCGGTCGTCTCCGATTCGAGATGAAGGAGCGACGGACGGCCCATCTCGTAGCCCTGTTCGACAGTCGCTTCTACTTCACCGTCGCCGAAGTACTCGTGGTGTGCGAGATAGCCCGCGAGACACCCGTTTGCGCTTCCAGTCGCCGGGTCTTCGGGAATCCCGTAGCCGAGACAGTACATGCGCGCGGCGAAGTCGTTGGTTTCGTCGCGTGGGTCTGGGCAGAACAAGAGCAGATTCTCGACGCCAGTCTCTTCGAGCAGTTCTCGATAGGCGATTGGGTTCACCTCACTCCGGCCGAGTGCGTCGCGGTCGCGGAGCGGGACCATCACCGCCGGAAGCCCAGTCGAGACGACTTGCACGGGCCAATCGGCATCCACGTCCGATTCGCCCAGCGAGAGAACCTCTGCGAGTCTGTCGTGTTCCAGAGTCTCACCGAAATCCGGTTCGTTCTGCTTCATCCAGTAGGTCTCGTCGTCACCCGACCCGCGAACCGTGACGGTAATCGGGCCGACGCCGAGGTTCAGAGTGATTTCATCGCCCGCGTCGTAGTGTTCGCGGAGGACTGCGGCGGTTCCAAGTGTCGGGTGCCCGGCGAATGGAATCTCCGTCGCTGGCGTGTAGATTCGTACGTCGTAGCCTCCTTCGCTCTCGCCTTCGACGAACGTCGATTCTGAATAATTCATCTCGACGGCGAGTGCGGCTTGCTCGTCGTCCGAGAGCGAGTCTGCGTCTTCGAAGACGGCGAGTTGGTTTCCGGCGTACTTGGCCGTCGCGAACACATCGACGATGTGGAAAGCGTTCGTCGGCATGGTCGTTGATGGACCGAGAAGCGAGAAAAGCGTGCCTCCGATTCGTGGTTACTCCTCGGCGTCCGAAAACGGAATCTCCACCGTCTGGCCGTCTTCGGCGACGAACACGTCACCGTCGAAGACGCTCGTTGCTTGCTCTAAGAGCGGGTCTGGATGGGCCGCATAGCGGGCCGAGATGTGAGTCAGCGCGAGTTTTCGGACGCCTGCATCTCGGGCGACGCGAGCGGCCTCGCGAGCGGTTGCGTGACCGGTTTTGACCGCCCGCCCCGACTCTTCGTCGGTGAAGGTCGCATCGTGAATCAGCAAGTCTGCATCTTCGGCGACCTCGGCGGTCGAATCGAGCGGCCGTGTGTCACCGGTGTAGACGAGTTTGCGACCGGGCCGGGGTTCGCCGACGACCTGTTCGGGTTCGACGATGGTGCCGTCTTCGAGTTCCACCGACTCGCCGTTGTGGAGTTTGCTGAACTCGGGTCCGACCGGGACGCCGAGTTCTTCGGCGCGTTCGCGGTTGAATCGGCCGGGTCGGTCGTCTTCAACCAGTGTGTAGCCGACCGAGGAGGTTCGGTGTTCGGTCTCGAAGGCGCGGACTTCGTAGTCTTCGCCCTGATACGCGACGTTGCCGGGGCGGGTTTCGTGGACCGAGACGTGGAAACTTGGTTGGTAGCCACCGGAGTGAACGAGTTGCTGGAGGTGGCGTTTACTCCCCGGCGGGCCGTGGATAGCGAGTGGCTCTTCGCGTTCGTTGAAATCGAGCGTTTGAATCAGGCCGGGAATACCGAGAATGTGGTCACCGTGGAGGTGGGTGACGAAGAGATGCGAGATACCGAACCCCGTCCCGTACCGCATCATCTGGCGTTGGGTGCCTTCCCCGCAATCGAACAACAGGCGTTCGCCGTCGCGGTTGACCAGAACCGCGCTCGGCGCACGCACAGTGGTAGGAACCGCCCCACCGGTTCCGAGGAAGGTCGCGCGCATGGACATGGACGATACTCATCGCGGCGGCGGTAAACGTGCGTCGAATCCTTCTGAGTTCCGACCGACCGATTCTTACCCACCGGTCTGTTACCGCAGTCCAATGGACGCGCCGCTGTGGACTGAGACGCACGCACCGACGCTCGAAGACCTCCCACAGCCGGAGGCACGCGAGCGTCTCCGCCGCGCCGTCGACGAACCCATGAACCTCGTGGTGCAGGGACCGCCGGGCGTCGGCAAGACTGCCGCCGTTCGCGCTCTCGCCCGCGAGGCGCACGACGACCCCGAAAACGACCTCATCGAACTCAACGTCGCCGATTTCTTCAACCGAACGAAGAAGCAGATTCGCAGCGACCCGCGGTTCGAGCAGTTCCTCGACGGACGGAGCAGAATGGCGAAACGCGACATGATTAATCGCGTCCTCAAGGAGTCTGCGAGTTACGCCCCGATGTCGGGCACGTACAAGACTATCGTCCTCGACAACGCCGAAGCCATCCGCGAGGACTTCCAGCAGGCACTCCGCCGCGTGATGGAACAACATCACCGAACCACGCAGTTCATCATCGCCACGCGCCAGCCTTCGAAGCTCATCCCACCGATTCGCTCGCGCTGTTTCCCCGTCCCGATGCCCGCACCGGACGACGACGCTCTCGAAGCTCTCCTCGCCGAGATTCTCGATGCAGAGGGCGTCGAATACGACGCTGGCGGCCTCAAATTCCTCACCGACGCCTCGGACGGTAACATCCGCAAAGCCGTCCTCTCAGCCCAGCGAACTGCGAACGAGGCCGACGAGATTACCATGTCGTCGGTCCACGCTGCGCTCGGAGAAGTTGGCTTCGACGACGAACTCAAGACGCTCCTCATTCAGGCCCGAGACGGCGATATTCGGGATGCCCGAAAGAGCATCACGACGCTCCTCGACGACGAGGGCTACGAAGGCCAAGAACTCCTCGCCGACATTCTTCGAGTTGCGGACGCTACGCCCGAGAAGTTCGGCCCCGGCGAACTCGAACACCTCCACAAAATCGCTGGCTCGGTCGATTTAGACCTCGTGACTGGTATCGACGACCGACTGCACCTCACGCACCTGCTTACCAGTTGGGGCGCAGAAGTTCGGAACGAAGCATAATGAAGTTCGCACCCGGCTATCGACGCTTCGCGGTTCCTGCGTTCTTCGGCGCGGCCATCTTCGCCTTCGTGTTCCCACCAGTCGGCGCACTCTTGCTCGCCTTCGGTGCGTTCGTCCTCTGGTTCTTCCGCGACCCCGGGCGCTCGCCCCCAGACGAAGCAGGCGTTATTTCGCCTGCCGACGGCCACGTCTCGGTGATTCGAGAAGAGGGCGATAGGGTCCGAATTGGTGTGTTCATGAACGTCACCGACGTACACGTCAACCGTGCCCCGGTTTCGGGGACGGTACGAGAGGTGACCCACCGCCCCGGTGCCCACAAACCGGCGTTCTCGAAGGACTCGGACAAGAACGAGCGCGTGGATATCGTGGTCGAATCTGCGGATGGCGAGTTCGAGGTCTCCCAGATTGCGGGCGCGTTTGCCCGTCGGATTCACCCGTACGTGAGCGAGGGTGACGAACTCGCCCGTGGCGAGCGGTTTGGGCACATCGACTTCGGGTCGCGGGCGGACGTGTTGTTGCCGCCGGAGTTCGAAGTTGAGGATGTTGTCGTTGAGAAGGGTGAGAGTGTGAAGGCGGGCGAGACGGTGTTGGTGAATAGGGAGTAACTTGTGAGTTCAGTATTTTGACAACAACTTTCTAACGTTAGTGTGTCGGCCCTGTTGTGCCCTCCAACACCTCTCGTTCGTCGCCTTCTCAGTGGTGGTACGGCGTTTTGTTGTTCCCTCTCTCGGTCGTCCTCGGAATCATTTCGAGACAGACGCTGGTACTCTTTGTTCGAAATACCGGTTCGGAAGAACCACTCGTCCCAATTGGGTGGTTCGTCCTCAGTTTCCTCACAGATTTGGTAATGATTCTCCTCAGCCTCGTTATTCTGGTTTCTCTCCTACTGGACATCCGAAAGATACGGAAAGCAGAGACCGCGTGGCGGCCCCATTGGATATGGCTCGCCGTTGGTGTCCTTCATATAATCGCGTCGGTGTTCAACCCACTTTTCGTCGCGTCAGTGCCGCTTCTGATATTCTACCTCTACCGACGAGGAGTACAGGTCGGGGCACCGAAGTTGGCGTACAAGTAGTCTCTCGGCTACGTAGAACTCTGATTTTTGACTATCCTTCCCACACCCGGTAAGGCGCTCCACTCATCCCGAAACCGAATTGTTCTCCACCACGTTCCCCGACGACCGAATAACCGTCACACCACGCACATTTCCCGAGCCACTGTTCCCGGTAACCACGTTCTCGTCGCTCGATATCAGGAGAATCGCGTTGTCGCTACTGGACCGAACGGAGTTGTTCACGATGCGGTTCTCGTCGCTGGAACGAAGCCGAATTCCCACTGGATTCGAGGTGGCGACGTTCGCTGCGACAAGATTCCCTGTAGAGAAGTCGGCCAGCAAAATTCCGTAGAAGCGATTCGACACCGAGTTGTTCACGAGACGATTGTCACGGGCGGCAGACAGCCAAATTCCGGCGATTCGGTTTTCGTTCGCCCTGTTCTCCCGCAGAGTATTCTCGTGTGCGCCGATGAGTACGATACCGAACTCGTTGTTCGACGCCGTGTTGCCAACGAGGGTATTGTTTCGCGCTCCCGCTTCGACGAGGTGGATGCCGAACAGTGCGTTGTCTCTCGCGGTGTTGTTCACGAGCGTGTTGTTCGCGCTGGACTCGAGGAGCGAGATGCCCCGAAGTTGGTTGTCGCGGGCGACGTTGTCCGCGAGTCGGTTATCGTGGGAGTTGAGAAGCGAGAGTCCGACGCGATTGTTCGCCGTCGTCGTTCCAACGACGTTTCCGTCAGTGACGCCGATGTAGCGGATGCCATCGTCCCAGTCGGTGACGGTCACGTTCTGTACGGTGACGTTTTCGAGTGGTTGTTTGGTGTTCGAACGGGCGACGATACCGGCCGTTCCGAATGTGCCGACGCCGTCGAGGCGATGACCGCGACTGAGGAGAACGACATCATCTGACTGAATGCGGATGCAGGTCCCCGCTTCACTGTCAGTGATGTCAGTAGTGAGTGCGTACCGACCCGGTTCGCTAATCGTGGTACACGAATCGAGGGTTTGCGGTCGCTGCGCGTCGGTCACCGTTTCGTCGGCGACGACCCAGAAACCGCCACCGGCGACGACGAAGACGGCGATGAGAGCGAACGCTTTCCAGTACTCGGCGGTTCCCACCATCAGTAGATATTACCCACCAACGTCGATAGGAGTGTCTCCGAATTCGATTCGATACGTAGCGTTCAGGATGGGCATCGCTCAAACGTCGGAGATTGTTCTACGTGATATCGAGAACTGTTCGGCTCCCTACTCGTTCAACAGATGGACGTACCGAACCAGCGACCGGTGAACTCGCCGCTCGAACACCTGTTCTACGTCCCAGCCAACGTCCTCGGCAACGTCAACCCACGAGCGGTCGGCGACCATCACACACTGTCCTGAGACGCGTCGAACCTCGCTCAAAGCGCCGCGAACCAAGTCCTCCAGTGTGTGCCGGGCAATCTTCGATTGTCGGCCATACGGTGCGTCGAACACGACGCCGTCGATGGAGTCGTCGCAGAATGGGAGCGACGTCGCATCGCCGCGAACGACGTTTCCAGACCCGACGTAATGGTCCACGTTCTCCTGTGCGCCGTAGGCCATCTTCTCCTGTGCATCGACGCCGACGACGTCGGCACCGGCTAATCCGGCCTCTAACAACACGCCGCCGGTCCCACACATCGGGTCCAGAATCCGAGCGCCGGGTTTCGCACCGGCTATGTTGACGAACGCCCGTGCATCGAGCGGTGCCATACTCCCCGGTTGGAAGAACGGTCTATCGGTCGGCTTTCGGTCGCCGTAATCACGAATCGACTCGACGGCGGTCCAGCCAACGAGACACTTGCCCTCAGAGAAGTAGACGCGGAGTTCGTGGTCTGGGTCGTCCAAATCGACGCCGAACCCGCGTTCGACCAGCGCGCTTCCGATGCTCATCTCGGCGTCGCTGGTACTCACACCCGTGAGTCGGCGCACGTCGCGGGCGCGGACGGCGACGGTTCCCTCGCGGTCGATGTTCGCGGCTTCGACGAGCGAGCGGGCCGATTCGATATCGGGGTCGCAGTGGCCGACGAGTTCGACCATTCGGCGAGTGTAAGCCAAGGTTCTCGCGCGGTCGAAATCGACACCCCGAGCGGTCGCCAGTCCGGGCGCGACGATATCGACGCCCGTCGCGGCCGATTCGGCTTCGCGGGCGGCGAAGTCGTCTTCCTCACCGGCGAGTTCCAATCCGTACACGCTCGGACCTAACGGGCCGCAAAAATGAGGGTATCGGTCCCTGCTGAGCCGACAGTGAGAGTTATCTAATCGGCTTTGCATCCTCCTGCATGGCTTCACTCGACACGATGTTGTGGGGCGCGGCGGTTCTCACCTACGGGGTTGGCGACTACCTCACCACCGTCGTCGGCGTCAAGATGGCCGGTATTCAGGAAGGCAATCCAATCGTGCGACTGCTCTCTGGCGGTGACCCTGGCCCCGCGTCTTTCGCCGTGTTGAAGCTCATCTCAGTTGGGCTCTTTTTCGCTGTCTACTGGTTGGTCAAGCCCGCATTTGCGCGCGTTGCTGTTCCACTCGCGCTGACACTTCTCGGCATCGTTGTCACGGGAAAAAATCTGCACGTCATTCGTCACCGTCTGTGAATTCCTCGTCTTCTGTTACACCAAACCTGTCAGGTTACCGCACCAATCTTTTTAAACGTTAAATACGTGACTTAAATTGGTATATGACCGACCCGAAGGACACAATCAATATCGAAAACGTCGTCGCCTCCACGGGAATCGGCCAAGAACTCGACTTACAGAGTGTGGCGATGGACCTCGAAGGTGCAGATTACGACCCCGAACAGTTCCCGGGTCTCGTCTACCGAACGCAAGAGCCCAAATCTGCGGCCCTCATCTTCCGCTCCGGTAAAATCGTCTGTACGGGCGCGAAGTCAACAGACGCCGTTCACGAGAGTCTCGAAATCGTCTTCGACAAACTCCGCGAACTCCAGATTCCCGTCGATGAGGACCCCGAAATCACCGTCCAAAACATCGTGACGAGTGCCGACCTCGGTGTGAGTCTCAACCTCAATGCTATCGCGATCGGGCTTGGACTCGAAAATATCGAGTACGAACCCGAGCAGTTCCCGGGTCTCGTCTACCGAATCGACGAACCGAGCGTCGTCGCACTGCTCTTTGGGTCGGGGAAACTCGTCATCACGGGCGGCAAACAGCCGAAAGACGCCGAAGAGGCCGTCGATGTTATCTCTGAGCGCCTCTCGGAACTCGGTCTCCTCAACGGAAGTTTCTAAGTTCGAACCCGAATCGACTGCACCTAAGTTCGTCGCGTCCAAGATGGCGGTATGGACGCGCTCGCCTTGCAGACGGCCGGTTCTAATACGACGGTTCTCGCCGTTGCGGGAACCTTTGCGTTGTTTGCGCTGTTTCTCTCTCTTACTGCTCACATCGCCGCACGGAACGTCCTCGGCGACGTCGAGGTGAAGAAAGCATTCGCCATCGGTCCAGCGATTGCGGCAGTTGCAGTGGTCTCCACCACGTTCGGCCTCAACTCGTTTCTCGCACTCGGCGTCGCGCTCGTACTCGATTTCGTCCTCGTGCGGTTCTTACACGGCCAACCGAATCGGCTGTCTGCCTACGTCGTCTTCATCCACTTCATCGTCTCTGTCATCATCGGCGTGGTCCTCTTCGGCCTGCTCGTCATCCTCACGAGCGCGCCAGTGTAGAGAGATACGAGATAAACCGAGAAAGGCCCGACTTATTCGACGAGACGCTCGATTTCGGTGACGAGAATCCCGCTCGCACCGACGTTCTTCAACTCAGTGACGACTTCGAACACGTCACGTTCGTTGACGACGGCGTGAACGGCGACCGTATCGTTTCCGGCCACGTCCATCACCGTCGGCCCGCCGAGTCCGGGGATGACTTCGCGCACGTCGTCCAGTCGGTCACGTGGAGCGTTCATCATCAGGTAGCGTTTGCCCTCGGCAGTGAGGACGGATTCGAGCGCCATGACGAGTTGTTCGACCTTCGGGTCGTCCACGACGTCGGGGTGGGCGAAGAGTCGAACCGACGACGAGAGTACTTCGTCGATGATACCGAGGCGATTCACCCGAAGCGTCGTCCCCGTCGAGGTGATGTCGATGATTGCATCGGCCATCTCGACGTGCGGGGTCAGTTCTGTCGCACCCGTGACTTCCACGACTTCGGCGTCGATGCCTTCTCCTTCGAAGTAGGTTCGCGCGATGTGCGGGAACTCGGTAGCGACGACCTTTCCTTCGACGTCTTCGGGCGACTCGATATCACCGTCTTCGGGGGCAGCGAGGACCAGTCGGCACTTCCCGTATTCGAGGTCGAGGAGGTCGGCGAGTTCGTGTCCGGATTCACTTACTTGGTCCAGTCCAGTAATCCCGACTTCGGCGGCACCGTCGCGGATGTATTCGGGGATGTCGGCGGCGCGAGCGAAGAGGACGGTCACCTCGGGGTCGACCGTTCCGGCGTAGAGTTTTCGTTCGGCCCCATTGTCGAGGTGGAGACCGGCGCGTTCGAGGAGTTGAATCGTTGGCTCGTGAAGACGGCCCTTGTTGGGCACGGCAATTCGCATACTCGATTCTCACACTCAGGGGGTAACTGGCTTTCGCCACAGACAACGAGAATACGTCTCAGCTATCCTTCGATGGCGGCACTGAGCATACGGTCGAACTGCTCTACGAACGGTTCGGGAAGCGATGGAGAGACAGATTCGAGGAGGTGTGCGGTCCGGTCCGGGTGCGTGAGTTCGAGTGTGACGTGATTGTGAAGATCGCGCTTCTTGCAGACGATATCGCACTCGACGAGGTGGTCGAGATGCCATTCGAGCGTGCTTCGTGCGACGCCGATTTCGTCGGCCACGTCGCCGGGGCGTGCCTCACCGTGTTCGAGTACGTGTCCGAGAATTGCGCGAGCAGTGTCGCGGCCGACGAGCGCGAGGACGCCGCGCTCCCACGAATTGAACCCCGGTTCGAAGTAGTGGGTCCGGCCGTAGAACTCTCGGCGTTCGACAGCGCCGTCTGCAATCAACCGGCGAATGTGGTGTTGGACTTGGCCTGGTGCAAGGTCGAGCGAGCGAACGAGTTCGTTGAAGTGGACGCCCGGATTGTGCGTGATATACTCGGCGACGAGGGTGCGTGTCTCGGTCATGGTGCTGATACCCCGATTCGGAGTCGAACGGAGTCGATACTGACCGGTAGCAAATTATGAAAAGTAAGTAGGGAGGCTCGTTCCCAACTTCCGAGAAACGGTCAACGCGGCCGAGACGGTGGATTCACGACGCCCGCCACAGAACGCCTTGTATGAACACGCTTCGCATTACGGGTGGGCAGGTGCTCCGACCCGATATGACGGTCGAATCGGCGGACCTACTCGTCGACCGAGACGAGGGGACGATTCTCGAAATTGGAACCGAGATTGACGCCGACGCCACAGAAACGCTCGACGCCGAGGACTGTCTCGTCATGCCCGGTCTGGTCAACGCACACTGCCATGCCGCGATGACGTTGCTCCGTGGGCACGCCGACGACAAACCGCTCGGTCGGTGGCTCCAAGAAGACATTTGGCCCGCAGAGGCCGCGCTCACGCCCGAGGACGTGCGCATTGGAACCGAACTCGGTATTCTGGAGATGATCAAATCCGGCACCACAGCGTTCGCCGACATGTATTTCGAGGTTCCTGAAGTCGCCGCCGCCGTCGAGGAATCGGGCGTTCGCGCGCGAATCGGCCACGGTGTCGTCACCATCGGCAAGGACGAAGCGGACGCGTGGGACGACGCCGACGAGTCCCTCGAGATCGCCCGCGAGTTCGACGGGGCCGCCGAGGGTCGTATCCACACCGCAGTCATGCCCCACTCGCTGACGACGGTCGGCGAGGAGTATCTCCGAGAACTCGCTTCGACGGCGCACGAAGAGGGCATCTCGGTCCACTACCACGCCAACGAGACGACCGACGAAGTAGACCCAATCGTCGAAGAACGCGACGAGCGCCCTCTCGCTTACGCCGAGGAGTTGGGTATGCTCACCGAGGCTGATTTTATTGCTCACGGCGTCCACACCGACGCAGAAGAAATCGACTTGCTCGCCGAGTCGGGAACGGGTGTCGTCCACTGCCCGGCCTCGAACATGAAACTCGCCTCCGGCATGGCCCCGATTCAGGACATGCTCGATGCTGGTGTCACGGTCGGTCTCGGGACCGACGGCGCGGCATCGAACAACGACCTTGACCTCTTCGACGAGATGCGCGACGCCGCGATGCTCGGCAAACTCGCCAGCAACGACGCGAGCGCAGTCGCCGCCTCCGACGTGGTTCGCATGGCAACTGCCGGGTCTGCCGACGTAATCGGCCTCCCCGGTGGCCGCCTCGAAGTCGGTGCAGTCGCCGATATCGCAGTTATCGACCTCGACGCACCGCACCTCACCCCCGCGAACAATCTCGTCAGCCACCTCGCTTACGCCGTCCGTGGGTCTGACGTTCGCCACACCGTATGTGACGGGCAGGTTCTCATGCGCGACCGAGAGGTGCTGACGCTGGACGAAGAAGCGGTCAAAGCCCGTGCCCGCGACGCTGCAACCGAACTCTTCGAGCGCGTCTGAGTGATTTTTCTTCGGTAGGGTTTTCGGAACCCTCTTCGAATCGCCTGTATGAGCGAACACTACGCTCCCATCACCGAGCATCTCGACGATGTCGAGGCCGCTCGAAAAGAGGGACGCCGCAAGATGGACTGGGCACTCCAGCACATGCCCATCCTGCAAGAACTGCGCGAGCAGTTCGAGGCGAACAAACCGCTCGACGGTGAAGTCATCGGAATGGCCATGCACGTCGAAGCGAAGACGGCAAACTTGGTCGAACTTCTGGCCCTCGGTGGCGCAGAAGTCGCCATCACTGGGTGTAACCCGCTTTCGACCCACAACGACGTGTCTGCCGCACTCGACGCGAACGACGACATCACCTCCTACGCCGTTCGCGGCGTCGACGACGACGGCTACTACGCCGCTATCGACGCGGTCGTCTCGCACGAACCGACCATCACCGTGGACGACGGCATGGACATGGTCTTCACCATCCACGAGGAGTACCCCGAACTCATCGAGACCATCGTCGGCGGCGCAGAAGAGACCACGACGGGCGTCCACCGCCTGCGCGCGATGGACGCCGACGGAGAGTTGAAATACCCCGTCTTCGCCGTCAACGACACGCCGATGAAGCGCCTGTTCGACAACATCCACGGCACTGGCGAGTCGTCGCTGGCGACCATCGCCATGACGACCAACCTCTCTTACGCCGGGAAGAACCTCGTCGTCGCTGGCTACGGTCACTGTGGCAAAGGTGTCGCCAAGAAGGCCGCCGGACAGAACGCGAACGTCATCGTCACGGAAGTCGATTCACGTCGCGCGCTCGAAGCACACATGGAAGGCTACGAGGTCATGCCGATGGCCGAGGCCGCGAAAGTCGGCGACGTGTTCATCACGACCACCGGCAACCGCGACGTCATCACCCGTGACCACTTCGAGAACATGAAAGACGGCGTCCTCCTCGCCAACGCCGGTCACTTCGACATCGAAATCAACCTCGAGGAACTCTCGGACCTCGCCGTGGACGAGTACGAAGCACGCGACGGTGTGGACGCCTACGAGATGGCAGACGGCCGCCGCCTCAACGTCCTCGCCGAGGGTCGCCTCGTCAACCTCGCCGCACCCATCTCGCTCGGCCACCCGGTCGAAGTGATGGACCAGTCCTTCGGCGTGCAGGCAGTCGTCGTCCGCGAACTCGTCGAAAACGCAGACGCCTACGACGCTGGTGTCCACGACGTGCCCGACGAACTGGACCGCGAAGTCGCCGAAATCAAACTCGCCGCAGAGGGAATCGAATTCGACTCGCTCACCGACGAGCAGTCCGAATACATGAATAGTTGGGCGCACGGGACGTAATCGACTCCCGATTTTTCGTTTTTAGCGTTCGATAGCGACGTCGTCGAGTCAGGAGCGACGTCGCTGGGTCGATTCTGCGGCCTGCCGCCCGCGTTCGGTCCACTCACCTGCGCGCCAGAGACAGGCGATACCGCCAATCCACGCGGTCAATCGCATGGCGTCGAGGTGGAGTCTGGATGGTTCTTTCCACCCCCATCCAGTCGGTCGGCGCTCGCTCTCGACGGGACTCACTTTGTAGTAGGTTCCGCCGCGCTCGATGAACAGCGTCCCACTGTCGTACACCTCGTCTTCGATGACGGTCGCAGAGCCGTTTTCGATTGCCGAACGGGCGAACGAACGCGCGTCGGCGTACTCCTCTGCGGCCGCATTCCGCACGGTTTCGTCCGCGACTGGTTCGAGTTCGATGACGAGTGTGCTGTTTTCGATTGATTCGACCGGTTCGTAATATTGGCCGTCGATGCGAACGTAGTCGTAGTCGTTCGGAAGCGGTTCGTCGAGTGTTCTGTCGTGGTCGAGTGGGACGCGGAGCGAGTCGCCGTCTGTGAGGGCCGCCGCAACCCCACACTCGCGCGTCGAAGTCGCACCGTAGCACCATTTGATATCCGTCCACGTCTCTGCTTGCTTGGGGATTCGCGCCGTCTCTTCGGCTTCGTAGGTAAGTTCGGTTTCGTACGAGACCGACTCGGGATAGAGATAGAGGGGGTTCGCCAGCAGGGCGACACCGAGGACGAGGAGACCGAATGCACGCCAGTTTTGGCGGTTCATATTCGCGCCAAACCAGTCGAATCGTATAGGTTTGATGGCACTACCGCCGGGCAGAAATCCCGAGACCGAACACGCCACCGAACACTGCACCCCACACGATGTGTGCGAACACTCCCGGCAGCGAAAGACTCGGCAGTGGTGCGGGAATTCCGACGGCTTGGAGCCATAGCGGCATGATGACCCCTGCGGCGAAGAACGACAGAAACACCCCGTAGCCAGTGCCGAGGGCGGCCATTTTGAGAGGGCTTCGGATGACGCCGCGTGGATTCCGACGTACGACGGCGACGGCGAAGAGGACGCCGAAGACGACGCTGTGGAAGAGGTGCATCACCCACCCGACACCACCGTTCATGACGCCGTAGAGGACGCCGATGACGGCGAGCGACCCCGTGATGAGTTGGAAGACCACTCCCATCACGACACCCGCGACGATCCCTGCGATGGCTGTCACGCCGAGAACCCACGGTGGTACACCGTACTGGGTTGTGGTGTCGATGACGCCGTTCTCGCCGGGGCGGGTGAGCGTGACTCTCACGACCGACCCTGAATCCGAACTGTCGATTTCGACGTCGCCGCCGTACTTGTCGGCGACGAGCAATCGGACGAGCGTGAGTCCAAAGCCCATCGTCGGGTCGTCGTACTCTGGTAGGTCACGGTCTTCGACGACGGCGGCGATTCGGTCGGGGACGCCCGGTCCTTCGTCGGCGATGTCGATTGTGACTGCATCTGTGGTCACTGTGACGCCGATATCCACCTGTGGCGACTCGGTTTCGGCGTGGACGATAGCGTTCTCGATGAGGTGTGTCAGTGCCATATCGAGGTGTGCGTCGGCGAGGACGCGCACGGTCTCGTCGGCCACATCGAGCGAAACCCGAGAGTTCGGATAGTGGCTACGAACCTCTTGGGCGGCGTTCGTGACGGCCGTCTTCACGTTGGTCGAAACCGGTCGCTCGTCCACAGGGCCGACGATAGCTCGAAGTTCGGAAATCGAGGTGTCGATTCGGTCGGCGTTTCGCTGGATGACCTGGAGACTCGACGCGTTCGCGGCGGTGTCGGTGGTACCGAGGTCGGCATAGCCGCGAATGACGTTCACTTTGTTCAGTACCTCGTGGCGCAGGATACGATTGAGGACGGTCAGTCGGTCTGCTTGTGCGGCTAACTCTTGGCGGTGTTTGTTCGTTGTCGCGGCACGGATGCCGGTGAGGACGCCGCCAATTGCACCTGCGATGAGTACGTTTGCGACGAGCGCCGACCGAGTGAGTTCGCTCAGCATGAGTCCGTCGCCGATACCGACGAAGGTGAATCCCAACACGGCGACCATCGAGACCGTTCCGAGGACGCTCCAGATGGCGACCGTTCTCACGAATCTGCCGTCGTAGGAACTCACTGCGAGTCCCATTCCGAACACCGTCAACCCCATCCCGAGAGTCAGAAACACACCCTGTCCGAGGACGAACTGTCCGAGTGTCGCACTCGGTTCGACCGACTCAAGGACCGTGTATCGCGTTGCGATAAACCCAATCAGTGCGATAACGAAGCCCTCCGGCTTGATATCACTCCCTCGAACCCCCGCCATTTGTGCCACTTCTTCACAAGGCTAGATAGTTACTCTTTGGATGACAATCTTGGTTCTGAGAATAATGGGACGACGCGCTTGCGGTCGCCCAATTTAAGAACGGGGGCGGCAGACTCACGAGTATGTCCTCGAACAGAAAGGGCGACCGACGAGAGCGCGAACTCGTCAACAAACTCGACGAGGCCGGATTCGCGGTCATGCGGGCACCTGCATCGGGTAGTGCGACGACGCGCGAACTCCCCGACGTACTCGCAGGGAACGGCGAGGTGTTCTACGCAATCGAAGCGAAGGCCTCCAGCGGTCGGCCTATCTATCTCACCGGCGAAGAGGTCGAAGCCCTGATTTACTTCTCGCAGAACTTCGGCGCGAAAGCCCGTATCGCGGTTCGATTCGACCGCGAGGATTGGTACTTCTTCCACCCCGGCGACCTCTATGTGACCGATGGTGGAAACTATCGAGTGAAGAAAGAAACCGCACTCGCAGAGGGCGAGCACTTCGATACGTTCGTCGGCGACTCGACGCAGACGCGCTTGGGCGACCTGTAACGTCTCGTTTTTACTCAGGCCAGCGCGGCGGCGGATTCTGTCGCACGAGGTCGAATAAATTGGCGCTCTACACGGCGAAGCCGAGAAGCCGGGAATCGGTAGGCACGCTGGTGTTCGAGGGCCCCGAGGTTCGCCGTCGCACGAACTGATTCGAGATAGATGGCTTCGAACACCGGTTCGTGGTCGCCGTATTCTTGGTTCGTCTCGTACTCCGAGACGAGTTTCCCTGTCGGCGTGGGCGTCTCGTCTGCGCGGGTGTGGAGGCGGCGCGTCACGACGAGGAGGCCGCCGCTTTCGCGGTCGCGGACGAGGTCACCGGGTCGGTGTTCGTGGTCGGGACAGAGTGCAGGCCCGTGGAAGTCCATCGAGACGAACGTCTTCGACCCACAGACAGCACAGGTCGCGCTCTTCTCGCCTGGCAAGGGTATCTCACCGAGCGTAATTTCGATGGCGACGCGGCGGAGGTGCTTGCATCGCGCGTGTCGGATGGCGTTGTCTGGACAGGTGCAGGTTCGCTCGTCGATATCGACGACGTAGGTTCCACCCTTTGTTTCGACGACGTAGCGGCCGTCTCGAAGCGGCCTGACGGCCATCGGTTCGGTTCGCGCACGGCGAGCGCGGCCGGTCAAGCCGTCGGCTGGAAGGGTTGTCTTCTGTCGCACCGGGCGGCGAATCGACGCGGGTGTGTGTGCAGTGTGCGTCATGGTTGTGGTGCGGTAAAACGCCCGAAAGACCCACTTTCAGGCGTCTATCCGTCGTATTTACATACGCGCCGAAGCGACCTAAACCCTCGTTTCGCGTGGAATTCTCCCAACCGGCGTCGTCTCATCGAAGCCCTTTTAGAACGGCCATGGATACGTCGTCGCATGGCTATTGAAGCGGAGATGCGTCGAAAAATCGTCGTCTCCATCGTCGCGGTGGGGGTGTTCATCGCCCTCATCGTTGGGATTGGCTCGGTCTACAACACCGGTGGACTGGCCGCGACGGGCGGTCTCGCACTCATCGGGGCTATCACAGCGTTCGTACTCGTGATGGCCGGTATCGGCGTTTGGCTGTCGCGCACGTCCTAAAGCGGCGACTCTTCTCTCGTTCTCGAACTTCTCTCTTCCAGCCTCGGCGCTCTCAAAAACCACCTCAGTCGTCGCTCGTCGCTGCTTCGTTCATCGCCGTCTGGTAGTACATCATCGGGTGGGCGATGGTGTCGCAGTGGTCGTCGCGGTCAACACAGAGGTCGTAGGCCTGCATCGTCTCACAGGTCGGGGGTGCGTACTGCGAGCCACCGGAGTCCACGAGAACTGTCGCGCGTGCTTCGAGTGCCTCGGCGTGGTCGTCGCCGACGATGCCTCCGATCTCTTCGGGCGTCAGCCCAACGCCGACGAGGAACGCCGCGAGCGAGAACGTCGCCTGATTCGAGAGGTCCTCACCGTCGGCGACCTGGCCGAGCAGTGCTTGCATACACGGTGGGAACTGGTCGGGCTCGACCGATTCCGTGTGGACGATGTTGATTGCGCCCCGGTCGCTCAGGAGGTTGCCGAGGCGTTCGACGTGGGGTGCGAGGGCATCGGCGAGTTGGTCACCGGCATCGCTGCCGCGAACGGCAAAGGGGAGGCCTTCGAGGACGCGACGACGGACGGCCTCACGCAAGAGTTCGTACAGTTCTTCGCGTTGTATTCGGACGCCTCCACCGTTCAAGGCGCGGTTGACGAGTCGCCACTCGTCGCCCCAGTCGGGTGTCGAAAAGGTGAGATACGGGCCGACATCGACCCAGTAGTATTCGGGTGCGCGGCCACGCGGTGCGTTTTCGGCGCGAACCGCATCGCTCAGGTCGAACTCCCTGAGTACGTCGTCGAGCGATGCTCGGGTGTCGTCGTTCGCTCCGTCACTCGCTTCGAAGTCGGCGACGAATCGCTCGTAGGCGGTGTTTGCCTCGGAGCGGGCGTACTTATCGACGGCCGCAGGCGTCTCGACGAGCGAGACGAGAATCCGCGAAATCGGATAGGAGAGCAGTTCTTCTTGTGTGTCCCACGTGTAGGGTTCGGCGGCTTCCACCGTTCCTTCCATGAGGGCGCGCTCGACGCGCTCTGCGCCACGCTCGACGGCAGGGGCGTCTTCGGCGATGAGTGTCGCAACCGCAACGTCTGCCGATTCCACCGCAGTCCGTGCGGCGGTGAAGAACGGGTATCGTGCGTGGAGCGGGCGCATCCGCATACCGCCACGTTCCGAGTGCCCACCGATAAACACGACGGATTCGGTGATGGTTCGGGTGAGGGTGACTGTCGTAACGGTGCGGACGCATCATACAACCTATTACGGACCCTTTCTTCAGAGAAGGTGTGCCGTACTTCGACTACCCGTGTCCGACCTGTCGCAGCACGACGAGTCTCCACGATGCCGACTGCCAGTTCGAGGGCATGCCGTGGGTCGATGTCGAACGCGCCTACGTCGATATCGTCTCGGTCCTGACGGGCGGTCCGTGCGACGAAAAGACGCTTCGCCGGGAGTGCCCCGGCGAGTGGGAGTCGATTCACCACGCCGCGCTCTCGCGTCTCAAACGCGACGGGCGTATCTCGGAAGCCAAGTCGGGCATGCTCCGACTGCTGACTGCCGAAGAGTTCCGCGAGGAGGTCTCCGAACCGACACGCGAACCGATGCGCACCCTCTACACCAAAGGGAGTGTCCCCGGATGCCACGATAACGCCGTCTTCGCTATGATTGCGTGGTACGAGATGGTAGGTCTGTCCTGGTCCGAAACCCGTGAAAACGTCGTCAAGTGGCTTCGAGACACCGGAACGTGGAAACGTGGCGGATTCGAGGAAGCCACCCCAGAGGAACTGGTCGAGAAGAAACGCCACGTCTACGACGCCGGATACGGGTGGAAAGAGAAGGCGACGGCGGCGAAACGCGTCATCGACCGCTATCACAGTTAATTCGTGCCACGCTGACACTCACGGGAATCGACTATTTTTCACGAAGCGAGCCAGTGATTGATAACGTTTGGGCGCGTGACAATAGGTACGAAAGACGCTTTGCGAGCCAATGTCCGACGCTATCTTCACGCCGTCTCGGCGGTCGGTCCTCGCCGCCGCAGGGCTCGCCGCGACCACCGGGTGTGTCCGGCGCGTTCGCTCTGCTCTCGACCGTGAGACCCCGAGACAGCTTTCACTGTCTGTAAAGACCCTTCCCGCAGACGCGGACCCGGCAGCGACGCGTATCGCCCGCGTACTCACCCAGAACCTCCGTCTCGTCGGCATCAACGCGACGCTCGTCCCCATGGAACTCGAGGAACTCTATCGTGACGTCCTGTTGAACCAGTCGTTCGACCTCTACATCAGCACTTTCCCCGGCTTTTCGGACCCTGACGTCCTCCGACTTCTCTTACACTCGCAGTTCGCCGTCGAACCGGGCTGGCAGAACCCATTCGGCGTTTCCGACCTCTCGCTCGACGAGTTACTCGAAACCCAGGCGATGGAGTCCGGTCGTGACCGAAAACAGACGCTCGCGGCCGTCCAGCGCAGAATCGCACGCGACCAACCCTTTACCGTCATCGCCTTCCCCGACGAGATCCGGGCGACCCGCGCAACCAGTTTCCTTGGCTGGAACCCGCAGTGGACCGGAAAGGCCACCGACTTTCTCCAACTCACGCCTGCCGAACTCGCAACGTCGCCATCGATTCCACCAGCCATCAGGGACAGCGAGACGGTGGAGACGAACCCTGAGCCACCGGCAGCGGACTCGACGACACGGGCGACGAGGACCGACACCGAGTCTGCACCGGAGGCGACGACGACGACACCCTCGTCCGAAACAGACCTCATCACCGCGCGGATGACGATTGTAGACCCCCGCCCGACACGAAACAGAAACCCGCTTGCGGTCGAGTTCCGAGGCGGAGTCCCGCTGACAGACCTCGTCTACGACTCACTCGCCCGACGCGTCGATGGTAGTCTCGTGCCGTGGGCGGCCGAGTCGTGGTCGTGGGAGACCGCGGAGTACACCATGCCCTCCGTGACAGTCTCGCTTCGACCCGGCCAGACCTGGCACGACGGCGAAGCCCTCACTGCCGAGGACGTGGTGTTCACCTACGAGTTCCTCGCCGACACCTCGCTCGGTGAGTTTTCCACACCCGTCCCTGCGCCGATGTACCGTACCGAGTCGTCGCTCGTCTCCGATGTGCGCGCCCTCGACGACTTGACGGTCGAACTCTCGTTCGCCAACGCGAGTCCCGAAGTCGCCGTCAACACCCTCACGGTCCCGCTTCTCCCCGAACACATTTGGCGCGAGACGGCGAGACGCGCGAGCGTCGCTGGAATCGATACAGGGCGGCAAATCACCGAAGCACTCGTGTGGGGGAATCCCAGGCCAGTTGGAAGCGGCCCGTTCCAGTTCGCCGATGCGACGGTCGATACGTTCGTCTCGTTCGAACCGTTCACCGAACACTTCCTCGTCAGCGAAGACGAAAGCGGACCGCTTGGGCCGTATCAACACGCCTTCGCGTTCGACCAATTGCGCTTCGACTACGTTCCATCGAGCGCCGCCTGCGTGGAGTTGCTCACCTTAGACCGCGCGGACGCGACTGCCTCACCGCTCGCCCCGCAGTCTGCCCGCGACATCGGACGCGCCGAAAACCTCGACTTCCACGTCGTCCCCTCTACCGGGTTCTATCACCTCGGGTTCAACGTCCGAACTGCCCCGCTCAGCGACCCGCGGTTCAGGCGCGCGATTGCGAGTCTCTTGGACAAGCAGTATCTCGTCGATTCGGTCTTCGACGGCTATGCGACGCCTGCGACGAGTCCCCTCGATGGGACGAAATTCGTCCCCTCTGACCTGGAATGGAACGGTGAAGACGCCGAACTCCCCTTTGTCGGAACGAACGGCCAACTGAACGTCGAACGTGCCCGCCAGCGGTTCAAAGACGCCGGGTATCGCTACACGGACAGCGGTAAATTGGTGTACGGGTGAGTGCGATGGTTTCGACGCTTCTCATCCTCGCGGGGTACGTGCTTCTCGGAGAACTCGTCTTACTCGGACTCGCAACGGCGGTGTTCATCAGCGGTTCACAGCGTGCCGAGACTCGCCGCCACGCGATTCGACGCCTTCGCCAGCGGGCACCGTGGTTAGGGATTCTCGTCGGCGTCCTCGTCGTCAACAAACTCGTCCGCGACATCATTCCCGAAATCTCGTGGCTCATCGGGTGGAACATCACACCACTCATCCACCGCTTCGAGGGCGCACTCGTCGCCGACTTACAGTCGCTCGCCTCACCGACTGTGACGCTCTACTTCTCGTTCATCTACATCTACGGGTACGTCTTCCTCTTGGTCTTCCCTTTCATCGTCTACCTCGCACTCGAAGACCACGAACCGATGCAGACGACCGCCGTCGCCTACACGCTCAACTACACGCTCGGGCTCTTGCTCTACGTTCTCTTCGTCTCCTACGGCCCGCGAAACCTCATTCCGGACCTCGTGCAACCACTGCTGTACAGCACCTTCCCGCAGTCGCAGATTCTCACCAGTGCGGTGAACACGAACACGAACGTCTTCCCGTCGCTCCACACGTCGCTTTCTGTCACCGCCGCAGGATTGGCCTATCTAACCCGCAACCACTATCCTGCGTGGGCGGCCACCGCAGCATTCCTCGCGGTCAGTATCACCGCGGCGACGATGTATCTCGGTATCCACTGGGTCTCAGACGTCGTCGCGGGCGTCGCTCTGGGACTGTTGAGTCTCGTCCTCGCACGACGGTTCGTCGCCCGACGTGCGGCCAAAACGCTCGATACCGAGTGAACCGAGAATCGAATACAGCGTAATGGTTAGGGACTTCTCGCACGATTGAGGTGTTGTGAGTTCACCCGAATCCTCGACGGCCCCTGACGCATCGATTCCCTCGGACGATGCATCACCCGGCACGCGTCGCGCGCTGGCAGTGGTCGTCGCAATCGTCTTTATCGACCTCTTGGGATTCGGGGTCGTCATTCCGATTCTGCCGTTCTACGTCCGGAGTTTCGGCGTCAGCGACGTGTACATCGGCCTGCTCGCGGCCTCCTACTCGCTCATGCAGTTCGTCTTCGCGCCGATTCTCGGGCGCATCTCGGACCAACGCGGGCGCAGGCCGGTCTTGATGCTCTCGCTCGTCGGGAGCGTCCTCGCGTGGACCGTCTTCGGCCTCGCTGGGGAAGTCGAACTCGTCATCGGGACGACGTTCGCCGTCGCCACGCTCTTCGTCTCGCGGATGCTCGCGGGCGCGATGGGTGGCAATATCGCAACTGCACAGGCCTACATCGCAGATATCACGCCAGTCGAGCGCCGCGCTGGCGCGCTCGGTTTGCTCGGGGCATCGTTCTCGCTTGGATTCATCTTCGGCCCTGCTATCGGCGGATTGATGGCGTCTGAGCCGGTCGTCACCGCTGCCCGCGACGTACTGCCGAGTTTCATCCCAGCGACGCGCTTCTCTCTGCCGAGTTTCACCGCCGCGGCGTTCAGTCTCGTGAGCCTCGGCTCTGCGTTCTTGTTCCTCCGCGAACCCGAACGGCAGCGGAGTCCTGCTGGACAGGCGACGACGACGCTCATCTCGCAGTTCCGAGACGCCCTCTCCGACGACTCGCTTCGAGGATTGGTCGTCGCGTTCTTCCTCGTCTCGGTTGCCTTCTCGGGCGTGCAGGTCATGTTCATCCCGTATGCAGCCGACATCTACGGCTACAACGAGACGGAGACGGCGCTGTTTCTGACCTACATCGGACTCCTTGGGACGTTGAATCAGGGTGTCGTCGTCGGCCGACTCGCAAAGCGATACGCAGAAGCCTTGCTCGCCGTCGTCGGCGCGATCTGTCTCGCAATCTCGCTCGCCGTCCTCCCGTTCTCCCCGAACGTCGGATCGCTGTTGCCATCGATTAGCGGGCCTGCGTGGCTCTCACCCGAACTGCTCGTATTGCTCCTCGTGGGGGCGCTTCTCTCGTTCGGCAACGGCATGCTGAACGTCTCGCTCTCGACGCTCGTCTCGGCCTCCGCGTCGTCAGAGAGACAGGGCAATGCCTTCGGGGTCACCCAGGGGTCGGGAAGCCTCGGCCGGACGATTGGACCGCCGACGATGGCCGTGTTCTACGTCCTCGCTTACTGGTCGCCGTTCGTCGCGGGCGCGATACTCCTCGTTCCGGTCGTCGCCATTCTCGTCACGATTGTTCGTCGTCCGCGGCCCACTATTTCGTGACAGATTCCCATACATTCAATACCCGCAACTGTTAGGCCACCGCGTTCAGAGTCATAGACGTGCTTGTGGGTGGCGTCGTCTCTCCCCTCGTGGTGTTGTGCCTGCTCGCAGCGATTGTGTCGTTCTCTATCGGGACTGTCGCGTGGCGTGAGGGGACCGAACCGGGGTCGAAGTCACTCGCCGTCTTATTGTTCGCAGCGACGCTCTGGGCCGGGTCGTATGCAGTCGCACTCACCGTGTTCGACCTCGGGCGACGCTTCTGGTTTCAGGTTCCTATCGACCTCGCGCAGGCGATTATCGCCCCAGCGTGGTTCGCGTTCGCGCTCTCGTATACGGGCCGCGGCGAACTTCTTTCGCGCAAGGTCATCGCCGGGTTACTCGCGTTTCCAGCGGTCACACTCGGCGTCTTGATGACGAATCCGCAGCACAATTTGCTGTGGAGTAACTACCGACTCGACCCAATTTTCGGTGCGGCGACAGTCCACTTCGACCCGAATTTGTGGTACTACCTGCACGCAGTCTACGGGTACGTCATCATCGGCACGGGCCTGCTCTTGGTCGTCGAGATGCTCGTCGAACGCCTGCCACACTATCGGGCGCAGGCGACCGCGCTCGCAATCGGCTCGACTGCACCGACCATCGCCCACGTCGCTCACACCTTCGGTCTCGGACCGTTTCAGATGATTAACTTCACCCCTGCCGCACTCGCGGTCACGGGCGCAACATTCGGATATGCACTCTATCGATTCCAACTATTCGGCCTCTCTCCGGCCACGGGTCGATTGGGTCGTCGCGCCGCCATCGACGACGTTGCGGTCGGGATTCTCGTCCTCGACCGTGAAGACCGAGTCGTCGATGCGAACGCCGCTGCGCGGTCACTTCTCGACATTGACGTCGCTGCGGTCGCACTCCAACCCGTGACGACTGTGCTTCCAAATATCGACTTCGAAGCGACTCGCCAACTGACCGAGGTGACGGTCAACCGCCGGAGTCGAACATACGAGGTGACGATTTCTCCCGTCACCGACCAGCACGGCCGCCGTCTCGGACGAACCGTGAGTGTCTCAGACGTGACGTCGCGCGTCCACCGTCGTCAACGGTTGGAAGTTCTGAACCGTGTGCTTCGGCACAACCTCCGCAACGACATGACGGTCGTCATCGGCTACACCGACATGGTCGAAGACAAACTCCCATCGGGTGACCGAAAGGCAGTAGAGACGATTCGCGGCCGGTCGAACGGCCTGCTTTCGCTCGCCGAGAAAGCCCGAACCGTCGAACGAGTGATGGCCGATATCGACGACGGTGGGCAGTTCGACGCTGCCGCGGCGATTCGCCAAACCACACGAGATGTCCAAGAAGCGTTCGACGCACCGCCCGTGACGATTACCGGCCCAGAATCGTTCACCGTCTCCGGAAGCGAGTCGGCGACAAGATTGGTCGTCCGCGAACTCGTCGAAAACGCGTACGAACACGGTGGCGACGACCCGACGGTCAGCCTCGACTTTGCTATCGCCGATGGAACCCTCACGATTCACGTCACTGACGACGGCCCGGGCGTCCCAGAGTACGAGCGGACGGTCGTCGAGATGGGGAACGAATCGCCGTTAAAACACGGTAGCGGCATCGGTCTCTGGGCGGTTCGCTGGACGGTCGATGCCCTCGGTGGCTATCTCGCGTTCGATGTCGAAGACGGGACGACGGCGACAGTTCGGGTTCCCTACTGGGACGTTGACGAACGCAGTACCGCGGACACGCCGAAGAACTGACACTGTGAGTCGTCACAGTACTCGTCGCTACGAGCGTAGAGGAAAACGGAGAAGCCGCGAGTGCGCGCTTAGTCGCTCTGGATACGCGGGGCGAGCATGTAAGTGATGTCGCCGAGTCCTTCTGCGATTTGGTAGTGAAGTTTGACCGGGAACTCTTCGCCGAGTTCGATGGTGACCTCGGCGTCGGAGGGAATGGCCTTGTTCATGTCTTTCAGGTAGTCGAGCGAGAAGAGCGAATCTGCCGAGCCTGCCTCGATGCTGATGAGGTCTGCGGGAGGCAGCGAGAGGTCGACGTCGTCGGTGTCGCCTTCTGCTTCGATGTGGAACGTCTCTTCGCCAGCATCGACACGGAGACGGATGTGGTCAGAGACCATATCCGCGGCCTTGATACCGCGGTCGAGGTGGACGCCTTCGAGGATGATGTTCGCGGGCAGGTCGAGGTCCGGAATGTCGGGTTCCTGCCGGATGGAGTCGGGGTCGATGAGCGCGAGGGTGTACGAGAGACCTTCGATACGAATGTTGAGCTTTCGCGTCTCTTCGTCGAGTTCGAGATTGATGAGGTCGCCAGCACCTGCCATCCCGGCGACTTCTTCGAGACGAGAGAGGTTGACGCCGATGACGCCGCCGTCTGCCTCGTAGGATTCGAACGCTGCTGCATCGAGGTCGAGGTCGACCATGCCGACGTTCGCGGGGTCGACCGCACGGATGGCGAGACCCTCCTCGTTGAGTCGAATCTTACACTCATCGACGAGCACGCTCACCGAATCGAGTGCGTCCCGAAGCGTCGCGGCACTCACGATGGCCTTGAACATATGTGCGGTCGTACGATTGCGGTGTTAAAAATACTCCTGATTTGATTCCATAGCTTGTTCCCGCGCGCCCTCTCGCGTGCGCGAGAACGGACCGGGCGAATCGTCGGTGGAAAAAGCCGGGACTTCTCGGTGCAATTGCCCACGCCGACACAACTATATGAACGATTGCTCAACCATGCAGGTATGGCAGACGCCTCGACACGACTTCGCCACCTCATCGAAGACGAGGTCGGTTCTTGTTGCAGTACCGACGTCGATGCCCGACTCGACGAGTTAACCGCGCTCAAAGATGGGCTTCCGAGCGAGTACGACCGCGACCTCGGGGCAATGAAAGCACTCGGAAACGACACCCGCTATCTCATCACCCGCCTGCTCGCCGCCGCCGATGGCGAGCTCTGTGTCTGCGAACTCACGCCGCTGTTCGACGTGAGCGAGAGCGCGATTAGCCACGCGCTCTCGGACCTCACGGATGCCGGACTCGTCACGCGCCGCAAAGACGGGACGTGGCGGTACTACCGGACGACGCCGCTGGCCGAGCGACTCGTCGGCGCGCTCGATGCCGAACGAGGTGACAGCGAATGAACGAACACACGCGTGTCGCGTTCGTCTGCGTCCAGAACGCCGGTCGGAGTCAGATGGCGACTGCATTCGCTCGCCGCGAACGTGACCGACGCGGCGTCGAAGACCAAACCGACATCGTGACTGGTGGGACTGACCCCGCCGACAACGTACACGACGTGGTCGTCGAAACGATGTCCGAAGTTGGCATCGACCTCGCTGACGAGACGCCACGAGCGATTTCCGAAGACGAAATCATGGACGTGGATATCGTCATCACGATGGGTTGTTCTGCGGAGGGAATCTGCCCGATGACGTGGCGCGGTGACGCCCGCGACTGGGACCTTTCGGACCCCGACGGACAGGATTCCGAACGAGTGCGCGAGATTCGAGACGATATCGAGCGGCGGGTTGGCGAACTCTTCGACGAGCTGGAGTCGTAACATCCTGAAACGGGTTCACACGCGCCGAAACAAGCCGAAGCCGGTTTACGGACTGATACGCTAGAGTGGCCAACGATGGCGCGCAAGGACCACTACTACAACAAGGCCAAACAGGAAGGCTACCGTGCCCGGTCGGCCTACAAGCTCAAACAACTCGACGAGGAAGTCGGCTTGTTCGGCCCCGGCAACATCGTCGTTGACCTCGGTGCCGCCCCCGGTGGGTGGCTTCAGGTCGCCTCGGAGAAAGTCAAAGACAACGGCAAAGTCGTTGGCGTTGACCTCCAGCGTATCCGCAATCTCGACAGAACCAACGTCGAGACCATCCGCGGCGACATGACCGAAGACGAGACGAAAGACAAGCTCAAATCTATTATCGGTGAGAAAGGCGCTAACGCAGTCGTCTCTGACATGGCACCGAACATGACCGGCGAGTACTCGCTCGACCACGCTCGCTCGATTTACCTCGCCCGGCAGGCGTTCGAAGTCGCACAGGACTTGCTCGCAACCGGCGGCGACTTCGCAGTGAAGGTGTTCGACGGCCGCGACCTCGCGGACTTCCGCGCCGAGATGGAAGGGAGCTTCCAGTACGTTCGCTCGATTCGACCTAACGCCTCGCGCGACAGCTCTTCAGAGCAGTATCTCGTGGGCAAGCGCTACCTCACCGCACCAGTTCGCTCCGGCGACGAATTGGACGTCGAAATCATCGACGTGGGAAGCGAGGGCGACGGTATCGCCAAAGTCGAGGACTTCACTGTTTTCGTTTCTGGGACTGAAACCGGCGAGACGGTTCGCGTCAAAATCACCGACGTGAAGCCGAAGTTCGCGTTCGCAGAGCGACTCGACGAGTAAGCGCTCGGCTCCTTGTGTGCGCCCCGCACGTGGTTTATTTTACTGCCCGGCGTTCGTCGTTACTCTATAATTACAAGGTCGAGTTGAAGTCTCGTGGCGCACCCTCGCCAGCCCCCTCGACACGCTCCTGTCGCAAGAATATCTCCAAACGACGTGTACGTCCCACAGTTCGGACAACGAATGCCCATCTCCATTCCGTCGAGTTCTGTGAGTCGGACGCGGCGCTCATCGGCCATACGCCGTGTGGTATGCTACCAAAAGAGATAAGACGTGCGTCGAAGCGAAATTAGTCTGCGACCCACCCGTCGGTCGATTCGGTGCTTTCGTCGCCAAACAGGCTGACGACAGCGTAGACGAACGGTGTATCGACGAACGCGATGAGCAGTTTCAGGAGGTACTGTCCGGCGATGAGCGAGATAAGCACGCTGCCGGGGAAGGCAGTTCCGATACCGAGGACGGTCGGCGCGACGTAGAACGCGACGCCGACGAAAATGACCGTGTCGATGGCTTGACTCGTCGCCGTAGAGAGGATGTTTCGGAGCCACAAGTACGCACCGTCGGTCATGTCGCGGATGCTGTGGAAGACGATGACGTCCCAGTTCTGACTCACGAGGTAGGCGAGTAGACTTCCGGCGACGATGTTCGTTCCCGACCCAAGCACGTTCGCGAACTGAGTGGCGAACTCGGTGTCGGCGGCGGGTGCGGCAATCGTACTCCAGACGAGTCCGAGCAAGACGAAGTTCATCGCAAAGCCGACGTTGACCATGATTTGGGCTGGGCGGCGACCATACAACTCGGCATAACAATCGGAGGCGAAGAACGTGAGCGCGTACGCCAACGCCGCACCGGGCATGATGATAGCGGGCCCAATCACGGGAAGTTCACCAATCGCCGACGGGAGCGGGATAGCCAAGAGCTTCGAGGCGGTCAACTGTGCCGTCGTCAGCGCCGTGATGAACAGACCGACGAGGACGATTTGCCCGGTTCCTGCACGACTCTCACTCATTGGTATCTAGTCGATTGTGACGTTCGTCGATTTGGTCGAGAATGTCGAGCGTTTTACGGACCGATGCGCGAACTGCGTCGCTTCGGTTGACGAATTTCTTGTCCTCACCGACGTGCTCGTCGAGGTCTGCGAGCAACTCGTCGGGAATCTCGACGCTTATTTTGGCCATACCTGGCGATTCTCACGAGAATACTTACGCCTTTTCAAGGCCTCAGGCTTTACAATATAGCGGTTTGACAGGATGGGCTGTTACTCTGCCGCACCGCGTGCCGGAGCGAGATTCCGGCGACCACCGAGCGTGACCACGAAGAGGATGCCGAGTCCGGCGCCGTAGGCGGCCATCAGCGGAATCGTCACCATGAACATCGTCGTGATGCTCGCGGGGGTGAATATCGCCGAGAGGGCGAGGATAAGCACCGTGACTTCTCGCCAGCGGTTCCGCATCATATCGTAGGTGATGCCCGCGCTGTTGAGCAACACCATCAACACTGGCACGTCCGCCAGCAGGCCGATACCAGCCGTCGTGAAGAAGATGAGCCAGAAGAAGTTGGTGATGCGGTAGGCGATAATCATCTCTGCGGCGATGGCGTCCTCGACGAGGAACGTGATGACACCGGGTGCGACGTAGTTGTACCCGAGTACGAACCCACCGAGCAGACCAGCAGTCAGTGCGCCGGTCCAGAGGAAGACGGTCCGGCGGCGCTGGCGGACGACGTTGCGCTCGCGGAGCGCGGGCCACGCGAAGTACGCGACGAGCGGGAGTGTCGCCAGTGCGGCCACGATAGTCGAGAACTTCACTTCGAAGATGAGTGCCTCCATCGGGTGGAGGGCGACGACGTTCAGCACTTCTTCGGGGCGAACGGCCGCCGGAAGGCTTCGCAGGAAGTCGTCGTAGACGATTTTGATACCGCCGGTGTAGAGCCACCCGAACGTCACGGCGAGGACGGCCATGAACCAGCCGACGACCCAGAACGCTCTGGAGGTGAGCGATTCGACGATGAACGCGATGTCGGTGTAGTAGCCGCCGATGTCGTCTTCGTCGGTCTCGCCATCGGTGAGTTCAGAGAAGAACGCAGTCCCAGCGCGAGTGGTACGGTCTTCGAGTTCGTCCGGTTGGTCCTCGGACTCTGCTGCGGCCTCTCTCTCGGCTTCGGCTTCGTCAAAGCGGTCGAGGATCGCCTGTGCTTTGTCGTTGTTGCCCTCGTCGATTGCCGCCGAGGCGAGCGCCATCGCGCGGTCCTCGTCGACGTCGGTGAAGGCTTCCGGCGGTGCTGCGCGGATACCGTCCGCGTCGAGCGCGCCGAGGTCGAGTTTCGTCGGGTCACCGACACCGATTTTTGTCCGTTCTAATCGCTCGATGTCGCGGTAGACGAGGTAGCCGAGGCCGAGGACCAGCCCGACGATGCCGCCTGCGACGACGAACGCGCCGAGCGAAATCTGTGAACCGGGTTCGAGGAAGAAGTAGTCGCTGCCGATGTAGTCGAGTCCGACGTTCGCCAGCGCGACGCCGCCGTACTCGTAGAAGGCGTAGACGAGCAGTCCAGCCACGACACCGACGCCAGCCAAGAGATTCCAGTGGTACTTTGCGGTCGCCGCGATGTCCATCTTCTCGCTGCCGCGCTTGGCCGTGACGACGATTTTTGTGAGGTACAGGCTGATTCCGTAGAGCGTCAGCACCGGCACAGCCCACATGATTTGCGTGAAGGGGTCCGGCGGCGTGAACAGCGCACCGAACGCGAAGATGCCGACGGCGGCGTGACGCCACTTGTCGCGGAAGAGTTCGTAGGGGACGATTTCAGCGTACGACAGTCCCGTCATCGCGAGCGGGAGTTGGCTCGCAAGTCCGAACGAGAGGGTGAGCAGGAAGATGAACTGTGCCCACTTGACGATAGAGTACGTCGGCGCGAAGCCTGCGGCGTCGGCGTTCTGTGCGAGGAACGCGAACGTGAACGGGAAGAAGACGAAGTAGCCGTAGGCGACGCCGACGATAAACAGCACGACCATACTGACGCCGATGAGTACGAGTTTCCACGGGGCTACTGGTGACCGTGGCCACGCTCCGCGGGCCTTCAGCGCGTCCCGCGCGTAGTAGATGAACGGCGGCAGTGCCATGATAATCCCGACGACCATCCCGATTTTCGCCTGTAAGAGGATGACGTCGAACGGTGTTTGAGCGATAATTTCGACCTCACCGGCGACCGCGTCGTTCATCTGCGCGTACGTTATGCCCTTGAAGAAGTCCCAGACGTAGAGGCGCAGCGCGTAGAACGAGCCTAAAAACCCGATGAGAAAGACGATAAAGACCTTCTGGAGGTCTTTTTGCGCCGCTCTGAGCATCGCTCCGGCGGTCTCTCGGCCTGCCGAGAGGGCCGCTTGGGTGTCGTCATCGAGGGCGCTAGACATACGCGGTGAAAGCAGTTTGGCCGTTATCAATCTTTTTCACCGCGACGGCGCAGTCACGTGGCGTCGTCTCTCGATGAGCGACGGAGCCATCCGAAAAGACCTATAACTCGCCGGTTGCCTACATCACCTGAATGGCGGAGGACGAACGAGACGACGGGCCCTCTGCAGACGAACGTGAGCCGCCAGTCTCGACGACTGAGCGCCATCCACCGGCACTCGACGACGACGGTGATGGCGACGGGACCCTCGACGACGAGGACGACGAGACTACTGACGTCGATGCTGCGCCGGACGACAGCGACAGCGACGACTCTGATTCTTCCTCGACCGAGCCGGTTTACGGGCGTGTCACGCCACCTGAAGAGTCAGAACTCGGCTCCGACGAGGCTGACGAAGACGCTGCGCCTGACGGAGAGACGGACGACGAGTCCGAGACCGGTCACAGCGACCAGAGTCTGGTCGAGACCGACGAGGATGGAAATCTCGTCAGGAAAGACGAACAGACAAGCGAAGACGGCGAGGAGGGTGACTCCGACGAGCCTGGCTCGTCGCTGACCAAGACGCAACCCGAACTCCAAGCAGAACCCGAAGACGCGTACACCGATGACTTCGACGACGGACTCGTCGGTGGCGGCCCCGACACCGACCAAGAGATGCCGCTGACCGCCCACATCGAAGAGATGGTCCGGCGGGTCGCGGTCGTCTTGGGTGTCGCTGGGTTCGTCACGCTCCTCCTCTTCCCCGGTGCCGACATCGCCAACGCGCTGTTCGGATTGAACCTCCCGAGCGCGACGGACGTCATCAACTTCCTGTGGAACTCTCACATTCCCGGTGCAGACGCCATCGAATCGCGTCGCCCCCGCCTCTACGGTCCGCTCGAACTCATCATCACGAAGCTGAAAGTCGCCGGACTCGCGGGGACGGTCATCGGTCTGCCCGTCTTCGTCTACGAGACGTATCTGTTCATGCGTCCCGGACTCTACAAGCGCGAGCGCAAGTACTACCTCGCCGCTGTTCCGACGAGTCTCATCCTCGCGCTGGTCGGTGTCCTCTTCGCTCACCTCATCGTCCTCCCCGCGATTTTCGCGTACTTTACGTCCTACACCGAAGGGACCGCAGTCATCGCATTCGGCCTCAAAGAGACATTCAACCTCATCCTCATCCTGATGGGCTATCTGGCCATCGTGTTCCAGATTCCACTGTTCGTGCAGTTGGCCATCATGATGAAACTGGTCACGCGGACGTGGCTCGAAAACCGTCGCCTCCTGTTTTGGGGCGCGTTCCTCGGCATCGCGTTCCTCGTTAGCCCCGACCCGACCGGGATGGCCCCCATCCTCATCGCAATCACGATGATTGTGCTGTTCGAAGGGACGCTTGCGATTCTCCGGTGGACGGGTAACTAACCCTCTCTCGGCGTTTTAGCTGTTCGATAGCTGGTAGTATGTCCGACCCAAGCCAGAAGAATTATCGCCCGGAAGTTAAGTATCTGACAGAATGGCTGATGTCGTCTCCGTGCTTCTGTTGGCCGTTCCGCTGTGGCTCGTCGTGAGCGCGTGGGTTAGCCTCGACGCGTCGAACCGCAGTTCTCACAACGCCTTTCTCTGGGGACTCTCGGTGTTCGTCGGTGGCCCTCTCGGGTTACTTCTCTACTTCAATATCGGGAGAGACCGAACCTACGACACATCACCAGCAGAAACACGACACTCTCGAACAGGACTTATCCAGTGTCCGAACTGCCAGTCACTGGAGAAACCGACTCGTCGCTCGTGTCGGGTCTGTGACGAACCGTTGCAGTCGTCGTAGATTTCAGCACTCCACACAGTCGGTGACTACGACTCTGTAGGGACTACGCCGATTCCGTCGCCTCTCGTTTCTCTGTACCGTTCGGCTCTTCGACGCGCGCTTTCAGCGCCTCGTTCATCTCGATGAATCCTGCTCGCGTCTGCTCGCCGATGAACCGGAGAACGAGGCCCGCAAACAGCCCTGTAAATCGCTCGGCGTGGGTGAAGCGGGTTCGTTCGCCACCGTCGAGCGGTTCGAGGTGGAATCGGTGTTCACCGTCGAAGATGCCGGGGGTAAACAGGTGGCCAAGCCAGCGGAGTTCGCGATTCGGCTCACAGCCAACCACGTCGGGCGTGAACACCGATTCGCGGCCACCGGGTGGTTGCATGTGGACCGTCAGGGTCGCTCCTTCGTTCGCCCGACCCGCGATGCGCATGAAGGGATTCCAGTCGGGATAGTGGTCGAAATCAAGGAGAACCGCCCACACGTCGGTCGGTGGCGCGTCGATGTCGATAGTGGTCGAAAGTTCGTGAGCCATACACACTCTTCGTCGTCTGAGAGCGTGAATCACGCGCAAAGGTTGATAACCGGTGAGGTAAGAGACGACCTATGGCAACCCTCCTACTCGCCCGACACGGCGAGACCACGTGGAACCGTGCTGGGCGAGTACAAGGATGGGCGCCTACCTCACTGACCGACCGTGGTCAGGCGCAGGTACAGGCGCTTGCGACGCACGTCGCAACAAACTACGAAATCGACCGCGTCATCTCTTCGGACCTCGAACGCGCCCAAGAGACGGCTCGTCCACTCGTGAGTGAACTCGATATCGAACCCGCGTTCGACCCGTCGTGGCGCGAACGCGACGTTGGGTCACTGCAAGGTCTGTTGGCAGATGACCTCTTTAGGACCTACCCGCAGTACGCGCTCAACCAAGTCGGCGCACCCGCCGCCCGCGAACGCCCACCGAGCGGCGAGAGTATTATCGACACCCAACGTCGAGTCATCACCGCGTTCGAGGGGCTCTCAGCGTCGCTCGAAGCCGACGAGACGGCAGTCGTCGTCACGCATGGCGGACCGATTCGCCTCATTCTCGGCAAGCTTCACGGCCTCGACATCGAGACGACGATGCTCGACCTCTCGGTCGAAAACGCGAGTCTGTTCGAACTCGCTATCGAGGCCGACGAAGAGACCGAAGTGTCCGAATATCACGTAATCGCAGAAAACGAGACGCGTCACCTCCCGGCCTAAACTGGTCTCCTATTCTCGAACCGGGTAGTCCTGTGCGAACACGTCTTCGACGAGCAGGTCTTCGTCCGACTCGTCGGCCGCAGGGCTGACGCTCCCAGTTCGGTATCCATGGAGGTCCAGCGTGACGTGGTCGAAGCCGACGCCCTTCAGGTGGTCGCGGGCGGCACGAACGAAGTCGGGGTCGAGTGCGGCCTCCAGTTCGTCCGGAGCGACTTCGATACGGGCGAGACCGTCGTGGTCGCGGACGCGGAACTGTTCGAAGCCCCACGTCCGGAGGATGCTCTCGGCCTGTTCGACACGCGAGAGGCGCTCTTTGGTGACTTCGAGGCCAGTCGGAATACGAGATGAGAGACAGGCCATCGACGGCTTGTCGGCGACAGAGAGGCCGTACTCGTCGGCAATCTCGCGTACCTCGTCTTTCGTGATGTCGTGGCCAAGAAGTGGCGAGAGTACTTCGAGTTCTTCGACGGCGCGGAGGCCGGGTCGGTGTCCCTCGCCGGGGTCGGATGCGTTCGTCCCGTCGCACACTGTCTCGATACCGCGCTCGCGGGCGGCCTCGTACATTCGGCTGAGGCGCATCGTCCGACAGTGATAGCACCGGTCGCCGTCGTTGACGACGAAATCCGGGTTGTCGAGTTCGGAGAATTCGACGACGATGTGAGGAATCCCGATTTCGTCTGCGACGCGCTTTGCATCGTCTAATTCGGCTTCGGGGAGTGTCTCGCTCTTGGCCGTACAGGCGACTGCGTCGTCGCCGAGGGCGTCGTAGGCGAGTGCGGCCACCACGCTTGAGTCTACGCCGCCGGAGAAGGCGATGAGGGCACTATCACGCTCTGCGAGTGCCTCACGCGCTGCATCGGCCTTCGCCGCGACGGTTCGCTCGCTCATAGCACTCCTTTCCCAGTCGATGCTCAAAAGCCCCTCGTCACCGGCGCGGACGACCGGAAAATTGGTTTGCGGGTCGAATTCCTCTTCGGCCCCGCTCGCACCCGCTATTTTTTGGTAGCTGGCGCGATAGGTCCGGGCGAATGGAGTTCGAGACCATCCCCGGCGTGGGCGAGAAGACGGCAGCGGCGCTCTCGAAACTCGATAACGCCGAAGAAGCCCTCAGAGACGGCGACGTAGCGGCGCTCTCGAATGCCCCCGGACTCACCGTCGGGCGAGCGGCGGCCATCGCGCGCGGCGCGATTCGACGCGAACACGACGACGCTGGTGGCTTTCTCGCCACCGACCGCTCGACCGAACTCTACCGCGATGCACTCGCGCTCGTCCAGTCCCGAACTGTCACGAACTACGCCGAACGGCGACTGGAGACGCTGTTTCCGACCGGCTCTCACTCGCGCATCGAAGAAGTTCGCGCCTTCGCCCGCGATGCGCTCGAACACGAACCCACCCCCGACGTACTCGACGCGCTCTCGGGTGTCGAACCCCTATCCGAACCGCCGACAGTCCGCGTCCGCGAACGCTGTATCGCCACCGCCGACGCCGAGCGGTACGCCGACGCCAAATCGACCTTCCCCGAACTCTCTATCGAAGTCGTCGAAGACGCCCGCGGTATCGCCGAACTCGCTCGCTCGTACTCGACCGTCGTCGTCCTCGACGAGACGTTCGCCGGAATCGACGTGGAGGGTGACGTGCGCGTCACCCCCGACGCCACCTCCCGAATCGACGAACTCGTTCCCGAACGCCTCCTCAACTTCTTCGCCGAAAACCGCGAGACGCTCCACGCCGCGGCCGCGGTCCACGAAGCCGCCGAACTCGACCCCGCCTGCGACATCGACGCGCTCGAAGACGCGCTCTCGCGGCTTTCTGACGACGGAACCATCGTCGGCGACGACGAGTTGACGCGACTGTCGAACGCCGTCTCCGACCTCGACGCCGCCGTCTCGACTGCTGAATCCGTCGCTAACGACCGCCTGCGCGACGTCATCCGCGAGCGCGACGTGACCATCGAGGGCACGGACTTCCTCTCGCTGGTCGAACAGGGCGCTCGCGTCGATTCCTTGCTCGGTCGGGAACTCGAAGACGAGTTCGATGGCGCACTCGCCGCCGCCCGCGAACACTTCGTGGATTCGCTGGGCTTGATGGGTAGTGAGGCCGCCTTCGCCGAGCAAGTCTTCCCCGAGAATCCGTCGTTCCCACTCGAACACGACGAGGCCGCGGTCGGTCGGCTTCGAACCGAACTCAAAGCGGGACGCGACCGGCGCGCAGCGAAGTTGAAAGCCGAACTCGCCGCCGACTTGCAGACACTCCGCGGCCCGGTCGAGACACTCGTCCGCGACGCCCTCGAACTCGACGTGAAGTTCGCTGTCTCCCGATTCGCCCGCGACTTCGACTGTGTGTTTCCCGAGTTCACCGGCACTGCTGGCGACGGCGAACCCGGTTCGTTCGCTATCGACGGCGGGCGCTCGCCACTGCTCGACGTCTCTTTCGAAGACGTAGACCCCGTGGACTACGAGGTCGCGGGCGTCACGCTCCTCTCCGGTGTCAACAGCGGTGGGAAAACTTCGACGCTCGACCTCGTGGGTCTCATCGTCGTCCTCGCCCACATGGGGCTTCCCGTCCCTGCGGAGTCTGTCGAATTGAGTCGGTTCTCCGAACTCCACTACTACGCGAAATCGCAAGGCACCCTCGATGCGGGTGCGTTCGAGAGTACGCTCCGCGACTTCGCCAACCTCACCGACGGCGCGGCCGATAGACTGGTTCTCGTAGACGAGTTGGAGAGCATCACTGAACCCGGTGCCTCGGCCAAAATCATCGCCGGAATCCTCGAAGAACTCGCCGAACAGGGTGCGGCGGCGGTGTTCGTCTCCCACCTCGCTGGCGGGATTCAGGAGGCCGCAGACGTGTCGGTTGCAGTGGACGGTATCGAAGCAGTTGGACTGGAGAATGGTGAACTCGTGGTGAATCGCTCGCCAGTGAAGGACCACCTCGCGCGATCTACTCCGGAATTGATTGTCGAGAAGTTGGCTGGAGAGAACGAGACGACGTTCTATGCACGGTTGTTGGAGAAGTTCTAGCCCACTCTTTTCTGCGTCGGGGCCGCCAGAGACGACCCGCTCGCGGTGCAGTTCATTTTATTACATTTTGACATCAATTCCGGCCAATGCCCTCCAGCGAACTCTCCCCCGAAGAACAGTACGAACTCACCTATCGGGCGACGAAGAATGCGCTTTGGGACGTACTCGGCACCGCGGTCTATCTCGTGTTTCTCATCGTGGCGGCGAGTATCGGCCTGTTCGTCTTGTTCTTCCCGTCGGTGTTGAACTTCTCACAGAGTCCGAATCGTCCCGTCTTACTCGGTGCCGCCGTGGTCGGAGTGTTGATTTTTGCAGTCGCAGGCTACCGAATCTACCAACTCACGCGGTAATCAGTAGGCCACGTATCGACTCGTCACGTCCCAACGAATCGTTGCGATGAGTCCAACCAGACCGGCGAGCGACATCCCGAGTGGAACGAACGTCGTCGGGTCGGTGTAGTCGCGGCTTGTGTCGAAGTCGAAGTAGTAGTACACGCCGTCGCGTTCGACGACCTGTGGGAGTCGCCCGGGGCTCTCTTCGAAGTGAAGTGTCTCGCCTTCCAGTGCGCGGTCAACGTACTGCTGTTGTGTCGCCGAGAGCGAGTCGTACGACGGCTGGACTGTCTCGGGTACGTCGGTCCTCTCGCGGTCGAACTGATAGGTGTAGTCGCTATCACCAAAAAACCCGAAGCCGAGAATTCCGAACCCGAGGAGTGCAAGCGCGAGTACGAGAGCGGCGAGTTGGAGACGACTGGCCATACAGTCTCAATTCATGATATCGAGTTAACTTTTCTTCGACACATGCTCTGATGGCTGAACTGCCCGTAACAACCCGCTCAGGCCTCCTCACTGTCAGACTCTCGTCGGACAGTTCCCAGTAAACGATTAAGTCCCCCGCGCGTTGTATTCTAATCAATGAGGGAGGACCCCGAGGAGGGGATGCTGTCGTGGGATGAGACGGTATTCCGCGACGAACACGTCTTCGAGATCGATTTCGTCCCGGAGACGTTCAACCACCGCGAAACACAACTGCAAAGCCTGAAGTACGCACTCAGGCCCGCAGTTCGCGGTTCGCGTCCCCTGAATACGATGGTTCGTGGCCCGCCAGGGACGGGTAAAACCACGGCCGTACAGAAGCTCTTCGGCGAGTTGGGCGTCCAGTCGGGCGTTCGAACCGTTCGCGTGAACTGCCAAGTCGATTCGACACGCTACGCAGTGTTCTCGCGCGTCTTCGAACACATCTTTGAGTACGAACCCCCGTCTTCCGGAATTTCGTTCAAGAAACTGTTCGGGCAGATTACCGACCGACTCGTCGAAGACGACGAGGTGCTGGTCGTCGCACTCGACGACGTGAACTACCTGTTCTACGAAAACGAGGCGTCAGATACGCTCTACTCGCTCTTACGTGCCCACGAAGCGCATACTGGGGCACGCATCGGCGTCATCATCATCTCGTCGGACCTCTCGCTCGACGTTATCGACGAACTCGATGGCCGTGTCCAGAGCGTCTTCCGCCCCGAAGAGGTGTTCTTCCCGCGATACGACGTGGACGAGATTTTCGACATCCTCCGCGGGCGCGCAAAGCGCGGCTTCCACGATAACGTCGCTGGTGACCCCGAAATCGACCGTATCGCCGAACTGACCGCCGACAGTGGCGACCTTCGGGTCGGTATCGACTTGCTCCGTCGCGCCGGTCTCCACGCCGAGATGCGGGCCTCTCGAACCGTCGATTTAGACGACGTCGAAGCGGCCTACGACAAGTCGAAGTACGTCCACCTCTCGCGGGTCCTCCGCGGGCTTTCGGACCCCGAGCGCGAACTCGTCCGCGTCGTCGCCGAGTGCAACGGCGAACGCGCTGGTGAGGTGTTCGAGGCGTTCCACGAAGAGACCGGTCTGGGCTATACGCGCTACTCCGAACTCGTGAACAAACTCGACCAACTCGGTATCATCGAAGCCCGCTACACCGAAATCGAAGGCCGCGGCCGAACGCGCTCTATCTCGTTGACCTACGACGCCGACGCGGTGTTAGACCGCCTCTGAGCGGGCAGAAAGTCGGGTCCCTTTTTACTCGTTGCCGCAGTCGATTCGCGCATGAAGACCACTGGTGGAACCGACGAACAGAAGCGTCGCGCGGCGCTCGCCGCCGCCGAAGCAGTCGAAGACGGGATGGTCGTCGGCCTCGGGACCGGCAGTACGACCGCCTTCGCTATCCGCGAACTCGGCGAACTCGTCGCCGGGGGCCTCGATATTCGCGGCGTCCCCACCTCGTTTGCCGCCCGCGAACTCGCCCACGAAGAAGAGATTCCACTCGCGTCGCTCGACGAGATTTCGAGCATCGACCTCGCCATCGACGGGGCTGACCAAGTCGCAACGAGCGACGGTGCGCTCGTGAAAGGCGGCGGTGCGGCCCACGCCCGCGAGAAAATCGTCGATGCGTTCGCCGAGCGCTTTCTCGTCGTCGCTGACCCCTCGAAGATGGCCGAGACGCTCTCGCACTCAATCCCGGTAGAGGTCCTTCCGACGGCGCGAACGACGGTTTCGGCGGCCATCTCGGACCTCGGAGGCGACCCAGTACTCCGCCGTGCCGAGCGCAAAGATGGGCCTGTCGTCACCGACAACGGAAATCTCGTCCTCGATTGCGACTTCGGCGAAATTTCGGATTCCGAGTCGCTCGCAACCTCGCTGTCTACCGTTCCCGGTGTTGTCGAACACGGAATCTTCGTGGACGTCGCTGATCTCGTCTACGTCGGCACTGCTGACGGTGTCGATGTCGTCGAGTTCTAGAAGTGCGCTGTCGCTCTGCGCTTTGCGATAAATAGGAGTAGTTTTTGAACCGGTTTACAGGTCGCGGGGCTGGACCGTCTTACGGTCGTTCTCTTCTGCACGTCGTGCAGCGTCGTCGAGAAGTTCCTTCACTTCCTCGTCGAGTGCGTCGTAGAAGTCCGAGGCCACGTTTTTGTCCTTGAGCGCTTCTTTGACGGCTGCCTTGACAATGAGGTCTGCCATACATGATTCCTTACCGAAGCTCCTTTAATAAACGTTTCTATATTTTTGCCTAATAATGCCGTATTCGGCGGTTATGGCGCTTATCTAACGACGAAATTCGTGTGAGAATTCTCCCTTATATATCTATCTGGTTCGAGCCCCGATATCGACGCGAGAACGACGGGTATGAGTACACTCGGGCCAACTGACGGCCATGCGCGACATTCTCGACGCCGTGGCGTCCGGCGACCTTTCGCCTGCCGAGGCAGAGGCCAAGCTTGCAGGGTACACGACGACGGGTGCGGGCCGATTCGACGCCGCCCGCGAGACGCGTCGTGGTGTCCCGGAAGCGATTCTCGCCGAAGGAAAAACACCAGACGAGACTGCGACACTCGCCGCGGCAGCCGTCGAAACGAGTGGCCGGGCACTCATCACGCGTGCGTCTCACGACCACGTCGATGCCGTGAAAGCGATGCTCTCGGATGCCGATATCGACAGCGACCCCCGTGCTGGGACGATTGTTGCGACCGAACCGGGATTCGAGCGCCCGACCATCGATGCGACAGTCGGCATCATCACCGGCGGCACTTCCGACGCAGAGGCGGCTGGCGAGGCCGCTGCCGTCCTCCGTGAGATGGGTGCCTCCACCGAACGCATCGAAGACGTTGGCGTGGCCCACCTCGGGCGCGTCCTCGACCACCTCGAAACGCTTCGTGAAGTGGACGTGCTCATCGTCGCCGCGGGGCGCGAAGGCGCACTCCCCACCGTCGTCGCCGGATTGGTCAACACGCCGGTTATCGGTCTCCCTGTCTCGACGGGGTACGGCCACGGTGGCGACGGTGAGGCCGCCTTGCTGGGGATGATTCAGTCGTGTACCGTTCTCTCGGTAGTCAACGTCGATGCGGGGTACATCGCGGGAGCGCAAGCGGGACTGATTGCTCGCGCCGTCGCCGCCGCCCGCGACGACTGATTTTCTGTCACTCGTCCACTTTTCAGTTAGAAAACCGACCGGTTTTCGTGCGCACGCACACGCGCGAAGCGCCTATATGTGTAGACGTCTCTAGAACAAATTACCGGCTTGGTGGCTGCCGGATACCGACAATGCCAGTATGTGACCACTGCGGGTCACACGTTTCCGAGCGTTTCGCACGCGTGTTCGCCGACAAGCACGGGCAAGTCCTTGCCTGTCCAAACTGCTCGGCGAACGCGGGTATCGCGGAAGTCGCACGGCAACGTGCCCGCACTGCATGACCACTGAAGCGGCAAAAGACCACCACGCGAAGCCAACACCGAATGCACGAGTTCGAGCGGAGGATTCATCTCCTCAGACTTGAACCACTTTCTCGTGCATTTCGTCTACATGGTCGAGTGTAGCGATGGCTCACTCTACACCGGGTACACCACGGACGTCGAGCGACGCGTCTCCGAACACAATGCGGGGACTGGTGCGAAGTACACTCGCGGGCGGACGCCGGTCGAACTCGTCCACGTCGAGGAGTACGACTCCAAATCAGCGGCCATGTCCCGCGAGTACGAAATCAAGCAACTCTCGACGAAGAAGAAGCGCCGTCTCACAGAGTCGTAACGTAGTTTTTTGATGTGCGCCGGAGTGGTTCGAGTATGGACCAGATTGCTTTCGGGACCGATGGGTGGCGCGCCACGTTAGACACGTTTACCGACGACCGAGTCCGCATCGTCGGCCAGGCCGTCTCGGAGTACCTCTCCGACGAGGGTTACACCGACCCCGTCCTCGTCGGCTACGACGCCCGCGAAACCTCGCCCGGATTCGCCGAGTCGCTCGCCGAGGTCATCTCCGGAAACGGTTTTGATGTTTTGCTCCCCGAGCGCGACTGCCCGACGCCCCTCGTCGCCTACAACATCGTCGAGCGCGGCCTCTCTGGTGCGCTCATGGTCACGGCCTCCCACAACCCGCCTGAGTACAACGGCGTGAAGTTCATCCCCTCCGACGGCGCACCGGCACTCCCCGAAGTGACCGACTCGGTCGCCGAACGCCTCGCCGAACCCGACTTGCTCCCCGAATCCGAGCGCGGAACCATCGAGCGCGTGGACCTCGTCTCGCCCCACGCCGACCACGCGATGGACCTCGTCGGCAGCGACCTCTCGGAACTGACCGTCGTCTACGACGCCATGCACGGGAGCGGACGCGGTGTCACCGATGCGTTGCTCGAATCCGCCGGTGCGGAGGTCGTTCGCCTCCACTGCGAGCGCGACCCGACCTTCGGCGGAAAGTCGCCCGAACCCTCGGCCGAAAACCTCGAAGCCCTCGCCGACGCCATCGACGAACACGACGCAGACCTCGGTGTCGCGAACGACGGCGACGCCGACCGACTCGCGATTGCGACGCCCGACCGTGGCGTCCTCGACGAGAACCTGTTTTTCGCCGCCGTCTACGACTACCTCCTCGAATCCGACTCCGGCCCTGCGATTCGAACGGTCTCGACGACGTTCCTCATCGACCGCATCGCCGAAGCCCACGGCGAGGAAGTCTTCGAGACGGCTGTCGGCTTCAAGTGGGTCGCTGACGGCATGCGCGAACACGACGCCCTCATGGGCGGCGAAGAGTCGGGTGGCTTCTCCATTCGCGGGCACGTCCGCGAGAAAGACGGCGTCCTCATGGGCCTGCTCGCGGCCTCCGTCGCCGCCGAAGAGCCCTTCGACGCCCGCCTCGACCGAATTGCAGAGGAACACGGCGACATCGTCGCAGACAAAATTAGTATCGACTGCCCCGATTCCGAGAAATCTCGCGTCCTCTCGGACCTCGAAGGTGAACTCCCCGAGACGGTTGCGGGGCGCGAAATCGCCAAAGTCGTCACCATCGACGGCTTCAAACTCCTCCTCGATGACGGTTCGTGGCTCTTAGTGCGTCCCTCTGGAACCGAGCCAAAGCTTCGCGTCTACGCGGAAGCAGGCAGTGAAGAAGCCGTGTCGTCGCTCCTCGAAGCGGGCGACGCGTTGGTCAGACCGCTCGTCTAAGTCGCTGACTGGCTGTCGGTTACTCGTTTTTCTCGTCGCGTGGTCGGACGACACCCCGATACGTCGAAGTAAAGAGCGGCAGGTGTTCGGCGTGTTCGGTGAGCGTGACCGTCTCGCGTGAGACGCGCACTAAATTCGCCGCTTCGAGCTTTGGGAGGTGTTCTTCGGCGATGCCGACTGCCGTTCGCTCTCTGGTTGGTGTATCGACTTGATTCGGGGGAATATCCAGTAGCCGCCCTGCGAGTGCCGCTGTGAGCTCCGCGAACGAGACTGGCGTGTCTCGTCCGTGGAGATACTGGATAACGTATCGTCGCGCTGGGTCTGCTAACGCATCGAAGACGCAGTCCCAATCGCTGAGAATGTGTGGTTGTTCGTCTCGCTCTCCCATTGGTTCGACCCGTCGGCAATTGTCGGCGAGAGATTATGTCTGTGTCGGTTGTTAACATTAGACAGAATAGTTCTCCCCACAAGCACGTTCTCGGCTCACTGACGGTCCGTTACTGAAAATCGTCGTGGACGCCGCGGAATCGCTCGCCTTCGTCCTCACGTTCACCCTCGGCGCGCTCGATAGCGAAATCCAGTGCTTCGTAAAACGGGCGTACTCCGGCATCGAACGTGGCGACGAGTCGCTCTCGGTTGGTGGCGGCTGCCCGCACCAGTTTCGTTCCAATCCCACGTCCACGACGACTCGGCGAGACGGCGACTGCTTCGATGAAGTCGCCATCGAGGACGAGCGCGCCGACGACACGACCGGAAGATTCGGCGACCAGACAGTCGCCCGCGTCGAGTTTCGTGCGGATGTCCGATGCGTCGGCTTCGAGTAACCCCGCATCGAGGATGCGCATCACGTCGAGAAAGTCGTCAGCTGTCCCCGCTCTGACGGTCAACTTGCTCATCGACGTGACTTACCCACCTTTGATGAGACGAAGCACCTTCACGTAGTCCACTTCGACGGGTTGGTCTTCGGGGACGGGGCGGCCATCGACGAGTACGGACACCTCGTGGGGACTCAGGTCGACGGCCTTCACGAGGTCAGCGTAGGTGCCGTCGTCGTCCACGGTGAGTTCGTGGGTCTCCTCGCCGACGACTTCGACGGTGACGTTCATGCGGGTTCGTCTGGCGGCAGTGGCTTTCAGTCCGTCGGCTCGTGACTCTCTTCTCGCCGCAACTGTCTCGAATCGATGGCGATGTGAGTCTTTAATGTGATGTCTGAACAACATTTATGGGCGTCTTCGGACGCGAGGAAGACACCACTATGCCGACGTACGTCACCCTCTGGAACTACACACAAGACGGGATGAGCAAGATAGACGAGAGTCCGGCCCGCCTCGATGCTGCGACCGACCTCATGGAGTCACTCGGTGGCGAGTTGAAGTCGTTCTACCTCACGATGGGGCAGTACGACCTCGTGACTATTGCCGAATTCCCGGACGACGACACTGCGGCGAAAGCACTGCTTCGCATCGGCCAAACCGGCGCTGTCGCCGGTGAGACTCTGAAAGCGTGGCCGGAAGACGACTATCGCGACCTCATTGCGAACCTGCCCTGAGTGCGCGATTCGTCGTCGTTGCTTCCAATTTTTTCGCACGATGGACTACTCTCGGACGGTTTATGTGCCGGGCGCACTGTCAGTCTGCTATGAGCGAGGCCGCGGAGTCGGGCGACGCCCCGACGGGTCGTGAAATTTGGATCGAGAAGTATCGACCGCAGACGCTCGACGACGTCTACGGACAAGAGGCAATCGTCGAACGTCTTCGGAGCTATATCGAGCGCGACGAACTGCCTCATTTGCTCTTTGCAGGCCCGGCAGGCGTCGGCAAGACGACCTCTGCAACCGCGATTGCCCGCGCCCTCTATGGCGACAATTGGCGAGGTAACTTCCTCGAACTCAACGCTTCTGACGAACGCGGTATCGACGTGGTGCGCGACCGAATCAAGAACTTCGCGCGCTCGTCGTTCAACCCCGAACGCGGTTACACGATAATCTTCCTCGACGAGGCCGACTCGCTGACGAACGACGCACAGTCGGCCCTGCGCCGCACCATGGAGGAGTTCTCAGACAAGACGCGCTTTATCCTCTCGTGTAACTACTCCTCGAAGATTATCGACCCCATCCAGTCGCGGTGTGCGGTGTTCCGCTTTTCGCCACTCGGCGACGAAGCAATCGCCAACCAAACCCGTGATATCGCCGAAGCTGAGGGTATCGAACTCACCGACGACGGCCTCGACGCACTCGTCTACGCCGCAAGCGGTGACATGCGACGCGCCATCAACTCTCTCCAAGCGGCGGCAACCACGGGCGAAGTCGTGGACGAAGAAGCCGTCTACATGATTACGGCGACCGCCCGCCCCGAAGACATCGAGACGATGGTACAGGCGGCAATCGATGGCGAGTTCACGACGGCACGAAAGAAACTAGAGACACTCATCGTCGATACCGGGATGGCTGGTGGCGACATCATCGACCAACTTCACCGCGCCGTCTGGGACTTCGACCTCGACGAGCGAACTGCGGTCCAACTGATGGAGCGCATCGGTGAGGCAGACTACCGCATCTCCGAAGGTGCAAACGAACAGGTGCAACTCGAAGCGCTGCTCGCGTCGCTCGCCCTCTCGGAAAACTAAGTCTCGAACTCGAACCGCGCGCCGCCGATTTTTCCTTCGGTCACGCTACAGGTCCAGCCGTGCGCATCGGAGATTGACCGAACGATGGCGAGTCCATAGCCAATTCCGTCGTTGCCGGAAGTCTGTCCGGGCTCGAACACCTCGTTCCGGCGTTCGGGTTCGATACCAGGGCCGTCGTCTTCGACGTAGAACCCATCTCGGTCTTCGAGTTTGCCGACGGTGACGTGGACATCCTCACTCACGTGCTTGACGGCGTTTCTGAAGAGATTTGCGAGGAGTTCGACCAACCGGTCGGGGTCGGCATCGATGGCGACACCGGAGTCTGCTTCCAGCGTCGCGTCCATGGTTTCGGTCGTCATCCACGCTCGACGAGCGATGTGTTCGAGCGAAACCTCGACCGTCTCGCCGACGAGTTGGCCACGTCGAGCGAGCGACAGTAGGTCGTCGATGAGTACTTCCATGCGGTCGAGTGCGTTATCTGCGGTCTCGAACCGGGATTCGTCGCCCGTCTCACGCGCCAGTTCGAGGTTACCGCGAGCCACACCAAGCGGGTTTCGCAGGTCGTGACTGACGATGTTGGCGAACTCTTCGAGTCGCTCGTTCTGTCGCTCTAATTCGAGTTCGCGCGCCTTGCGATGGGTGATGTCCGTGTAGATTGCGTAGCCTGCGCCGCGTTCTTCTCCCGGCGAGAGTGGGACCACGTTCAAGATGAAGTCGCGAAAGCCGTTTTTCGTCTGGCGTCGGACCTCGCCACGATAGCTCTCGCCGCGTCCGACGAGGAGTTCCGGTGGGCACTCCGGTACGTCATCGGGTTGGTCACTCGTCGGCCCAACGGGGCAGATACGACTGAGGAGATTCGTGTCGTCGATTTCGTCCGAACAGTAACCGAACGTCTCTTTGAACACTTGGTTCACTTCGGTGACTTCGACGGTGTCGTCACGCACGTCGAATGCGACTGCGGCATCCGAAATGTGTGCGAACAGCGCGTTCAGGCGGTCACGCTCGTCTCGGAGGTTCGCTTCGGCCTGAATCCGCTCTGCGGTCACCGAGACGTGGTCCATGAGTAACTCGGTGAGTTCTGCGTCGCGCTGGCTGAACGTATTCGGCTCGAAAGACGCCGCTTGAAACACAGCGATGTCACCGATTGGGACGCTCAACCCCGAGCGGTACATCTGCTTGACTGGCTTTGCATCGCTGTCGGTGGCGATATCAGAGACGAGTTGTGTTTCGCCGGTCAGGTGCGTTTTGGCCGCGACGCCGCCGTCTTCGAGCGTGGTTCGCTGGGCACCGCCTTCGGGCGCGTCAGACGAGATTGCCATCGGAACGATTGCACCGTCTTCGACGACGCCGATATAGCTCAAATTGAATTCGAGAATGTTGTCGGTGACTTGAACGGTTCGTTCGAACAGTTCTTCGAGGGTCGTCGCCGCCGCGAGTTTCGCCGCACCTTGGTGAAGTCGCTCGATTTGTTCGCGGCCTTGGCGGACCTGTGCTTCCGTCTCGATGCGTGTTCGGGTTCCTGCGATGTACGACGCGAGAAGTTCGGCGAGTCGGAGGTCGGTTTCGTCGTAGGCATCTTGCTGTTTCGAAATCGCCTGGAACACGCCCACGTCTCCGATTGGAACGCTGACGGCCGACCGATACGAGGGTTCTCGTGGTTCGGCGATCGGGTGGCTGTGTACGTCGTCGATGAGGAACGACCGCGCGTTTTGAAACGTCGAGCCGACGATGCCTTTGTTCGGTGGAATCGGTCCGTCTGATTCGTCGTGGGAGTTACTCGCCCGGATGTAGAGGCCATCCGAGTCGGCGATGATAATCGACGTGTTGTCGAACGCCAAAATCCGGTCTGCGAGGTCGATGCCACGCTGATAGAGTTCATCGACCGTCTCCGACATGATGAGGCTCGTCGTTCCCTCGTAGAGCCGTTTGAGTCGGCTATCTTCGGACTCCCGCGCTGTACGTTGTGCGAGTACCCATCGGACCTGCCTTTCGAGGGCCTTCTGGTCGCCTGCGGGGACGTAGGCGTCGAATCGATTTGGGTCCGCAATCGCCTCCGGGTCGGCGTCGGTGTACAACACAACCGGAACGTCAGACGACACGCTCGCGCCCGGGTCGCTCACGACCACACACCCCGGCGTCGAAGTGCCATCACGGTCGCTTTCACGCAACACACGGACGCTCTCGCCGAAGTCAACGTCGTCAGCGAGCGCGTCGTCCACGAAAACAATATTCTCGGCTGTTTGCACGTCTGTCTCACTAACCCACGGTCACCCACTGCATAACCGTTGCGGCATGGGTGCCGAACGTATTAACTGCCTCCTTGTGGGCTCTGTCGGCTTTTCACAACGATTCTGAGTTCAAAATATACCCGACTAATTCAGCGACCAAAATCCGTAATTGAGGACGGTTGCGAAGGCGACCCACGCGAGATATGGGACGAGCAGGAGTGCGGCCCGCCGGTCCACCTGTGCGAACTCCCATATCGTCAGGAGAATCCCTCCGAGCAACCCCACGATGACGACTAACCCGAGTGCGGGCGACTCCAACCCGAAGAACGCCGCCGACCACGCGACGTTGACCACGAGTTGGCCGCCGAAGACGATGAGTGCCCGTCTGCTTCGAGGGCTGTTCGACTGGGAGACGAGATACGCCGCCACTCCCATGAGTGTAAAGAGCGTCACCCAGACCGGTCCGAAGACCCAGTTTGGCGGGGCGAACCACGGGCGGACGAGCGTGTCGTACCACGACCCAATTGCGGTGACGGTGAAGACGCTCCCGACGACACCAGCCAGTTGTGCAAGAATGACCCACCCGAGCAGTTCGGCGACGTTTCGCCGACGAATGGACGAGAGTTCCATACTGCTGTAATTGGTCGGCGTGCAGATGAGCGCCACGGTCGTGTCGGTGAAAAACGTCCCAAACCGGGCGTCTGCGGCCATTTCCCGGAACTGTTTTACCTCACGGTAGACCAGAGTTGGGCAATGAGCGAACTCGAAGCGGAGTACCGCCTCGACTATTTCGAGGAGGAAGACTTCTACCGGAAGCAGTGCCCCGTGACGGGCGCGTACTTCTGGACGCGAGACCCGGACCGCGAGACGTGCGGTGAGCCACCGGCCGACGACTACACCTTTATCGACAACCCCGGATTCGACGAGGAGTACACACTCGAAGAGATGCGCGAGAAGTTCCTCTCGTTCTTCGAGGAACACGACCACGAGCGTATCGACCCGTATCCGGTCGCCGCGAACCGCTGGCGTGACGACGTCCTTCTGACGCAGGCATCTATCTACGACTTCCAGCCACTCGTCACGTCCGGCGAGACGCCGCCACCGGCCAACCCGCTCACCATCTCCCAGCCCTGTATCCGCATGCAGGACATCGACAACGTGGGTAAGACCGGCCGCCACACGATGGCGTTCGAGATGATGGCGCACCACGCCTTCAACGCCCGCGAAGAGGCCGGTGACAAGTACGCCTACGAGGGTGAAGTCTACTGGAAGGACGAGACGGTCCGTCTCTGCGACGAGTTCTTCGAGTCGCTCGGCGCTGATATCTCCGAAATCACCTACATCGAGGACCCGTGGGTCGGCGGCGGCAACGCCGGACCCGCGTTCGAAGTCCTCTACCGCGGTGCCGAACTCGCCACCCTCGTCTTCATGTCGATGAAACAGGACCCAGACGGCGACTACGAACTCAAAGACGGCAACACCTACTCGCCGATGGACACGTACATCGTGGACACCGGCTACGGACTCGAACGCTGGACGTGGGTCTCCCAAGGCACCCCGACGGTGTACGAGGCCGTCTACCCCGACATGATTGCGTTCCTCAAAGAGAACGCAGGCATCGAACACACCGACGAGGAAGAGAAACTCATCCACCGCGCCGCTTCGATGTCGGGCAACCTCGACATCGACGAAATCGACGACCTCTCGACTGCGCGTGCGGAAATCGCCGACGAACTCGGTGTCGAGACGGAGAAACTCACGTCGCTGCTTCGCCCGCTCGAAGACATCTACGCCATCGCCGACCACTGCCGTACTCTGGCATATATGTTCGGTGACGGCATCGTCCCCTCGAACGTCGGCACGGGCTACCTCGCTCGGATGGTCCTTCGCCGCACGAAGCGCCTCGTTGACAACCTCGGCGTCGATGCGCCGCTGGACGAACTCGTGGACATGCAGGCCGAGCGCCTCGACTACGAGAACCGCGACACCATCCGCGACATCGTCCGCAGTGAAGAGCGCAAGTACCGCGAGACGCTCAAGCGTGGGTCTCGCCGCGTCCGCCAACTCGCCGACGACTACGCCGGGTCCGAAGAGTCCATCCCTGTGGACGAACTCATCGAACTCTACGACTCGCACGGCATCCAGCCCGATATGGTGCAGGAAATCGCCGAAGAGCGTGGTGCGTCTGTGGACATTCCCGACGATTTCTACTCACTCGTCGCCGACCGCCACGAACAGGTCAAAGCGAGCGAAGAGACCACCGAACGCGACGAGCGCCTCGCCGACCTCCCCGAGACGGACAAACTCTACTACGACGACCAGGACCGCACGGAGTTCGAAGCAGTTGTCCTCGACGTGTTCGAGCGCGAGGAGGGCTACGACGTGGTCCTCGACCAGACGATGTTCTACCCAGAAGGCGGTGGCCAACCCGCCGACCACGGGACGCTCTCGACGGACGATACGACCGTCGAAGTGAGCGATGTGCAAATCGAGGGCGACGTGATTCTCCACCACACCGACGAAGACCCCGGTAAGGGAGAGTTCGTCCGCGGCCAACTCGACGTCGAACGCCGCCGTCGCTTGATGCGACACCACACGGCGACTCACGTCATCGGCCACGCAATCCGCGAAGTTCTCGGTGACCACATCCGACAGGCCGGTGCCTCGAAAGGCGTGGACCGCTCGCGTCTCGACGTGACCCACTACGAGCGCATCACGCGCGAAGAGGTCAAGCAAATCGAACTCGTGGCCAACGAGTTCGTCATGCGGAACATCCCGGTCAAACAGGAGTGGCCGGACCGTCACGACGCCGAGAAGAAACACGGCTTCGACCTCTATCAGGGTGGTATCCCGCCGGGAGAACAGATTCGACTCATCCACGTCGGCAGCGACGTGCAAGCCTGTGGTGGGACCCACGTCAAGCGAACGGGTGACATTGGCTCCATCAAGGTGCTGACGACCGAACCCGTCCAAGACGGTGTCGAGCGCGTCGTCTTCGCCGCTGGCAACGCCGCTATCGAGGCGACCCAGCGCACCGAGGACGCGCTCTACGACGCGTCCGAAATCCTCGACGTGAACTGGGAGGACGTCCCCGCGACGGCCGAGCGGTTCTTCACCGAGTGGAAGGCCCGCGGAAAGACTATCGACCGCCTGAAGACCGAACTTGCGGAAGTTCGCGCGACCGCTGGAGCAGACGAAATCGACATCGGCGGCGCGTCCGCCGTCGTCCAGCGACTCGACGGCGACGCAGACGAACTTCGTGCGACCGCTAACGCCCTCGTCGAAGACGGCACCGTCGCCGTCCTCGGCTCTGCGGCAGGCGGGAGCGCCCAGTTCGTCGTCGGCGTCCCCGACGGTGTCGCAATCAACGCTGGTGAAGTCGTCGGCCAACTCGCTCGCAAAGTCGGCGGCGGCGGTGGCGGCCCTGCCGACTTCGCACAGGGCGGCGGCCCCAACGTTGACGCGCTCGACGAGACGCTCGAAGAAGCTCCTGACATCCTTCGAACCGTCCTGAACGCGTAAGCGGACACTCGTGGACTTTTCGCTCGTTTTCTACGTTGTCCTGTGAGCGATGCGTCTCAGACGCTATTTTTGGTATATTTTTTGTAATAACGTTAGATAGACATAAGTGGTGATACGTGTTGGTTGATGACAATGATTTATGGCGAATTGCTCGACGGGCGTACTTCCTGCCACTCTGTCTTGATTCTCGGAAGCGGCCGTTCGTCAGGGCTTACAGAACTCGTCGATGTCGGTTCGCCGTCACGAACGCCGTTACTCGTGATTTCGTTTTCGCCACAGGTCTCGTCTGACATCGACTATTGGCAGGACTTCCTCGGCTTTCGACCACCCGACCTTACGGTCATCACGACCGACTCAGCCACCGGAACTCCCAACACCGAAGACACCGTGTCGCACGTCTCTGCACCCTCCGATATGACTGGTATCGGTATGCAGGCGACCGAACAACTCGCGTCGTGGGACGACGAATCGGGCCTTCGGCCACTCGTCGTCGTCGATTCGCTCACGATTCTCCTCCAGTACGTCTCGGTCAAGTCGCTGTATCGGTTCTTACACGCGCTCACCGTTCGGTTGGACGCGTCCGGCGCGCGCGGACTCTTCTTTCTCGACCCGCAGACACAGGACGACAAAACCGTCTACACGTTCGCGTCACTGTTCGACGCGATTGCAGAGCGTGACGAAGAGACGGGTGCCGAGGAGTCGTCTGAATGGTCCATCCGTTCGCGGTAGCACCGAGAGACGGGCACGCCTAAGTCGGTCGGTCGCCGACTCGGCGATATGCCTACGGCAACAAACGACGGCGTCAGTCTCTATTACGACGCCGATGGGGACGGCGAAACGGTCGCGTTCGTCGGCGACGCGGGATACGGTGCGTGGCAATGGGGCTGGCAACACGCCGCTCTCGCTGGACCATTTCAGAGCCTCGTTATGGACGTTCGTGGGTCGGGCCGGTCCGAAGCGCCCGACGGTCCGTACCGAGTCGGTACGCTGGCACACGACCTGAACGCCGTCCTCGCGGACGCCGGTGTCAGAAAAGCCCACGTCGTCGGCCTCGGCTTGGGTGGGATGATTGGTCTGCAAGCCGCGCGAAGCACCTCGCGCGTGAAGTCGCTCACCGTCATCGGAAGCGCCGCATCGGGTGCCAACCTCGACGTCGAACCACTCTACGGTAACCCCACCATCGAGGACGAGGTTCGAGAGTCGCTGACTCCTGCGCTCTCCGAGGAGTTCCGTGCTGACTTCCCCGACGTGTGCGACCAGATTGTCGGGTGGCGGCGTGAGGAAGACGCCACACTCAGTTCGTGGGCGGCACAAGCCGCCGCTATCGAGGCGTTCGATGCCGGGCCGCTGTACGAAATTACGACGCCGACGCTCGTCCTTCACGGTGAGAACGACCCGGTGTGGCCCGTCGAAGGCGGTCGCACACTCGCAGATGGGCTGCCGAACGGTGAGTTCCAGTCGTTCGAGGGTGCGCGCCACCTCGTCACCGTCGAGCAGTCGCGTCTCGTCAACGACGCGCTCGTCGGCTTTCTCGAAGACAACATGGAGTAGGCGTCATCAGCAGCGGCCAATTCCGTCCCGGGCGCAACTCCTTTGGCCACCTATGGTCTGTATTCGGGTAATGACCAGGCCACGCTTTGCCTTCTTGGATGCGTCACACTCCGACTCGAGCACCTCTCGGAACTTCCGCCGCGAACTCGACGCCGACCTCTCGGAGTTCGACGTGACCGAGGGGAACCTTCCGGCACACTTCGACTACGACGGTGTCGTCATCACGGGGTCGTCGTCGTCGGTCTACTGGGACGATGAGTGGATTCAGAATCTCCTTTCGTGGGTCGCAGAAGCCGACGAGCGCGGCCTGCCGATTCTCGGTGTCTGTTTCGGCCATCAAGTCGTCGCTCAGGCCCTCGGCGGGACCGTCGAAGACATGGGTGAATTCGAACTCGGCTACAGCCGAATTTCGAAAACCGATGACGGCGACGAACTCCTCTCGGACATCTCAGAGGAGTTCCTCGTCTTCACCTCCCACGGCGACGTCGTGACCGAACTCCCGCCGGGTGCGACCCTGCTCGCCGAGAACGAGTTTGGCGTCCACGCGTTCCGCCGAAACCACGCCTTCGGCGTGCAGTTCCACCCCGAGTACGACATGGACACCGCAGAGAAGATTACCCGGTCGAAAGACTTCCTCCCCGACGACCAGATTCAGTCGGTTCTCGATGGCATCACCGCCGAGAACTTCGATGCGGCTTGCGAGGCAAAGCGCCTGTTCGACAACTTCGTCATCTACGTCGACCGCGTTCGCGCCGAATCTACTACATCTGCGGCCTGAACGACTTCGATTTTCGCGTCCGGCGTCGCCACGAGACGTGTGAGCGAATCGCTTTTCACTTCGCCAATCGCACGGTCTATCATGCTCGATTATCTAGGTCTCGAATCGGACCTCACCAGCGAAGAGAAGATGGTCCGCGACGAGGCCCGCCGATTCGTCGAAGAGCAGGTCAAACCCGACATTGGCGAGCATTTCGAAGACGGGACGTTCCCGACAGAACTCATCCCCGAGATGGGCGAACTCGGCTTCTACGCGCCCAATCTCGACGGATATGGCCTCCCCGGACTCGGCCAGCGCGCCTACGGTCTCTTGATGCAGGAACTCGAAGCAGGCGACTCCGGCCTGCGTTCGATGGCGAGCGTACAGGGGTCGCTCGTTATCTACCCGATTCACGCCTACGGCTCTGAAGAGCAGAAGGAAAAGTGGCTTCCAAAACTCGGGACCGGTGAGTACGTCGGGTGTTTCGGCCTCACGGAACCCGAACACGGGTCGGACCCGGCGGGCATGCAGACCCGTGCCGAACGTGATGATGACGGCTACGTCCTCAACGGGTCGAAGACGTGGATTACGAACTCTCCAATCGCCGACGTTGCGGTCGTCTGGGCGCGTGACACCTCGACCGAAGACTCGCCGGTCCGTGGATTCCTCGTCGAGACCGACCGCGACGGCGTGACGACGAACAAAATCGACGACAAACTCTCTATGCGCGCGTCGGTGACGGGCGAAATCGGTCTCAACGACGTGTGGATTCCCGAAGCGAACGTCCTTCCCGGTGTTGAAGGCATGAAAGGCCCACTGTCGTGTCTCACGCAAGCCCGCTACGGTATCTCGTGGGGTGTCGTCGGTGCGGCCCGCGACGCCTTCGAGACGGCCCTCCAGTATGCAAAAGACCGCGACCAGTTCGGCGGTCCAATCGCCCGCTTCCAACTCCAGCAGGGCAAACTCGCCGAGATGGCGACACAAATCACGAACGCCCAGTTGCAGGCCTACCGCCTCGCCGACCTGAAAGAGCGAGGTGACCTCCGACACCAGCACGTCTCGATGGCAAAGCGCCACAACGTCCGGGTCGCCCGCGAGGTGACGCGCACGGCCCGCGAGATGCTCGGCGGAAACGGCATCACGACCGACTACTCGCCGATGCGACATCTCGCCAACATCGAAACTGTCTACACCTACGAAGGTACCGACGACATCCACACGCTCGTTCTCGGTGCCGATTTGACCGGAATTCCGGCGTTCAAATAGTCGCAGAAGCGACTCACCGAGGCGCTTTCGACATTGTGTGTGACGCGTGCCAACAATACACATATCTATATACCCTGGGGGCCGTATCGTCTCACGGAACCATACAATGACTACTTCGGCACAAGACCGTCCAGCCCCTCTCGACCTCTCACACGAAGAGTCGTGGGTTGTCCACACTGCCCTGCTCGCCGCAATCGAGCGGGCATATTCCGAGGACGAAGAGCCGACGCCAGCGACAGACCTGCTCGTGCGGGTCGAAGCAGGCAACGAAGATTTCACCCGCGCAGAACTCGACTATATCGTAGACGCACTCTGCGACTATCGTGACGAAGCGCCCGACCGCGACGTCGAATTCGTCGCTCGAGCGCTCGCTCACATCGAGGCTGCAAAAGCGTAAGTACCGCCCTCCAACTGCCCTCCCGTTTCCTTTCACTCAGTCGCTTGTCGCTCACTACTGATACCACTCTGAAATGACAATTTAGAAAGTAATTAGTTGGTGGTTTGAAACTACCAACCAATGCGCCCCTCCAACATGAACGTCGTCCTGGTTATTGCTCTCGCAATGGCTCTTCTTACGACAGCAGTCGCACCTGCAACGGCCTCCCCAGAGCCCTACGAGTTCACAGAAAGTGCGTTCTACGGCGAACAGGGTGAGGTCGTCTCAATTACACTCGAAACGCCAGATAGCGCGAACAACACGTTCGACGTTCACATCGGCGACGAGAACCAGGGATTTCTCGTCCACGCAACGGTGGTTGACGAGAACGACGATGGAACCGTCACGCTCGAAATGAACACCTCGACTGCTGGTCAGACCGACCCTGAATCGTATCTCTCCGTTGCTGGTGACGACTCGATTCGAAACTCGTCGCAATCGACGTACTATCTCTCGAATCTCCTTGATGCCGGTGACTACGAACTTCGAACCGGACCAATAGACGACCCGAACGATACGGCGACGCTCGTCATCGAAGAGAACGACTCTGCGGTTGACCCGATTTCGGCGACGCCTATCCCGAAGCCACCGGAGGAACCCGAGTTCGTAGACCCTCTTTATCTGGCAACTCCCGGTATCGATAACACCGCGACGATTCAGGTCGCGTTCGATTCGAGCAGAACCGCAACGCTCCGTATCTCGGCCAACGAAGGGGAGTCCAACGGCACCGGATACAACACGACCGTCGAACTCGCCGACGGTAACGGCGACCGGAAAGCCACCGTGAGTATCGACTTGACTGCATCCGCCGACGCAACGCCAGACGAGTATCTCTCTGTCTCAAATGGTGACCGAATCGAGGATCTCTCGTGGAACGACTCGGCGACGACCATCACGGCAGAGACGGACTACGACCTCTCACTCTCCGACGGGAACGAGACCGTTGACATCGGCACGCTCGTCGTGCAAGCAAAACAGGTTCCCGAGACCACTGGTTCGAACGCGTCGTTCGCCGAGTCTATAGTACACGCCCCCCTGAACAACAACAGCGTTGCAAACATCACCGTCGAGTTCGGCCCTACCACAGAGCGTGCGACGTTCACCGCTGGGTCCGAATCTGACGGCTTCTACTCGACCGGCCAACTCATGGATGCCGACGGCGACGGACAAGTCGTCTTCTTACTCAACCTGACTGCACCCTACAACTCCGACCACTTCATGACCGTTTCCGAGGGTGACGAGGTTCATGGGTTCTCCATATCCCGACCGAGAAATTACACCGAGAGCGAACCTGACCTCGAATACGACCTCGAACTCACTGCCGGAGGAAACGTCACCGACATCGGGACGCTGGTGCTTTCGGAAGGTCTGAAGACGACGCAAGCGACAGCGACCGACACAACGACCGAAGCGACCTCTACCACTGGCTCCGACACGCCGGGATTCGGCCCAGCAGTTGCAATCATCGCGCTCGCCGCAGTTGCACTGGTCGCCACTCGTCGCTGACTGGTCTCGAATCACTTCGTTGTCTTCGAATTCTCTGACCCGTGATGAAGACGCTTTAGTATCTCCCCCAGCGAATTTTCAGCAAATGGCTATCGACCCGAATTTCGACCAGAACCGCAAGAAAGCAGGAGAAGAAAACGGTGTTACTGTCTGGGGCCCCGTCGAACCACCGGAGAAACTCGGCATCCACGGCACCCACGTCGCCGTCGATTACGACATCTGTCTCGCAGACGGCGCGTGTCTCGAAAACTGCCCCGTGGACGTGTTCACGTGGGTCGATACGCCCGACCACCCCGTGAGCGAGATGAAAGTCGAACCCACGAACGAAGACCAGTGTATCGACTGCATGCTCTGTGTCGATATCTGCCCCGTGGATGCAATCGACGTGGACGCCTCCCGGCAAGCCTGACCCGTCTCACACACGCCCGAGAAACTGCCCATAGGCCGCCGTTTATTGTTCTCGCTCGCGTCAGTCGTCTCATGGGACTTATTCACACTGCACTCGTCATCTCGGACCTCAAAGCGACCCGTGAGTTCTACACCGTCCTCGGACTCGAACAGACCTCTCAGTTCGAACTCGATGGGGTACAAAACGTCTATCTCGGGAGCGACGACACCGATATGGAACTCCAACTGAAGTACGACCCAACCTCGACGGCGCAAATCGAACCGTCGGGTATCGACCACGTCGCCATCGAAGTCGAGAACGTGGACCAGGCGTTCGAAGAGATTCTGGAAGCCGAGAATCCCGACGTGGTGAAAGCACCGCTGAATATCGACGCCGCGGATGCCCGTGCCGCGTTCGTCAAAGACCCGGACGGCTACGTAGTCGAACTGGTCGAGTACATCTAAGATATTCTCGGCGTTCGCCCTACACATCGCGGAAAACCCGTCGTAAGTCACTCGCTCGACGATATCGAAGTGGCGCTTTGCAACCGAAGTTCGACTGTCGTCCCCGATGGGGTCGCATCAACCGTGATTGTGCCGTCTAAGTTCGTAATAATCCAAAAGACGAGCGCCAAGCCGAGGCCGCTTCCGTGGGTCAATGGCTCTTCCGCACCGCCGGTCAGAACTTGTTGTTCGTCAACTGGTAGCCCCGGTCCGTCGTCGTCGATACGAACAACAGTCTCGTCGGATTCGTGGGTGAGCATCACCTCGATAGTTGGTTCGCTCCCGCTGTACGTCGCCGCGTTGTCGAGGAGTTCGGTGACGGCGTCTGCGAACTCCGGTGAGGCAAATGTCACTGCCTCTTTTGGAGCGGTGAGCGCCACCTCGACGGCTGGGTGTTGACGGTTGGTTTCATCGACTGCCTCGTGGACGACAGGAACGATGTCTGTCGGTCTGGTAACCGGGACGGTGCGCGTCAACTGCTCCAGTTTCCGACTCTTTTCAGCTGTCGCCAGTAATCCTGTCGTGGTCGAGCCGATAATCTGTGACCACCGCTTTTCGTCGCCGCTCGTTCGGCTTTCGAGGAGTTGCGCGTATCCATTGACGACGTTCAGGTCGTTGCGGAGGTTGTGACGGAGGACGCGGTTGAGAACCGAAATCAGACGGTCACGGTTCGCGAGGTCCTTTTGATGATAGAACCGTTCGAGTACCTGCCGCGTGACCTCTCCGGCGAGTTCGATGAAGATGCGTTCGACTTCGGTAAACTCTCCGTCTCGTGATTCACGCGCTACAAAACACATCGTTCCGTAGGGTTCGCCGAACACGTCGATTCGAATTCCGAGATACGTATCGAGTCGATGGAGTTGATAGGCGTAGTCGTCAGCCCACCCTTGGTTCCCCGCGTCGTTGAGTGCTACCGGTCGAGATTGCGCTACCGTTCGTCGGCAGTACGAGTTACTGAGTTCTGCTGTGAGTCCTTCAGGATATGGGCCGTCGGGCGAGTCAGTCGAACTGACGACTTCCCACTGATCGGTGGCTTTGTCGATATCCGTGATGTGGCCGTGTTCGATGCCGAGGTATCGGGTCCCGATTTCGAGAACTCGCGCCAAGGCTTGTTTGCGCGGCAGTGGCTGATGCATCAGCCTGTAAAGTTCGCTTCGTGCCTCGTCACCCGACAGCGACCGAGATGCATCACCCTGATTCACGATATAAGGTTCCGATTTTCCGGTCTGTTTTTTCGACGGGCGGACACTCTCACCCGGAGCAATCTGGTATGGTTGTTGAATATTGTTCTCAATCTGTCTTTATACCTGTTTCTACGACTGAACTACCGGGGTCTCTCTGAACAAATGCGGACCTTCCTGCCGGAGGCGAACAGGTATTTGTGGTCAGAGATTCAACAGTAGAGTGCCATGTCTGAGGACGTAACTGCGCTGTTGAAGCGCGCGTATCATGACGAACTGGAAACGGTGATGAACTACATGACGAACTCCATCGTCCTCGACGGAGTCCGGGCCGAGGAGATAAAGGAGTCGCTCAAGGCGGACATTCAAGAAGAGTTGGGCCACGCCGAACAAATCGGCAACCGTCTCAAACAACTCGACGAGAAACCACCGGGTTCGGGAACGTTCGAGGCCCGCCAACCTAACCTCCAGCCACCGGAAGATAGCACGAACGTCAGCTCGGTCATCGACGGCGTCCTCGAAGCCGAAGAGGACGCAATCGAGACCTACCGTTCGCTCATCACCGCTGCAGAGGAGGCCAACGACCCCGTCACCGAGGACCTCGCGGTGACTCTCCTCGGCGACGAAGAAGCCCACCGGACGGAGTTCCGCGGCTTCAAGAAAGAGTACGACCGCGACTAACGCGCGTCGCCTCGGTTCGACCCGTTTTCACGTTTTTTTGCCCAGTGAGCAACTGCTACCGCTCGTCAACACAGCAAAAATAAAAAACGCTGAAACCTGCTCAGTCCGCCGAGGCGGGCGTCGTTTCCGACCCGACTGCGCCAGCCTTCGCGTCGAGTGCTTCGACGATAAGCTCTGAAATATCGATAATCTCGATGTCCTCCTCGTAGTTTCCGGTCTTGCGTCCGTCTTCGTACATCGTCGCGCACATCGGACAGGCGACGACGAACCGCTCGACACCGCCCTCTGTATCTTCGAGGGCTTCGCGGAGGCGCTCTTCGGAGGGCTTGGACTCTTCTTCGTGGTCGATCCAGAGACCGCCGCCGCCGCCACCGCAACAGAACGAGTCGGCGCGGTTACGCGGCATCTCGGCGAGAGAGACGCCCGTCGAACGGATGACCTCACGTGGTGCCTCGTACTCACCGTTGTAGCGTCCGAGGTGACACGGGTCGTGGTAGGTGACCGTCTGGTCGGTGAGTTCGCTCCCCGAGAGACCGAGGCGGCCGTCGTTCACGAGCGACTCGACCAGTTGCGTGTAGTGGAAGACTGGGTAGTCGAACGAGTCGTCCATTTCCGGGTACTCGTTCTGGAACGTGTTGTACGAGTGGGGGTCCGTACAGACGATTTTCTCGAAGTCGCAGTCGGCCATCGCGGCGACGTTGTCCTCGACGAGCATCTCGTACAGACCTTCTTCGCCGACGCGGCGCACGTCGTTGCCGTCGTGCTGTTCGTCCTCGTAGAGGATGCCGTAGGAGACGCCGGACTCCTCGAAAATTCGGGCGAGCGAGCGAGCGACGGCGCGGTTGCGCTCGTCGTAGGATGGGTAGTCGCCGACGTACCAGAGGAACTCCACAGGTTCGTCGCGGGCGTCCGGAACCTCGAAGTCGAGTTCTTTGGTCCAGTCCGGGCGCTTGCGTTGTGGGTCGCCGAAGGCGTTGCCGTTCGAGAAGATGTTCATCATCGCTTCCTGAACCGATTCCTGTTGCTGACCCGTTTCGGTCAGGCGACGGTTCATCTCGGTGAAGTGCGCGAGGTGTTCGATATCGACCGGACAGGCGTCCATGCAGGCCATGCAGGCCATACAGGAGTCCATCGACTCACTGGCGATAACCGAAGTTCCGCCGTCCGCGACGATGTCGATTGAGTCGCCGCCCGCGTCAAGTGAGTCTCGGTAGGTCTTCAAGTCGAGAATCACGTCGCGGGGGTCGAGGTTGCGACCGGAGGCCTTCGCCGGACAGGCGTCCGAACAGCGGCCACACTTCGTACACGCGTCGAAATCGAGCAGCGCCTTCCACGAGAAGTCGTCTTCCGAGACGTAGCCAATCTCGTCTGGCGGGGTGTCTGCCGGAACCTTGGGCAGGCGAACGCCTGCTTTCTCGTCGGCGGTGATGAGGTTCGCATACGACGTGAGCATGTGGAGCGGTTTGGCGTACGGAATCGCCGCGACGAACGCGAGTGCGAGAATCGCGTGCGACCACCAGCCGAGGCGGTAGAGGCTTTCGGCCAGTCCCGGACCCATGCCGACGCCCTCGAACACGAGCGCGACGAACCAGCCGACGAAGCTCACCGTCTCGAAGTCGGGGAAGCCAGTGCCGACGATGCGGAGGGCTTCGATGACGTAGCCACCGACGCCGAGCAAGAAGAGCGTCCAGATGAACGCCGCATCTTCGAAGCCGGTGTGCTTGCCCCACAGGCGGGGGTGACGGACGCCGTAACGACGCCAGAGGGCCATGCCGATGCCGACGACGAAGGCGAGGCCCATGAAGTCCATCACGAAGGAGTACGAGAGGTAGAACTGGCCGACGAAGAAGGACTCTTGGGAGAGAAGCTTCGTCCAGATGTCCATGTCGATAGCGAGGATGGTCGTTCCGATGAGGAGCGTCAGAAAGCCCCAGAGGATGAGCGTGTGCATCACGCCCGCGTAGGTGTCTCTGTCGAACTGCTTTCGATTCGAGAAGACGAGTCTCGTCGCGCGCACTGTTCGCCCCGGTAAATCAGACAGGCGGTCAAACGGGTCGTCGCCACCACGAGCGTATCTCGCAATCCGCTCGTACACCCCATATATGAATACGAGGATGGCGATACCAGCGAGGCCGTAGAAGAGCGCCTCACCGGTTGGACTAATCGTCCAGAAGGTCTCCCGAGTGACCTCCGCCTGGGCCACAAATACCATAATCAATCACCGGAGAACGAGGTGTTAAATCTTGTCAACGGAAATCGCCGCTGTCCGCCGAAATCTCAGGCAGATATGACGAGAGAAAGTATTGCAGCAATCCCAAGTCCGAGTGCGACAAGAAGTGCCGGGAAGTCGTGTCGCCCGAATCGAAGTTCCGGAAGCGTCGGGTTCCACGCGAAACAGCGTGCCCGAAGTGCGAGTGCGAGCGAATCTGCCCGTGCAAACGACCGACGAAGGCCACCCGCTGCGACGAGCGAGAGTCGTTCGTGGAGTCGCCGTTCGGTTCCCAGTCGGGCCGCCTGCGCTTCTCGAACTCGCAGTAAATCGCGTCGCACGAGCGGGAGAAACCGGAAGACGAGCGAGACGCCGACGCCGAGCATGATTCCAACTCGCCCCGGGACGAGTCGCTGCACTGCGGCGCGCGAGTCTCGAACCGGCGTCGTTCGGACGTAGGCGGCCGCAACGAGAAACACGAGGACGACACGAATACTCGCCAGTGCGGGGTCGATGGCGTCGCTTGGAACGAACCACGGCGACCCGAGTGTGACCCCTTCCACGATGGGTGCGAGAAGGAGGAACGGAACCGCGAATTTGAGCGCCGAGAGCGACGCCCGGACAGACGTGTTCGCGGCGCGCAGACAACCGAGTGCGACGACGCCGAGGACGAGCAATCCCATGGGTGTCGTGTAGGCCAGCGCCGCCGCCGCGAACGTGACTTGGACGGCGAGTTTCGCTCGCGGGTCGAGTCGGTGGGCGAGTGAGTCACCCGGTTCGTAGCTCAACACGGCGAATCAGGCGCTCGAACGTCGAAGTGGGCGAGTTCGTCGTTCACGTCGGCCGGTTCACCGTCGAGGACGACCCGCCCGTTCGAGAGTACGACCACGCGGTCGGCGAGCGAAATCACGTCGCGCAGGTCGTGGGTGACGATGATGAGGCTCGTTCCATCTTCCCGAAGTTCCCCTAATCGGTTCAGTACGGACTGTCTCGCCGGTTCGTCTAACCCCGTAAACGGTTCGTCGAGAACGAGGTGGTCGGGGTCCATCGCCAGTGCGCCAGCGATAGCGAGGCGTTCGACCTCACCGCCGGAGAGGGTGTCCACGCGGTCGGACTCGCGACCTGCGAGGTTGACGGCGGTCAACGATTCCTCCACGCGCCGGTCGATTTCGTCGCGGTCGAGTCCAAGGTTCTCGGGGCCGAATGCCACGTCCGCGCCGACGGTGGCCGCGACGAGTTGGTCTTCGGGGTGTTGGAACACCATCGAGACGGCAGTTCGCGCGGCGACGAGGTTCTCGGAGACGTCGCGGTCGTTGACAGTGACGCTCCCCTCGTCGGGTTCTAAGAGGCCGTTGAAGTGACGAACGAGCGTCGTCTTCCCCGACCCGTTCGCCCCCGCGAGAGCGACGCACTCGCCGTCCTCGATGGTGAGGTCGATGCCATCGAGTGCGGCCGTCTCGCCGTAGCGGTGGACGAGCGACTCGACCTGAATCATCTAATTTGCCGCGATTGCGTCGCTGCGGACGATGCCGACGGCGGCGGCGATTTTGAACGCTTCGGCAGGGATGAACGCGGCCGAGGCCACCCAGAAGGCCGCCCCGAGGCCGATGTTCTGGACGAACGCGAATCCAATCGTTCCGAGGGCGTAGATGACGACGGTTCCGGCGACCATCGCGCCGACGAGTCGGAGCGTGTTCACGCGGTAGTCACCGAGCGTGACGCCGTTGTGGACGATAGCGCCCGTGACGGCGGCGGCGAGGGGATACGAGAGGAGGTAGCCACCGGTTGGACCGACGAGCGCGCCAAAGCCAGCAGAGCCACCGGCGAAGACGGGTGCGCCGAGACTTCCGGCGACGAGATAGAGTACCATCGACGCGCCACCCCAAACTGGTCCAAGAAAGATACCGGCGAGGAAGACGACGAGTACCTGCATCGTCACCGGAATCGGCGAGAGTGGATTCGGGAACGACACGTACGCGGCCGCGCCCATGAGCGCCGCAAAGAGCGCCGCACGAGCGACGTTGCCGACGAGTTCGTCGCCGACGAGTTCGACAGAGTCGTGTTCGGTTGCCATACGCTCGCTGTCTCGTAAACCAAGTTTAATATGCCGGTTTACGAGGGTCGGAGACATTCAAGATGCTTCGCGTTTTATTCACTCTCTATGGACGAGAAGACCGCCGAACTCCGTGATATCTTCATCGAGACGACCGGGTCGGACACTGTCACCGAGCGGCAGTCCGAAGGACGCGGCTCGCTCGCCGACGTTGGCGACCCTGAAGAAGTTCGCACACGCGTCCGCGGGGACATCCAACAGATGCGCGAGCGATTCGAGTTTCGGACCGAACTCGGAACCGACGCGCTCGTGAGTCTCGTCGTCGGCTACTACGGCGGCGACACTGATGAAGCACTGGCGGCCGACCTCGATATCGCTCCCGACGAGGTTCGAACCGCTCGCTTCGACCTGCACCTCGTCCGCGACGCCGACCGCGACACTCCCTTCGATTACGACCGCTTCGAAAAGCTCGTCGCCAACGACCGCTCCGACGAGGAAGTCGCGGACGAACTCGACACCGAGGCAGATATTGTCCGGCTCTTTCGCCCTGTTGCGGACGCGGACCTTCGCTCTACACGAGTGAACCACCGCTTCCGCGACGACTTCTCGGATTTGCTCACCGACGAGGCGCTCTCTGAGAACCTCACTGAAGAGACCCGTCGAACTGGGCTTCGAGAGGCGACAGAAGACATCGAGACGGACGTGTCGTTCTGAGACGCTTCTTACTGGCGTCTCTGCGAAAAAGTTGTGGCGTCGTGTTATTCGACGCCGGTCGCTTCCATCCCACCCGCAATCGACGTGACGGGTATCACGTCGGCTTCGTGGTCTTGCAGGATTGGCGGACTGAGCAGTCCGACGATTCCTTCGAACGATTCTGCTTCGAGGACGAGGTAGAACGTGTGTTCGTTCGGGGCGACGAAGGCGTTGTGAACCGTGACGCCAAACGACTCCTCGGCAGTTTCGAGTCTGTCGTGGAGTTCGCTCGCTTTGCCTTTGTGCTCCGGTCTCGCCCAACAGTTATCCGGTGAGTGCGTCAACCGGACGATGAATTGCATTCGAGTTCAACACCTCTGTTCTGCGCGCCGCTCGGGGTCGTTCGTGACGACGCGAGAACCACACTAGTGTATGTCACCCAGTAGCATAATGGGGCTGGTAGGGCGGCGAATTCGGTGAACGTGAGGTGACCCCGCTCGGCGACGACGAAGGTTCTTAACCAGTCGGGAACAAAGGAAAGTTCGATGGCGCAGGCCCCGCAGAATCGAGAGTTGACAGAGCGGTTTATCCAGTTTTACCGCAACTACTATCGAGAGCAGATTGGACAACTGGCACAGCAGTATCCGAAAGAGAAACGGTCGCTGTACATCGATTACAACGACCTCTACACGTTCGACACCGAACTCGCCGAAGATTATCTGACGAAACCTGGGCAGTTCCAAGAGTACGCCGAAGAGGCACTTCGCCTGTTCGACTTGCCCGCGGACGTCAAACTGGGTCAGGCACACGTTCGGATGCGGAACCTCCCGGATAACATCGACATCCGCAACATCCGGGTCAACGACAACCACATCGGGAAACTCATCTCGGTCCAAGGAATCGTCCGCAAGGCGACGGACGTGCGGCCCAAGATTACCGAAGCCGCATTCGAGTGCCAACGCTGTGGAACGATGAGTTATATCCCGCAGGGCGACGGTGGCTTCCAAGAGCCACACGAGTGCCAGGGCTGTGAGCGACAAGGACCCTTCAGAATCGACTTCGACCAGTCGAACTTCGTCGATTCACAGAAACTGCGGATTCAAGAGTCCCCCGAAGGCCTGCGCGGGGGCGAGACGCCGCAGAGTATCGACATGAACCTCCAAGACGACGTGACCGGCAAGGTCACCGCCGGTGACCACGTCACCGCCGTCGGGATTCTCCACATCGAACAGGTGAGTTCGGGCAACGAGAAGACCTCCGTCTTCGACTACTACATGGAGGGTATCGCGCTCGCAATTGAGGACGAAGAGTTCGAAGACATGGAGATTACCGACGAGGACATCGCCGAGGTCATCGAACTCTCGAACAACCCAGACATCTACGAGAAGATGGTCGCCTCGGTCGCGCCCGCCATCTACGGTTACGACCAGGAGAAACTCGCCATGATTCTGCAACTCTTCTCCGGTGTCACAAAGCACCTGCCCGATGGCTCTCGGATTCGTGGCGACCTGCACATGCTCCTCATCGGTGACCCCGGTACCGGTAAGTCGCAGATGCTCTCGTACATACGACACATCGCGCCACGTTCGGTCTACACCTCCGGTAAGGGTTCCTCGTCCGCCGGTTTGACCGCCGCCGCCGTCCGCGACGACTTCGGCGACGGCCAGCAGTGGACGCTCGAAGCGGGTGCGCTCGTCCTCGCCGACAAAGGAATCGCGGCGGTGGACGAACTTGACAAGATGCGCCCAGAGGACCGCTCTGCGATGCACGAAGGACTGGAGCAACAGCAAATTTCGGTCTCTAAAGCCGGTATCAACGCGACGCTCAAGTCGCGGTGTTCGCTCCTCGGCGCGGCGAACCCGAAATACGGCCGGTTCGACCAGTACGAACCTATCGGCGAGCAAATCGACCTCGAACCCGCGCTCATCTCGCGTTTCGACCTCATCTTCACCGTCACCGACAACCCGGACCCCGATTCGGACTCTGCACTCGCCGACCACATCCTGAAGACCAACTATGCCGGTGAGCTGAACACCCAGCGAACTAACGTGCCGAACTCGGAGTTCACCGAAGAACAGGTCAACGCCGTCACCGACGAAGTCGCACCCGACATCGAGGCCGACCTCCTTCGCAAGTACATCGCCTACGCGAAACGAACGTGCTACCCGACGATGACCGACGAGGCAAAACAGGTCATCCGCGACTTCTACGTGGACTTCCGCGCTCGCGGTGCCGACGACGACGCCCCTGTTCCCGTGACGGCGCGTAAACTCGAAGCACTCGTCCGTCTCTCGGAGGCCTCTGCCCGCGTTCGCCTCTCCGATAAAGTCACCCGCGAAGACGCCGTTCGCGTGACCGACATCGTCGAATCCTGTCTGCGCGACATCGGGATGGACCCCGAGACTGGTGAGTTCGACGCCGACATCGTCGAGACCGGTCGCTCGAAGACCCAACGCGACCGTATCAAGAACCTGCTCGAACTCATCCGCACGATGCAAGAAGAGTTCGAGGAAGGCGCGCCGCACGACGACGTACTCGAACGTGCGCACAGCGAGTTGAACATGGACGAGAGTACCGTCAACGACCAACTGGAGAAACTCAAGATGAAAGGCGACATCTACGAACCGCGCGGCGACGTGTACCGGGCGACGTAGATGGACCGAATCTCCGCCATCCGGAACATCGAAGACGCCATCCGCGACTTCGAGTCGGGCGATGCTGACCTCGCCAATACAGAACAGCGCGTCGTGACGGTCCTTCGGACGTTCGCAACCGAGTTCGAGACCGACACCGGCGAAGGGTCGCTCGATGCGTGGAAAGCCGTCGGCGACGAACGCGCCGAAGGCATCGTCGTCCTCGCCTCTGGCGAAGCAGACGCGAAGGGTCGCGTCGAAGGGTTACTCGCCGATGCGACCGACACAGAGACGACAACCATCGACTTCTCGGTCGAACAGGTCTGACCGCTGTCGAACGACTTTTCTTCCCACTTGGTGACCGACTTGCTGTGCTACTCGTCGTGACGTATTCGAAGGCCGCGCGGACGACGCTTCGGAACATCTGTCGAACCCACGACGAGACTATCGTCCGACGATTCGGGCGGGCAGCGTTGTTCGATGCGACCGAACTCGGGGCGTTTCTCGCGCTCCGCTTGAAACAGAAACACGACCACGACGTGCAGATTCTGGAGACAGAACCGTTCAACGAGTTCGAGTCGGTTTCCGAATCGGTCCGGACCGCGGCGGCTGAATACGAAGCACGCGACGCGACGTCAACCCCCTACGCGAAATTCGCGGTGGGGACCGATCATCCGTCTGTCGCCGATATGCGAACCCGTGAGCTATGAAAATCCGACTTCTCGATGGGACGGTTCGAACGGGACGCGGTATCGACCTCTTGGGGTTCGAACTCGACGCCGAAACCGTCGCCGATGCTGTCCGTGACGAGGCCAGTGTTCCAGAACTCACTATCGACTGTCCAGCACCCGGCCCCGGCCACGAAACGCTTGGCGTCGTCTCGTCTTCGCTTTCGTCTCCCGGGAACTTGTTCGAAGCAGTCGGGCGCTCTCGCGGCGAGTCATCGCCTGCCGATTCCGACCTCGCTCGTCTCGAAGCAAGACGTAGAGACGTGTCTACATCGGCGAACGCCACCCCACCGGACCTCGATTCGGCACGTCAGCGAGTCGCAGAAACCGGTGCCGACGTGGCGCGATTGCGAGAAGAGACGGCGGCGCTTCGCGGGCGGCTCACGGCGCACCGTGAAGCCGAAGACGACGGGGCGGTGGCTGACGTTGGAAGGAAACTGCGCGAGACGACGACGAAACTCTCCGAAGTCGAAACCGAGCGAATCGCCGCAGAACAGCGATTGTCGGCGCTCGAACGAGAGGCACGAGGCGTCCGAGACCAGCGCGAAGAACGACTCAAACTCGAAGATGCACTCGACAACCGTCGTCGCGAGTCCCGCGCGTATTTCAGCGACCGCTATGCTTCAGCGGCAGAACAGACGGCTGAGACACTCGCCGATTTTGCATCCGGTTCAGTCGCTTTTGACTCACTCCTAACCACGCTCGCTTGCATTCGGCTCGCCGACCTCGACGCACCGGTGGTTCTCGCCTGCGACTTCTTCGACGACGCTGAGACGGCGGCCGCCGCGCTCGATACGCCAGTTATCCGGCTTTGATTTAAATACGAAGAGGCGACCATCCCCGTCATGGATTACACGCTCGATGTTTCGACTGTTGACGGCCTGACGCTCGTCTCGGTCGTTCTCGATAATACGGCCCCTATCGACCGCCGGGTGCGCGTCGAAAACCACCTCGGTGGACCAGTATTGCCGCCACGTCGTCGTGGTGTTCCCGAGTCGGGGTGGGACGAGATGGGGTACGAAGGAACGATTCCCGCCGAATCGACCCGCGCACTCGGTTATTCGTGTCCCGTCGTGCCCGATGGCGACGCGGAAGATGTCGAAGTGGTCTCTGTCGAGGTACTCGGTCGCGCTGTCGAAGACAGTGAGATGACGCCCGACGACGTGGTGCGCGAACTTGGTCCCTCTCGCCCGCCCGCAGACGTGGTTTCGGTGTCACCGGCCGTCGAATCGACGAACCGCTCTGCCAACGACGAGAGTTCACCCACAGAGAGTGAACCGACCGCAACCGACGGCGACGTTGCGGACGCGGTTGCCGACGTACCGATTCGAGAAACTCCAGTTTCGCCTACACCCAACACCGCCAAGGCCGAGGTGCTTCCTGCGGACCTCCACGCCTACTTCGAGGCCCTCGAACGACAACTCGAACTCGCGGAGTGCTTGGAAGGCGTCGGCGTCAGCGACGCAGCGACCATCCTCACGGAGTCGGATGCCGACCCAACGTCGCTTCCCCACCTCGATGCCGAGCGTGAGACGTTGCGGCAGATTGCCGCGCGTGCGACTGCCTTGGCGGACCGAGCGGCGAAAGTGTCTCCGACGACTGACGCACTTGGGAGAGTCGCATGATTCTCGCCGTCGTCTCGGGCAAAGGTGGCGTCGGCAAATCGACGCTCTCGTTCGAACTCGGTGCAGCACTGGACGCCGTGGTCGTCGATGCCGACTTGGGAATGGCAAATCTCCCCTACGCGCCCGGCCCGGACCTCCACGACGTACTCTCCGGGCGAGCAGAGCCGGTCGAAGCAGTCCGTGAGGGTGGGCCGGTGACACTTCTCCCCTGCGGTAGAAGCCTCGTCGGCGCGCGGTCGGCGGACGTTCGAAAGCTTGCAGCGACGCTTCGGTCGGTCGAAGCGGCCTACGGCGACGTAGTCGTGGACTGCCCCGCCGGGATGCGCGCGGATGCAGGTGTCCCACTCGCCGTCGCCGATGCCTGTCTCATCGTTGCCTCGCCGAAAGGTTACGCGCTCGCGGATGCCGTTCGAACGCGCGAACTCGCTCGTGAACTCGACTGTGGTCTCGTCGCCGTCGCGGTCAATCGTGTCATCGACGACGCGCCGCTGGACGCCTTTGCCGACGTACTCGGTGCGCCCGCGACGGCGATTCCGGCAGACCCGAAACTAGGGAGGGCAATCGAGCAGGTGAACCCGGTCGTCGCACGCGCACCGAACTGTCTCGCCAGTGCGCGAATTCAGGAACTCGCATCGGCAGTCACCGCCTGCCGGTTGTGAGAAGAGTCGCTCTTTCTTCAGTCAAATACTCGCTGTTCAGTCACGGAGTGCGACGTAGGTCTTCCGCAGCGTGACGGGCGTCACGTCCGCGACGTCCGCCGCTTCGGACTGCGTGCAGTCGGCGTTGAGGTCGCGGGCAGCGGTGTAGAGACAGGCCGCGGCGACGCCGCAGGGGTTCTTGCCGCCAAGACTACCGTCTTCCTGTGCCTCAGTCGCGTACTCGCGGGCGAGACGCTCCACGTCGCAATCGAGGTCCAGTTTCGTGGCGAAACGAGGGATGTACTCAGTCGGTGGCGTCGGCGCGATGGGCAATCCAAGGTCGCGGTTGAGCGCGCGGTAGGCGGCCTGTTGTTCGGCCTCGGTCGATTTTGCGACTTCACACACTTCTTCGACGCTTCGGGCGACGCCCATCACGCGACAGGCGGCGTAGATACACGCGGCGGCGAAGCCTTCGAGCGAGCGCCCGCGAAGGAGGTTTTCTTTTTGCGCGGATTTGAACAGCGTGCAGGCTTGGTCGCGGATGGTATTAGGGAGCGACAGCGCGCTCGTCACGCGACGAATCTCGGTGAAGGCGTAGACCTGGTTGCGCTCGCGCTTGCTCGAAATGCGGGCGCGGTTGTGCTGACGGCGGAGGCGTGCGAACTTGCGGCGCTTGCGGCCTTTGATACGCGTCGAACGACCGATTTTGGTCGAAAGCCCGCGGTCGTGGCGCGAGTGGGTCAGTGGTGCGCCCGTGCGTGCCGGGTTGCGGTCGTCGTCGGAGAACGAGCGCCATTCGGGGCCGTGGTCGATTCGGTACTCGGAGACGACGAGTCCGCAGTCCGAACAGACCGTCTCGCCAGCGTCGAAATCGAGGTGTCCGTTACATTCTGGGCAACCATTGGGGGAGTGTGCTTTACTCATTACAATTGAAAATCGGCGCTGAAAGGGTATTTAAATGGAGGAAAATTCGGGGGTTCGGACCCCATTTTTGCCCATCGAACGTACCGGTCACCGGTAGGCTATTGCTCTCTATCTGTGGGTGTAGACGCAACGACAGGTGACCAACTGAGAGAATGGCCGATTCCGAGGGAATATCACATTCACAACAAGAAATTTGTACTCTCTCAGACCAGACCTATAGAAGATGTTCGAGAGATTCGAATCGAATCGCTACACTATCCGTGGAATTAGCACGACTGGTGTCATATTCTTCGCATCTCTCGTCGCCGTCGTCTATGGAGATGTCAAGATAACCAATCCGTTCGTGGTGCTGTTGCTCGTCGTATTCGGTGGTGTCTTCTTTTACCTCACTGCTGGAAGTATCCACGAGTTACTCTCTGACGGCGAAAAATCGGATGAGAGAGACAGCAGTTCGTAGCGTCGGTTACTCAGACGAGCTGTGAACCGCCCACGCTCTCTGTAATAATTATCAAAACTGGTGTTTAGTTACTGTGCAAATACAGCGTGTCGTGGTTCGTCCGATTGTCGCTGGTGCCTAAAGTTGAGTCGAGCGAATCGAGCGGCTCACAGAACGACACTCTCGCTACGACGACATCTCGGCCTTCAGTGCAAATATCAAACGTGAATTTTGGTGGAAAGGCTTTTGTCAGGATAGGCTCGACACTTGAGCGATGGGGCTCTCGGATATCGCCGCTGAATTAGGGCCGGTGACGACAAAGCAGCGCCAGCGCAACGTCCCGACGATTGACGACACGGGTGTCTCGCTCCGTACGCGTTTCGAGACGCACGCAGACGCGCTTCCATGTACGCCTGCGGCCGCGGAGCAGGTTGTCGAGGCACACGAGTCAGGCACGGCGCTCGGAGACAACGCTCGCGCGGCAGGTATCGCTCCGGTGACGGCGGCGAAAGTACTCCACTGTTGCGGCGTGACCGGTGTGAACCCCCTCGCCCCGGAAGCACGCCGCATCGTACGCGATTGGATCGATGGCCGTCTCTCGCGAGCGGATGCGCTCGCACTCACTCGCGCGGACCCGACCGAGTTCGCGCTGGCGACGTACATCGAGACACACGACCCCATTGTCCCCCTCGCCGAAGCAGTCCAGGGTGCGCTGACGAATCACGGCGATGCCGCTGTGGCAAAGCGCGACTCTCTGGCCGAAACGATGAGTTCGGTCACTGACCTGCAGTTCTAACGAGACCTCTCTCCCCTCTCGATTTTTGGAAAGTAGTGCCCCGACTCAGCGACGGACGTATCCTTCGACCGACGAGAGGACCCCACCCGACTCAGTTATCGCCGAGAGTTCGATATCGAGCAACACCGACGCCGCCGCAACGACACCAGCGGCGAGTTCGTCGTCTTCGTTGGCCGCCGGTGCCTCGGTGACTGCTGCGTACTCGCTCTCGGGAATCACCACGTCCGCGTCGTCGAGCGCGCCGAACGTCGAAACGACCGCATCGACGGAAGCACCAACGTCGGCAACACGAGCGCGAACGCGACTGACTGCATCGGCACCGCGAACGCTTGCGGGCGCGACCAGCGCAACTCGCTCGCACGTCGTCGCGGCGGCGACCGCGGGATTCGACGCAATCGGCGGTGTGTCCACGATGACGTGGTCGAACCGATTCGCGGCATCCGAAATTCGTCCTTCGAAGGCTTGGGCCGCATCGGGCGTCATCGCTCGCGCAAGTCGCTCGAACGGTGCGGCCGCCGGGCAGACGGCGACCCGCCCTGCAGCATCGATATCCAGATTCACGAGTCCCGACGACAGCGGTTCGTCTACCTCGTCGGTGACGAGTTGGGTGATATCAGGACTGAGCGTCCCAGAGACGTAATCAGAGAGTCCGTGGGTCGCAAACGAAGCATCGAGAATCGCTACGCCGCGGCCGTCTGCGGCCAACGCTGAGGCGAGTTCGACTGCGAGTCGCGTCGTGCCTGCGCCTCCCGTCGTGCCAACCAGTGCGAGCGTCGTCGGAACTGACATACGACGACTGGTTTTGTTTTCAGATTAATACCTTCGGTCGCTGGGGAGTACAGAAAAAGAGGCTACTTACGCCGAAATCGCGGCTTCGATGTCGTCCATCTCGTCGTCCGAGAGGTCGGGACGCTCGCCTGCGACTGCGTGGATTGGCGCGCCGCCGTCGCCCTCGAATCGCGGGACGATGTGGATGTGGACGTGGTCTACTTCCTGTCCGGCGGCGGGGCCGTTGTTGATACCGACGTTCGTCGCATCGGCATCGACGGCGTCTTCGACGCGGGGGACGAGTTCCGAGACGGCACCGAACAGTTCTTCAGAGAGTTCGGCGGGTACCTCGTCGAGACGTTCGTAGTGGTCTTTTGGAATCACGAGTGTGTGGCCCGACGCGAGCGGGTTCACGTCGAGAAACGCCAGCGTGTGTTCGGTTTCGTGGACGACTCGTCCGGGGATGTCGCCGGATGCGATTGCGCAGAAGATGCAGTCGGGCATGTGTGAGGAGTTGCGTGGCGAGGAAAAGAAAGTTTGGAGCCACCTGCGTTTGGTTTTCTTCGCTGTTGGTTGGTTCGCTGGGAATTGCGACACGACGAGAGCGAACCCAGAAAGCCACTTTCTGTGGACTGTTCAGGAGTCGCCGTTCGAGTGGATGCCAGCAGATTCATACGGTACGAATTTGACAGCCAACGCATGCCGACTGCCCTCCACAACCTCCACAAACGGGTCGGAGTCGTAACCGCGCTTCTCGCGTTCGTTGCTGGCGCATTCGGACCGTTTGGACCGCTTCAACGATTCTTTGAGAGTGATATTGTTGGACTCGTCGGGACGGCCCCGGTGGTCATCGTCGAACTGGCGGCGTTCCTGGTTCCACTGCGAATCGCCGTCTTCTGTGGCAACCGATTCGTACGCGACAGAACAGTCCACGGCGAATTTCTGCGGCGAGCAGGTGTAGAGGCTGGTGTGGGTTCGCTCGTTGGAACGACACTCGGCGTCCTCGCCGGACGGGTCTTAGAGCGAGTGTTGGTGTTTGGGACGCTCCTCGATGGGCGACCGGTCACGGTGGATTCGGTGTCGTCAGTCGGCTCTTCAGTGTTGTTTTCACTTCCGCCCTTGGTCACGCTCTCGTACAGCATTCTCCCCGTCGCAATCGGGGTGGCACTCGCATTCTTTGCAGGGACGAGCCGTGGGCTGGCGACTCATTCACGGCCACAGGTACTCCGAACTGCGTCTCTCATCGCAGGTCTCTGTGGTCTACTCGGCGGATTTAGCATCGTCATGCTGCCGTTTGGCTGGCTCTTCGCAAACGAAAACCCCGTTCTCTCGTGGCCGTTGTATGGTCTCGTCCTCAGGGTCATCGCTCCGCTGGCCGCGGCGATTGCTATCGCGTTCTTCGTCTCTACTCCCGTGACGCGCAGTCACACAGGCACGATTGCCGCTGCGACACTCGCAGGAATCGTCGCCGGTGGGACTACTGCCTACGGCTACCTCGTTGTGACCGACGTTCCGGCTATCCAAACGATGCTCTCGTCTGCCACTGGGTTTCTGGTCACGAACGTCCTCACACTGCTCGTCGTCGTCGTTATCGCAGTGTTCGCTGGCGGCGCACTCTCGCGTACTGTGGGAAGAACTGCGACTGAGTGACGACTTGGCTCGTCGCCTTCTCAGGGCAACAGGCTCGCTAGCTCCTCGAAGTACTCGTCCAACTCGTAGCCGAGTCGAGAGAGCCACACGTCCCGATACGCGGGATGCAACAACGGAACGACAGTGTAGCCAAATCGCTCGCTCTCAACAGGCTCTAAAACCGTCTCCAGAAACCCACCCAACGAAATCCCATCCAGCGAAAACACGCTCTCTGTCGCGTGTCGTCCGGTCGGAATCACCACGTCAGGTTCGATGGTTTCTAACTCGGCGACGAGATGCTCACGGCAGTTCTCTTTCTCCGCCGCCGTCGGTGCCCGGTTCGACCCCTCGCCGTCCGAGGGAAAACACTTCACGGCGTTGGTGTAGAAGACGCCCGATTCGTAGCCGACGGTGGCCATCGTCTCGCGGATTCGGCGTCCCGAATGCTGGGCCGTGTAGGACATCCCCGTCCAATTGCCGCCTTGCCAGCGGTCGGCGTCGGGGTTGCCCGCGCCGGGTGCTTCGCCAACGACGACGATGGTCGCATCGTCGGGGCCGACGCCCCACGAAATTCGGTTTCGGCACTCCACGAGTGCAGGACAGCGTGCGCAGTTGGCTTCGACGATAAGTGTGTCTGCTGAGTTCGGAAACGCTGGGTCTGTCATTCCGAAAATGGCCTCAGGATTACTCCGTCAGCGGCATCACGATGCCGAAGATAATCGGCGAGAAGAGCAACAACAGCACGCCAATCACTTCTGCGTCGAAGAACAGGGTTCGCTCCCATCCGGGGAGTTGCCCGCCGCTACTTGCTGCCAGTGCGACCTTTGCGCCGACTGCACCGAAGATGAACAGTGCGATACCGAGGCCGACTCCTGTCTTCGTCAAACGTGGATAATCGAGTTTTCCGTACCGTCCCATACACTCTTGAGGCACATAATCCACTAAAACCGTTGCGAGAGGGTGTGTGACCTGCTAGCGCTCCAACACCGGCGCGAGTGCGGGCGCGACAGACACTGCGCTCACGTCGCGTTCGAGCGTATCCGTACCGATGACGCGCTCGATGCCAGCGCGGGCGAGTTTGGTTCGCGCGTTGCGCGCGAGAAGCGGGTGAACGGTCGCACAGAAGACGCGCTTTGCACCGCCCTCGGCGAGGACAGCGACGGCCTCGCTCATCGTCGAACCGGTGGCGATGATGTCGTCGGTAATCACCACGTCGCGGCCTTCGAAATCAGCGTTGCTCGGCGTGATTTCGACTTCGGTCCCGCTGAGGCGGACCTTCTCGAAGTAGTCCGTCTCGCCTTCGCCGTAGGCGTCGCGGACGGTCTGGGCGATGTCGATTGCGCCCGAGTCGGGCGACAAGAAGAGTGGGTCGTGCAGGTCGCTGAGGGGGTCGGCGAGTTGTCCCGCGGCATCGACGATATCGACGGGCACGTCGAAGAAGTCGGCAATCGCGTCTTCGTGAGGGTTGACGAGGACGACGCGGTCGGTCGTCGTACTCACCGCGCGGGCGACGGCGCGGGCCGAGATGGGTTGGCCAACGTCGAACGCCTTGTCCTGACGGGCGTAGCCCATGTACGGAATGACCGTCGTCACGTCCTCGGCACCGGCCTCGCGGACGGCGTCTTGGAGTTGGAGTAGTTCGATGTAGTCGTCGTTGCTGGCGGTGCTGGCGACGATAGTGGCGGTGTCAGCGTCGAAACCGGGGACGGCAGCGAGCGTCTCGCCGTCCGGAAACCGGTCGTACTCGACGGCCGAGAGCGACTCGCCGAGTTCCGAAGCGAGTGCGGCCGCGAGCGCCTGGGAAGATGCGCCGGGTACGAGCATACTCCTCCGTCTCTCGTCGGTGGTAAAACCGCTTTTCGTTGGCGTCTGCGGAGATGTGTGTCAGCGTATCACGGCCTCGGTGTGCCCCGAACCTTACCGAACCGCGATGCCCGTCGCATCCAAGCCGAGTACCTGTGTTCGCCATTCACTCCCAGTCGTCTGCAAACAGAGCGTTCCAACGTCGGTCACTGCGTAGGTCGTTCGCGCGTCGTGTGCAAGCGAGACGACGGCCTCGGCCACCGGAATCGGATTCTCTTTCCACGTCTCGCCGTCGAGCGTCACGATACCGCCGGGCGTAACCGCGTCGGCACGTCCGTCAGGCATCGACTCGACCACGCTCGTCTCCGAGTCGAGAGTCTCCATCCACCCGTTCCCGAGGGCATAGAGCGCGGAATCGGTCGCGACGAGCGGTACTCCTGTGTCGCTTCCGAGTCGCCCCGCCGGGTCGGACACGTCGCGCACGTCATCCAGTCCGACGTGCGAGAGTTCGTCGCCAACGATTCGATAGACACCATCTGCGGCCGCGACGAGCGACCCGTCGAGCGCGCGCACGTCTTCGACCGTTCCGAGGTCGGTCCACCCGTCTTCTGCGAAGCGCGCGACGCGCCCCGATTCGTCGGCGGCGACGATTCGGTTCTGGTGAAAGCCGACTGCGACGGCGGGGCCGAAGTCGAGTTCATGGTAGTCGTCGCGGACGAGCAGCACGTCTTCGGCGGTTGCCACCGCGATTTCGCCTGGAGAGCCAGCGATGTCGCGCGGGTCGCACCGGTGGTCGATGCGGAAGCCACCGACTAAGTCGTCGGAGACATCGACGGTCACCACACCCATGTTCGCGGCGACGTACACCGTGGTCTTCTCGGATTTATCGGCGTAGACGCGTTTTTCATCGATAGAAAGGTCGAAGTCAGCCATCCCTTAGTTCGGCTTGGTCGCGCGATTCAGAAAGCGTTGTGGTCGGTACCACTTACAAAAATTCACGAACGTCTGAGTACCACATGTCGTGGTAATCCACTTCGTCGAGGGCGTCGGCGATGTCTACGGCGAGAACGTGCCAACATCGCTCGCCTTCGTCGGGGTCGAGGTTGTAGTGCGAGTCCTTACACGTACACCCGCGGTCTTCGACCACGTACTCGTCGTCGTAGCCGACGACCACGTCGAAGTCGCGGTAGCGTTTGACTCGCTTTTCGGAGACGGCTTCGATGGCCTGAATGCCTCTCTTTCCGTGGGCATCCACGATTTGCTGGACGATATCCGGCGCTAACTTACCTGCCTCGGCAAGCGCCGCTCGCCACGCTTCGGCCGTGTCCACACGCTCGCTTCGAGAGTCGCGGTCAAAACCCATTCGGTGCCGTAGTAATCGACCGGCGCGGCGCATCGCAATCGGTTTCCGCCCCCACGGGCGAATTGAGATATGTTCGTGAGCGAGGGAGGCGTCGAAATCGAGGTCGCTGACGCCCGAGACGGCGCGTCAGAAGGGACCGGTGACGGCGTCTTCTACAACCCGACACAGGAGTTGAACCGTGACGTGACGGTGGCCGTCCTTCGTGCCTACAAAGAACGTGAACCCCGCGCCCAGACGTATCTCGACGCGATGGCCGCCTCCGGGATTCGTGGTGTTCGAGCCGCCAACGAAGGCTACGACGTGACTTGCGCCGACCTCGACCCCGACGCGGTCGAACTCGCTCAACACAACCTCGACCACAACGGCTTCGACGGCGAGGCAGTCCACCGCAACGCGAACGGCCTCCTCTACGACTCTGAGACCGTCTTCGACATCGTGGACCTCGACCCGTTCGGGACGCCCATGCCCTTTGCCGACCCCGCAATGGCGAACACCCGCGACCTCGTGTGTGTCACCGCAACCGACACCGCTCCCCTCTGTGGCGCACACCAGAAGAGTGGGATTCGAAAGTATGGCTGTCTCCCGCAGAATACCGACTATCACTCGGAGATGGGCCTTCGCGTCCTCATCGGCGCACTCGTCCGCACCGCCGCCCGCCACGACAAAGCCGCGATTCCGATTCTCTCGCACGCGACGCGTCACTACGCCCGCACCTACCTCGAACTCGACGGACGCGCCACGAAAGCCGACGAACTCCTCGAATCGACCGGCTTCGTCTACAACTGCGAAGACTGTCTCCACCGCGAACACGAAGCCTCGCTCGTCGCGCACCCGCCCGAAGAATGTTCGAACTGCGGTTCGACGCGCATCCTCGAAGCAGGCCCGATTTGGCTCGGCCCCATCTGCGACCCAGCGTTCGTCGCGGACGTTCGTGACGAGATTACCGACGACTTCGACAGCGCCAAACGCGCCCGCAAGATGCTCGACACGCTCGAAGGTGAACTCGACCAACCGACACACTTCGACCAGCACCGACTCACGAAACTCTGGGGCCGCTCTGCCCCGAAGATGGAGGAGTTCCTCGAAGCCATCCGCGAGGCCGGATTCGAAGCGACCGACGCTCACTATCACGGAACCGCGTTCAAGACGGACGCAACCATCGCCGAAATTCGAGAGGCGACGGCCTCTTTGGACCCCGAAGCCTGAAGCGAACCTGACTGTCTAATTCGGGGTAGTTTCTTTGTCTCGCGTGTCGTTCGGGTGATACGTGAGCGCGCGAATCCGCGAAATCGTCTCCCTCGCTCGGACCGTCGTCGAAACGATACAGGACAGAGAAATCACTTTTCTCGCGGCGAGTATCTCGTACTACGCGCTCGTCTCGCTGGTTCCGCTGCTCGTCCTCGCGGTGGTCGTGACGACCGCGATTGGTGGTGCGGAACTACAAGCACAACTCGAGGAACTGATCAACCAGTACCTCGTGCCCGCCGGTCAGGGGATAGTCCAGCGAGCACTCGAAGACCAGACCGGTCAAGGGAGTATCGGTATCGTGAGTCTCGGTCTCTCCGTCTGGGGTGCACTCAAACTCTTCCGTGGCCTCGATATCGCCTTCTCGCGCATCTACGGGTCCGAATCCGGTGGCATCCTCGACCAACTCAAAGATGGCATCATCGCGCTCGTCAGCATCGGCCTCGGGACGGTCGGCGTCGCGGCACTCACGGCGCTCATCGCCTTGCTCGAACTTCCGTTCGTGCAGTACCTCTCGCCGCTCGTTCTGTTCATAACGCTCTGTGTCGCGTTCTTCCCGCTCTACTACGTCTTTCCCGACATGAAACTCCGGCCTCGGCAGGTCATTCCGGGGACGCTCGTCGCCGCCGTCGGGTGGACCTTACTCGGCGTCGGATTCGGGATTTACACGCAGTACACCGCGGGGTCGATTGCGGGCGCACTCGGGTCGGTCTTGCTTCTCGTCACGTGGTTCTACTTTTCGGGCGTGATTCTCCTCGCGGGTGCCGTCGTCAACGCCGTCTTGCTCGGCGATAGTGACGAATTACCTGTCGATGCCCCCGAGAACGGGCCGGGCCGTGGTGGTGACGGTGGTGACCACGGAAGCGAAATGGACCGGCAGGTACAACATCAGGGAGTCCGACATGAAGGGCATACGGATATGAGCGACGACCGAGGTGACAACGATGGACCGCACGGAGGCGAGGGCGCTGGTGACGACCAGCCCAACTCGTCTGTCTCTCCCCGCGGTGCGCCCGACATCGAAGAACTCGAATCGCGCGTCGAAGAGCTTCGCGCAGACCTCGATTCTTTCGAGAGTGACGTGACCGAGCGGACGGTAGAAAAGCCCAAACTCGAAGCCGAGATGAAGCGGTACGTCCGTCGCCGGATGCGGCGCGGCAAAGCCCGTGGGTGGGGGCCGTATCTCGTTCTCCTCTACGGTACCGTGCTCACGCTGGGGGCGTTTTACTACCTCCAGTCGGACCTCATCGCGGTCTTTGCGATGCTCGTCATCTTCCTCTCGACGCTCGGACTCTACGTCCTCTTCGTCATCTTCGGTATCGGCCTGAACGCCCTCGGTGTTCCAAGCCGCGCCGTTGATGCGGTTCGAGAACGTCGCAGCTAACAATGATGCTCTTGCAGACGCGTGGCATCGGCGAGAACGCACTCGCCAACGCACCCGACGTACTCGTGTTTCTGTTCGGGCTTCTCACCCAACTCGGCGACCAGTGGTTCTACTTTCTCGTCTTCACGTCGATGTACTGGCTCGCTCGCCCGCGACTCACGAAGCGCCCGCGACAGGTCGCTGCGACGTTCGTCGGCCTCGCGTTCGCGTCGCTCGCGCTCGTCACGGCACTCAAAGTCGGCTTCGCGCTCCCGCGTCCACCGACAGCGGCGATACCTGCTGCACCCGCGTGGCCCACGCCGCTCGCCGACCTGTTCGTCTCCTTTACGACCGACGACGGGTTTGGCTTCCCCAGCGGCCACGCCCTCGGAGCGACCGTCGTCTACGGCGCTGCTGCGGTCATGCTCGACATCTGGGACCGCCGTCGTCGCGTCGTCGCCGCGGCAGTCATCGTCGGTCTCGTCGCGCTCTCGCGGGTCGTCATCGGCGTCCACTACGGCATCGACGTGGTCGTCGGCGTCCTCCTCGGCCTCGGCCTCCTGAAAGTCCTCTTCACCGTCGCGGTAGACGAGGAAACGGGCCTACTCGACCCTGCTCGCGTCTTCGGCCTCTCTGCCGTCCTCGGTCTCGTCGCGCTCGGTACCGTCCTCGCCTTCGGCGGCCCGGGCCACACGGAACACGCCGCGGCGGCACTCGGCGGGTCACTCGGCGGATTCGTCGGGTGGACGCGCCTCTCCGACCACGAGTCGCTTCCGACGCTCTCGTTCCCCGTCGCGTTCGGCGCACTGGCCGTCGCGGGCGGGTTGTGGGGTGGCCTCGACGCGCTCGACGCGCCACTCCCGCTCATGGTTGTCGGGACTGCTGTGGTCGTCGCGTTCATCCTCGTCGCCCCGCAGTTGCAAGGGGCACTCGGGTCGTCGCAGGTCGCATCGAACGCCGACTAACCTCTCTTCCTCTCGCTTCGGCTTTCCCGCCTACCACCCGACGAGCGGCGCGACCAGTTTGGCGACGCCGACGAGGACGCAGATAACTCCGAGAAACCGGAACGCAACACCACCCGTCTCACTGGAGCGCGCTCCATCAGTTATCGGGCCGAATCGCCGGGCGAAGAGCATGTCCTTCGAGAAGAAAATGAGGACTGCACCGACGGCGACGAGACCGAGACCGGTGACGAGTGACATCGGTGTACGATTGCGTGCGCTGGCTCAAGAGTGTTCGTCAGCGTCGAAGCCGACGGCTCGGGATTCGAGTTCGAAAGAATGTAAGAGTCGGAATTCGAGGCGCGTTCAGTACTTTTCGAGGTACCGGTCGAGCTCCCACTGGGAGACTGCGATACGGTAGTCGTCGTACTCGGCGCGCTTGGCTTCGACGAACTTCTCATAGACGTGTTCACCGAGAGCGTTCTGGATGACTTCGTCTTCTTCGAGAGCGTCGATTGCCTCGCCGAGGTTACCCGGCAGCACGTCGATGCCGTACTCTTCGCGCTTGGCTTCGTCGAACTCGTAGATGTTCTCGCGGACCGGGTCGGGGCATTCGAGGCCCTTCTCGATACCGTCGAGACCAGCGTGGATGAGCGCGGCGAGTGCGAGGTACGGGTTACACGATGGGTCGGGGAAGCGCGCTTCGATACGGCTTGCGGCAGGCGTGCGTGCGGCTGGCTTGCGGATGAGCGCAGAGCGGTTGCGGTCGGACCATGCGACGTACACCGGTGCTTCGTAGCCGGGGACGAGACGCTTGTAGGAGTTGACCGTCGGGTCACACACGGCGGTGACAGCAGGCGCGTGTTCGAGGATACCCGCGACGAACTGCTTTGCCGTCTCGCTCAGGTTGAACTCGTCGTCGTCATCGTGGAACGCGTTTTCGCCGTTCTGGAACAGCGAGATGTGCGTGTGCATACCCGAGCCGTTGATTTTGGCGATTGGCTTTGGCATGAACGTCGCGTGGAGGTCGTGCTGTGCCGCGATAGCGCGGACGACAGACCGGAACGTTGCCACGTTGTCGGCGGTTGCGAGCGCGTCGTCGTACGTGAAGTTGATTTCGTGCTGGCCTTCGGCAACTTCGTGGTGCGAGGCTTCGATGTCGAAGCCCATGCTTTCGAGGCCGAAGATGATGTCACGACGGACGTCCGAAGCGAGGTCCTTCGGGGCCATGTCGAAGTAGCCACCGGCGTCGTTCGTCTTCGTCGTCGCGCGTCCGTCCTCGTCTTCCTGGAAGAGGAAGAACTCCGGTTCGGGTGCGGCGTTGACGTCGTAGCCGAGTTCGTCTGCGCGTTCGAGTGCGTCTTTGAGGACGCCACGCGGGTCGCCGCTGAACGGCTCGCCCGTCGAGGTGTTGAACACGTCGCAGATGAGACGGCCTGCGGCGCTCTCTTCGGTCTTCCGCCATGGGAGGATTTCGAAGGTGGACGCGTCGGGCTCGAGGCGCATGTCGGATTCCTGAATCCGGACGAACCCGTCGATGGAGGAGCCGTCGAAATAGATGCCTTCAGTGAACGCCTTTTCGGCCTGTGAGGCCGGAATGGAGACGTTCTTCACGGTGCCAAGAATGTCGGTAAACTGCAAGCGGAGGAAGTCGACATTCTCTTCTTCAATTTTGTCGACGACTGCCTGTGCTTCTGCGCTCAGGCCGCCGTCGGTGATGGCGTGTTCGTCCGTCATGTTCCTGGACACACGATTCGAACACCCGCACTATAAAGACCTTACCGCTTAATGCAATTCCCCGCGCTTTGCCACAGAATTGGATATTCGTAAAATTCTAATGCCCCCAGACGGTCTCTGAATGTAATGACGTACGAAAACCTCGACGCCAACCTCATCAATGCACTACTGGGCGACGGTCGCGCAAGTCTCCGAAGCCTCGCCGAAGAACTCGACGTTTCGGTGACGACGGTCTCGAATCACCTCCGAGACCTCGAAGACCAAGGCGTCATCGAAGGCTACACTCCCCGCGTCAACTACGACGCACTCGGCTACGACGTGACGGCAGTCATCCAGCTGAAAGTCGAAGGGTCTGCGCTCCCAGAGATTACCGAACGTCTGCGCGCAGAAAAGCAGATGATTTCGGTCTACGAGGTCACCGGTGACTACGACATCATCGCCATCGGCAAGTTCCGTGACACCGACGGCATGAACTCGCAGATTAAGAAGCTGCTCACGGATGCCGACATCCGCGAATCCAACACCTCGGTGGTCCTCAACTCTGTCTCCGAAAACGAACAGTTCGAACTGGACATCGAAGAGTAACACCCCCCTTTCTTCCACTACACGCCCGGCTAACAGCGGTGCGTCGCGGCTTCTCCCGCTTCTTTGACGGCCCTCCATTTCCACTGGAAAAACGAGCGACTGCGCTCTGGTTAGATTTCTGACTCCAGTGGAAATGTATGGGTTGCGTCGTTTGAAATGTTAGACCAAGGCTTCGATTAGAAGTCGTCTTCGAACACGAACGTTCCGTTGCGCTGGACGACTTCGCCATCGACTTCGATGACAGAGTCTTCGGACATGTCCACGATCATGTCCACGTGTTCGGCACTCTCGTTGACCTCGTTCTCGTCGCCCACGGTCTCGGGGTAGGCCGCACCGACGGCCATGTGGACGGTGTCGCCCATCTTCTCGTCGAAGAGCATGTTGTACGTGAAGCGGTCGATACTGCGGTTCATACCGATACCGAGTTCGCCGAGGAAGCGTGCGCCGTCGTCGGTGTTGAACACACCATCGAGGACTTCTTCGTTGCCCTCGGCGGAGTAGTCCACGACTTCGCCGTCTTCGAACGTCACGCGGACGCCCGAGACTTCGCGGCCCTGTCGGTACAGCGGCAGGTCGAAGTACACCTCGCCCTCTACCGAATCCTTGACCGGTGCGGTGAACACTTCGCCGCCGGGGAGGTTGTGCATCCCTTTGTCGTTGATGGCGGTGTTCCCCTCGATGCTCATCGTCACGTCCGTCTCGTCGCCGGATTTGATGCGCACCTCGTCGGCGTCGTTGAGAATCTCGACCATCTCTGCTTGGAGCGCTTCTTGTGCCTCCCAGTCGAGGCTGACCGCGTCGTAGACGAAGTTCTCGTAGGCCTCGGTACTCATGCTGGCGAGTTGCGCACTGCCCGGTGCAGGGTACTGGGTGAGACACCAGCGCTTCGAGAGGGCTTCTGCCTGAACTGGTTTGTAGGCGCGTTTCCACGCGGCGTTCGTCTCCGGCGAGATGTCGCTCTGTTCGGTCGCGTTCGTCTCGGCGCGGACGCGGATGAGGACGTCTGCTTCTTCGAACAGTGCGAGCAGGTGTTCGGGTGTCTCGAACTCGTCTTGCTCCGAATTTCGGAGGTACGCCCGCATGAACCGCGGGTTGTTGTTGGTGTTGACGACGTAGGCCCCGCGCTCGCCGAGGAGTTCGTTCAGTGCCGTTACGAGGTCGTCGGCGACAGGTGGGGCGGCGACGACGACCTTGTCGCCTGCTTCGACTTGGGTGGAGTGGTCAACGATGGTCTGTGCGTGTTCGCGGATGCGCGGGTCCATACCGCGCATGTGGGATGTACGGTGGCAAACACCTTTCGGAGTGCAATGTTTGGATTCCGGCCCGTCGCCGTCGCTCCGACCACCGATTATTTCTCACTCGCCGGGGTTGGTTCGACTAATGATTGACCTTCGAAGCGACACGGTGACGCTTCCGTCCGACGAGATGCGACAGGCCGCCCGCGACGCCGACGTTGGCGACGACGTCTACGGCGGCGACCCGACCGTGAACGAACTCGAAGCGCGCGCCGCCGAGTTATTCGGCAAAGAGGCCGGACTCTTCGTGCCCTCCGGCACGATGGGCAACCAAATCGCCGCTCGCGTCCACACCGCCCCCGGCCAAGAGGCACTCGTCGATGCGAAAGCCCACGTCTACAAGTGGGAAGTCGGTGGTTTTGCCCAACTCTCCAGTCTTCAGGTTCGCGCCTACGACGCTGGCGAGCGCGGTGCGCCCACACCCGAACAGGTCCGCGAGGGTGCGAGAGAAGAATCGCTCCACATCGCCGGAACCGGCCTGCTCTGTCTCGAAAACACCCACAACGCCCGTGGCGGTATCGCCATCCCGAAAACCGATATCGACGCCGCAGCACAGGCCGCACACGACCTCGGGATTCCGGTTCACCTCGACGGCGCGCGCGTCCTCAACGCCTGTGTCGCACTCGACGAAGACCCCGTCGCGATGGCAGAACACGCCGACAGCGTGATGTTCTGTCTCTCGAAGGGCCTCGGCGCGCCGGTCGGGTCGATGCTCGTCGGCACCGAGGAGTTCATCGAAGACGCAACTCGCGTCCGCAAGCAGTTCGGCGGCGGCATGCGACAGGCCGGTATCATCGCCGCACCGGGTCTCGTTGCGCTCGAAAATATCGACCGCCTCGCCGACGACCACGCGAATGCAAAGATTCTCGCTGAAGGGTTGGATGCCGTCGAAGGCCTCTCGGTCCCGACGCCAGACACGAACATCGTCGTCGTCGATTCCGAGGCCGCAGGGATGACGTCGGACGAATTTGTGGAACTCTGTGAGTCTGTAGACGTTCTCGGCGGTGGATTCGGCGAGTACCACACCCGCCTCACGACGAACCTAAACGTCTCGCGCGAAGATGTCGAAGAAGCAGTCGAACGAATCGCCGACGCGGTCGAATCGCGGTAATCGAGCGTCTACCTACAACTCGGGTTCGATGTAGACGAAGTGGATGCGGTCGTCGGCTTCGCGCAGTTTGTCTTCGATGTCGGTGATGAGGTCGTCCATCTCTTCGACGTCGAGTTCGGGGTCGAAACTCACGTCGAGGGTGACGAGCAGTTTCTCGGGGCCGACGTACACCGCCCGGAAGTGGTCGATGTGGACGACGTGCGATTGGTCAGAGATGATTGTTTTGAGTTTCTGCTCTTCGTCGAGCGGAAGGTTCTCACCGAGGAGGAGGCGTTTGTTCTCCCACGCGAGCGCGACCGCGAAGCCCATGAGCATCACCCCGATGAGGAGCGCCGTGAGCGCGTCGAACATCGGGTTACCCGTCACCTCGGTCAGGCCGATGCCGACGAGTGCGAGCATCGCACCACCGAGTGCAATCGTATCCTCGGTGTAGGCCGTGAGCGTCGTCACGTCGCTCGTCTTGCGGAACGCCTCTCTGAGACCACTCCACTCGTACTCTTTGATTTGACGCTGGAGTTCGGCGTTCGCCTTGAGGTAGGCGTAACTCTCGAAGGCGATTGCGCCGAGGAGGATGGCGACGTTGATGTAGACGGGTGGGATGCTCATCCCGAGGAGAACGACTGCTTCACTGCCGCCGCTGTGGGCGGGGTGCATCAGCGCCTCGTAGCCGTGTTTCAGTGACTCCCAACCAGCGATACCGAACAGAAGGACCGAGACGAGAAACGAGTAGAAGAACTGTGCTTTACCGTACCCGAATGGGTGCGCTTGGGTAGCCTTGCGACCACTGTAGCGAATTCCGACGAGGAGAAAGACCTGGTTACCAGTGTCAGAGATAGAATGATAGGTCTCTGACAACATGGAGGGACTCCCGGTTGCGAGAAAGCCGAGGAACTTGAGGACGGCAATCGCCCCGTTTGCGAAGAGGGCGGCGATAACGACGGACGTACTGCCTGCCATGAGTGGGTGTCAGGCGCGTGTCGGATAGCTGTTCCGACGAGGGTTTCGGTCGATACGTTTCAGTCCCCTCGGTTTCTATACCGAGTATGCTCGTCCTCGTCTCCGACACCCACAGCACAGACTCCCACCGACTCTCTGGACGGACGCTCGAAGCCGTCCGCGAGGCCGACCTCGTCGTCCACGCTGGTGACTTCATGCGCGAATCCGTTCTCGACGCCTTCATCGACGAATCGTCGCAGTTGCTCGCCGTCTACGGCAACAACGACGACGCCGGAATTCGTGAGCGCGTCCCAGAAGCCCGCAACTTCACCTACGGCGGCGTCGAGTTCGCCATGACACATACACGTCGCGGTGGCGCAACCGCGCTCACGCTCTTCGGCCGCGAACGCGGTGCAGACGCCGTCATCTTCGGACACAGCCATCGACCGACGTTCGACGCGACGGGTGCGATTCCACTCCTCAATCCGGGAAGTCACGCCCAGCCACGCGGTAATCGAAAAGCACACGCAGAACTCGAACCGCTTCCGGACGGTGGCCTTCGCGGGCGACTCGTAACGGTCGATGGCTCGGTGTTCAAACGATTCACACTCGAACCGCACGGACGTAACTGAAAACGGCGTGGGAGGGCCGAAAAATCAGCGGGGCAGGTTGTGAAAACCTGTGGGGGCAGCTCGAGACTCCGACGCTGAGACGACGGGGGCAGGGGGCAACAGCGGGGTGGAACGAACCGTCGTCCGGCGGGCGTGAAGCCTCGTATTTACTCAGTAGACAGCGAGGCCCAAATACACACCGTAAGCTCAAATGGGCGTTTTAGTTACGGACGAGTCCGAGTCCAATCCACAGACAGAGGACCGTCACACCACCGAGGAAGAACAGGAGTCCGGGCGAGAGACTGGCGATAGTTTCGCCGATTCCCGGTGCGCCGCTCGTGAGCGCCATCGCCGTATCGGTGGCCTGCTGGGTCGCCTCTGGTGTGGGTGTCGGGGTTGCAGTAGCGGCCTGTTCCGTCATGGTTCGCGTCGCTTCGACTGCCTCTTCGGTGACCGCCTGTGTCGCCTCGGATGTCGTCGTCGCCTCCGCGATACTGTATCCACCATCGCCGCTCGATTCGGCCACCGTTTCGGCGGCGGTCGTCGGCGACGGTGTTGCAGTCGGCGTCTGTGTCGCTGTCGTCGCTGCATCGGTCGCCGTCTCGTTCCCGCCGGTGGACACCTGGTACGTGCCGTCTCCGCTCGCGGCCCCACCTGACTCCTCGCTTGCGCCGCTTGTCGCAACGAACGGGAAGATGTTCCCCGACTCCGCAAGCCGATTTATTACTGCCGCGCCGATGCCGAGGACGCCGACACCGCCGATGAGTTGTGAGAGTGCGCTTTTCAGCCCCGTCGTCTCGTCTGAGCGTCCGGCGACGACGACGAGCGCCCGGTCAGCGGGACCGAAGACGTTCATCTCGCGTCCTTTCTCGGAGTAGCGCATATCGACGACTTCGATGAGTCCGGCCTCTTCGAGGTTGCCGAGGTGGTACTGGACGTTCTGGAGCGACGTGTCCACCTTGTTCGAGAGGTCGGTCGCCGTCGCGGGCGATTCGTGAAGGTTGGAGAGGACGCTCCGAGCGGTCGAAGAGGAGATGGCGGCGAGTAACTCGTCGGCCTCGTCGCTGTCGAGACCGATGACGCGAGGGTCACGGTCGTCGGGTGCGTCGGGACCGTCGTCAGGGCCGGAAGAGGAGGGCAGGAGGTCGGCCATTGTTCGTCCGTACTCGGATGTTCCTGATGAGTGTTCGTGTTATTCTGCGTCCGCACGCCGAAATGGATATACGGTGGGGCCTCGGATTCCCGCCACATGACTCGCCCCTTGTTCGTAGACGGCGTCATCGACTTTCTCGCGGGTGACCCTGTGTTCACGGGGTTGCTCGTGGCGATGTTGCTCTTCGTCTTCTTCGGCTATCTTCTCGTCCGCCGGACGCTCTTGGGGTTACGAGAGGGATTCGACGAGGGACGCCGCCGTTGATATGACTGGACACAGCCGATTTTCAGGCTACGGAGACGTACTGTGGTAGCCGCTGCAACGCTTCTCGCGTTCGTCGTCGCCGCACTCGCCAGTCTCTTTATGGCGTGGGCAATCGGCGCTGGGTCGTCGGGCTCGACCCCGTTCGCGCCCGCAGTCGGTGCCAACGCCATCTCGGTGATGCGCGCCGGGTTCATCGTCGGCGTCCTCGGATTTCTCGGCGCAGTGTTACAGGGTGCGAACGTCACGAACGCCGTTGGCCGCGAACTCATCGGCGGTGTCGTCCTCACCGCCCCCGCCGCCGTCGTCGCTCTCTTGACCGCTGCGACCCTCGTCGCAGTCGGCGTCTTCGCGGGCTATCCAATCGCAACCGCGTTCACCGTCACGGGCGCGGTTATCGGCGTCGGCTTCGCACTGGGCGGGACTCCTGTTTGGCCCAAGTACCAGCAGATCGTGACGCTCTGGGTACTGACGCCATTCGTTGGCGGCGGTGTCGCGTACGCGACTGCCCGCGCACTCAGAAGTGACAGAATCTCCGAAACGTGGCTCGTCCCCGTTCTCGCCGGTGTCGTTGGCATTCTCGTCGCCAACATGGAGTTTGCGTCGCTCGGCCCGCCCGGTGAATCGGCGTCGATTGCTCGTATCACCGCGCTGTCGTTGGTGGGCGACGGGTCCGCACACCTGCTTTGGCTTGCCACCGTCTCGTTGCTCGTCGGTCTCGCCGGAACCGCGCTCGTCGCTCGCTGGATGGTGACCGACGAAAATCGCGCACAGCGGCGCTTTTTACTCGTCCTCGGCGGCCTCGTCGCGTTCTCTGCCGGTGGGAGTCAGGTCGGCCTCGCAATCGGCCCGCTCGTTCCCTTGCTCGACGCAGTAACCGTCCCGCTTCCCGCCCTGCTCGTCGGTGGTGGACTTGGGTTGCTTATCGGGTCGTGGACTGGTGCGCCACGCATGATTAAGGCGCTCGCACAGGACTACTCGACTCTCGGCCCACGGCGGTCGATTGCCGCGATGATTCCGTCGTTCGCTATCGCACAGACCGCAGTCGCACTCGGCGTGCCCGTCTCGTTCAACGAAATCATCGTCAGCGCAATTATCGGGTCGGGATACGCCGCCGGAAGTGCGGGTGTCTCGAAGCGAAAGATGCTCTACACCGTCCTCGCGTGGGTGGGGTCGCTCGCCCTCGCACTGGGTGTGGGATACGGCGTCTTTACACTCGTGTCGGGCATACTCCCGGTGTGAACGGTCGCAATCTTCAGGCTGACCTGGCGACGCTATTTGCGGCCCTCTGGGCTATCTTCGGTGTCTATCACATCGGGATGGCCATGGTCACAGGCATCTCGATTCGCGGATTCACTTTCGGCACAGTCGGGTTGGGAGCGTTCTTTCTCGCAATTCGGTTTCGGGCGCGTTCGAGTCGCCTCCGCCGAAACGTCGAGGCTCGGCGCGAACTCGTCTTTCTGACGCTCGTGTCGCTCGCGCTAATTTTGCTGTCGTTTACGCTCCTCGGCTGAGGAGTGTAGAAAGAGTGTGGTTCGAATCTACGCGTCGGGTTCGACTTCGGCCTCTTCTTCTTCTTCGTCGTCGTCGTCGAGACCAATGTTCGTCTCGATGCGCGCTTTCATGATGCGCGTGTTATCGACTTCTTCGATGCCGATTATCACGTCGTCGTAGGTGAGTTCTTCGCCCTCTTCGACGAGACGGCCCGCGCGGTTGAAGATGAATCCGGCGAGCGTCTCGAACTCTTCGCCCTCCGGGAGGTCGATTTCGAGTACTTCGTTCACTTCGTCGATGTTGACCTCGCCGCGGACGAGGAAGGTGTTCTCGCTAATCTCCTCGAACGGTTCTTCCTCGTCGCCTTCGAGGATGTCGCCGACGATTTCTTCGACCATGTCTTCGAGCGTGATGAGGCCCTCAGTGGTCCCGAACTCGTCGATGACGATGACCATCTGCATCCGCGTGTCCTGCATCTCGGCCATCAGTTCGTCCACGTTCTTCGACTCGGGGACGTGCAGGGTCGGCGAGACGATGTCTGCGAGTTTCACGCCGCGTTCGCCGTAGTACTTCTCACGGACGAGGTTGCGGATGTTGACGATGCCGATGACGTTGTCGAGGTTGCCGTCGTAGACGGGCACGCGTTCGTGGTCCGCCTGCACACACGTCTCGATTGCCTCGTCGATAGTGGCGTCTTTCGGCACGGCGGTCATGTCGAGACGAGGCGTCATGACCTCCTTCGCGATGGTCTTGTTGAACCGGAAGATGCGGTCCAGCATCTCGCGTTCTTCTTCTTCGATGACACCCTCGCGCTCGCCCGTCTCGATGAGATTTTGAATCTCGTCACGAGTGACGTACGTCGCTTCGATTGCAGTCTGTCCGCCCGTGATGCGGTTGATGAGCCTCGTCAGGTAGTCGAAGACGATGACCAGCGGCATCAAGAATAACTCGGCGTACTTGAGCGGGCGCGCGATGCGAAGCGACCACGACTCGGTGTGCTCGACGGCGTAGGACTTCGGCGCGCTCTCGCCGAACAGCAAGACGAGCGTCGTGATGCCGAGCGTCGAGATGAGTACGGACTGGCCGGGCGAGAAGTCGAGGACGGCCAAGAGTCCCGTGGCGAGCGCCGACATCGCGATGTTGACGACGTTGTTGCCGACGAGAATCGTGACGAGCAGACGGTGTGGGTCCTCTTTCAGTGCTTTGACTCGCTCCGCACCGGGAACGCCGTCTTCGACGAGGGAATCGACGCGGTGCTTTGCGAGCGAGAACATCGCGATCTCGGAAGACGAGAAGAACGCCGAGAGGGCGATGAGAATGAGAATCGCAATCGAACCAAGGATTGCAATCGTGAAATCGTCCAGCGGCACGTTCGAGGCCTGTATGGCCGCGATTTTGGTGGCTGGGAGCATATGAAGCGGCGACAAACCCATGTAACTACGAACACTTGCGCGGGGGCGAAATTAAGGGTTACTCCTTGCCAGACGGTGGCTGATGTCCATCGATTCGAGACTATGCTATGACATAGAGTGTCAGACTCGCTCGTTCCCACCAGTTCAGCGGAGCATCGACGTGACCGATATTGCGGCGCGGATGCCCGCGAGCGAAGCGCTTAGGCGACAGGATTTCTAATCGTGTGCCATGTCCGACGACCAGCCTGCGATTACCCTGTATCGGTTGCAGGCGTGCCCGTACTGCGAGCGAGTCGTTCGTGTACTGAACGAGAAGGGACTCGACTACCAATCGCGGTTCGTCGAACCGATGCACGCCGACCGGAACGTCGTCAAGCGTGTTTCCGGCAAGCGCAGCGTCCCAGCCATCGTAGACGAGAACACCGGCGTCACCATGTCTGAGTCGGCGAACATCGTCGAGTACCTCGAAAACACCTACGAGGAGGCCGCATAATGGTCGATTTCGACATCGTCGAACTCCCCGAACACGACGCACCTGGCGTCGGTGAGACGGCCCCGGACTTCACGCGACCACTCGTCAACCAAGAGTTCTGGGAAGACGCGTCACTGTCGGACCTTACCGACGAAGAACCAGTTCTACTCGTCTTCCATCCGATGGATGGCGCGTTCCCCACGACGTACGTCTGGAACAACCTGCGTGACCATGGCGTCCTCGAGGAGATTCGAACGGTGGGAATCTCGATTTCGTCGCCCTATGAACACAAGACGCTCCTCAAAGAGCGCGACGTCGATGCACAGGTCTTCTCGGACCCCGCTGCTGGCGTCGCCACCGAGTACGGTCTCGAACACGACCTCGACGCGATGAACGGCATCACGGAGCATCGACCCGCAGTGTTCCTCCTCGACGAGGACCGAGAGATTCAGTACCAGTGGGTCGCCGAGACGTGGCCGGACTTCCCCGACTACGACGAGGTTGCCGACGCGGTTTCCAGCCTGTAACCGCGCTTCGTCACGCTTTTTCTGACCGCTCACATCCGTCTCGATATGAGTGACGACATCGTGACGCAGGCCGCGAGTGCGATTCAGCACGGCGAGGCCGTCGTCTACCCGACCGAGACCGTCTACGGGATGGGTGCCGACGCGACGAACGCTACGGCTGTCGAACGCGTCTTCGAAATCAAAGGACGGAGCCGCGACAAACCACTCTCTGCGGGATTCCCTGATGTCGATGCCGCACTGGAGTACGTCGTCGCAACCGACCGCGAGGAAGCTTTCATGCGTCGGTTCCTCCCCGGTCCGGTGACCGTCGTCGTCGAACGCCGCGAGTCGCTTCCGGACGTTCTCGTCGGCGGCCGCGACCGGGTCGGTGTCCGTATTCCCGACCACGAACTCGCACAGCGACTCTTCAGTGAGGCCGGAACACCCGTCACCGCGACGAGCGCCAATCGCTCGGGAACTGGCTCGATTACGCACCCCGACCAACTCTCCGACGAAATCCGTGAACAGGCCGCTGTCGTCGTCGACGGCGGTGATGCCCCCGGAACTGAGAGTACGGTCGTGGACCCCGGACAGGGAATCATCCACCGTCACGGTGCGATGGCCGACGAGATTGCGGCGTGGTTGGACGAGCATTAGAACCCCAAGAGCGACTTCAACGACCGCGTTTTTACTCCACACATCGTCCGGTACTCGCACGACTCACACTTCGCTGAGTTCCCGAGTCGCGGCGGCACGAAATCCAGTGTTCGAGCAATCGTGAGCGCCCGCCGATAGGCCGCCGTGTTGTGAACCGTGAGCCGAACCGTTCGGACGATGCCGTAGGCTGGATACTCCACGATGGCCCGCTCGACTGCTTCTTCGCGCTCCCACGCGAGCGCCTTCGCCAGTCCGACTGCGCGAACTCGCTGTGGTTCCCATACGCCGCGTTCCGGTGGTTCGCCGGGCGAGACGAGTACTGGAATCGGTGGGTCACCGACGAGTTTGTGGGCGATACCGCGGCAGTCTTTCCCGGTCACGAGTGTGTCGCGGGCGAGTGGGTCGGTGATGTCGTCCCACACGTCTCGGTCGCGGAGTCGAGTGAGATTCGCTCGGTAGGTCGTTGGCGACGATGCAACCGGCGAACTTCGGAGTTCCTCGTCGCTCGCGGCGAGCAACTGTGGGTACTCGAACGCGAGGGTGCGAATCGAACTGACTTCGGGCGGTGGCGCTCGCTCGTCGTCCTGTCGCGCATAGTAGAGTTGACGCGGACAGTACGCGGCCCGAGCGAGTTCCGAGAGTGGAACCAACGACACGGCGGGTTTGGTCCCGTCATCTGGTATGAAGCTTCGGGCGGCATCGCTCGTTTTCCGCCGTTGTGTGGTTTATTACCTGTCTCTCCCTACGTGTGCCATGGCAGAGACGCCCTCCCTTTCGTCCATGCAGTTGACGCGCCCCGAGTTGGCGGTGTTCGTCTCCGGCGTCGCCAGCATGGGCCTGGAGATTCTCGCGGGACGACTCATCGCTCCGGAGTTCGGCAGTAGTATCTACACGTGGGGAAGCATCATCGGCGTCTTTCTCGCCGCGCTGAGCCTCGGCTACTATCGCGGCGGAAAACAAGCGGCGGTGCGGGCATCGAATCCCCGACTTGCCCGCCTGTTCGTTGCGACTGCGTTCTACGTGGCCGGGTTGATTCTCTTCGGCGAACTGATGTTGCAGTCACTCGCTGGGATTCCGCTTCCGAGTCGATTCGCGTCGCTCCCCGCGATTACCGTCCTCTTCGGGCCGCCGACCTACTTGCTGGGTTTCGTCAGCCCCTACGCCGCCGAACTGTCCGACCAAACCAACGTCGGTGCCGCTTCGGGTCACGTCTACGCTGTCGGCACGATTGGAAGCATTGTCGGCGCGTTCGCCACGACGTTCTTCCTCATTCCGACGCTCAGCGTCGCCGAAATTGGACTCATCTTCGGCCTGCTCTCGGTCGTAACGGCGCTCGCACTGCTTCGACCGAACATCGGTGGCGACGAAGCAGTCTGGAGCATCGCCGTGACGATACTCCTCGTTGCGGGCGCGGTCACGGGCGGTATCGGCCTCGACACCGCCGGAAACTCCGTCTATCATACCCAGACTGCGTATCAAGAGCTCCGCGTCGTCGATTCCGGCGGCACACGAACGCTCTATCTCGACGGCCAACCCCACAGCGCGATGGACCTCGACCAACCAACGCGGCACGTCTTCGACTACACGTCGCACTTCCATACGCCATTTCTCTACTCCGAGGACGTAGAGCGCGTACTCTTCGTCGGTGGCGGCGGGTTCACCGGCCCGCGGGTGTTTCTCGAAACCTACCCGAACGTGACCGTGGACGTGGTCGAAATCGACCCCGAAGTCGTCTCGACTGCCAAACAGTACTTCGCTATCGAAGAGTCTGACCGCCTCAACATCTACACGATGGACGGTCGCCGGTACCTCGAAGAGACCGACGAGACGTACGACGTCATCGTCCTCGACGCCTACCGGAAAGACAAGGTGCCGTTCGAACTCACCACCGTCGAATTCATGCAACTCACCGCCGACCGCTTGGACGAAGATGGCGTCCTCGTCGCCAACGTCATCTCTGCCCCGAGCGGCCCGGCCTCTCAGTTCTACCGCGCCGAGTACAAGACGATACAGCAGGTCTACCCGCAGGTCTACAGTTTCCCCACCGTGGGCGGTGTCGTCGTCCAGAACATCGAAGTCGTGGCCACGAAAGATTCGACGCTCGTCACCAGTGAAGAACTCCAAGCACGGAACGAACGCCGTGATATCGGCATCGACCTCTCGTCTGAGATTTCGTCCTACCGTAACAGCGAACCGACCGACGACGTGCCGATATTGCGTGACGACCGCGCGCCCGTCGATAGCCTGCTGGACCCGATGGTCGGCCAGCGATACGTCATCGCTCGCTCGAACGAGACTGACACGAACACGAGTGGGTCGAACACGACGCTGATTCGCCCCGTACAGTTCGGATAGCGTCGGTTAGTAGCTTGGACGAAGAACGGTGTCTCGACTGTTCTACAGGGGAAGACCAGCTATGCGACAGGGGAGCCAACTATGGCCAACCGTCTGGCAACTCGTCTTGATGGGCATCCATCAACCGAAGCAATGGCTCGATTTCACTGAACCGAGGGCCACGTTCAAGCGTCTCTGTTTCTCCATCCCAGTCGATGAACCGGTGATTGTTCAGTTTGGGAAGATGGGTGTGGATAAGTTTGAGTCGAAGTATATCGGGTTCATTACGCTCATGCGCGAGCAGATTTAGTTTGATTCCTCTGTTGGCTTCTGCTTGGGGAGTCACGAGTGCCCAGAGAATTCGACGACGGTACTCATTGCTGAGGATGTCGAACAGTTCACTGAGTGGAGTTGCTGTGGTTGTGCCGTTCATATATTCACACCGAATGGGTTTTGTGGAACTGTTCGCTAGCCGTGCGTCCCACGCGACCATCGCGCGAAGAGAAAAGGGAAGGTGCTGAGCGGAGTATTCCGCTTCAAGTGGCCTTCTCGGTGAGAACCAAACGCGTACTATTCGAGTTCCGTGTCATACGATAGTTTCTCACGGGGTAAGTAGCTGTTGCAGAGTGAGCGAATTCATACTAACGCAGGTCACTGTCACGTCCTTGCGCTGGACTCTGAGAGAATTGGATTGTACACGCCTTCGGCGTCGGCCCAACACAGCATAACGAGTGTTAACCGCCTGTAACGTCAACCGTCTGTATGTCACACTACAAGGCTACGTTCGCCATCGACTCAAAATCGGATTTGTACGCTGTACAACGGATGCTCGAACAAGTGTACGACACCGTTCGAGAAGAGTCTCGGCACGTCGAAGCGGGGACAGACGACGGAAGCAAACTCCTTCAGGAGTTCAACGTGCTTCGAGACGCGGTCCAGCGCCCATCGACAGGCAAACTGACGATTACCTACGAACGCTACGGCGATGAACTCGGTAATTGAGGGTGCGAACAATTCTCTCTTTAACTCTGTTCGATTGAGTACTGCCCGGTGAGTAATCGGACTCGGCCACGACGACACCTACAGTTCGGCGAGTCGGCGCTCCATCTCGGCTTCGACCGACGTGGTGAACTCGGACTCGGGTTCGTCCACTAACTCCAACCACTTGTCGATGTAGCCACTGACGCCGAGGAACCGGACTGCTTCGTAGATGGGCTTGCGCTCGGCGTATCCGCGAGGGAGGTCTCCTGCGACCGACCGATATCCGTCGTGCAGTGCGGAGACGAGGTGTTCCGGGTCGGACGACCGAAACGAGCCGAACTGTTGGCTCTGCGCTCGGTGTAGTTCGCGGGCAGGGTCGCCGATGTGGGTGATTTCCCAGTCCAAGAACCCGGTTTCGTCGTCTCTCTGGAAGGAGTTCGGTTGTGCCGGGTCGCCGTGAACGAGTGTCGCCGGTGCGGCGTCCAACACGTCACGATTCCGCAAGACGGCGTCTTTCACTCGGTCGAAGTGAGCGTCGAATCTGTCGTCTGAGGCGAGTCCACGCATCTGCTCGATTCGGCCAGAAAGCACGTCTGCCCACTGCCCACGCTCGAATTCGAGTTCGTTTGGACCGCCACCGACGATGTTCCCGTGGGCGTCGAACGTCATCGAGTGTACTCGGGCCAGTGCCGCCCCAACACTTCGGATAAGTTCGGTTTTGTCTCCGTCGTCCCACAGTTCCAAGACGACCTGCCCATCGACCGGTGCTGTCACGAGATACGGGATTTCGTGGTCTGGGTCGTGTGCGACGACGTTCGGTGTGGGAACCAACTCATCGGCCCCAACACGCTCGATAACTGCGCGCTCGCGGGCGATTCGGGTACTATCGCCGTCGACCGAGATTTTGGCGAAGACGTGTGTCCCGTCTTCGAACTCGACACCAACCGTGTGGTTGCTGTCGTTCCACGACGGGCCGGTGGCGTGCATCTCGGCGATGTCGCGGACGGGGAACGCGTGAGCGAGTGCGGATGCGACGCGACTGTCCATAGGTGGTGCTGTACGTCGTTCGTGGTGTACCTTGTGGTGATGCCCCGGTGACACGTGGTGGTGCTGAAATCGTTTTAGTAACTTCTGAAAAAGTTTCTTTTAGCCTGCTCACGTCCTTCCGGTGTGCTTCCTGTCATTCAGTCACTACTACTGGGGACACTCGTTCTCGACAGAGTGACGTCGGGAATGCTCGTTGTCGGTGCGATTCTCGTGGCCGCAATCGTGTTGTTCGTCACGGAGTGGCTTCCAATCGACGTGACGGCGATTGCGGTGATGGTCGCGCTCATGGTGTTGGAACCATGGACAGAGATTTCTGTGTCTGAAGGTATCTCCGGCTTTTCGAGTCCGGCGACCATTACGGTTCTCGCCATGTTGATTCTCAGTGCGGGTATCAGTCAAACTGGACTCGTCCAGACACTTGGTCGACGAATTTCGCGATTCTCCGGCGAGAGCCTCACCCGGCAGTTGGCCGCGACAATCAGTGTCGTCGGTCCTGTCTCCGGTTTTATCAACAACACGCCAGTCGTTGCGATTCTGGTTCCCGTCATCTCTGATGTCGCACACAAAGGAAAGACGTCGCCATCGAAGCTTCTCATCCCGCTCTCCTACGCATCACAGTTTGGTGGGATGCTGACGCTCATCGGCACTTCGACCAACATCCTCGCCAGTAACACTGCGGCACGACTCTCGGAGACGTACCCTGAGTTACACCCCTTTTCGTTCTTCGAGTTCACCACGCTCGGGGTCATCGTGCTCGTCACCGGGTCGGTGTACCTCGTCACCGTTGGCCATCGCTTGCTCCCCGAGCGAATTCCACCCGAAGAGGACTACGTCGAAGAGTACGAGATGGAAGATTACCTCTCTGAGGTCATCGTCGAAGAGGCGTCATCCATCGTGGGTCAGACTGTCGAAGAGATAATCGACCCCGAGATGTTCGACGCCCACATTCTTCAGCTCATCAGAGACGGCGAGCGCTTCTCTGACCCGCTAGGCGCGAAAGAGATACGCCCCGGTGACATGCTCTTGATTCGCGCCAGCAGAGAGACACTTCAACGTCTCGCTGTCGCCGACGACCTAACGATTCGGAGTTCGATTGACACGGCGTCAGATATCGAGTCACCACAGACGCTTCAGAGCATCCTCGAGGTCGTTATCCCAGTTCGTTCGACACTCGTCGGGGAGACACTCGATAGTTCGACCTTCCGCGAGCGATACGACGCAAACGTCCTCGCGCTACGTAGCCGTGGCGAGGTGTTTCGTGACCGACTCGAAGGACTTCGAATCCGTGCCGGTGACACACTGCTCATCCAAGCCGACTCAGGTAGTATCGACCGACTCGCACAGAACCGGGATTTCATTCTCGCCCAAGAGGCCCCGGAACCGGGCTATCGAACCGAGAAAATCCCCCACGCAATCGCCATCATGGTGGGTGTCGTCGGCTTTGTTGCGGTTCCGTGGGCCGCAGTCGGCGAGTCACTCGCGTCGGTGACTGGTCTACCACAGTTCCTCCTTCTCGCCGGGTTCCAACAGGATATCCTCGTTACTGCGCTGGCAGGAGTCGTCGCTATGGTCGTCGCCGGTGTGCTCAAACCCAACGAACTGTACAGCTCTGTGGATTGGAACGTCATCTTCCTCCTCGCTGGCGTGATTCCACTCGGCATCGCCCTCGAACAGACCGGAGCGGCGACACTGCTCGGAACCGGCGTCGCTGCCGCCGCGAACGTGTTTCCCGTCATCGTCGTCCTTTGGTTGTTCTACATTGCAACCGGCCTCGTCACCGAAGTTATCAGCAATAACGCGAGCGTGGTACTCATGATTCCCGTCGCTGCGGCCGCCGCAACGACGATTGGTGCGAGTCCGTTTTCGTTCGTCCTCGCGGTGACGTTCGCCGCTTCAACGTCGTTTCTCGGCCCTATCGGTTATCAGACGAACCTGTTCGTCTACGGTCCCGGCGGCTACAAATTCACAGACTACTTTCGCATTGGTGCACCGCTTCAATTACTGCTTTCTGTCGTCACCGTCGCAGGTATCGCGTTGATTTGGGGTGTGTGAGACCATCCCTCTCCTCGGGTGTTTCACCCTCGTCAGCTCAGCAACGAGTCGAACACTTTCCGCTCGGCAGTTCGGAGGTGTTGGTGGAACGTCGAGGGGCTGATGTCGAGCAATTCTGCGATATCTTCGCCCGAACTAGCTCGTGGCCACTCGAAAAAGCCAGCGTGGAAACTCGCTTCGAGGCTGGCGCGCTGGCGGTCGGTTAGTTCGTTGGTCAGCGTATCCTCGACGTCTGGTTCGAGCCGGTTCACCTGCCGCCGCGCGGTCATCTTGGTCCCTGGATACGCCGTCTGCACCACGTCGGTGATGGCTCGAACGTCTGTACCGGGCGGTAAGTGGAAACGAAGGTGAATCGTCCCATCGACGATACGTGATTCGACTACCTCACCGCCTTGTTCGGCGACTTCGGAAGTGACCGGTGCTTTCGAGAGTGAGATTTGGAACGTTTGCTCTCCTGAGGCAGACTCGCTGAGCGAGAGTTCGTCCCACCCCGAATTGGCCTCGAAGAGCTTTTTCAGTGCATCGAGGCCCTCGTCTGTGACTGTTCCGTAGGCGAGATATTGTTCCTCGCTCACCTCGACCGTTTTCTCGATCGTGACCGTCCCCTCCAGTTCCGACGAGATACCGAGTATCTCCCCAAAGTCAGGCGTTCGGAACTGAAGCTCGACGACTTCTTGGCTCATCAGTGCCCGCTTGCGCTCGATACTCGCAAACGAGTGACCGATGAGTTCTCCGAGGTGCGTGATCGCTCCCCGTTCGTCGTCGCCAAACGCACCGATTCGGTCCGTCGAAACTGTCAACACGCCGAATATAAGTCCCTCGTGGACGATGGGAATGCAGACGGTGGACCGAACCTGACTTTCGGTGAGGAGCGTCCGGAATAACTGGTCGGCAACATCGGCCGTGTCTGTCTTGCCTTGCATCCATTCGTCGGCAGCATCGTTGTGTCTGACTTGGACCGTTTGGGTTTGAAGTGCGTCGGCGACCATCTCACCGTAGGCCGTGCGACGTTCCGCATCGATAGAGAGGTCCATTCCCGAAATCTCGCCGCATCCCGAAGTCGCTTTGATGCGAACGCTATCGAGCGAGCGTTCGAGTTCTCCAATCCACGCGAATTGAGTGGTTTCAGTATCGGCGAATCGGTCACAGACTACCTGTTCGACCTCTGCTCGGGTCGATTGACTGATGACGGCGTCCGTGATGCCGTGAATGACGTCGTTCAGGTCGTTCAGTGCGACGAGTTGTTCGCGCCGACGTTCGAGTTGTCGCTCGCGCTCACGTCGCCGAGTCGTATCGCGGACCACACCAACGGTTCCGCCAAACAGGTCGTCGTTCGCTTTGCTCTCGGCTTTCGGTAACGGCGTAAACCGACTCTCGGCGTAGAATTGAGACCCGTCCGCCCGCTCGATTTCGGCTTCGAGCATCGCGTGGTCGTCGTTGCCGACCAGCGAGCGTGACCAGTCGGCCGCTTGCTTCGAAATTTCTTCGCCGACGACGAGCGAACAGTGCGCACCGAGCAACTCCGACCGACTGTACCCCATCATCTCACTGTAGGCCTGGTTGACTTTGGTGAAGTGATAGTCTTCGTCGAGGACGTACACCCCGTCGTCGATGGTTTCGACGATGGTCTCGTAATGTTCGAGTTGGCGCTCGTACTCCTGTCGATTAATCGCTGCGGTGAGAATGTGAGCGACCGATTGGACGAAGTTCACGTCGTGGTCGGTGAACGTTTTTCGCTCACAGTCGTGCGTTCCGAGAATTCCCCACGGGTCGTCGAATGGACCGATGATCGTACTGATTCCACTCAACACCTCGTGCGACGTCAGTAACTCAGGCCCGCTAAATCGACGCTCTTCGCTGAGGTCTTCGACGACGACCGGTTGTGCTGTTTGGAGGGTGTAGGCCGCCTGTGAGTCGTCTTCGGTGGCTGAGACACTCACGTGGCCGACGATACCGTCGTCCCACCCTGTTCCTTGCCGAAGTAACAGTTCCTCGTTCGACGCATCGAGTTCGAGGACCTTGCAGTAGTCGTTGCCGAGTGTGTCGGCGACGACGGTCGATACTCGCTGCATCAGACGGTCGATATCGCGGGATTCGAGCGCGAGGTGACCGAGTTCGGTAATGACTTCTTGCTGGCGAACCTGCGTTTCGATCTCTCGCTGGCGCTGTTTGCGTTCTCGGATGTCGCGGACGACGCCGACGCGACCGTATCTGTCGTCCCCCAGCGGAAGAAGCGCAAACTGGGTCTCTACCGGAATCTCTTGGCCGTCTTTCGTGACGAGCGTCGTCTCGACGGTCGTGACGCCGTCACCGAGTTCAACGAGGTCGTCACGTCGTCGCTCGGCCAACGCGAGGTCCGCTTCCGTCGTGACGAGCGACCCGTGTGCGCCGAGGAGTTCCGAACGGTCGTATCCAGTGAGTTCACACTCTGCTCGGTTCACCATGAGAAATCGACTCTCGTCGTCGACGATGTAAACGCCGTCTCCAATGGTTTCGATTGCTGCCTCGTACCGTGCGAGTTCACGGTTGTCTCTCGCGTCTCCGTTACTTGTTGTGGCCGTATCCAACGACGGACGCCACCAGACACGCCCGCGTGCCCCGACCTTTTTCGTTTCGAGCGCACCGGAATTGGCGAGTTGCTCTAATCGGTTGTACGCGGCGCGGCGGGTGCAATCGAGGTTGTCGCTCACCTCACGGGTCGTAAGCGGTTCACCGGGGTACTCAGTTCGCTCGAACACGGCGAGCGTCTCTGTAAGTCGCTCTTTACTTCCGCTCCCCATCGTAGTCCAGTGTCCTCGTCAACTCGCTTAGCTCTTCCGTCAACGGAAGCGGATTGTTGGAACATCTGATGAGTGGGTCGTCACACCCTTCTGTATAGTTAGCAAACACGGAATGAGTACCAAAATATTTGGGCGTCGGGGCTATTCGGAACGGCATCCACAAGCAAATAGCGATGAGCTCAGACTACCGACCGCACCCCCGACAGAATGCACTCAAACTGTGTGCGTGTTCGCCCTCCACGATTCGGGTCCTCGAAGAGCCCTTCCGACGGGCTATCTTGCGCGTGTTGCTGGAGCGAACCCCAGTTTCGACGACTGAACTGTCTTCGCTCCTCACGCTCGCACTCGCATCTGACATTTCGGATGGTAAGTCGCTGTCCCCTGACAGCGTTGCTATCGAACTCCATCACACCCACTTGCCAAAACTTGTGGCCGCCGGGCTGATAACCGTGGACGAAGACCGGGGTGTACTCTCTCTCCGGACACACCCCGACGTCGATGGCGGTCCACTCACCAAACAACGGCTGACGGCAGTTGGCCAAGCACAGTGGGACGTACTCGCCACGATCCACACTGATAGCCAACGGAGTGAACTCCTCAAACGACTCGACCAGTCTGAGGGAACCGAGACCCTGAGCGCAGTAGCGACAGCACTCGCCGAGGCGAATACGCCCGAATCTGTCCCCGCCTGCCCCGACGAGATTGCAATCTCTCTCCACCACTACCACCTCCCGGTCCTCGAGGAGGCTGGAGTGGTCACCTACGACGCTTCGGCCCACGAGATTTCGTACGCTGGAACAGAGCTATTCTCCCTCTCTGAACTCGCTTCAGCCCTCCGATAACGGAACTATCGAGTTCATTGCGTACAGGTCCCCACTGGCGCGCTTTGTGTTGACGACTTTTTGATTTTCTACACTCTCCAGCGTTCAGCGTACGCTGTCGGTACTCATGGTTAGTCGCTCGGCTGTCGTCCGAACCGGCCTATGTGGAGGGGACAAATTCTCGAGTACGAACGGTGTGGGCTACGCGTCGTTGCCGACGAAGGAGTGAGGCCACCCGGATTGTGAACCATGCCGAGACCTCACTTCGTTCGGTCTCGTCGGGTTCAAATCCGACTTTCGTCCACACACTGCGAACTCGGTGTCCCTCGTACACGCTACGCGATGCTCGGTAGGTGAGTTCGCATAGAAGTGGGACCGCCCGGATTGTGAACCTCAGTCGTTCCGCTTCGCTTCACTCCTTGGTTCAAACCGGTCGCTCGGATACGATTTACTCCTCACGTTTGTTCGTCGCAAAATCGGATGGGACCGCCCGGATTTGAACCGGGGTCACGGGCACCCAAGGCCCGAAGTATACCAGGCTAACCCACGGTCCCGCGTTTATTCGTCATGCCGTCTCGTTCTAAAGGGTTTCGTTCCGTCGTTTCAAACCAGTGGGAAGAAATACGCCACCCCGAGAGTCGTTACAACCGCGAATACCAGTTGGAGCGGTCCTCCAACGCGGATATAGTCCGTGAACTTGTAGCCGCCGGGACCGTAGACGAACAGATTCGTCTGATACCCAACGGGCGTCATGAACGCCGTCGATGCCGCGAACATGACCGCGACGACGAACGAGAACGGTCGCGCGCCCAACGTCGTCGCCGCTTCGATAGCGACTGGAATCATGAGTACGACACTCGCGTTGTTCGAGATGACGTTCGTCAAGAGGGCGGTCACGAGGTAGAACACGCCCAAGACGGCGAGTAGTGGGAGGAAATCGCCGGTCATGACGACCATCGACGCGAGCAACTCTGCGGCCCCCGAGTTCTCCATCGCGATGCCGAGGGGGATGACCCCGGCGAGGAGAAAGATAACGTCCCATTGGACGGCGTCGTACAGTTCGGTCGGGCGAAGACATCGGGTCACTACCATCAACAGTGCGCCGAGAAGCGCCGCGACGACGATTGGGAGGATATCGAGCGCGGCGAGACCGACGACGCCCGCGACGATACCGAGTGCGACTGGAATCTTTCCGTCTCGGTAGTCGTGGCGTTCGATTTCTTGGGCGACGATGAAGTCTCGATTCAGGTCGAGGCGTTCGACACTCTCGACGGTCGCCTGTACCAGCAGGGTGTCACCGACGCGGAGCGGAAGATTGTCCATGCGACGGCGAATGAGTTCGCCACCACGCCGGACAGCGAGGACTGTCGCGTCGTAGCGTTGGCGGAAACCCGCGGACGCGAGCGACTCGCCAACGAGCGACGAACCGGGTGCGACGACGACTTCGACGAGGTTCTGCCCTTTATCGGCAATTTCGAGGTCGTCTTCGGTGACCGTGATGGGCATGAGGTCGAGCCCCTCGACGTCGATGAGGTTGACGAGCGTGTTGCGGTCGGTCCTGACCGTGAACACGTCACCTGCTTGGATTTCTTTCGGCCCGAGTGGTTCGAGAAACACCGTCTCGCCGCGAATCAGTTGGAGCAAGTCGACGTCGAATTCCGTCTCGACGAGCGCCTTTTGCACCTGTTGTCCGATGAGTGGCGAGTCGGCGCGGACGACGACTTCCGTCAGGTAGTCTGCCATCTCGAACTCTTCTGTGAGGTCACGGCGCGGTTCGATGCGCATGGGAGTGAGCGTTCGCCCGACAGTCAGCAAGTAGACCATGCCGACGACCATCACGACCGCACCGAGCGCAGTGAACTCGAACATCGAAAACCCCGCTTCGCCTGTAATCCGCGAGTATACGTCGCTTGCAAGGATGTTCGTGGAGGTGCCGATGATCGTCAGCATGCCTCCGAACATCGAGGCGTACGAGAGCGGCAAGAGTAGTTTCGAGGGCGAGGTCCCGCCGCGTTCTGCGAGGTCGGTCACCATCGGGAGTAAGATAGCGACTGCGGCGGTGTTGTTGATAAAGCCGGAAATCGGCCCGACGAGACCGACAGTCGCACCGAGTTGCTTCAACTCGCTGTTGCCGGTGAATGTTGATATCTTCGCGCCGAGCATCTGGATAACGCCGGTTCGCTGGATGCCCTCGCTCAGAATGAACATCGCAAGCACCGTCAGTGTCGCCGTGTTCGCAAAGCCAGATAGTGCGTCGCCGGGGTACGACTCGAACAGCACGATTGGCTCTGCGAGTATGCCAACGGAGACCAGCGCCGCTGACGCCGGTTGGATGAGCATGAGCGTCACCATAATGCCGATTGCCGTCACGTCAACCGGAACCGGCTCGGTTGCAAACAACAGCAAGGCGAGAATGATAACGAGAAAGACGACGACGATACCCGGCGTAATCCCTACCACGCGCAGAGGGACGCGCTGGCACCCGAAAAGCGTGGCGGCATTGTGACCACTCCACACCGACAGCTCAGAAAACGTGACCGGCCGAAAACTGCTCTCTTATCGGCCTTCGTCGGCCAGTTCGAGGTCGGCAACGATATCGTAGGGCGACAAGCCATTTCGGATGCCGTTGAGGATGCGGAAGGCGTCGGCAGGCGAGAGGAAGTGCGACGTAATCGCGCGACCGAGCGGCGTCGGTTGGAGTCCATCGATGAAGTCCCATTCGAGCAGTTTCCCGACTGCGTGGGTGGTTGGGACATCGCCGAGCATCCTATCGTTGAGCGATTTTGCTTTCTTCCCGGCGACGACGATGTTTGCTAAGGTCTCTTCGACCGCCGAAGACTCGTCGTACACTGTTCGAACCTCCTCCATCTCGCCTTTCAGGAGTTTGAACGCGACTTCGTCTTCGGTCATCTCCATCGTGTTGTGATAACTCGCGTCGGGTTCGACGAGGAGATAGACGGTCCCTCTGTCGTGGTAGTCGGGTCGACCTGCCCGCCCAAGCATCTGGCTGAACTCTTGGACCGAGAGCCACTCGATACCCATCGCGAGCGTGTCGAAGATGACCTGCGAGGCCGGGAAGTCCACACCGGCGGCGAGCGCGGCGGTCGTGACGACTGCGGCGAGGTCCTGATTGGCGAACTGCCGTTCGACCCGCTTTCTGCGTTTGTAGTCCAACCCGGCGTGGTATGGCGCGGCGTTGTATTCGAGTTTACGCGAGATCTCGTGACACCGACGCCGCGAGTTGGTGAAGATAATCGTCTGCCCCCGGTAGCCTTTCGAGGACTTGGTGTCGAACGCCCGCTTGACGAGTCGGTTCTCAATTCGCGGTTTCTCCTGGCCGTTGGCGAACGTGACGTGGCGCTCGATTGGAATCGGGCGGTCTTCGTACTCGATGAGTTTGGCACGCAGATTCTCGCTCAGCCACTTCGGATTCCCGACGGTCGCAGAGAGGTAAATCCACTGTGCGCCGTCGTAGCCCTCGTGCTGACGAGTGCGCTTCTCGCAGTAGTACTTGAGCCGAGAAATCATCCCGTCGAGGCGGTGGCCGCGCTCTTCTTCTTTCAGGGTGTGGACCTCGTCGATGACGACGGTTCCGATGTCGCCGAGGTCTTTGCCCGTCCGGAGTGCGTGGTCGATACCTTCGTAGGTGCCGACGATAACGTCCGCGCCGGGGTCGAATCGGTTGCCGTCGTCGTTGATTCTGCTCGCGCCGACGCGAATCGTCACCTTCCCGAGGTGGCCGTAGCGTTCCTTGAAGTCCTCGTGTTTCTGGTTGGCGAGCGCGACGAGAGGGACCAGAAAGAGCATCTTCCCCTTGCCCTTGAGCATGCGGTCGATGCCCGCCATCTCACCGATGAGCGTCTTCCCTGTCGCCGTCGCACTCACGACGAGTTGGTCGTCGCCTTGGAGGAGGCCGTTGTTCACAGAGAGACTCTGTACCGGGAGGAGGGTGTCGAATCGTCCCGTCAGCATCGACTTCAGATTCGGATGGATATCCACGGAATCGGTTTCGACGAGGTCCACGTCCTCCGTCGTCGCACTGATGGTGTCGAACTTCGTGAGGTCGGGGTCCAACTCTCCTTGGAGGAGGTTCGTGATTTTCGTGAGGTCTTGGGTCTCGAAGAGGAGTTCTTCGAGGCGGTCCTGGGCCGCTCTCGTGAGGCCGCCAGCGAAGGAGAGTTCCTGTTCGAGTTCCTTGACGGCGCAGTCGTGGCAGATGTACTCGCGTTCGGCTTTGATGGCTGTATCGTCGGTAATCGGCGAGTAGCGACTGCTCGAAGAACACCGCCGACAGGTGCGGACGACGAGCGCCTCTAACTGGTAGCCGTCGAGCATCTCTTTCAGCTCTTGGCGGCCCGCCTGTGAGGTCTGTTGCGAGATGCGAATGCGCGATGCTGCGCGGGCGAGGTCGACGAACTTCGAGGGGTCGCGTGGGTCTTCCTGCCCCTTTCGCATGACGAGGAATCGCAGTGGACGCGGTCCGGCGTTCGTCTCTTTCAGTTCGAGTTTCCCGCGGAGTACCCGCTTGCCGTCTCGGCGGACGACGACGAGATAGTCTGCTCCCGTTTGGTGGAGAAAGAGCGTGTCCACGCGGGTGACCTGTTGAGACACGATAGGTGATATGGAGAGGGGCTATTTCAGCGGTTCGTCTGCGTCTTCGGCGAGAACGATTTCGTCGTCGCCGTTCGGGACCGCACAGAGGAACGAGCCTTCGTCGTCGGATTCGTTTCGATACCAGTGGACCACACCAGCAGGAATAAAGAGTGAGTCACCCGCTCCGACTTCGTACTCTTCGTCACCGATGCCAACGACGTAAGTTCCCGAGAGAACGTGTTGTTCGTGTTCGACTTCGTTGGTGTGCTTGGGCACTTCCGCACCAGCGTCGAGGACGAATCGGCGAATCGCGAAGTTCGGTGCGCCGTCCGCATCCGAGATGAGGACGCCCTTTTTCATCCCCGCGGCCGCGCCGACGGCGTCGTACTCGATGTCGTTGCCGCGTTTGACAACTGGGTTCGGTCGAGAATCGCTCATGTACTGCTAGGCATCACCGGCCCGCGTAAGCTTTCCCCTGTGAAACGAGCCTGATTGCTTAAGACCCTTCCACGGCTAGTAGCCGGTATGCGAGGTATTCGAATCGGAAGCGCCTTCGGCATCCCGATTAAGTTGGACCTGACGTTCCTCGTAGTGCTCCCACTCTTCGCGTGGCTCATCGGCACCGACGTGGCGCAACTCACCGCGCTCGTGAACGACCTCTTCGGTTCCACAATCGACGGGGCCGCGCTCGCCACGCCGCCGACCCAGTGGATACTCGGCACCGCCGCCGCGACGGGGTTGTTCCTCGGCGTGCTTCTCCACGAGTTCGGCCACTCGCTCGTCGCCATGCGCTACGGCTACACTATCGAGTCGATTACGCTCTGGCTCTTCGGCGGCGTCGCCCGCTTTACCGACATCCCCGAAGACTGGAAACAAGAACTCACCATCGCAATCGCGGGGCCGGTCGTCTCCATCCTCATCGGCATCGTCGCCTACGCCGGGTTCCTCGTCGCCCCGAGTTCCCTCCCCGAATTCAAGTTCGTCCTCGGCTACCTCGCGCTGATGAACATCACGCTCGCGGTGTTCAACATGCTCCCCGGGTTCCCGATGGACGGCGGGCGCGTCCTCCGGGCACTCCTCGCTCGCACTCGCCCGCACGCGAAAGCCACGCAGATGGCCGCCGAAGTCGGGAAGGTCTTCGCCTTCCTACTCGGCATCTTCGGGTTGTTCTTCAACCTCTTTCTCGTCGCGCTCGCGTTCTTCATCTACATCGGCGCGTCCGGTGAGGCCCAACAGAGCGTCCTCAAAGCGACGTTCCAAGACGTGGTCGTCCGCGATATCATGACCGCCCGCGAGAACCTCAGCACCGTCGAAGAGACGACGAGTGTCACCGACCTGCTCCAACAGATGTTCATCGAACGCCACACCGGCTATCCCGTCCTCCGAGACGGCGATTTGGTTGGTATGGTGACGCTCGACGACGCCCGCTCAGTGAGAGAAGTCGAGCGCGATGCCTACCGCGTCGAGGACGTGATGAGCCACGAACTCGCGACAATCAGCCCCGATGCCGACGCGATGGACGCTATCGCACTCATGCAAGAGCGCGGTGTGGGTCGCCTCCCAGTGATTGACGACGATGACGTCCTCGTCGGACTCGTCTCCCGGTCGGACCTCGTGACCGCCTTCAACATCATCCGCAGTCGTGGCTCACTCGATGCGATGCCGCGACCCGATTCGGGGCTCATCTCACCTCGCTAAGTTCGACTCTCTTTGGATTCTACTGCCAATTGCTCCGTCTCGAACAGTTCCATCGAGACGTTGGCTTCGAACCACGAACTCGCCGCATCGAGTTCTCTCTCGTCGCCTGCGGTGAGTTTGATCCGTGTTGGCCCACCCCGGTTCGGGTAGCTTCCGACCTCCACGTCGAACCGCCCCTGTACCTCGGTGAGTATCTCTGCAACTGCGCCCTCGGGGACGTTCGCGTACCACGACTGAGAGTGGCGCTCGCCTGCGAACCGCTCGGCGATGGACTCGAACATCGGTTTCATCTCTTCGGGGATGCCGGGCAGGACGTAGACGTTCCCCGCCAAACACCCGGGTGCGAGTCCCTCGCTATTCGGCAATACTTCGGCTCCTTCGGGCATCGACGCGTACCACGCCACGTCGAGTTCGAAGTCGATATCGGGCCGTCGTTCCAGAATCGCCTCGATTGTCGCTGTCACTTGTTCGGCCGCCTCGTCGTTGAGGACGAACTCTCTTCCCATCCCGGCGGCGACCGCTTCCATCGTGATGTCGTCCGGCGTCCCGCCCAACCCGCCGGTGACGATGACCGCATCGAAGGCGTCGCTCCACTCGGCAACAACGTCGGCAATGACCTCGTGGTCGTCGGGGACCGTCTGAACTCGTGTCACTGTCGCACCTCCCTCGGTGAGTCGCCGGGCTAACCACGTCGCGTTCGTGTTTTCGATATCACCCGCGAGCAACTCGTTGCCGACGGTGAGGATGGCGACCTGCATACGAGATTTGAGGCTCTCTCTGGTGATAGTCGTGGGGCTTTTCGTCGTCTCAACGATTATCTAATTGGCTCGCGTATGGTACCGTGCCACATTCGTGGTGGTGTTACCCGTGTCAAAACACGTAAACTGCCGAGAAGCCGGATTCGACTGTGATTTTGAAGCCGAATCCGACGATGACGACGAACTCGTACGAACCGTCCAAGAACATGCAAAGAAAGTTCACCACGTTGACTTTAGCAAGGACGACGTGATGGGCATCGCAGTCTCTGTGTGACTGCACTCGACTACATTTTCTCGGACTACGGTTGTCAGAAAATCAGGACTGGGACACTCGCCGAGTCGTCGTTTCGTTAACGAAGTACGTGGCTTCGTTAACTGAATCTGTTTCTAATTCGCCATTCGTGTAGTAGTACTCCTGGGTGACGTGAATGTAGTATCCAGAGTGTGTGACGTTTATGACCTCCGATGACGGCTGGTAGACCCCGTAGCTGTCGTAGTGGTCGATGTATCTGCGGGTCAGCTCGTCGTGGTCTGCCTCGGCCCGCGCTTTTGCCTCGTCGGCAGAAATATCGGGCGAGGCGAGTACGCCGCCGAGACATCCCGTCGTGAGGAATACCAAGGAGAGAACGAGAGACACTTTGGAGGGCTTCATAGCATTTTGTCAGATGGTGTGTAAATGAGTTTTCTGGGGTTTGGGACAGAGAAGAAGGAACACCACATCGGCTCAGTACCAGTACACCTGCCGCAACGTCGTCTCGTTCACAAAGTAGGTCGCTTCGTTGACGCCGTCTGCCTCTTGGTCGCCACTCGTGTACCAGTACTCCTGTTGGACGCGGACGTAGATGCCAGTCGATGAAACGTTCACAACCCCTGCATCCGGTCTGCCGACCCCGGCGTCGTCGTAGTGGTCGATGAGCGACCGGGTCTGTTCGTCGTGGTAGGTGATTGCCTTCGTTCGCGCCGTCCCGTTCGAGATGGTCGGTGTGGCGGCTTGGGTCGTAGTTGTCGTTTGTACTGTCGTCGATTGCTCTGTTTCGGCAGTTGGTGTTCCCCCGAGACACCCCGCTGTGAGAAGGAGAAAGGAGAAAATGAGAGACGCCTTGGAGGGTTTCATAGCGTGATGTCAGACGATGTGCAAATGAGCTTTGTGGGGCGTGGTACGGGGATGAAAATCCAACTGTGAGAATTGAACGCCACCCTTCGCGTCGCCGTTCGTCGTCTTGCTGGCTTGCCAAATACTTATGTCAATTACTTTTGTCTGAAATTTATGGGGTTTGACTTGTGTTTTTCTCGACGGCGGTTTCTTCGGGCCGGTGGTGCCAGTGCAATGTTGGGTTGCCTCGCTGGCTGTACCCAAACGGCCAGTGACGAGCCGACGCCTCCAACCGAGGTAACGACTGAAAGAACCGAAACAGAAACGAGTACACCATCGACATCGACCGAGACAACCACGCCTCACGATGACCGAAAAGTCGAGCTTAGCTCGGAGGTTTTTGCATCGTCTCCCAGCTCGGCACACGCCCCGACCGATGGATATGCGAGTGCGGACTGGCTCGATTCCACCCCACTCGAAGTCGTCAAAGTAACCAACCTCGACAACTACGACGAGGGCTCGCTTCGCTGGGCAGTCGAACGAACAGAGCCTCGGCTCATCGTCTTCGAAGTCGGGGGTGTCATCGACCTCGCCGGTTTTAATTTACGAATCAACGAAGAGAATGGGAACGTCGTTATCGCAGGCCAGACCGCGCCTGACCCTGGAATAACGCTCATCCGTGACTCGTTCGACGTTATCAACGCACAGAACGTGATTATTCAACACCTGCGCGTTCGCCCTGGGACGGAGACGGTGAGTTCAGAAGACGAGTGGGGGAACGAGGGCTACGCCGTCGATGCGATGAACGTCGGTGGCTCAGACGGACAGGAGGTCATCGTGGACCACTGTTCGATGACGTGGGGCTCCGACGAGGTACTCAGCACCAGTGGGCGGAACTCGACGGCCTCGAATCCCTTTACCATCGCCAACACGATTATCGCCGAAGGGCAGGCGAACACCCAAGTCCACCCCGAAGACGAGCACGCCTACGGCTCGCTCATTTCGGGTGGACACGACACGAGCATCATCGGGAATCTGTACGCAAATAATCACTATCGTAATCCGTACGTCGGTCGCTGGGTTGGGATTGATGCACAGGTCGTGAACAATCTCATCTTTAACTGTGGTGGCGGTGTCGTCGCCGATATCAACGGACGAAACCGACTCTCGATTATTGGAAACAAGGCGACGACGCCGGAACCAATCGAATTCGGTCTCGGTACCTACGGCGAACACGAAGACGAAGTGTACCTCGACGACAACCAGGGGCCCCGCGAATCGATGCCCGTGACCGGTGCGGACATCGAGTCAGTTACGCTCGCCGACGAGCCACCGATTCCACTGGGGTCGCTCACGCCTATTCCGGCAGCTGATGTCGAGGCCCACCACACGCAGTCCGTCGGTGCGCGACCTGCAGCACGAACGCCGCACGATGAGCGAATACTGACGCAACTAGCAGAGAGAGACGGGGCGTTCATTGATACGTTCGAAGACGTCGGTGGCTACCCAGACTTGGCTGAGACGACCCGAAAACTGAACGTCCCCTCCGACTCCGACGCACTCGGTGACTGGCTCTCCCAGCACACCAAAGCAGTTGAATTGCCAGCAGAGTCCCCTCCATCGTAGTGTGTTCGAATACCTGCCCGTGATGGCTTTCGCTGTACTGCTCGAGTGAAATTTGTAGAAGAGGTCCAGGTGCGAGAATTGAACGTTGGTCGCTCACTGCGTTCGCTCACGAGCTCAATTCTCTCCGTCGGACTTCGCATATTCCCGGTCGGTACTCGCGGTACTCACCGGCGTGAGTACACGCTCGAAGGTGTGAGAATATGAAGAAGGTCCAGGTGCGAGAATTGAACCCGCGTCTCAGCCTCCACAAGGCTGAAGGATAGTCCACTACCCCAACCCGGACACGCTGCAACCATTCCTAATTCGCTACGACTAAAATACGTTACGTTACGGGATTGGAGTGAGACGACTTCACAGTGCGAGCGACTACTGCACTGCTTTGAACGCGTGACTCCACGTCCCGAGATTCGACCCGACGCGAACCCACAGCGGAACCATCGCCTCCAAGTAGCGCGCAGATTTGATGTCGCCCACGTCCATCGCACTTGGCCACCCGAGTTCGACGAGAATCTCCTCAGTTCGCGCTTTCGCCCACTCGTCGTCACCGCAGATGAGCATCGGCGGCGTCTCTTCCTCGAATTCGGGGTCTACCATCTGACTGTTCGTCACGGTATTGAAGCACTTCACGACCGACGCGTCCGGGATTCGCGCCTGGATGCGCTCGCCGAGTGAGTCGGTGCCGCCGTAGAGGAGGTGTGCAGAGCCCTCCGAGAAGTCGAGCGGATTCGTCGCGTCGAGGACGAGCTTCCCTGCGAAGTTGTCAGGACCGGCCATGTCCACGACTGTCTCCGCGGCCTCGCCGAGGACGGCGATTACGACCACGTCGCCGTGACTCGCCGCCTCGTCGAACGTCCCGACAGAGACGGTTCCTGTCGTCTCGTCCGCCCACTTTTCGAGGTTGCCGGGGCTTCGAGTCCCGACTTTCACGTCCCACCCGTGGCGGGCGAATCCGCGTCCGAGTGCTTGCCCTACGTCACCGCTCCCGAGGATACCGATACGATTTGCAGCCATGCCAATTATTGATTTTTCAACAAGTTAAGCAGGTGTGTGAACAGTCTTGACAGTCGGAATCGAGTGGGATTCGAACGGGAGTCTTTTGGAGTGCGACCCGTTACAAGGTTCCAACAGTGGCCATCACGGACAAAATCTATCTGAAAAACCACCGGCAAATCGTCTCCCAACTGGATACGAACATCCCGAAGCGCGTCTTCAGCGGGGCGACCCTCGAAGTACTCTACTCCGGTGAGGGCCTCTCGAAAGTCGACGATGCGACGCGAGACCGGTTACTCGATTTCGCACAGGACTTCATGGACTGCGAGGACGCCGACGACATCTACACCGGCTATCCCGAGCGCAAGTTCATCGCCTACTTGCTCGACTTGCGGGCACAGGGCCTCGGTCCGGACGCCATCGTGGACGTGATGAGCGACGAGTACATGGTTTATGCCTACCCCGGCGACATCCTCTCTTTCTTGGACGACGCGGTTCGCACACTCGAATCGGTCGAGTCACTCGCGGGTGTCGAGAAGAATCGAGAAGCCGAAACCGAGGCACGACAGGCCAGAAAAGACCTCGTCGGGCCGCGTTGATGTGTTGGAGACGTAGGGTCGAACTCAGCCGAGTCGGAACGGCGGTTCGTCGCTCGGTGCGTCGAGGTCTTCGAGTTGGATGACCTCTTCGACGTCGTCGTCGTCGCTCTCGAGTTGCTCGTGCAGGTAGTTCACGTAGCGTTTGTGTTCTTCTAACTGCTCGCGGAGGTGGTCGGCTTCGAGTTCGAGACGCTCGTGTTCGCGGATGAAGCTCTTGGGAACCTCGATAGTCGGTGGGAACGATTGTTCTTCGCCGTCGCGGAGCGTTTCGAGTTCGTGTTCGGGGACGACCTGCACCTGTCCGTCGTGGGCAACTAACGTGTCCACGTAGTCGCGGAAGACGGCGGACAAGGAGATGTCTCGCTCTTCGGCAATCTCCCGAAGGGTCTCGAATGCGTCTTCGTTGACGCGGAACGAGATGGTTTTGTTCTTGTTGCCCATGATACCCGTCGCTGTGCAGGCCGTCCACTTAATGGTTTGTCAGACGAGCGGGATGCTCGTGGGAATTTCGTCAGTCGTGTCGAAAAATGGGCGTGTGCTGGTTGGAAATGGACCAGCGGGAGTTAGGCGCTGAGTTCGTCGGCCTGTTCGAGGCTTTCGAGTGCTTCGATGACGCTCTCGCTGTACGTCTCCACCGGGAAGTCGTAGTTCTCGCGCGCCATGCGAGCGTACTCGTTGCCTTCGTCGTCGAACGTCTCGATGCGTTCGAGCGTTCGCGCTGCGGTCTCGGTCACCCAGCGGTCGCGCGTCGCGGCATCGACTTCCGTAATCGATTCGGGGCGGACGGAGACGTTGATGTTGCCATCGTCGGTCTCGTAGGTTCGCGGCTTACCGACGACAGCGACGTACGCGGGCGCTTCGAGGTCACGAAGCGCGCTTGCGGCTTCTGGCTGGTACTGACCGGCGTAGACGAAGAACGTCCCCGTCGGGTCGACGATGCGTCCGCGCCAGTACTCGTTGTCTTCGCCGACGTCTTCTTTCTCGGTCAGCGTGCCGACGAGGAAGATGCGGTTCGCACTCTCACCCGTCGGGAGCAACAGGTAGACGGGTGCGCGCTCGTCGTCGGACTCTTTGAACGTGTAACCGGCGTCGTTGAACTCCTGTGCGAAGACGCGCCGGGCAACCTCTCGGGTAGGGATTTCGTTAGAACTCATTTACATCGACCTCGCTTTGATAAGCAGTTCTTCAGCATCTGTTGGCGCGCCGAGTTGCTCGACTTCGTCCGCAAGGACGTAGCGGCCGAACGTCGGCCCGTTGACGCGGTAGTAGACGCCGATGAGGTCGCCCCGCATCTCTTCTTCGACGATGGTGGTGTCGAGGGCGTCCATGGCCATCTGCTTTGCTTCGTCTAATTCGATGCCGGTCAGTTCTTCTGTCATCTCACGGTTGAAGATGACTTCGTGGACCTCGTTGCCGTCGTCGAGGACGGCCTTGATACGCAGGTCGAACTCGCCTTCGACGTTCCCGTGTTCGGAACAGCGTCCGTTCTGGAGGACGCGCGTGCAGTCCTCTTCGGGACAGCGTTTGATGAGACCACTCCCGGACTGGATGTCCACGAGCGCGCCATCGACGCTGGTCGAGTCGTCGCCGACTTCGATTTCTTCGTCTAATTCGGTGATGCTCGTCGTCCGGTTGAGCTTCACGGAGAAGTTGCCCTGGTACTCGTCGGTGACGACGTTCCCGAGGGCGTAGGACTTCCCTTCTTCGAGTTCGGGAAGTTCAGACGTCGTAAAGGAGACGAACTTGAGGCGGCCAGACTCGTCGCCGAGGAGGCCGACTTGCGAGATGGATTCACTGCGGGGGTCCCACAGCTCGACGACTTTTGCGCGCACATCGACCCACTGCTCGTCTTGGTCGATTTCGTTGAGTAAGATTTGCTCGTTACCGCCAGCACCGCCACCGAGTTGGTCGCGGTCGATGCCCGCTTCGTCGAGGTAATTGTTGACGACGCTGCGGCGTGCCTCGTCGACGGGCACACGGTATTCACTCACGAGCGCTTCGAGTCGTGCTTCGACATCTTCTTCTGAGATGTCTAGATGGTCCGAGAACTGTTCAGCTATCTCTGCTGCATGGGTTTGCAGATCGGTCATGGTTTTCCTCGCCTCCACCTTGGTTTCCATTGGGAGGCATACGACCGTTGGTTCCGTATTCATATAAAAAGTTGCAAAGCCGGGTGAAAGTGAACGTCACCCCCCGTAGAGCGAGGAATTGATAGGTTCGCGGTTCACATGACTGGGCATGGACGACCGCCTCGAAAGCATCATCCGAAGCGCCGCCCGCAACGCTGGCAAGCGGTACGAGGAGGTCAAGCGCGCCTACCGCGAGGGTCGCTCGGCACCCGACGCCGAATCGATACCCCGCGACGACGAAAACCGAGCCAAAATCGTCTGCCGTCGCCACGTCGAACGCCGTGCCGTCGCCCTCGACTCGAAGGGCCGACCTGCCTGCTTCGACCCCGACCACCCCGACTGTCAGGGCTGTGTCGAAGACATCCGTGAGGGTGTCATCGAGACGTGGTGAGGTTCTAAACGCCGCCGTGATTTTGACCCTCCCCCGCGTGGTCTCAGTATGGACCGCCCACTCGTCGCCCTCGTTCTCGCGGGCGGCACCGGCACGCGACTCTACCCTGCGAGCAGAAGCGACCGACCCAAGCAGTTTCTCTCCTTCGACGGCGAACAATCACTCCTCGAAGCGACCGTCTCCCGCGCCGACTTCGCCGACCACGTCGTCGTCGCCACCCGTCCGGAGTTCGCTGACGAAATTCCGTCACACGCCCCTGATGCGGACGTTCTCACCGAACCCGTCGCCAAAGACACCGGCCCGGCGCTCGTCTATGCGACCCACCGAATCGCCGCCGAGTACGACGACCCCGTAATTCTCGTCCTCCCGAGTGACCACCACGTCGGCGACGGCTTTTCGGATGCGATGCAGCGCGGTGCGCGCGTTGCCCACGAGACGAACTCGCTGGTCGCCTTCGGCGTCGAACCCTCCCGACCCGATACTGGCTACGGATACATCGAACCCGGAACGAGCTACGGAACTCACCGCGACCTCGCCGCCTTCCACGAGAAACCCGACGCCGAGACGGCATCGAGATACGTCGAATCGGGCTATCTCTGGAACGCCGGGATGTTCGCGTGGACGCCCGACGCACTCCTCACCGCCGCCCGCGACTCCCCGCTCGAACCACTCGTTGACGCCCTCGACGCCGGAACCCCAACTGCTGGATTCGAGGCCGTCACCGAGACGAGCATCGACTACGCGGTGATGGAACGCGTCGAAAACGCCGCTGTCGTGCCCGTCTCCTTCGCCTGGGACGATTTGGGTGCGTGGGACGCGCTCACCCGAGTTCTCCCCACCGACGCCGATGGAAACGTGGTCCTCGGCGACGACCCAATCGTGGTCGATTCGGCCGACAACGTGGTCGCAACCGATGGTACGAACGTCTCACTCGTCGGTGTCTCCGACCTCGCCGTCGTCGCGTGGGACGACCGAGTACTCGTGATTCCGAAAGCCGAGGCACAGCGAGTCAGAGAGGCGGTCTCACGACTGAAAGGCCGAGGTGACTTTTGAGACCACCGCTCGAGTAGTTTTACAATCTGGGGTTGGGACTCTCACTGTATGACTCGCGACTCGCGCGGTGTGTTGCTGTCGAAAGCGACAGACATCACCGCCGTTCTCATCACGGGCATTTGGCTGTCTGCGCTCTTACTTGGGTTCGTGTGGTAGCTCGTGGCGCTCTTGCTTGGCTACGTCGTCGTCCTTCCAATCGTGGATATGCTCACCGACGGCTATTCGAGTTCCTTGCCGGACGAGTTCGAGAAGACGTGGGACGAGACGTTCAACACTGACACAGAAGAGTCAGATAACGACCGACGAGAGACGACCAGCCGCGACCCACTCGACACCCTCCGCGACCGATACGCCCGCGGCGAACTCACCGACGAACAGTTCGAGCGAAAACTCGAACGTTTACTCGAAACAGAGTCGCTCGAAGACGTCGAAGAGCGTCTCGGAGAGCGCGAACGCGCTTAAATCGCCGAACTACGCACTTCTGAGCGTCCCGCCATCGACGGGGACGCACGCGCCGTTGACGAAACTCGCCTTGTCGCTGGCGAGGAAGGCAACGACGTCGCCCAGTTCCCGTGGGTCGCCGATTCGACCCATCGGAATCCCGTTCGACCACTCCGCGAGTCCTTCTTCGTAGGTGTCGTGATCGCCGCGTTCGACCGCCGCATCGACTAACTCCTGAATCCGACCCGTCTCGTGTGCGCCGGGGAGGACCGCGTTCGTTCGCACGTCGGGTGCGAGTTCCCACGAGAGCGATTTGACGAGTCCGATGACGCCTCGGCGGACTGCATTCGAGAGAATCAGGTCGTCTACGACTTCTTTGACCGTCCGCGAGGTGATACAGGTAACCGTTCCTTTGTCGCTCGCTTCGAGGTGTGGCAGTGCCGCTTTAATCGTCCAGACGGCGCTCATCACGAGCATATCGTACGCCCCGTACCAGTCTTTCTCGGTGAGGTCGGTGAATCCGCCCGGCGGGACGCCGCCTGCCGAGGTGACGACGTGGTCGATGCCACCGAACTCCTCGACGGCCGCTTCGACGAGTGCATCGAGTTCGTTCTTGCTCGTGATGTCTGTCTGGACACTAACTACATCGCCTGCAAGGTCGCTCAGTTCCGATTCGGTCTCGGCTAGTCGGTCGGCATCGCGCCCACAGATGACGACGTTCGCTCCCTCTGCTGCCAGTGCTTCGGCGCTCGCACGCCCGAGTCCGGCCGAACTCGCCGTGACGAGGGCGGTGTCGCCCGCAATTCCAAGGTCCATGGCTGGAGTGACGACGAGGGCGGTGAAAAACGTGGGCGTCGCGGAAGTCGAGAATCGGGCGCTGGGGTGCGAAGAATCAGGCGCTGGGATGCCGACGAACGCGAACCTGTCCGTCGCTGGTGACGCCGACGAAGAGTTGTTCTTTGACTTCTCGACCATCGACCGCATCGCCTGCCGCATCGGAGATGACTTTCATCAGGTCCGGGGCAGTGTGGCTGACTTTGACGCCGGAGTCGTCGCAGGCGTCGTAGATGAGCTTTGGAACGTCGTAGAGGTCGGTCTCCCCCGGCACTTCGACCCGAACCGGGGCAGTGAGCGTATCGACGAAGGTGACCGTCTCGCGCGCCTTTTCGATGTTGTTGCGGGCGCTCGCTTCGATGCTCGAGACGTTGGCCCGAGACGTGCCGAGAAACTCCGCAATCGTCGATTGGCGGACGCCCTGCTCGCGGAGTGCGAGGACTTCGGCCTGTCGCCGCGTGAGGATACTCGTCTCGGGGTCGAACCCTGCTCGTTCGAGCAGGTCGTCTACGTCGGGGACCGAATCGTCGGCGTCGCTCATACTCGGCGATAGAACGCGGGGGTGAAAAAAGATACAGCAGGCTGACTGTCCACAGTGCGTCGGAGACGCGGGGGGTTATTCGCCCCAGAAGTTGTCGCGGCTACCGAGGCGCTCGGGGCGCTTCGGTTTGCGGCGCTTGCGACCTTGTCCTTCGGATGCAGACGACGAGGATGACGAAGACGGGGAAGGCGACGATTCGTCATCTTGTTCTTCTTCCTCGGGGTCGAACGGCAGGCGCTCGATGACCTTCTTCGCGCGAGCGTGGCTTCCTTTCACTTGGTCGATTCGAACCACTGCGCGCGCATCGGGAAGCAGGCCGTCGATGAAGACGATAAATCCGTCTTCGGTTCGGCCAACACCGGCACCACTCTCGTGGATGTCTTCGACGGTGACGATGACCTCTTCGCCGGGTTTGACGGGTTGCTCTTTGAGTTCGTAAATCGGGCGTTCGTAGTGGTCACACCACTCTGCACCACCGCGGTCACTGTAGTACTGGCACCCCATACCAGCGATTCGTTCTGAGAAACTCGGGCACTCATCCGCAAGTGGACAGTCCGGCATGTTCGGAGGTACACGAGGGGTGCTCTAAACGCTTGCGGGTAGCCTTTCGGGCGTCGAAACGCTTTCCGTCGCTCGAACCAACCCGGATGCATGTCCCGATACGTCCCCGAAATCTCGCTCCTCACCGGGGTCTTTCTCGGCCTCTCTGCGACGCTTTCTGGGGTCGTCCTCACCGGTCGATTCTTCCCGTCGCTCCTCTTCGGCGTCGTCGTCTGTGTCCCCTTCGCCGCCTTCGGCGTCGTCCGCTCCGACGACCCGACAGAGGCGCTTCCACCGCGGGTTATCCTCGGCTTCGGCGTCGTCCTCGGCGGGTTGACCCTGCTCGCTGGACTCGTCGATACGCCTCGTGTTCCGTTCTTCTCCGCCCTGCTGGCCGCGCTCCTCGTCGCGCTTCCGACCGTCATCTACGCGGCGAAGTTCCACGCCGACGTGAATCCACTGTCGCCCATTCAGTCGCTCGTCGGGAGCGCCGTCGTCGGCGTGGTCTTTCTCGCAATTGCGCCACTCGTCGGCGCACTCAGCGCGGTTATCGGCCTTCTCGTCGGGCTTTCGGGTGCGCTCTACGCCGAAAACCGGGGATTCTCCCCGACACCCCGACAGCAACGACTCGGTATGGTTGCGGGCGTGGTTCTCGGGCTTGCAGTCGCGTCCTTTGGTCTCGTCATGCGACTCCCGTTGGCGGCGACGACGGCGGCCGCTGGGGTGTTGGTAATTGCGCCGAGTCTGTTCGTCGCAGTGACGGGGAGTGAGTAAGCGATGCGTTCCTTGTACTCCCCCCGATTGCTGACCGGTGCTGGACTGGTCGTCGCTGTCTGCGGACTACTGCTCTTTCTGAACGGAGTCGGAACTGCGTTGCACTTCATGTACGGGCAATCACATCCAGTCGCACCGAGGGTCGCATTTTCGTTAGAGATAGAACACACCGTCGGCGGGGCGCTCTTGCTGGTCGCTGGGTGTGGAATCGCGGTACGAAACTGGCTTCGGTAACGAACCGAGCGTAAAAATCAGGGAGTAAAATTCAGGCCAACGGCGTCCGTTCGACCACAGTCCCGTCGTAGGTCGGGTACTGCTCGACGATTTCGCCGTCTTCGACGTCGCCTTCTTCTATCATCTCTTCGAGGAGCCACCACGCGACTTCGACGTGGTTCGATTTGATGGTGTAGAACTCCTCGGGGACGCCGAGGTCGATGAAGGTCTCGGCTGGAGTATGCGTTTTCCCGTAGACGAGGGTGCCGTCGTCGGTCACGTCGTCGAAGGGGCGGCGGATGTTGCGGGCCATGCGCTTCAGGCGGTTACGGTGCTGGGCGGCGTCCTTGAACACAGACGTACAGAAGTAGACGCGCTCGTGGTCGCCCATCTCGTCGAGGATGGCCTGTTTCGAGCCATCGACCGCCGACATGTGGCCATCTTGGAGTTCGTAGCCCTTCTCCTGCATTCGGCGGTAGTTACCGTCCGACATCTCGAACTCGTTGATGTTACAGAACTCGGCGGCTCCTTCGTCGAGGAATTCGAGGAACTCGGGTTCGGCGCGGATACCGGGAATCTCGAACGCGGGAGTGAGTCCTTCCTCGCGGGCGATGTAGAGAATCTCTTCCCACTCGGTGCCGTGCATGTCGCCCCAGAGTTCGAGCGGCGGGTGGAAGCGAATCTCGTCCAGTCCGGCCTCGGCGAGACGGCGCATGTTCTCGCGCCCACCGGGGATTCCCGTGTAGAGGTGGATGTGGTGGTCCTCGCCGAACTCGTCTTTCAGCAGTGAGATGTAGTGACAGGTCTTGTCGAGCGCCTCTTGGGGTTCGCCGCCGGTGATAGACGACCCGAGTGCCTCCATGCGCTTTGCTTCCTCGATGACGTCCTCGTCGGATTCGACTAACCGCTCGTTGGCGTAGACGTCGGTGACGTTCTTGCGGTTCTCGCCGAGCGGACAGTAGAAACAATCGCGCTGGTCGCAGTACCCGTAGACAAACATTACCATCTTTCCGCCCATGGCGCACTGTTCGCAGCCCTTCGAAATCATTCGATTACGGATGTCTACTGGATGGAGCGTCAAAAGCCGTGCGAATCGTCTCGGTGAGGGCATACCATTAATAGCACACACGTGTCAATATCACAAAATGTATGTCGAGGACGTGATGGATTCGGGAGGCTCCATTCGTGTTCTTCTCGCTACCGACGACACTGGTTATAGGGACGAAATCGAGCAGTGTCTCGCGGCCAACGGCGAATTCAGTATCATCGATTGCACCGATTCAACGTCGATTTTAGAGCAGTTCGAACACCAGCCAGTCGATTGCCTCGTCGTAGACGACTCTCTGCACTCCACATCACCACTGGCCGTGATTCAGGCAGTCCGAGATGTCGATTCTTCTCTCCCGATTCTTCTCTTGGTCGGCACCGACGCGGACGAACTCGTTCGACAGACGCTGGCTCTCGACGGCGAGGTAACGTACGTCCCGAAAGCCGCCGAAACGGAGACGTTTGACCTTCTCACCAGTCGAATCTTCACCGCCATCGATACCGCCCGGCGCACGCAGGCACAATCGAACAAGCAGATGTGGTCTCGTGCGGTCGTCGAACACTCGCACGTCGGCTTGTTTGCACTCGAAGACGGGCGGGTCGCATTCGTGAACGACCACCTTGCGGACCTTCTCGGAATCTCCCCCGAGACTCTCATCGGCCAGCAGGTTTTCGGCGAATCCCCTTCGTTGCTCGACCTCGTCCACATCGACGACCGAACCCAATTCTCCCGGCAGATTTCGGCGATGGCAGACGACATCTCCCGCGATTCTCCTGCCGACCACTACACATTCGAATTTCGAGTTATTCAGGACGGAACCGACGCTGTCCGATGGCTCATGGTTCACGCGATTCCCGTCCCCACCGACGACGGTAACAGGAACGTCCTTGGCTACGTCACCGACCTCACCGACCGAATCACGCACGAACTCGAACTCGCACAACAGAACGCGCGACTCGAAGCGTTCGCTCACGTCCTCTCACACGATATTCGTGGTCCACTGGCGGTCGCCCAAGGATGGCTCGACCTCGCGCGCGAATCGTGTAAACCCGTTCACTTCGACCGTATCGAGCAAGCTCATACACGAATCACCGAACTCGTCGAAGACGTTCTCTCGCTCGCCCGAGACGGAGCGAACGAGAGCGACGAAACCGAGGTTGTCTTAGCGGACGCGGCGGCCGCTGCATGGGAGATGTGCGACACCGACGCTCTCGATGCGCGGTGTGAGGTTTCCGAACTTCCCATCGTCACGGGTGACGAAGGACAACTCAAACGCGTCTTCGAAAACCTGTTCCGTAACGCGATTCAGCACGGCACGACCGACGATGGTTCGCTCGTCGTCCGAGTCGGTCCACTTCCCTCCGCAGGTGGGTTTTACGTCGAAGACGAGGGAACCGGGATTCCAGAGGATATTCGAGACGACATCTTTCTCCCCGGTGTCAGCACGAAAAACCAAGAGATTGAGGCGGGACTCGGACTCGATATCGTCCAACACATCGTCGATATGAATGGGTGGTCGATTCGCGTTGCGGACAGTGAGAATGGAGGTGCTCGATTTGAAATCCTCTTCGACCCACTGGGAGATGAATACACGTCCGTGTAGGTCCACGCCGTCCCCTGGTGAGTGTGCGACCGCGCCCCCGAAAGCAGATATATCCCCACGGCATACTGGACGATAATGCTCTTGGTCCTCTGTGTCGACCTCGACGACGACCTCGGACGCAAGACGGGGTACAATACGCCCGTTATCGGGCGCAATCGCGTCGAGGAGGCAGCCGTGGCGCTCGCCACCGCCGACCCAGAGGATTCTGACGTGAACGTCCTCTTTCAGGGAATTCGCGTCTACGACCAACTGCTCGAAGACGAAGACGAAGAGGTCGAAGTCGCGGCCGTCACGGGACTCGAAGGCAGCGACGTGAAGGCGAACCGGGCAATCGGTGAGGAAATCGACACCGTTCTGGCGAGTCTCTCGACCGGCGAGTCGGTCCACGCTATCGTCATCACTGACGGCGCACAGGACGAGTCGGTCCTCCCAGTGATTCGCTCTCGGGTCCCTATCGATGGGGTTCGCCGCGTCGTCGTCCGACAGGCACAGAACCTCGAATCGATGTACTACACGATGAAGCAGGTGCTTGCGGACCCCGAGACCCGTGGGACGATTCTCGTTCCCCTCGGGATTCTGCTCCTCATCTATCCCTTCGTGACGATTGCGAGTTTCTTCGACGTGCCCGGCGCGGTCGTCCTCGGACTCATCTCGGCACTGCTAGGTCTCTACACCCTCTTCCGCGGCCTCGGCCTCGAAACCGCAGTCGATGACGCCGTCGAACGCGCCCGCAACGTCCTCTATGCGGGCCGTGTCACGATTATCACCTACGTCGCGGCCGCCGCGTTACTCGTCGTCGGTGGTTTCCGCGGTGTCGAACTTCTGCAACTCACCTCCGACCAGTTCGGTGGGAGTCTCCCACCGGGACTCATGCTCGCCGCCCTCGTCCACGGGTCTATCGAGTGGTTCGCCGCCGCCGGTATCACGAGCAGTCTCGGACAGGTGACCGACGAGTACCTCCACGACCGATTCAAGTGGCGTTATCTCAACGCGCCGTTCTACGTCGGTGCGATTGCGCTCGTACTCTACGCTCTCTCGGGATTCTTCCTACCCGCAGGCTTGCCGGGCGTCCAGACGGTCGGACTTACTGACCTCGCCGTCGCACTCACAGTCGGGACGCTTCTCGGCGTGTTGAGTACACTCACTTTCGCGGTTGCCGAGTCACGATACCCGACGACACCCGACGGAGAACAAGTAGTATAGAAATTAGCTTTCGCGGACGACGACGAACTCCGCGAGGTCACGGAGGTATTCGAGCGATTCTGAGTCATCGACACCCGACGAGTCGAGCGCGCGGAGTGCGCCATCGGCCTGTTCGCGGGCGCGACGGTTCGCCTCTTCGGGCGTGAGTTCTGTCACTTGCACCAGCGACGGCCGACCCATCTCGGCGTCTTGACCCGTTGGCTTGCCCAGTTCTTCGGCATCTGCGGTCGCATCGAGGACGTCGTCTCGAATCTGGAAGGCGACGCCGACACGTTCTGCGTACTCGCCGAAGGCTTCGACGACGTGGCTGTCGGCACCGGCGGCGACGGCACCGAGTTCGGCGGCCGCACGGAACAGCGCGCCCGTCTTTCGACGTGCGAGTTCCATGTACTCTTGTTCGTTCGAGGGAATCGCAACGAGTTCGACCGCTTCGCCTTCGCCGAGCTCGACCATCGATTCAGCGACGATTTGGGTTGCTCTGTCACTCGAAGAGAGAAGCGCGAACGCTTCGCCGAGCAGTCCGTCAGAGGCGATGATTGCCGAGCCGTATCCGTACTCTGCCCACGCGCTGGGCGTGCCGCGACGAATGTCCGACCGGTCGATGATGTCGTCGATAACGAGCGAGGCGTTGTGGACGAGTTCGACGCCGACCGCAAAATCGACTGCATCCTCAGGAGTGCCGCCGATGGCTTCGCAGGCTAAGATGGTCACGGCGGGTCGAACCCGTTTGCCCCCTGCGAGGGCGACGTGGTCGAGTTGGTCAGCGAGGTCCGACGGTTCGACCGTCGCAACGACCTCTTCGAGTCGGTCGTTTACCATCGCCACCCGGCGCTCCAAATATTCCATTGTCGGTTCGTAGGGTCCGGTAGGGAAGTACGTACCGGATTATCGGCAAACGCGAACCGCGAGACCGGAGCCCAATTAGACGGTTACTGTCTGATTCCCGCGCGGATACAGAGAAACGTCGTCGTCCCCGAAATTCGCTCGTAGGTTTCCGGCGCTTTTTCCCTGAATTGCTCGGTTGGTTTCGCTTCCAGCATGCGTTCGAGGACGAACCCCGCATCGAGAAGTGGGTTTACGATTTGCTCCATGGGTCGCCGATAGAACGTCACGTCAACGGGGTCGCCGAAGCCGTCCCACGTCTCTGTCACTTCTTCGACCGCGAAGTAGTCGTCCGGCTCCAACCTCGACGCGTCGTCGAACGGGTGCTGTGTCGAGAACACGAGGTTCCCACCCGACCGAAGCACACGCGCAAATTCCGAGAAGAGTGCGTTCCAATCTTCGACGTAGGTTATCGCCAGCGACGAGTAGATGAGGTCGAAGGAGTCGTCCGAAAATGGCAGTCGATGTCCGAGGTCGAGGCGGACGAACTCTGCGTCGCGGCCGACGCGCTCGCGTGCGTGATGGAGCATACGAGGGCTCAGGTCCACGCCGACGACGTTCGCGCCCTCGCTGACGAGGTGCTCGGTCGTGATTCCCGGACCACAGCCCGCATCGAGTACGTCTAACCCATCGAGATTCGGACAAAGCGACTGTGTTGCCGGGCGCTCCAAATCGGCGTTGAACGGTTTTTCGGGCGCACGTGCGGCGTACTCGTCGGCCATGGCTTCGTAGGCATCGAGCGCGACGGGAGATGGAGGCTCGGACATGAAGCGAGTGGACCCGCTATGGGTGCAAGTAGTCGTCGGAACGGTAGTAAAAAATGAAGTCGAAACGGAGTACGTCCTCAGTTGAACTGCTCGATAAGTTCTGAAACCACGTGCGACCACCTTTTTCCGTGTCTCACTTCGTTCGACCCGCAAAAATCTGGACCAAAAAGGTAGCGTGCTTAGCTAAACTGCTCGATGAGCTCAGGCACCACGTCGAACAGGTCGCCAACGACACCGTAGTCGGCGATGTCGAAGATAGGCGCGTCGGGGTCGGTGTTGACCGCGATAATCGTCTCTGCACCCTTCATACCAGCGACGTGCTGGACAGCGCCGGAGATACCGATTGCGAGGTAGACCTTCGGCGTGACGACCTTACCGGACTGGCCGACCTGCCGGTCCTTCGGGAGCCAGCCGTTGTCCACGATTGGACGCGAAGACGAGAGGGTTGCGCCGAGTGCGTCGGCGAGGTCTTGGACGAGTTCGAGGTTCTCTTCTTCCTCGATACCGCGGCCGACGGAGACGAGGATGTCGGCGTCGGTGATGTCGACGTCGCCGCTTCCGACTTCTTCGAAGCCGGTGACCGTCGAGCGAACGCGCGACTCGTCGAGGTCGAAGTCGAACGCTTCGATACCGGGTTCGCCTGCGTCTTCGGTGTCGTCCCATTCGCCGGGGCGGATGGTGACTGCGGCGCGGTCGGCATCGACTTCGATGGTGGATTGGACCTTCGAGGCGTACATCTCGCGGGTCGCCACGAGGCCGTCTTCGTAACCCAGTTCGATTGCGTCGGTCACGAGCGGGAGTTCGAGTACATCCGCGACGGCGGGCGCGTAGTCGAGTCCGTTGACGGTGTTGCCCATGAGGACGAACGTCGGGTCGAGTTCCTCGGCGAGCGCGGTCACTGCTTGGACGTACACGTCGTGGTTGAACTCGTCGCCTTCGGCGACGGTGTGGATCGCATCGACACCCGACAGCGAGAGTTCCTCGGCGAAGGCATCGACGTCGCCGCCGATGATGGCGAGATGGAGTTCTTCGCCTGCTTGTTCGGCGAGTTCTGCGCCTGCGGTCACGAGTTCGAACGACACGTCGCGGAGCGCACCGCGGCGGTGTTCGACGACTGCGAGGACGCTCATTGGGCACCCGCCCCCTTCTCGCGCAGCACAGTCGCAAGGTCGGCGGCCTGCGCTCCTGCGTCGCCGTCGAAGTAGGTCACGTCGGACTCGACTTCTGGTTCGTACACGTCGGCGAGGACGAGGTCGGATTCGACCGCCGAGGCGTCGAGACCGAGGTCAGACAACGACAGCGGCTTGATCTCTTTCGACTGGGCCTGCCGGATTCCGCGCAGACTCGCGTAGCGCGGTTCGTTGATACCCGTCTGAATCGTGAGGACGGCGGGCAGTTCCACGTCGGTGAGTTCTTCGACGCCACCTTCGAGTTCGCGGCGGACGTGTGCGACGCCACCATCGACGTCGAGGTCGAGGGCGTTGACGACCGCGGCCCACTCGAAGTCGATTGCAGAGGCGAGCGAGACGCCAGTTGCACCGAAACTGTCGTCGTTCGCCTGCACGCCTGTCAGAATGAGGTCGGGGTCCTCGTCGGCGACGACTGCCGAGAGGAGTTTTGCCTTTGCGCCAACGTCGAGGAGGTCAACGCCGTCGAGGGCGTCGTCCCACACGCGAATCGCGCGGTCCACACCTTTCGCGAGGGCCATCCGGATGGTCTCTTCGGACCGCTCCGGGCCGATGGTTACGCTGACGACTTCCACGTCGTCGTTCTCCTCGGCGATTTGGACGGCCTCTTCGACTGCGTACTCGTCCCACTCGTTGAGGTCGTAGTCGAGATACTCTTCCGCCACGTGTAGGCCGTCGAGTTGGAAGTCTTCTTCCACCTCGGCAACCTCCTTGACGGTTACGAGAACCTTCATCAACGTTCACTATTTTCGGCGGCGAATAAACGTTTTCGACCCGTGACTAGGATATCCCCCGACCGATTACTCGGTTACTTCGTTCTCGTCTGGGAGTGAAATGAGGTTCTCACGACCCAGACGGAGTTTCTCGACGCGTCCTTCGTCCGCCATCGAAGAGAGCAACTGCGAGACCTTCGCGTCGGACCACCCGGTCTCTTTGACGATGTTGGCCTGTTTCATTCGGCCACCGCTCTGCTCGAGCATGAATTCGACGCGCTCTTCGTCCGACAGGAGGTCGAGGTCGATGCCCGTTTCTTGGTCGTCCTCGCTCTCGTCTTGGTCTGGTTCTGCTATCGGCCCTTCCAGCGGTTCGTCACGCCGCTCGGGTGGGTCGTCGTTCCGCTCCGAAGCGACAGCAGACGCAGGTCCATCTCCGTTTTCTGGCCGCCGTCGGACGTACAAGACCGCAGCGACGGCAAAGAGCGCAACGACGCCAGCGCCGATGAGAATCCACTGTGAATCGAACGCGCCAGTTCCAGTCGAACGATAGCTCACTTCGAGTTCGTTCGGCGATTGGAACGTTCGTGGCCCTTCGACGACGATAGCGTTGTTTCGAATCGGGAGGCTCGTACTGTTGACTGCGTAGCCCGGTGGCGTCTGAATCGTGAGGTTCTGATTCGCCCGCAACGAGGTCAACCACGGTTCGTCAGACTCGGCGAGGAAGGCGTCTCCGAGTTGGAGTCCGCTGTTGGTGCGTTCGAGGAAGTTCGTCCACGTAAACGAGAGTCGAAGCACGCCCGTGTCGTTCTGGACGGTTCCTTGTCGAGTGACGTTCTCGATACTCATCGAGCGCCCGGTCTGTTCTTCGGCCGAGGACGCCACGCGCTCGAAGAGTTCGCCATCGAGTCCAACGTCTGTCTCACCGCTTTCGTACTCGCGCGCCAGCTGCTCGAACGCCGCCGTCTCGTTCTCGGTTTCGAGCATGTACCGCATCTCGATGCGCCATCTCGCCGACTGGTCGCTCCGTAACTCGACGGTGATGTCAGTCGTCGGTGCCTGGTCGAGCGTGGACTGTTGTGCGACGACTTGTGAGCCGTCGAGTGCTGCGTTCGACGTACCGTCCGCGCCAAGCGCGGCAGCGTCGACTGCGGCAACTGGTGTTACGACACCAGCGAGGAGTGTGAGGAGGGCAACGAGGGGGACGACGCTCCGCATATACGTGAATTGGTTTCGTGCGGCGATGAAAACGCTTTCCATCGACTCAACGTCATAATTCACGACGAACTGGCTCGCATCCAACAAGAGGGCCATTTTTGTATCGCCCCCGTGTAGCCTTCCACCAATGAAGGCCCTCCCCCTTGTTCTGGTCGTGGTGCTGGTGGCCTCGCCAGCCCTCGGCGCGGTCGGTCCAGAACCCTTCGCCGCTCCATCTGCGGACCTCGGAGAGACACAACCGATGCAGGTCGAAGGGTCGGCCAACGATACGGTTCACGTCCTCGATATTCCTGAACCACAGGTCGCACGCTCGTCGCTCGACGACGAACACGTCGACCTCGGCCCAGCACTCGGATTCTCTACGATTCACGCGAATGGTCGCCTCCAAACACTCACTTCTATCGAGCGAATCGAAGCGACCGAAGACAACAACCTCCGCCAGCAACAGATTCTCGGCGAGATAAACCGAATCGAACAGCGTACAATCGCTCTCCAGAGCCAGCAACAAAACGCACTTTCGGCTTACAATGCTGGTGAACTTTCTGCGCGCGGACTCATCGTCGAACTCGCTCGTATCGACGCTGAAGCACGCAACCTCAACGACCGCCGGACCGAACTCCGCGAACTCGCCATCGAAACGCCCGACTTCTCTGTCGATTCCGGTCGGCTTGCCGCACTGGAACGCGAACTCGATACGTTCACTGGGCCGGTCCGTGCGCAGGCCGCCGCAGTGATGGCTGGTCGTGCTGACCCGGGTCGTTTTTTCGTTCGAACGAGCGAGACTGGTGTCGTTCTCAGTACGATTGCCGACGGCACCTACATCCGCGAAGTCTACCGTTCGGACCTCCGTGACCGCGAAAATACCGGTGTGACGCCCGCGAGGGCACTCGACGTGGTCGCAGAGAACTACCCGACCATCTGGGAATCTCGTGCATCCGAAAACGGTGCGGACGTGGTCGGTGCAGGTGACAGCTATCTCGTTCGTATCTCCCACAGCACGGGTCAACTGTTCGCCTACGTCGACAGCGGAAGCGGACGTGTGTTCAAAGAAGCTCAAATCCGCCCGCTCAACAACGAGTTTGCCAGTGAACCGGCAACCCAGGTCAAAGATGGACTCAATCTCACAGTCTACCGAACGTACCCCGGCGGGCCGATGCGCATCACGCTCAACGAGAGTGCGACTGACAATCCAGTACGCGCGAACGTGACACTCGGCGTCGAAGCGAGCCAAGAGAGTACGCTCCTCGGTCGGACCGATTCTGACGGGAGTATCTGGACCCTCTCACCGGGGAGCAGATTCACGGTCACGGTCATCCGTGGAAATGCGGCAGTGGTCCTCACTGTCGAACCAACCGCAGTTCCAGAACTCGAAACGAACTCGACGAGTACCACCACGAACGTCGGTGACTCCACCGGCGGGAGCGAGTCTGGAACTGAGACGCCTGCAAGCGTCGCGCGCGCAATCGCGTAACGAAATCAATCGACACACCACACCCAATTCGAATCCACGCGAAGAGCCCACGTTCCTCCGAACCTTCATCACCGAAGACGCAGCCATGCCGACCCGATGGTACGGAACGTTTCGTCGGCAACCCGTGGTCTCTCACCGGTCTTCGGTGTCGTCTTGCTCGTCGGCACGGTGGTCGTCCTTTCGAGTGTCGTCGGTGTGATGGCACTGGAGATGGCGGCATCGACGCCGTCGCCGTCACAACCAGTGGCGCTCTCGCTCGACGTGACTGAGCAGACGATTGCGTTCACACACGAGGCAGGGCCACCGCTCGACGTTCGGTCGCTTCGGCTTACTCTCTCGGTGGACGGAACCCCACTGCGGTATCAACCACCGATTCCGTTCTTCGCTACTCGTGGGTTCTCTCCCGGTCCAACCGGGCCGTTCAACGCTGCGTCGGACTCGACGTGGACCGTCGGTGAAACCGCGAGTTTCGAACTGGCGGGGACGAACGCGCCAACAATCGAATCGGGGTCAGAAGTCGTGGTTCGGGTCTTCCAAGGCGACGCACAAATCGCGTCGCTCCGAGCGACTGTTGGGTGAGCGAACGACTCGTTACTGTGCGGAAAACGCGGAGCGTGTACTTACTCTTCGGGGGCGCGTGCGACAGTCACGATAGCGCGCGGGCTACCGGGTTGTCGCTGGAGGATGTGGTGTTCGATATCGACGAAGCCTGCGTCTTGGAACATGCGGTCGGCCTCTTCTTCGTCGTAGAACAGCATGATTGCGTCAGCGAGTTTCTGGAAGAGACCGGTCTTCGGGTAGTCGGGGCCGACGACGAGGACTTTGTTCCCTGGCTTGACGACGCGGCGGAACTCTTCGAGTGCGGTCACGGGGTTCGGCCAGTATTCGATAGAGCCCGACGACCAGATGGTGTCGAACGAGTCGTCGGCAAACGGCAGGCGCTCGGCGTCGCCGCGGTAGAATCGAACTTCGTCGTTCTTACCGAACTTCTTCCACGCCTTCTGCATCTGGTGGATACTCTGGTCGAGGCCGTGTACGTCGTCCGTGTAGCGAAGCAGGCCTTCAGTGCCGAAGCCGGTGCCACAGCCAACGTCGAGGACGCGGTCGCCCTGCTGGATGTCGAGCAGTTCGAGTGCCTCGTCGCGCATCTCCTCGTTCCAGATAAAGGGGTTGACCTGGTCGTACACCTTCGAGAGATACTTGTAGAACAGGCGCGCCCGCGCTTTGTTTTCGAGGACTCCCATTGGCGCGGGGTTAGGACTCACTCATGATAACGGTGCGGATTCATCGCGCACGTTCGTTCCCATACCGGCGCGGTCGCTCACTCCGTGTCAGCAACTTTCCGCAAACACCTTATACGGCGCTCGTGCAACGTTCCTGTGATACGAGTATGCCGAGACAAGAGGTTCTCGAAGAAATCAAATCGGTCGAGCAGGAGGCCGACGACATCGTTGAAAAGGCCGAGGCCGAACGTGAGGAGCTCGTCGCGGAGGCACGCCGCGAGGCGGACGAGATTCGCTCTGAAGCCGAAGATGAAGCGAACGAACTCGAGTCGGAGCGCTTAGCGGAAGGTCGTGAAGACATCGAGGAAGAGCGTGCGCGCATCCGTGAAGAGGGTGAAGAAGCCCGCGACGAACTAATTGAAGAGGCGGAAAGCCGCATTGACGATGCGGTCGAGTACGCCATCAGTACGTTCGAGGAGGCGGTGAATGCTCAGACCTGAACAAATGAGCAAGGTCTCGGTGACCGGTTCCAAGGGCATCATGTCCGAGGTCATTGAGGCGCTTCATGAGCTGAAACTGCTCCACGTCTCCGAGTACGACGGTTCCTGGCAAGACGAGTACGGCTTCGACTCCGGTAACCCAATCGAGGGTGCAGAGTCGGCGTCGGACAAACTCGTCACCGTCCGGTCGCTCAAGAGTATCCTCGGCGTCGAAGCGAACGACGCTGGCCGTCAGCGTATCGTCCCTGACGACGCGCTCGGCGAACCTCTCGAAGAGATTCGAGAGAAGGTCAACTCCCTCGACGACCGACGCTCGGAACTGGAAGGGAAACTCCGTGACGTCGAAGAAGAAATCGACGCGATGGAGCCCTACGTTGACCTCGGTCTCGACCTCGACTTGCTGTCGGGATACGACTCGCTCCAAGTCGTCGTCGGCCAAGGCAAACTCGACGCCGTCGAGCGCGCTGTCCTCGACGCCGACGACATCGACACGTTCGAAGTGTTCTCGGGCGAGAAAACACACGCCATCTTCGCACACCCCATTTCGGGTGCATCGGAGACGGCACTCATCGACGCGCTCGTCGGAACGGAGTTCACGACGCTCGAAATTCCGGACGCTTCGGGAAGCCCCGAAGAACACATCCGTGACCTCGAACAGGACAAGCGCGAGTTCGAATCGAAACTCGACACCGTCGAGTCCGAACTCGACGACCTGAAAGTCGAAGAAGGCGAATTCCTGCTCGCTGCTGAAGAGCGCCTCGCAATCGACGTGCAGAAGACCGAGGCACCGCTCTCCTTTGCGACGACCGAAAACGCGTTCGTCGCGGAAGGCTGGATTCCAACCGGCGACTACAACGCCTTCGCGAGCGCGCTGAAGGACGCCGTTGGCGAGCGAATCGACGTGGAAGAACTCGAACGCGCGCAGTTCACCCACGACGGCCACGACCACGCGACCGAAAGCGTCGCTGAGACTGGCGGCACCGCCGCGGCGACCGACGGTGGCGTCGTCACGATGGCGAACGACGAACCACCAGTGGTTCAAGAGAACAGTGGTGCGGTCAAGCCGTTCGAACTGCTCGTCCAGGCAGTCAGCCGACCGAACTACCACGAACTCGACCCGACGGTTATCCTCTTCCTCACGTTCCCGGCGTTCTTCGGGTTCATGATTGGGGACCTCGGGTACGGGCTTATCTACACCGCAATCGGATACTATCTGTACGCGAACTTCGACAGTGACGCGTTCAAGAGCATGGGTGGCGTCACCATCGCGGCCGGTGTGTCCACCATGCTGTTCGGTATCCTCTACGGTGAAATCTTCGGCCTGCACCTCATCACGGAGTACTTCTGGGTCGGAACGCTCGGCCTCGAACACCCGCCCATCGAGAAGGGTCTCTCGCCAGCGACCGCAGACTGGGCACTCGGTTGGCTCACCGTGAGCGTCATGGTCGGTATCCTTCACCTGAACATCGGGTACATCTTCGACTTCGTGGACCGGACGAACCTCCACGGTGTCAAAGACGCAGTCCTCGAAGCCGGTTCGTGGATTCTGATGCTCAACGGTCTGTGGATTTGGATTTACAGCCCCGCGCTCGGTGACATCCCACCGCGCTTCCTGTTCACGACGTTCGCCGCAGGCGGTGTCCTCCCAATCGGGTTCACCGGCTTCCCGGCAATCGTCGGCTGGGCTGGTCTCGGTGCGTTCTTCCTCGGCCTCGCGCTCCTCGCGATGGCTGAGCCCGCAGAACTCGTCGAGTTCATCAGCGTCCTCTCGAACGTGCTGTCGTACACTCGTCTTGCCGCAGTGTTGCTCGCGAAGGCCGGAATGGCGTTCGCAGTCAACCTGCTGTTCTTCGGGGCGTACGAACACCACGGCGAGTTCCACTTCCTGCTCAACTACGGGCCGGAGTACGCGCTCGAACATTACGAAGGAGCAGTCATCCTGTTCCCCGGTCTGATGCACTCCGGTGCAGCAGGGCTGGTTGGCGGACTCCTCGTCCTCGTCCTCGGCCACGCACTCGTCCTCGCACTCGGTGTCACGAGCGCCGGTCTGCAGGCAGTGCGTCTCGAGTACGTCGAGTTCTTCGGCAAGTTCTTCGAGGGTGGCGGCCGCGAGTACGAACCGTTCGGCTACGAACGGACGTTCACCACCGAAGACTGACACTCACTCGAACACCACTTTTTTCTATTTCGTCCAGTTAGCGACGCCGCTTTTCTGAGAAACCGGATAGACGGGCCGAGGGACCCGTTTTTCCCGAAGATTTTGGGAACCTTTATGAGACGCCTTGCTACACATACGAACGTTCGGAGACGACAATCCGGTACTTAGGAACACACAATGATCGAAGCAATTGAACCCCTCATGACTGCACTGCAGAGTGAAGCATCCGGTCCCGCCCTTACCGCCTCCGCCGCCGCGGCTCTCGCCGTTGGCCTCGCCGCTTTCGGCGCAGGCTACGCAGAGCGTGGCATCGGTTCCGCCGCAATGGGAGCCATCGCAGAAGACGAGTCTCTTTTCGTTAACGGACTGATTCTGACGGTCCTTCCCGAGACGCTCGTCATTCTCGCGCTGGTCGTTGTCTTCCTGGTCTAAACCACCCCTTCCTTTCCCATCATGAGTTTGGACAACGTCGTTGAGGATATCCGAGAAGAAGCCCGCGCACGTGCGGAGGAAATCAAAGAGAGCGGTGAGGAGCGAGCCGAAGAGATTCGCTCCGAAGCCGAAGCCGAAGCCGAAGCGCTCGTCGAAGAGCGTGAGGCCGCTGTCGAACGCCAGCTCGAACGCGAGCGGGAACAGGCAGTCTCGAGCGCCAAACTCGAAGCCAAGCAGGCTCGACTCGGTGCCCGCCGTGACGTGCTGGAGCGCGTCCGCTCTCAGGTCGAAAGCGAACTTGCCGACCTCGAAGGCGACCGACGTGAGGAGCTGACCCGTACGCTTCTCGACGCGGCATCGGTCGAATTCGAAGACGAAGACGAAGTCTCCGTCTACGGTCGTGCAGACGACGCCGACCTCCTCGAAACCATCCTCGCCGACTACGACGGTTACGAACTGTCCGGTGAGCGCGACTGCCTCGGTGGCGTCGTGGTCGAGGGCGCGAACTCGCGCGTTCGAGTGAACAACACCTTCGACTCGGTCCTCGACAGTCTCTGGGAGGACAATCTGAAGGAAGTGAGCACGCGACTATTCGACGACCAATGAGTACTGCAGGCGGCTCGAATCCAGAATACGTAATCGCTCGTGTTCGAGCGCGACGCAGTGCCCTGTTCGGGGACGAAGAGTACCGCAAACTGGTCCGTATGGGGCCAGCCGAAATTGCCCGCTTTATGGAGGAGTCTGAGTACGAACGTGAGATCAACGCACTGGGGAGTCGCTTCTCCGGCGTTGACCTCATCGAATACGGGCTGAACCAGAATCTGGCGAAGCAGTACAACGACATCCTTAGCTGGGCAGACGGCTCGCTCTACGGTCTCATCGCTCGGTACCTTCGGAAGTTCGACGCGTGGAACGTCAAGACCATCATCCGTGGCATCTACTCCGAGACCGACCGCGACACGGTCGAAGCCGACCTGATTCGCGCCGGTGAGTTCGATGACCGCCTCCTCTCTCGTCTGCTCGACGCAGTCGAAATCGAGGAAGTCATCGAGATTCTCTCGGGGACGATGTTCGGCGATGGTCTCGCGGCCGCCTTCGACGACTACGAGAACGTCGGCGTTCTCGTGCCGTTGGAAAACGCCATCGACCGCGCCTTCTACGAGCAACTGCTCGAAGGCCTCGTCGTCGGCGAAGAGGCACAGCAGTACCGCGAGTTCCTCGAAGCGGAAATCGACTTCCGTAACGCCCGCAACGCACTTCGTATCGCACGCAGCGGTGCCGACCTCGACCCTGTCGAATACTTCATTCAGGGCGGCACCCTGTTCCGTGCGAGCGAACTCGCCGCGCTGGCAAACAACCCGAACGAACTGGTCTCGAAGATTCGAGACAGTCGTTACGGTGACCGACTCTCCGGTGTACTCGCTGACCTCGAAGAGGCAGACAGTCTCATCGGCTTCGAGCGCGCCCTCGACGCGGCGCTCTTGAAGTACGCAGACTCCCTCGGGCACGTGTACCCACTTTCGGTCACACCAATCATCTCGTATATCCTCGCCAAGCAGCGCGAGGTAGACAACATTCGGGCTATCGCTCGTGGCCGCGAGGCCGGGCTTGACCCCGATGCAATCGAGGAGGAACTGGTCATCCTATGAGCCAGGAAATCGCAGTAATTGGCAGTTCGGACTTTACGACCGGCTTCCGCCTTGCGGGTGTCCGCAAGTGTGAGAATGTCCCGGACGACGAGAAGTCCGAAGCACTCGACGGAGCTGTGACCCGCACGCTCGAGGACGAGGACGTCGGCATCATCGTGATGCACGAAGACGACCTCGACTACCTCTCGCGCGGTGTCCGCCAGTCCGTCGAACGCAGTATCGAGCCGACACTCGTGACGCTCGGCGGGTCTGGTGGCGCAAGCGGCCTCCGCGACCAGATCAAGAGAGCAATCGGTATCGATCTGATGGACGAATAACAACAATGAGTCAGGCAACACAAGATTCCGTCCGCGAAGACGGCATCATCGCAAGCGTGAGTGGTCCGGTCGTGATCGCCCGCGACCTTGACGCCCGTATGAACGACGTTGTGTACGTCGGAAATGAAGGGCTGATGGGCGAAGTCATCGAAATCGAGGGCGACCTCACGACCATTCAGGTGTACGAGGAGACCTCCGGTGTCGGTCCCGGCGAACCCGTCGAAAACACGGGCGAACCGCTGACCGTCGACCTGGGTCCCGGCATGCTCGACGCCATCTATGATGGTGTCCAGCGTCCGCTGGACGTGCTCGAGTCCAAGATGGACTCGGCATTCCTCGACCGTGGTGTTGACGCACCCGGTATCGACCTCGAAAAGAAATGGGAATTCGAACCCGTCGTCTCCGAAGGCGACGAAGTCGAACCTGGTGACATCGTTGGTACCGTCGACGAGACGGTCACCATCGAGCACAAGGTCATGGTCCCGCCAAACTTCGAAGGCGGCGAAGTCGTCGCAATCGAGGCAGGCGAGTTCTCTGTCACCGAGGCAGTCGTCGAACTCGACAACGGCGAAGAAGTCACCATGCACCAGGAGTGGCCGGTTCGTCGTACCCGCCCATCCCAAGACAAGAAGACGCCCCGCGAACCCCTCGTTTCGGGTCAGCGTATTCTCGACGGTCTGTTCCCCATCGCAAAGGGTGGAACGGCCGCAATTCCGGGTCCGTTCGGCTCCGGGAAGACTGTCACTCAGCACCAGCTCGCCAAGTGGGCTGACGCAGACATCGTCGTCTACGTCGGCTGTGGTGAGCGCGGTAACGAGATGACCGAGGTTATCGAGGACTTCCCGGAACTCGACGACCCGAAGACGGGCAACCCGCTCATGGCTCGGACGTGCCTCATCGCGAACACGTCCAACATGCCTGTGGCAGCACGCGAGTCGTGTGTGTACACCGGCATCACCATCGCGGAGTACTACCGTGACATGGGCTACGACGTCGCGCTGATGGCCGACTCCACCTCCCGGTGGGCAGAGGCGATGCGCGAAATCTCCTCGCGTCTCGAGGAGATGCCCGGTGAAGAAGGGTACCCCGCGTACCTCTCGGCACGTCTCTCCGCGTTCTACGAGCGCGCAGGCTACTTCACGACCATCAACGGTCAGGAAGGTTCCGTCTCGGTTATCGGCGCAGTGTCGCCGCCGGGCGGCGACTTCTCCGAGCCAGTGACGCAGAACACCCTGCGTATCGTCAAGACCTTCTGGGCACTCGACGCAGACCTCGCAGAGCGTCGTCACTTCCCGGCTATCAACTGGAACGAGTCCTACTCGCTCTACCAGAACCAGCTTGACCCGTGGTTCGTCGAGAACGTCAAGGACGACTGGCCAGAAGAGCGCCAGTGGGCCGTCGACGTACTCGACGAAGAGGCCGAGCTGCGAGAAATCGTTCAGCTCGTCGGTAAGGACGCACTCCCGGAGGACCAGCAGTTGACGCTCGAAGTCGCTCGCTACCTTCGTGAGGCGTACCTCCAGCAGAACGCGTTCCACCCGACGGACACGTTCTGTGAACCGGAGAAGACCTACGGTATCCTCACCGCCATCCACACGTTCAACGACGAGGCGTTCAAGGCACTCGAAGCCGGCGTCACCGTCGAAGAAATTCAGTCCATCGACGCCGCGCCACAGCTGAACCGTATCGGTGTCCAGGAAGACTGGGATGCGTTCATCGAGGACCTCAAAGATGAGATTACGGAGCAACTCCGCGCACTGTACTGAACCATGAAAGAATACCAAACTATCACCGAAATCAGCGGCCCGCTGGTGTTCGCCGAAGTCGACGAGCCGATCGGTTACGACGAAATCGTCGAAATCGAGACGCCGCAAGGCGAGACCAAGCGTGGACAGGTCCTCGAATCCAGCGAGGGTCTCGTCGCGATTCAGGTGTTCGAAGGTACGACTGGTATCGACCGGAACGCGTCCGTCAAGTTCCTCGGAGAGACGCTCAAGATGCCCGTGACCGAGGACCTCCTCGGTCGCGTGCTCGACGGGTCCGGCCAGCCGATCGACGGCGGCCCAGACATCGTCCCCGACGAGCGTCACGACATCGTCGGCGCTGCAATCAACCCCTTCTCGCGCGAGTACCCCGAAGAGTTCATTCAGACGGGTGTCTCCTCGATCGACGGGATGAACACGCTCGTGCGTGGCCAGAAGCTCCCGATCTTCTCGGGCTCTGGACTTCCGCACAACGACCTCGCACTGCAGATTGCTCGTCAGGCAACGGTGCCTGAAGAAGGCGAGGGGGACGACGACGAAGGCTCCGAATTCGCAGTGATTTTCGGCGCGATGGGTATCACCGCAGAAGAGGCAAACGAGTTCATGGAAGACTTCGAGCGCACGGGCGCACTCGAACGCTCTGTCGTCTTCATGAACCTCGCGGACGACCCCGCAGTCGAGCGGACGGTCACGCCGCGTCTTGCACTCACCACCGCAGAGTACCTCGCGTTCGAGAAGGACTACCACGTCCTCGTTATCCTCACGGACATGACGAACTACTGTGAGGCACTCCGCGAAATCGGTGCGGCCCGTGAAGAGGTTCCGGGTCGCCGTGGTTACCCCGGTTACATGTACACTGACCTTGCACAGCTCTACGAGCGTGCAGGTCGTATCAAGGGTCGTGAAGGGTCTGTGACGCAGATTCCGATTCTCACCATGCCCGGTGACGACGACACGCACCCGATTCCTGACCTGACCGGTTACATTACCGAGGGTCAGATTGTGATGGACCGTGACCTCAACAGTCAGGGTCTCCGTCCACCGGTGAACGTGCTGCCGTCGCTGTCGCGTCTCATGGACGACGGTATCGGTGAGGGCCTCACCCGTGAGGACCACGCCGACGTCTCCGACCAGATGTACGCGGCGTACGCAGAGGGTGAAGACCTTCGCGACCTCGTGAACATTGTCGGTCGTGAAGCACTCTCCGAGCGCGACAACAAGTACCTCGACTTCGCCGAGCGCTTCGAAGAGGAGTTCGTCAATCAGGGCTACGACACCGACCGCCCGATTGCCGAGACGCTCGACATCGGTTGGGACCTCCTCTCGACGCTGCCGAAGACGGAGCTCAACCGTATCGACGAAGAGCTCATCGAAGAGTACTACAAAGAAGACGCCGACGCTGTCGAAGCCGAAGCGTAATCTCACAGTTTCTTTCTCTTTATCGACGCCGCGAGCGACAGCGTTTGCGACCAACAGCAGGAAGTGACACCGCCGCTGTCGTCGCCGTCTCCGTCGCCACATAGAACCTTATTCACCGATGACGTGTCCCCGGTATGCGCAGTTCTCACGGCATCCCGATTCGCGTCGTCGCACTCGTGGATGCCCCGTATCGCGACCGGGTCGAGGGCGTCTTGTCGCCGCTGTCGCCGGAGATTGTCGCGTCGGTTGCCGACGTTCACTCACGCCTTGCCAACGACCCACCCGAGTGCGTCGTCGTCGCCAGCGACGACCGAGCGCGAATCGAAACTACCCTCGCCGAACTCACCGACGTGCCGGTCGTCGTCGTCCAACCGCTCGACAGCGACCTCAGTGTCGCCGCGGCGTTCGATGCTGGGGCGGCGGATGTCGTCCCGATAACCGAGACAAACGTGTTCGCACGCCTGCCCGACCGAATCGAGAGCGTGGTCACCTGGCGACGCGACCACGAATCTGCGAGCGAGCGAATCACCGAAGACCTCAAAGAGCGCTCGATGGACGCCGCGCCGGTCGGTATCTCACTTGCCGACGCGTCGCTTCCTGACCAACCGCTCGTCTACATCAACGACTTCTTCGAGTCGATGACTGGCTACGGACCCACCGAGGCGTTGGGTCGCAACTGCCGGTACTTGCAAGGCCCCGAAACCGACTTAGAACACGTCGCCGAACTTCGTGAGGCCGTGAACGCCGAAACTCCGGCTTCGGTCGAACTCGTCAACTACCGGCGCGATGGCACGTCGTTCTGGAACCGTATCGACCTCGCCCCGATTCGTGACGAGAGGGGCGACGTCACCCACTTCGTCGGATTCCAGACCGACATCACCGAGCGCGTTCGCGCCGAAGAGGACGCCGCACGCTACGCCGCCGAAGTCGAAACCGAGCGCGCCCGACTCCAACGTCTCGTCGAACACATCGAAGGTTTGCTCGAAGACGTGACGAGCGTCCTCGTCCGGGCCGAGTCACGCGCCGAACTGGAGCAATCCGTCTGTAACCAAGTCGCGGCGACACCCGAGTTTGCCAGCGCGTGGATTGGTGGATTGGACCTCTCTCCCGACGCTATCGTCCCATCGGTGTGGTGCGGAACGGACACCGATTCGCTGACGACGTTACGTATCGACCGCGACGATGCGGACCCGGTCGCTGAGGCCGTCAGAACACAGACTGTCCAGACCGCGTACGACCCGACTGGTGGAATACACCCCGACGCGAACGTCCCATTTTCGGGTGTAATTGCAGTGCCGCTAGTCCACCGCGAGACGCTTTACGGCGTCCTCTGTGTCTACGCCGACGATGACGCCATCGAAGACGACGTGTACGTCGTCTTCGGAACGCTCGGTCGGGCGGTCGGTGCGGCCATCGACGCCTTCGAGAGTCGGCGCACGTTGCTCTCGAACGCGGTGGTCGAACTCGAAATCGACCTGCTCGAGCCGATGCAACCGCTCGTCGAGTTCGCCTCGCTCGTGGAATGCCGACTCGAATACGAGGGCGTTGTTTCGCACGACGACGGCACGGTGAGTCTCTTCGTTTCGATGACGCCAGCAGACAGACTTGACGACCTGAGCGACTCTATTTCTGGGATTCAGTCGGTGACGAATCTCGTCCAGCGCGACGGTGCAGGGCTCGCAGAAATTCGACTCGAATCGGGGTCGGTAATCGAACAAATCGCAGACAGCGGCGGGCGACTGTTCGACCTCGTTGCCGACGAAGATGGGTGTCGGGTGATGGTTGTCGTTTCTGACCGCGCTGTTGGGCGCGCACTGCTCGACGACCTCCGAACCGACCACGGTGACATCGAACTCCGCGCAGTCAGAGAGCGTGAAACCCCACCACAGACCCGTAGAGAGTTCGTCTCGGAACTCGGTGACGAACTCACTCCGCGACAGTACGCCGCCCTCCAGGTCGCCTACCTCGGCGGGTTTTTCGACTGGCCGCACGGCATCACTGGTGACGAACTCGCGGCGACGATGAACATCTCACGGGCGACGTACCACCAACACCTGCGGGCCGCAGAGCGAAAACTCGTCTCGCACTTTTTCGAAGCCACGCCAAGCTAACTTGTGGCTGGTCTTGACGTCGCTCTTTATTGTTCAGGAATACATCCGATTTTTCGAGTGAGTATTTGGTGGCAGTCACTGCGCAACCCGAGACCCAACCGCCCGGTGAAACACGCCGTGTTGCACGGCTTATCTTCGAATATACGTGGCTCGTCGTCGCGGTTGCCACCCTTTTGTGGTCAGTCGGTGGGACACTTCCGTCGGAGTATCGCTACGTCCCGTTGCTTTTGAGTATGGTCATCTTCGGTCTCCCGCACGGCGCGCTCGACCACGTGACGCTCCCTCGCGAACGCGGCACCAACCTCTCGGTGCGCTCGCTCGCAGTGGTTGGGTTATTGTATGCACTCTTCGCGACTGCCTACGCCGCCGTCTGGTTTACCGCCCCGACGCTCGCGTTCGTCACGTTCCTCCTCTTGACGTGGTTTCACTGGGGGACTGGAGACCTGTTTCCGCTCGTTCTCTTAGTCGAGCGAACCCACCTCGACACGCGACTCCAGCGGGTATTCGTCGCGACTGCACGCGGCGCGATTCCGCTTCTCGTTCCGATTATCGCCCACCCGGTGACGTATCGAGAAGCCGCAACTGCCGTCGTTCAACTGTTCGACCCGACTCTCTCACTGACGTGGTTGACCGCACCCACCTTTCGGACCGCGCTCGGAATCGGATTCACCGCGCTGACGTTGACTGCGTTGTTCGCTGGTCGCCTCGGCGTCGTCGATGCCGAGACGCGTCGCTCGTGGTACTACGACCTCACCGAGACGGCGTTGTTGATACTGCTCTTTGTCGTCTTGCCACCCATCGTCGCACTGGGAGTGTACTTCCCGCTGTGGCACTCGACGCGGCATCTCGCGCGGATTGCGTTACTCGACGACCGGACTGCGGGGCCGCTCCGCGATGGTCGAATCGGCACTGCCGCACTGAAACTCGGCATCGACGCGATACCGATGACGGTTGGTGCGCTCGTCATCTTCGCACTGCTCGCGGTTGCTGTCCCGACACAACTCGGGTCGATGCAAGACCTCGCGGACGCCTACCTCGTCTTGCTCGCCGTCTTCACCCTCCCTCACACGATAATTGTCACGTGGCTAGACAAAATACAGCACATCTGGTGAGATTCGACCTCGAATTTTGCCCTGAAGGCTTCGCACGCACGAGCGCGACAGTAAAAGATTAACACCACAGAAGAACAACCCCCGCCAACGATGGCCGAAGACGTCAAGCCGACTCGCAAAAATCTGATGGCGATTGAGGATCGCATCGAACTCTCCGAGCGAGGTCACGACACGCTCGAACAGAAGCGAGACGGTCTCATCATGGAATTCATGGACATCCTCGACCAGGCGCAGGACGTGCGCGCCAACCTCAACGGGGCCTACGACCACGCACAGGACACGATCAACATGGCGCGCGCCATGGAGGGCGACGTCGCCGTTCGCGGTGCCGCCGCCGCGCTCAAGGAGTACCCAGAAATCACGACGCAGTCGAAGAACATCATGGGTGTCGTCGTCCCGCAAATCGAGTCCTCGCGCGTCAAGAAGAGCCTCGACCAGCGTGGCTACGGTCTCCTCGGCTCTTCGGCCCGCATCGACGAGGCCGCCGACGCCTACGAGGAACTCCTCGAAGCAGTCATCCTCGCCGCAGAGGTCGAGACGGCGATGAAGAAGATGCTCGAAGAGATCGAGACCACGAAGCGCCGTGTCAACGCGCTCGAATTCAAACTCCTCCCCGAACTCTACGAGAACCAAGAGTTCATCGAGCAGAAACTCGAAGAACAGGAGCGCGAGGAAATCTTCCGGATGAAGAAGATCAAGGCGAAGAAGGAAGAAGAAGAGAAGGAAGCCCGCAAGGAAGCAGAGGCAGAAGCGGAAGCCGAAGCCGCCGCCGCGAACTAACGCTCTCTATCTCTCTCCCAATCGATTTTCACCACCCACCTCGTAGCCCTCGCTATGTCTTGTCCAATGTGTGGTGGTGACACGGCCGTCTTTGCCGTTCCCGAGGAACTGTCTGCGCACGCACCCGACGATACTGACCGAGTCGCACTCTGTGGTGACTGTCTTCGCGTACACGCGAGCGACGCTCCTGTCACGACCGATTCGAACCGGCCACTCGCGGAGATTGTTCCTGCTACCGACGGCGGCGCGGCGTTGGCGCTCGTGATTGGGATGCTCGATTCGCTCGCGCTCAACCGTGCGGCTATCGTCTCGTGTCTCGAATACGCGGAAGCAGAAGGTGTGGACGTGCATCTCGCATTAGCTCGGCTGGACGATTCAGTCCCAGCGGCGCACTTCGACATCGAGCGTCGAACTACACAACTTGATTCGTTTCTCGATTCGTGAGGAGGTAACATCGAGACGAGTCGGTCACCTCCGACCACGACAGACACACTTCCGAACCCCTTTTAGTGTGTTTGCGTAACCAGTGGCAGAGATGAATCGAATCGCGACCGAATTTGCGTGCGTCACCTTCGGGCCTCCGGACGAACTGCGATGGTGAGCGTGCGCAGTCGAATCGGTGGCGTCGCGGACGAAACCCGCGTCGTCCTCGGTGCAGTCATCGTCAGCACGTTCTTCATCGGATTCGGTGGGGGAGTTATCTTCCCGATATTGCCGAATCTCGGGGCTGTCCTCGGCATCTCGCCGTTTCTCGTGGGGATTATCCTGAGTGCGAATCGCTTCTCGCGGTTGGTCGCAAACGCTCCTGCCGGGAGTCTCGTGGACCGAATCGGGACACGTACGCCCTTCGTGGTTGGCATGTTCATCCAAGGACTCGCCACGTTCGGCTACGTACTCGCGATGGTTTCGCCGCTCCCCGAAGCGTGGTTTCTCACCGCTCGTCTACTGTGGGGTGCTGGAAGTGCGCTCGTCTTTGCGACTGCCTACACCATCGCCGCCGACGTGAGCGACGACGGGTCACGGGGGACGAACATGGGACTCATCAGAGGCGGCGTCCTCTTCGGGTTCCCGACCGGCGTGGTCATCGGTGGCGTCGTGAGCGAACTCACCACGACGGTCACTGCATTCGGCGTCGCCACCGTCTTCGCCTTTCTCGCCAGCATCGTCGCGTACGTGACAGTTCCCGAGACGCACGTCGAATCGGGACAGAACAAATCGGTCAAACCGTGGGATATCAACACCAGTCTCCCCGCACTCACCGTCGGATTGGTGAACTTCTCGGTTCTGTTCGTCTATATCGGTGCGCTGTTCGCCACGCTCGTGTTGTTTCTCAACCAGAACGACCTCAGCGTCTTGGGATTCGACGCCCAGGGCTCGTCGGGTATCTTCATGGGTCTCACCGTCGTCGCGGCGGGCGTTTCGATGTACTTCGGCGGCTACGTGAGCGACCAGCGTGGGTCGCGTATTCCGACGTTACTGTGCTTTTTGGGAGCGACGTCGCTCGGATTCGTCTTGCTCACGTTTGCGGACTCGAACCTGTCGTTAGCCCTCGCGTGTCTGTGTATTGGCATCGGACAGGGCGGGACGAGCGGGCCGTTGATGGCGCTGTTGGGTGACCTCATCCCCGACGACGAGATGGGTCGCGCCGTCGGGACGAGCAACGTCTTCGGCGACATCGGCGGTGGATTCGGCCCAATCGTCACTCTCCCACTAATCGATACCATCGGCTTCTCGCCGATTTATCTCGCCTGTGCGGTGTTGCCTATCGTCGCGGCCGTGATTCTACTCGGTGGCGTCCGTCGAGAGACTGGTCACTTCGTTCCGAACGTTCGCTGACTGGAGGCAAACCGTATCGAGACTGGTGTCTCCGGTCTCTCGCTGCGAAAGAGAAAAACGCCGAGGAGAGCGTGTTTAGACGCCGGTGGAGTAGCGAAGGATTCCGGCGATACCGCCGAAGGCGTCGTAGAGTTGTTCGCCTTTCTCGAAGTCCGTGCTGATGAACTTGGTCTCCGTTCCGCGCTGGTCGGCGAGATTCATCAGGAACTCGATGACGTCTTCGCGTTCTTTGAGTTCCGCCTCACCGCCGTCCTCGCACTCGTGGGAGGGCGTACTGTGGCGCTGGTCGATGAGTTCGTACTCGTCTTGGCCGTTGCAGTCGAAGATGGCGACGTCCTTACGAAGGTCCTCGGAGATGAGGAGTCGGTCCACAGAGCCCATGACGAGGTTCTTTCGCGTCGCTTCGAACCCGTAGGTGGACTCGTTGCCGCGGTGGAGTTTCTCGAAGAACTCCTCCATCTGCTTTTTGTCCTTGATGACTTCCTGGTCGGCGAGAGCCTCTTGTCCGGCATCGACGAGGTCGTAGAGGCCGGATTCGTCGGTGTAGGCGACGTCGAACTTGCCGACGACGAGGTCCTGAATCTCGTGGTGAAGGTAGTCGCCATCGAGGAACTCGTCTTTGGTCGGCGATGGGCCGCCGACGAGGACGCCGTCCATCTCGTGGCGCTTGGGGACGAACAGGTCGTTGGCCATGCCTGCGACTTCCTGATAGAAGTTGTCGATGGCTTCGAGGCGCAGACGGGCGAAACGCTGGGCGGACTGACCACCCTTTCGCTGTTTGCCGGGGACGAGCGACGAGGCGCTCTTGACCGGTTCGACGCGTTTGCCTTTCAGCCACCCGACGTTCGCCTCGCGGCGGTCGAGGACGACGAGGCCGAACAGGCCCTTGTCCATGAGCATGTCTTCGAGCGGTCCGGTGAGGAAGTTCGAATCACAGTGGTACCGGAACGACTGAATCGGCTCTGGTGGGCTATCGAGAACCTTCGTGACCATCGTGGTCTGTCCGCCGCCGGAGTTGACCGCGCCGGAGAACATGACGATACCGCGCTCTGGCGGGAAGGTGTCGTAGTATCGCAGACGGTCCTTGATACTCGTAAGCGCGTCTTGGACGTTCGTTCGCGTCTGTTTGGACTTGATGTTCGAGGCTTCGCTGTGTTCCGTGATGACGTGTTCGACCACGTCGGAAATCTGCTTGTCCTCGGGGATGTATATCGTGACGAGTTGGGTTCCGGAGCCTTCGTACTCTTTGAGGTCTTCGATGACCTTCTTGAATTCGTACTTCCGGCGTTCTTCACCCGCCTCCTCGGCGTCGCTACTCATTACTCCACATAGTCCGGCCAGTGGCTAAGTAACCTTTGACTGGTCGCGTCTCTCGGTATCATACGCCACGTTTTCCGCCGATTCGGTGGTCGGCTCGGTTCGGTGCCATGGTCGGAGAACCTTTATGTGCCTGTCACGGGTGGATTTCGACAGTAGCAATATGGCACGGGTCTACGCAGTCGCCAGCGCGAAAGGCGGGGTTGGAAAAACGACCACGACAGCCAACCTCGGAACCGTCCTCGCGATGGCCGGTCACGACGTCCTCGTCGTCGACGGCGACCTTGGCATGCCGAATCTCGCGTCCGCACTCGGCGTCGAACCCGACAGAACGACCCTCCACGACGTACTCACCGGCGATTCGCCGGTCTCTGAGGCGATTTACGAGGGTCCTGCCGGGCTCGATGTTCTTCCGGGTTCGCCGGCGCTCGAAGCGTTCGCCAAGGCAGAATCGACAGGACTGGAATCGATTATTCCCTCGCTGGAATCTCAGTACGACATCATCATCGTCGATACGGGTGCGGGACTGAGTAACGACACCTTCGTCCCGATGAAACTCGCCGACGAGGTGCTGTTGGTCTCGACGACCGAGCGCAGTTCGCTCGGCGACACTGAAAAGACGCGACAACTAGCCAAACGAATCGGCGCAGAGACGGTCGGTGTCGTCCTCACGCGCGTCGATCAGACGAATCCGAACGCCGACGAAGTCGCCTCTCGACTCGATGCGGGCGTCATCGCCGTCGTTCCCGAAGACTCCGCAATCCGCGAGGCGCTCAACAGCCAAGCACCTGCAGTGCTTCGTTCACCCGACAGTATCGCGTCGGCAGGCTACCGCGCGCTCGCAGAGGCGCTTATCGGCCAACCGGTCCCCGCACCGCAATCGGACGAATCGATGGACGACGAATCGGTGGCCGAGGCTGAGACTGTCGAGACGGCATCCGACCCAGAACCCACGCCCGAACAGACCGTGGTCGAGATGGACCACGATACGAACGACGGCGATGCTGAGGCCGACGCTGACGACGACGCGGAAGATTCTCTCTCTGAGTCAGTCGAAGAACCCGACGCCGTCGCCGAGTCGGACCCAGTACCCGCTGCCGAACCCGACCCAGAAGTGGTCGAAGAGCCGGAGTCTGTGCCGGACTCGGAACCTACGACAGAAGCCGAAACCCCGTCGCTCTCGTTCGATTCGAACCCCGAGTCACACGGCGAGGACGAGGAAGATGAGTTCTCTGAAGCGGATGCGATTCCGTTCTCGTCTGGGTCGGTTTCCGAACCTGCCGCGGATGGCGACGATACCGATGAACCGGTCGAAGAACCCGCTACCGCCGCCGCCACCGCCGACGTTGAGGCCGACGCCGACGAACTTGCACAGGAGTCCGAACCTGCGCACGACCCACTGGCAGAAGCCGCGCCAGCGCCGAGCGAAGACGAACCAGACCCACTGGCGGCTGACCCACTCGAATCGACCGATGATATCGGTCCGCTCGCCGATGCAGACGACGTTGCGAGCGTTACCGGCGGTCCGTCCCCCGACTCTACTCCCACCGAGTCGATGGCCGACGACCCCCTCGCGGCAGATGCCGAACCGATGGGAGAGCCACTTCACGAGGAGACGACGACGGAATCGGCTCCGGACCCGACGCCCGAAACGACCCCGGAACCAGACCACCAAGCCGCCGAGAACGACCCAAACGAACCAGTCAAATCCGAGAGCGAGACTGTCGCTCACGACTCGGCGTCGCAGGAGTCCGAATCACAGACGCCTGAACCGGCAGTCACTGACGAGAACGACGAACCACTCGTCGCCGAGGCGGAACCGACTACGTCCGAGGCGGAGGTCATCGAACACGAAGACGAAGAGACCGAAGACGAGGACGAAGATGGCGTCTACACTACGTCGCTGGTCGAGGAGATAGAGTCGTTGGACGACGACGAACCCAAAGAGAAGAAGAAGGGCTTTTTCAGCCGATTCCTCGGCTAACTCCTCTCGTCCGACGAAACGAGAGACCTTTTATTCGCGTCTGTGGAACGGCCTCGTATGGCAGAATCCGATTCGATACCATTCTGGTGGATCGTACTTTTCCTAGTCCTCGCGCTCGGTGCGGGCGGTGCAGTCGTCCTCGCCGTCGGCGGGTCGCTCATCTCGGCACTGGCGTCGCTCCCACTCCTCTTCTAAAAAATCGCTCGAACGCGGTTACATCGAGTTCGGGGCTTCCACGCCGAGAATCGAGAGCGCGTTAGCCACGGTGTTGCGGGATGCCTTGACGAGTGCGAGGCGTGCCGCACCGACTTCGGGTTCGGCATCGAGTACCGAACACTCGCGGTAGAACTTGTTGAACACTTCTGCGAACTCGCGGGCGAACGTCGCAATCGCGTGGGGTTCGAGGTCGTCAGCCGCCTCTTCGATGGCCGCTGGGAACCGCGCGACGACGCGGAGGAGGTCGCGTTCGGCCTGCGTGTCGAGTACCGAGGGGTCGATATCGTTGGCGTCGATGCCTGCGGCGTCGGCTTCGTTGACGATACCGCAACAGCGGGCGTGGACGTACTGGATGTACGGTGCGGACTGAGCCTCGAAGTTGAGTGCCTGGTCCCACTCGAAAGTGATTGCCTTCGCGGGCTGTTTGGAGACGATATCGTATCGGACCGCACCGATACCGACCTGTCGCGCGATGCGCTCGACGTCGTCTTCGGTGAGGTCGTCGTCGCGGATGCGGTCTTCCATGCGCATCTCGACTTCTTCGCGGGCGCGTGCGATTGCCTCGTCGAGGAGGTCGTCGAGCATCACGCCGGTGCCTTGGCGAGTGGACATCGTCTCGCCGCCGGGGAGATTGACCCACGAGTAGATGACGTTCTCCAGTTTGTCCACGTCGTTGCCGAGGATGTCGAGGGCGGCGCGGAGTTGTCCAGCCTGAAGTTTGTGGTCCTCGCCGAGGACGGTCACGGCGCGGTCGTAGTTGTCGAACTTCCACTCGTGGTGCGCGAGGTCGCGCGTCGTGTAGAGTGAGGTGTCATCGGAGCGGAGGAAGACGAGGTTCTTCTCGAAGCCGTACTCGTCGAGTTCGAGTTGCCAGGCGTCCTCTTCGTAGACGGCGTATTCGGTCTCTTTGAGGCGGTCTGCGAGGTCGCGGGTGCGCCCGTCGAACATGAAGCGGGTCTCTTTGACGAACTCGTCGAACTCGGCGGGGAGACGTTCGAGGCACTCGCGCATGCCGCCGAGGACTTGGTCCACGACGTTCTCGACGCGGGCGTAGGTGTCTTCGTCGCCTTCTTCGAGACCTTGCAGAATCGCCGTAATCTTCTCTTCGGCGGCTTCTGCGTCCGGTTCGTCTGCCTCTTCGAGGTAGGCGTTACCCTTGCGGTAGTAGCGCACGAGGTCGTATTCGATACGGTCGCGTTCGGGTTCGCCGTCGAGGTCCTCCTCGTCGAAGGTCTCGTAGGCCCACGTGAAGAGGGCCATCTGGCGACCGGCGTCGTTGACGTAGTAGTGGCGTTCGACGTCGTTGCCTGCGAATTCGAGCAGGTTAGCGACGGCGTCACCGATAACAGGGTTCCGAGTACGGCCGACGTGGACTGGGCCGGTCGGGTTCGCACTCGTGTGTTCGACGACGACGCTGTCGCCGGTCGATGGCAAGTGGCCGTAGTCGATATCGTCGGCCGCGTCTTCGAGCGTGTCGTCGTAGTAGGCGTCCGTAACGTGGAAGTTCACGTAGGGGCCTTGGGTATCGACCGCGCCGAGGTAGTCGTAGCCCTCGACGGAGATTTCGTCAGCGATGTCGATAGCAATCTTGGGTGGCGCAGCGCCAACGACACCCGCGAGTCGGAACGCCACGCTGGAGGCGAGCGTTGCAGGTACGTCCTCCGGTGGTTCCTCGACTCCGAGGTCGTCGGTGGGAAGGTCGAGCGACGAGAGCGCCGCAGAAAGCGCCGTCTCAACCTCCTCGCGGAACTGTCTGAACATGCACGCGGATTCACGGCAGTCGGCTAAAGGCCTTTCCGAACGCCCCGGAGCAGGCGCGTTCGCTCACGAACCTCATGACCTGTCCACCTGTACCATACTAGTTAGGTAGTATCGGTATTTCACTTGCAGGCCTCTCTCTATGTGCGACGGGGCACCTGCCGCCCCTTCGACCCACCCCACCACCAATGAGTCGATGTACCTACTGCAAGTCGTTCGTTTCCGGAAACTTCGTTCGCGTATTCGGTGACGACGATGGCAACGTCTACGCCTGTCCGAACTGCTCAGCAAACGAAGGAATCTCGGTTATGAGCGCCCGACGAAAGTCGAGTGTCATCTGACCTTCCTCATCCCTTCTGACCTCACCCTCCCTGTAACCGACGGACTTAGGAGCGACGCGACGAATCGTTGTACCAGAACGACTCTCGGGGCGGAACGTCACCGTTCTCGCGCCCATTCCATTTTTGGGATACATTCCATTTACGATACGCTTATGGCTCATCCATCCAAATAGTGAGATATGTCAGAATCGGCAGTCGCCGCTGTAGTTGGCTACGACGAGTTGGCCACGCTCAAACTCATCGCCCTCGACGGCGGCCGCTCCGGGCCGGTCAAGGTCTCCTGCGCCGGTCTCGCAACTCGACTGGATGTCTCGAATCAGACGGCATCCCGTCGCCTCCAGCAACTCGACGAAGCCGACTTCATCGACCGCGAAGTCGTCGCAGACGGCCAGTGGATCACGATTACAGAAGCCGGTGAAGGCGCGCTCCGCAAGGAGTACGCCGACTACCGTCGCATCTTCGAGACGCCCTCGACGGTCACGCTCGACGGAACTGTCACCGGTGGGATGGGCGAAGGACGCCACTACATCTCCCTGTCGGGCTACATGGAGCAGTTCATCGAGCGACTCGGCTACGAACCCTTCCCCGGGACGCTGAACGTCAAACTGACCGAAGACGCGATTCACGCCCGCGCGGGCATGTCGTCGCTCGATGCGGTCCCAATCGATGGCTGGGAAGACGACGAACGAACGTTCGGCCCGGCGACGTGCTATGCCGCACAAATCGATGCGGGCGACGAGACGTACGAACCGGTCCACATCATCGTCCCCGAGCGAACCCATCACGACGAGTCGCAACTCGAAATCATCGCACCCGACAAACTCCGTGACGAACTCGAACTCGAAGACGATGACTCGATTGCCGTCCGCGTCGAGGAGGTCGAATCCGAATGAGTCGCGCCACCGAAACCGACCTCGACGCGTTCGAGCAAGTGCGCGATGCCTTCGGCGCAGGCGACCCCGTCCTCATCCACGACTTCGACGACCGCGAAGGTGAGACGGACCTCGTCTACCCCGCAGCGTCGGTTGACCCCGCCGCCGTCGCTCGCATGCGTAACGACGCCGGTGGACTCGTCTGTGTCGCACTCGCCGACGACGTGGCCGAGTCTCTTGCACTTCCCTTCATGGACGACGTACTCGACCACCCGGCGACTGCTTCACACGACCTCGCCTACGACTCGCGTTCGTCGTTCTCCTTCACCGTGAACCACCGCGACTCGTTTACGGGCATCACCGACCGCGACCGGGCGATGACGATTTCACGCCTCGCTCCCGTCGCCGACGCCGCCCGCGCGGGCGACTACGACGCGACCGACTTCGGCAACGAGTTCCGCGCACCCGGCCACGTTCATCTGCTCCGCGGCGCGCCGAATCTCCTCGACGACCGCCAAGGACACACCGAACTCGGTCTCGCACTCGCCGACGAGGTCGACCTCCCGCCCGCCGTCGTCGTCTGTGAGATGCTCGACGACCACTCCGGTTCGGCACTCTCTGTCTCTGCGGCCCGCGAATACGCCACGCGACACGAACTCGCCTTTATCGACGGCGACAGCCTCCTCGACGAACTCGCCTAATCGAAGGTCTGAATTCGCTTACTGTCGCCACGACCACTCGGGTTTCCACCCGAGTACCTCGTTTGCTTTCTCGGTCGAGACGAGCGACTGATTCGCGCTCAATTCTGCTCGAATCTCTGCATCCGGATAGACCTCACGCGCGAGCGTCGCGGACGGGACCGGCGTACTCGTGTCTGCGGCCGCGAGCCAGAGGACTTCGTGCCCCTCGAACTCGGCTTCGATGGCGAGTCGAACTGCGCGCGCCGCGTCCTCACGACCGAGATAGGAAAAGAGGGTGTTGCGGGCGGTGTGGAAGAACCCCGCTTCTCGAAGTCCATCGAGTGACCGGTCCGACTCGGCGAACGTCGCTCGGGCCTCGTCCTCGCTCGGCATCCACGGGAAGCGGAGACTGGTGATGGTCTTCGGAGCGTCCGTTCTGCGAGCGAACCCATCCGCGGTCTGCTCGGCCAGTCGCTTGCCGAGTCCGTACGGATTCGACGGCGTTGTCCGATGAGATTCATCGACCGGGAGGTAGTCGATTCGCGCCGGGTCGGGTTCGAACCCCCCGCCGATGGCGCTCATGCTGGAGGCGAGGACGACGTGGTCGATATCGAGCGCGGCGGCGACTTCGAGGACGTTGTAGGTCGATTGGACGTTGCTCTCGAAGACGCGGTGGCCGGGGTCGTTCGTCGGCGTCGAAATCGTACCGAGGTGGACCACTGCGTCCGCATCGACGGCGGCGAGTGTGGCAGTCAAATCGCCCGAATTCAGGGCGTCCGTGCGGAAGTCGCGGTCGGCGACGACCGACCCGCCGCTCCTGCTAGCGTTGGTGACGGTGTAGCCGTGGGCTTGGAGATGTTCGATAACGGTCGGCCCGATGTTCCCGGTTCCGCCCGTGACGACGACGGAGTTGACAGACATACACCGAAGATGGATGTCACTGCCAAAATGTCTGAGGAACGGATGGACGGTTCGTCATGATTTTAGAGGGGGGCCTCCGAAAGCCTGTACATGGGATTCGACGACATGGATGTGTCCACGATTTGGATGAACGGAGAGTACGTGGACTGGGAGGACGCGAAGATTCACGTCCTCACGCACGGCCTCCACTACGGGACTGGCGTCTTCGAGGGCGTTCGCGCCTACTCGACAGACCGCGGTCCGGCAATCTTCCGCTGGGAAGAACACCTCGAACGGCTGTACGCCTCCGGCAAGCCGTACAACATGGAGATTCCGCACTCGCCCGAAGAACTCACCGAGGCGACGCTGGAAGTCATCCGTCGCAACGACCTCGAATCGTGTTACATCCGCCCCATCGCCTACTTCGGCTACGACTCGCTCGGCGTGAGTCCCCAGGACAACCCGACGGACGTCGCCATCGCGGCGTGGCCGTGGGGTGCGTACCTCGGCGAAGAAGCCCTCGAACAGGGTGTCGATGTGATGGTCTCTTCGTGGCGCAAGCACGCCTCCAGCCAGATTCCGACGAACGCCAAGACGACGGGTCTGTACGTGAACTCCCTGCTCGCAGGTGAGGAAGCCCGCCGCAACGGCTACACCGAAGCAATCGTCCTCAACAAAGAGGGCAACGTCGCAGAAGGCCCCGGCGAGAACATCTTCCTCGTCCGCGACGGCAAGATTCTCACGCCCGGTCTCTCGCAGAGTATCCTCGACGGCATCACTCGGGATACCGTCATCACGCTCGCCCGCGAACGCGGCTACGAAGTCGACGACAGCGCGACTATCAGCCGTGGCGAACTCCACACTGCCGACGAACTGTTCTTCACCGGCAGCGCTGCAGAGGTCACGCCGATTCGCAAGGTAGACAACGTCATCATCGGCGACGGGTCGCGCGGCCCGGTCACCGAAGAACTCCAGACTGCGTTCTTCGACCTCGTGGAACGTCGCACCGACGACCACGAAGAGTGGTTCACCTACGTCGACGAGCAGTAAACGCTGACTGCGACTTTTTCAAAAACTGCATTCGAGCGGCTAGCTCTCGGTTTGGGAGGCCGGTGCTTGTTCTTCTTTGACTTCGATATCGAAGTTGCTCGTGTGGTCTTCTTCGGCGAATCCTGCGGAGAGAATCCGCGTCAGTGCCTCTTCGACCCGTTCACCGGTCTCTTCGATATCGTCGGGTTCGACTTCCATCACGAATCCGGTCGTGATGTTCGGTGCAGTGGGCATGAAGATGATATCTTTGCCGTCTTTGGTCTTCTTTCCCGTCTTGAACGCCGTCATGCGGACGCCCGGCCACACTTCGAGGCGGACGGGTTTCTGGAGGTCTTCGGTCCCAGTGAGTGCAGTTTCCACTGCGAGTTTCGAGGCGTTGTAGAGAATGCGAACGAGTGGGACTTTGTTCATCGCGCCGTCGAGACCGGATTCGAGCAAGCGCCCTGCGGTGGTCCGCATGAGGTACCCCACCGAGAGGACGAGCATCAAGAACACCACGATGGCGACGAAGAAACCAGTCGGCTCAGGGAGGTTTCTGATGATTGGTAGCTTGACGATACTGGTGTACAGAATAGACAGGACGTACGTAATGACAAGAAGCGGAACGAGGACCACGAGCCCGCTTGCGAAATCGCGTCTCCACGAGGACATTGATACGCGGTAGGTGTACCCGTGGGCTTAAGGGGATTTCTAGTGACGACGCATCTTGCCCAGATTTCAAATTCCAACGATTGCGCGGAGTGCAAAGAGAGCATTCTCCTTGCGTTCGCGGACGCGACGATAGAAGTACGAGAACCACTTGCCGCCGTAGGGAGCGTACTGCCAGACTTCGACACCCTCGCCCGCGAGGTTTCGTTGTTCATCTTCGCGCACGCCCATGAGCATCTGAATCTCGTAGTCACGGTCGTACTGCGCGCCGAGTTCCTTCGCGTACGAAATCATCTTCGGGTCGTGACTGCCCACGGCGACGCCGCCGACGTACTCGTCGAAGAGGTACTCCAGCAACTCTTTGTACACTTCGTCCACTTTCGCCTTGTTCTTGTGTGCGATGTTGGCTGGTTCGTCGTAGGCACCTTTGACGAGTCGAATCTTCCCCGGCACGTCTGAGAGACGTTCGAGGTCGTCGGGCGTGCGCTTGAGGTTCGCCTGCACACAGAGACCCATCCCACCGTCGAACTCGCGGGCGAGTTCTTCGAACGCGTCGAGCGTCGCGTCGGTCGTCTCGTGGTCTTCCATGTCGCACCAGACGAACACGTCGTGTTCGTCGGCGGCCTCCGCGATGCGGCGGTAGTTCTCCGAGAAGACATCTGCGCCCATGTCGAGGCCGATTTGCGAGGGCTTGACCGAGACACAGGCGTCGAGGTCGGTTTCGGCGATGTCTTCGACTAATTTGATGTAGATGTCGGCGTCTTCGTCCGCAGGGCCGCGTTCGTGATAGTGCTCGCCGAGCAGGTTCAGAATAACCGCCACGCCGTCTTCGTTCATGCGTCGGGCGTGGTCGAGCGCCGCCGCCTCAGACTCTCCGGCGACGAATTTGCTCGCGATGGGCGGAATCATAATGGTCGATTGCAAGCGTTCGATTATCAGACTTACCATCCCTGCTTTGTGCGAAACCGCGCGACGACGCCCTGCTACGACAAACCGTCGGAACTTACATGTCTCCCACTAGACCACCCAGTATGGTCATCTCTCTTATCGTCACTGCCTTCTGGGCGATGTTGCCCGCCTATATTCCGAACAACGCCGCCGTCCTCGCTGGCGGCGGCCGCCCCATCGACGGCGGCAGAACCATGGGCGGCCGTCGCATCCTCGGCGACGGCAAGACGTGGCGCGGAACTGCGGCGGGAACGCTCGCCGGGTTAGCCGTCGCGCTCGCACTCAACGTGGTCCAACCAACCCTGTCTTCTCTAGTCGGTTTCTCTCTTCCTTCTTTCCCCGTCGCCGCCGGATTCGCCCTCGCCCTCGGCGCGATGCTCGGCGACATCGGTGCGTCCTTCCTCAAGCGCCGAACCGGGCGCGAGCGCGGCGCGGCCTTCCCCGGTCTCGACCAACTCGACTTCGTCGTCGGCGCGCTCGTTCTCGCCTTCGTTCTCGCCCCCGCGTGGTTCACCGCGACGTTTACGCTTCCGCTCCTCGCCGTCGTCCTCGTGATGACGCCCGTACTCCACGTCGTGACGAACGTGGGCGCGTATGTGCTTGGACTGAAGAACGAGCCCTACTAACCCACTTTTTTACTCCTCGGGGTCGCCTCCGGCGACCCGCTCGGAGCAAAAACCTGTCTTCGTGAGCGTCAGCGAGCGAAGGCTCGTGAGGCGCGAAGCGTCTCACGGTGGAGGAAAAAAGCCGCGAGACTCGGCCTTCGGACTCGCTCGCGGTGCAGTGGCTTGCATTCTTGAGTGAGTGATTTATGTCAATGCAGAATCCAATCTTGACTATGGAATTGCAGTACTCACGGCGACGACTCAGTGGCCGTGGCTTGGTCGTCGCCGGTGTCGGCGGGGCCGTCGTGCTGTACATTCAAAATTTTCCACTCGCTGGTGCGTTGCTCTTTCTTGGCGCGGTTGCTGGCGTATTTGCGCTCCTGCAAAAACAGAAAGCGTACGCAGTCTCGCTCGTTTTTGTGGGTTTTTACGCACTCGCAACCGCGTTCGTCGGCTTTCTCTCTCAGGGAGATTTGCTGCTCACGATACTGTATCTACTCCTCGCCGTCGTCGCACTCGCCCGTGGGTGGCAGGGTTTCAGATGATGGTGTAACTCTCCATACGCCCGAACCGCCCCGTTTAAGCGCCTCCCTGTTGCCTCTCGAAACAACATGGCGAACGACGAACTCATCGCGGCCCTGCGCGCGGCGAACGCGGTCCAGTTTGGCGAGTTCGAGTTGTCCCACGGCGGCACCTCGAACTACTACGTGGACAAGTACCTCTTCGAGACTGACCCCAAGTGTCTCGCACTCATCGCCGAGGCATTCGCCGAACTCGTCGCCGACGACGAGAAGCTCGCGGGTGTCGCACTCGGTGCAGTCCCACTCGTGGCCGCCACCGCGGTCGAGACCGAGAAACCCTACGTCATCGCGCGCAAGAAGGCCAAAGAGTACGGCACGGCCAAGCGCATCGAAGGCGCACTCGAAGATGGCGAAGAAGTCGTCGTTCTCGAAGACATCGCCACGACGGGCCAGAGCGCGGTCGATGCCGTCGAAGCACTCCGCGATGCTGGCGCAGTCGTAGACCGCGTTATCGTCGTCGTTGACCGCCAAGAAGGCGCTTCAGAACTTCTCGCGGAACACGACATCGAACTGCAAGCACTCCTCACCGCCGAAGACTTGCTCGCCGACGCCGACAACTGATACACGTCTGTGAGTAAGTAGCGCACAATCTACAATCGAAGTATTCATTTTTGTGCAAACGCGAACACGAGGGTATGAACAGAGCAGAGAAAGCCGCACTCCAGTTGCAGGCTGTCTCCGTCCTCCGGATGCTCAAGGAAACGCGGACCTACGACGAACTCGCCGCTCTCACTGGACTCCCGGCAGGTGACCTCAATCGCTACGTCAACGGCCACGTCCTCCCCGGCGTCGAACGCGCTCGTGAAGTCGTCGAAGGTGTCGGCCGCGACGCACTGTCCGACGAACTCGAAGCCCGCGTCCGATTCGACGACGAGGGCTACGTCGACAACTCCGGTGTCGTCTTCGACCAGTCTTTTCTCGACCTCATCGCACCCGTCGCCGCGAACGCGCTCAACCTCGAACGGCCCGACGTCGTCTTGACCGCCGCAACCGACGGGATTACCCTCGGTGCCGCGATGGCGAGCTACTTCGGCGCGCGTCTCGCCTACGCGAAGAAGTCGAAAGAGACGGCCGTCGAGGACTTCATCGAATCTCGCCAGCGTCTCGCCTCGGGTATCGAACTCACCTACTATCTCCCCCAGAGCGCCATCGACGCCGGACAGCGCGTCCTCGTCGTGGACGACCTGATTCGCTCCGGCGAGACGCAGGAACTCCTCGTGGACATCGCACAGCAAGCGAACGCCGATATCGCGGGTGTCTTCGCACTCATCGCCGTCGGCGACGAAGGTGTCAACCGCGCCCGCGAACTCACTGACGCACCGGTCGGCGCACTCAGTCAGTTCGAGTAATTCCCACGACGGACCGGGAACGCGGTCGCATTTCGACCCGTTTTCTCACTATTTTCACCATTTCTCACTCGAAAATAGTCACGCCCGTGTTGGTGGATTCTGTATTTCTCCGAAATTAATTCACGAACGTGCATATTTTCTGGTCTCTCAATGGTAATGCTTATGTGTGAATTGCAAGGTATGCTTACTCGTGCATCATGGGGCTTGTTGAATCCCTCTCAAACTACTTCGACGTGCATAAACACGGGTCCTCAGTTGGGACCGAGATAATCGCAGGTATCACGACGTTCCTGACGATGTCCTACATCGTTGTCGTCAACCCCGCCATCATGACGGGGATTCCAGACGCGAAACCGGGCGTCATCATCTCCGGATTCGCGCCGGGTCAGGTCCAGTCGATGCTTGCGGTCGTAACCATCCTCGCTGCCGCAATCGCCACACTGGTGATGGCATTCTACGCTAATCGACCGTTCGCGCAAGCGCCCGGTCTTGGCCTGAACGCCTTCTTCGCCTTCACGGTTATCGGCGCACTCGGCGTCTCCTGGCAAACTGCGCTCGCCGCCGTCTTCGTCGAAGGGCTGATTTTCATCGCCCTCACGGCCGTCGGCGCACGTGAAGCCATCATCAAGGTCTTCCCACAGCCGGTCAAGATGGCCGTCGGAACGGGTATCGGCCTGTTCCTGACGATTATCGGACTCCAAGCGATGGGAATCGTCGTGAACGATCCCGCGACGCTCCTCACGCTCGGCAACCTCGCTTCGAACCCCGTCGCAATCGTCTCCATCGTCGGCCTGTTCCTCACGTTCGCGCTCTACGCCGCGGGCATCCCCGGGTCGATTATCATCGGCATCGCCGCCACGACGATTATCGGATGGGCGCTCACCACGTTCGGTGTTGTCTCGCCCGAAGCTGGTCTCGTCGCTGGCTCCTCGGCCGCAACCTACGACATCACGCCGCTCGCCGGTGCGTTCATCTCCGGCTTCGGCGGCATCGAGGCGTTCAGTTTCGCCCTCATCGTTTTCACGTTCTTCTTCGTGGACTTCTTCGACACCGCGGGTACCCTCGTCGGCGTCGGACAGGCCGCGAACTTCCTCGACGAAGACGGTAACCTCCCCGACATCGACAAGCCACTCATGGCCGACGCAATCGGTACCACTGCGGGTGCCATGCTCGGCACCTCGACGGTCACGACGTACATCGAGTCCGCGACGGGTGTCGAAGAGGGCGGTCGCACGGGCCTCACCGCGCTCGTCGTCGCCGTCTTGTTCATCGCCTCGCTCGCACTCATCCCACTCGCAACCGCCGTTCCGCTCTACGCCTCGCACATCGCGCTCGTCGTCATCGGCGTCGTGATGTTGCAGAACGTCATCGACATCGAATGGGACAACATCACCCACACGATTCCGGCAGGCATGACCATCCTCATCATGCCCTTCACGTACTCCATCGCGTACGGCATCGCCGCGGGCATCGTCTCCTACCCGCTCGTCAAAGTCGCCGCCGGTGAGTACGACGACATCAGCGCCGGGCAGTGGGCGCTCTCTGCGGCCTTCTTCGTCTACTTCATCGTCCGGACTTCGGGCATGTTGCAGGCGACAATCTAACGGCGAAAATTACTTTTTATAGCCGTTTTCTTTCTCTCCGACGATACTGTCTGGTCGAGTTGAACTCACGGGACTCGGAACTGTCTGTAAAAATGACGGACAAAATACATTATATCGTGTATGCCGTCTCTTCTCTGGATGAAACTGCCCTCCAGACGCACCGTTCTCCGGTTCGGTGTGTTTCTCCTCATCGCTGCGTTGATTTCGCCAGCGGCAGTCTCCGCGGTGACGTACAATCCACAGACTGAACCGGACCTCGTGCCGGGGACGATTACGAGCCCTGCAAACGGTTCGACAGTCGTCAGCGTTCAGGGGTACACGTTCCGTGGGAATACGAACCCGAAGAAACCCGCTCGACTCATCTCGGTCGGCGAACGAGGGTCGCTCGAGTGGACGTACAACAGTACCACCGACGACCGTGGGTGGTTCTTCGACGTGGACCCGCTCCCGAACGGCAACCTGCTCGTCTCGTCACCTGTCCAAAAACAGACGGTCATCTTCGAATTAGACCCTGAGACGGGCGAGCGCGTCTGGGAGACGACACTCGATATGGACGACACCCACGACGTGGATTACCTCGGCGGCGACGAGTTCGTCATCGCCAACATGCGCGCGTGGAACGAAACCACGGGACAGAGTGACGACCGAATCGTCGTCTACAATCGCTCGACAGAGGAGATTACGTGGGAGTGGTACTTCAGAGACCACTTCCCCGAGGAGACTGACGGCGGCTTCAACGACGACTGGACCCACGTCAACGACGTGGACCCCATCGGCGACGGCAAACTGCTCTTGTCACCACGGAACTTCGACCAAGCGGTCGTCATCGACATGGAGACCGGCGAAATCGTCGAGCGCCTCGGCACCGACGACGACTACGAGATTATGAACGAGCAGCACAACCCCGATTGGTTGCTCAGCGAGAACGGCACGCCGACGATTCTCGTCGCCGACAGCGGAAACAACCGCGTCGTCGAGTACGCCAAAGAGAACGGCGAGTGGGTCCAAACGTGGTCAGTCGGCGAGAACATCCTCAACTGGCCGCGTGATGCCGACCGCCTGCCGAACGGAAACACGCTCATCGTGGACACGCTCAACCACCGCGTCATGGAAATCACGCCGACCGGCGAAGTCGTCTGGGAGTACTATGCGACGTGGGGTCCGTACGACGCCGAGCGAGTGGCTCACGGTGACGAGTCCTCGGGGCCGACTATCCGTGACCTCGGGGCGAGTGGAACCTACCCCATTACCGGAAGCGCGAACCTCACTGCCGGAAGCGGTGAGAGCGTGGGCTTCGTCGGACAGATGCGCGCGACCTTCGCGGGGACGGTACTCGAAGCCCCGATGAACGAGTTCGCAGTTCGGTGGGCGCACGTCACACCGTGGCTTCGACCAGTGTGGATGTCCGGGTGGGACTTCGTCTGGGTGATTTGCGGCGCACTCGTCGGCGGGGTTTGGCTCGTCGGCGAACTCGCCGTGGGTATCCGTCGGAAAATCGACCGGTGACGAACTCCAGGCTCACCCACCACCCACTGCTTTCGGCGGTGTGCATCTCGGCTGCACACGACCACGCCACTCTTTAGGTCGCCGTCCATACCAACAGGCGATGTCGAATCTCATCTTGTACGAACTCGAAGGCTGTCCGTACTGTGCCAAGGTCAAGAACAAACTCGCCGAACTGGGCCTTGAGTACGAGTCACAGATGGTCCCGCGTGCCCACTCCGAGCGCACGGAAGTACAGGAAGTAAGCGGCCAGACCGGCGTCCCCGTCCTCATCGACGAGGAACACGACGTGGATGGCATGCCCGAGAGCGACGATATCGTCGCATATCTGGAAGAGACCTACGGCTCCGCCGCGTAAGTTCGAGTTTTCGCGTCACCGACGACGCTCTTTTTCAAAAGAAGCCCTGAGCGTGTCGCTTACCCTTCGGCCGGGTCGCGGGCGCGTTCGCGAATCAGGTCGCGAATCAGGTCGGGGTCGTCGATGGCGGCGAGTTCCTCGCAACTAACGATGCCCGTCCCATCGACCGAGGTGCGCTTTTGGGTCTCTTCGACGAAGTATACCGAGCGCGTCTGCGTAATCTCACCCAGCGAGGACATGATTTCGGCGCGCTTCTGGGCGCTTCGTGTGAACGGCGAGTGACCTGTGAGCATGTTCGTTCGTTCGCGGCGGTCCTCGTCTTCGCTGACGGCTTTGAACGGCGCGCGAGCAGTGGGGTGGACTCTAAACCCGGCACTCGTGAGTACCGAGACGATGTGTTCGTCCGCGGGGTCCGCCGCGGGGTCTGCGGGCGTCGGTTCCGAATCCCGAACGTCGTCCGCCCCATCGAGTACGTCCACTGGGTTGGAGAAGGGCCGATTGAACAGGTCTTCGAGTTGGACCGCCACTTCGATGCTGGCGTTCATCCCGTCTTCGTACTTCGAGACGGTTCGGCGTGAGACGCCGAGTTCGGTCGCGAGACGGCCAAGGCTCCAGCCACGCTCTTTGCGCTCTTCGGCGAGGATGTCGCCATCGAGGCTCACGTACAGACCGCCGGGGGCGGCGTAGATGAGCGGTGGGACGCCCTCGACGAAGAAGTCCATCGCGGTGTCCGGGTTGATGACCGGGACGCCGTGACGGAAGTAGACGACACCGGGTTTGAGGTTCTCGTCGCGGGTGCGGAGGCCAATCACCAGTGGTGTCGCATTGAGGTACGACCCCAGTCGTCGCATCTCGGACCCGATGATGCCGTCGAAGGCGTCGATGTTTCCGAGTATCTTCAAGAGAACCAAGTCCTCACCTCTGCGTGCGGCAAGGTCGAAGCTCTTCGGCCGGATGGCGATGCGGTCGCTCACGACAAAGCCCGCGTCTTGGAGCATCGCGGCGACGTTACCAACCAGCGCTGACCGGGACATAGGGGGCATTAAGTGATTCGGCCCATAAAGCATTTTCCCCGTATCGAGGCTTGCGTCCCCTGATTACTCCGTGGTTCCCCACTCAGTTATATAGTTGAAACCGACCCGAAAGGTGTTACCCTGCGCTGAAGCTATCTCCGTTGATGACCGTCATCGGCCTCGACGACACTGACTCGCGCACCTTGGGGATGTGTACGACGTACCTCGCGACACTCGTCGCCGAGGCCATCGAAGCACACGGGGGACGCATCGAGCGGATGCTCTTGATTCGGTTGAATCCCGCCGTCGAACACAAGACGCGCGGGAACGCCGCACTGGCGATTCACACAGACTTCCCCGCAGGACAGGCCTTCGACCTCGCGCGCGCCGAACTCGAACGGTGGGCTGTCATCGACGACGAGCGAACCAGCCCCGGAGTCGTCGTCGCACCGGGGTCTGCCGATACGGTTCCGACGAACGTCACCCAGTTCGCACGCGACGCAGTCCGCGACTTTCACACGACCGATGACGCGGTCGAAACGGCCTCTCGGTCCGGGTTCCTCACGCAGGGATGGCACGGTGGCCGCGGCCAAATCGGGGCACTCGCGGCGATTGGCGCGTGGGCCGCGTTCGATACGTGGACCTACGAACACATCTCGTATCGAGAGTTTCATCGCTGTGGGACGCCGCGTGAGGTCGATATCGACTCGGTGTTCGAGTCGGCCGATGCTGGCTATCCGACTGCGTGGGACACCGTGGACCACGGCGAAGGCGAGGCCGTGTGCGTGCCGAACGCACCCGGCCCGATTCTACACGGGATTCGCGGCGACGACCCCGACGTGGTTCGCGACGTCGCCGAACACATCGACGCCGAACCCGTGGACCGCGAGGCGACATTTCTCACCAATCAGGGGACCGATATGCACCTCCAGCCGGGAGATATCGCCGACCTTCGAGACGGCCACGCCTACCGCGTGACTGGAAGCGTCGAATCCGACCCCGAGACGCGACGCGGCGGCCACGTCTTCTTCACGCTCTCGGACGACGACACGAACCTTCCCGTCGCGGCGTTCGAACCCACCAAACGCTTCCGAAACCGCGTTCGCTCGCTCCGCAGTGGCGACGAACTCACCGTCTGTGGCGAAGTGACCGACGGCACGCTCAAATTAGAGAAGTTTGCCGTCCGCGACCTCGTAGAGAGCGAGGAGACGACGCCGACGTGCCCCGAATGTGGGCGAACGATGAAGAGCGCGGGGCGAAATCAGGGCTATCGGTGCCGCGACTGCGGGACGTCTGAACCCGGAAAAGTCGAGACCGAAATCGAACGTGACCTCGAACTCGGGTGGTACGAAGTGCCGCCGTGTGCGCGACGACACATCGCCAAACCACTGGTTCGCGGCGGGTTCGACGCGGCAACGCATCCCGAACGCTGAGTTTTGAATTAAGAGTTGAGTTAGGACGACACCACCAGAATTTTCGTGTTCTCGCGACGGTCCACGAACGAACTTCCGGCAGGCGGTTTCACGTCCACGATGAGTGTGCCGTCTTCTCGGTTGGGACCGAGTTGCGGGTTAATATTCATCGTCACTTCCCCGCCACTTTCTGTTTCATCGTGTTCGACTGTTTCGAGGTCTGCTGTTCCCGATTTCACGATAACTGTCGCGCCCTCGACGGGATTGCCTTCGTGGTCAACGACGGTGAACGTGATATCCTGTGCGCCCGGCGTGACGACATCCGGAGAGGGCTTCACGTCGAGTTCCGACGTCGCCAACCCCTGCACGCCGGAGAGCATGTTGAGCATGACACTCATGCTGGCGACGCCGACGACGAGCGCGATAACGAGACGAATCGGGAGTCCTTCGATAGCGCGGGTGTCCGAGTTGAATGCTTCGAGCATAGACCGTCTGGTCCCGTGTTCACGTATAAACCCTCGTCCGGAGGTTCAAGTACGAAGTCGGGACCACTCCCGTCCATGCACGTCATTGGCCGCCACGAGGATTCGACCGGACCAGTGTGTGACCTCGGCGCGTACCGCGCCCGCGACGGGAGTACAGGGGCGTCTGTCGCGCTCGATATCGACCGACCACACGCCGCCGTCGTCGTCGGCAAACGCGGCGCTGGCAAGTCGCACACGCTGGGCGTCGTCGCAGAAGGCCTCGCACGTGCCCCCGGTGTCGCGCCCGTCGTCATCGACCCGATGGGTGTCTTCGATGGTCTCGTCGATGCCGACGCGCTGAACTCGGGGACAGTCCACCGAAATCCAACCATCCGTGCCGATGCGTTGCCGCCGCGAGCGTGGCCACTGATGCTCGGTCTGTCGCCGACCGAACCAGCAGGGTCGGCTATCTGGCGGGCTGCGACAGAAGCAGAGGCGCTCGACGGAATGCAAGAATTCGTCGCCGCCGCGGACGTGGCAGATTCGACACGACGTGCCGCCGCGAACCATCTCTCCCTTGCCGAGTCGTGGGGCGTCTTCGACTCCGACGGCATCGACCCAGTTTCGCTCTGTACACCCGCCCCCGACGTACTGGACCTCTCGGGTCTCGATAGCGAACCGGCACGAGCGGTGACCCGAGTCGTCGCTCGCGGCCTCTACGAAGCAAGAGTCGCTGACGAAGCCGAGACGATTCCGTGGCTTCTCATCGACGAGGCACACGCGTTCGCGGGCGACGTGGCTGCGCCCGCAATCGAGTTACTTCTCACGCGTGGGCGCACGCCCGGCGTCGGTGTCGTACTCGCAACCCAGCGCCCGTCAGCACTCTCGGACGTTGCCGTCTCGCAAGCCGACCTTCGAATCGTCCACCGACTCACTGCTGGTCCCGATATCGAAGCCATGGCCACGGCCGACCCGACGTACCTCGATGGAACGCTGACTGCGCGACTCCCACACGAACGTGGCTGTGCGCTCGTCGTCGATGACAGCACTGAATCGGTCCACGAGGTCCGTATTCGAGCGCGACGAACGAGAGACGGCGGGGCGACACCACGGGCATCTGAGTCGCCTGCGTGTTTCGAAACGGTCGAATAGCCCGCGTGAGCAGAGGGTGTATGGAACGGTCCGAACTGGCGCTCGTCGGTCTCGGCGGCTTCGTCGGCGCGATATTGCGCCACGCCGTCGCCGTCCTCGTCCCCGGTGCCGGTGGAACGCTCGTCGTGAACGTCCTCGGAAGCTTCGTTCTCGGCGTCTTCATCACAGCCATCACGTCTCGCCGTGCGCAGTTGCTTCTCGCAACCGGACTGCTCTCTTCGTTTACGACCTACAGCACCTTCGCCGTCCAAACCGCCTCGCTCACGACGTTCGGTGGACTGACCAACGTGGGTGCGAACTACGTCCTCGGATTCACCGCCGCGTTTCTCGGACTCGTCGTCGGGAGGAAGCGATGACGCCCGCGACGACTGCCGTCCTCGTCGGCCTCGGCGGCGTCTTTGGGGCCACCTCCCGGCACGTAATCGACCAGCAAATCATCGGTAAGTGGAGTACATTCACGGTGAACATACTCGGGAGCATCGCGTTGGGATTCATCGTCGCCGCACCAGTTGGCGACGCGGCGGCGACGATGGCGGGCACTGGGTTCTGCGGTGCGTTCACGACGTTCTCGTCGTTCGCGGTCGGTGTCGCCGAACTCCTCGATGCTGGTGAGTACCTGACTGCGGCGTGGTACGCCTTCGGGACGTTGCTGGCGGCGTTGGTTGGGGTTGCGATTGGTGGGGTTCTCGCTGGGGTCGTCGGCTAACAATCGAGGTCACTCGTCCGAAACCGTGAACTGAACGCCGAGCGCGTAGTCTGTCTCGAATTCCTCTCGCTCTTCTTTCTCACTCGTGATTCCCCAGTAGACGAACCGGTACGTTCCCGATTCGACGGGGCCACAGACGCCAAGTCCGTCGTGTGCGATGTCTTCGAAACCCGCCTTGGTGAACGGGAACTCCCACGTGAATCCCGTTCGCGGGAGGTGTTCGATTGCCACATCGATGAACGCCGCCGTCTCACCAGATTCCGTTCCGTACACTGTCCGCCACCCGTCTTCGTGCTTGTACTGCACGTCGAACTTCGACTGGATGCCCGACAATTGGGGGCTGAGCGTCGCATTCCGCAGTTTGCATCGAAACGTGTCTCCCAGTGCGAGTTCTCGTCGATTCACCGTGAGTTTGAACCCGCCGAACGGGCCGGGGCCTTCGACGATGTACCACGGTTCGAACGGTTCGTACCCAGCGGGGCACGACTTCGCTGGACCTGCGGAGCCTTCGTCTGTCGATGGCGTTGTGTTCCCGCCCACGGCTGGTGGCTCAGCACCGAGACATCCGGCGACTCCGAGACTGGTCACGACTGCGCCGAGGGACAGTGCCTCTCTGCGGGTGAACTGCATCCGTATTGGGAAATTGATGGGTGCAGTAAGTAGCTTGTGTCAGATGGGTTGTCTGTGTGGGTGGTGAGATAACTGTCTCACGTGTTCAAATCCCTCTGTCGGGGTTTACACATTCCAACCGACCGCTCGGCGACGAGACGCCTCGCTCAGAGGTTGGAAAGTAGAGAAACGCCCGGACCGGGATTTGAACCCGGGTCACGACCGTGACAGGGTCGTATGATGGGCCACTACACCATCCGGGCAGACTGAAGTGATTTGGAACGGAGAGCGCCCGAGCCGGGATTTGAACCCGGGTCACGACCGTGACAGGGTCGTATGATGGGCCACTACACCACCCGGGCCCTCCGTCTGCACTCAATCGTAACCGAGGTTTGTAGATAAGACTTACCATCTTCTCTGGCCTTGTCCCGCGGTACCGCGATTCCTGGCCCGAAAAGATATATAGGACAATCCCGGATGTCAAAGCGTGACGCATCACGCATTGACGCTGCGTGACCTCCGCTAGCCGCGCTTTTCTCAGACCAAGTTGGCAAGTGTTAAATGGCCTGGTCCCAAAATCTGCCGTAGTATCCCGTGACAGCTTCTCCCAGCACCCTGATAACCCATACATGGTAGACGTAAGCCAACACACACTGGTTCCGGAGCACACGCTTCTCGACGATGAGGACGTCGAGGACGTGCTGCAAGAGTACAACGTCAAAAAGACGAATCTTCCGAAGATTGTGACGAAAGACCCGGCGCTTCCTGAGGACGCGGAGCCCGGCGACGTCATCAAAATCGTTCGAGATTCGAGAACGACCGACAAGGCGGTCACATATCGACTGGTAATCGAATGAATCGACAAGCACGACGCGAAGTATCTCGAAAGTACTTCTCTGAAGAACGGCTCGCTGAACACCACTTCCGCTCGTTTAACGCCTTCCTCGAACGCGGCATGGAGGAAGTCGTCGAAGAAAAAGGCACCATCGAAACCGACATCGGCGACAAAGAAGGCGAAGAACCCGTCTACGTCGAACTCGGTGGCGTCCGCGTCGAGACGCCCCGTGTCCGCGAGGCAGACGGGTCCGAAGAACTGCTCTTCCCACAAGAGGCGCGCCTGCGTAACATCACGTACTCCGCGCCCGTCTTCATGGAGATGTCCATCGTCCGTGGCGGCGAGGAAGAAGAGGAAGTCGTCGTCGACAGCTCCGAGACGAAAGTCGGCCGCATGCCTATCATGGTCGGCTCGTCGAAGTGTAACATCGCAGAACTCTCCGACGAAGACCTCGTCGAAATCGGTGAAGACCCCGTCGACCCCGGTGGCTACTTCATCGTCAACGGGTCCGAGCGCGTACTCATGACCTCGGAGGACCTCGCACCCAACAAGATTCTCGCCGAGTACGACACGAAGTACGGCGACGAGATTCAGGTCGCCAAGACCTTCAGTCAGCGCCGTGGTTACCGCGCACTCGTTCTCTGTGAGCGCAACCGCGAAGGTCTGCTCGAAGTGTCGTTCCCATCGGTCTCGGGCAGCGTCAACTTCGTCACGCTCGTTCGCGCACTCGGTCTCGAATCTGACGAGGAAATCGTCCACCGCGTCTCCGACGACCCGGAAGTTGTGAAGTTCATGCTCGAGAACCTCGAAGAGGCCGACGTTCAGACCCAAGAACAGGCCATCGAGGCACTCGGCAAGCGCGTCGCTGGCGGCCAAGGTAAGAACTACCAGCTCAAGCGCGCCAACTACGTCATCGACCGTTACCTGCTTCCGCACCTCCACGAAGAGGGCGCAGAAGAAGAGGAAGTCCGCATCAACAAGGCGTTCTACCTCTGTCGGATGGCCGAGGCGTGTTTCGAACTCGCACTCCACCGACGCGACTCGGACGACAAAGACCACTACGCCAACAAGCGCCTCAAGGTCTCCGGCGACCTGATGAAGGACCTGTTCCGGACGGCGCTCAACAAGCTCGCACGTGACGTGAAGTACCAGCTCGAACGCGCGAACATGCGTAACCGCAATCTCACGGTCAACACCGTGGTTCGGTCCGACGTTCTCACCGAGCGTCTCGAACACCCGATTGCGACGGGTAACTGGGTCGGTGGCCGCTCCGGTGTGTCCCAACTCGTGGACCGCACCGACTACATGGGTGTGCTGTCCCACCTGCGCCGTCTGCGCAGCCCGCTGTCGCGCTCCCAGCCTCACTTCGAGGCACGCGACCTGCACGCGACCCAGTGGGGTCGCATCTGCCCCTCGGAGACTCCCGAAGGGCCGAACTGTGGTCTGGTGAAGAACTTCGCGCAGGCGATGGAACTCTCCCAGAACGTCGAAGACGAACAGGCACTGAAACGAGAACTCGCGTCGATGGGTGTCGAGGGTATCCCCGGCATCGACAGCATCGACGCCACCCCAGCGGACGACTAACATGGCTCAGGCACAGCGAGAAGCGAAAGTATACGTCAACGGTAGTCTCGTCGGGACGCACCCCGACCCAGAACAGCTCGCGGCACAGATTCGCGAGGCACGTCGCCGCGGCGACGTCAGTCAGATGGTGAACGTCTCTGTCAAAGAGCGTACCCGCGAAGTCATCATCAACGCCGACGCCGGACGCGCTCGGCGCCCCCTCATCGTCGTCGAAGATGGCGAACCCCTCCTCGACGACGAACACATCGAGGCCCTTCGCAACGAAGAACTCGACTTCGAAGACATGGTCAGCCGTGGCCTGGTCGAGTTCATCGACGCCGAGGAAGAAGAGGACATCTACGTCGGCGTCGACGAAGACGAACTGACCGAGGACCACACGCACCTCGAAATCGACCCACAGCTCATCTTCGGTATCGGTGCCGGGATGATTCCGTACCCCGAACACAACGCCTCGCCGCGTATTACGATGGGGTCGGGGATGATGAAGCAGTCGCTGGGTCTTCCGGCGGCTAACTACCGCATCCGTCCCGACACGCGTCAGCACCTCCTGCACTACCCGCAGTTGTCGATGGTCAAGACGCAGACGACCGAACAGATTGGCTTCGACGAGCGCCCGGCCGCACAGAACTTCGTCGTCGCCGTGATGTCCTACGAGGGCTTCAACATCGAGGACGCGCTCGTCATGAACAAGGGCTCGGTCGAACGTGCCCTCGCTCGCTCGCACTTCTTCCGTACGTACGAAGGCGAAGAGCGCCGGTATCCCGGTGGACAGGAAGACCGCTTCGAGATGCCGTCCCAAGACGTGCGCGGCGCACGCGGTGAAGACGCCTACTCGCACCTCGACGAAGACGGTCTCGTGAACCCCGAAACCGTCGTCGACGAGAACTCCGTCCTCCTCGGCAAGACCTCGCCACCGCGGTTCCTCGAAGAACCCGACGACATGGCAGGTCTCTCGCCACAGAAGCGTCGTGAAACCTCCGTGACGATGCGCTCGGGCGAGAACGGTGTCGTCGACACCGTCACCCTGATGGAGGGTGAAGATGGTTCGAAACTCGCCAAGGTCTCCGTCCGCGACCAGCGGATTCCGGAACTCGGCGACAAGTTCGCATCCCGCCACGGGCAGAAGGGTGTCGTGGGCCACCTTGCGCCGCAGGAAGACATGCCATTTACGGCAGACGGCGTCGTGCCCGACCTCGTCCTCAACCCGCACGCACTGCCGTCACGGATGACGGTCGGCCACGTGCTGGAGATGCTCGGCGGCAAAGTCGGCGCACTCGAAGGCCGCCGCGTCGACGGCACCGCCTTCCAAGGCGAAAACGAAGAAGAACTCCGCTCGGCACTCGAAGAACGTGGCTACCTCTCCTCCGGGAAGGAAGTCATGTACTCCGGTGTGACCGGCGAGAAGGTCGAGGCCGAAATCTTCGTCGGCATCATCTTCTACCACAAACTGTACCACATGGTGAGCAACAAACTGCACGCCCGCTCGCGCGGTCCGGTGCAGGTGCTTACCCGTCAGCCAACTGAAGGTCGTGCCCGTGAGGGTGGTCTCCGTCTCGGTGAGATGGAGCGTGACACCGTCATCGGTCACGGTGCCGCGATGGTCCTGCAGGAACGCCTGCTCGACTCCTCCGACAAGGAGAAAGTCTACATCTCCGCAGACACCGGCATGGTCGCCGTCGAGGACCGCGACCAGCGCCGCATTTACGACCCAGTTACCGGTGACGAAGACAACATCCACGAAATCGAGATCAGCTACGCGTTCAAGCTGCTGCTCGACGAGATGGTCGCCCTCGGCGTCCGTCCACGAATCGAACTGAAGGACGCGGTCTAAGTACACATGTCAATGCAGACACCCAAAGAAATCGGAAGCATCCAGTTCGGGTTGATGGACCCGGAGACGTACCGAGACATGTCCGCCACGAAGGTCATCACGGCGGACACCTACGACGACGACGGCTACCCAATCGACATGGGTCTCATGGACCCGCGTCTGGGCGTCATCGACCCCGGTCTCCAGTGCCGCACCTGCGGCCAGCACTCGGGTTCGTGTAACGGCCACTTCGGCCACATCGAACTCGCCGCACCGGTCATCCACGTCGGATTTACGAAGCTCATCCGTCGCCTGCTCCGTTCGACCTGCCGCGAGTGCGGTCGTCTCGCGCTCACCGACGAGGAAGCAGAGGAGTACCGTGGAAAGCTCAAGCGCACGAAGGAACTCGGCGACGACTGGAGCGACGTGATGAAAGCGGCAGTCCGGCAGGCCCGCAAGGCCCACCGCTGTCCGCACTGTGGCTCCGGCCAGCACGACATCAAACACGAGAAGCCGACGACCTACTACGAGGTCCAGAACGTGCTGTCGGGCGACTACTCGGAACTCATCGCCTCGGCGATGCAGCCCGACCCCGACGACGAGGACGACAACGGCATCGCGCCTGTCGACCTCGCCGAGAAGGCCGACCTTCCGGCAGAGCGCATCAACGAAATCCTCGCAGGCGAGTTCCGCCCAGTGGGCGACGACCGCAAGGCGCTCGAAAAGGCGCTCAGCATCGACCTCACCGAAGAGGACATGAACAAGCTGATGCCCTCGGATATCCGCGACTGGTTCGAGGACATCCCGGACGAAGACCTCGTCACGCTCGGTATCGACCCATCGCGCTCGCGTCCCGAGTGGATGATTCTCACCGTCCTGCCCGTCCCGCCAGTGACTGCCCGTCCGTCGATTACGCTCGACAACGGCCAGCGGTCTGAGGACGACCTGACCCACAAGCTCGTGGACATCATCCGCATCAACCAGCGGTTCATGGAGAACCGCGAGGCAGGTGCACCACAGCTGATTATCGAGGACTTGTGGGAACTGCTCCAGTACCACGTCACGACCTTCATCGACAACGAGATTTCGGGGACGCCACCGGCACGCCACCGTTCCGGTCGCCCGCTCAAGACGCTCAGTCAGCGTCTCAAAGGCAAGGAAGGGCGCTTCCGTGGTTCCCTGTCCGGAAAGCGTGTGAACTTCTCCGCGCGTACCGTCATCTCGCCGGACCCGACGCTTTCGCTCAACGAGGTCGGTGTTCCGGACCGCGTTGCGACCGAGATGACCCAGACGATGAACGTCACCGAGCGCAACATCGAAGAGGCTCAGCAGTACGTCCGCAACGGACCTGAAGCGCACCCCGGTGCGAACTACGTCCGTCGTCCGGACGGCCGCCGCCTGAAGGTGACCGAGAAGAACTGCGAAGAACTCGCAGAGAAAGTCGAACTCGGTTGGGAAGTCAACCGCCACCTCGTGGACGGCGACATCGTCATCTTCAACCGGCAGCCATCGCTGCACCGCATGTCGATTATGGCGCACGAAGTCGTCGTGATGCCGTACAAGACGTTCCGCCTGAACACCGTTGTCTGCCCACCGTACAACGCAGACTTCGACGGCGACGAGATGAACATGCACGCCCTCCAGAACGAGGAGGCCCGTGCAGAGGCTCGCGTCCTCATGCGTGTCCAAGAGCAGATTCTCTCGCCCCGCTTCGGTGAGAACATCATCGGCGCGATTCAGGACCACATCTCGGGAACGTACCTGCTGACCCACGACAACCCGCACTTCGTCGAGACGCAGGCGCTCGACTTGCTCCGTGCGACGCGCGTGGACACGCTCCCCGAACCCGCAGGCGAAGAAGACGACGGCACGCCGTACTGGACGGGCCAGCAAATCTTCTCCGAACTGCTCCCCGACGACCTGAACCTGCAGTTCACGTCGAAGGTCGGTGACACGGTCACCATCGAAGATGGTCAACTCATCGAGGGGACCATCGACGAGGACGCAGTCGGTGCCTTCGGTGGGGAAATCGTCGACATCCTCGCCAAGGACTACTCGAAGACGCGCTCGCGCATCTTCATCAACGAGATTGCCTCGTTGGCGATGCGCGCTATCATGCACTTCGGTCTGTCTATCGGTATCGACGACGAGTCGATTCCGGACGAGGCGACGGCGCAGGTGGACGAAGCCATCGACGCCGCCTACGACAGCATTCAGGAACTCATCGAGATTTACGAGGCAGGCGAACTCGAATCCCTGCCGGGTCGCTCGGTGGACGAGACGCTCGAGATGAAGATCATGCAGCGCCTCGGCAAGGCACGTGACTCTGCTGGTGAAATCGCAGAGGACCACTTCGCAGAGGACAACCCCGCAGTGGTGATGTCCAAGTCCGGTGCGCGTGCATCCATGCTCAACCTGACTCAGATGGCTGGCTGTGTCGGCCAGCAGGCAGTTCGGGGCGAGCGCATCAACCGCGGCTACGAAGGCCGCACGCTCAGCCACTACAAGCCAGGTGACCTCTCGGCAGAAGCACACGGCTTCGTCGAGAACTCCTACCGCGCTGGTCTCACCCCACGTGAGTTCTTCTTCCACGCGATGGGTGGCCGCGAGGGTCTCGTGGACACGGCAGTCCGTACCTCGAAGTCCGGGTACCTCCAGCGTCGTCTCATCAACGCACTCTCCGAACTCGAAGCACAGTACGACGGTTCCGTCCGCGACACCTCCGGTACCATCGTGCAGTTCGAATTCGGTGAGGACGGGACGAGTCCGGTGAAGGTTTCGTCGGACGACGAGACGCCAGTCGACGTGGACGCCATCGCGGACCGCGTCATGGACTCGGAGTTCTCCTCCGACGAAGAGAAAGAACGCTTCCTTGGAGAACGCGCACCGCCGACGAACCTCTCCGAACACGCCGAACCGCGCATCAGCTCCCGTGCGGAGGTGGAATCCGATGACTGAAGAAATCGAACCTTCGAACTACGAATACGTCGATGACGAACTCATCGACCTCGTCGAGTCCAAAGACCTGACTCGACGACTCAAGGACCGCATCTACCAGACCATCGAAGAGCGCGAAGGCGTCTCCTTCGAGCAAGCGACCGAAATCGCACAGGCAGTCGAGACCCGCTACCTCGACACGCGTGTCGACCCGCTCGACCCCGTCGGAACCGTCTCTGCTCAGTCCATCGGTGAACCGGGGACGCAGATGACGATGAACACGTTCCACTACGCGGGTGTCGCAGAGATCGACGTGACGCAGGGCCTGCCGCGCCTCATCGAACTCGTGGACGCGCGTAAGACGCCGGACACACCGATGATGACGGTCTACCTCGAAGACGACTACGCGGTCGAACGCGACCTCGCACACCAGGTCGTCTGGGACATCGAATCCACGAAGATTCTCGCACTCGGTGACATCTCGACGAACGTGGCCGACATGGTCGTCCAAATCGACCTCAACGACGACACGCTCCAAGAGCGCTGGCCGACCTACGACGATGTGGGCGTCATCGCGAGCGAAGTCGCCGAAACCATCGAAGACGCACTCGGCGTCAAGACGCGCCGACAGGGAACCATCATCGAGTTCGGTCCCGAGACGCCGAGCTACCGGCGCCTCCTCCAACTCGTCGAGGAACTCCGCGAAATCGTCTTCAAGGGTATCGAGGAAGTCTCGCGCGTCGTCATCCGCAAAGAGCAGAACGAAAAGACGGACGACGAAGAGTTCGTCCTCTACACCGAAGGGTCGGCCTTCGGCGACGTACTCGCTATCGAGGGCGTCGATGCCTCGCGGACCACCTCGAACAACATCCACGAGGTCTACAAACAACTCGGCGTCGAGGCCGCCCGCGAAGCCATCATCAACGAGACGATGAACACGCTCGAAGAACAGGGTCTCTCCGACGTGAACATCCGTCACCTGATGCTGGTCGCAGACATCATGTGTAACAACGGTGAAATCGAATCCATCGGTCGTCACGGGATTTCGGGTTCGAAGGAGTCCGTCCTCGCCCGCGCAGCATTCGAGGTTACGGTCAACCACCTCCTCGATGCGGCAATCCACGGCGAGAAAGACGACCTCGACGGCGTCATCGAGAACGTCATCGTCGGCAAGCCGATTGCAATCGGCACTGGTGACGTGAAACTCCGCATGGGCTCTATCGAGGCCGACGATGTGGACACGACGGCCGCTGTCGAACCCTCTGACGACTAACGATGAAAATCACGCTGTCGGACGCGGCCCGTCGCTACATCGCCCTCTTCGAAGAGGAGACTGAGGCGACAGCGCGGGACTGCCTCGTCTTCGACGACCGCGTCGTCTTCCTCGTTTCGGCGGGGGAGATGGCGACGGCTATCGGACCCGGCGGGAGTGAGGTGAAAGCCCTCGAAGAACGCATCGGTCGCCGCGTCGAACTGGTCGAAGACGCGGACACGCCCGAGGCGTTCGTCGCAAGTGCGCTCGCACCGGCGGCCGTCCGGCACGTGACCATCTCGCGGCAGAACGACGTCGTCGCGTACGTCGAAGTCGCAACCGAGGACCGTGGCGTCGCCATCGGTGGCGGCGGCAAGACTATCGAAACGGCGCGAACCCTCGCACGACGACACTACGACATCGACGACATCCAGTTGACCTGAACTGGACCACACTCTTTTAGTGACGCCGCCCGCCCGAGTAGCCATGCTGTCGTTTGGTGTGGAGTCAGTCGGACAGTTGGTCTCATCTTCCCTCCAGATAGATTTCGGCCCGTTTCTCGCCTACGAAGACCTCGCAGGGGCACTCGTCGGGTTCGTCGCTGGCGCGCTCATCAGCGGATTGTTTCTCGTCGCCGACCCCGATTTCAACGTCGGTGACTGGATTTCGTGGCCCGGTGGCGAGGGCGTCGTCGAAGCGGTCGATTTCCGCGTCACGCGCGTGCGGACAATCCAATAACGAGACGCTCACCGTCCCTAACACGGAACTCACGACGAACGCGCTCGTCAGGCCCTACGGCCGAGAACGCTACCGAATCACCGAGCGAGTGGATATCTCCTACCGCGACGACGCGGAGTTGGCTCTGCGCGAACTGGTCGAGACGGCCCGTGAGGACGACCGAATCCTGGCGGACTCCGAACCGACCGCTCGAATCATCCAGTTCGCCGATAGCAGTGTCGGCCTTAGAACGGAGTTCTGGGTGGTCTCACCGATGGATGTGGACCTCGTAGACGTTCGCTCGAAGTTCAGGCGTCGGGTGAAACGCCGGTTCGACTCAGAGGGGCTGACCCTCGGTCCGTCGTCGGGCCGTGACGTGAGCGGCCACCTCGACGTGGACATTGTAAACCATTGACACACCAGCGACGAATAACCACTTCTCCGGGCACGTTAGTCCCTCTTCGCCATCGTGCGTCCGTCGTTCTGGTCAGTCTCATTTCGTGAAACGTCCTCAGATTCGTCCTTAGGGGTCGCTAATGGCCACTGAATCCGTTTCGGCAGATTCGAAAAGGGAGGCTTAAGTAGCTCCATTTGGAAGTTGTGTTCACTATGGCAAACGGCAAATACGCCGCGCGCAAGCTCAAAAAGGACCGGCAGAAGCGCCGATGGTCCGACTCTGAGTACGCGCGCCGTGAGCGCGGTCTTGGCAAGAAATCTGACCCGCTCGAAGGCGCACCGCAGGGTCGCGGTATCGTCCTCGAGAAGGTTGGTATCGAAGCAAAGCAGCCGAACTCGGCAATCCGAAAGTGTGTCCGTGTTCAGCTCATCAAGAACGGAAAGCAGGTCACTGCATTCTGTCCTGGTGACGGTGCAATCTCGTTCATCGACGAGCACGACGAAGTGACCATCGCCGGTATCGGTGGTGCAAAGGGTCGTGCAATGGGTGACCTTTCCGGTGTCAACTACAAGGTTGAGAAGGTCAACGGTGTCTCGATGATTGAACTCGTCCGCGGTAACGCAGAGAAGCCGGTGCGATAAGATGTCTGAGAACGAATCCCCCGAACCCGAGTCCCCCGCAAGCAGCGAGGAAGCAAAACAGAACGCGCTTCTGTTCGGTGTCTACGACGTCTCGGAAATCGAGTACACCGAGCCTGGCATGGACCGCTACATCAAGGTCACGCCGATTGCCCACACGATGGGCCGCCACGCCTCGAAGCAGTTCCAGAAGAGCGAAATCAGCATCGTCGAGCGCCTCGTCAACCGTCTGATGCAGACCGAAGACAACACGGGTCACAAGCAGAAGACGATGAAGATCGTCAAGGAAGCGCTCGCAATCGTCGACGAGCGCTCCGACGAGAACCCGGTTCAGATCCTCGTCCGCGCTGTCGAGAACGCAGGTCCCCGCGAGGAGACCGTCCGCCTTAAGTACGGTGGCATCTCCGTCCCGCAGGCCGTCGACGTCGCACCCCAGCGCCGTGTTGACCAGGCCCTGAAGTTCATCGCAAAGGGTACTCTCAGCGCCTCGTACAAGTCCAAGACCAGCGCTGCCGAAGCACTCGCAACGCAGCTCATCGGTGCCGCCGACTACGACCTTCAGTCTGGGCCAATCTCCCAGAAGGAAGAGCGCGAACGCGTCGCACAGGCAGCCCGATAATCTATCTCTCTCTCTTTCGTTTTTCGCCTCGGTGAGCGACTGCTCTGTCTGTCGCGGGTAGTGTTTCGCTGGTACCCACAGCCTCACTACGCCGTCAGTCGGCGGCCACCGACGGGCCAACGACGTAGCGCCGGACGACATCGACGAGTGTTCGGCGGTACTCGCTCTTCGAGGGGTCCTCAGCGAGCGTCCGGAAGTGTTCTTTGAACGTCTCCAGCGAGATGTTCGGCGCGTCGTCCGCGGCTGCGTGCGCGAGGTCGTACAGTCGGTGGTCGGGTGAGATGAGGTCGTGACGTTCGACGAGTGCGAGCGCGAACGCGGCGTTGACTGCGGTGATGTCTGGGTCTGAGCCGGGTGTGACCAGTTGATACTCGGGACTAATCGTGGTCTGTGGCCGGTTCATCAACGACGCCGCGAGTTGCGATTCGAGGAACTGGACGAGTTTGTCCGCGGGCGCGACCGCGAGCGTCAAGTCGTCGGCGTAGATGTCTTTGCAGTGATTCGCAATCTGGTAGCAGTGAGCGAGTTTTCGGCGTTCGACCGTCCGCCCCGCGAGGGCGAGAAAGACGGCTTCTTCGGTCGATTGGAAGTGAGAGACGTGCCGCTCTTCGTTCCGAGCCACGTGCGACAGTTCGTGCAAGGCGAACTCGCGCGCCATCGCGCTCGTTGCGGCCTGCCGAGAGATATTGAGTACGTGGTGGTCTTCGTAGTGACCGACCCACGTCCGCGAGTCAGGGTCGTCGCGGACGTTGACGAAGACGGGGTACTCGACAGAAAACTCGGTTTCGAACACGTCGGCGGCGCTCAAGAACGGGTCTGCGGGTGCGCCTCCGAGTACACGGAGGTCCATCTATTGTGTGTATTGTTGTCATGGAACATGACTCTTCCGACCAGATGGATACTGCGCATCTCCGACCAACTCCGTTCTCGTTCCGTCTCTGGAGTCATTCCGTCTATCATGACAAAAATGCTCATACCCCGGGAGTAGGGGGCCTGACGAGGGGGATTCCGCTCGGCAAAAACACTACTCTTTTGACCCTCCTGCCGGTAGACCCCTGTATAATGGGCCGACGAAAGAAAATTGTCCAAGAATGTGAGAAATTGATGGACAAGCCGGAACAGATCCGGAACATCGCCATCGCTGCTCACGTCGACCACGGTAAGACAACCCTCTCCGACAACCTCCTCGCAGGTGCAGGCATGATCTCTGACGAGACTGCTGGCCAGCAACTTGCGATGGACACGAAAGAGGACGAGCAAGAACGTGGTATCACCATCGACGCGGCAAACGTTTCGATGACCCACGAGTGGGAAGACAAGAACCACCTCATCAACCTCATCGACACGCCGGGCCACGTCGACTTCGGTGGCGACGTGACGCGCGCAATGCGTGCTGTCGACGGCGCACTCGTCGTTGTGGACGCTGTCGAGGGCGCAATGCCGCAGACCGAGACGGTTCTGCGTCAGGCCCTCCGCGAGGGTGTCAAGCCCGCACTGTTCATCAACAAGGTCGACCGCCTCATCAACGAACTGCAGGAAGGTCCCGAGGAGATGCAGCAGCGTCTCGTCGACGTCATCTCCGACGTTAACGAACTCATCCGCGGGATGACCGAAGAGAAGGACTACGACTGGACGGTTTCGGTCGAAGAAGGCACCGTCGCCTTCGGGTCCGCTCTCTACAAGTGGGGTGTCTCCATGCCGTCGATGCAAGAGACCGGTATCTCCTTCGGCGACATCATGGAACTCGAACGCGCTGGCGACCGCCAGGAACTCCACGAGCGCACGCCGCTCTCGGACGTCGTTCTCGACATGGTTGCGGAGCACTTCCCCAACCCACTCGACGCCCAGCCCCGTCGTATCCCGACGGTCTGGCGTGGTGACTCCGAGTCCGAACTCGCACGACAGATGCGCGAAGTCGACGACGACGGCGAAGTCGTCTTCATGGCGACCGACATCTCGATGGACCCCCACGCGGGCGAAATCGCAACCGGTCGTCTGTTCTCCGGTACCATCCGCAAGGGTCAGGAACTCTACGTCTCCGGTACCGCAGGCAAGAACCGCGTCCAGTCCGTCGGTGTCTTCATGGGTGGCGAGCGCGAGGAACTCGACCGTGGCGTCCCCGCAGGGAACATCGCCGCAGTCACCGGCCTCCGCGACGCTATCGCTGGCTCGACCGTCTCGTCTGTCGAGATGACGCCGTTCGAGTCCATCGAACACATCTCCGAGCCTGTCATCACGAAGTCCGTCGAGGCAGAGCGCATGGACGACCTTCCGAAGCTCATCCAGACGCTTCAGCAGGTCGCAAAGGAAGACCCGACCATCCGTGTCGAAATTAACGAGGACACTGGTGAGCACCTGATCTCCGGTCAGGGCGAACTCCACCTCGAGGTCATCACCCAGCGCATCCGCGACAACCAGGGCATCCCGGTCCGCACCGGTGAGCCGATTGTCGTCTACCGCGAGCAGGTTCAGGGCAAGTCCCACGAAGTCGAGGGTGTCTCCCCGAACCGCCACAACAAGTTCTACATCACGGCGGAACCCCTCTCGCAGGACATCGTCGACTCCATCAAGCTCGGCGAAATCTCGATGGACATGCCCGAACTGGAGCGCCGTGAGGCACTGCAGGAAGCAGGCATGGACAAGGACACCTCCCAGAACGTCGAACACATCCACGGGACGAACATCCTCATCGACGACACGAAGGGTATCCAGCACCTGAACGAGACGATGGAACTCGTCATCGAGGGTCTCGAAGAGGCACTCGACGACGGTCCACTCGCCGCAGAGCCCGTTCAGGGTACGCTCCTGCGTCTCCACGACGCAAAGCTCCACGAGGACACCATCCACCGCGGTCCCGCACAGGTTATCCCTGCAACGCGTGACGCGGTCCACCGCTCGCTCATCGCGGGTCAGGTCAAGCTCCTCGAACCCATCCAAAACGTCCGCATCGACGTTGCCTCCGAATACATGGGCTCGGCATCCGGCGAGATTCAGGGTCGCCGTGGCCGCGTCGACGACATGTACCAAGAGGGTGACCTCATGGTCATCGAGGGTATCGCACCCGTCGAAGAGATGATTGGCTTCTCCTCCGACATCCGCTCTGCGACCGAAGGTCGCGCATCCTGGAACACGGAGAACGCTGGCTTCCGCGTCCTCTCGGACAACCTCCAGCGCGAGAAGATCATGGAGATTCGAGAGCGCAAGGGCATGAAGCTCGAACTCTCGCAGGCTATCGACTACATCTAAGCGCGACACATCGCGCCTTTCTTTCGTTTATTCTCCCACCAGCGACAGCACTATCGTGTCGGGTCATCGGTCCTTCGACATGTCTGCTGGAAAAAAGCCGTTCGAGCCGAATTAGAGCGATAAGCCTGCCCAAGGAACCTCCCCTTCGCTGACGATGTTCTCTGGGGCTAGCTCGGGTGCGGCCAACACGGTTCCGGCGTTCGGGATTTCAAGTGGGCCGTAGTCGTCTGTGGGGACCTCGTCGCCATCGGAGACCACGATTCGCATGACCATGCCAAGCTCCAGGTGTGGAAGGCAAAGCAGGTCGTAGACGCCCGGTTCTGTGAACCGATAGAGCCACGCGTCGCCGTCGACGACGGGCGGTGACGTAAAGCCATACTCAGTCGGCACCCGTTGTGGGAGCGTGAATATCGGTGGTTCGCTGAACTTCGGGTGGAACGACGTCACGGTGTGGAGTCCAAAGCCGACTCTAAACTCCACAACTTCGTTTGGATTTACGGCCAACCCAACCGGGTCGAAGATGAACTCTGGGAGTTCGTCTCCCGACTCCGGGGTCGCTGTCTCTGTGGTGGTTGCTGTTTCTGTACTCGCTGTCTCGGTCGTCGTGGTGTCTGTGGTCGTCTCCGTCGATTCGGTGGTCGCAGTCTCCGTCGTGGTCATCTCCCCGCCGCCCATCTCTTGGGATGCAGGGTCGACCGGGAACCCGTCGTACGCCCCACCCTCGTTGATGGTCACGACGACAGTGTGGTCCACGAGGCCCGGTGGGACGGATTCGTCTGCGGAGTACGGCGCACCGTACACCTCGTCGATTTGGGCCGATTGGGCGCTACTCGCTGTTGCTGTTCCACCGATGGTCGATGCGACTGCTCCCACCCCGAGCAGTTTCATCAGTGTTCGGCGTCTTATTCCGTAGTTTTTCAAGGCCTCTATCAGGTCAGTATCACTGAGTGTGAGGCCGTCTTGCTTCGATTTCTCGCCCATAGGAAATTCTCTTCTCCTCACCCAACCGCTTGACGAGTCAAGTGGCAGGCACGTAGATAATCGATGTAAGAGGACTTTGGTACGCAATAGATACCCTCGATATGTGTGACTTAAATATGATTTATCGCGTGTTAGCACTGTCAGGAATGGTGTCAACCGGTCCGGCGACTGGATGCGTGGTTATGACCGTGTGAAATGCCATCATTGTCTGATTTCCGGCAAACTGTGTCATCTGCGAAGGCTTATACCGCGTGGCCGAATGACGAGTAGGTATGCGTAGGGGCACGTATCCCGACTCCCGGCGCGACGACGCGAAACCACCGCAGAGCCACGCGTCGCCGACAACACGGTCGGGGCGTCCCACGGAGGTGGTCAGATGAGCGCCCAAGACGTCGAGCAAGAGGAAACCGAGACCGATGGTGGCGAACTGCCACAGGCACACACCATCCGACTCGAACTGGTCGACGAACCCGGCCAGTTGCTCGATGCGCTCAAACCCATCGCCGACAACGGTGGTAACCTCCTCTCGATTTTCCACGAACGAGGAAACCTCACGCCGCGCGGCCACATCCCGGTCGAAGTGGACCTCGAATGTCTGCCCGCGCGGTTCGAGACGATTGTCGATGCGGTCCGCGACGCTGGCATCAACGTCATCCGCGCGGATGCCGAACACTTCGGCGAGGAACTCATCTTGCTGCTCGTCGGTGACCTCGTCGATTCGGACCTCTCTGATACGCTTCATCGCGTCGAGGAGGCCGCAGACGCCACGGTGACGGATTTGTCGCTGTCGGCTCCCTCGGGGACGCAAGAACACTCCAGTGCGCGCCTGCGGCTTGCGACGCGCTCTGGGAAGTCTGAGGTGGTACTCTCGGTCGTTCGCGACATCGCGGTCGAAAAAGACCTGCACGTCATCGAACCGCTCACGGAGGAGACCGCATGAGCCTTCGACTCGCGGTCCTCGGTGCGGGTGCAGTCGGCAGTTCGGTCCTCGAACTCGCGGGCGAGTACGGCCACGAAGTCGTCTCGTTCGCAGACTCGTCCTCCTCGGTCTCGGACCCCGATGGACTGAATCCACAGCGCGTTCTCGAACGGAAAGCACAGGAGGGCGTCGTCGGCCCTGACGACGCCTCAGTGCTGTTCGACAGCGACTACGACGTGTTAGTCGAAGCGACGCCGACGACGCTCGGTGACGCAGAGCCGGGCTTCTCGCACGTCGAGCGCGCGCTCGAAGCGGACAAGCACGTCGTCCTCGCCAACAAAGGGCCGGTCGCAGAACGCTACGGCGACCTGCGCGCGCTCGAAGCACAGAGCAAAGGTCGCGTCCAGTTCGAGGCCGCGGTCGGTGGTGCAATTCCTATCCTCTCGACGATTGCGGACCTCGGCCCGTCACAGGTTACGGCCGCGCGCGGCGTGTTGAACGGGACGGCCAACTTCATCCTCTCGCGCATGGCCGCGGAGGGACTCGACTACGAACACGTTCTCGCCGAGGCTCAGGACCTTGGTGTCGCGGAAGCCGACCCGACGTTCGACGTTGACGGCATCGACGCGGCGCTGAAGTTCGTCATCCTCGCAAACGTTCTGAGTGATGGAGATGCCGAATACCGCCTCGACGACGCCGACGTCGAAGGAATTCGAAACGTTCCCGGCACGGCACTCGACCTTGCCGCAGAAGACGGGCGGACGGTTCGGCTCATCGGCGAGGCGACCCCGTCGGGTGTGCGCGTCGCGCCGCGTCTCGTTCCGACCGGCTCTGCCTTGGCCGTCACTGGCACACAGAATATCGTGCAACTTGAGACCACACACGCAGGCCAATTGAACGTCAGCGGTCGTGGTGCGGGTGGTCCAGAGACGGCAACCGCGGTTCTTTCGGACGTCTCTCGATTAGAATAACCGCGTTTGAGGCCTCGAGACCGAGCTTTTTGCGACAATTAGATCGGGCGCCATTTCTTGACACTCTGACCCATGGTATGGTTCGGCAAATCGCAGTACGGCGCTTAGACGGCCTGTAGTGCGTATCGAAATCGTTTTAGGGGTTTCAGCAAAAACATCCCCCACAGAGCGCCTTAGCGCGTGAACATACCAATGAGCGACAAACCCCACCAGAACTTGGCCATCATCGGCCACGTCGACCACGGTAAGAGTACGCTCGTCGGCCGACTCCTGTTCGAGACCGGTTCCGTCCCGGAACACGTTATCGAGCAGCACCGAGAAGAGGCCGAGGAGAAAGGCAAGGGCGGATTCGAATTCGCCTACGTCATGGACAACCTCGCAGAAGAGCGCGAGCGCGGTGTCACTATCGACATCGCCCACCAGGAATTCGACACTGACGAGTTCTACTTCACCATTGTCGACTGTCCCGGTCACCGCGACTTCGTCAAGAACATGATCACCGGTGCCTCGCAGGCTGACAACGCAGTTCTCGTCGTCGCAGCTGACGACGGTGTTGCACCTCAGACCCGCGAGCACGTCTTCCTCGCCCGTACCCTCGGTATCGGCGAACTCATCATCGGCGTCAACAAGATGGACGTCGTTGACTACAGCGAAGACTCCTACAACGAGGTCAAAGAACAGGTCTCGAAGCTCCTCAAGCAGGTCCGCTTCGACGCAGACAACGCGACGTTCGTCCCAATCTCGGCATTCGAGGGCGACAACATCGCAGAGCGCTCCGAGAACACCTCCTGGTACGACGGAGACATCCTCCTCGAAGCACTCAACAACCTGCCAGCACCGCAGCCACCGACGGACGCGCCGCTGCGCCTGCCTATCCAGGACGTTTACACCATCTCGGGTATCGGTACCGTCCCTGTCGGACGTATCGAAACCGGTACGATGAGCGCTGGCGACAACGTCTCCTTCCAGCCGTCTGACGTTGGCGGCGAAGTGAAGACCGTCGAGATGCACCACGAAGAAGTTCCCCAGGCCGGTCCTGGTGACAACGTTGGTTTCAACGTTCGTGGCGTCGGCAAGGACGACATCCGCCGCGGCGACGTTTGTGGCCCGGCTGACGACCCGCCAAAGGTCGCCGAGACCTTCAAGGCACAGGTCGTTGTCATGCAGCACCCTTCGGTCATCACCGCTGGCTACACGCCGGTCTTCCACGCCCACACGGCGCAGGTCGCGTGTACCATCGAGTCCATCGACCAGAAGCTCGACCCCGCATCGGGTGAGGTCGCAGAAGAGAACCCTGACTTCATCAAGTCGGGCGACGCTGCAATCGTGACGGTCCGTCCGCAGAAGCCGCTCAGCATCGAGCCGTCTGGCGAGATTCCGGAACTCGGCAGCTTCGCTGTCCGTGACATGGGTCAGACCATCGCGGCCGGCAAAGTGCTCGAAGTCAACGAGCGATAACGATGCAACAGGCACGCGTTCGGCTCGCCGGCACGAGCCCGGAAGACCTCGACGAGATCTGCGACGACGTTCGCGAGATCGCAAACAAGACGGGCGTCAACCTCAGCGGGCCGATTCCGCTGCCCACGAAGACGCTCGAAGTCCCTACCCGCAAATCGCCTGACGGCGAGGGGACCGCGACGTGGGAACACTGGGAGATGCGCGTCCACAAGCGCCTCATCGACCTCGACGCTGATGAACGCGCTCTGCGCCAGCTGATGCGCGTTCAGGTTCCCAACGACGTCAGTATCGAGATCGTCCTCGAGGACTAAGCAACGGTTCTGTCCGACATTTCGGACACACCGTCCTGATAGCTCCGTGCTATCATTTGCGGCTGTCGAGGCGCGCGTCCGGAGGACTCTGCCTCCGAGCTGGTTACAGCGCTAAGGCGCGTGTCATCTCACACTCTTCGACACGCCGAGACAGCGCCCCTGTACTGCCATCGTGCGATTGCGATGGGTTGAAACAGAGGGTATAAATGCATCCCACGACTCCGTGGGAATGAGGGCTCGTAGATCAGTGGCAGATCGCTTCCTTCGCAAGGAAGAGGCCCCGGGTTCAAATCCCGGCGAGTCCATCGCCGTTTTCACAACGTTCTGAAGGTCCGAGAAACATCCGTCTCTCGGCCTGTAGCCGCATCGTTCACCGAACAGCACCCGCAAAAAACAGATTTCAAAAATCGAGTTCCTGTTTCTACCAAGTCCGGGTTCTCGCAGTTGGTCCATTTCACGGAGGGATTTGCGGCATGAGCTACCTCCCGAAGTGCCACGACTGCGACGCCGAGATGCCGGAGCCAATCGACTCGAAGCACACGGCACAGAACCTCGCAGACTTCCACGCCGACAGTGCAGGCCACCGCGCCTACGTTGAGGAGGTCGATCCCCGATGAGTTCCAGCGAGCGACTACACGCGAAGTGTCTCCGCTGTGGTTGGCACGTCCGGGCGAACGACTGGATGGCCGCCGATCTCGTTGCAGACGCGCACGCAGACGAGACGGGTCACGAGACGACGACTATCTCTGACGGAGAACTGGAGTTCTCGAAGGCATCTGAGGTCGGTGGTTCGGCATGAGCACGGACGAACCCTCGGCTGGACAGCCCGCAGGTCCGTCTCTCGACCACCTCGAAGTCGTCGCGTTCAGGAAGCTTCTCAACACGCTCGCCGTCCCTGACGAAGACGAGCGGATGGATGCGGAGCTAACCCCACTCGACGCCGCCGGTCGCATCATCGACCGTCTCGACCGCCTCGAAAGCGAACTGGAACAGGAACGGGAAGCACGAAAGCGTGCCGAGCAGGTCGCGCAGGACGCACTGGCGATGAGCAAGCAGATCGACGACGGACGCCGCCCGGACGGTGGCCCGTCGAAGAAGGAGGTCGCAATGCGCATCGCCCGAGACGAGGTTATCGTCCAGACTGCGAAGGGGAAGAACGCGGGCGCACGCAACGCCGCAGGGAAGCGAGCAGACCGTATCGGGTCCGTGTCGAACTCAGAGGTCCAAGCGATGGCTCGACCACAGCACGACCTTCACTGGCAGTCTGTGGACGATGCGTGGAAAGAACTCGTCTCGACCTTCGAGGCGTTCCACGTCGATGACTCGGGCGACGAAAAGCGGCTCACGGTGAACCCCGAACTTCTCGGCGGGTCGCTCGTTCGGACGGTCGAGCGTTCTGTGGGTCGGAGTGACCTCGCCAAGCGACTTGTTGGTGACTCCAAGAGTGACGGGGGTCGATAGCCGATGAAACACACGTCGGATCGTCCACCACCGATTCAATAACTAAGAATACAGCAGTACAGCCTCTCGTAAGCAACTATTCATTAGTCGTAGGTACGTCGGTCGGAGCGTCGTCGGAGCGTTGTCGGTGCGGGTTTTCTGGGTGCTTGGTGGCTTCGAGGCCGCCAACAAGTCGCTTGGCGGGTTCTCTATTGGGACTAACGACTACCCTCCGCTAATTTAAACCCGTTTGAAACCAATCAGGCATTAAGAATGAGTGGAGATAAAGAGTGTTTTGTCATTTGCCCAATTGGTGATGAAGGGAGTGAAACACGAGATGATGCCGATAAACTCATGGAGTATATTATCAACAAAGCAGTTGAAGAATTCGGGTATACCACAAATAGAGCCGATGAAATGCCAGAACCGGGTAATATCACGACACAGATTATTGAGAAAGTAATCGAAAGTGAACTTGTAATCGCAGACCTAACAGACCATAATCCAAACGTCTTCTACGAATTGGCACTCCGCCATGCTACGGGCAAACCCTTTATTCAATTAATCGATTCATCTCAAAGTATTCCATTCGACATCTCGGAAGTGCGTACCATTCATTATGATTTTGATGTCCGAGACGCAGACCGAGCTTCTGAAAAAATAAAAGCACAGATTGAAGCAATAGAACAGGACGACTCTGAGATTGAGAATCCCATATCTCGTGCGGCAGATATGAAATCTTGGCGTGAGAGCGATGATCCAGTTGAGAAGAGCCTTGTAGAGATCTTAGAAAGAATTGGATCCTTAAATAACCGTGTCGAAGGGGTTGAGAAAGAAATTAAACAATCATCTACAAAAAGTCGTCATTCAAAAACCAAGGTTCCTACTTTCTCAGAGAGTACCACGTTATATGATGTTGATAGGGACGAATTCATTGTACCTCAACAGTCTATTGATGAAGTGTTTGACTCTATTGAATCTGATTCAGAAAATAATGAATAAAGTCCCAAAAATTCAATTGTCTCAACTATCTGTTTTGTCCTCTTTCACGAGCCACTGCAAATATTCGATGGTAGCCTGCCAAGGTAAGTACCAGCCACAATGGTAATTCTACTGTCTGCGTCAAACCCTCAATCATCGTCCACGACCTCACCACCATCGGGAATATACACGTTCTCCAGTCGCCCAATGCGCGAGCGAACAGCCCGAAGATCATCCTGAATCGTCGCCTTCACCTCGCGGATATACCCTGCAAGCATGATCAAGAGCAGCGAGACTACTGGATCGGTCGTCTTCAGCAGCAGGTCGAGTAGTTCACTCATTGTCACCACCTGCGACTGCCACTCCCAATTCGAGCAGCGGGGAGACGAGATAGAGAACGACCAGTGACCCAACCGCGATGAGCAGGATTTTCGTCTTCGTCTCGGCGGCACTGTGCGTCTCACCCTCGCGTTCGGCGACTACATCGACAACACTGCCTTCCGAACCCCACAGTCCGGGGCCGAACAGGTCGATAGAATCCTCCCTGCCGTTCAGCGTGCCGTCGTACTCCATCACCGCGTCGTAGGCCGAGCGAGCGAAGTCGCCCCTGAGGAACCGATTGTGGTAGGTGTCCGTCTCCGAGTCGTTTCCTTCGCCCGTTCGTCCAACGTCGGCGAAGCCGCCGCCAACCTCGTCGTCAAACTGCCGACCGATGGATTCGTCTACCGAACCGGCGAGATGGTCGAGACCGCCCGCGATGGAACCGAAGACGCTCAACGTGAGTCACCACCGCCGAGCATCCCGAGTAGTCCAACGAGAAGGGCGATGAAGACAGCCACAACCCCAAGGGTAGCGGCTCCGAAACCACCCTGCGAACCGGGTTGCACCTCACCCATTCCCGCGAGGTCTTCGCGGAGGTCACGGATCGCCTCCTGGACGTTACCGAGTTCGCCCACCGAGGACGACGGCGTGCTTCCGCCGAGCAGGTCCGAGACGTTCTGCCGAATCTCATCGACGGTTCGATTCGTCCGGTCGGTATCGACTGAAGCCGAACCGTCTGGGTTGATCGTCACCTCGTCGCCGTCGCTGTTCTCGTTCGGGTCAGGACTGACGATATCGTTCGTCGGCGTTCCTGCACCCGGCATCCCAGATTCCGAGTCGTTCAGGTCGTCGTCGGAAACGAGATCGTCGTAGGTCTGCCGGTCGTCGTCATCATCGTCGCTGCTGGACGACGATCCCCACGTCACTGCAGGGTCGTCCAAAACCGAACCAACGTCTGTGCTACTGCCGCCTTCGATATCGTCTGGTGTGATGAGCATCGCTAGTTACCTCCGCTAACCGCTGCAATCTCGGCATCGAGGAGTTCCTGATACCGTGACCGGACAGATTCGGCTTCTGAATCCGAGAGTTCGACCGGGTAGACGGTCTCTCCGGTAACCTCGGTCATCGCCTGCGTTGCGAGTTCGTCCGCACGAGTCTGCGTGACGCCGCTTCCGCTGGGTGCAATTGGATGCCAGCAGAGTTCGACGCCCTCGACGTTCCGCGTGTAGAACGTCATAGCTTCCACCCCCGGATGATCATGATTGCGGGTTCGCCACCCTCGGTCAGTTGGTCGCCCTCGAACAACCACGTCCCTTCCAGTTCAGGGACGGAATCGAGGTTCCGCGAGGACGTTGCCGAGACACTCGTTCCGTTGATGTTCATACTCGTCTCGTAGTTGGTCGTCTGAGCGAACAGGCAGGACGTGATGTACCACTTGTCGCCAGTGGGGACAGTGACGGATTCGCCTGCAGCGGTGTCGATTTTCAGGCGTTCGGCGTCGTTGTAGATCGCGCCGCCTGCAGCCTTCGGACTCACGAAGCTCATTCGCCAGCCCACCCGCCTGCGAGACGTGCTGCAGTGCCGTTCGGGTCACGGAACTCCACGGTGTCGATCTCCCACTTATCGACTGCGACGACGCTACCTGCGAGAGGGAAGTCGAAGGTATCGCCGCCAGTCGTCGTGATGTGGGCGACGATATCGCCTGCGGTCGTGATGATGAGTTCCTGAATCGTCTCCGCCGGATTCAGCGAGTACGGATAGGCCGAACCGTCGAAGTCGAAGGCATCGCCGTGGGCATAGTTGTCCGTCTCGACGGTCCCTTGCGTGCTCGTAGCGAGGATACCGCCCGACCCACGGACTTCCTGACTGAATTGCTCAACACCCATCAGAACACCCTCCGTAGGTGGCTGAGAAAGGAGTCGAACGGACGTGCCGCACCTCCGGCACGGTCGATAGCCATGTCCACTGCGTAGTCGTAGGTGTTCGATTCATCGACGTTGCGCACCTCGACGCCGAGGACTTCGCCTTCGTGGACGGCTTCGCTCGTCGGAAAGATCCAGTAGTCGTTGTCCCCGTCGATGAAGTCCTTCCCGCGAAGCTCGACCAGGGGAACTCGGTCACGGTATCCCGGCTCGCCACGCTCGATGAACGGAACGACACGGAGATCGAGGCGCGGACCTTGGTAGATTCGCACCGCCACCTCCTCGACAGTCGCATCGTTTTGGAGGGTGTACGTCTCTGTCTCCACGTCGTCAGGGCCGACACTTCCGCCGAAGCGGAGGCTACTCTTGCGGTCTGCGTTAGATGGCATGAAAGAGGGACCTCCGAGTTAGCCGAGCTTCCCGTAGTAGATACGGGCGCTGGATGCGCTCGGGTCGATCTCGACGCCATCGGATGCAGGGTCCGCGATGACACGGAGTTGAATCCGCTGGTCCTCGCGTGCGATAGGTGCGAGGGCGGGCATGATGGGTCGCTCAGTGCGCGGGTCGCCTGCAGCATTGGCGAGGGTTTCGAGGTCGCCGATGGTGTAGCGGTGAAGCACATCGCGGCCTTCCGAGTCGGTGATAACTGCTTCGAGGTCGCCCTGGACTGCGTCACCCGCCGTACCGGTGCCGTTGCCCGACGCCTTCAGCTGGGCGTAGATGTGCGAGGCGTTGCCCGCCTGCTTGTTCCGATAGCCGAAGCCCCAGAACAGGTACTTGTCGGCGGGACAGGTCTCCTCGTAGACAACGATATCGTTGCCTGCGCGGAGGGTCGTCTGCTTGAACATCGCCCCTTTGACCGGACGCGAGTTACCGCCCTCTGCGAGTTCGGTGTTGTAGCTGAGTGGCGTTGGCACGCTTACTCACCTGCCACCGGGATGCCGGTCCCCTGCTCGACGCCGGTCGTCTCCTTTGCCTTGTCGTAGAGCCACGTCCCCGCGCCCATGACGGCGAGGAAGAGCATGACCCCGATCGTTGCGAAACCGAGGTTCTGTGCCGATTCTCCGGGTTCGTCCGTATCGACTTCCGTGTCGAGGAACGGAACACCAACTTTTGGCATTGCATTCGATCTGATGGGTGGGTGTTCAAAAGCCGAATATGCAGTGTACAGCACTCAATGCTCAATAATTGAGTGTTGAGACTGGTAGGCGTTTCATATAGTCACGTCGAGATGAATGTTCCATGCCCGTACTTGGCTATCCGACACTCGTTCTTGGGGCGCTCATCGCCTACCTTCGGGCGTCTGAGGATGCACAACCGTTCGTTAGGAATGCGTTCGTTCTCGGCGTTGCAGGCGAGTGTGGCGCACTCACTGGTATCGTACACACCACTGGTTCAGTGGGGTCGAGCATCGCTGCAGGACTCAATTTTGTGGTGGGGACTGTCGCATGAGCGGCGGAACCTACGAACCGAAATCAGCCACAGACCAGCAGTGTGAGCACTGTGGACTGTATTTCCGCGCACAGGGAATCCACAATCACGAGTCTTCGTGCTACCTCCAAGACCACGACACGATGATTCAGCCACTCGATGACCCAGTTTCAGTACGCGAGGCTGAGTCCCCGACACTGGACGAATCGCCCGACGTGGAAGTGCCGGACACTGAGCCGTCTATCGAGGCTGTGACTGACGGGGGCAATCCCGCGCTCGATGCCCCGGAGCCTGCCGAGGGAGTCGTCACGGACGGGGGAAGGCCGGAGGAACCGGAGTGTCCGGACTGTGGAAGCGACCGCTACGGTGTCGTAGACGACCACCGCCGCGCACTGCCGACGTGGGCGCACGAGTACGACTACATCTGTGCCGACTGCAAGGAGGTCTACAATGCCTGAAGGCCCGCCGTCGCCCGGTGAGATGCTGTCTTCAGAGGAAGCAGTGGCGGCGTCCCACGCCGCTGCAGAGGGCGCACCCGCAGAGGAAACGATGGGGTCGGCATCTACAGTCCGTGACCTTCTGTTTGCGACCGAGCCGCATCGCTCGCTCGACGCGATGGAATCGCCGTGGGACCCGGAGCGCGGTGGTCCGAAGCGACTGGTTCGCGGGTTGATGAAGATGGCCGACGTGGACGGCATTCCCGCTATCGTGGACGTGGGGCTTGGTACGCTGGAGACGTTCGTGGTCATGCGCGAGCGCGTGGAACAGACCCAACAGGCGCGTGAGGACGGACAGGACGACGAGCAGGGCATTGACCCCGACCTCGCGGCGCTGGTGTCGTCAGGAGAGCAGTAATGGACCGGTATCACGTCACGGTCGTCGGGGATTCTGGGTCAGGAAAGACCACCTTCCTCCGCGAGATGCACGACACGTTCCCCGGCCTGTCGATCTGGATAGACGACACCGACGCGGGTGGCATCTCCGGGCGCGACCTCGAGGACGCTACCACGGTTTACTCCGCAGCGGAGGCTCGACGAGCGACCGCCTCGCGCATCCGGTGGGTGTGCGACGACGCGATGGACGTGATTGAGCATGTACGCGCCATCGCGCACGAGTACTACGAACAGACCGGCTATCCCGTGCAGGTCGTCGTAGACGAAGCACACCGCCACCTCCCCGACTCGAAGAAGGAATCCAGCGCGAAGGTCAACACGCTGGCCGCGATGCTCCACGAGGACCGAGACAAAGGCGTCAAGGTCGTCATCGCCTCGCAGGACCCGCAGGACTTCTACTATCCGCCGGTCAAGCAGTGCAAGTACCTCGTCTGGGTCGGTGCGCCCTCGACGTTCCACCGGGGGTTCATCCGCTACTACAATCTCAAAGATCTCGACGGCGACGGTCTACCCTCGGATCGGTGGCAATACGTCGTCATCCGACCGACTGAGCCACCGAGTGCCGTGTATCGGGGAGAGACGAAGGAGGTGTACGGATGACCTTCGACGTTGAACTGTTTCGCTCGATCGTAGATTCCTGCCTTCCGTTCGCTATCTCGTTCGGGTGGGCCTACGGGATGGGTCGCTTCGCAAAGCGGGGGTGGGTTGACGGATGAAGATCGTCCGAATGCGCGACCTCTCGCGGCGTCAGCAAGAGCGACTGCAGAGCGGTGAGACAGGCTACCTCGCCGAGCAGTTGGTGGCAGAGGTGTACGGTTTGGACCACAAGCCCGACGAAGCCGACTGGTACGATTGCGTGCATCCGAACAGTGCCGCGAAGACGGAGGTCAAATCGACGTCGGTGCGGATCGGCGAGAAGTATCCTGCTCGAGGTCGCTTCCGGCTTCGACGTGATCAGACGCGATCACTACTCTCGTCGGATGCTCGCGGGGTTGCGTGGTACGCCTTCGTGCTGTACGACTTCGAGAAAGGCGAGATACGGATTCGACGGGCGAAGCCCTCGACGGTGAATGCATGGGTGCGTGAGGCTGGTGGGTGGAACGAAGCGGGCCACGAGGAGTTTGAGAAGCAGCGGAAAGCCTCCCTGCAGACAGTATTGAACTGACGGATGTAAGTAATCTGTACTGTCAGTCTAAAAAGACTTATATGACTAATTGAATATTCATCACTTATGGATGAAACAAAATTCTATTTTGGTCGTATCAGTTTCAAGCATCAATTGCAGGGTCTTGATGACTTTGCTGAGGGGGCGGAAGAATTTAACAAGGTTGACCGAATTCGAGAACGTCTGCTAAAATATACAAAATCGACAGAACCTGTCTATGCTGACGAAGATGCAGTATGGAGGTTTGGTCGAGTTGAGGAACACGGAGAGACGATTATTGGACGCTTTGGTAAGGTCTTCACTGATCAGCCGATGCAGTTCGATGACGATGAAAAAGACTTCGTCCAATCTGATGATAATGAAGAGATTGCAGACGTTTCTCACTTTATCATTTATCCAAGTAAGAATGTCATCGCATTTAATCGTAAAAAACACATCGGACACAAGCAGTTTGTAAAGGTCTTCGCTGCAGGGTACGGGAACTTCTACGGGATGCCAGAAGGCATCACGATCAGCCTGCTAAAGAACAGTATTGAGGTTGAAGAACTACTCTCTGTCGCCGAGCGAATTCACGAACTTGACTTCGATCTTGTTCCAACCAACCCAATCAGAGACGATGAAATGAAAGTGCTAGACGAACCAATGCGAGAGATTGGTGCTGACGAATTTAGTATTGCCGCAGAAAGCGAGACTGGCTCGCTGAACCCTCGAAATTCATTCGTTCGCTCCGGCTTCGCTCTCAGCAATAATGGATACGGTGACTTCAAAATCACCTATGAGGTTGGTGGTGAAACAAAATTCTACGATTCACGAGATAAGCCTGCAACGCTTGAAATTGAGGAGCCCGACGGAATCGGCGGCTTGCGCGTCTCTTCAGAAACAATATTCAATCAAGTTAAACAACTTACAATCTCAGAAGACTAGCGATTGATATTTTCTTCAACAATCTGGTCGAAGTTGAGGCGTTCTTCCTTCATGAATTGGATTTGTTCGTCAATGCTGTCCAGCAATACACTGACCCACTCTGCGATAATTTGCTGATCGTCGGTCGGTGCTGACGATGAAACAACGAATGGTGAATGTGCAGTTACTCTAGATGGGACGGTTTCCGCGAATATTTCATCTTCTGCACGGATCAGCTCCTCATCCTGTGTAACTCTCCCAATTACTGCTTCTGTGTCCACTTCCTCGTCAAATTCAATTTTGAATACTGTCTCTGGACCTTCGTAATCTTCGCGTCCGTTGAGGCCCGCGTGCCAACTTGGGTCACCAAGATATGAAATTGTCACTCCTATTCCAGACTTCTTCAATACTGTTTCAACACTGTTTGGGCCACCGTTTATCGAATTTCCGTTTCCGTACCCTTGTTGAAGTTGCATTTCGATGAAACTCTCCAACTTAGTTATCGTCTTTTCCATGTCCTTGAGATCCACTCTCCGGATATCTTCCTCAACAGACTCTACGGAACCTGAAATATTTTCCAGACTCTTCGATACCTTGCTCATCCTGTCAATGTAGAATACCAGAAGCCCAACCAGGACGAACGCTGCAGCCACCCCCTGTACAATCGCCCCGATTTGTATTTGTAACATAATTGTAACTGGAGATTGTTTGACTTAATAATTCTCCGAAAGTGTTTTTATCATACTAAATAACTCCGTCATTCGCTATTTGCACCAGCCTCTCGCTTTCGTCGCTCAACTTCTCTCTTTACGGCAGCTTCGATCAGTTCTTGGCGCTTGTCGTACTGGTACGGCTCATATACCTGATCGAGAACTTCCTCCACCTGCATAACCGACTTTATCGCGTAGCGATACCACGCGCTCTTAGCCTGTCCGTACACCAATCGGCTCTCGACATAGTCTTCTAAACTATCATCAAGCTGGAAACTCGCGCGGGCCATCTTTCACTAGTGAATAATTCATTGACTTACTAATAGGTGAAGGTTCATAACCTGCTGAAGCTGCTTATTCTGGTGAATTCGGTCGTCTTGAAGACGCTTGTCCAACTCATATATTTGAATTAACATTCTTCATAAGATGCACCAGGTTGAGCAACAATTAAGTTTCACCAGTTGGTTAGTGACTAATGCAATGGCACTTAGCGTGAATGTCACCATCTCCATGCCGCCGGAGATGGTCGAGAAGATCGACGGACAAAGCCGAAGTCACGGGATGAGCCGAGCGCAGTATGTTCGCCACCTCATCCAGCAAGCACCGGATTCACCGTTTGACGAACCAGACCTGCAGCTCAACCAGAGTTCGCAGGTAGACGCTTAGAACGGGGGACAAGGAGCCTTGGAAACGTACCTTCCCCCCATTCAGATTCATCCGCGCGGCGCACGTAAGCGTGCCGCTCGGGAGGTGTCTGAATGACCGACCTCGAACCACTCGCTCCCGAAGAAGGCGTCGAGCGATTCATCGCCTACCGCGAGCCGTCGGTTCGGAAATCGACCCTGCAGAACGCGAAGACCCGTCTCGGTCACTTCCTCGATTGGTGTGAAGTCGCGGGTCTCGACAACCTCAACGACCTCACCGGACGGAAGTTGAACGACTTCGTTGCGTGGCGGCAGGGCGAAGTCGCGCCGATCACGCTGCAGAAGCAGATCAGTAGCGTGCGTATGGCGCTCGATTTCTGGGCCAACCTCGATGCCGTCGAACCCGGCCTGCGAGAGAAGATACACGCGCCCGAACTCCCCGACGGAGCCGAAGCGCGTGATATCCACATCAAAGGAGTCACCGCACAGGCTGTTCTCGAATATCTGGACCGCTACCAGTACGCGAGCCGGATGCACGCCATCATGGCGCTCATCTGGCGTACTGGGATGCGGAGAGGCACAGTGTGTTCGCTCGACGTGGACGACCTCCACGAAGACGAGCACGCTATCGAAATCAACCACCGCCCGAAGACCGGCACGGCACTGAAGAACGGCAACAAGGGCGAACGCTGGATCTACCTCGGTCCTCGCTGGACGCAGGTAATCAGCGAGTACATCAGCGAGAATAGAAACCCGATTACCGACGACTACGGCCGTCGCCCCCTGATTACGACGCGCTTCGGGCGCATCACGGGCGACACCGTCTACAAGATCGTCAACCGAGCCACCCAGCCCTGCGAGTACGGGATGCCGTGTCCACACGACCGTGACCCAGTTACTTGCGAGGCTCGCGGTCCAAACAGTCTCCCAAACAAGTGCCCATCCTCGAAGTCACCCCACGCGGTTCGTCGAGGACACATCACGCACTACCTCTCGGAGGACGTTGAGCCGGAAATCATCTCGGAACGTTCCGACGTTTCGCTCGAAATCCTGTACCAACACTACGACGCACGCACCGCCCGCGAGAAGATGGAAGTTAGAAAACAACACCTACCACAATGAGTCAAGAAGTCGCTCCCCGGCGAGTCCATTTCTGAACGTAGTGAAGAAATGGCGAGCCGAGCGTTTGGCTTGCCAAACGCGTGGATTTGAAGCCCTGCCAGTCGCGCACAGCGAACGAAGTGAGCGAGCACGTCTGGCTTTGGGTTCAAATCCCGTGAATGAAGTTCACAACCTTCGGTTTGCTCAGTCCCTACGAGTCTACTATTCTCTTCGCTATCACACTCTGAGCAGTGGCTCCGTCAGGACTCCGTCTCGCCCTTTCGGTGTCGTCAAAGTCGTGCCTGTTCGAGACGGGAGGTGAGCGAACGGGATGATTGGGTTTCAAATACTTATCTTCGAAAATCCTCGAAATCAGAGGGATAAGAAGCCTGATCGAATCATTTCGAACTTTCATCTTCTTTTTCAGGGATTAAGTAGAATTTCAGTGATTCTATGAGAGTGTTTTTGACCTGAGTAGTTTCAGAACGATCAACCTTTGTGAGCATACTTGCAGATTGGATTATTCCTGCGATAAATACTAACGAAAGGACCAGAGTTGATGATGTAGCGAATCGAATCGCGAGGTCGTTCATTGTTAAGTCAGCCACTATTTGTCTTCGGGGACCGACTACAGCCTCGGCTGAAAATAAAAGTAACAGAATGGCTGGTGTCAGCACGAGGTTTCTAATGAAAACTCGTGTTTTGTTCGGTTTGTCATATATGAGGTAGATGGCAATCAGGAATGCAAGAACAAATAACACTGATGATATTGACTGGACCATTTCAAATCCTTCAGGAATTGTAACTGCAGCAAATGCCAGTATGAAAACGATTACTGTGGGTCCATCAACTGAGCGACGGATGCGAGTAAACTGAGCAACCTGTTCGCGTTGAATTTTAGATGATATCGACTCATAGGACATAATCAATACCAACCCAAGAGTTGGAATCACAACACCTGCACTTCTAGTGATGAAAATTGTACTGAATATTAGTACCGCTAATCCGGTATGCTCAACGCCTTTCTTTGCAGTGTTGACGCATTGATCCCATCTATGTTTTAGCTCTCCAACTAATGCAGAATTTTGTTGAAACATCTGGTGGTACTCGTCGGATAATTCCTTTTTTATTTTACTTATTGAACCACAACGAGGTTCCTGTAACTTGGAATTCTTTCTCAGTTTTGAGAGTCTTTGTAACTCTAGTGCTTGACTTGGAACCTCAATGATTAGCTTCCTTAGTCCCGAATATAGTGCAAAAGATAGAGAAATGAATAAGAAAACCACTATAAGCTGGGCGATTTCTTGCTGAAAAACATTTGACAATTCTTGGACCGTTGATTCTACTGATGCTCCAGAAACCAGGCTCGAGATCTCATCTGCACCCGTACGGATACTCAACGAGAGTGCTGCAATTACGATACCAAAAGTGGTCAGTATCGTTCTGAGTAACCTACTAGCACGCTTTGCGATTTCGTTTTCTGTCTTTGCTTGATCGGTGACCTTTCTTTGTAGCTCAAAATACCGGATTGATTCCCAACTCTCTCCTGGCCAGAGACTATGTTGGTTTTGAGTTGATGGCCTTTCTGTACTATCTTCCACTTTTACTTCACTCATGTATTGTTTTCAAATAGAACTCCACGATTGATCCAGATTGGTGGGCAATAGGATAGCCCCTGTGTGTATTCCTTGGAGTAACTATCTATTTTCAAGAAGATATGCAATACTGAAAAAACTTCACGTGAAAATATGGCACTACCATATTAAGAAAAATCCTCAATCCCCCAAACCTGACAACGACTCTATACTCTCTTCCAACCAACTACCTCCACATGCCCAGTTTGAAACGCCGCGTGTGGAAAGTCGTCGCCCCCGAGACGAAAGACCACACAGGCCAGCGAATCGACTCCGCCAAACTCGTGTTGGCGACGCTGAACGTGGTCGCCGTCATCTTTCAGAGCGTCGATTCCCTCTACGATGCGGTCCCACTGTTGTTCCAAGGATTCGCCGTCGTGTCGGTCTTGCTGTTCATGGCGTTGTACGTCGCTCGCCTGTGGGCCGCACCACCCACACAGGAGTACGGTGGGACCGAAGGCCGATTGCGACTCGCCCGGCGACCCTTCGCACTCCTCGATTTGGTCGTCATCGTGGTGTTCTGGGTCGAAATCCTGTTTCTCGGCAACACGTTGGGAGGCGTTCGCGTACTCTGGTTCGCACGGGTTTTTGACCTCCCGCGATTCAAGCGCTCCCGAGCGCGATTCAGTCGGGTCATCGCTGCCCAGCGCGAAGACCTCGCAATCGCCTTTAGCGGGATGGGGATGCTCGTCCTCCTGTCCTCGACGCTCATGTTCTTCGTCGAGAGTCGCGCCCAACCCGTGAAGTTCGGGTCGATTCCCGCCGCGCTCTGGTGGGGTGTCGTGACACTCTCGACCGTCGGCTACGGTGACGTGATCCCGATGACGCCACTGGGTCGCCTCCTCGGAGGGATTACGACGATTGGTGGCATCGCCTTCTTCGCACTCCCGGCGAGCATTCTCGCGGCGGGATTCCTGACCGAACGAGAGCGAGAACAACGAGAAGCCACCACGACAGCTGCTGACTCTCCAACGCAATGCCCACACTGCGGGGAGTCTCTCGACCCCACTGGGACGGCGCAGAACTGAGACGAGCGCGCAGACTCGATAGTGACTCACTCGAACTGGTGCCGTACTATCGGATAATCTCAAATAACCTTGGATAAATAGCATTTCCCATTGACAAGTGTGGCAATTCAGACCAATATGCGTGTGTTTGTCATTGTCAGAACAGAATTACTATATCCACCAACTTGGAATTGCTGAATAATGTCGAGCGTGATTCGAGCATTACACGTAGATGACGACCCTAATTTCGGGGAGTTAACTGCGGTGTTCCTCGAACGCGAGAACGACCGACTCAGCGTGGAGTCTGAGACGAACGCAGGAGATGGGTTATCCCGACTGGCCGAGCGCGATATCGACTGTGTCGTCAGCGACTACGATATGCCCGGACAGAACGGAATCGACTTTCTCAGAGCAGTCCGCGAGGAGTATCCCGAACTTCCGTTTATCCTGTTTACGGGCAAAGGCTCCGAAGAAGTCGCTGCCGACGCGCTTTCGGCGGGAGCGACCGACTACATCCAAAAAGAGAGTGGTACCAGCCAGTACACCGTTCTCGCCAATCGAATCACCAACAGCGTCGCTCAGTATCGTGCCCGACGCCAGTCTGAACGCGCCAGCCAGCGGCGACGGTTGACGCTCCGGCAAATCACCGACGGATTCATCGAGTTGGACGACTCGCTCACCGTCACGGACGTGAACGAGCAGGCGGTCGAACTCACGGGACTCTCGCGCGAGGAACTGTGCGGAATGAGCTACCGTAGGTCGTTTGCCGAACATAGCTCAGACCAGTCACTCGTTGAGTACGAGCGCGTCCTCCGAACTGGCGACCCGAAGATAATCGAGGCCCAGTCGGATATCAACGACAGCCAGTGGCTCGAAGAGCGCATCTTTCCCACCGAACACGGCGATGGTATCTACGTCTACTTCTGTGACATCACCGAGCGCAAGAAGCGCGAGCAAAAACTGGAGGCGCAAACACGACAGCTACAGGGCGTCCTCGACAGCGTGCAGGCCGCCCTCTGGATGCGCGATACCGAGAGTCGGTTCATCTTGATGAACCAGAACTACCGTGACCGATTTACTATCGACAGCGACGCGGATGTCGCCGGGTTGCGTCCAGAAGACCTGTTCACACCGGAACTCGCTGCACAGTTCAGAGCGAACGACGAGCGTGCAATCGCTGCGGGCGACTTCATCGAACTCGAAGAAGAAGTCGAGACGGTCGAAGGGCGGCGCGTGTACCTCTCGAGAATCACACCCCTGTTCGACGACGATGGCGAGGTGTTTGCGACAGTTGGGGCCGCCGTCGATATTACCGTTCGAAAAGAACGCGAGCAAACCCTGACGGCACTCCACACCGCCGCACAGAAAATCGAGCAATCGACCGACGAGCAGACCGTCTACGAGACGCTCATCGAAACCGCTGAGAACGTCCTCAACTTCGACCTCGTCGCGGTCGATATCGAACAGGATGGCTACCTGATTCAAGAGGCGTGGAAGCTCAACACCGACAACGAGGGCTACTACGAGAAGACTTCTCTCGAAGAGAACATGACCTTCGCCGCACGGGCGTACAACCGCCAAGAGACAATCGTCGTCGACGACCTTCGAGAGTCGGATATCACGCCCGCAGACCCTGACTACCGGTCGGCCATAACCGTCCCGATTGGCGAGTTTGGGACGTTCCAGGCAGTGTTCAGCGAGACCAACGCGTTCGACGAGAACGACCAAGAGTTCGCTGAACTGCTCGTGGACCACGCCCGCGTAAAACTCGCGCAATTCGATGGCATCTTCGGCACAGACGACTGAATTCTCGCAGGCAACGATTTCACTTCCACCGAATCGTTCACTTTCACTCCGCCCTTGGCGGACCCTCTTAACGCATCATTGCAAGGCCATCGTATGGAAACAGAACCGGGTGAACCGCCATCGGACCCTTCTGCTCTCTTCCGAGACCTCGTCTCGACGCTGCGCGAGACGCGACGAGGCGTCTACCAGCATCGAATGGCGCAGGCGCTCCTCCAGAAAGACGCCAACGGCGCGCGACTCGTCGGTCTCTCTGCCGACATCGAGCGCGCGGTGTTTTTCAACCCTGCCTCGCAGACCTTGGAGTCGATTCCGTTCGACCGCGAAGGAACACGCGAATCGGACGCCGAGGTTCTCTCCTCACAACTGAGCGACCCCGCGTCGTGGGTCGAAACCCACACGACACGACTGGGGTGGATTCATCCGCACTTTCGATGGGTGTGTGGATTGGAAGACGAATGTGTTCGACCGTGAAGAATTAAACACCCTCACTGCACAGGATACTCGTATGAACGACGAAGAACTGGACGAACTTCGCTCCTCGCTCACGCCTCACGAGTCCAGCGGCGGCGTCACCACCTACCGCAACACCGTCGCTATCGCCTGTCCGGCCTGCGAGAAACCCTTCGACGACCTGGTCGTCTGCGAGGACGACTACAACAGTCTCGAACTGAGTATGATGTTAGACCTCTGTGTGACGACCCACGACGGCGACGTACTCCTCTTTACGCACAAACAGTAGCCAGACACGGAATCGCGTTCAGACACGGAACCGCTGTCAGTCGCTCCACCCGACGGTCACGCGCTCGTCGTCTATCGTCGTCTCGTTCGCAATCGTATCAGCTTCGACGAGGCCGAAGATGACCCACGTGAGCGCCGCGGAAATCACACCACCTGCGATACCTGCGCGCAGGCCGTTCTTCCAGCCACCGGTGATACTCCCGACGGCGAACGCGACGAGAAAGCCAACTGCGCCGTCAGCGAGTGCTACATGCAATCGGTTCATACGCTCACAACGCACTGGAAGACGAAAATTGTAGTCGGCCCGTGTGGGCCATTCGAACGTGGTCAGTCGTCGCAACGACTATTCTTTCGGCGGCAGACCCTTGTCGTTGATGACGTCGCCATCTTCGTCGATGGTGACGATGCCGCGGTTGTTGACCGCGTAAGGGTCTAAGCCGACTTCTTGGAGGAACTGCTTGTAGAGACGTTCTGCCGTCTCGGCGTCTTTCTGGCGGTCAGAAGCCCGGTCACAGAGTTCTACGAGGTCTTCGGGCACGTCGTTCTCGTGGACGATCCAGTGGTTGATGAGGTCCGAGAGACGGCGGATGGGCGACGTGAAGTGCCCGTAGATGTCGAAGTTGAGCGCGTAGTGGCCGCCGAAGGGGTCGTTCATGTACTTCGCACGGGGCATCACCTTGAGCACGGCGCGCTGAACCTTGTTGAGCGTTCGCGAGTTCGCGCTTTCGAGGGCGTCGTTGACGGCCTTTCGAGGTTCGTCCCACGAGGTGGACTTGATGCTCACGCCGTCGAGTTCCGTAATCTCACGGAGCGCCTTGTCCCACTGGTCGGGCGTGGGTTGGGGGTGAACGCGGTACATGGCTTCGACGCCGCGGCTCCACATGAGTTCGTGCGTGACGGCCTTGTTCGCTTTCAGCATGCACTCTTCGATGATGGTGTGCGCGCGGTCACGGCTGGGGTTGAGGACGAGCGACCCGTCTTCTTTCCGCTGCTCGTGCAGTTGGTCTGCGAGGTCGTAGACCAGTGTGTTCTCCTCGTGGAGTGGGAGTTCGGGGTCGTCGAGGCGGTTCTCACACTGCGTGTAGGTGAGGCGCTCGTTGGAGTGGATGACAGATTTGTAGATGTCGATGGACTCGAACGAGAGGGTGTCCTTCTTGATTTCCATCTCGACGGTGTGGGCCAGTCGGTCCTCGTTGGGGACGAGCGAACACACTGTCTCTGCGAGTTGGGGTGGGAGCATGTGGATGGTGTAGGCGGGGAGGTACACCGTGTTCCCACGCTTGACGGCTTCTGCCCACATCTCCGAGCCGGGGTGGACGTAGTGGGTCACGTCGGCGATGTGGACCCACAGCGTGTACGTCTCTTCGTTCTCACGGATGCTGATTGCGTCGTCGAAGTCCTGTGCGTCGACCGGGTCGGTGGTCCACGTCGTCAGGTCTCGAAGGTCTTGGCGGTGTTCGAGTTCGTCTTCGATTTCGGCTTCGACACCCTCGGTGCGGGCGCGTGCTTCCGAGCGCACTTCTGGCGGGAATTGGTCTCGAATTTCGAACTCTTCGAATAGCTCCTCGCGCTTATTTTGGAGATGTCGCGCGAGTTCGGCGTCGATTTCGACCGGCCCTTGCCCTTCGGCGGTCCCGGCGTACGCCTGCGCGTCGTCTGACATAGCCCCGACTAAACGGGGCAGGGAGAAATGCGTGTCGGGCACGCGCTTGGAAAAAACGAATAAATCACGTCAATCGCATCGGCGACGTTTCGGTGACTAACCTCAGCGTTCGTGTTCTTCGGGTGGGTCGTATCGTTCTTTGACGGCGCTGAAATACCGGTGGAGGAATTCCTCTTGGGAGGTGCCGTGTTCTTCGATATCGACGAGGAGAGATTCTAGCTCTTCGCGTGGCTGATGGCAGAGCCCGCGGTAGCAGGATTTACAGAGGTGTTCGAACCGCTTGCCGTGTCGTTCCCAGCGGTTCCCCTCTTTGTCGTATTCTCGCGCCGCCGACCGAAGGACAGAATCGCCACACGAAATGCACACGACTGTCGTTCGGTCCCGGTTTGTCCGGGAGCGCCACATACCGATGTGGTGGTTCCAGCCGTACTTATCGTTTGTTCCGCGGCGTCCGACGCGCGTCACACGAAGACGGGCTAACTGCCGACTCATTCGATGACTAAAACTGTCGAACGCCGACACGGAACGGGCGATTTATCGGCCACGGGCGACGATTGTGGTGTATGAAAGTCAAATCTCGCCATCACCTCCGAAGCGACGAAATCGACTCGTTGAAAGCCTCGATTCAGGGCTCTCTCGGCGTCGAACTCGACGGTGACGCCTTCGAAGACGTCGAACTCGCCGACGCCGACTACGACCTCGTCCTCGTCGATGGCGAACCCGCCGTCATGTACATCGGCGACGAACCCTTCTTGACGGTCAAAGGTGCGAACCTCTTCCCACCAACAAAGCGCATCGTGACCGTCGATTCGGGTGCCGTCTCGTTCGTCTCCAGTGGTGCCGACGTGATGCGCCCGGGTATCACCGAAGCAGACGAACTCATCGCCTCCGGCGACCTCGTGGCTATCGCCGAAGAGACCCACGGAAAAGTCCTCGCGGTCGGGCGCGCACTCGAAGACGGCGACGACCTCGTAGGCGACTCCGGCAAGGTCATCGAGTCGATTCACCACGTCGGCGACGACCTCTTCGAATTTTCGGTCTAACTACGCGCCCGCGTTCTCGTCGTTATCGACCTCATCTGCGTATTTCTCCAGGGCCGCCTCGTAGCCCTGTGTCGCCTTCTCGAACGTCTCACGGAGGTCCACAATCGGCGTCTCGGTCGCATCGACGCGCAGGTCGTTGTAGTACGGGTCCATCACCATCTCTTCTGTCGTCTTCACGATGAGCGCCGCACTCTGGATTTCGAGGTCCTCGCGCTTGTCGCCGCCCTGTTCGTGGCCTGCTTCGAGTGCGTCGATGAGTCGCTTGGCCAGCGGGTCGTCGCGGTCGCTGGATTCGTAGGTCTCTGCTGTCGCTTCGATGACCGACTCGCCGGTGAGCAGGTTGCCCGCGACGGTGTAGTTCGGGCCTTCGACGTGACCGAACCAGTCGAGACACTCGTCACCCGAGAAGGCGAACGTTCCTTGCGCGCCGACACCGTGGAGTTGTCGCTTCTCGCGTCCGTCGTCGCTGCTGAGAAGCGACTGGAGCGCGACTTCGACGCCGAGGCCGTTGTTCAGGTGTTCGATACCCTTCGCTCCGAGTTCGACGTTGACGAGCGCCTGTGTTGCGACCGCGCCGTGTTCACTTGCAAACGGACAGAGTGTCCCGACACCGGGGAGGCGCGTCGTCACGGCCACGCCAAACCGTCGTTGCGACTCTCCCTCGTCGTCCGTGTACTCCTCGTGGACGCAGATACTGAATGTCATACGCGCCCCGACGAGGGGGATGCTAAAACACGCGCTGAAACCGGTTGCCGACGCCGGTTCCGTCTCGAAAATCTAATTCCACGTGTGAAAGTGTCGAATACTAGACTCTCGTCTGACGCAAGAACTAACCCAGTTGTCCCGTTGTAGGTACTATGGGCATCATGAGCAAGATTCTCGGTGGTGGGGGTTCCCGTACAACCGAGGACTACGTCGAACTCGACTTAGACGACTTCGACACCGCCCGCGGCGAGGCCGGAATCTCGGTCCACATCGCGGACATCGGTGGCCAGCAAGACGTCATTGCCATCAAAGACGCTGTCTACGACGGTGACCTCGTTATCGCGGACATCACGCGACATACGACCAGTGACAGCACGATGGAACACATCATCGACGACCTCCAGCAGGTCGCACACGAAGTCGATGGCGACATCGTCCAAAAGGGCGACGACCAGATTATCATCACGCCAACCGGCGTGAGTATCTCACGAAAGAAAATCACCTCCTAAGCGGCTGTTTTTCGCGGAGCTTCCACGTTCGTTCGCGGCTCGAACATGCGGGTCAAATGACCCGAACCGATGGGTATTCGGTCCCGAAGTTCATAGTGAAATCAGAATGAGCAAGGACTACATCGAGGTTCGTGGTGCCGAAGAGCACAACCTCAAGGACCTCGACGTCCGCATCCCCCGCGAGACGTTCACCGTCGTCACCGGACTGTCGGGCTCGGGGAAGTCGTCGCTCGCGTTCGACACGGTCTACGCCGAAGGCCAGCGACGCTACATCGAGTCGCTGTCCGCCTACGCCCGTAACTTCCTCGGGCAGATGGACAAGCCGAAAGTCGAGGCTGTCGAGGGACTGTCTCCCGCCATCTCCATCGACCAGAAGAACGGAGCCAACAATCCTCGGTCTACGGTCGGGACGGTCACCGAACTTCACGACTACCTTCGCCTGCTGTATGCCCGCGTCGGCACGCAGTACGACCCTATCACGGGCGAAGAAGTCGGTGAGCAGTCCGCACAGGACATGGTCGAACAAATCCTCGAACTCCCCGAAGGCACACGCGCGATGATTGCCGCGCCGGTCGCCCGCGACCAGAAAGGCGAGTTCAAAGACCTCTTTTCGGAACTCGTCGCAGAAGGCTACGCCCGCGTCGAGGTCGATGGTGACTCCTACGACCTCTCGTTCGAGACGCCCGAACTCGACAAGAACTACGACCACACCATCGACGTCATCGTCGACCGCATCAAGGTCTCGCCCGAGTCGCGTTCTCGGATTGCGGACTCGGTCGAAACCGCGCTCGACAAGGCAAACGGCGTCTTGAAACTCATCGTCCCCGACCCGCCGGAAGACCTGCCTTTCGCGTCGAATACGCGTTCGACGGGCGCACTCGGCGACGAGGGTGAAGCCGACGACCGACTCGTCGTCGAATTCTCGGAGGAACTCGGCAACCCCAACTCGTCGTTCCGCTTCTCTGAAATCGAGACCCGGTCGTTCTCGTTCAACAGCCCGCACGGGGCATGTCCCGAGTGTGAGGGCCTCGGCAAGGCAAAAGAGGTGGACCCGGACCTCATCGTCACCAACCCCTCCCAAAAGCTCAAACACGTCTTCGAGCCGTGGAGCTACAACCGCACTTACTACCGGCGACAAATCGACTGTGTGGCCGACCACTTCGGCGTCAGCGTGAACACGCCGTTCGAAGACCTCGATGAAGAGATTCAGGATGCGTTCCTCTTCGGAACGACCGAAGACGTGGTCTTCGAGTGGACGACGAAGAACGGCACGCGCCACAAGGAACACCCATTCGAAGGTGTCGTCACCAACCTCGAACGTCGTTTCATCGAGACGGACTCCGACCGCACGCGCGACCACATCGAGGACTACATGGCCATCACGACGTGTCCCGACTGTCAGGGGTCGCGCCTCAAAGAACAGTCTCGCTACGTTCGCGTCGGCGGCACCTCGCTCCCCGAGGTCAACCGCATGACTATCGGCGGCGCACTGGAACACTTCGAAGGCCTCGAAGCCGACCTCTCCGAGCGCGAGAAAACCATCGCCCAAGAGATTCTCAAAGAGATTCGCGCCCGACTCGGCTTCATGATGGAAGTCGGTCTCGACTACCTCACCCTCGACCGTGAGGCGGCGACCCTCTCCGGCGGCGAATCACAGCGGATTCGCCTCGCTACACAGGTCGGCTCTGGTCTCGTTGGCGTTCTCTACGTCCTCGACGAGCCATCTATCGGCCTTCACCAGCGCGACAACGACAAACTCCTGAACACGCTCGAAGGCCTGCGCGACCTCGGTAACACGCTCATCGTCGTCGAACACGACGAGGAGACGATGCGCCGGGCCGACGAAATCATCGACATGGGCCCCGGTCCGGGCAAGCGCGGCGGCGAAATCGTCGCACAGGGCGATTTTGATGATATCGTCGCCGCCGACAACTCGCTGACTGCCGATTACCTCTCGGGTCGAAAAGACATCGACGTGCCCGAGGAACGACGCGAGGGTGACGGCGAACTCACCGTCCTCGGTGCGCGCCAACACAACCTCAAGGACCTCGATGTGCCCATCCCACTCGGGACGTTCACCGCGATTACGGGCGTCTCCGGGTCCGGAAAGTCCACGCTGATGCACGAAATCCTGTATAAGGGTCTCGCGCGGACGATGAACGACAACACCTCCGTGGACCCCGGCGAACACGACGAAATCGCAGGCTACGACCAAATCGAGACGGTTCGACTCATCGACCAGTCGCCCATCGGTCGAACACCCCGGTCGAACCCCGCGACTTACACGGGCGTCTTCGACTACGTGCGCGAACTCTTCGCCTCTACCAAGCTCTCGAAACAGCGCGGCTACGAGAAGGGCCGATTCTCCTTCAACGTCAAGGGCGGCCGCTGTGAGGAGTGTAAAGGACAGGGAACGGTCAAAATCGAGATGAACTTCCTCTCGGACGTGTACGTCCCCTGTGAGGAGTGTCACGGGGCGCGCTACAACACCGAGACGCTCGATGTCACCTACAAGGACAAGACCATCGCTGACGTACTCGGCATGGAAGTCGATGAGGCACTGGAGTTCTTCGAGAGCAACTCGCAGATTCGACGCCGCCTGCAACTTCTGCACGACGTGGGTCTCGGCTACATGCAACTCGGCCAGCCATCGACCACGCTCTCCGGCGGTGAGGCCCAGCGCGTCAAACTCGCTGAAGAACTCGGCAAGCGACAGAGAGGAGACACGCTCTACCTCTTGGACGAACCGACGACGGGCCTCCACAAAGAAGACGAGCGCAAACTCATCGACGTACTCCAGCGCCTCGTGGACAACGGAAACACCGTCGTCGTCGTCGAGCACGAACTCGACCTCGTGAAGAACGCCGACCACATCATCGACCTCGGACCCGAGGGTGGCGCGGGCGGCGGCACCATCGTCGCCAGTGGCACCCCCGAATCGGTCGCACAGGAACCAGACTCACACACCGGGCGCTATCTGCGCGATTACCTCCCCGACGTGGATAAAGAAGGACCGCGGTCGGACCGCCGTAAACCGGCGAAAGTCTCCAACGACGACTGACTCATTCGCTCGATTTCGTCTCGACGGCGTCTTTTTCTGTTGGATACGCCGGGATTCGCGGATTACCGAGAACTCTCCCGAGCGGTGCGAGTACCGCGAACAGGTAGTTGATTGGACCGGTTGCGCGACTCACGTCGCGGAACTCGTGAATCCACGGTGCAATCGCCAGCAAATCCCCCTCAGCTCCCTCGCCGAGTTTGCCAGCGCGCATCAACGCGTACTCGCTCGTGAGGAACTCGACGAACCGTCCCGGTGGGGTGACCGTTCCGATGACTCGGGAACCCTCTGCCTCGGTTCGGAACGTGTGTGGCGTCCCCGGCGGAACGACGAGTTTCTCACCCGCCGATAGAACGTGTTCCTCGCCGCTGACGGTGACGTAGAGTACGCCGTCTTGCACCTCGAATTGCTCTGTCGCAGTCGGGTGATAATGCATGGGTGGCCCGCCCGTGTGTGGCATGGTCGTCACCTCGATTTGCAGGTACTCTCCGCCGGTCTCTGTTGGAAGCTTCAGAAACGTGATTGTACTGCCGTCTACTGGATTTGAGATGGTTCTCGGAATTTCCATAGAAGTGGTACGTAGCCCACCGGGATAATGCGATTTCACGGTTTCACAGAATGTCTATCCAACCGCTCAGCGCCGCCGCCACCACCAAATCCCTACCCCAACGAGTGCGATGACGATGACGGCGACGGGAACGACGGGGAACGTCGTGGTCGGTTCGACGATTTCGACCGGAATCTGTTGGGTACCCGTCGCGAGCAGTCGTCCGTCCTCGTCGCGGTAGCTCACGTTGACGGCGACTGCTTGCGTTTTGGCGACCGCTTCGTCGCTGACTTGCAGGTCGAAGACGACCAGTCTCGTCTCCTCGGATTCCAATCGTGGGATGAACGCGACGGCGTCGTCGCTCGAAAGCGGCGGTTCAGCCCCGATGCGGACGGTCACGTCGGTCTGTGGCGTCGATTCGGTGTTCGTCACCGCGAGGACGAGTCGTCCCGTCGAGTCCACTTCGAACGTCGCGTTTCTGGGTGCGACCGTGATAGCCGGGTCGCGCGCGCTGACCGATACGGTCACGTCTGTTTGGTCTTGACTCCGATTGTTGCCAGCTGATGCGCCATACTCGATAGCGAACGGGAGTCGTCGAACGCCGGGTGAGGTTCCTTCGTTGAGTGCAATCGAGTACTCGAACTGGGCGGTCTCACCGGGTCCGAGCGTTCCAACCGGAACTTCGCTGTCGATTGGGACGACTGTGGGGTCTTGGGAAGCTAACCGGAGAACGACATCTTCGGCGGTGGTGTCGCCGGTGTTCTCGACGGTTCCTTCGATACGGCCAATCCCGCCGGGGCGCAGGTCGCTCTCGGTGACTGCGAGGTCGAACGACGCGCCTGCTTGCGGACTCACACCCGAGACGAGTCGCCGCGAGGTTCGCTCTTGGCCATCTTCGTCGCGGTAGGTGACGACAGCAGTGATGGTGTAGGGTCGGACGAGTGCGTCTTCTGCGACGCGAGCGCGGACTTCGATGGATTTGTTCTCACCTGCGGCCCAGTCGCCGACGAACGTCTCTGCTTGTGGCGTCCCGGCTCCGAAGGTAATCTCGGGGTCGGGAGAAGAGAGCGTCACTGTGGCGTCGGTCGCACCGACGGTTCCGACGTTTTGGAGTTCGAGCGTGACGCTCCCGGCATTGCCGACAGAGAGACTCGACCCGGTGGAGACGACTTGGAATGCCGGGCGACGTTCGACGACGACTTCGAGCGTCTCGGTGATTCTTCGATTCCGCTCGGTCGTCTCGACGTTCGACCCATCGACGAAGACCGAGGAGGTGTAGTCGTAGGTAAAGCGAACTGGAATCTCGTACGTTCCGGGCTCGGCATCTTCGTCGACGCGGACGGTGAGCGGGACCGGACCGGAGACGCCCTCGGGGACGGTTCCAACCGGGTATTCGCCACTCACGACGGTAATCGGTCCAGACGAAGACGCTTCCAGGGTCACCGCACGGGCCGTCTGGACGAGCGCCTCGTACTGTTCCGGCCCGTCCATCGTCACCCGGCCAGTGTTGACGACGAACGCCTGGACGGTGGTCTCTGTCCCGGCCACGAGTCGGTTCTCCGGGGCGATGACGGTGAGGTCAGGATTCCCGCTAATCCGCTCTGCCGCCGCGGCCGTTCCAACAGTTCCGAGGGGTCCGATGAGGGATGCCACGACGAGGAAAGTCACGAGAATCGTGGCACTCGCACCGGGAGTAAGTCGAGTCATTGTAGGTACCGATGGCGAGAGCGTTGCCGCTCGGCTACGAAAGATACGCGTGGCATGACATTAACTTCTATACAAAACACGTCGCGCAAGAGATAGGTTACTCGCCATCGTATCTCACGTATGGCAGCCCCCGCCATCGACATCCACGGCCTTACCAAGTACTATGGCGACGTTCGCGGTGTCGAAGATCTTACACTCTCTATTCCTCGTGGCGAGTTGTTCGGATTTCTCGGCCCGAACGGCGCGGGCAAGTCCACGACGATTCGCCTCTTGCTCGGCTTTCTCGCGCCAACGGACGGCACGGCGACGATTCTCGGCACCCCGCTCGAAGACAAAGACGCATTTCAGCACACGCGAGCGAACATCGGTCACATCCCGAGCGACCCGCAGTTCTACGACGACGTGACGGGCAAGAAGACGCTCGACTACCTCGCTCGACTTTCGGGCGACGAACGACGAGACGAACTCCTCGAACGGTTCCCGGTTCCATTGGACCGGCACGTCCGGGCCTTCTCGCGAGGGAACAAGCAAAAACTCGCTATCGTCCAAGCGTTCATGCACGACCCCGAATTGGTCATCATGGACGAACCGACGACTGGATTGGACCCGCTCGTCCAACAGGAGTTCTACGAATTTCTCCGCGAGGAGCGTGACCGCGGTGTGTCGGTGTTCTTCTCGACCCACATTCTGAGCGAAGTCAGAGAGGTCTGCGAGCAGGTCGCCATCATCAGAAAGGGGCGTCTGGTCGCCGTCGAAGCCATCGACGACTTGCTCGCCCGAAGTGGGAAGGTAGTCACCGTCCAAACGAGCGACCCAATCACGCTCTCGGATTTCGAATTCGAGGAGACCATCGACGCACGAATCGAACCCGATGGCTCGCTCAGACTCGTCATCTCGGGCAACTACGACCACCTCGTCGATGTCCTCGACGGTTACCACGTCGCCGACCTCGAAGTTCGTGAGACGGCCATCGAAGACGTGTTCATGCACTTCTACGACGACACCGAACTCGAAGCCGACCCACAGCGAACACGCGAACCCAGCGAGGCCCCCGATGCGTGAACTCGACGTGGCGCGATTCGAGTTAGCACAGCGTCGTCGGAGCATCGTCATCGTCAGCGTGCTTCTCGTCGCAACCGTCGGGCTGACCATCGCAGTCTTCCCCTCGTTCGGCCAGTCAGACGTGAACTTCAACGAACTCTTGGAGTCGTATCCGGACGCCTTCCAGTCCGCGTTCGTCGGGAGCGTCACCGACATCACGTCACTCGATGGTTACCTCGTCATCGAGTTGTACCAGTTGGTCTGGTTGCTCATCGTCGGCGGGTACTTCGCGTACTCTGCAGGGTCGCTCATCGCGGGCGAAGTAGACAACCGGTCTGCCGAGTTCGTCCTCGTTCGACCGATTTCGCGGACGCGATTCGTCCTCGGGAAGTTCCTCGCGATGATTCCGACGGTTGCAATCGTGGACCTCATCGTCCTCGCCGCCGTCCTGCTCGGTGCCGCACTCATCGAAGAGGAGTTGCGACTCTATCGCCTCTTGCTCGTCCACCTCGTCGGCGGCCTGTATCTCCTCGCGTGCGTCTCGATTGGCTTGCTCGCGTCGGCGTACTTCCAGCGCGTCCGCAGAGCACAGGGGGCTGCACTCGGTGCCATCTTCGGGACGTTCTTTCTCGACTCGATAACGACGGACACAGATTACGAGTTCCTCGGGTCGCTCTCACTGGCGCGCTACATCGACCCCGGTGACCTCCTCATCCTCGGCGAAATCGATTGGGGTGGCGTGGCCGTCCTCGTGGTGGCGACGTGCGTATTCGTCGTCCTCGCTGCCGAGATGTTCGAGCGTCGAGACCTCTCGTAGGCGTTCTCCTGTTGTCATCTCGCTCACTCATTGTCATCTCGCTTATACGTCTCCTTCGCGTATCCCACACATGCAGCTCTATGCGGCCGTTGACGGCACATTGCTCGTCATCTCCAACCCGCGCGGCGACCCGAGTGTCGCCCAGCAGTTCGATGCAGAACGCATCGAGTGCGTCGCGGCCGACGCACGCCGACCCGGTCGTGCGTTTTGTGGAACGTTCGATTCGGGCCTCTACCGGACGACCGACGCCGGAGAGACGTGGTCCGCTATCGGCGAGCGGATGTTCTTCGAGTCGATTACGAGCCTCGCCATCTCGCCTGCGGACCCCGATACGATATACGTCGGTACCGAGCCTTCCGCAGTCTATCGTTCGACCGACGGCGGCGAGACGTGGCGGGCGCTCACCCCGCTCACGTCGCTTCCGTCGGCCTCGACGTGGGCGTTTCCGCCGCGACCCCAGACACATCACGCACGCTGGATAGAGGTGGACCCTGTCGACCCCGACCACCTCTTCGTCGCGGTCGAGGCGGGTGCGCTCGTCCAGTCGTTCGACGACGGTGAGACGTGGGAAGACCGCGTTTCCACCTCGCGCCGAGACACGCATTCGATGGCGACCCACGCCGATACGCCCGGTCGAATCTGGGCGGCCGCAGGCGACGGCTACGCCGAAAGTGACGACGACGGCGAGACGTGGACGTATCCGACCGAAGGCCTCGAACACGGCTACTGTTGGAGTGTCGTCGTCGATGCCGACGGCCCGGAGTCGATTTTGCTCACCGCCGCGCGGAGTGCCATGCACGCCCACTCACCGCGGTCAGCAGCGTCATACCTGTACCGCCGCCGCGATGGTGGCCCGTGGGTTCGCCTTTCGGGGAACGGACTTCCAACCGGCAAAGGCGTCACGCGGTCAGTCTTGAAGGCCACTGATGTCGGTGGCGAGTGCTTCGCCGCGAACGACCACGGCGTCTATCGGACGACGAACTTCGGTGACACGTGGTCGAAACTGGATATTCCGTGGCGGACACCGCCACACACCGCGGCGGGTTTGGCGCTCGGATAAGCACGGAAGCGAGAAGATTCTTAGCGCGTCGGCACAAGCCCCCGAACATGTATGATTTCGCCGTGGTCGGCGTGGGACCTGCGGGTGCGCGATTCGCCCGCCGTGCCGCCGAATCGGGGTACGACGTCATCGCCTTGGAGAAAGGTGAGGTCGGCACCCCGCTCGCGTGTTCCGGGCACGTGAGTACGGATATCTGGAATTTTGTCCCGGACGACGCCCGCGACCACCTCTTTCAGAATCGCATCTTCGGTGCCGACTTTCACGTCGGTGGGCCGAACTCGACGGCCTATCCCTTCTACAAGAAGACGGAAGTCTCCAACGTCATCGACCGTATCGAACTCGACCGAACGCTTGCCGAGTGCGCCCGCGAGGCCGGGGCCGACGTTCGAGAAGGCCACACTGTCACCGCTATCGAAGAACTCCACGATAGGGTCCGGCTCACCGTGAGCGTCGCGGGCGAGTCGGGAACCGTCTCGTTCGACGCGAAGATGGTCGCCGGATGCGACGGCCCTGCCTCCCGTGTTCGTCGTTCTTTGGACCTGCCCGAACCGACCGAGACGCTCCACGGCGTGCTGGCGTTCGACCCCGAACCCGACCACGGCGATTTCGTCGATGTCCATCTCACCGTCCCTCGATTCTTCGCGTGGCGCATCCCTCGCGGCGACGCAGGCGTCGAATACGGTCTCGCCGCCCCGCCGGGTGCTGAAGTCCGCGAGATGTTCGACGCACTTACCCGGACCTACGACGTGGAGACCGAACACTTCTGTTCGGGCGCGATTCCGATTGGCCCGCCAAAGAAAACGACGACGCGCCGGGGGTTCCTCATCGGCGACGCGGCCGCGCAGACGAAGCCCTTCACCGGCGGCGGAATCTTATATGGGATGACGGCCGCAGATTGCGCTGTAGACACTATCGACCCCGACGACCCCGACTCGCTCGCCGCCTACGAATCAGCGTGGCGTGACGAACTCTCGACCGAGATTCGACTCGGCCACCTCGTGCGCAAGTGTTACTCGTTCCCAGAATGGCTCCAGCACGTCGGCCTCAAATCCCTCTCTGGAGAGATTGGCGTCCACATGGACAAACCGAGTTCGTTCTTCTCGCGCGAACACCTGAAAAAGCTCTTGTAAGCTATTCCGGATACGTCGGAATCCGCGCGGAGCGCGCGTTGCCTTCGACGAACGGGAGCGATTCCCGCGTCGCAGGCACCTCTCGGCCGTCGATTTCGACCGCGAACTCGTCGGCGTCGCTGTCGTACGGGACGAACGCGAACGCAATTGCGGAATCCAAGACTGGACTTTCGACGGCACGGGTGATTTCGCCCACAACGTCGCCGTCTGCGAGTACCTTGTCGCCGCCTTCTGGGAGTTCATCGACTTGCAGACCGACCAGCCGACGCGACGGTTTGCCACGGTTTTCGACCTTCGAGACGACTTCTTGGCCGACGAAACAGCCCTTGTCGAAGTCGAGCGCGTTGCGGAGGCCGAGGACGTTCGGAATCTGGCCGCGCAATTCGGTTTCGAACAGCGGGGTTCCGGCCTCGGCGGTGAGGCTCTCCCACGTCTGATAGCCGACGGGGACTGCGGGGTTGCCGTAGATGAGCAAGGCTTCGAACACGTCTTCGGCGTCCTTCGCGCGGCAGATGATGTCGTAGCCCTCTTCGCCGGTTGGGTTGTCGCTGGCGATGACGGTGACGCCGTACTCGCCGCCGATATTCCCGCGGACGAAGGAGAGTTCGGGTTCGGGCGCACCGGCGTTGGCGAGGACGCTCGCAACTTTCTCGGTCGCGTGCTTGCCGTGGACGCCGAAGACGCCGAACTCGTCGGAGGCGTCCCGGATGCGGACGCGCTGGAGGAACGTCTTGGAGCGCCACTCTTCGACGAGGGGTTCGGCGCGGTCCGGCGGGGTGAAGATGAGCAGTCGCTCGCCCGCGTTGTAGATGTACATCTCCGTCTCGATGCGGCCATCGGGGTCGAGAAGAAGGGCGTAGGTTCCCTGTCCGTCTTCGGTTGGAACCGTGTTCGTGACGATGTTATCGACGTATTCGATGCGGTCGTCACCTTCGACGACGACGACGCCGTAGCCGTGTTCGATGACGCCAACACCGTTTCGGACGGCGCGATGGGTTCGTTCGGGGCGACCGTAGTGGCTGACGACCGTGACGCCACCGCGCGACTCGAACGTCGCGCCGTGGGCCTCGTGGATGTCCGCGACGAGTGTCATGGCTATCGCTTTGGTGGCGACGAATAAAACCCTCCCACTCTCGATTACAGGCCGAGTCGTTTCCGAAGGCGGTCCAACAGCGACGTGTCCTCTTTGACCGCCTCGCCGGGGTCGGGGACGACGCGCTCGTCGGGGTGGATAAGTACGCGCTGTTGTGACTCTTCGACGACGATGAGTTCCTCAGATTTCAGTGCGGCGAGCGCGTCTTCGAGCGTGTCGATATCTGCATCGACCGCTGCTCGCAGTTCGAAGACGGTCATGCCCTCTTCGTGTCTGTCCACGAGTGCGTCGAGGACCGCGACTTCGATATCACGGCGATTCCGAAACTCCCGCCTCGCTTTCATAACCCACATATCGCTTGCCGGTGGTTTACCTGTACCGCCTTTCTGAGCGGAGTATCTGCCCCCTCGTCTGACGCACGTCTGACCGAGAGGGGGTAGCTTTTTGTTCCCGAACCCCGGAAATCTCGCGTAATGGGACTTACGTGCCGTCTTCTTGGGCACTCCTTCGGAGATACCGAGACAGAACGGGAGCGCGAAGAACGCGGCGACGAGGTGGTTGTATCGGTTCGAGAGATACAGGTGTGTTCGCGGTGCGGACACGAACACGTCGTCAGCGAGAACAAAGAGGTCACGGCGATTCGGTCACCCGAAGAAGTCGGGATGACCGACGGCGAGGCCGACACCGTTGCCGCTGGATTCGAACCTGCAGAACCGAAACCGGGCGAATCGAATGATGACGACGCGGTCATCGAAACTGCACCGGACCCGGTGACTGAGGCCGAACAACAGGCCCCGGAACAAGTCGCCGAGACCGACGCCGATGCTGCAGTAGAGGCCGACGAACCAGTCGAAGAAGTCGAAGCCGAGGCCGAGACTGAAACGCTCGACGAACCGCCGGTCACCGACGACGCAATCATCCTCGACGACGACGGAGCGGACGAACGCGACCGGACGCAGTGGCCCGACGACGTCGAGGTCGAAACCGAAGACCCGGCACCGACGCCGACCGATGGTGACGATGCCGAGTTCATCGACGCCGACGCGGAAGCGGGCGAGACCGATACCGGTGAGTCGCGCGACTACGGCGCGTGGCCTGACCCACCGGGAGAAGACGAAGGATTCGACGCCCGACCCGACGACGGTGAACTATCGTCTATCTCGTTCAGTGGCGGTCTGACACCCGAGTCGAACGACGCTGCAAACGCCGAGTCGAACGGCGAGTTCATCGAGGCACCCTCGGGGAGCGACGACGACTTCGTCCGCGCGAGCGAGACGTCGCGCAACACCGACGTACCGGACGACGCCGTCGAATACTACTGCCCGAACTGCGGACACGCACGCGGTGCATCGTCGTCGTCGATGCGCGCCGGAGACATCTGTCCGGAGTGTCGCAAAGGCTACATCGCCGAGCGACAGGCATAGCCACCGACACCACGTCGCAGACGCGACGAGTCACGAAACAGGTAAACCGTCCGCTATCGAAACCCTGGCCATGAAGGAGTACAAAATGCGCCGTGGGGAGACGCTCGAAGAGCGAATTCCGGACCTGAAAGCGACCGTTGAGGACTACTTCGGCCCAATCACGGGAACCGAGGACTTCAAGGGAAGCGACCTGTTCGTCATCGGCGAACCGAAGAACCCCGTGTTCAAGCGCGTCGTCGTCGGTGCAGTCAAGTACAGCGGCAAGAAGGACCGTCTCGCAGTCAACTTCGAAGAGGCGGACCCGACGCAACTCTCGCCCGACGAGCTCGAAGCAGCAGGTGAGGCCGTCAACGCGAAGAACGAATTCTTGCTCGAAGCAACTGGCCGTGATGCGAAGTCGCGCCGTGACTCGATGAAGCGCTCTGTCGAGGACGACGCGCCCGACTACTGAACGTCAGCTATCGATTCATTCCTCCTCGAACCCTTCTCACGAGCGGTGCGGCTATCGTTCTTCGACCAGTTCAGAGATAATTACATGTTGGTGGGGTCACTATCTCTCAGACGAAGCGCCGAGCGACTGTGGTACGAAATATTATTTCGAAATTGAGTAAAATACGTCGATACGGTTAAGTGACAGTCAATCGAACGGGTGCCCAATGGCTATCGAGACCATCTTACTCGCTGTCGGCCCGAGCGACGCCGACCGTATCGACCGACTCGCCGAAGAGGTAATCGACATCGCAGGCCCGACAGGTGCGACTGTCGTTCTCGGCCACGTATTCACGAAAGACGAGTACACCGACGCGCTCGACAATCTCGATTTCGACGTCACCGCCGAGGAAGTCTCCGCGGACGACGTTGCCCGACGCCACGCGACGGTTCGAAAACTCGTCTCGAAACTCGACGCCGAGGACATCAGCTACGACGTCCGAGGCAGTGTGGGCGACCACGGCGAGAAAATCGTCGAACTGGCAACCGACGTCGATGCCGACCAGTTACTCGTCGGCGGGCGCAAGCGCTCTCCGGCGGGGAAGGCAGTCTTCGGTAGTGTCGCCCAAGAAGTGATGCTGTCGTCGCCGTGTCCGGTTACGTTCATCCGCGAAGACACGAAGTGACCGACTGACTACGAACGGGACACAGAGCGCTAACCGAAGAACGCGTTGGTCACCGATAGTGCCGACTGTTGGATATCGAGAGATATCTACATACCTTAGCGAGACAACACATCTCCATGGACTACGAAATCGAGTACCGACCATCGTTCGCACTAGTGACTGTCTCGCTCGAACAGGGCGAATCTGTTCGCTCCGAAGCAGGCGCGATGGTGAGTTATTCCGACGGCATCGAAATCGAGACGGCCGCCCGCGGCGGACTCTTCGGGTCGCTCAAACGCAGCGTCCTCGGCGGCGAATCGTTCTTCCAGAACACGTTCACCGCGACGGTACCCGGCGAAGTCTCGTTCGCGCCACCGCTCCCGGGCGACATCATCGCACACGAACTCGATAGGGAAGTCCTCTACGTCCAATCCGGGTCGTACCTCGCATCCGACGTGGACCTCGAACTCGACACCTCCTTCGGCGGCGCGAAGACGTTCTTCGGGAGCGAAGGCCTGTTTCTCCTGAAACTCGAGGGCGTCGGCGAGGCGTTCTTATCGAGTTACGGGGCGATTCACGAAGTCGAACTCGGTGAGGACGAGAAGTATACGGTCGATACCGGCCACATCGTCGCCTTCGACGGGTCTACAAATTTCAACGTCGAGCGCGTCGGCGGCCTCAAATCGACGCTCTTCAGCGGTGAAGGGCTCGTCTGCACCTTCAGAGGCCCGGGCACGATTTGGCTCCAATCACGGAGTATGGACGCGTTCCTGTCGTGGCTCATCCCACAACTCCCCTCGACCAACGGCACGCAATGAGTGTGGGAATCGCTACCGCGTTGCGAGTAAATTAGCGCGAATCCCTCTCAGTTAAGTGTCGGGCGAATCCCTATGGAGACAATGGCGTACTACGTGGGTGTCGATCTCGGGGCGACAAACGTCCGTGCGGTCGTTGCCGATGGTGAGGGAACGATACTCGGACAAGCCCGCGACCGAACGCCGCGAGGTCCAACCGGCATTGCGGTCACCGAAGCGGTCCTGAACGTCGTTCGTGAGGCATGTGACGAAGCGGACATCGAACCAAAAGAGGCCGTCGCGGCCGGTATCGGTGCGATTGGGCCGCTCGACCTCGCCGAAGGTGCGGTCGAAAATCCGGCGAACCTCCCCGACACCATCGACAGAATCCCACTCACTGGTCCGATTTCTGTACTGCTCGACACCGAAGAGGTCTACCTCCACAACGACACCAACGCGGGCGTTATCGGCGAGCGCTTCCACTCCGACCGCAACCCCGACGACATGGTGTATCTCACCATCTCCTCGGGTATCGGCGCTGGTGTCTGTGTCGATGGCCACGTCCTCTCCGGATGGGATGGCAACGCGGGCGAAGTCGGTCACATGACGCTCGACCCGAACGGATTCATGACGTGTGGCTGTGGTCACGACGGCCACTGGGAAGGCTACTGTTCTGGCAACAACATCCCGAAGTACGCACTCGAACTCTACGAAGAAGACCCAATCGACACTGCTCTTCCGGTCGAAGACCCCGACTTCTCTGCGGTCGACGTGTTCGAACACGCTGGCGACGACGAGTTTGCAAGCTACGTCGTCTCGCAAGTCGCCCACTGGAACGCGATGGGCGTCGCAAACATCGTCCACGCGTTCGCTCCCCTCGTCATCTACGTCGGCGGCGCGGTGGCGCTCAACAACCCCGAACTCGTCCTCGACCCCATCCGCGAACACATGAGTGAGATGGTCATGTCCAACATTCCGCAGATTCAGTTGACGACGCTCGGCGACGAGGTCGTCGTCGAAGGCGCACTCGCCAGTGCGATGACGAACGGAACCGGCGACCGGTCACGCCTGCGGTAACTCCGATTCACGCTGTTTTGGTCACAGAACGCTGTTGAATCACACGTACACTCTCTCGATTGTTCTCAATACCGATACTCTGCCTGGTCTCACTAGTCGATAGGTAGTGCCCGCAAAGTGGCTGTATACCGATTCGTTATCTCGTCTGATATTCGGCGGCGCATGCTTATATGGGAGGTCGAAATACCACTATTCGTGCACCTCGGTGCGGCTTGCTTTGCAGGCCGATAATTCGACGCTCCGTCCCCGTCGATGCGAACGGTGCACGGACGTTCCACCGGAAGCAAGGGGCGGATGCTGGTCGGCTCCCACCACCACCACGCCGACCGCACGACGCCGAAGGGATTCCCACCCACCCACCCATCCCTCTTGGCGTCACCACAGTTCTCGAATGTGACTCTGACAACCGGTAGAGCCGTCCAACTTTTGTTCCCTCCTCGCCGAGTGCCAGTGTGAACCGTCGCCAGTTCCTCCGTGTCGTCGGCGGTACCGCCCTCCTCGGGAGTGTCGGTACAGTCGGCCACTCGGCAGCACATCCGGGCCCGTTCGAACCACTCGGTTCGGTCGATATCGACGGTGCGAAAGAAGCTGTCGTCTCAGCTGATGGCCAGACCGTGTTCGTCGCCGCAACGACTGGCTACGCAGTCGTCGATATCTCTGCCCCCGACCGCCCGGAACTCATCGCAGAACGCCGTGACCTCCTCGCAGACCGCGAAGATGGCCCGTTTCGCGGTATCTACGACGTCAAACTCGATGGTGAGACGTTGGTCGTCGTCGGCCCGGCGAACCCACTTCCCGGGTCTCTGTCCGGCGTTCTCGTGGTCGATGTTTCGGACCCTGCATCTCCCGACGAAATTGGTTTCTACGAGACTGACTTTCCCATCCACAACTGTTTCGCCGAAGACGGACGTGTCTATCTCACCGCGAACAACGGCGAGGACAATCCGCTCGTCGTCCTCGATATCGCCTCGGGCGACGAACTCGGGCGCTGGTCGCTCCTCTCCGAAGACGACCGCTGGGCCGACGTGCGAACCACGATTTGGGCGATTCACGACGTGTGGGTCCAAGACGAAGTTGCGTACGTCGCCCACTGGGACGCCGGAACGTGGATTGTCGATATGTCCAACCCAGCGAACCCCACTACTCTCACCGCACTCGAACCCGGTGACCCCGAGGCACTCGCGTCGGGCACGCGAACCGACCTGATTCGCGCCGGTCGAACGCCCCCCGGCAATCACCACTTCGTCGCGACGAACGACGCGGGAACGCTCCTCGGCATCGGCGTCGAATCGTGGGCCTACGAAGTCGAGACCGAAGACGAGGCGACGGAACTCGTCGCCGGCCCCAGCGGTGTCTCACTCTGGGACATTTCGACACTCGACGACCCGACGAAGCTCTCGACAATCGACCCGCCACAGAGCCCCGACCCGACCTACGGCGGTGTCTGGACCACTGCCCACAACTTCGATTTCCACGACGACCGCCTCTACACGTCCTGGTATCGCGGCGGCGTGAAACGACACGATATCTCCGACTCGTCTGACCCCATCGAACTCGCGTGGTGGCGCGACCCCGACACGGCCAGTTTTTGGACCGCACAGTACGCCTACCCCTTCGCCGACGAGGGCGTCTTCGTCGCGTCCAGTTGGGGTGTGGACGACGACGCGGGCGCACTGTACACCTTCCCCGACCACACCGGCGAGCAACTCGACCCGCCAACGCTCGTTCCCGAGACGACCACCGAGTCGCTCGTCCAGACGGCCACGCCGACTGCGACAGAAGCACCGACCACAACCGCCTCACGGACAGAGACGCCCGGCTTTGGCTTGGGGGTTGGTGTGGCCGGGCTTGGAACCGCGGGCTGGTGGTATCGAACTCGTGGCCGCGGTGACTGACCGAATCTATCACGAACAACCGTCACACGCTTTCTCTCGCCCGATACTGAGTCAGAAGAACCGCACCATTCTCATACGTGGACCTCTAAGCACCGTAGTATGAGTGACGAGTCGGAGACGCTCAAAGAACGTGTCGAGCGCTGGATGGTCGGGCAGATGCCCATCATCCAGATGCACGGGGGCAACAGCGTCGTCCGAAAGGCCGACCCTGAATCCGGAGAAGTCGTCGTCGAACTCGGCGGGGCCTGTGCTGGGTGCGGAATTAGCAACATCACCGCACAGAACATCCAATCTGACCTCATTATGAAGTTCGACGAAATCGAAGACGTCCAAGTGAAAGTCCCGAGTTCGGGCGACCACGGCAGCAGCACGGTCGAAGGCGGTCGCGGCGGGGAGTTGCAGTTTGGGAGCGAAAGTCCCGACCACTTCTGACCCACTTTTTTACGGTTCGGGGTCGCCTCGGGCGACCCGCTCACCGCAAAAACCTGGAGGAAAAAAGGCGGCTACTCCCTTCGGTCGTAGCCGAAGAATAATCTGGATTCGAAGGCTTGCGGGTTTCTACTTCGACAGCGCGCTTTCCAAACTCGACGCCACCGACCGGGCTTTCTCGGCTAACCCCTCCGAGATGTGGCCTGCTTCGACTGCTTCGTCGAGTTCGTCGTCATCGACGCGCTCTACCGTTCCGTCGGCGTGTTTGATGACATCGACGTGCAGGTCGATGTAGCGAATCTGGTTCGGGAAGCACTCGACGGGCGTACAGATGTTGACGTAGGTGCCTTTGACCGTCCCTTCGGAATCGCGGTAGACCGTCGGATACCACCAGCGACCTTCGCGGAACTTGGTCGTCGCCGTGTCGCCCGATTCGCGCGGGACTTCCAGTGCGTCGTAGGTGCCGCCACCGGACATCTGTCTTCGCAGTTCGATGGTGCCCGCAGGGTCGCGCTTTGTCACCTCGCCCGACCCGAGGACGATGAGTCGGCCATCTGGTTTCCCGTGGCCGATAGAGACTCTATCACCTTCGAGTGGCCCGAATTGGGCGGTTACGACATCGAAGGGGAACTCGCCGTTTTCGCTTCCGAACTCACCACAGAGTGCTTCGGCAAGGTCAACACCCGAGGATGCCGCTTTCGACCCGGCTTTCGTTCGGTGGTGGCCGGGCATCGTCGTCGCCACCTCTCTCCTATACCCATCGAGTTCGAAGCGCGTCTCGCGGCCAAACCAGACCCACGCCGTCTGGGTTGGTGCGGCCAGTTCTCGGGGCGCTTCGATTGGTTCGTCCAGTGCTGAATCCAGCGTCGCGGCGATGTCGGCGGCCCGGTCGAGTGCGTCGTTGAGCGCGCCCATGTCGGCATCGACGGCGTCGCGTTGCCAGCGAATTCCCCAGCCTTCGGGTGGGTCGCCGCCGAGTAGGTCGGTCATGCCTGCGAGTTCGCGCGCGGCGGCCTCGTCGCGGGTATCGACGCGAACGCCTTCTGTGCCCGGAACGAGGGTTGCGAGCCCGGCCAGTGCGTGAATCTCGCCAGTCAGTTCGGCGCGGTGGTCCGCCCACGGCGGCGACGACTCGGCGACCTGCACGCGAACCTCGTCGCCGGTTTCGACGCGACCATCGTACTCGTCGTAGGGGAGGTACCCTGTCGTCTCGCCGAGGTCGCAGACTGCGCCGCCGCCCAAGGTTTCGGTCACGCGGGCGTCGAACACTGCGCCAGTTGGCGCGGGGTCGTCCCACGCGAACGCGTCGATAGCGAGGTTCTGGAGGATGGTCGTCGCAGTGGAGACGTCGCGTGCGGTCCCTTCGAGGCCGACGCCCTGTCGCTTGTTGGTCGTCTCGATGGCGACGTCGTGGTCGGCACTCTCGAACTCGGTGTCGAATCGGTCACGAATCGGCCCGGAGGCCTGAACCACGTCGTGGTCGGCATCGAGAAACATCTGCGTCAACGCCGTCGAGTAGATGCCGCGGACGCGGACCTTCATAGGTCGTCTGCGTCGCGGGCGAACCGGACACGCGAATCGACGGTCGGCCCGAGCGTGAGTTCGACAACGTCAGCAGAGAGGACGCGCCCGCTCTCGATGGGCACGCCCCACGAGTCGAATTTGAGGTAGCCGCGAAGCGACGCGCCGTGAGTGTAGAGGTCCACGTGGTCGATTTCGTGTTCGGCGATGTCGCTCGCGCTGTGGGCCATCTCCATATCCGAATAGTAGGTCCCGCCATCGGCGAAGAACGCCGCGAGTTCGTCCGCATCTTCCTGCACTGCTTCTTTCACCAATTCGGCGGCCTCACGGAGTTCCTCGGTGTCGAGTCCCACCGCGCGGAGCGCCGCCTGTTCACGGGGGTCGAAATGCATATCCCCGTGTTTGTCTCGGGGGGTTTAACTTCGGTTGGTCGTCGGCGACAGTGCCGCCTGCCAAAGGTATTACCGACTTCAGGCCGAGATATTGAACGATGGACGAACGACGAGACCCAGTCGAACGTGCCGCCAGCGGGTCGATGGACCTCTACGACATCGCAACGTGGGAGGAGCGGACGTCAGTAGACGGGTTGGCAGTCGCACTGTATCGGCTCTTGGTCGCGTCGACGAGGGCAATCGTCATCGGACTCGCGCTGGTTATCCTCATCGGTATCGGCGGGCTTTCGGCTATCACCGACCCGCAAATCGGGGCACTGACGTTGCTCTCGGCGCTCCCCGCACTCGGCCTTGCGGCCTACGTCTACACGACCGACGTAACGGAGAACGAACCGCTGTCGCTGATGGTCGTGACGTTCCTTCTTGGTGTCCTCACCGCGACGTTCGCGGCGATTGCCAACTCGTTGCTGAGCAACGCTGGCCAAGTCATCGCTGGCGAACTCAACCTCGCACTCGGCTTTGCTGGTTCTGTCATCTTCTTCTACCTCGTGGTCGGCCCCGTCGAGGAGTCGGTGAAACTGCTTGCAGTCAGGCTGTACGCGTATTCAAACGAGAAGTTCGACGCTGTCGTCGATGGGGCAGTATACGGCGCGATGGCCGGACTCGGCTTTGCGACCATCGAAAACGCACTCTACATCACGCGCAACCTCGCCGAATCGGGGCTCGACCTCGGCGTGGCGAGCGCACCGGCTATCATCGGTGCTGGTGGAACGATTACCGCTGTTCGCGCGCTCGCCGGACCGGGACACGTCATCTACTCCGCTATCGCTGGCTACTACCTCGGCCTCGCGAAGTTCAACAAGGAGAACGCTGGCCCAATTATCATCAAAGGATTGATTCTTGCCTCGTTGGTCCACGCGACGTACAACTCGACGGTCGGTATCGGGTCGGGTATCATCGCGTCGGTGACTGGAATCGGTGGCGTCGCCGCGTTCCTTATCTACGTCATCATCTACGACGGCATCTTCGGGCTCTATCTCATCAGAAAGATTCAGCGGTACAGCAACGCCTACCACGACGCTCACGACAAAGGCCCGAGCGCGGCGGCGTTCGGACCAGAACAGACCGAATTCGAGGACTAGACCGAGTTCGAAGACTAATCAGTCGCGTAGGGCGTCTGCGTAGCCTTCGAGCATCGATTCGACGTACTTTGCGACCACGTCCACTTCGACGTGAATTGGGTCGCCGACCGACTTCTCCGAGAGTGTCGTCAGGTCGTAGGTCGTCGGGATAATCGCCACTGCGAAGTCGTCGTCGCGGCGGTCTGCGACGGTGAGACTGATACCATCGAGACAGACAGACCCTTTCTGGACGACGTATTTCCCGATGGATTCGGGCAAGTCGAACTCGAAGAACCAGTCGTCGCCCACTTGCTCGATCGCCGTTATCGTCGTCGTGCCATCGACGTGGCCTTGGACGATGTGGCCGTCGAAGCGCGCGCTCGCCGCGAGCGCCCGTTCGAGGTTCACGATGTCGCCTTCTTCGACGACTCCGAGATACGTTTTCTCGACGGTTTCAGCGGCGAGAAACACGTCGAACCAGTCGTTGCCGAACTCTTCGACGGTGAGACAGACGCCGGAGACAGAGATGGACTGTCCGTGGTGTAAATCGTCGAATGCAACGTCAGAACGGATGCGGAGTCGGCGACCACCTTCGGTGTCGGTCACACCGGTGATTTCGCCAGTCCCCTCCACGATTCCAGTGAACATACTCGCGGGTTTGGGCGGCGTCGGTTAATGGCTATCGTTTCTGTTCACCATCACGTTTTCGTGATGTTCCAGTTCGACCATAGCGTTTTGTCGTCGTCGCCCACAGAGTGTGTATGGACGTTCTCGCTCGGCTTCGAAGCAGTTTCGTCACTGGGCTGATTCTCGTCACCCCACTCGCGGTGACGCTGTTCGTCTTGCAGTTCGCCTTTAGTCGCATCACTGCGGCGCTTCGTCCCCTCGTCCGGCAGGTGACACCGTTTCTCGCCAGCGCGCTCAACTACTCGGGAGATATCGTCTTCATCTCGCAAGTGCTGTCGGCGCTCATCATCGCCGCGACGGTTACGATACTCGGCTATCTCACATCGATTTCGCTCGGCCAACGACTCTTCGGGAGTTTCGAACGCGGTGTCAAACTGGTCCCGCTCGTTCGCACCATCTACTTCGGCGTTCGACAGGTCTCCGAATCGTTGACCGAACCCACCGCTGGCTACGAACGCGTCGTTCTCGTCGAATTTCCACGAAAAGGTGTCTACTCGATTGGGTTCGTGACGAACGACGCACCGAACGCTATCGGCAATGCGGTCGGCGAAGATCTCTTTACCGTGTTCATCCCCCACAGCCCGAACCCGACTGCGGGGTCGCTCATCATCGTCTCGCCCGACGAGGTTCGAGAACTCGATATGCCGGTTCGTCGCGGCCTTCGCCTGCTCGTCACGACCGGTCTCAGCGTCGAGGACCCCGACACACTCCCGTCCGGGCCTGCTGGCTACTCGCCGCAAAACGGTCACGAGTATCACACCGAGGGGTCCCGTGCGGAGTAGCCACGGACGACACCGTCCCTAACGTCCATCTCGTCGTCTCCACCCGCGATGTTTTTACTGCCCGGTGAGCTACCGGCGAGCAATGCGACTCGGAATCTTAGAGATGATTGGTCTCGGGGCAACGCTCATCTTCGCTATCCCAGTCGGTATTTTCGGGTTGACGCTGCTCGCCGACGGTCGGATGACACTCGGCGGTGGCATGGTCGCTCTCGCCATTCTCATGGTTGCACTGCCGAAGTTCCTCACGATGCCGCAAGACATCCCGGCGATGGCCGTCGAGAAAGTCGTCGGCTCGGCCACGAAAGACCCAGACGAAGAAGAGTAGCAAGCGTAGCGGAGAACTGAAACAGCGAGACGAGTCGCTCAGGCCCACCCAGACGGGTCGAGGACGGTTGGTGTGTCTCCAAGGATGCGCGGTTCGTCCTCGCCAACTGTGATTACGTCGGTGAGTTCGACGCGCCCGTGGTCGGAGTTCGAGACGGCCGCGCGGATTCGAAGGACGTTGTTCTCGACTAATTCTACGTCTCCATCGAGCTTCGGGGCTTCGCGTAACGAGAGACCGATGCCGCCGCCAACGTCACGTGTCACTTCGTCGGCCATCGAGAAGCCGAACGCGGCCGTCTCGGCGCGGATTTCACTGCCGACGAAGCCTGCATCAGCGCCCGGTTTCGCTTCGATGAGTGCGACCTTACGGGCGGCGTCGCAAGCGACGTGGGCTCGGCGCTCCCACCCACCGTCGCTGTCGATGACGAAGGTCCGCGCGAGCGCGCCGAAGTAGCCGTTCGACCCGCGTGGGCGAACCGAGACGACGATGGGTTCGCTGGGTGCGAGTTCGACTGCGCTCGTGTCGTCTTCTGTTCCTGCCGAAACCGTCGTGTTCCCAGCGGAATCGACACCTTCGGCGGCGAGAATCGCGTTCACCTGCCTTCGTAGGCGTTCTGTCGAGAGCGGCGCATCGTCCCAGACGAGCGCGTCGTCTTCGATGGTTGTGGCCCCGAGAATCGTGGCCGCGCGAGTGAGTGCGCGACGTGCCGCTCGCTGGACTGCTTCGATGGCGTCGATTTCTGTCTCTTCTTTCGTCGCTCTCGCGTCTGTGAGCGCCGTTGTCGATTCGAGTTCGTAGCCTGCGCCTTCGAGATGGAGTGCCGCGTCGTGTGGGAGATAGCGTGGCACGAGGACGGTGTTGCTCTCTCTCGTCCTTTCGGCGTCGAGGACAGCACTCGCGGCTTTTCCTGCCGGTCGGTCGTCGGTTCGGACAGACACATCCGGCATATTCGGGTGTTCGACACCGGACGGGACGCGGACGTGCGTCTCGTCAGCGACGCGAACGACTGCGACTTCGGCGTCGAACTCGTGGCCGGTCAGGAATCGGACATCCGCGTCGTCGCCGCGACAGACGTGGACGAATCCAACCGCATCACGGTCGGCGAGTGCGGAATCGACTGCCTCAGCGCCGCGCGAGTCGAACACGTCTGCTTACGCCTCGGGCTGGGGTGCGGACTCTTCTTGGACTTCTTCGACGAGGTCCTGTACGTCTCCCTCGCGGATTTCGTTGTGAAGGAGGACGCTAACCGGCAGGGTTGGCGCGCCGCTCACGAGGTCTTCGAGGATGATGAGGCGCTCGCGGGCACGCGACATGCCGACGTAGAAGACACGGCGCTCGTTGTCCGTGATGAGCGGCACGGGGTCGGTCGCCGAGGTGAACTCTTCGATACCGTGGGCTTCGAGTTCCTCTTCGGAGACGGAGGCAGCCATCTGCTCGACCACCTTCTCGGTCAGGTCGGTCGCCATGAATACGTGGTCTGCCTCACGACCCTTGGCGGAGTGAATCGTCCCGACGCGGACGCGACTCGGGTCCATGCCCTGGTACTTGCCGCTGAAGTAGGCATCGACGGACTTGCGCTGGAAACTCGTGACCTTGCGAACCATGTCGCTGGCCGACTGGCCGTCGGGAACGAAGGGAGCGATGTCTTTCACTTCGTCCACGGTGAACTCGAGTTCCGTGATGTCGTCGACGTCTTCCGACTCTTTTCGCTCGTCGATGAGGTCGAAGAGTTCGTCGCGCTCGTTGGTGCCGAACGCCGAGGATTTCAGCATGTCGGCGAGACGGCGGGCTTCGAGACCATCGACCGGTTCGCCCTCCGCGATTGACTCAATTGCGCGGACGTACTGCGTGAGTCGGTCGGTCCACATGCGCTGGTCGGTCAGCGTCGAGAACGGAATTCCAAGCGGGAGGAATTCATCGATGAACTGGAACATCTGATAGCGCGCACGGAACAGGAGCATAATCGTCCCCTCGTCCTGTTCGACCGTGTAGCGGACGTTGCGCGCGAGTTCGAGCATCGACGGACTCGGAATCGCTTCGACTGCCCCGCCTTCTTTTCGGGGCTTGAGGTCCTTCTCTTGGCGTTTGTCGATGTGGCGAATCTCTCGATTGACGACGTTGAGGACGTTCGATGGCAGACGGTACGAATTGGGAAGCACCTCATCTTCGTCGCGCTGGGCGTCGAGCAGCAGGTTCGGGTCGGCACCCTGCCACGCGTAGACGACCTGGTCGTCGTCGCCAGCGATGAGGACGCCCTTCATGTGAGGTTTCCACTCTTCGTACACGTCGTACTGGAGGGTCGTAATGTCCTGGAACTCGTCGATGATGAGGTAATCGACGTTGGGGACGAGTGCGCGCTGTTTGACGCGTTCGAGCATGTCTGCGAATCCGACGAGACCGTGTTCGCCCTTGTAGGCGCGCCACGCACGGATGGCTTCGGGGATGTCCACGCGGTCGTCGCTGGAGGGCCACGTCGGCGTGTACTTGTTGCCTTCTTGGGCGTTCGGGTCGATTTCTGGGGGGAGACGGACTTCTTCGACGTTCCACTGGAACGGCACGTCGTACCAGTCGGCAACGTCGCGGCGGGTGCGCTGAAGCCACTGACTCGTCGCGATGACTTTGTTCCCAATCGTCGTCGAGCGCGAGGTTCGGCGGCCACCGCCGTACTCGTCTTGATATTCGATGCCGTAGTCCTCACAGAACTCTTGTTTGTTCTTCTCGCCGACGACGTCGTTTCGCGAGAGCCCGAGCAGTTCGTAGGCCTTCGCGTGCATCGTCGAGACGTTGCCCTTCAGCGAACGCGGGTTCACGTCGAGTCGCTCAGAGAGGCGGTCGCGAACCTCTGCTGCTGCGGCGCGCGTGTACGAGACGACGAGAATGTCGCGGACGGACACGTCGTCTTGGTCTAAAATCGTCTCGACCTTGTCGAGCAAGGCCGTAGTTTTCCCGCTCCCCGGTCCCCCGAACAGTCGGGTTACGGTCGGGTCGGATTCGCTCATTGTCCACGTTCAGGGTCTAACGTGTGATAAACGACGTGCTTCTCTCGGCGTAGTGTACTGTGTCTGATTGTTGCAGTTCTGCGTTGTTCGGTGATGCCACTCATCGGGGTGAAAAAAATCGACCCACGAAGGGGTCAAAAGTGGTACTTAGGTGGTCAATCCGGAGTTCAGACCTCGGGCAGCCAGCCACAGACGGAACATGTTGACGCCCCTTGACTGTGTAGTGCCCCACACTCGGGACACTGGAGTTTGTTATAAGATCGGTCCCAGCGTGCCGGTTCTGTCTCGTGACCGCGGTCGGCCAAGAACTGGTCGAACATATCGTCACTGGGTGCTGAGGCCATACATGCCATGATAAGACATACCACTATTTAATTCCTACGGCATTTTCTGCTGAGACTATCAAAAACGGGGAGTATTCGGCTCAGCTAGATGTCGTACAGTTCGGCGTACTTGGCTTCGACGTAGCTGAGGAAGTCGTCTGCGGCGAAGTCTTCGCCCGTTGCGAGCTTCACGAGGTCGTTCGTCTCGTAGCGACGCCCACGCTGGTGGATGTTCTCGCGGAGCCATTCACGCAGGTCGCCAAATTCGCCTGCGGCAATTTTCTCGTCGAGGTCGTCGATGTCCTCGCTCGCAGATGCGAACAACTGGGCGGCCATAATCGAGCCGAGCGAGTACGTTGGGAAGTAGCCGAAGTTGCCGTAGGCCCAGTGGATGTCCTGTAGACAGCCCTCGGTGTCGGTCTCGGGTCGAATTCCAAGGTACTCCTCGTATTTGTCGTTCCACGCTTCCGGCACGTCCTCGACATCGAGGTTGCCCGAGATGAGTGCGCGCTCCAGTTCGAACCGAATCACGATGTGCAGGTGGTAGGTGAGTTCGTCCGCTTCGACGCGGATGAAGTTGTCCTCGTACACCTGATTGGCGGCTTCGTATGCCTCTTCGACGGTCGCGTCGATGTCTGGGAAGTGCTCGGTGAACGTCGGCATGAAGTGTTCCCAGAAGCCGTGCGAGCGCCCGACGTGGTTCTCCCAGAGACGCGACTGCGACTCGTGGACCGAGAGGTTGCGACTCTCACCGAGCGGCGTGCCGTAGTGTTCGTCCGGCAGCCCGAGCGTGTACAGTGCGTGACCGAACTCGTGGATAGTCGAGAAGAGCGACCCGAGAGGGTCAGACTCGTCGTATCGCGTCGTCACGCGGGCGTCGAACTGCGTGCCCGACGAGAACGGGTGGGGTGCGGTGTCGAGACGGCCGCGTTCCCACGGGTAGCCCAACGTGGAGAGCGCGTCGCGGGCGAGTTCCTCCTGCTCGTCCGCCGGATACTCGCCTTCGAAGGCGTCCACGGCGAGTTCGACGTCAGAATCGCGGATGTCTGCAATCATCGGGACGAGGACTTCGCGCACTTCGGCGAGAATCTCTTCTGCCTGTTCGAGCGGGAGACATGGCTCGTAATCTTCGAAGAGGACTTCGTATGGGTCGCGGTCGGGGTCGATGTACTCGGCGTACTGGCGCTTGAGTTCGACGTGTTTCTCCAGATGCGGGGCGAACGTCGAGAAGTCGTCTTCGGCTTTCGCTTCCTTCCACGACGGAATCGCCTCCGAGGAGGCAGCCGAAATCTGTTCGACCAGTTCGCTCGGGACGCGTGCCGCGCGCTCGTAGTCGCGGCGGAGTTCGCGCACCACGTCTGCCTGTTCGTCCGTCAGGTCCGACGCTTCGACTTCGTCCAAGAGGTCGCCAAACTCGTCGTCGGTGAGGAGTTCGTGACTCAGTGCCGAGAGCGTGGACATCTGCTGGGAGCGCGCAGGCGTCCCTTCGTCGGGCATGACGACCTGCTGGTCCCACGAGAGTAACCCGGCCGCGTTTTGGATGTTGGCGACGCGTTTGTACTTCGCGAGCAGTCGGTCGTAGGCCGACGCCTCTTCGGTGGAGGTTGCTGCCATTGTCTGTCGATGAGTGCGCCGTGGTATTAAATCGCAGGAGATGGGGTTTCGGTCAGGCGTTGGTCACGAGTTTGCACGTTTCCTGTCTATAAGGCAAGTTTCGTGCGACTCACGTCGGGATAGGATAGATATTGGTCAACAGAAGCGTCGAGTTGTCTTCTCAACGAGAATCCTCTTCAACTCCTACAAAGCGTGATTATCCCCCTACAACTGCTGCGAACAGGAAAATAAGGGGACTAACGAGGATCTCCACTAACCCAACTGCTTGTGTCAGTCGTAGTTTGACTGGTCCTATCTCCCCAAAGAGTGTACTGTGACCGAACGCCCAGTCGAGATACTGCTTTGGCCGAAATAGACACGCAAATCCTTGTATGAGAATAAGAGATCCAAAAATAAACAGGCCCACTGAGAGGACATTGACCATGGTTGAATTTATTTTCTGAATGTCTTGTACATTACCACTGTTTATTTAAACTGGGAATTTTTTCAAACACCAATTATTCAGACTGAGAACCATCTATGCATCAGTATACTCTTTGGACTATGACATTATTCATTTTGATAATTAAGACAAAATAGATATATTTGATATGAATAATTTCATTAACAGTGACAGAAAAAGAGTACCACGAGGACAAAATCTCGCGTCGTTCACTAATGAAATCTGCTGCGCTTGTACCGTTAGCAGGAGTGCCTAACACCACCGGGTCAAACCTGTTTAATACGGGGGAGAATCGAACTGGTCTGGATTCGGGTGAGTCTCTTACTGTCTTTTCGGATGATTTCTCATCGAATACACTCAATGAATACGATGTTCGTGAACAGGTTGGCTCTCCGTTTATGGGGAGCCACGGTTCTGTAAGCTACTCGTCTCAAAACCAGTGGCTCAACGTTTATAGCCCGAACAACATTCGAATGTACCTTACCAAGAGCGGCATTTCGTTTCCAGAAAGTGGATTCGTTCGGTACGAGGTGGACATCCTTCGTGACTACCACCGAACGGACGCAGTCATACTTCGGCTCAAGGAAGATGAGGAGAACTTACTGGAATGGCGTGTCGCCGGGAGAGCCTACGACAACAGGCTTGGATGTATCCGCGATGGGGAACGTATCTTCAGAGAGGAGGGCCCCGGTACTGTTGGGCCATCTTCAGAGACGTACACTGTCGAAGCCCGGTGGACCGATTCGTCGATGACGCTGTCGGTCAACGGTGAAGAGTTGCTCTCGAAATCCTTCGACACGACGGTTATCGACCCGACTTCATTTGAGTTGGGAATCTACCAAGCGAATGCACGATTGCGGTCGATAACGGTCGGTAGCGATAGTTCTCCTGTTCTCGACATCAGCCAAGCAATCGGAGAGAAGGAAGATTACGCAGCGTATCTCTACTCTGCAACGGATGGCTTCGTTGACGAACGAACTGAAGTCGAAGCGGCGCTCTCTGAACTCGAACAGGCGGTCGACCAGGGCGACATAACGTCTGCTCGTGCGATGGATGCAATCGACCGGTTGAAACTGGGAGAATCGATTACGGAGATTTCGATGGCTGGGGCGCTTCCTGGGACACCTCGGGCACTAGATGACACACGATTCGGTGTCCCTGGTCGTGAGACTGCCCTTCAGCAAGATTATAACATTGCTGAGAGACTTACAAAATCGTTAATCAATACTCTTGTGAATCTCGGATTTGCAGCTATCGCACTCGCGGATTTACCGCTCAAATTATTGAAATGGGCAGGATCTGTGAAAATAAAGTCTTCCGAAATCAAATTTTTAGCGAAGGAGTTCTCTGATTCTTCACTGCATAAAGTAGCTAAATGGTTACTGGGAAGAGGCCCAATTTCTGAGTCAGACTACTTCCTCACTAGTTTTATCCAGAGTATTGATGAGGTATCCAAGTCGCTTTATCGACTCGCAGAATCTGGGGTAATAACTACTTTGAGATTCCTTGATGAAAAAGAAAAATTAGTCAGAGATCTCATTGACTCAACTTCTAGTTGGATTCTTAAGGTGATATTTGAAGATAAACCGTACAATCTCTGGCAAAACAAGCCGTCAATTTCTGAATCACTGGCGAATCTTACCAGTGTAGCACGTCCAGACGAGAACTCAGAGATTGATATTTCTGGTTCGCGTCAAACAGCGATTGAAAGAACAGAGTACTATCGAACTGAAATCCAAGTACAATACAATAAAACATCTGATACTGTTGATTCATTGCTGGGCTTGGCAGACGCTGCAAGCGTAATTGGCCCCATGATAGAAATTGCCGCATACGGGTTAGCAATTTTCACAGGAGGGTTGACTGCGCCCGTTGGGATAGTTGCTGGATATGTATTTGACGCTGTGGCTGGTGCTTTTTCAGCTGGTGCAGCGCTATCATGTTTCAACGGCCTCGACGCGGTCCGCGCACAACACGCCAAAGCACTCGACGAAATCGCCACGGGAACCACGGGGGCGATGTAAATGTCGAGCGAAGCTATCATCGACGCACTCGCACGGTTCGAACAGAACGTCGAAAGCGACCAGGCCGCCGCAACAGACGCGCTAGCTGAGTTGGTCACTGAGTATTCTGAAAACCGGGTCTCAGAAGAAATCTTCACGCGCCGCGCTGCGACGTTACCGGGGACACTCACCGAGAAAAGTGCCAGCGATAAAGTGAACGACCTGATGGGTGCTTCGGTAACGGCCGGATTCCAGCGTGCTGGATTCATCACGAGTGGTGCCACGGTACTCGAAACAGGCGACGAAAGCGAGTACGAAACGGTCAAAAACCATGCTCGTCAGCTCAGAGAGACTGAAGAGCAGTATCTCGCCGCAAGCAAGGACGCAAAGGCTATCGTCGATTCTGCGTCACTCCCGCCAGTCATCGAACTCTTCTCGTTCTCGCCAACGGAGGAAGTACTCCCGAAAGGAGCTACCGATGACGTGACTGGTGAAGTCACGAACGTCGGCGACGACCGTCTCGAAGCGATCGAGTACGATATCGAAGCTGAGGATGGAATTTCGGTCCGCGCGACGAGTGGACTCGTCGAGTCACTCTCTGCGAACGCGAGACATCAGGCGACACTTCGAGTCGAAGGTGTCAGAACGGGCCGACACTCGCTGACCGTGGTTGCCACTGGTGTCGAAGACAAGACGCGAAGCTATGCAGAAGTGACCCTGACGGTCCGAGACAAGTCACAACTGTTGGCTGGGGCAATCGAAATCATTCGCGGAATGGTCGATAGAATCGACGAGAGTACACTCAATCGCGGCGTGAAAAATGCGCTCACGTCGAAGCTTGAAACCACCGAGAAGAAGGTCCTCCGTGGTCAAGATGCTGCATTTGCTGGCAAGGCAAAGAAAGCAGACCGCGAGATTTCGACCGCTAGCAACACCGTCTCCGCATTCGCAAATCAAATCGAGAACGACGGCCTCGATGCGAACCAATCCGGAAAGAAGAACAGCAATAGCAAGTCACACATCCCTGCACAGTTGAAGAACGTTCTCTTGGGGCAAACTGCATCGTTGGAAGAGTTACTGAATCAGGCGGAAGTCGCGGCACTGTAACTGCACACTTCTCTATCACGTACCGGGTGAATACCCGGTTGCGTACGTTGTTTTACCACCCCGCTACAACATCCCGATACGTCTCGTAACACCGCTCCAGAACATCCACAGAGACGCTCTCGTTCTTCGTGTGGGCCTCACCGGGCGAGGATGGTCCATACACGACACATGTCGTTCCCTCTTGTGCAAGCCACCCAGCGTCGGTCGCGTGGGGTTTCGTCACCTGCTGTGGCTCTTCGTCGCCGCGTGCTTCGTGGACTTTCTCTGCGGCCTCGAAGACCCGGTTCGCAAAGTCGGCGTCGTCGCAGGCCATCGGCGGGAGGTCTTGTTCGACGACCCACTCGACGCCTTCGACACTCTCTGTCTGCTTGAGGTCGGCGTAGCCGCCGGGGACGGTTCGCTCGTCGATGATGACTTCGCACGTATCAGGGATGACATTCCACGCGCTCCCGCCGTCGATTCCGGTGACGGCGATGCTCCCTGAAACTGGGTTTCCAAGCACCTCGGCGTCGGGGACCTCCAACTCTCGAATGATGTCCACGGCGTCGCTGGCGCGGTAGATGGCGTTCTCACCTTTCTCGGGTTCGCTGGCGTGGCACGCGGTTCCCGAAACTTCGAGGATGCTCGCCCGGCGGCCACGATGGGCGACGACGAGGTCGGTTCGGTTCGGTCCCGAGTAGTTGGTCGAGCCTTCGGCGACGACGGCGTAGTCGATTTCGAGGCCGTCTTCGAGGGCCGCCCGAACGCCGATGCCACCCAACTCTTCACCGACAAACGAGGCGAAGACGACTTCTTGACTTGCCTCTTCGGCCGCGTCGCGGAAGGCGAGCATGGCGGCCACGTCTGCACCTTTCATGTCGGCGGCACCACGGCCGTAGATTCGTCCGTCCTTCGTTTCGACGATGTACTCGCCGTCGTCGGTCGTCTGGCGTTCGGCTGGTGGAACCACATCGTGGTGGCCAACGAGCGCGAGCGACTCTCCCTCGCCAGCGTTGACTCGAGCGAAGACGTTGCCAGCCTCGTCGCGGGTGACCTCTGCGTCAGTCTCGTCGCGGAGCCACGACTCCATGAAGTCGCCTGCGGCGGTTTCGTCCTCGTGGCTCGGAATCGAGACGAGGTCCACCGTCAGGGTCGAAAGTTCGTCCATGGCGGGAGGAAGAGATACCTCGTGAAAAGCGTGGCCAATGCGGGCATTTGTCAGCGATTCCGCCGCCCGCGTGCCCGCGCTACCTAAAAGCCTTATCCGTGCGCCATACAAATCGGAGTCCATGAAGATAGTGCCGGACACGAGCGCGGTCATCGACGGTCGCGTGTCCGAGCGAGTTGAGGATGGGTCGTATGCGGGTGCCGATATTCTGGTGCCCGAAGCGGTCGTCAGCGAATTGGAGTCGCAAGCCAACGACGGACGGGACACTGGGTGGGATGGACTCTCGGAACTCCAGCGTCTCGCCGAGTTCGCCGACGAGGGCGAGATTTCGCTTCAGTACCTCGGTCGGCGTCCGACCTCGGACGAGACGAGGGGTGCCCGCGAGGGCGATATCGACGCACTCATCCGCGATTTTGCCGCCGAACACGACGCGACGTTGCTCACGAGTGACAGCGTTCAAGCAGAAATTGCGAAGGCCAAGGGCCTCGCTATCGAACACGTCGAACCAGTCGTTCGCGGCTCTGGTGGCCTCATCATCGAGCAGTTCTTCGATGACCAGACGATGTCCGTCCACCTCAAGACGGACACGAGGCCGAAAGCAAAACGCGGCGATATCGGCGACATGCACTACCAACTCATCGCCGAGGACGCGACCGACGAGAAGACGATGCGCGAGTGGGCAGACGACATCGTCAACTCCGCCCGCGCCTCCCCCGACGGCTTCATCGAACTCTCCGAGCCGGGCATGAACATCGTCCAGTTCCGCGATTTCCGCATTGCAATCGCTCGACCTCCCTTCGCCGACGGCATCGAAATCACGGCGGTTCGACCCATCGTCAAGACGGAACTCGACGATTACGAGTTCGCCGACGAACTCCGTGACCGCCTCGCCGAACGCCAGCGCGGTGTCCTCATCGCCGGGTCGCCCGGTGCGGGTAAATCCACGTTCGCCCAGGCAGTCGCCGAATTCCTCAACGACAACGACTACGCGGTCAAGACGATGGAGAAACCGCGTGACTTGCAGGTCGGCCCCGAAATCACTCAGTACACTGCCCTCGCTGGCGATATGGCGAAGACGGCTGACTCACTCCTCCTCGTCCGCCCCGACTACACCATCTACGACGAGGTTCGCAAGACCAAGGACTTCTCTGTCTTCTCGGACATGCGTCTCGCCGGTGTCGGGATGGTCGGCGTCGTTCACGCCACCCGCGCTATCGACGCCCTCCAGCGCCTCGTCGGCCGTGTCGAACTCGGCATGATTCCGCAAGTCGTGGACACCGTCGTCTACATCGAGGCCGGACAGGTCCACACCGTCTACGACGTGACGACGCAGGTGAAAGTGCCCGAAGGACTCGCCGCCGAGGACCTGGCACGCCCCGTCATTCAGGTGCGCGACTTCGAGACGAACACGCCAAAGTTCGAGATTTACACGTTCAACCGTCAGGTCGTCACGGTTCCGCTCGGAGACGGCGGCGAGAAGAGCGAAACAGGCGTCTCTCGACTCGCACGACAGGAAATCGAACGTGAAATTCGCTCCATCGCTCGCGGTCACGTCGATGTGCAGTTGAAAAACCAGAACCGCGCCGTCGTCTACGTCGATGACGACGACATCTCGTACGTAATCGGTAAAGGCGGCGGTCGAATTTCTGACGTCGAAGACCGACTCGGTATCGAAATCGACGTTCGGACCCACGACGAGAACCCAGCGAACAAGGCACCGGGCGTCGGCGGTTCGAGCAGTTCTGGTGGGTCGTCCGCTCCGTCGTCGTCAGGGACGACCGCAGAACCGTCGAGCGGTCTCGTTGTCACCCCGGAAATCACCTCTCGGCACATCATCGTCCGAATGGACGGCCACGTCGGCGAGACGGTCGAAGTCCGCGCGGACGACGAGTACCTCTTCACGGCGACGGTCGGTCGCGGCGGCGACATTCAAGTCTCGCGCGGCAGCGCCATCGCTGACGAGTTAGAGAACGCAATCGACCGAAAGTTGCAGATTACGGTCGTTCCGGCCTGACCGAAACGAACCGCTCGCTGCGTTTCGATGCCCGGGTAGTGGTTCGACGCGTCGCAACGGAGAACAGAGTGCGAAGCGGCGGACGATTCGTTATTCGACGCAGCAGGCGTTTTCTTTGCCGCCGTCGGCTTGGACCTTCGCTTGCTCTTGCTGTGGTGCGGCGTCGGTGAGTTGATAGAGGTTCTGTCGAGCGTCAGCGAAGTATACGTCCTCGTCGACGATGTCGATGCCTTCCAGTCGTTCGAGTGCGTAGCGGACCGTTCGAGCAGAGAGCATCGACTCTTCGACGATGCCCTTCTGGGTCAAGGGGCCGTTATATTCGAGTACCTTGAAAACAAGCTTCGCACTCGGTGGGAGTTCATCGAGACTCTCCTCTTCTGTTCCAGCCATCGTTACGAATTGAAAGCCGCAACAAGCTTAAATCTTCTTGGCTGGGACTAGCCGACAACGCTATAGTGCCTGCTGGACGGCAGAACGAACGCCTTTTCATGCCCGATATCGCAGTGGAACACATGGCTACGGAAACGCAGACCGGACTCTCCAAACATATCCGGGGAGTAACGGTTACAACACTCGCTTGTCTCGCCGGTGTGGCCGCCGCGCTGGTCTCCGGTGTGCTGGTGGGGACAACTGTCACCGCCGCGACGAACAACGTGGCAGTGGGCGTCCTCGGGGCGTTCGTACTCGCACAGTTCCCCGTGCTTCGCGTCATCGGCATCGACGTGAACGGGTTCGGTGTGAAAGATTACCTGTACGTCGTCTTCATGACGTTCTCGCTCTGGTTCATCTCGTTCGCGATTCTCCTCACCTCGGGTGTTCAGCTCTAACCATGGCTGACCACAGTATCGCCGTCGTCGACCTCGACCGGTGTTCGCCGGACCGATGTAGCTACGAGTGTTCGAACTTCTGTCCGCCCAACCGGACGGGCAAAGAGTGCATCACACTTCGTGGCGAAGACGCCGAACAGGGCGGCCCCGACCAAGTCCGCATCTCCGAAGAAATCTGTCTCGGAGAGACCTGCGGTATCTGTGTCGAGAAGTGCCCGTTCGACGCCATCGAAATCATCAACCTCCCCTCCGAACTCGACGAAGAGCCAACCCACCGCTACGGCGAGAACGCCTTCTCGCTCTACGGGCTTCCGGTACCCGAAGCAGGTTCGGTCACGGGTATTCTCGGACCGAACGGGATTGGTAAGACGACCGCCGTTCACGCCCTCGCAGGCGAGATGGTCCCCAACCTCGGGAACTACGACGACGAACCGTCGTGGGAAGCGGTCCTCGACCGCTTCCGCGGAACCGAGCTTCAGAACTACGTCTCGAAAGTCCGCGATGGCGACGTGAGTGTCGCACGAAAACCGCAGTACGTGGACCAGATTCCGAAGCAGTTCGACGGGAAGGCACGTGAACTGCTGGAAGCGACCGACGAGCGCGGCGCACTCGACGAGTACATCGAGCGTCTCGATATCGGCCCGGTCGTGGACAACGACATCGATACGCTCTCCGGCGGCGAACTCCAGCGTGTCGCGCTCGCTGCGACGCTCGCCCGCGACCGCGACTTCTACTTCCTCGACGAGATTTCGCCCTACCTCGACATCGGCCAGCGCGTCACCGCGGCCCGTCTCATCCGCGAACTCGCCGAAGAAGAAGACCGCGCGGTTCTCGTGGTCGAACACGACCTTGCAATCCTCGACCTGCTCGCAGACACGCTCCACGTCGCGTACGGTAAACCCGGCGCGTACGGTGTCATCACGGACCCCAAATCGGTCCGTAACGGCATCAACGAGTACCTCAAGGGCTACCTCTCGAACGAGAACATGCGGATTCGGCCCGAGGCCATCACCTTCGAGGAGCACGCTCCGCGCGAGACCACGAAGGCAGAACCCCTCATCGAGTACCCCGACATGTCCAAGTCCTACGGCGAAGGCGAGTTCTCGCTCGACGTCGATGCCGGGACTATCCACCACGGCGAAGTGCTGGGTATCGTCGGTCCCAACGGGATTGGTAAGTCCACGTTGGCGAAGATGTTCACTGGGGCGCTCACGCCCGACGAGGGCGAACTCGACTTCTCGCTCGACATCTCCTACAAGCCACAGTACGTCGAAATCGACCAACCGATGCGCGTCGATGCGTTCCTCTCGTCGATTACGGACCAGTTCGGCTCGTCGTACTGGAACACGGAAGTTGCGAACCCACTGCAACTCAACCGCATCATGGAGCGCAACCTCACCGACCTCTCCGGCGGTGAGCGCCAGCGCGTCGCTATCGCGGCGTGCCTCTCACAGGACGCCGACCTTTACCTGCTGGACGAGCCATCGGCCCACCTCGACGTCGAACAGCGCGTGCAGGCAACCTCCGCAATTCGGCGCTACGCCGAGAACCACGACGCGACGGTCATGGTCATCGACCACGACATCTACATGATGGACCTGCTCGCCGACCGCCTGATGGTCTTCGACGGCCAGCCTTCCATCGAGGGTCACGCCTCGAAGCCACAGGAGATGCGCGACGGCATGAACGACTTCCTGTCGGACCTCGACATCACGTTCCGCCGCGACGAGCGCACCCAGCGCCCGCGCATCAACAAGCCCAATTCGCAACTCGACCGCGAGCAGAAACGCTCCGGTGAGTACTACTACGCGAACTAACCACCCTGCGTTTCCGTTCTCGTTCCACCCTGCGTTTCCGTTCTCGTTCTCCCGATTCCCGTTCTCACGCGTTTCTGACCACGTAACACCGGTGTCACGTAGCTCGATTGATGTTACGAGGATCGCTTTGTACGTCCCGCGCGAAGAGAGGGTATGTCCAACACTTCAGCTGATACCGGTGTGCTTCCCGCTTCGACACACCTCGGCCGTATCGCCCTTCGCGTGGGTTCACTCGACGCTGTGGTTCCCTTCTACCGCGACGTTCTTGGGTTCGAGGCCGAGCGAGCCGATTCACGAGCAATCCTCTCGGCCGGAGACTCTCCACTCGTCGTCCTCGAAGAAGACGCCGATGCCCCACGTCGCGCCCGCGACGAAGCAGGTCTGTTCCACCTCGCCGTTCGTGTCCCGACTCGCGCGGCACTCGGTGACGCACTCCGGCGCATCCAAGACGGGGCACAACTCTCGGGGGCGTCCGACCACCTCGTGAGTGAGGCGCTGTATCTGCGCGACCCGGAAGGCAACGGCATCGAAGTGTACTGGGACCGACCCAAATCCGAGTGGCCGCACAACGACGACGGCACGGTTGCGATGGACACCCTCCCGCTGGACCTCGGTGACGTACTCGAAGAAGCAGTGGGCGACGACTCACTCCCAGCGGAAACCGACCTCGGTCACGTTCACCTCGAAGTCACTGACCTCCCGCAGTCGGTCGAGTTCTACACCGAAGGGTTGGGAATGAACCTCCGGAACGACACGTATCCGAGCGCGGCGTTCGTCGCCGCGGGCGACTACCATCACCACGTCGGCTTGAATCGCTGGAACAACCGACGAAAGGGAGTCGAGGAGAGTCGAGGAATCGAGTGGTTCGAAGTCGTCGTCGCGGACGCCGAGGCCCGAAGCGCGGTTACAGACTCACTCGAACAGGCTGGTTTCGATGTCACCACGTCGGATGGCGTCCACTCGGTCAGCGACCCCGATGGTATCGAAATTCGACTGATTCAGGCCGACTAACCGGTCACTTCTGCCGAACGAATCATTTTGTCGTTGGTCGTCCAACACGTTGTATGGACTCTCACGCAGGGAGCGACGCATCGGCCGGGTTTACACTGCGGAGTCCGGCCTTCGACGACGGGAGCGAGATTCCGCGAAAACACGGCTACACGAAGCAGAACACGAGTCCGCCGCTCGAATGGGATGGTGTTCCGAGCGACGCGGTATCGTTGGCACTGGTGATGGACGACCCTGACGCGATGAAACCTGCCGGGCAAGTGTGGGACCACTGGGTCGTCTGGAACATCGACCCGGCGACGACCGAGATTCCCGAAGGGGCCACTCCACCGGGTGTCGCTGAGGGGACCAATAGCTATGGAACGCGAGGCTACGGCGGCCCGAACCCGCCCGATGGAGAACACACCTATCGGTTCGTCCTCTACGCGCTCGATAGAGAACTCCCACTCGAACCCGGTGCGACGAAGGCACACCTCGAACGCATGATTGAGGGCCACGTCATCGACGAGGCGCGACTCACTGGAACCTACGCTCCGTAAAACGCTCCGTAGAAATCGCTCTCAGCTACTCGACTCGCTCGACAACCGCACCCGTGGGTGCCTCTCGGAGTGTCACATCGAAGCCGAAGGCGCGAATCACCTCGATGTTCGTCCGCACGTGGTTCGTCACCTCCGGAACGGAGATTCTCCCACCAACGAGTGCGACCCAGACGAGTAGTTGGTCGGCCATGTATCGGTCGAGTGGGGCGTCGCTCGCCATCCAGTCGCGGAACTGTTGGACCGTTTTTGCCCCGACTCGCTCTGCTGGCACGCCTTTCTCGCCGTAGGCGTTGAACCCTGCAATTGCCTCGCCCGCGTGTGCGACGAGGACGACGACGGTCCCCGGTGAGCTACTCTTCGCGTAGGTTGCAGACGTGGTAACCGGGGCTTCGATTCCACTCTCCGCCAGCGCGTCGGTGACTCCCGATAGCTGTCGATGCGCGACGTTTGCCGACCGGAGCGACTCGCTGGCAACCGAGTAGCAGGTGAGTTCAGACACCGGGTCGCGTGCCGATGCGAAGTCGAGTGGCGTCGAATCGGCCGGATAGACCGTCATCGACAAGCGACCGCCACCTGCGGGGTAGAAACCGCGCCTTCGAACGTCGATGTCGAACTCGACCCCGAACTTCCCACACAGCGGTCGCTTGACGTACTGAAGGTAATCTACCGGAGGCGACCAGCGAACGTCGGTGCCGCCGGTGACAGTCAGTTGCAGTGGTTCCTCGAGGGCGACGGCAACGGGAAGGAGCGTCTCACAGACGAGCGTCGTGCTTCCGGCGGTGCCGACATCGACGTCGATTGGGTCTGGCCGAACGGTGTTCGGCGTGAATCGAAGCTTCGACGAGCCCTGTTTCGCGCCTTCGACGCGTGAGTCAGAGACGGCTTCGGCGACCGAAACGCACGCGAGGTGTTGGGCTTTCAGCCCTGGACTCGGCCGCGTCGCTCGAATCGCGGTCATCTCGAAGGGTTCGCCGGTGACCACAGAGAGGGCGAGCGCAGTACGGAGGAGTTGGCCGCCGCCCTCTGCGCCGTCGATTCGAATCATTGGCCGACTCGGTGCGTCGCAGTCGGTGGTGAACGAGACGGCTGTCTGAGCATGTGTGAACGAATGCGAACCGAGACGAAAAACGAGCGGGGTTTAGTGGAGGAGTCGGCTACACGTACCGCAGAGATTCTCTTCTTTCACATCGACTTCGCGGACGGTCGGCGAGAACGACATCACGCACTTGCTGTTGTCGCAGTGTTCGAGGCCGAACGTGTGGCCGATTTCGTGGACGACTTCCTTGCGAACACGGTCGGCGAACACGTCTTCGGCGGGCTTGGTGGTGATGCCGCCGTCGGTCGATGTCTGGAGGCGATACGTCGAGATAACAGAGCCGTTGCCGTTGAGATACGCGAGTCCGAAAACGTAGTTCCGCCGTCGGTAGTAGAGGTCTTTTGCAGTGATTCCGATGTTCTTCTCGCCGCGCCCGACACGACTCGCCAATTCGATGAACTGCTCGGCCCGGTATTGGTTGCGACTTCGGTCAAACGCACCCTCCGGTATGGACTGATTCGCGTGGACGGTCACGTCACAATCGTAGACGGACCGAAGCCCCGCGGAGGCCTCCCGCTTGACTCTCGCGGGGATGTCTCCGATGGGTACGATATCGACAAGCATAGCAGGCGTTAAGCGGGCGCCGGTGATAAATATCCCGCCGTGAGAAATTCGCTTCGCGATGCCATCGTCACGCAGTTGGTTGATTACGAGCGAGTACTCGAAGTCGGCATCGGTCGCAACCCCGCCGTCGCCGAAACACTCGCCACCCGCGGCGTCGATGTGACCGCAATCGACGTTCACGAGATGCCAGTTCCCGACAGCGTTCGCTTCGTCGTTGACGACGTGTTTTCGCGCGAAGACGCCGCCAACCTCGGACCCTACGAGGGTGTCGATGCAATCTACGCGCTCAACTTGCCTATCGAACTGCATCGACCCGTTGCGACCATCGCACGCCGTGCGGGTGCGGAGTTCTACTTCACCACACTGGGCTACGACGAACCGTCGATTCCAACCAGTCGAATCTCGCTGGACGGCGATACGCTCTTCGTTGCGACGGATGCGCCCGGGCGACGCTAACTCCTGTACTGCTGAATCAGAACCCAGCCTCCGGAGAGAACACCGACCAACAGGAACGCCGCCGCGAAGAACGCGTGCTGAGTTCCAAGAGCGGACGAGAGACCGAGAAAGTCAGTTCGGTTTAGGTAGCCGAGCCCCACGAATACCCCAACCACGACCGCCGCAGCACCGGTTCGCATTCCAAGTTCTTTGAGCGCGCTCTTGATGCTCATCTCGCCGCCTTTGTCACCAAGTGTGAGTTCGACCGGGGCTAAAAAAGAGTAAGGCACTTTTCGCTCCGCCTCTCGCATTCCGTATGAACGCGGACACTGTCGTTCTCGATATCGACGGCGTGCTACTCGATGTGGCCGATTCCTACCGGCGGGCGATTATCGAGTCTGTCAAACGCCTCCACGGTGAGACCATCGGACGCGAGGACGTCCAACTGTTCAAGAACGCAGGCGGGTTCAACAACGACTGGGAACTTACCTACGCCGCGGCACTGTACGTTCTTCTCTCCCGACAGACCGAGATTTCGATTGCTGAATTCACCGATGCAATCCACACAGAAGGCGGCGGGTTGGAGGCCGCAAAGGCGGTCGTCGAAGCCGAACTTTCCGACCCCGATATCGTCTTCGACGCGTGGAATCCTGAGGAGTTACGCGACGTGTTTCAGGCGCTCTATCTCGGTTCTGAACTCTTCTCCGAACTCGAAGGCGGCGAACCGCCGTTCGATGCTTCTGGATATATCCACGACGAACCTGTGATTCTCCGACCGGAGACGCTCGAATTCCTCGCTGACTACAACGTCGGCGTCGTCACCGGTCGCCCCTCCGCGGAGGCCGATATCGCACTGGACCGCGCGGGCGTCGAACTCGACGACGACCACCGATTCACGATGGACGACTGGGACCACGGAAAACCGCACCCGAAAGCCCTCGTGACCGTGGCCGAACGCCTCGGTTCGGAACAGGTTGTCTTCGTCGGCGACACCCTCGACGACGTGAAGACCGCGCTCAACGCCGAAGCCACGGACGACTCGCGCGTCTACTACGGCGTCGGCGTCCTCTCTGGTGGTCTCACGGGCGATAACGGGCGACAGAAGTTCTCCGAAATCGGTGCCTCGGCGGTCATCGAGGACGTGAACGACTTGGATGAAATCCTCGACTGATGGGCGACTTTCGTGCGTTCGTGATGACGTTGCTCGCGTTCGACGCCCTCATCGTCGTTGTCGGGTCGCTCGTCCTCCCACCGGACCCTGCGAGTCAGGTGTTTCTCATCGCGCCCGCGTTGCTCACCGCGCCCGTCTTCGCGTGGTGGTTGGTGTATCGAGATGGGTTCGCGCGGTTGCAGGGTGCGGTGGAGTCGGACGACGATGGTGAGTGAATTATTCGTTCAAGAACCAACCTCTGCTTTTGATGATTGATGGGAGTGCAGAAATCACCGTGAAAACCACCACTCCCAGCGCCGCCCAGACCCGGATTGAGTGGGGCGCTGTTTCGAGACCAGTGAACACTAAACCTGGTGAAAATACCAAAAGAACTGGCACGAGCGTCCCGAGAGCAATTAGAGATAACCAGAGGGATGCCAGCAAGATTAAGAAAGAAAGTGCAGCCAACGTTCCCAACACGGCAAGATAGGCAATGGGAAAAAGAATCGATTCCCCAGTGATCTCAATTACCTGACCAGGTGCCAGAATCGTTTGATATTGCGGTAGTTCTGGAATTGTCAAAATTTCATATATGAAATACAGATCAAGGCAAAAGACGACTACAATGACTAACATTGCTTTGTACGGTTGACCGAGATATGGCCGAATACTGTCTTTCACCTCTCTTTGGAACAACTGAATTCCGCCATAAAGTACAACGGCAAGTACGAAATGCAGAGCCAGCGCAAGAGTGTATGGCCACACGTATTCACCCGATGAGAACATCGGGACTGCAATCAACAGGTCAACAATCGCAACCCCTACAATCGCTGAGATCGGTCGCCTTTCGGCTGTGCGTCCTTCATCGCGCTTACGAACAATCGATGTAATTGATGTAATTTGGTGAATCTTTGAGTGAAGCGTCTCGTGGAATGAAAATATCACGCTTGCTAGCAAAGCTCCTCTCGCAATCACCGGAAATCCAGATGAAACGAATGACAAATATAAGACAATCCCCAGAATAGTATATACGATTCTTACTCGATAACTATCCAGGAGTGAGCAAATTGATCGCACGAGCGCCGTCTTTCGCTCAATGGACCCATCTGACTCAGCAGGTTCGTTTATTGACATAGTGTGTATTCAGACTCATTCCTAGTAAGAGCCTTGTGATTTCTGACACAATTTCTTCGATGTCTGCAGTCGGAAACGCGTTCTTACTCAACCCCGACAAGCAGATACCGAGTCAAAATTTCAACTGCACAACACAGGCAGAACCGTCCGGTCGCGTAATTCTTTAGCACACCCCGTCCTCTGTACGAGGTATGCGAATTGCACTTCTCGGCGGCACCGGCGATATCGGCGAAGGCCTCGCCCTCCGCTGGGCCTACGACACGGACCACGAGGTCATCATCGGCTCGCGCGACCCCGAAAAGGCGCGCGAGAAAGCCGACGAGTACGAGACCGAGCTTTCGAGTCGCGCCCGCGACGTAAAAATCAACGGCTTCACCAACGAGATGGCCGCAGACCGCGCGAGCGTCGTCGTCCTCTCGGTGCCTCCGTACCACGTCGCTGACACCATCGACGCGGTCGCCGACTCGCTCTCCGAAGGCGACATCCTCGTTACGCCCGCGGTAGGTATCAAGCGCGACGACGACGGCTTCCACTACCACGCGCCGAAAGCCGGGAGCGTCACGGCACTCGTCGTCGATGCGGCCCCGGAGGGCGTCCCCGTCGTCGGCGCGTTCCACAACCTCGCCGCAGGCCGACTCGCGGACCTCGATGCGGACCTCGACATTGACACCCTCCTCATTGCGGACGACGACGACGCGAAGGAGACGGTTCGACTGCTCGCTGATGGTATCGAGGGACTCCGCCCGCTCGACGCCGGTGGACTCGCGAACGCCAGCGAAATCGAGGCACTCACGCCACTCCTTATCAACGTCGCCCACAACAACAAGGGCATGAACGACCTCGGCGTTCGCTTCCAATAAGTCTCAGAGCAAACGCCCGAACAGATTCACAATCGAATCGCTTCAGAATCGACTTTTCAGTTCTTCTCGGAGGTCGTCGAGCGACACGTCTTTCATCGACAGTAACACGAGCAGGTGGTACACGAGGTCGGCGCTCTCGTAGCGGAGTTCGTCGGTGTCGTCGTCTTTCGCGGCGAGAATCGTCTCGGTCATCTCTTCGCCCAGTTTTTCGAGAACGTAGTTCTCGCCTTTCTCGTGGGTGAAGAGCGTCGTCGTGTAGGAGTCCTCGGGCAACTCGGCCTTTCGAGATTCGATAGTCGAGAAGAGTTCGTCGAGTACCTCGTCGGTCGGCGTGTCGGCGTCCATACCGGCGAGTTGCGGGGTGAGAGATAAATACGCGTGGGTCTCGCGCTGTCGCTCAGGCTTCGACTGCCAGTTCCTCGAAAAATGCGAGGTCGTGAAGGCGGCTATCGGGTGTCAGTTCGGGGTGGAACGAGGTTCCAATGATTGGGCCATCGCGGACGGCGACCGGGTTCCCGTCCCACTCGGCGAGGATTTCCACGTCGTCGCCCACTTCGTCGATGAGTGGGGCGCGAATGAACACCGCAGGGAATGGAGAGTCGAGCCCGTCTACGTCGAGCGGGGCTTCGAAGCTATCGACCTGTCGACCGAAGGCGTTGCGGTCCACGGTCACGTCGAGGAGGTCAAGCGTCTGGACGCGCTCGTCTTTGGCGTCTCGGGAGGCGACGATGAGACCGGCACAGGTCGCAAGAACCGGCTTTCCGGCTTCGACGTGTGCTTTGATTTCTTCGTCGATGCCTTCGCGCGCGAGAAGTCGAGAGATGGTCGTGGACTCTCCGCCGGGCATCAACAGCACGTCGCAGTCGGGGACGAGTCCTGACTGACGGATTTCGACGATATCGGCTTCGACACCGTGTGCCTCGGCGGCGTGTTCGATGGCGGCGGCGTGTTCCGAGACATCGCCTTGGACGGCGATGACACCGGCGCGTACGGTAGACATAGATGAGACTCAGAAACGCGAGGACAAAAACCGTCCGTTGGTGAATTGCCGTTAGAACGCGAGGGCGTTCAGCACCAGAATGCCGATGCCGAAGAGGGTTCCTGCGGCGACGACGGCTTTCGGGTCGAGACGAATCGCGTTGCGGTCCTCTGCGTCGAAGTACCGAACGAGACCGGCACTCGACATCAGGCCGCCGCTGTTCTGACCTTTGCTCATGTCTCACCGTCTGTGCGTGCCCTGCCTAAACGTTTCGGCTCGATGCGAGCGACGGTGAGTAATCCTTATGCACCGAGGCAAGCAACCTCCGGCGGGATACCATGACCGTTCGACTCTTAGACTTCTACGCGGATTGGTGTGGACCGTGCAAAACGCAAGACCCGATTCTCGACGAACTCGAATCCGACTTCGAGGCCGTCGAGTTCGAGAAGGTAGACGTTGATGAAGAACAGGACGTGGCCAACCAGTACCAGGTTCGGTCGCTTCCGACGCTCATCATCGAGAACGACGACGGTATCGTGGACCGTTTCGTTGGCGTCACCCAGCGTGACGACATCGAATCTGCGCTGAAGCAGGCAGGCGCCTAAGCGTCCGACCGGTTTCAGTACATCTCTTCGATACCTTCGTGGTGAGCCACAGCGCTTCGTCTCGCAAGCGTTATAGGAACGTGGTAGGGACTGTTGTGTATGGCTAACGACGCTGCGACGAAGCGGACGCTGGAGAAGCAGATCTGCATGCGCTGCAACGCGCGAAACTCGAAGAAGGCAAAGAGCTGCCGCAAGTGCGGCTACAAGCACCTTCGACCCAAGTCGAAGGAACGCCGCGCAGCCTAACTGGTCTGTCTTTTTCCTTCGTCTATTGACGGTACAACACGACGAGTACTGCTAAGAGCGCAATCTGTACGATTTTGTCCACGACGCCGCCGATACCGAAGATGTTCGGCCAGTTCAGCAAGAGGTAGAGGACGATTTGGCCGAGGACGAATGGAATCCCGAGACCGATAGCGAGGCGTCGCGCCCGGTCGCCCCCGCGGAGGACCGCGACGATTCCAGCCGCAAAGCCCGCGGCCGCCCCAATAAACGCGATACCCAGTGGGTCGGCGAGATTCGAGGCGAGCGCCGCCGCTCCGAGGACGAGGTGAATCAGCCCTGTCAGTGCGGCGAGGACGACAGCGACGTAATCGAGCCGGGTGAGTGATCTCCGAGTGACGCTCTCTGTCGCCATCTCACGCCTCCGGGTACTTCGGCTTGCGTTCTTTTGCTCGACTCAACGCCCGCTCGATAACGTCGCGGACGGTGTCGCCGTCGTCCTCGTTCGTAAACACGTCGCCGTGACCCGCGTATAGTTCTTCGACACCCTCGGGAAGGCGTTCGAGCAGGGTTTCGAGGCTCGTGATGAGTCGTTCGCGCGACTGGCCGGACATGTCGGTCCGCCCGAAACTACCGTCGTCGTACGCACCGTCGTTGTAGACGACCACGTCACCCGAGAAGAGTACCCGGTCGCTGACGAGCGAGATGTGGTCGGCGGCGTGGCCGGGCGTGTAGACGACGTCGAACGTTTCGTCGCCCATCTGGAGTTCGTCACCATCGTCGAGGTTGTGGGTCCGAAGCGGGTGGTCGCTGTAGGCGTACACGTCGGGGTCGAACTGTTCGACGACCGACTCCAGTTCTGCGATATGGTCGGAGTGCTGGTGGGTGATGACGAGAGCGTCGAGGTGGTCCGTATGGTCCGAGACGACCGATTCGATGCCTTCCATCGCTCCGGCATCGACGAGGACGGTTCGTTCGCCAACGAGGAGGTAGGCGTTACAGGTGAACACCTCGGCGTCTGCCGTCACAGGGATGATTTCCATACCCCATGTACGCGCTCGATGGAAAAAAGCCGTGGGCACCGACAACCGAGACTAGAAGACCAAGGCAAGGGTGTCACGACGAACGTATCACTCTCTGCGCGGTCCGTGTTTTGTTACCACCGACAGTTGCGCGGCAAATCATTTTTCCATGTCAACCTCGTAGGTACACATATGGGATTTGGGAGCTACGACGAGTCTGAGCAGAGTTCCAACGATGTCGATTTCGACGAAGACGAGGGAGTCAACACCAGCGAATCGGAACACGAAGGAACGGTCGATTTCGAAATTGGCGCGTCGAACGACGAGTTGCTCGACCGCCTCGAAGAGATGAAAGAGGAGTGAAACCCGGCACCCGCGCGCTCGGAATCGCTGAATCCTACGGAGGAACCGAGCGGGCGAACTCGACACCAGCGACCCATTCTTTGCCAACCAACGCCGCCAGTGGCGATGCTCCTCGAAGTACCATCTGCGGTGCGGTCGTCCGCGCTGACCGCGTGGTCGATGGTCTCGCGTTCGACTATTGGACCGTCGGCGGTGACGACGCCACCGATGCAATCTGCCGCGTGTGGGAGACGCTGGACCGCGAAGACGTGCGATACATCCTCATCTCTGGAATCGCCCCAGCGTGGTTCAACCTCATCGACCTGCACCACGTCGCGGCCGAAACCAATCGCCCCGTTATCTCCGTCTCGTTCGAGCAGAGCGAGGGTCTCGAACCCGCGCTGAACGAGCAGTTCTCCGGCGACGAACGCGAGTGGCGACTCGAACGCTACCGCAACGCACCTACGCGAACTCCGCTCGAAATCGATGGTGAACAGGTGTTCGTCCGGGCAGTCGGATGCGACGATGACACCGCCGCCCGCGTCGTTCACGCGTTCACTCCCGAAGGTGGGCGACCCGAACCCCTTCGCGTGGCACGGATGGCCGCCCGCGCCGCACGCCGGTTCGGTGGAAATTAAGCGTCTGCCGTCTTTCTCCGAGGCATGGACCACATGGAGGGCCTTTGTGTGACCGACTGCGAGCGGTGCCCCGCACTCGTCGATTCACGAAGTCGCATCGTCAACGGCGTCGGCCCTGAAGATGCGAATCTGCTGTTTCTCGGCGAGGCACCCGGCGCGAAAGAAGACGAGGGTGGTGAACCCTTCGTCGGCCGCTCTGGGAGCGTTCTGGACGACGCACTCCGCGATGCCGGACTCGCCCGCGCCGACGTTCGTATCACCAACTGCGTTCGCTGTCGCCCACCGGACAACCGCGACCCGACGAGCGAGGAACTCTCGAACTGCCGTGGTTACCTCGCGCGCGAACTCGAACTCGTCGAACCCGAACTCATCGTGACACTCGGCAAGGTACCCTCGCAGAATCTACTGGAGAGAAGCGTCGCCATCACGTCCGAATCCGGCTCTGTCGTCGATGTCCGAATCGGCGACCGTTCGTATCGCGTCCTCCTCTCTGTTCACCCTGCGGCGACGCTCTATGACCGCGGTCAGCGCGACGGCTTCTTCGAGACGATTTCGCGGGCGGCGACCCTCTCTGGACTGTCCGACTCGTCGGACGGCCAAGCAAGTCTCGGCGACTTCTGAGGATTAGAACGCGAGGTCGGAATCGGCTTCGTGGGAGACCCTCTCTTCGTTCGGTCCGCCTTCGGCCTGCTCTTGCTCTGCCCGCTCTAGTCGTTTTCTCGCACGGGTGTGTTCGCGCACGTGAGCGGCGATATCGAGTACTGATTTCACGACGACCATCACGACCAGCGCCGCGACGGGTGTTCCAGCGCCCGCGACGAGGAATGCCCCGAAAAGAATCGTCAGGTGGAGGACGATGACGCGTTTGTAGGGTTCGGCCATCTGCCCACCGGGCGAGATGTGTCGATACTCCTCGCGGCCGACGAAATTTGTGAGGAGCGACCCACCGTGGGTGAGGAGCGTGACACCAGTGGCAAGAAGGACTGGAAGGAGGGGAACGCCGCCGAGTGAGCCTCCGGTAAAGAGGTCGAACGTCCAGACGAAGACACCGTGGACGACCCAGAAGATGCCGTAGTGCATCGCAAAGAAGCCCGCAATCGGGACGTTCGACGCGTAGAAGTGAATCCCGTCTCGTGGGTTCGCTGGTGGGTGACATCGACTTGCTGGCCGTTGATTGTCAGCGACATGTTCGACCCAAACGTCCCGTTTTCGCTCCCACTGGCGAGCAATACTTTTGGGACGTTGAGCAGGCCAATCACGCCGCTTTCGAGCCAATAGACGACGAGCAGGGCTTTGAGACTCCACCCAAACCAGAGGACACCCACGAGTGGAACGAGATTCGCGGCCACCAGCGCGAGAAGTGCAATCGGTGACGAGTCTCGTGGTGACCACTGCATGCAACTCGTATCGCGCCGAACCGAGAAAAAGCGTTACCGCGTGAGAACGTCGGGTTACTCCCACATCGAGCGTGCCATGCGCTGTGGGAACTCGATGACGAGTTTGAGGAAACTGGTTCCCTCTTCCTCGCCGCGAATGTAGGAGCGAACGCGCTGGCTGACGAACTCCACGGAGACGACGAGCAGGAAGATGACGAGAATTGTCGCCATCATGTTCGTGTACTTGAACAGTTGTCGTTGCGTCTGGAGGATGTAACCGATACCGCCACCGCCGACGAGACCCATCGTGACGGCAATTCGGGTGTTGATTTCGAGGATGTACATCGTCCACGCGATGAATGGCGTGAACACCTGCGAGAGCATCCCGAAGACGACGGTCTGACGGCGGTTTGCACCGGTCGATTCGATGGCCTCGATAGGCCCGTCTTCGACTTCTTCGAGCGCGTCGGTGAGCGAGGTCTTCATCTCGGATTCGAGTTCCGCACGCATGATTATGGGTGCGCGTGGAATCGGGTCAGATGCAGCGAGCAGTTTGAGTTCGGGCGTCTCGGTCCCGAGGTCGCCGTCGTTCTCTGCGGAGGTTTCGAGGAACTCCTCTGGGAACTGGTCTTTCGGGACGTGTGGTGCCGTCGAGAACGCACCGGTTCCGGCGGCCATCACTTCGTCACGGTTGACGAGCGTCTCGCGGGCAGTCGAGTGGTCGGACCACTGGCCCTGGAAGTTCCCCGGGTCTCCGTCGGGTGCGTTCCCCGTATCGAGACCGGCCTGTTTGAGCATGTAGAGGGGGAAGAGCGACCCACTCGTCGAGAGACGGTCTGCAAACGCAATCGTCTCACCTTCGAGGTCTGCGATTTCTTCGATACCGCTGTCCGGCGTCGTCGTGAGGAGCGAGAAGTACTTCGCTGCGCCGTAGGCGACACGGATACCCATGACTTCGGTCACGCCTTCGTTGCCACCCTGAATGGCAATCGTCGGCGAGGAGTCGGCGATGTCCGCCTGCCCGGACTTGAACGCCTGATACACTGCGGAGTAATCGGCGGCCACTTCGGACTCGATAGTCACGTCGGACTCGGACTCGAGATACGCGAAAAGCGGCTGATACTGTTGTTTGATGTCAACGTCGGATTCCGAGGGCGTCAGAAGGAACGTCACTGAATCCGACCCACCACCAATACTACCGATACAACCACTGAGTCCTGTCATGCCGAGTGCGCCTGCGACACTGGCTTTCTTCAGGAAACTTCGTCGGAAAGATATGTGATTCGTCCAGAATGTATTCTATATTGAAATTAAGCTTTCCTATTATTTCTCCAGATTGGTACACATATAAACCTGAAACTCAATCTCCGTGATAAAACATAGAACTGTCTGTTGATTCTCGAATTTCCCACGCTATCGCCGAGACGGAAACTCACTTGGCACTCCCCACGAAGAGACACGTATGAGTACATCGAAGCCACCCGAAGAGACGCTCGCCGACGTGGTAATCGTCGATTACGGGCTTGGAAACCTTCGGAGTGCAATGCGCGGACTCGAACGCGCCGGGGCGAACGTGACCATCTCCGACGACACGGCCGATTTCGCCGACGCCGACGGTATCGTCCTCCCCGGTGTCGGTGCGTTCTCGGAGGGCATGGAGAACGCCGGGCCATTCCGTGAGGCACTCGCCGACGCCGCCGACGATGGCACGCCAATTTTCGGTATCTGTCTCGGTATGCAGATGCTCCTCACCTCCTCCGAAGAGGCCGAACACGCCGGAGAAGGCGAAGTCGAAGGGCTGGATTTCATCCCCGGCGACAACGTCAGATTCGCGGAGGGCCAGAAAGTCCCGCACATGGGCTGGAACGACCTCACGGTTACACGCGACCACCCAATCGTGGAGGGCGTCGATGGGGAATACGCCTACTTCGTCCACTCTTACTATGCGAAACCAACCTCCGAAGACGCCATCGTCGCCACCTCCGACTACGGCGTGGAGTTCCCCGCAGTCGTCGCCAACGAGGACGGCACGATTTTCGGCACGCAGTTCCACCCCGAGAAGTCGGGTGAGACAGGTCTCAAAATCCTCCGCAACTTCGTCGAATTCTGCGCCAGTCGGTAAGCTTCGGACTCGCCTGCTCTCGCGTCATCGTCTGCCGCCCCCGACGCCCTTTTGTCGGCGCTGAGTGAAGGAGGCCCCATGCAGGTTGTCACGCTCGGTCCCGCAGGGACGTACTCACATCGTGCCGCCCGTGCGGTCGCCGACGACGTGGAGTTCAGAGAATCAGTCTCGGCTATCGTCGATGCCGTCGCCGATGGGTCGTTCGACCGCGGCGTCGTCCCCATCGAAAACAGCATCGAAGGAAGCGTCACCGAGAGTCTCGACGCGCTCGCCAACTCCAAGGTGAGTGTCACCAAGGAAATCGTCACGCCGATTCGACACGCGCTTCTCGCCCAAGGCCCCGACTTCGACGTCGTCGCCAGTCACTCGCAGGCGCTCGCGCAGTGCCGCACGTATCTCGAAGAGAACTACCCCTCCGTGAGACTCGAGGCTGTTGCGAGTACGGCCCGCGGTGTCGAACGCGCCCGCGAAGACTCCTCTATCGCCGGTATCGGGCACCCGGACAATGCGACCGGTGCTGATGGTGATGACCTCGAAATCATCGCCGAAGACATCCAAGACCGTTCGTCGAACGCGACGCGGTTCCTCGTCGTCGCCCCCGAGTCTGCACGCTCGGATGCTGGCGGGAAGACCTCACTCGTCGTCTATCCGAACGCCAACTACCCCGGACTGCTCCTCGAACTGCTCGAAGCGTTCGCCGAGCGCGATATCAACCTCTCGCGTATCGAGTCGCGTCCGAGCGGCAACCGTCTCGGTGACTATCTCTTCCACATCGACGCCGACGCTGGTCTCTACGAAGAGCGGATGCAGGGCGCACTCGACGAAGTCGAAGGCATCGCCCGCAACGGGTGGGTTCGCGTCCTCGGGTCGTACGATACCCAACACGTGTTGTACTGAGTCCCCCGCGATGACTCTCCCTTTTTGAGTTCTAATCCGACGAATATCCTGCCGAGAGAATCTGTAGCGTGCGAATTGCTATTCCAGTTCCGGCAACGATTATATCCTCAGACGGCATGTATTGTTCTCGGTGAAAAACCCATGATGCGACGAACGAACCCGTTTGATGATTTCGAATCGATGTTTGAACGAATGTCTCGCCAGTTCGAGGACATGGGTCGGCAGTTCGACCGCTCGGGCATGATGCCCTCGATGCACACCCACGACATCGACATCGACGTCGCCGACCACGACTCCGAACTCGTCATCTCGGCGGACCTCCCCGGATACGAAAAAGATGACATCTCGCTCTCGATTGCGAACCGCACGTTGACCATCGACGCCTCCCGCGAGATGACCGAAGAACTCGCAGAAGGCGAATACCTCCGCCGCGAGCGCCGTCACGAATCTGCTCGCCGCACCGTCCGGCTCCCCGTCGCAGTCGACGAAGAGAACACCAGCGCAACCTACCGCAACGGCGTTCTCACCGTGACTCTCCCCAAACTCGATGTCGAACCCGACGACTCGCACCGCATCGACATCGACTGAGCGCGTCTCGGTCGAACGACTGGCGTGTGATGATACGTGGTCGTGGTGAACTGGACAATGATGGATCTTGATGGGTAATGGGTGTTGGTGACACCCAAAATTCGGCAGTTATTTTTCGCGTTCGCGTCAGCAAAATTTGCCTCAATCTGACAGACTGGGAAGTCGGGTATAGGAGTTATTTTAGGTCGGGGTACCTCTACAACGGATATGGACTACGACCCGCAGGAAATCGAAGCGCGTTGGCGGGAGCGCTGGTCAGAGAACGGCCGATACGAGGCCGACCCGGACGCAGACGCCGACGACGCGACGTTTATTACGGTCCCATATCCGTATCCCAGTGGCGGCATGCACATCGGACACGCACGGACGTACACCGTGCCCGACGTGTACGCCCGCTACCGACGACAACAGGGCGACAACGTCCTGTTCCCGATTGGCTGGCACGTCACCGGCACGCCGATTATCGGTGCTGTCGAACGCCTGAACAAGGGCGAAGAAAAGCAACTCTCTGTCCTCAAAGACACCTACAACGTCTCCGAAAGCGAACTCTCTGAACTGGAGACGCCGATGGGGTGGGCCCGCTACTTCATCGAAGAACACTACAAGCAGGGCATGCAGTCGCTCGGTCTCTCCGTGGACTGGCGTCGTGAGTTCACGACGAACGACGAGCGCTACTCGAAGTTCATCGAGTGGCAGTACTGGACGCTCCGTGACCGCAACCGTCTGGAGAAAGGCCTGCACCCCGTCAAGTTCTGTACGAACGAAGAGCAACCAGTCACGACCCACGACCTCTTGGAAGGCGAGAACGCCGAGTTCCAAGAGTACACCCTCGTTCGATTCGGCTGGGAACGCGACGGCGAGAACGTCGTCGTCCCGATGGCGACCTTGCGCCCCGAAACGGTCCACGGCGTCACGAACGCCTACATCGACCCCGAAGCGACCTACGTCGTCGCGGACGTCGATGGCGAGACCTGGTTCGTCTCCGAGTACGCCGCCGACAAACTCGAATATCAGGCTCACGACGTGGAGATTCTGGAGACCGTCGAAGGTGCCGAACTCGTCGGTTCGAGCGTCGAGAACCCCGTCACCGGCGACGACGTACTCGTCCTCCCCGCATCGTTCGTCGATGCCGACAACGCGACGGGCGTCGTCATGTCTGTCCCGGCACACAGCCCCGACGACTACATCGCCCTGCAAGAGGCGAAAGCCGACGCCGCATATCTCGAATCGTTCGGCATCGACCCTGCCGACGTCGAAGCTATCGAGCCGATTCCGATTCTCGACATCGACAGCGAAGACGGCGAGTACGGCGAGATTCCCGCCAAGTCGGCAGTCGAGAGCCGCGGCATCGAGTCCTCAGACGACCCCGAACTCGAAAAAGCGACCAAGGACCTCTACAACAAGGAGTTCCACGCCGGTCGCCTCAAGGAGTTCTACGGCGACTACGCGGGCGGTCTGGTCGAGGAAGTCCGCGACGACTACAAAGCCGACGGCATCGACGCCGGACAGTTCGGCGTCATGCAGGAGTTCTCCGAGGAAGTCATCTGTCGCTGTGGTGGTGACGTCGTCGTCGCCGAGCAGGACACGTGGTTCATCTCCTACGAGGACGAAGACTGGAAGGAAATCGCCCACGACGTCGCAGACGGTCTGGACGCCATCCCGGACAGCACCCGAGACGAGTACCACCACACTATCGACTGGCTGAATGGGTGGCCGTGTATCCGAAATTACGGTCTCGGTACCCGCCTGCCGTGGGACGACCAGTTCGTCATCGAGCCCTTGTCGGACTCGACTATCTACATGGCGTACTACACCATCGCCCACCGCTTGCAGGACATTCCGGTCGAAGAACTCACCCGCGAGTTCTTCGACACGCTGTTCTACGGCGCTGAAGCGGTCGATGAGCCGAACGAGCGTGCGCTCGAACTCCGCGAAGAGTGGAACTACTGGTACCCGGTCGATTACCGCTTCAGTGGGAACGACCTCATCACGAACCACCTGACGTTCTACCAGTTCCACCACGGCGAACTGTTCGACACCGAGTACTGGCCACAGGGCATCGTCATCATGGGGATGGGTCTCCTCGAAGGCCAGAAGATGTCGTCTTCGAAAGGAAACGTCGTCCTCCCCGGTGAGGCAATCAGCGAGTACGGTGCCGACACCACGCGGTTCTTCCTGCTCAACTCTGCCGAACCGTGGCAAGACTACGACTGGCGGTCCGACCTCGTTGGCTCGGTCCAAGACCAGCTCAAGCGCTTCTGGAACCGCGCACAGGAGATTATCGCCGACCCCGGTCCGGAAGACCAACCAGAACTGGAGACGGTAGACCGCTGGCTCCTGTCGAAACTCAACGACACCATCCGCGTCGCAACCGAGTCGATGGACGAAGCCGAGACGCGCTCGGCCAGCCAAGCCGCGTTCTACAACTTCGAAGAAAACCTGCGCTGGTATCGCCGCCGCACGGACCTCGACCGACCGGGCGCGAAGTGGACGCTCCGGACAGTTCTGGAGGCCCGCCTGCGCCTGCTCGCCCCGTTCATCCCGTTCATGACGAACGAACTCCACGAGCAGTTGACCGGCACGCCAGCCGAAGACGTGCCGTGGCCGACCCCAGATGAGGAGTTCGACGACGACGCCGTCGAACTGCAAGAACAGCAGGTCGAACACCTGACCGAAGACGTTCGTGACATCATCGACGTGACCGACACCGACCCCGACACGATTCGGGTCTACGTCGCCGCCGACTGGAAGCGCGACGTGTTCGAAGTCGTCGTCGAGAACGGCGACAACGTCGGGGCTGTCATGGGACAGGTCATGCAGAACCCCGACCTCCGCGAGAAGGGCAACCAGGTCAACCAACTCGTCCAAGACCTGGTCGGGCAGAGCCGTGGACAGGACGAAGAGGCGCTCCGCGCCAAACTTGCCCTCGACGAACTGGCGACCTACGAACACGCCGCTGACTTCCTCAGCCGCGAGTTTGAGGCCGACATCGAAGTGTACGCCGAGGACGGCGACGACCTCGTGGACCCCGCCGACCGCGCCTCGAAGGCGATTCCGTTCCGCCCGGCGATTCACCTCGAATAACGCACGCTTCCTGCGTTTCTAATTTCCCTCTGTGATAGTTAGTCGGAGAGCGCCGCTGAAACGCCGTTTCTCGACTGAAAATGCAACTTCACCCCTAGAGTTACGTTATCACGCGTGATAGCTCGAGCATGCATCAGTGCAAGGAGTGTGAAGTAGAGATGTATCGAATCGACGAGGAAACCCGCTCAGACCTCGAAGATCGGCGTCGATACGAATGTCCCGAATGCGGGAATGTCGTCGAACGCGCAAAGTATCGACATCGGTAACGTCGCCAGACATCTTATTCTCTCAGCACACGTACGTGAGCGTATGAGCGACGCAGACACTCCTTCACTTCCACGTCGGATTTACAAGACCGTCACGCCGGAGACAGGCACGCGGCCGGACGCCGAAATGGACGTTATCGGATGGTCGATGTTCCTCGCACTGCTCATGTTGTTACTCCCGCTCTTGCCATTCATCGCTATCGTCTACGCGGTGACCAAACTCATCGAGTTCGTCACACCGCGACAACCCGGTCAGGTGTAGAAAAGAATGCCAGACAGCGCGTAGGGTTTACTCGTCCGAGAGACCGAGCAGGTCGAACGCGTAGCCGTTCTCGTTCTCGATTGCGTGTTCGTAGGCGACGTGAGCGGCCGCAACGTCCTGAATTGCGAGACCGGTAGAGTCGAAGACAGTGATTCCGTCTTCGTCGGTTCGGCCATCTTTGTCGCCAACGACGATTTCACCGATTGCACCGAAGATGTCGTCGTCGGTGAGGACGCCCTCGTGGTACGGGACGTTGATTTCGCCCGAGTGAGTCGTCTGTGCGTGGTCGTCGATGACGAGTTTGGCGTCGAGCAGAACCTCGTCGGCGAGTTCGTGCTTGCCCTCGGCGTCGGCACCCATCGCGTTGATGTGAGTGTGCTCGCCGACTGCTTCGCGGGGGACGATTGGGTTCTCGACGGGCGTCACAGTAGAGAGAACGTCGCACTGGGCGGCCTCTTCGATAGAGCCAGCGCGGATGTCGAACTCGTCTTCGAAGGCGTCGATGAAGTCGGCGACGCGCTCTTCGTCGAGGTCAGAGATGACGACTTCCGTGATGTCACGGACTTCGCTGATAGCACGGAGTTGCGTGTAGGACTGGACGCCAGCGCCGACGATACCCATCGAGGAGGCGTCTTCGACGGCGAGGTGGTCGGTGGCGACGGCGGCGGCCGCACCCGTTCGGAGCATCGTGAGTTCCGTCCCGTCGAGCAGTGCGAGTGGGAACGCCGTCTCGGGGTCCGAGTAAATCATCGTCCCCATCACGGTAGGGAAATCGAACTTCTCGCCGTTGTCGGGGTGGACGTTGACCCACTTGATGCCCGCGGCGTCCCAGTCACCAGCGTCCAAGTACGCAGGCATCGACCGGAAGTCGCCGTTGTACTGCGGCAGGTCGATGTAGGATTTCGGTGGCATCTGTGCGTCGCCCAACTCGTAGGCGGCGAAGGCGTCTTCGATAGCCGAGATGAGTTCCGGCATCTGAACGTTCTCGTGAACGTCTGCCTTGTTCAAGAGCAGCGTCTTGCGCATGGACTCACGTTCCCACACCTGCTACTTAGGTTGTTCTATTTCTGGACTATACTCTAAGTCTTAATCTGAAAGTGAGAGAATACTCTAAATCATTCAAAATGCGAGTGGTTCACACGGTTAGCTGTCGTTCGATTCGAGGACGACTTCGACAGTTCGTTCTCGCTCGATTCCCACTGCTTGCAGGTAACAGGTCTCTGTCGAACGGCTTCCGCTGTATTTCGAACTGTCCAGTTCGACGGTCGCCGTCGCCTCTGTACTTGCTTCGATAGGAAGCTCGACCCGCTTTCTCGAATCTCGGTGTGGTTCACCATTCGTCATGCGAACCACCGCTCGAAAGACACCATCGACGGACGCGGTGTTTCGAACAGAGAGCGACACCTCGGTTGCGTTTCCTCGGACGACTTGCTCAGGAACGTCGAACGCGTCGAGTTCGAACGTGGGTCGTTCGCTCCCAATCCGTGCTTTCGCGTCGGCAGGGAGGTCCCATTTGACGACTGTCTCGTCTTGGGTGAATTGGAGCGACAGGTCCGATGCCGAATCGAACGCCACCGGAACGGTGAACACTAACCACCCAGTTACCTTCGGCGTCGCGTCGTACGCATCTGTGGTGATTGCTTCGTCTGGAATGAGTCGTTCCAGCGGCGTGTCGGCAACCGACTCCAGCGCAGCGAACGTCTCATCACCAGCGACCAGTTCGAACGCGTCTCGTGGAGGGGTTGGTCCAGAATCGGCGTACGCGTTGATGTTCACGAAGACGACCCACTCGTCTCCGAGTCGTTCGAGTGCATATGGGTCGTCGTGTTCGTACGGGTCGTCGTACTTGGAGTAGAATAACGTGGCCTGTGGATGCACGTTCTTCGGCGTGACAGTCACACCGTTAATCGTCGTCTCAGCCCCGAAGGGGAGTCCTTCGACTGATGGCGTTTTCGTCGCTGTTTCTGTGGTCTCGTTCTCGTCCACATCTCCGTCCTGAGATGGAGAGAGGCTACTGAGACACCCAGCGAATCCGAGCGTGGCCCCAAGCCCCGCACTCGCTTTGAGAAACTGGCGTCTAGAGGGCATAGCCGCCGCTACTCGGAAATCTGGTATAGGTCTTCTGTCCCAACGTGAGAAAGGCTGAGTCGTTTACAATACGAGAATATCGCACAGTTAGGCGTCGTCCGATTTGGAGACGACTTCGACAGTTTGCCTGTGGTTGTCTGCTCCTGTTTTCAATTCGCACGAAAACTTCGCTCCCGGTTCTCTCGTGTAAATCGAAGGCAGTCGTTTGGCCGTCGCTGCTTCCGCACCCACTTCGAGCGGTAACAGAACCTCGTAGAACGCGTACATTCCGGTCGTGTTGATGCAGCCTCGGAAGAGACCATCGACGGGGCCCATGTTCCGGGCGGTGACTACTAGCTCTGTTTCCTCGCCACGAGAAACCTGCTCTGGGACGTCGAAAGAGACGACCTCGAACGTGGGCCGGGGTCCGGCGATTCGTTCTTTCGCGTCGTCGGGAAGGTTCCAATGAACCACTGGTTCATCGGAGCCGAATTGAAGTTCGAGGTCCGATGCGGATTCGTATTCTTCGGGGACAGTGAACGCTATCCATCCACCGCCACCCGACTCCGGGCTGTACTCGTTCGAGACGATTCTTTCGTCAGGAGAGATGGTGCGGAGTGGTGCATCACCCACTTTTTGCAACGGTGTGAACTCGTCGTCTCCAGCGACCAGTCGGAATGCGTCTCGTGATGGGGGTGCCCCCGACTCCGAACGAGCAAACACACTCACGAACACGACCCATTCGTCGTCGAGCCGTTCGATTGACGCGTGGTCGACGTTCGAGACGTAGAAAATCGACGCTTGTGGGTGTCCCTTTGCAGGGGTGACAGTCACGTTGCCGGTGGTGGCTTCTTCCCCAAAAGCGAGCGGTTCGCGGTCTGACTGCGGGAGTTCGCCGAGACACCCAGCAAGTCCGAGTGCGGCTCCAAGTCCTGCTCCGGTTCGAGCAAGATACTGGCGTCTGGAGGGCATAGCCGCCGCTACTCGGAAATTCGGTATATGTCTTCTGTCTAAAATAACGTGATTTGGTGTGCGGTTCGGGGTCAGGGAGGTGTGTAGGTGCTACTGGCCTACTTTCACATGGCGCCGCCCATGCCGCCCATACCGCCCATGCCACCCATGCCGCCGGGTGCGCCGCCTTCGTCGTCGTTGCCGCCGGTGGAGAGGTCACCAGCAGCGATGATGTCGTCAATCTTGAGGACGAGGTTCGCGGCTTCGGACGCAGACGCGATGGCCTGCTCTTTGGCGTGGGCCGTCTCGACGATACCTGCCTCGAAGGAGTCTTCGACTTCACCGGTGAAGACGTTCAGGCCAGCGCGGACCTGACCGTCTTCGTGGGCTGCGCGAAGGTCCACCAGTGTGTCGATGGAGTCGAGACCGGCGTTCTCAGCGAGGACTCGAGGAACGAGTTCGAGTGCGTCGGCGAACGCTTCGACTGCGAGCTGCTCGCGTCCGGAGACGGAGTCAGCGTAGTCGCGGAGGCGCGAAGCGAGTTCGACTTCGATGGCACCGCCGCCAGCGAGGACGCGGCCATCGGAGACGGTCGAAGCGACGACGTCGAGTGCGTCCTGCACACCGCGCTCGAGTTCGTCGACCACGTGGTCGGTCGAACCGCGGAGGAGGATGGTGACACCGTGGACGTCGTCGCCCACGCCTTCGACGTAGAACAGTTCGTCGTCGTCGTCGCGGCGGATGGATGCGACGCCGAGGTCTGCGGCTTCGACGGAGTCGAGGTCCGTGACGATGGAAGCGCCGGTGATGTTCTTGAGGAACTTCACGTCGGACTTCTTCGTGCGACGGATTGCGAGGATGCCCTGCTTTGCGAGGTAGTGCTGTGCGAGGTCGTCGATGCCCTTCTGGCAGAAGACGACGTCAGCACCGGACTCGACGATTTTCTCGACCTTTGCTTTCAGCTGAGCCTCTTCTTGGTCGAGGAACTTCTGAAGCTGGTCGGGGCTCTCGATGGAGACGTTCGTGTCGATGTCCGTCTCTTCGACTTCGACGGGCTCGTTGAGGAGCAGAACGTCGGCCTCGTCGAACTGGGTCGGCATGTCGTCGTGGACGGGGTCCTTGTCGATGACGGCACCGGTGAGGAGTTCAGACTCCGAAGCGGAGCGACCCGTCTGGGTTTCGAGCGAGATGTTCTGGAGGTCGACGACGTGCGAGCCATCTTCGGCTTCGACGGTGACCTGCTTGACCGCGCGGACGATGAGGTCGGCGAGGAGTTCCTTGTTGAGTTCGGAGCTCTTGCCGGTCATCGACGTTTCGGCGACCTTCTTCAGGAGGTCTTCGTCGTCGGGGTCGATGCGCTCTGCGATGTCATCGACTTCTTCGCGGGCCTTCTCGGAGGCGAGGTTGAAGCCACGAATGATGGCCGTCGGGTGGATGTCCTGTTCGAGGAGGTCCTCTGCGTTCTTGAGGAGTTCACCCGCGATGGCGACAGCGGTCGTCGTCCCGTCGCCTGCTTCGTCTTCCTGTGTTTCGGCGACTTCGACGATCATCTCGGCCGTCGGGTTGTCGATGTCCATCTCTTTGAGGATGGTCACACCGTCGTTGGTGATGGTCACGTCGCCCATCGAATCGACGAGCATCTTGTCCATCCCTTTCGGGCCGAGTGTCGAGCGTACTGCCTGTGCGACTGCACGAGCGGCACGGATGTTGTAGGCTTGCGCATCGCGGTCCTTGACGCGCTGGGAGTCTTCGCCGAGAATGATCATCGGCTGACCCTGCTGCATTCGCTGGCTCATAGACATCGCCTGATTGTTTGTGCTTCTATATAAATCTGATGCAGGCGCTATTTTCGAAAGTCCCGGTAAATTACACACTGCAACGATAGGAAACAGGAGACAGTGGCGACTTTTGGGTGCCTCCCTTGGCAATCGTGACAACACTTGTCATTACCCGGTAGGTGGCCACCAAGTGGCTCTTTATATACTATTTTTCGACTGGTTCTTTCCAGTGAATCGTGACCGTGCCGACAGCGAATGCGTCGTCTCCGTCGCCATCGCGGACGATTTTGAGAGTGTTCGTCCCACCGACGAGTTCCGCGCCCGTGATGGTGTCCGCCCAGTATTGCCACCCTTCGTTCGGTGGGATGTCGAATCCAGAGAGTGATTCGCCGTTGATACGAATCTCGTGACCGTACTCACTCACGTCGAAGGCTTGGATACCGACGTACGGCTCTTGGGGGTCGTCGGTCGGAACGTCAAACTCGAACTTCTTCGTTTCGTCGCCGCAATCTTCGGCCCATTCGACGTCGAGCGACTGCCCATCGGGGTGGAGGTGCGCCCCTACGAAGACGGTCGCGTAGTTTGCACGGTGTGACACGCTCTGGGGGTTTCGAGTGCGTTGATAAAAAGGTGGATAGCGGGCCGCGGGTTATTCGTCGTCGGGAAGTTCGTCAGCGATGAACTCCCCACCGAGTTCGTCGAGTGGCGGCTCGTTAGATTCACCGTCTAACACCTCTAACTCCTGCTCATACAAGGTCGCATCGAGCTGCGCCTGCTTGTTGAGCCCTTTCTTCTCTCGGCCGGATTTGGTGTCAGGCATTGTCAACCGTGTCATCTACTCCCATGGGGATGAATGTTTTGCACACTTTGGTAATATATTGAAATTCAGGATTCAGGATGTATCGGGTATGAGTCGCAAGCCTGTGGCCGAATGAGGTGTTTTCGGGACAGGCGATTGCAAAATGTGGTTCGAGAGGTGGCCGACGGGATTTGAACCGCAGTCGCAAATCAGAGATTTGCTCCTTGGCTCAAATCCCTCTCGTCAGCGCTTCACGAAAACGGCCGCCTGCAACACGACGAGACGCGTCGCTTGAGGGCGTAGTTTTCGGAGAAAGCGCCAGGAGAGGGATTTGAACCCCCGATCCCAAAGGGAACACGCTTTCCAGGCGTGCGCCTTACCGCTCGGCCATCCTGGCTTACACCCAAACGTATCCGGGTGACTAATTTAAGCCCTTCCTTTCGATTCGATTCGCGGTTCGATGACATACGTCACGCCCGCGACGACGACACCGACGACGAGTGCCAAGGCGACGCCCGCGACGAGCGAGAGTCGCGGTCCAACCCCGGAGAGGACTGCACCCTGCGCGAGGACGCCGACGAGGAACATCCCGACGACGCCCCACAAGAGCGCAGACTTGACGGTGGGGCTCACTCCTCGTCGACGACAGCCACTGCTTCGATTTCGACGCCGACGCCCTTGGGCAGGTTGGCGACTTCGACCGCCGAACGCGCCGGTGGGCTCTCGCCGAAGTACGTCGCGTACGTCTCGTTCATCTCGGCGAAGTCGTCGATGTCGCCGAGGAAGACGGTCGTCTTCAGCACGTCGTCGGCGCTCGCACCAGCCTCTTCGAGGATAGCCATCACGTTGTCGAGCGACTGGGTCGTCTGCGTGGCGATGTCTTCGTCGTCGAGCAGTTCACCGTCCGGTGTCAGTGGAATCTGCCCCGCCGTGAAGAGCAGCGAACCGTTCGTCGTTGCTTGGCTGTACGCGCCGACTGCTGCCGGTGCTTCGTCAGTCTCGATAATCCGCTTCATGTCCGGCAAGATTCGCCAATCGGTGATAAAATAGGCGGGAAGTGTTCAGTCGAGAACGGCGACTTCGTATCCCTCTGCTCGGAGTGCTGCGAGCAACTCGTCTACGTGGTCTGGCCCGCGCATCTCCAAGTCAATCTCGACTTCGGTCGCGTTCAGCGCAATCTTCCGTGAGGTTCGGTCGTGGCGAACTGCGTAGATGTTGGCCTTCTTGTCGGCGATGATTTGGATGAGGTTTTCGAGCGACCCCGGACGGTCCTTGAGTTCGGTTCGAATCTTCAGATAGCGCCCCGTCTCGACGAGGCCGCGCATGACGACGGTCGTGAGCGTGTTCATGTCGATGTTCCCGCCACACAGTGCGGGGACGATGGTCTCGTCTTCGTCGTAGTCGAACTTGTCGAAAATCAGGGCCGCGAGGGCGACAGCGCCCGCCCCCTCGACGAGCGTCTTCGAGCGTTCGAGAAGATAGGTGAGTGCGACGGCAATCTCCTCGTCGGAGACGGTCACGACCTCGTCGACGCGTTCCCGAATCACGTCGAACGTTCGGTCACCCATCCGACGGACGGCAATCCCGTCTGCAATCGTATCCACTTCGTCGAGTTCCTGAATCGACCCTTTGTTGAGTGAGTCGGCGACGCTGGAGGCGTGTTCGGCTTGGACGCCGATGACCCGCGCCTCGGGGTGGAGTGCTTTGACCGCAGTCGAGATACCGGAGATGAGTCCACCACCGCCGATAGGGACGATGACCGTCTCGAGTTCAGGGCAGTCCTCGACGATTTCGAGGCCAATCGTCCCTTGACCAGCCATCACGTACTCGTCGTCGAACGCGTGGACGTAGGTTCGATTCTCTTCGTCTTCGATTTCGTGGGCTTTGTTCTGGGCTTCGTCGTAGTCGGCCCCGTAGAGAATCACGTCGCCACCGTAACGTTCGGTGGCTTTGACTTTCGTAATCGGTGCGTGTTCGGGCATCACGATTTTCGAATCGACGCCTGCGCGGGTTGCCGCGAGCGCGACACCCTGTGCGTGGTTGCCCGCACTTGCGGTGACCACACCCGCCGCCTTCTCCTCCGCAGAGAGTGTCGCGATGCGGTTCATCGCTCCGCGAATCTTGAACGAACCGGTCCGTTGGAAATTTTCGAGTTTGAGGTGTACGTCGGCACCTGTCATGTCCGAATAGGTGTGCGAGTATTCGAGCGGTGTGCGTCGCGCAACCGTCTCGACGCGCTCGCGGGCGTCTTCGACGTCCGAAAGAGAGAGCATAATCTGGAGTCTACGTTACCACTGTTTAATCGTTCGGGAAAGATTTGCCGCGCCATCGGGTGAGTTTTCGGCGACGCGAAGCGATATCTCTCGCTCAGCGTGTTGGGATGGGGGAAATGGGGGAACGCACGCGTGTGACGTGCACCTTCCACTCTAACGCCCGTGTATATAAACATCCCCCACCCGGAGCGAAAGTGAAATCGCAAGACAGCAGCGAGGTCAATCTCGTGTCTGACAGGTGTCGTCCACGTGTCGTTCTCAGTATGAATAATTGACACTTCGGTCACCAACTGGTCTGTGACCCTCTTCCGGTTTCGGTACGGTCATCTGTCCATCCCTCAAGAATCGGGTATGGACCCTGGCCGCCTGCGCGCAGTTTGGCGGCGCATCTTCGCCCTCGCGTGGCCCGTGATGGCCGAGCAAACGTCACGGACGGCGATGCGAACGGTCGATGTGGCCGTCACTGCGGCGCTCTCTCCAGCCGCAGTCGTCGCTATTGGCCTCGCAGACCTCTACGCGCGCTTTCCGCTCCGCATCGGTCTCGGTCTCGGGAGCGGTGCAATCGCGCTCTCCAGTCAGGACACGGGGAGTGGTGCAGACACAAACCGGAGCGAAGCGATACAAACTGCACTCTTACTCGCGTTTCTCGCCGGACTTCCGTTCATCGCGTTCGGATTTCTCCTCGGCGACGTTGCAATTGGAGTGTTCCCAGCGAGCGAGCGTGCCGTCCAACTCGGCACGACGTATCTCGCGGTCGTCTTCGCTACTGCTCCCGCCCGCCTCCTCGCGCTCGTCGGGGCACGCTCACTCCAAGGAATTGGTGACACACGGACACCGATGGTCGTGAACCTGTTCGCCAACGTCCTCAACATCGGTCTCTCGGTCGGCCTCGGGTTCGGACTCTTTGGACTCCCGGCACTCGGCGTCTTCGGCGTCGGCCTCGCAACCTCGACGGCCAACGTCGTCTCCGCGAGTTTGCTTCTCTTTGCCCTCTTTCGGCCTTCCTCGGCGATTGGATTCGTCCGCCCGCGCGACCGAACTGTTGCGACGCAGTTGGTGGGTATCTCTGCTCCCCGCGTCGGCGAAGGTATCGCGGCAGAACTCGCGGAGTTCCCGTTCAACGCCCTCTTGCTCGGCTTCGGCGACGCCGTCAACGCTGGTTTCCAAATCGGTCGGCGCGTCTACCAGCAGGTCACCGGCCCACTGGCACGCGGTTACAGTGTCGCCGCCAGTATCCTCGTCGGCCAAGCGTTGGGCGAGGGTGACCGCGAACGCGCACGGTTCAACGGGGCCGCAGTTGCACTGCTCTCGGTCGTCACGGTCGGCGGAATCGGATTTCTCCTCGCGGCGTTCGCCGAACCCGCCGTGGGATTGCTCGGCACCGGCGGCAACGACGCGGACCTCGCGTGGGCCGTCGAGTTCGCTATCGCCTACGGACTCGCTGCGCCCGGTCTCGCACTCTTCGTCGGTCTCTCGGGGTCGTTACAGGGCGCGGGTGCGACACGCATTCCCTTCGTCGCCCGCATCACGGGCATGTTCGGCTTCTTCGTCGGCCTGTCGTACCTGCTGGTCGATGGCTTCGGGTTCGGTCCGCTCGGCCCGCAACTCGGCATCATCGCTGCCTTCTCGTGGATGGGGTTGTTTCTCCTCGTCGCGTTCAGGTACGTCGCGTGGGCCGACCACGCCGACACACTCATGCGCGAACGTGGCAGCGTCGGCGCTGACGCTACGGAAGACGATTAAAAAAGAAAAAACCCCCGTGCCGTGCCCTGTTCGTTCTACCGTTCGTCCAGCCCTGGGAACTCGAGGTCTTTGTCGCCCGTGTAGCGCGCGCGTGGGCGGATAAGGCGGTTGTCCTCGTACTGTTCGAGGACGTGTGCAATCCAGCCACCGACGCGTGAGACGGCGAAAATCGGAGTGTAAAGGTCGATTGGGATTCCCATCTGGTAGTACGTCGAAGCCGAGTAGAAGTCCACGTTCGGTGCGAGGCCCTTCTCTTCGCCGATGTACTCTTCGATGGCGACGGACATGTCGTACCACTTCATGTCGCCTGCGGCCTCACCGAGCGCCTCAGACTTCCCGCCGAGAATCTTCGCGCGCGGGTCTTTGACGTTGTAGACGCGGTGACCGAAGCCAGCAACTCGCTTGCCGTTTTCGAGTGCATCCTCGACCCACTCGGTGGGGTCCATGTCGCTGTCGTCGATTTCCTTCAGCATCTTCATGACGTTCGCGTTCGCGCCACCGTGGAGCGACCCTGCGAGCGTGCCAACTGCAGAGGTCACTGCACTGTAGAGGTCCGACAGCGTGGATGCCGTGACCGTCGCGGAGAACGTCGAAGCGTTCAGGCCGTGGTCGGCGTGGAGAACGAGTGCCATATCGAACGTCTCGGCCAGCACGTCGTTCGGCTCTTCGCCGTTGAGCATGTAGAGGAAGTTCGCCGCGTGGCCGAGGTCTTCTTTGGGTTCGACGTAGTCGTCGCCGCGGCGGAACCGTGCGTAGGCCGCGAGTACCGAGGGCGTCTTTGCCGTGATGCGCTTTGCCTTTTCGAGGTTGGTCTCGCGGTCGGTGACGTCCTCGAAGTCGGCGTCGTCGTCGTAGGCCGACATCGCAGAGACCAGCGTTCGGAGCGCCGCCATCGGCGCTTCGTCCTGTTCGGCGAGTTCGCGTGTCACCTCGAGAATGCCGTCACCGAGGTCACGGTGGGCGGCCAGCCCTTCGGAGAACGCTTCGAGTTTCTCACTATTCGGCAGTTCCCCGTGCCAGAGGAGATAGAGTACCTCTTCGTAACTTGCGTCACGCGCGAGGTCCTCGATAGCGTAGCCACGGTAGATGAGTTGGCCTGCGTCGCCGTCGATGAAACTAAGTTCAGACTCCGCAACCAGCACACCTTCCAGCCCCCGTTTTAATTCGCCTGACATACCCAGAACGTTGCTTACCATATCAAAAAAGCGTTATCGTTTTGTTGTATATGTTATCGACTGCCACACACTTCGTAGCGGTGTCAGGTCGCTCGATTTTCAGCACGTCACGTGCCAACGCGCAGTTCGTCGTTTGTCGAAAATTTAGCCGTGTTTAAATATGGGTTGCGTGTGCATGTCTCACCCTCACAGGTCATATCAGATGACGGCGTACAGAGTACGAACAACGTGCCACCGATATTCCTGACAAGTCTTTTAGCGTCGCGTCGTGAAACCGGGCGCATGAACCCCGAGGACGTCGAGTACGAACCCGTCAGCGTGAAGGCGGTACTCGCGGAGATGAAGGACACTGCCGAGTTGCTCATCGACCTCTCGTACTCGTCGGTCCTCCACGCCAACGAAGACCTCGCGTACGCCGTCCTCGCGCTCGAAGAGCGGATGGACATCCTCCAACTGCAAGCGCGCATGAGTCTGATGATGGCCGCGCGAAGCCCCGAAGACGCCGAAGAACTCGCCCCCGTCCTCGGCGTCGTCGGTGCCGCAGAGAAAATCGCCGACGCCGCGGGCGACATCGCGAAGGTCGTCATCGAGGACATTGGCCTCCCGGATGCGATTCGCGCGGCGCTCCCCGAGGCAGTCGAGACGACGATTCGCTGCGAACTCACCACGTCGTCGCCGTACTCGTCGCAGACGCTGGGCGAAATCAACATGGAGACCGAGACGGGCGTCCGTGTCGTCGCCATCTACCGGGGCGACGAGTGGGTGACGAACCCCAACCACGAGACGGTGCTTCGGGCCGACGACGTACTCCTACTCCGCGGCCGCGACGAAGGACTCCAGACCGTCTACGAGACGGCCACCGGGTCGCCCTACGACCAACCAGAAATCGAGGAACCGACCATCCGCGACCTCGAACGCGCGGTCGATTCTATCGTCCTCATGAAGGACATGAGCGAACTCGCGGTTGACCTCGCCTACGGGGCCGTCCTCTTCGACAGCGAGGGCGTCGCCGAGGAAGTCGAAGAACTCGAAGCCGAGGTGGACGCGCTCAAATCCCGCTTCGAAGCGTGGACACTCCGCGCGGCGAGTCGCGTCGAAGACCCCGTCCAACTCCGTGGTCTCGTCCACATCGCCAGTGCGACCGAGGTGATAAGCGACGCCGCACTGGAAATCGCCGAGGGCGTCCTCCACGGCATCGACGCACACCCCGTCGTCGCCGCCGCCGTCAAGGAATCGGACGAGGTCATCATTCGCCTCCGCGTCGCCGACGGCAGCGCCCTCGCAGACGCGACGCTCGGCGACCGGCGCGTCAAGTCCGAGACGGGCATGCGCGTCATCGCCGTCCGCCGACAGGGGCGCAAGGAGTGGGTCGTCTCGCCCGGGTCGAGGACGCGACTCAACGCCGGTGACGTTATTATCGCGAAGGGCACCCGCGCCGGTGCCGAGCGATTGGGCGAACTCGTCGGCGACGAGCGCGAGTTCGACGAGTAGTTAGACTTCTTTGCTCAGCCGATACGCCGAGACGATTGTCAACACGGCAGTGACCAAGAGTGCCGTCGCCGACGCGAGGACGAACGCGAGGATGAGGAACCAGCCTTCGGGGCCGAGCCCGGGGTACTGACGCGTGCCCGCGAAGGGTCCGAAGAGTTCGAGGACACGAACGAGGTAGGCGCTGACCGCGAGGACGACCCCGGCCACGAGGCCGATACCGGCGTTTCGCGGGACGTTGAGCGCCTGCACGAGTCCACTACTCGGCGGGCGCTCCGGAATGTCGTCTGTCACAATTTCCAGTTACGACCCACAAACTAAAGCGACACCGCTTTTCCGTACTGCGCTGACGGGACCGAATTTCTAAAGGGAGGTGGGTCCAACCTTGGCGGTATGACTACTGTGGGAACTGCGTCTGCGGCCCCCGGGGAGATGGCCGTTGGCCGCCTCGAAGTGGGAGAATCCCGAGACGGTGGGACGGTCGGCCTCCCTGTCGCGGTCATCAACGGCGCGAAATCCGGCAAGACGCTCTACATCCAAGCCGCCTCCGACGGTGACGAACTCAACGGCGTCGGCGTCATCCAGCGCCTCGTTCCGCAACTCGACCCAAGTGAGATTTCCGGGACGATTCTCATCGTCGGTATCGTCAACTACCACGCCTTCCAGGTCGCCCAACACCGCAATCCCATCGACGACCGAAAGATGAACCGAGCGTATCCCGGCGACGAGCGCGGTACCTCCTCTGAGCGCATCGCCGACGTGACGTTCAAAGTCGCACGCGGGGCCGACCTCATTCTGGACCTTCACCAGGGCTCGACGAGTCAGATGATAAACGAAGTTCGCGTCCGGTGTGGCCGTCACCACCGAATGCACGCCGAATGTCTCCGTCTCGCCAAGACGTTCGGCTGTGGCTACGTCCTCGACCAGAAAGGGCCGGACGGTCAACTCGCCCGTGCCGGACCCGACGCCGGAATCCCGACTATCGACCCCGAACTCGGCGGCTGTGTCGGGTGGGACGAAGAGAGCATCCAACTTGGTGTTCGCGGCGTCCACAACGTCCTCCGCGCCTACGGCTTTCTCGACGGCGACGTGAACCGCGACCCACAGACACGCGCCCGCGGATTCGACCAATACGGCTCGCCATCGGGCGGTCTCGTCCGATTCAAGCGCGCACTCGGTGACGAAGTGAGCGCGGGCGACGTCCTCTTCGAAATCACCGACGTGTTCGGCCAACTCAAAGCCCGCGTCACTGCCGACCACAGCGGCATCTTCTGGCGCGCCCGGCGACTCCCACAGGTCGCCTCCGGCGAGTACGTCTGCTCTGTCGGTATCGACATCGACAACTACTGACCATGTCAGCCGACACCTCGCTCCCGCCAACCCTTCGCCTCTCGTGTCCCACCTGCGGAACCACCTACGAGGCGTGGCGCTGGCGCTGTTCCTGTGATAGCCCGCTCGATTTCGAAACCTCGTTTCTCCCCGCCGTTTTCGACCCCACCGAGGCCAACATCGACCTCCGGCGCGGGTTGTGGGCGTTCGAAGACTTCCTCCCCACCGAACCGCACGCCACACTCGGCGAGGGAATGACACCGCTCGTCGATGCGCCCGAGTGGGACGCCGCGTTCAAACTGGAGTATGTCTTCCCCACCGGGTCGTTCAAAGACCGCGGCGCGACGACGACGCTTTCGCTCGCCCGCGAGTTGGGTGTCGAGCGCGTCGTCGAAGATTCTTCAGGCAACGCTGGTGCGGCGATTGCGACCTACGCCGCACGCGCCGGAATCGACGCCGAAATCTACGTCCCGCGTTCGGCGAAACGGTCGAAACTGAAAGCTATCGAGCGCGCCGGAGCGACGCCAGTTCGCGTCGAAGGCTCTCGCCAAGCCGTCACCGACGCCTGCGTCGAAGCCGTCACCGACGGCGACGCGTGGTACGCGAGCCACGCGTGGAACCCTGCGTTCTTCGCGGGAACCGCCACGTTCGCCTACGAACTCGCCGCCCAGCGCGACTGGGAGGTTCCCGATGCAATCGTCACGCCGCTCGGCCACGGGACGCTCTTTCTCGGTGCGTATCGCGGGTTCAACGCGCTCTACGAAGCGGGCTGGATAGACGACGTTCCACGCCTCTACGGCGCACAGGCCGCAGGCTACGCCCCGATTGCGGACAAGCTTCATCGCTCCACCGGCGAGACGAACGACGTTGCGGACGGGATTCAAATCCAAAACCCGGTTCGTGAGTCCGAAATCATGGCCGCCCTCGACGAAACCGGCGGCGACGCAATCGCGCTCTCTGAGGCCGCCGTCGAAGACGAACTCGACCGCCTGCACAGACACGGCTTCTACACCGAACCGACGTGTGCAGTCGCACCCGCTGCCCTCCACCAGTTGCGGGCGACAGGCGAAATCGAACGCGACGACGACGTGGTCGTTCCACTCACGGGAAGCGGGTTGAAGAGTTAATCAAAATCGAATTATTACGCCCGCGGTCGCGGGGTGTCGGTTCCACGCTCGGCCGCCATCGCACCCTTGTAGGTGTTGATGCCGAGGGCTCTGTTGAGCGGGCACTTCTGTGTGACTGCAGTCACGGTGAGGACTGCGCCGACGAGGAGTGCCACGACGGCGATGGTGGCCTGGAGCGTGGCGGTTGCGATTACCAGCAGACCGCCGAACATCGCTAGGGCGACGAGAATCAGCACTGGGCCGAGTACCGCCCGCGCGATGCGGTCGTATCCACCAACGTTCTTCTCCATGGGTGTTTCACCAGTTCTAGATAGAGCGTGTGAGAAATAGCATTCGTCGCCGGTTCTCGGAGGAGTAGAACCGTGACACTCTATGGGGCTGTCACTTACAGTGCTACCGCGCGCCCCAGTCGATCCACTCTTGTTCCCACCCCGTCCCTGCGTGCCAGCCTCGGCCTTCGTATTCGGGGTCTTCGCGCTTGGTTCGGTTGCGGACGATGCTCCCGGTCTGTTCGCCATCGACGAGCAACGGTTTAAACGAGATTGGGCCGAAGTCCTCGGCCACAGCACCGTCTTCGAACGCGATGAGTGTCTGGTCGCCGATGCCAATCGGCATGACGAGTCGGCCATCGTCTGCGAGTTGGCCGAGCAACTGTCGGGGCGGGCGAACCGCCGAAGCCTCGACCAGAATGCGGTCGAACGGGGCGTACTCGGGCAATCCATCTACTCCATCGCGGCAATCGACCAGCACGCCGCCGTAGCCCGCGCTCTGGAGGTTCGAGCGGGCCGCGTAGACGAGCTTTCGGGTAATATCGACGGCGTGGACGTTGGCGTCGCCGACGATTTCGGCGATGAGGGCGGCGGTGTAGCCCACGCCAGCCCCGACGACGAGAATAGTGTCGTCGGGGTCGGGAGAGAGCGCAGAGACCAACCTCGTGGCGGTACTCGGTGAGAGAATCGTCGTCCGCGTGTCCCGATGCTCACCCGTTCGGTTCTCGTAGGGTGCATCGGCGACGAACTCGTGGCGCGGGACAGTACGGAGGGCGAGGCCGACGGCCTCGTCGAGCGGGCCGAGCGATAGCTCTAACCCATCGACCATGTCCTCGCGCAACACGTCGAAGTCCATGTTCGTCCTCGGCGTCCGTCGTTAATGAACCGCACGCTCGCACACGATTGCTTGCGCGTCGGTCCCCGGAATATCGCGAATCGTCGGGCGCTCGAACCCGGCGTCGGAAACCCACTTTCTGACCTGTTCTTCGTCGTAGCACTCCCCACGGCCATATGCGAGCGCATCGACCGCGCGCTGGGTCGTCGTCGCCACCGAACACCGGTTCGACAGCGCGTCGATGAACACCGCTGTTCCGCCGGGTGCGAGCGCATCGTAGACGGCTTCGACGACTCGCTTGGCAGAGTCTGGGTCGTGGCCCACGAACGCGTCGTCGGCGAACACGAGGTCGAACTCGGAAACTGGGGGATTCGTCACGTCGCCCGCAACGAGGTCGATTCCGGCACGAGAGAGCAGTGGTCGAACGATTTCGACCATCTCACCGTCGTCGAGGAAGGTCACGTCGTAGCCGCGAGCGCGGAACTCGCGGGCGAACACGCCGGATTTCCCGCCAAAATCGAGGACGCGCTCGGCACGTGGATTCGCACGGACGGCGGACGTCACGCACGCTCGAACGACCGCTTCGTCGGTTGCGTCGTGCGCGCCGAGTCGGTTTCGTGCCCAGTCGTCTGGGAAGGGCGGCGCGTCTCCAGTCGCCATCGTCTCCGGAAGCGCGGCGTAGAGCGAAAACCGGTCGAGTGCGTTGGGCAGGCGGCCAATCGAGCGCACGTCGCGCTTGGCGAGAAAGCCCAATGCGCGATTCGTAATCTCGAACTCGTCGCCGACGCGCTTGATGAAGCCCATCGATTCGAGTGCATCGACAGTGAGACGCGCCGCTCGGGGGTCGATTCCTGCTTCGTCTGCGACTTGCTCAGCGGTGCCTGCGTTCGTCGTCAGCGCGTCGATGACGCCGCTCTCGCGGGCGGCCCACAAGAGTGCGAGCGATTCGATAGAAAACCGTGAGCGGTCGCGGGTCGGCATGCCTGTCCGGATGCAGGCCAGCACAAAAACACGTTCTGATGGTCGTTCGAAAGAGACCCGGTCTGCTTACCAGGCGGACCACGCCGACGAGGATTCGTCGCGGGTGTAGACGCGTTTTGCGTCCTTCGCGTAGACCATATCGCCGGGGTGGTCGAGTTTTCCGTGGCGGTACTCGGGCGCGTCGGCGCGGACGACGAGGCCCTCGACTTTGACCTCTTCGTCGCCGAACTGTTCGGACTCGCCGACGACGAACTCGTAGTCGCCGGGGACGTTGACGGTGATACTGCGGGTCTCTTCGTTGTAGCCGTCACCTTCCTTCGGGTGGATTGTGACGTTGACTTTCACGTTGTCCACGACGCGAGTCCAGACGGTTTTGATATCCTTCACCAGCGCCTCTTCGACGCGCTGTTCGGGGCCGACTTGGATGCCCGTGATGCGGACGAGTTGAATCGCTTCGGGGGTATCGACGATGAACTCGTCGCCCATCTCGATGGTCGCCTCTTTCGGTGCCGAGACGGTCGTGGAGACGGACGAGCCGTCCTGCGAGACGACGACGTCCATGTCGATTTCGTCCGGGACTTCGATTTTCTCTTTGTGGACGTGACCGCACTCGGTGCAGCGGACGGTCGAGTGACCGCCGGGCTTGAGCACCTCGTGGACGGTGGGGTCGGAGGGTGAACACGTCGGACAAGAGAGTGGGACGCGTTCACCGGCGTCGGGTAGGCTCATACGGTCGGATATCCGTTCAGGGCGTAAAAACCCGCCTTTCTCCTCGTGCGCGTGGGAATCGGTGCCGCGGCGTCCGAGCCATTTTTATGTCGAACAGCTAACGTCTCACCATGCCTTCCCCGACCCGTCGCCGATTTCTCGCCACGCTCGGCGCGTCCGCGCTGGTGACGACGGTGGGGTGCCTCTCGGGAATCCAAGACCGCCCAACCTACGACGGAATGTGGTCGCGCTACGGGGGCGATGACGCCCGAACGGGTGCAACACCCGGAAGGGGGGTGGAAGGAGACCTTTATCCCGCGTGGCGAACCGAGGTGTTCGATGGCTTTCCGACGAGTTCGCCCGTCGTCTCCGATGGCGTCGTCTACTACTTGCACACGCGGGGTGGCTACGATACCGAACACGAGTCGGTCGTCTCGGCGTACGATGCGAAGACGGGCGAGGAACAGTGGCGAACCACTGTTTCTGTCGCCGACAGAGAAGAAAATCGGTTCCATCATGACTCGGTCGTAGTCGAGAAGGACCGACTCTACGCCCGGACGTTCGAAGGGCTACACGCGCTGGATACTAACGGGAACCTTCTGTGGACCGAACCGATTCCGACGACCGACCAACCGTGGCCAGTTATCGCGCCACCCATCGTCTCCGATGAACTGGCGATTACTGCAACTTACGGGGACCGAGAACCACCCGTACAGGTCGTCGCGCTCGATTCCGAGACCGGCGACCCGGTGTGGGAGGCGGGGTTCTCGACACGACGGTTTCCGTGGACATTGTCCGCGTTCGGTGACACCGTGTACGTTCCCTTCTTCGGCGGCGATTCGGGTCTCGTCGGACTCGACATCGCAACCGGCGAGCGACTGTGGGAGCGGTCGATGCCGATTGCCGGACCCGTGACGGTGACCAACCAGACGATTCTGACCACGGTGAGCGAGAACGTGGCTGGGAGCGACAGCGACCAGCGATACGTGGTCGCTCTCGACCGTCGAAGCAGAGAGGTTCGTTGGAAACACGCCGCGAGAAAGTGGTCCACCGCTGGCGTCGCAACCACGGCAGGGCTCGTCTACTACTGTGACGACAATCGCCTGCTCGCTCGCCGACTCGACACCGGGGAACTGGAGTGGTCGTTCGGGCCGGACCCGCTGGTGATGTTCGATTGGACGCCCGCTATCATCGGTGCGACAATTTACGTCGTCGTCGAACACACCGACGAGGAGCGAACGCCGAACTACCTCTACGCGCTCGACACCTCGACCGGCGAAGTTCGCGGGGTCGGCAAACTTTCTGTCTCGGCATCGCCATCGGGTCTCGCACTGGTCGATGGCGCACTCTACGTCGCACTCGGAAATGGCGAACTCCGGTGCTACGAGTCGTGTGCGACAGCAATCGCCGGGGAGTGTCTCCTCGGCTGAAAAGAGAGACTAGGGCTGCGGAAGTTCGACTTCTTCGCCGTCAGCGTACACCGTCGGCTTGCGGATGATGCCATCGAGGTGGAGCGGTGCGTCGGTGTCGCCGCCGATGCCCGCGTCGTCGCCGATAGCGATGTGGACCGTCCCAGCGGCCTTCTCATCGAGGAGGACGGAGCCGACGAGGTCGGTCACGCCGACGTTGGTTCCAATACCGATTTCGGCGAGGTTGTAGGCGTCTTGGCCGACCTCCTCGGCGGCGGTTTCGACCTGTTCGCGGATATCGTCGTCGGAGATGCGGGTGACAAAACCGTCCTCGACTTCGAAGCGGAGTTCTTGGTCGTCGTCGAGCAGGCCGTGCGGCATCATGGTCCCGTCAACGACGTAGGTGCCCGTGGCAGATACGGGGCTGAGGAAGATTTCGCCCGCTGGGAGATTGGAGAAGGAGCCTTCGTTGGCGATGTAGCCCGTGTCGGCGAGCCATTCGCGGTCACCGCGGACGAAGGTGATGTCCGTTCCTTTCTCGGTCGTCACCCGAACTTCGTCGGCCTCGCCGACTGCTTCGAGCATCTCTTTGCTGTGTCGGTAAATCTCGTCGTAGTCGGCGTCGAGACCGGTCACGAACACTTCTTCGGTGATTCCGGGAAGGGTTGCACCGCGAGCGCCCGCATCGCAGGCGGCCCCGCGTGCGCGAGTGTGACTCAGGCTCTTCGTCGTCGGCGCGAGGAAGGCGTCGGCGTTTGCCATCGCGGCGGCAACCGGTGCTGGTGGCTCTTCGCCGTGTTGGTTGCCCGGTGGGTAGCGAATGATGGAGACGTCGTCGGTCACCTCGGCGGCGACTTCGTAGAGTGCTTCGCCAATCGTTTCTCGTTTGTCGTCGGTGACGACGACGAGCGACTCGTCGGCTTGGAGGTCGAGACACTGGTGAATCGCCGTCTCGCTGGCGGCCCGGAGGTCCGCATCGGAGTAGGTCATGAATGTGCATGGTGTGTCTGGTCGGTTAGGCATTCCCATCTGTGACCAAACGCCGCCGTAATGCAACGATGGCCCTCGATTTCCCCCGTTTGACCCAACTTCACTCGCCTCAGAGATAATCGAGCGAGTCACTCGGTTGAGAGTTAATTTCTGGCTTCTAACCATCGAAATAACTATGTTCGGTGAAAGAGGTCATGTATGCATGATACGAGTGGGAGTCAACGGCTACGGTACAATCGGAAAGCGCGTTGCCGATGCCGTAGAGGCGCAACCCGATATGGAAATCATCGGCGTCGCCAAGACACAGCCCAACTTCGAAGCACACACCGCGGTCGAACGTGGCTATTCGATGTACGCCGCGATTCCCGAACGAGCGCCCCTGTTTTCTGAAGCGGGTATCGAACTCGCTGGCGAAGTAGACGAACTCGTCGCCGAAGCCGACGTAATCGTCGACTGTACGCCCTCCGGAATCGGCGCACGCAACCGCGAACTCTACGAAACCCACCACACGCCCGCAATCTTCCAAGGCGGCGAAAGCTCGGACGTCGCCGAGGTGAGCTTCAACGCTCGCGCCAACTATGACTCGGCCCGCGACGCCGACTACGTCCGCGTCGTCTCGTGTAACACGACCGGTCTCTCGCGCATCATCGCTCCCCTGAAAGAAGAGTACGGCGTCGAGAAAGTCCGTGCGACACTGGTTCGCCGCGGTGGCGACCCCGGACAGAACTCTCGGGGGCCAATCAACGACATTCTTCCCGACCCAATCTCGGTTCCTTCGCACCACGGCCCCGACGTGAAGACCATCTTCCCCGACCTCGAAATCGACACGCTTGGACTGAAAGTCCCGGCGACGCTGATGCACGTTCACGCCCTCAACGTCACCCTCGGTGACGACGTGACGGGCGCACACGTCCGCCAACTGCTCGAAGGCGAGAACCGCGTGTACGTCATTCCGGAGGGCCTCGGCATCGACGGTGCTGGCAAACTCAAGGACTTCGCACTCGACGCGAACCGCCCGCGCGGCGACATGTGGGAGAACTGTGTCTGGGGCGAGTCCATCGGCGTCTCCGGTCGTGACCTCTATCTCTTCCAGGCAATCCACCAGGAATCCGACGTGATTCCGGAGAACGTGGACGCGATTCGCGCCATGTTCGAACTCGAAGACCAGAAGACGAGTATGGAACTCACAGACCGGCGTCTCGGCATCGGCATCTCCGGCGACCCTTCTGGGTTCTCTGAACAGGCGCGCGCAGAGTTCGCCGACGACTAGTCGGTCCGTCTGTTCACCCGCAGTTTCGCGCTCTTTTCTGTCCGTCGCTCAAATCGTCTCGAACGCGACGTTCTCTGTTGCGAGGTCGATTACGGCGACGTGGAACGCTTCGTCTGCCCCCGGAATCGGGAGGCCACCGGGATTGACGTGCGTCGTCGCCCCGTAGTAGTCGAGCGACCGCTCGTGGGTGTGGCCGCGAAGCACGTACTCGTAGGCGTCGGATTCGAGAAGCGTCTCGACGAGGCCAGGTTCGGTCCCGTGATACACCGCGATGTCCTTGCCGTCGATGGTCAGGTGGGCGAAATCGTCGTGATAGGTGCCAAAGGAGTTTACAATCTCGCGGAGTTTCCACTCGCCGTCGTTGTTGCCGCGGACGGCGTGAAATTCGAATTCGGCGTCGAACGGCGTGGCCGAGAACGGGGCGACGATATCACCGCAGTGGACGACGACATCGACGTTCTCCCGTTCGAAGTGTTCGACTGCGGCGTGGACGTACTCGAGGTTATCGTGCGTATCGGAGACGACACCGAGTTTCATACCCCACCATTTGCTCGCCACGGACATCAAATTTCATAGACATCTATTTCACGGAGTGCCACACGTCGTGTAGATATACCACAGAGTATGGTGGCCGTGACACTCGAACTGACTGGAATCTTTGTCGCCTTCGTCGGTGCTGTCGTGTTGCTCTCTGGGCGAGTCGAAAAGCCACATCCGGAGAGTAATTGGCTCGGCGTCGTGGCGCTGGCACTGTGCTACTCGGTAGTCGCGCTCGCCGTCGTTCGAGTGGTGAGAATACTACTCTTGTCTGCGAAATAGCTGAAGAAACGCGCGTGTTTAGTCTTGTTTCAGCACTTCGACGCCCGCGAGCGGTGCGCCGGTGAGTGCGCGGATGTACGCACCGCCAGCGATAGAGACGTGGCCGAAGTCGTCTTCGTCCATGCCGTACATCTCGATTGCGCGCGAGGTGTCGCCGCCACCGACGACGGAGAAACAATCGGTCTCGGAGATTGCTTCGAGGACGCCCACCGTGCCGACGGCGAAGCGTTCGTCTTCGAACAGACCGAGTGCGCCTTTGACGAAGACTGCCTCAGAGTCGCGGATGATGGGGTCGTACTCGTCGACGGTCATCGAACCAACGTCGAGGTACGGGCGGTCTTTCTCGGTGATGTTTGCGACGGCGATTTCACCGCGGTCCTCGGTTTCGTCCTCGTAAGCGAGGTCCACGGCGAGTTTGATTTGGTCGCCACGTTCGTCGAGGAGGGACTCGATAGTTTCTCGATTCGCCTCCCACTGGTCGTCGAAGAAGTCCATCCCTTCGAGGTCGAATCCGACTTCGTTGCCCGCGGCGCGCAAGAACAGTTCGCCCGCGATGCCACCGAGCAAGAACTGGTCTACCTTGTCGCCGAGGTTGTTCATCACGTCGATGACGTCGGTCGCTTTCGTCCCGCCGACGACCATCGTCACCTGCCCGTCGAACTCGCGTGTCGCAATCGAGGAGTTAGCCTGATATTCGGATTCCATCACGCGACCCGCATACGCGGGAAGTTCGAGTGCGAATCCGACGAGTGAGGCGTGCGAGCGGTGGGCCGCGGAGTAGGCGTCGTTGATGTAGGCGTCGAAGTGGGGTGCGAGCGTCTGGACGAACTCGGTTTCAGCTTTGACTTCGGGGTCTTCCTCGGGGAGTTCGTCGTCGCACATGCGGACGTTTTCGAGCAGGAGAACCTCGCCCGCGTCGAGCGACTCGATGGCCTCGATGGCCTCGTCGCCATAGGTGTCGGCGACGAATTTCACATCCTTCCCGATGTGTCCCGACAGGATGTCGGCGTGCTGTTCGAGCGAGACGAAGTCGTCGTCGCCGGGTCTGCCTTGGTGGGCCATGAGGACGACACGGTGGCCGCCGTCGGCGAGTTCTGCGACCGTCTCGGCGTGTCGGTCGAACCGTCGGTTGTCCTGTACTTCACCGTCTTCGACGGGTGAGTTGAGGTCGAGACGAACGAGTACGCGTTGCTCCGGGTCGAGGTCGTCGAGCGTGTTGAACATAGTTGGGAAAACGTGGAGGTGTTACTTAGTGGTGGGGAGGTTGGCCCGGAAATCGGGCCGAGTCAGTCAGTCCGGGGAACCAGTGTAGTGGTGCTTACTGGTGGGTGATGAAGTGAGCGACGTCGAGCATCCGGTTGGAGAAACCGTACTCGTTGTCGTACCACGTCAGAATCTTGTAGAGACCGCCGTCGTTGACCTGGTTGGTCGTGTTGAGGTCCACGGTGCTGGAGAACGGCAGGCCGAGGATGTCACGCGAGGTGACTTCGTCGTCGGTGTAGCCGAGGACACCTGCGAGCGGGCCGGAGTCTGCGGCCGCGCGGAATGCGTTGTTGATTTCCTCGACAGAGGGCTTGTCTTCGAGTCGGACGACGAGTTCGGTGAGCGACCCGTTGACGACGGGGACGCGAATCGCCATGCCGTCGAGTTTGCCGTCGAGTTGTGGCAGAATCTCGGTGGCGGCCTGTGCGGCACCAGTCGTCGTCGGGACGATGTTCTCGGCGGCCGAGCGGCCACGACGCTGCTTCGAGTGGGGGCCGTCGATGAGGTTCTGGCTGCCCGTGTAGGCGTGGACGGTCGTCAAGAGACCGTTCTCGATGCCGAACTCTTCGTCGAGAACCTTCGCAATCGGCGTGACGGAGTTCGTCGTACAGGAGGCGTTGGAGACGATGTCTTCGCCTTCGTACTCGTCGTGGTTGACACCGTAGACGAGTTGTTTGACGGGTTTGTCACCCTTCGGTGGTGCCGAGATGACGACCTTCTGTGCACCTGCTTCGAGGTGAGCCGAGGCGTCTTCTTTCGTCCGGAAGATACCGGTACACTCCAGAGCCACGTCCACATCGAGTTCGCCCCACGGCAGTTCAGCGGGGGACTGGATGTTGTAGAGACTCACCGAGGTGCCGCCGATAGTCAGCGCGTCACCGTCGAGTTCGAGGCCGTCGAGACGTCCGAGGACGGAGTCGTACTTTGCGAGGTATCGCATGTCCTCGAAGTCCATGACGTCGTTGATGCCGACGAGTTCGACTTTCGGATTTTCGAGGACGGCACGGAAGATGTTCCGGCCGATTCGCCCGAATCCGTTGAGTGCAACCCGCACCACGTCCGATTCGTCCACGTTCGCGCCCGCACTAAGGTAGGATTTTTCACTCATGTTCGAGTAGTATCCACGTAGCTATCGGAGAGGAATCAGTATATCTGTTTCGGTAAATCCGGCGTAATCGAACGTTACCTTTCAAAGACAATCATGAATCTCACACAAGCAATCACATTCGCGCAGTAACCGGCGGCGTGCGTCGAGATTCGGACCCGTCGAAATGAACCGCACGACGCCGTCTCATGGCGATATGCTATCATTTGGTTGTCGTGGCCAGAAGCGTTATAGCCTCAGATTTCATAGCGGCCCCCATGGTCAGAGACGACCGTGACGACCCGTTCGATAACATCTTCGACGAAATCGAACGGATGATGAATGACATGACTGGAGGCAACGCCGGGTTCGCCTCCGAAACCCACATCGACGTATTTGATGAGGGTGACACACTCCGACTCGTCGCGGACCTCCCGGGCATCGACAAAGACGCTATCGACCTCAAGTGCGATGGAGAAACGCTTACGATTAGCGCCGCTGGCGACCTTCGAGAGTTCGACGAGCGCATCCGCCTGCCGGTCCGCGTGGACGAACACTCCGCCAAAGCGACGTTCAACAACGGCGTTCTGCAGGTCACGCTCGACCGCGCCGAGGACTCCGCTGCAATCGACGTCGAGTAACGAATCGCGTCTTATTCTGAACTTTTTGCAACCCGCTCGATGAGCGCCGCGAGCGTGTCGAAAAAGCCCGAATCGTACTTTCCAGCGTCGTCGATAGTCGGCCGGGCGTTCGTCTCCGAGACGACGAGTCGCCCGTTCGATTCGAGCAGGTCCACGCCGAGATAGCGAATCCCCAACGTATCGGCCACCGCCTCGGCCAGTCTTCGATGCTCGTCGGGTACGTCGATGCCAACCGCGTCGGCCCCGCGGTGGACGTTGTGCTTCCACCGGCCATCGTCTCTCGCATCGTTCGAGAGTCGGCGTTCGACGCCACCCATTACCTCACCATCGAGTACCATGATTCGGTAGTCGCGGGCGCGCGGAAGCCACTCTTGGACGAGATAGGATTTGTCGCCCGTCGCCCGGAAGTCGTGGACGAGGTTCTGGTGGTCGATGATACCGAGCAGGGAGTCCACGTCGTGGGCTTTGGCGATGCCGACGCCTCGCGTGGTCGAGTTGGGTTTGACGACGAGCGGGAAGTCGAGACCTGCAGATTCGATAGCGGAGACGAGTTCGTCGTCGTCGATTGGGTTCGAGACGGCGATGGTCTTCGGAACGGGGATGTTCGCGCGCGAGAGTGCGGCGATGACGCCACCTTTGTTCCGCGAGGTGAGAATGTCTTCGCGCGTGTTCACCCACGGAATGTCGTAGCGAGCGTCGATGACACCGCCTTCCATCATCCGTGAGGGGTAGACGAAGCCAACGTCGAACTCGTCAGTGGGTGGGCGAGCGAGGTCGAGCGCGAACTGCTTGGCCGGGAGGTGTCCGACCTCGATTCCACGCGCTGCGAGCGGGTCTCGCATGCGCGCGAAAGTTTCGCTCGTGGTCGTCACTGCGAGTCGGAGCATACGCTACCAGAGAAGCGATACGGGAAAAGTGGTTCGTGCGATTACGCGACGAGGAGTTCCTCACCACGCTCGACGGTGATGCGGCACGGCGGCGACATCTTGTTGTAGGCGCGGCGGAGGGCGTCCTTCGCGGTTGCGGCGTCTTCGACCTTGCAGTAGATGCTGAAGACGGTGTCGCCGCGTGGGATGCGGGCGGCCGTCCCGACGACCTTACCGAACGACTGGCGCATTCCGTCGGAAACACGGTCTGCACCTGCGCCGGTTGCCTGCTTGTTCTCGCGGATGACGTGGTGCGGGAACTTGCGCAGAATCATCTTGTACTGCTTCTCGCCTGCGTGCTTGAGCATGAGACGGTTTGCCGACAGACGTGCGGATTCGAGCGAGCCGTGGCGAATCTGAACGTCTTCGTCGACCTTCAGGCTAATCTCGACGGGGTAGTCTTCGGCGTCCGCCTGCAGGTCGCCCATGTTGTGCTGTGCGATTTTGGAACCGGGAATGCCCGTGATGTACTCGCGTCGCGTGTACGCCGGGTTCTTGATTTCCCGGTACATAGAGGCGGGTTTGTCTGACATAGTTACTTGTGAGGTCTGAGGGTCACACGGGCTAAAAACGCTTCGAAGCATCGTTCGGGAATCACCACCTGCGACCGCCCGGCACACCGATTTTCCCGCCTCGTGATACCAAGAGACATACTTATCAAACCGGTTTGCCTCGGTCCACACGATGATTCTCGTCTGCGATACGATGCCGACCGACGGCCCGCAGTACTTCACCGACGCGCTCGCCACGCTCGCTCTCGAAGGCCGTGAGGGTGCAGTACACTCGATTCCGCAAGAGGGAATTCCCGACCTCCCGGGCGTCGATGCCGTCATCATCACCGGTAGCACCGCAGGTGTCTACGAGACGGCCGACCGACCGTGGATCGACGACGGGCGCGCACTCGTTCACGAACTCGTCGAGCGCGAAATCCCGACCTACGGCGTCTGTTTCGGCCACCAACTCGTCAACGACGCGCTCGGTGGGACTGTCGAAGCAGGAGACCAGAAACGCGGAATCGTCGATGTCGAATTAGATGATCCGCTCTTCGACGATATCTCGAACCAGATTCCGATGGTCCACGGCGACTACGTTCTCGAACCGGGCGACGAGATGGAGACGATTGGCGCTGCATCCTACTACGACCACCTCGCAACTCGGCACACCGATGCACCCGTCTGGACTACACAGTACCACCCCGAGTTCACCATCGAACTGCTCGACCGCATCGCCGACGACTTCGGATGGCCAGAAGACGAAGCCGACCGCGACTTCGGGAACGTCACCGCCGACAAAACAGTGTCCAACTTCGCTCGACTCGCCGGAATCGACTGATTAGGTGTCGTCCTCGGCGGAGTCTGTTTCTTCTTCTCTCTCGCCGGTTTCGACTGGCGGTTTCCCTGTCTCTGGGTCCAGTGCGACGAACTCCAAGCCTTCGCGCTCCAGCATGGCCGCCGCGCGGTCGGTAACCGAAGGGGCGACGAGAATCCCGCGAACAGGCTCGTCGTCGCCGAACTCGCGTTTGAGCGCATCGACGTATCTCCGTAACTGGCTCGCCGCTGATGGGCCGACTCGCCGTCGCTTCAACTCCACGACGACGGGGACTCCGTCGCTGTCTTCGCCGAAGATGTCGAGCGCGCCAGCGTCGCTCTGGCGTTCTGTTTCGAGCGGTTCGAAGCCCACTTCGAGAACCGACGGGTCGGCGAGAATGTGCTGACGAAGGTCTTCTTCGCTCCCGGCGAGTTCGAGGTCACTTCGGTCGTTGACGGCGTAGGCGGCACACTGCTCGATTCGGTCGAACCACACGTCGAGTCGTTCGTCGGGGTTCGAGCGCGTGCTTCGAACGCGGAGTTGGCCGTTGCGGACGTTCACCGTGTGCGTACACCCCGGTGGTTGCCAGTTGACAGGCGTGCGCTTTTCGTCGGTGTGGACGAGAATCGACCCGTCGGGTTTCAAAATCACCAATCGGTCGCCGGGGCCGAGTTCGCTCGTCGCTCGCCCGTCGTAATCGACCGTACACCGACCGAACATCGTGATGAGGTCGCCGCGCTCGATGGCCGCTTCCAGATGAACGAGTGCATCGCGGTGCGTCGGTCGATGGAGTGTGTTCACCGTCATCTGGGTGTCGGCTTGCGCTTTGTCGCCACCGGGGATAAGCCCCTCGTCGTGGACGGTGGCTCTCGGTACTCACGTTCTTCTCGTTCTCGATGCTCACTCATCTCTCGTTGTTGTCATGCTTATGCTGATCCCGTGCGTACTACTCACATGGTTCCGGATTTCGCAGAACTCAGTGGCTCCGAAATGGACGACGAGGATATCTCGCACCTCCTTCGACAGGAGGGCGTCGGGGTTCTCTCGCTCGCTGATGAGGGCACCGCGTACGGAATCCCACTGTCGTTCGGCTACGACGAAGAGAACAATTCTCTGTACTTCATGTTCCTCCAACCCGGCGAAACCTCGAAGAAAGTAGCGTTCGCTGAGCGGACCGAACACGCCTGTTTCACCGTCTGGGAAGCGCAGTCTCGATACGATTGGCGAAGTGTCGTCCTCGACGGGACGCTCCACCGCGTCGAACACGGCGATTGGCACCGCGTCGAAGAGGTCCTCGGTGACAACGCGTGGTATCCGAGCCTCTTCTCTGAGACCGAACCGATGCAGGATATCCTCGTCTGGGAGTTCCGCATCGACGCACAATCCGGCCAACAGAGCAGAGGAAGCTAACGACCGAGCCAAAACCGATGCACGCCCGTGATTCTTCGTCACTTCGCGCTACGATTCGAGCGGGTGTGAACGAACCAAAGTGGCGAATGCTCGCCGTCCTCTCGTTGGCGGAGTTGTTCGCGATGTCGCTGTGGTTTAGCGCGAGCGCCGTCGCGCCACAACTCGCTGTCGTGTGGGGGTTGTCGGCCACACAAGCCGCGTGGTTGACGACGGCAGTCCAGTTCGGATTCGTCGCCGGTGCGCTCGTCTCCGCCGCGCTCACACTCTCTGATGTCATCCCGACTCGGTATCTCTTCGCCGCCTCGGCACTGGTTGGTGCGGGCGCGACGCTGGCGCTCGCGACCGTCGTCCAGTCTGCGTTCGTCGCGGTTGGTCTTCGATTCGTGACGGGTGTCGCACTCGCCGGTGTCTACCCACCGGGAATGAAACTCATCGCAGGGTGGTTCCGACGAGGCAGAGGGCTGGCGATTGGCACGCTCATCGGTGCGCTCACGATAGGAACCGCACTGCCGCACCTACTCCGCGCACTCGGCGGCATCGACCAACCGCGACTCGTACTTATCGGCGCGGCGGGATTCGCAACCCTCAGCGCACTCCTCGTTCTTCTCGTCCGCCCCGGCCCGTATCAATCGCCTGCCGCCCCATTCGACCCCGGTGCAGTCCGCCGCATCCTCGGTGACCGACCGACGCTGCTCGCCAACCTCGGGTATTTCGGCCACATGTGGGAGCTGTACGCCGTGTGGACGTGGATTCCGCTCTTTCTCACAATCTCGTACGAGGCGTCCGAGAGTCCACTCGCAACGCCGACTGCCGCCGCGCTCACTGCCTTCGGAACGATTGCCATCGGCGGACTCGGCGCGCTCGTCGCCGGACGGGCCGCAGACCGCTGGGGCAGAACGACGATAACCGCCGCGAGCTTGGTCATCAGCGGCACTGCCTGCCTTCTCGCTGGAGTCGTCTTCGGCGCGTCCCCGCTCATCGTCACCCCGTTCGTCCTCGTGTGGGGGTTTGCTATCGTCGCGGACTCTGCGCAGTTCTCAACCGCCGTTTCCGAACTCGCGGACCCGAGCTATATGGGAACCGCGCTCACGCTCCAGACTGCGCTTGGATTCTTCCTGACCGTGTTCACGATTCAACTCACGCCCATCATCGCCGAGGTCGTCGGTTGGCAGTGGGCGTTTGCCCCCTTGATTGTCGGTCCCGCCGTGGGCACGCTGGCGATGTTGCGACTGCGACGAATTCCGGCCGCAACCAAGCTCGCTGGTGGGCGTGGCTGAGCAGGTCTCGACTGGTCGCCCGTACTGCCACCGTTTCGTGAGTGTCTCGGCGGCGGCACTGTTATCCTGCTGAGTGACGTTCGAATGGTCGTATGCGCCGGACGACGCTTCGGGAGGGTCGAAAGATTGCGAGAGCAGTCAGAACGACGAACCCCACGCTCTCCGGCATCCACCACGAGCCTTCGGCTGAAATCCTCGAACTCACCGGCGCGCCGTTTCTCGACGTTGCGGACGTTCACGACCGACTCTCGGCACTCGAAGCACTCCTCTACGACCGTGGCGACCGACGGGCCGCCTTTCTCACAATCTACGCCCGCGTGACGAGCGAGGTCAAAGACGGCATCGAAACCGGGTCCTTTCACGACTCGGCATGGGTCACCGACTACCTCGTTACATTTGCTGACCACTACCGTCGGGCGTTCGATGCCTTCGAGCGTGGCGATACTACGGTCGTCCCCGACCCGTGGCAACTGTCGTTCGAAACCGCTCTGGCAGGCGACTCGCTCGTCCTCCAAGACGTCTTGCTCGGCGTCAACGCGCACGTGAACTACGACCTTGCGCTCGCGCTCCACGAAGTCGGTATCGACCCAAACCGCACACAGAAGTACGAAGACCATCGAGCAATCAACCACGTCCTTCAGCGACTCGTGGACGAAGAGCAAGACCTCATCGCCGAGCGATACGCCGCCGGAGTGGCGGTACTCGACGACTCACTCGGCCGACTCGACGAGGCGCTCTCGTTTTTTACGCTCCGAGAAGGACGCCGCAATGCATGGCGCGGCGCGGTTGCACTGACCGATATTCGGTACGAAACACTCAGACGTGGCGTTCGGTGGTACCTTCGAAGTCTCACCCTCGGTGCTGGACAGTTAATTCTCGTCCCGACTTCGACATCGATAGTCGGAGAGCGGTTGAAGCGCCTCGAAACGGGTGAATCGGGGTAGTCGAGCGTGTGTGAGCGGGATATTCAGTTGACTCCTTTTCACCGTGCGCTGGAGTATGGGCCGTTGTTGAGGTTGGGCATTTACTTCCCGGATTTGAACCTCACTCGCAACGCGATTCACGGCTTCGCCGTTCGTCTTTCTGCGGCACTCCGTGTCGCACATTGCTCGCTGATTCAGAATCCACTCGGGAGCATTATCACTGCTCACGTGGTTCGCAGGAAAATGCCGCCTCCCGGATTTGAACCGAATCGAGACGGACCGCTCGTTTCACTCGCGGTTGCGACTCGCCGGGTTCAATCGGTCGGCTCGCACGTACAGACACCAACACGCTCGCTTCGCTCGGTGGTTGGTGTCAGAGAAGTGCCGCCTCCCGGATTTGAACCCCAGTCGTTCCGTTTGCTGGCGCTCACTTCACTCCTTGATTCAGAATCCGTTCGGGAGCATTTTCACTGCTCACGTCGTTCGCAGGAAAATGCCGCCTCCCGGATTTGAACCGGGGACAGCTCGATCTTCAGTCGAGTGCTCTCCCAGTCTGAGCTAAGGCGGCGCACTCACACAGAGGCGAAGGAACCTAAAAAACGATTCGAATCTCTATGCCTCGTCGCGTTCTGGTCGATTCCACCCCGTCACATCACTTGGAATGAGTTCACCGTTGACCTTCCAGTTACGCGGGCGGAACGTGATGGCCGTAATCCCCACGTAGAACGTGGCCACCAGACCGGTGACGACGGTACCGGGAATACTACCGATTCCTGCACTCACCAAGAGATTCGCCGTGTCGGTGTAGGCCGTCAGCTGGATAACCCACGCGACGAGCATCACGACGAAGAGCGGGAGGTACACCCGCCGAAGCCGGTGTGCGAGGGCCTCCTCGAAAGACATCTTCATGTTCGGCATCCGATAGTCGTTTCCGAGTTTCTGCCGCCAATTCTCGTCGACGACGCCACCTTCCGGGTCGAGCGCGTAAGCGAAGACGTTCTGCTGGAACATCCGGACGCGAGAACGCCAGATGTCGTACGCACGGAAGCGTCGGGCCTCGATACACAGGAAGATACTGAGCGTGACGACACCGAGCAAGATGATGTAGTGGGGGTGCGTTTGTGCGGAAAACGACCACGTCAGGATACCTGCCATGAGCGTAATTGCCCAGTTGCTCGTTCTATCGAGTCGCTCTCGCCACAATTTCATACGGTGGATTTCTCCACGATAGAGGTGTGCAAACGACGATCCCGGTCCCATCGTCTCGTCGAACAGGCCCTCTCCAATGTGTGAGTCGGCGGGACCCGGAGCGTCTATCTGCTCCTGCTCGTCGCGCATTGTTGTTCATTTTATGCACAACTGGCAAAGGATATGAGCCTTCTGACTCGTTCGAATTTCTGCACACGACACCGATACGGGTCCGAGACTTGCCAGTAACGGGTGTGAAAAACGGAAGAAAGTTCGTCAGTGTGTGAAGTTCAGCGGTGGAACGTCGGCCTGTTTAGAGGCGGGTGACGTTCTTCGCGCGGGGGCCCTTGGGGGCCTGTTCGATGTCGAATTCGATTTCCTGACCCTCTTCGAGGTCTGGACCGCCAACATCTTCCATGTGGAAGAAAACGTCGTCGTCCGCGTCCTCAGTCGAGATGAAACCATAGCCGCCAGTGTCGTTGAAGAAATCAACCGTACCTTTCGCCATTGCTTTTGAACAGTGCCGGGTGAGACAGATAAGTCTTGTGCAATTATATGCCAACCGCAGGACGTGTATCGAATCTGCCTCTCAAAATAGCACAAGTCACTCCCAGTTGTGCGCTTACGTAGTCGGATTCGGCTACTAATTGCGATTTGTGCCTCTGATTGTTGGATTTCTCCGAAGAACCACCGCTCCGTAAAGAGCTGGTTTCTTCACCCCCTATTGCTCGTACCCATCGCCTATTTGCTGGCTTCTCAACCCACTCTGTGGTAGATACGAGTTGCTTAGGTTGCCAATTAGTTCCAAAAAAGTAGGATGAACTCCCTTACAGAGGTTTGACGCGTCTGGTTTGAGTGATTCTGTGTTTAGACCTCACAGATTTCCTCTCCGTCGTCGTCGTCTTTGCCGTCGTCTCCGTGGTCGCCATTGTCGCCGTGGTCGCCATTGTCGCCATTGTCGCCATTATCTTCGTCCTTGCCGTCGTCACCTTGGTCATCGTCGTTGGAGGCTGGTTCACAGGTGATTGTGATTGGCTCGTCCAAGTCGAGCGAGATGCGGTCTGGGGACTCAAGGTCTCCGGTGAGGATTTCCCACGCGGTGAGGTCCGCGAACCCGTCCTGATACAACGAAGCGTCTTCGTTGAAGAACGGGGTGACGGTGATGGAGAACGGGCCATCGAGATAGCCTAAGACACCACCGTCGGTTCGGGCAGCGGCCCAGCGCCAGTCGATAAGCCGGTTCGCTCCAGTGGTGTCCCAGTTGTCGTAGTTCGTACTCGCGCGTTGGCCGGTGTTGGGGTTGATGTAGTAGTCGTCTCTAACGAGCCATTCGAGGCCAGCCGGGAGGTTGGCGTACTCAATCGTGATTGCGCTCTCGCCACCTTCGTACAGTTTTCCGTGGACGATAACGAGGCTCAGGCCGTTCGGTCCGTGGTACAGGAACAGCACTGAACTGCCTTCGCGCTGGAGGTATTCGGTCCCGATTGAAGCGAAGTACGGACCCTCTCCGGGGTCGGTTCCACCGTTATCTGCCGCGTTGAGTTCTGGAATCCGAAGGTCGTAGAACTCTTCGACTGGGTCTGTTCCAACTAAGGGGACCAGTTCGTAGGTTTCGTTCCCCTGTGTGACTGTACACACGAGGCCATCCGAACTCGACTGGTCGCTAGTGGAAAAGTGGGTTGCGTGACTCGACACTTTCCCGGCGACTTGCCCTGTAATGAGGCCAGTCCCGAGTACTACGCCGATTCCTTGTAGGAGGGCTCGCCTTCGAATCGAAGGGGTCCGTCTCGGCACTTGCTGTTCCTGAGACATAGCCATATAGTGTTCCCATTGTCACATTGTTATTGAGACTCCCAAATCGCTGTATTTCGCGGTTACAATACTGATAAGATGTTTAACAGGCGCTTGTCCTCACGCAGAAATTAACTCTTTTCGCTGAGTTATGTTGTGGCTTCCTGCGCCCTCTATCTGGTTTTTTAACCGGCTATACGTCTTCCTAGCCGTGATCCCATCCGAAGTTAATCTCGGCAGAAATTCTACGCTGGAAGCCTAATCGGTGGTCCAACGCAACTAACCTTCTTACTGTGTGATTTTCCGTCCGATTGGTTCTTGTATCGATCTGGTATTACGCCTGGGAGATTTGGTTTGAACTGACGTTTCAGACTCCACTATTCGGGGTTAGGACTTGTCTCCGCCTCAAATCCATTTACATATGGGTTGCTTAGCTATCTGATTTGTTGATATTCTGTACCATTGTCGTTTCAACGCACCCCGAAGTCGCTGGGTACAGTCGGGGAGATGGCACTCTCTGGCGGGTGACTTCTGAACTGTATCGGCCACAGTCAAGTCTCTTAGTGAGGACAGTGTGACCGCATTGATGCTCCTGATAACATCGAAAAATCGTTATCATGTCTCCTGTTGTACTCTTTACCCCCGAGGGGAGAGTGAGAGGAACAATGACGTTACAAGTCGAGTGTAACACAGCCGTTTCGGGTTGTGTATTCATGATGCGGACCGAAGATGAGGACAAGGACCGACTGCTTCGCGCCACACAAGAACACGTTCACGAACAGCACGGGAAAGACTTCAGCCTCGAAGAAATCGAAGAGCAGTACGTGAAGTCTGTCGAAGCGTAGTGTGGGTGTGCTAAACACCCCCTGTTTTTGGGTATTGGTCGGACTATTCCACCGACGTTTGTCCGACACGCTCTGTCTCTCAGTAGTTACTCCATTCGACTCTGTGTCGATTGCAGACCCACCACGCTCGCTTCGCTCGGTGGTTGGTGTCAGAGAAGTATGCCGCCTCCCGGATTTGAACCCCAGTCGTTCCGTTTGCTGGCGCTCACTTCACTCCTTGATTCAGAATCCGTTCGGGAGCATTTTCACTGCTCACGTCGTTCGCAGGAAAATGCCGCCTCCCGGATTTGAACCGGGGACAGCTCGATCTTCAGTCGAGTGCTCTCCCAGTCTGAGCTAAGGCGGCTTGCATTCTTCCGAAGCCGGACAGAGGGAAAAAGGCTTTCGAATCGACCGTCGGCGACGAGTTACCTTCGTCGTCCTCCGCGAGGGACCGATTGTGCCCGCTCTGCCCGCTCTCGAACGCCTTTGAGCAATGCTCGCTCGCGCGCGAACTGGAGTGGCTCGACGACGAGTTGGTTCATCACCCGCTCACCGAGTGTCCGTGGTTGCGACTGAAACCGAACGATGAGCCTCGTTGCACCGGGGCCAACCCGCCGCAACGCGAACGTCCACGTTGCCGTACTCGAACCTGTCTCCCACCCGGGCGTACTCAATACGAGCGTTCGCCCCGGGTCGATGACTGCGACTGAGAAGGCTGGCAGTCCCGATACTACCGGTCCAAGCAGGACTTCGTCTCCCAACGAAAGTTGCCCGTCCGTGCCGTGTGGGTTATGACTCCGTATAGAAAAACCGAACCAATCGCCAAACTCGGGGCCTTCCATCGGATTGTGTGCCTCGTGCCCGAGTTGGATAACGCGTGCCCAGACCGCCAGTGGGGGTGCTGCAATCGTGATTGCCCGTGTCGTACTCAACGTCGCGTCCGCGACGAAATCGTCGCCCGGAAGCGGAGTGCCTGTTTCGTCGTCCGTTGCCCCCCACCGACTGTGCCACGGTCGGAGTGCCAGTAAATACGTTCCTGTGGCGGCCGCACCTACAAGTCCCAGTGCTTTTGCCGTCCGTTTCGTGCCAATGCCCATTTTTGTGCCAATGCCCATTTTTGCCCTCGCGTTGACCCACTTAGCGGGAGGGCATGATAACCCTACTCACAAGATGTTTATCAAGTGTTCAATCCTCGACAGACGGCGGTCCAAATCGCCACTCCGAGGGCCGCCCCGACGCCGTTCGCAACGAAATCAGCGAGGCTGAAGCTTCGATACGGCAAGAATCCCTGTACGACTTCGATTCCTGCACCGTACACGACGGCAATTCCCGCACTGACGAGCAACAGCCGTCGCGTCTGCGCGTCGAGCGCCGAGGCGACCCCCGCGCTCAGGATAGTGTATCCAATCGCGTGTAGCCACTTGTCCGCGCCGACGAGCCCGAAGGGGCCTGTGGTTGCCATCTCTTGGCTGCCCCCCGGTGGGTTGACCACGGAGGCGACGAACACCGCGAGGGCGTAGCCGACGACTGCGAGCGTTCGGCGTGGGCGTCGTTTGAGGGCTGTGGAGGGTTTCACACTCTGTGTCGGCGTGGGGGAGAGAAAGGGTTGTTTGTGTGGAGTGGTCGGGCCGAACTTCGGTCGCTATCGCTCCATGACCCAAATTCTCGTTGCCCACACGACTGCCACAGACTCCTCGCTGCTCACACTCCCGTTGTTCACACGCTCAATACGCAACTTCACAGCCCCGCCGTTCTGAGATCATCGACTCTCTCAATTCAGTTATTCCGACTCTCACCCTGTGTGACGGTGTTTTAGTGTGGTTGCCAATAGCACATGTCTGCCAAATGGATGGACAGGAAAATTTATATAAATAATATGATTGTATGCCATATGGCATTCTCCTTCGCTCGACTCATTGCGGTTTTTTTCTCGATTCTCATCATCTCGTCGTCGGTCGGTTCAGCGGCGATTTCTGGTCCAGACGGCGGCGTACTTCAGGTCGACGCTGATTGGCTGTCGGCCAGTGACGACGCTTCTGACGGGACTTCTGTACAGTATAAGCCCGGGGAAGAACGGAGTACACAGGAATCAGGCGAACAGTCCAAGAAGAGGGGTAATCGAGGCAACGATCAGGATTCGAAACAGAAGGGGAACAGTTCTCGTGAAGATCAGCGTTCAGGAGATGAAAACCAACGCCCTGAGAAGAAGAACGAGAACTCGAACGAAAGCGATCCGAAAAATGCGGGCAAGGACAACAGCAAGGATACGGACAACGGCAAGGGCAAGGGCAAGGACAAGGGCAAGGACAACGGACACGCACAGGACGATTCTACGGATAATCGAGCGAATCAGGGTGACGTGAGGAAGGACGCGAGCAATGCCGACCGAGAGAAGCAAGACAAGCGTGGTGGTTCCGGCGCCGACGAGAGCAACAGAGCGCACGAAAAAGATGGAGAGAAGGAGGCCCGCCACGGTCCAAAAAAAGACAGACAATCGGGCTCATCGAACTCTACTACCCCGCAGCCGGGTTGGGCGCTCGATGGAAACAACACGGTCGGTCTTGGTCCCCAGATAGCACTGGGTTTATCACGTGAGGAAGGATTTGGAGGTTCTTCACCTGAACTCACATCGAATAATTCGACATCGCTTGCGAAACCTCAGCGCATCGTCGTCCCGCAGACACGAGCGAGTGCACAAGCATATCGAGACGCCGCTATCGCACATCTCGTTGCCTCTACGGCCGGTAACAGGAATAAAATCGAACGCTCTGTGAGCGAGTTGGAAGCGTCGTACGGATACCATCTCGACGAGAACAGAACGACTACTGCTGCCATTTTCCGTGTTGATCACAAGGTCGCTTCGTCCGCCATCACCTCTGCACCGAATGCAACTGGAGCGCTCATCGCATCAGACCGTGAATTCGCGTTGCAAGCGCTCGCCGATGCCGAACACACTCGCACAGCCCTCGACGAACGTAATCTTTCGTACAACCGTACCGCCGTCGCTGCGCACCTCGATGAAGCACGACGTGCGCTCGAACAGGCGAACCGTGTCCAAGAGCGCTCACCAAGGCCAGTCGGTGCAATAGAGCATTATCGGCGTGCGTGGACTGCTTCCCAACGTGCCATCGATATCATGGACGAAGCCGTCGAGCCTCAAGTCGTACTTTCTACCGGTTCTGACTTCCCACACGACAAGCCAATAAACCGTTCAGTATATGCGAGCGTGTTCGATGTTCGGCCATACGAGATAGACGTCAAATTCCGTATCGACAACGAAAGTCACGAATTCGATTTGACGGAGACTACTACCCCAGCGACGACTGTTCAGTTCAATAGAACGATTTCGGTTCCACCTCAAACGCTCGGTAACACGTCCACTACCCGTGTGACCGTCAGTGCGGTAGACCCTGGTGACGACGTAGCAGATAATGGCTACGATTCGGAAGACCAGTTAGATATCCACCATGTCCAACACTCTTCGGCCTCTGTTGGGTTCGACGGTGACGGGCTTCCAGACGAATACGAGCGGCGAGTTGTAGGGACAGACCCGTTCGACCCTGACAGCGACTCGAACGAGACAGACGCAAACGAGTCTAGCAATGGGTTGGTTGACGGGCTCGAAGACCTCGATGGCGACCGTGTCACTACGTTCTACGAGTTTAAGTCTGGAACTAACCCATTGAGCCGAGACACCGATGGTGACGGTCTCTTCGACGACTTCGAACTACGGACGAGTGCCCTGAACGCCACGAAGGCTGACACGGACGGAGATAGTCTACTGGACGCCAAAGAAGACCTTGACGGAGATGGCTTACCCGCATTGAGTGAGCAGGATAACGGAACGAGCCCTGAACTGGTCGACACCGATTTCGATCAGTTGACCGACGCCGAAGAGGTGTTGGACCACGGAACCGACCCCTTACTCCCCGACACTGATGGGGATGGCCTACTCGACAGTGAAGAACTCGAACTCGGGACTAACCCACTGGTCGTTGACTCCGATGGCGATGGCGTCTCCGACGGGAATGAGACGTTCATTACCGAGACAGCCAACGAATCGCTCGGTACGTCCATCACTGTCCAAGGAAAGGGGAACGCAGCGAAGACAGTCTCGGTCGAGCCAAACCCGGAGCCATCACTGAATAATTCGGTTGTCGCGAACGCGAGTGCTTCGAAGATGGTCTCTATCGAGGCGGGGCCCGAGGTCGAATCAGCCAATGTCACACTCGACTACGGCGTTGGAGGGGTTTCGAACGAATCTGACTTGGCAGTGTTCAGGTACAACCGAAGTAAGCAGACGTTTGTCAAGCTCGACTCTCGAACCGACGCTAAGTCGAACACTGTCACTGGCAAGACAGAAGAGTTTGGAACGTTCGTAGTGTTCGAGCAATCCGCATGGGCAGTACAGTTTGCGGACCCGCTCCCAACAAATTGGAGTGACACAGGCAAGATAGCGGATAAAAATCTCTGGTCGTGTTTCGGTGAAAACGACCCTACGTGTGAAACCTCCAGTGACGAAGTGACCGTGGGAGCCCAGTCTACCGAGAAGAAATCGGTTGCAACCCTTCAGTTCGGCATCGCTTGCAGGATGAATGCTGATGGCGAGTGTATTCCCGAAAGTGAACTTGAGGACGACGATGGGGATGGCGTCATCAATTACGACGACGAGTGTGACACGACACCGGGTGCGGGCACAAACGGCTGTCCAATCGATTCTGACGGGGATGGGATTCGAGATTCAGAGGACACGTGTCCGAACGAGGCAGGGACGTACTTCGGTGGTTGCCCGTTAGATAGCGGAGACGAAGATGACGAGGACGACGGAAACACTGGCGGGGACGACGACGATGACTATGACCCCTCCCCTCCGAGCGACGACCCTGACGCCGACGACCCGACCAAGCCTATCGACGAGGGAGAACGGGTCTCGAACTCCACGTATGGTCGGTCGCTGACGTTCTCGAATGCGAAAGAGATTCGCCTCGAAGCAGAAGTATCAGGCCAAGCGAAAGGGGAACGTTCCACTGCGATGTTCGTCATCGTCGACGAGGATCGTGAGATTACAGAATTATTCGAAATTACTGGAGAAGGTGACGATAGCTCTCGCAGTGATTCTGATACGATTCGTCGTGACCTCTCCGAATTCGCGGGCGAAAGGGTCTCGTTCCGCCTCGTCGCGTTGAACGACTCGCAAGTGACCCTCGAATCGATGCGCATCTCCTACGACACTGATGGCGACGGATTAGCCGACTCTGTCGAAACTGGCGGGATTCGAACTGGTCGAGGAGAGACGTATTTCACCGACAAATACAACGCAGATACAGACGGTGACGGGCTTTCTGACGGCCAGGAAGTCGGTGTACGAACGCTGAACGACTACGGGCAATACTTCCGACTCGAGAGTAACCCGGTGCAGAGCGACTCTGATCGAGATGGGCTTACAGACTACGAAGAGACGCGTGTCTGGTCAGAACTCGACCCTCTTTCGGTGAATACCGATAACGATGCTTGGTCAGATTACGAGGACCCCAATCCTACGGTCTACGATGAGGTACAACAAGATGCATCTGATGTCTCCATCATCGATGCCAGCGGCAATTACGCCGCCAACGCCGCGAGGGGGGCATTCTACGGGGAATATGGTATCGTCAAGGACCTTGAAGGCTCACACTCGCTCGAATACTTCGGTGGGTGGCTAGCCTTCAGTATCGTCCCTGTTGCAGACGCAGCAGCAGACACTCGTGACTGTGTCGTCTGGACGAACGAGACGGGTGCGAACATCCTCGACTGTGGCGGTGCCGGAGTGAGCGTTATCACGAGTGGTGGGACGGTTCTCGGCGCTGTCACCTCGTGGACCGGCGTCGGTGCTGGGGTTGCCGCTGGGAGCTTTGCGATCGATACCGCCGAAGACGTTACCGATGCGACGGTCATCACGGTCAAATTCATCCGCCACAATCCAGAACTCGCTGCTGCTACTGGGAAACTCTTGATTCTGAAGACGGGAGGGAAAATCAAAGGAGTCCCCAAGAGGGTGGTTGGTAGACTCGGTAGCACGAAGACCATCTCCGAGTTCCGAAAGGGTGTCACTGAAGGCAATCTCGTGAAATCTGGCGTGCAGAAAAGGACTGCGAGTACCCTTGCAGATGTCTCTGTCGAGACTGGGGTGAGTACGCAGCGGATAGTAGATGTCACAAAACAGATTGATGGTTTCAACGACCAACCGACTATAATTCAAAAGAGAATCCTCAAAACGGCCCTCGACTCGGAGGATGGGGCTTTCTTGGCTCAGAGACTCGACGCACGAGCCCTGCGTGATATCGCCATTCGACAGAATGCTCTAGACGCCGGTGTTGAGTTAATTGAATTCGGTGTGCGCCCTTCCAGAGTCGAAGAGTTGGCTCACAATGGCATTCGACTCGATAAACACCTTTCAGGCCTCAAGACCATTCGAAATTCAGGCTACGCCGTGAGTGAAAGGGGAGATGTCGGTGAAATATTGGCAGCGAAAACGGTACTTCCAAAGTACCTGAAATCTGGTGATGAGATTCTGCCACCATCACCGCAGAAAGGGATTGATATCTTCTTTAGCGATGGTTCGAAAACCGAAATTGACCACCTCATCAGGAACTCTGACGGGAAGATAACGATGATATTCGAGACCAAAATTGGTCACAAACGACTTGAAGCAGAAGGCCAAGTCATTAATAAAGTCAGGAAGATTATAGAAGTAGAGGTTACTGACAAGGCGATTACAAAAACCTCCCCAGAAGGCATCTCCGCCAACCAGATTGAGATTCAACCTTTTGAACCGGGGAGAGATGTAGATAAGATGATCACGGTAGGGCCGAAAAATGCGGGATTCGACGAATCGCTCGGATACACTCGGAATGAGTTGCACGAATTGTTCAAAACGTTAGACTCGATGGAGAACTAAAATGGGCACGTCACTCTATCTTGAGGTTCCGGAGGAGGAACAGACGCTCGAAACGATTCGGCAGTACTACTCGTATGTTCTCGAACGGAAGAAACGAGTCGAACCAGAGCGTGAGTGGCCGACGCTCGAAACCGACCCAGATTACCAGGGTGGAAAGACTATGCTTGAAGAGTTTGGATTCTTCATCACTTCTCAAGTAACGTCAGATATATTTGAAGACCTCAATCACGTTGGGGAACAAGACCCGAATCAGCTCTATGAGTTTTACAAGCAAAAAGGAACTGACGACTTAGTAATCTACGGCGAGACGATTGCGGAGTTACACAATCTCTTCGAGCAGTTGAAACACGTCGAAAATCCCACCGAAACCTTTCACAGAGACTTACGAATCGAGACGCAGTATCTTGCACTCTGTGAGTTTGCACAAGAACACGGCTACGGGATTGGCCTGTCTCATTGAGACGGTTAGATGCCTGTCTCACTCGAACTCACTAGCTCAGCATCGTATAGACAAATGGGTGGGTTCGGGCGGATTCGAACCACTCCGTCAACCTCGCTACGCTCGGTTGCCGCAAGGTTCTCCCGCCCTCACAGATGTTTCTGGCTCACGTTGTTCGCACAGAAACATGGGTTCGGGCGGATTCGAACCACCGACCTCAGCCTTGTAAAGGCCGCGTCATAACCAACTAGACCACGAACCCTGCACTTCATTCGAACCGGTTCGCGCTGATAACGGTTTTTGTTTCGACCGCGCGCCGGAATCCTTAGACAGCAGGCACTCGTCATGAGAAGTATGGCCCGCCTCCGCTCGTTCGCCTTCGTCATCGGGATTCTCGTCGTCGCGGGTGTCGCCGTCTACGTCACCAACCCCGCGGCCATCCCCGGTACGACCGACGAATACAACCGAACCTCCCTCACTGTCGTCGATGCCGAGACGAACGAATCGCTGGCGACCGTCGATGCTCGTGTCGCCGACACCTACGCCAAACGCTACACCGGCCTGAGCAACACCGAATCGCTCGGCGAAGACGAAGGAATGTGGTTCGTCCACGACGAGACAGGCACCTACGCCTACGTGATGCGCGATATGGCCTTCCCCATCGACATCGTGTTCGTCGCCGAAAACGGGACCATCACGACGATTCACCACGCCGAACTCGACCCCGAAGGCACGAGCGAGTCAGACCTGACGCGCTACCGCGGCGAAGGCCGTTACGTCCTCGAACTCCCGTACAAGTACACGGTGGACAACGGAATCGAAGTCGGCGACCGAATCGTCACCGAGTAAACCGAAACGACCGAAAGCCTCCACCGAGACTAATCTTATATGGGCGAACGCGTGTCGAACTTGGCCGAACTCGAAGGGTGGAACGCGGAGGACTTCGCCGCACGAGTCCACTACCAAGGTGCAGACGACATCTACAGCATCGAGTACTACGAACCGTCGGACTGCATCCTCTACTGGAAGGTAAAAGGCGACGGTGAGACGGCAGTCCCGGTTGGGCGCGAGACAGTTCCGGACCCACTCAGAAAGCGGATTCGACAGGACCTCGAACAGGCCGACATCGACGCCGACATCGAAGCCAGAGTGCTGTAACTCGTGTCAAAAACCGGCGTCCAACGCCCACACCAGAGCATTTTACTGTAACCGTCCCCTGCAACAGTCTCATGCCTCCAGATACGGATGACGACCCGTTCGAAGTCCAGAAAGAACGGGTCGACAATCCGATGCGTCGACTCTTCGATGAGTATGGCCGCGAGAACACTGCGCAGTTCGTGGTCGGTGTCGTCGCCAGCGTCGCCGCGCGCATCCTCGACCTCCTCCCGCCAGTCGTCCTCGGACTCGCCATCGACGCCATCATTCGGCAGGACAAATCTTTCGCCGGTGGCTTCCCGCTCATCCCCGAGGCGTGGCTCGCGCCGCTCGTCCCCACGACCCAAATTGGACAGTTCTACTTCGCCGTCGGTATCATCGTCGTGAGTTTTATCGGCGGTGCGGCATTCCACTGGCTTCGCAACTGGGGCTGGAACTCCTTCGCCCAGCACATCCAACACGCCATCCGGACCGACACCTACGACCAGATGCAGCGACTCAATATGGAGTTCTTCGCCGACAAACAGACTGGCGAGATGATGTCCATCCTCTCGAACGACGTGAACCGACTCGAGCGGTTCCTCAACGACGGGATGAACTCCTTCTTCCGCCTCTCGGTGATGGTCGTCGCCATCGCGGCGATTCTCCTCTCCTACAACTGGCAACTCGCGCTCGTCGCGCTCTTTCCCGTCCCGCTCATCTCGCTGTTCACCTGGAAGTTCATCCAAGTCATCCAGCCGAAGTACGCCGACGTGCGTTCTTCAGTCGGGACGCTCAACTCGCGACTCGAAAACAACCTCGGCGGGATTCAGGTCATCAAGACGTTCAACGCCGAGAACCACGAGTCCGACCGCGTCGATGGCGTCTCGGGTGACTACTTCGATGCGAACTGGGACGCCATCGACACGCGAATCAAATTCTTCCCAGCCTTGCGAATCCTCGCCGGAATCGGCTTCACGCTCACCTTCCTCGTCGGCGGTCTGTGGGTCATCACGGGCGAAGGACCCGGCCCCTTCACCGGCACGCTCGCTGTCGGCGAGTTCGTTACCTTCATCCTCCTCACCCAGCAGTTCGTCTGGCCGCTCGCCCAGTTCGGCCAAATCATCAATATGTACCAGCGCGCTCGCGCCTCCAGTTCCCGTATCTTCGGCCTGATGGACGAACCCGGACGCCTCGAAGAACGACCGAATGCCCCCGAACTCGACATCACCGACGGCCGCGTCGAGTACGACGACGTCTGGTTCGGCTACGATAAGAACGAGAACATCATCGAAGACATCTCGTTCGACGTCGCAGGCGGCGAAACCCTCGCACTCGTCGGGCCAACTGGCGCAGGCAAATCGACCGTCCTCAAACTTCTGATGCGGATGTACGACACCGACGAAGGTGCCATCAGAATCGACGGACAGAACCTCCGCGACGTGACGCTCAGAAGCCTCCGAAAGCAGGTCGGCTACGTGAGCCAAGAGACGTTCCTGTTCTACGGAACCGTGAAAGAGAACATCGCCTACGGGACGTTCGACGCTGCCGACGAAGACATCGTCGCGGCCGCGAAAGCCGCCGAAGCACACGAGTTCATCATGAACCTCCCCGACGGCTACGACACGAAAGTCGGCGAGCGCGGTGTGAAACTCTCCGGCGGCCAGCGCCAGCGTGTCTCTATCGCTCGGGCGATTCTGAAAGACCCGGAAATCCTCATCCTCGACGAGGCGACTTCGGACGTGGACACCGAGACGGAGATGCTCATCCAGCGTTCGCTCGACGAACTCACCGCTGACCGAACGACGTTCGCCATCGCCCACCGTCTCTCGACCATCAAAGACGCCGACCAAATCGTCGTCCTCGAAGACGGCCATATCGTCGAACACGGCACCCACGAGGACCTCTTGGGCGACGGCGGCCTCTACGCCCACCTCTGGGGCGTCCAAGCCGGGGAAATCGACCAACTCCCCGACGAGTTCATCGAGCGTGCCGCCCGTCGCCAAGCAGAGGTTGACGCCAGCGACGACTAAGGAATACACTAAGGGAACTCCCTCCGTCCCTCCGCCATGCGACTCTCCGAGGCCACGTGGACGGACGTTGCCGACCTCGATACCGACCTCGCATTGCTTCCGGTCGGTAGTACCGAACAACACGGGCCGCACGCCCCGCTCGGCACTGATTTCTTGAATGCCGAAACGATAGCTAACGCCGGTGCAGACGCCTACGACGACGATGTACTCGTCGCCCCCACGATTCCGATTGGTGTCGCCGAAGAACACCGTGCCTTCTCGGGGACGCTCTGGGTATCGCCAGATACCTTCCGCGCCTACGTCCGCGAGACGATAGAATCGCTCGCCACCCACGGCTTCGACCGAGTTATCGTCGTCAACGGCCACGGCGGCAACGTCGAAGCCCTCGCAGAACTCTGTCGCCGAATCTCACGCACCGGAGACGCGTACTCGGTCACATTCACGTGGTTCAACGCCGTCGGCGACCACAGTTCGAAGATGGGGCATGGCGGCCCATTGGAGACTGCACTCTTGCGACACACCCACCCGGACCTCGTGCGAGAAGACCGAATCGACGAGGCACGAGAAGGCGCGGCCGAACGTTGGGGTGAATGGGTCGCAGGCGTCAATCTCGCTCACGACTCGGAGGAGTTTTCAGAAAATGGTGTCGTCGGTGACCCCGGCGCGGGTGATGCAGCATTGGGTTCGGAATTGGAGACGCGGGCGGCAGAGGCTCTCGCGTCGCTCATCAGTGCGGTCGAAGACCGACCGCGTGCGTGAAGATTACTCTTCTTCTTCCTCTTCTTCTTCTTCTTCCTCGGCTTCGTCGTCCTCGTCAGCATCTGCCTCGGTTTCTTCTTCAGCCGTTGCCGCGGCGTCTGCAAGCGCTCCCTTGAGCTTCGGCATCGTGTTCGTGAGTTCCCCGACGAGTTCGTGGGCCTCTTCGACCAGTTCGAGGAGTTCTTCGAGGTTCTCGATGGCTTCTTCGAGGTCTTCTGGGTCGTCGAAGGCGTCGGCACGAGAGCCGATGAGGTACCACTTTTTCGCCTGATGGATGTGTTCAGCAGCGTCATCGACGTCGAGCGAGGAGCGAAGTCCGTTGAGAACGCCGAGGACGTTTGCAGCGTCGGTCTCCCACACGTCGTCGGCGTCGGGAAGGACTGCTCGTGCCTCGTCGAGATGTTCCTCGACGTCGGCGCGCATCTCTGCTGCTGCTTCTCCGAACAGGGCGTCGTCACCGAGTGTCGCTTGACTCATGAAACAGTATTCAGCACGGAAGGGTTTAAAAACGAGCCCGAAAGTGAAAGTGAAATCGGGTGCCTCAGGTGTGGTCGCGGTCGGATTCTCACCGAATGTCGCCAACGTATCTGGCGTCACGAGTGTCACGTTCGGCGGATGTTTGAAGTGGGTCGATGAGCCCCGACGGGAAGAAGTGAACCGTAGAAAGCTTCTCAAGGGGAAGCCACTCGACTCCGACCTGTTTTGCGTCGAACTCGGTTGGTACTGCTGGTTCGTCGTCTACGAGTTCGCACCAGAAGAAGTGGTCAACACGATGGTTCTCGTCGTCTCCGTCTTCGTGATGATTCGACGGAACGAGGTCCCTGACGAACGCGAGCGACTCGACCCTCGCCTCGTAACCCGTCTCTTCGCTGACTTCGCGGCGAACGGTCTCGACGAGCGTCTCACCGGGGTGTTGTACACCGCCGGGTGTCAGATACCACTGTTCGTCTCCAGATTGGTAGCGACTCGTCAGGAGTCGGTTATCTTCGACAACGAGCCCACGAGCCGAAATTCGAGGGGTCATTCCTCTACGGACACGAGTTTCATCAACGGATAGCCGTCTTCCATCTCCATTCTCGTCTTGACTGTCACGTCTTCGTACTCGATTCGCATCTCGACTTCGATGAACCTGCCCGTCAGTTCGGTGTAGTCGGCCGCCGAGTCGGCGAGTTCGGCTTCGAGTACGTCGTCGAGGATTTCGACCGTGACCGCCTCGCAGTGGGGTTGGTTCTCGATGGACTCTTCCATCGCGCGTTCGAGACTCCGGGCGCTCTCCAGTGAGAGCGGTGTCCCGGCGAACTGGTGATAGAGCGAACCGAACTTGATGCCCGCTTCGAAGCAGGCGGTTTGCGGGTCCGTGACCATAGGGTGGAGTCTGTCGGCCAACAGTAAAGTTCGCCGGTCGCGGGCGCCCTCGGGCACGAACCGGTCCTTACTTATCTTCCCTAGTCGGACGTAGATTCGAATGGACCAGCCGGTTTTGTTGACGGGGGCTGGCGGGCGCGTCGGCCAGGCGATATTGAAACACATCGGCGACGCGTACGACTGGCGATTGTTGGACCGCGAGCCACTGTCTGAAGAGAAGATTCCCGACTCGGTAGACCCAACTGACGTGTTCGTTGCGGACATCACCGACGACGTTGCGGTGAAAAACGCCATGGAGGGCGTCTATGCGGTGATTCACCTCGCAGGCGACCCACGTCCTGAGGCACCGTGGGATAGCGTCTTGCGGAACAACATCGACGGCACGCAGAATATGTACGAGGCGGCCGTCGAAGCGGGCGTCAAGAAGTTCGCATTCGCGTCGTCGAACCACGCTGTCGGCGCGTACGAGACCGAAGACCGAACGCCCGATATGTACCGCCCGGAACACGAGTTCCGTCTCGATGGCTCGGAACTTCCGCGCCCGAGCAACCTCTACGGCGTGAGCAAGGCGACCGGTGAGACGCTCGGACGCTACTACCACGACCACTACGACATCTCGGTCGTGAACGTCCGCATCGGTAACCTCACTCAACACCACCCACCCAGAGAGTACGAACGCGGCCAAGCGATGTGGCTCTCGTACCGCGATTGCGCAGAGTTATTCAAGTGCTGTGTCGAGGCCGACTACGAGTTCGAAATCGTCTACGGTATCTCGGATAACGACCGCAAATACTACTCTATCGAGCGCGCACAGGAGATTCTCGACTACCAACCAATCGACAACTCCGCCGAGTACACCTTCGAAGGCGAACCCATCGACGAGGCCTAATCGAAGAGTCCAGTCACGTCGCTCTCGCGTTGGCGCTTGCGACGAACGTGTTCTTTCAATCGCTGATAGACGAGGTCACGGTGCGTCTCGTCGCGGACGAAATCGAAGACCATCGCCGTGAACTGTGTCTTGACTCCCGTAGAAATCTCGTCGCGGGCGTAGGTGACTGCATCTTCGACGATTGCGTCGTCGTATCCTGATAGTTCCTCGGCGAGCGTCTCGGCCGCGACGACGATTGCATCGAAATCGAGGTCGTCGTACGAAATTGCGACGCCACCGACGCGGAGCATTGCAATTCCATCTTCGACTGCGAGTTCGGGGTCGGATTCGAGGTGTTCCAGCGATTCTCGAACCTCGTCGAGGTTGATGCCGCGGTAGTCGTCGCCGAGCCCATCGAGATACTCCTGTGCGCTCGTTGCGAGCCCTGTCGCTCCAGAGGTATTCCCTGCGCGAGCGTGATGGACTGCGGCCGTGAACTGAATCAGCCCGTGCAGTAGGCGCTCGTCTTCGGAGTCTTTTGGGAGGGTTAGCCACTCACTTTCCCACGCACCGTGGGCCGCTCGGTGTGCCCCCGCGTTGTAGATTGCCGCGCCAGCACAGAGCGCATCGTCCATACAAAACAGTTCACCGCGGGCGAGTAAAGAGTCCGCGGAATGTCTGGCTAACCGGGCATATGGCGGGCATACTTATCCCTCTCGGAGTCATATGGTGTGTGATAGCACATGACTGCCCCCGCAACCCTCAATCGAGGTGTCGCCCCATGACCCAGTCACCAATCTGCATCGGGTGTGGTGACAACTACCTGTTCACCCGGACCTACAAGGGTAATTACTGCCCTGAGTGTCACGCCGATTGGGCTGGGGAACCCCGTTCAGCGGAGCGCCCACGCCCGCAGCGGACGCGGACGACGCCTTCGATTGTTCGGCGCGACGACGAGCGCCAATCTATGCCCGAACCACCGTTCGACGGCGAATAACCCGGACTTTTGCTTTTCTGTCGCTCAGTGTGAGCGGGTGCGCTGCTGGTAGTGTTTCGTTACTGTGGTTTCACGAGTCGTGAAACGAGAGACGAGAGCGTGTTCCTACGCAGAGCGGTAGTGTGTGCGTTGGCTGGTCCTGACGGAGATTTGAATTCAGTCGCTCCCTGCGGTCGCTCCCTATTCAAATCTCCTCTGAGAACGCATAACCGGAAAACAGATCGAGACACACAGAGGTGTCTCGGAGGTTAGTTTTCCGGAAATGTAGCGTCCTGACGGAGATTTGAACTCCGGTCCCTGGCTCCGCAAGCCAGGAGGATAGTCCACTACCCTATCAGGACTTGATTGCTGCATTACTCCGTACCCCGCGGTTACTTAAGACGGTTACGATGTGGACTGCCAGTGAACCGCGGGACCACGTCACGGGGAAGCGACCAAACCCACGTAGCAACCGTTCGACGCAAGGACTTTTTTCGGTCGCTTCGTAGCCTTCTCCAGTGAAACGACGCGCCCTGCTCGTCGCGGTCGGTGCCAGCGTCTCGCTTGCGGGGTGTGCGAGTGAGCCTTCCCCTGAAACTGAGACGCCGACAGCAACGACGACGACATCGACGCCGACGGAGACACCCAGCGAGCCGATGCTCACCGAGGCGAGTCTGACGCCCGAAGAAGTGGACCAGTGCAACGCACGGGAGACCACGGTCGTCTTCAGCGAGTCGAAAATCGACGTTATCGGGTGTGTCGTCGGTCGAAGTGGATGCTCTGGTCTCCGACTGGCGAGTGCCCGCTACGATGCCGAGGAAGATTCGACGCGCCTCGTCGTCGAAGCCATCGAGAATCGCGACGAGGGCGAAGTGTGTACGCAAGCACTCACATCGCTCGGCTACCGGGTGGCGCTCACCTACCAGCACGGTGTCCCCGGTGAGATTGTCGTCGTCCACGACGATGCCAACGGGCGGCAGACCGTCGTTCGGGCGACGCCGACAGATCAATCCAACTGACCGCTCCGTTTTCGGGCGAAGGTTCATCTTCCATGCCGCGCCCAATCGCGCTATGTCGTCTGATTCGAGTGGTCGCCGAACCACGAGGAAAACAATGCTTAAGCGCCGCCCTTCCCTGTTCGTGGATAGTATGAATGCGACGTGTGGTCTGCGATGGGGTACGGTTGTAAAACGGGGAGGTGACGCTCGATGAGCGTCATTCGCGAGGTGTACGACGACCTCGACACCGATGTTCCGTTCGAGGAGTTCGAAGCTGCAGTAAAAGACAAAGTCGAACAGATGGGGGGCCTTGCCGACGAAGAGACAGCGGCGATGCTCATCGCCCACGAACTCCGCGACGAGGAAGTCAACGGGATCGCCGACATCGAACCCGGCATGGAGGACGTGAAGTTCCTCGCAAAAGTCGTCAGCATCGGCGACATCCGAACCTTCGAGCGTGACGGCGAGGACGAAGACGGCATGGTCGTCAACATCGAGGTCGCCGACGAGACGGGCCGCATCCGCGTCTCCTTGTGGGACGAGATGGCCGCCGGTGCCGAAGAGAACCTCGAAGTCGGAACCGTTCTTCGGATTGCAGGCCGACCAAAAGAGGGCTTCAACGGCGTCGAAGTCAGCGCCAGCAAGGTCGAAGAAGACATCGAAGCAGAGGTCGACGTGCAGGTACTCGACACCTACCGTGTCGAGGACCTCGCACTCGGTCTCTCCGACGTGAACCTCAAAGGGAAGATTCTCGACACGGGCACGATTCGAACGTTCGACCGTGACGACGGTTCCGAAGGCCGCGTCTCGAACCTCTCGCTCGGTGATGCGACAGGTCGCGTACGCGTGACACTGTGGGACGAGCGCGCCGACCTCTCCGAAGAACTCGACGTGGGCCAGTCGGTCGAAGTCGTCGATGGATACGTCCGCGAACGCGATGGCTCGCTCGAACTCCACGTCGGCTCTCGCGGTGCGGTCGAAGTCATCGACGAGTCCATCGAGTACGTTCCCGAGACGACCGATATCGGCGCGCTCGAAATCGGGCAGACGGCCGATATCGCTGGCGGCGTCATCGAATCCGACAGCAAGCGTACCTTCGACCGCGACGATGGTTCGCAGGGACAGGTTCGCAATATCCGAGTGAAAGACGAAACGGGCGACATCCGCGTCGCGATGTGGGGCGACCAGGCCGACAGCGACGTCGACCTCGCCGACTACGTCGTCATCACCGACGTCCAAATCAAGGATGGCTGGCAGGACGACTTGGAAGCCTCTGCTGGCTGGCGCTCGACTATCACCGTGATGGACGACGCACCCGACACCGCAGTCACCGAAGAAGCCGAGGCAAAGGCGAAGGCTACCTCGGTGAATAATGAAGGGCTTGGCGCGTTCTCCGACGGCGACAAACCAAGTAGCTCTGACTCCGGTTCCTCCGACGATTCGTCCACCGAGACGGGCGAAGCAGTCGAGTTCACCGGCACTGTCGTACAGGCAGGAAACCCGGTCATCCTCGACGACGGCACGCAGACGAAGACCGTCGAAACCGACGCCGAACTCGGACTCGGCGACGAGGTGACCGTTGAGGGTACGGAAACCGACGGTCGTATCTCCGCGGATTCGGTCGAAGTCCACACGGGCGCGCGTCGGTAATAATCCCTCCAAAGCGGCGTTTCTGATAAAATCCCTGACGAATCAGTACGGAAAGGATTATACCCCGCACACTCCCGATATGTGGGTATGAGTGTCGAGCTACCGTTCGCCCCGGTAGACGAAATTATTCGGCAAAACGCTGGTTCCCTCAGAGTGAGTGCAGGGGCCGCAGAAGCGCTCGCTCACCGGATTCAGGTCCACGGTTCGGACCTAGCAATCGACGCCGCGGAGCGAGCGACGGCGGACGGGAGAAAGACGCTGATGGCCGAGGACTTCGGCGTCCAACAAATCGTCGAGCGCGACGAACTCGAACTTCCTATCGCACCAATTGACCGTATCGCTCGGCTCAATATCGATGACCAATACCGTGTCTCAATGGACGCTCGCATCGCGCTCGCAGATATCCTCGAAGATTACGCCCACAACGTGGCGGGCGCGGCGGTAAAACTCGCCCACCACGCCGACCGCCGGACCGTACAGGCAGAAGATATCGAGACGTACTTTTCACTCTTCGAATAATGCAATTTGGGTACAGCGAAACGTGTCTTGAACACGATACTGGGCCGCGTCACCCCGAAACCGCCGACCGGCTTCGGGCGATTCGACGCGGATTGGCAAAACGCCACGGCGTCGAGTACGTCTCGGCCGTCTCCGCAGACAAAGCGACGGTGACCGCCGTCCACGACGACGCCTACGTGGACGAGTTCGAAATGTTCTGCGAAGACGGTGGTGGCAACTGGGACCCCGACACGGTCGCCGTCGAGGCGTCGTGGGATGCCGCGCTCGCCTCTGCCGGACTCTCGGTGTGGGCCGCACAGTCTGCCCTCGACGGAGCGAGTGGCCGCGAAACGCCGTTCGCACTCGGCCGTCCACCGGGACACCACGCCGTCCACGACGACGCGATGGGATTTTGCTTCTTCAACAACGCGGCCGTCGCGGCACAGGCCGTCATCGACGCCGGTGACGCCGAGCGCGTCGCCATCTTCGACTGGGACGTTCACCACGGTAACGGCACACAGGACATCTTCTACGACCGCGACGACGTGTTCTACGCCTCGACTCACGAAGACGGTCTCTACCCCGGCACGGGCCACGTGGACGAAACCGGGGCTGACGGCGCTGAAGGAACGACGTTGAACGTGCCGCTCCCTGCGGGTGCGGGCGACGCCGATTACGTCTATTCGTTCGAGGAGACCATCGCCCCCGCTGTCGAGCGCTTCGACCCCGACTTGTTCATCGTGAGCGCAGGCTTCGACGCCCACCGATACGACCCAATCTCTCGAATGCGCGTCTCGACCGAGGGCTACGCGATGCTCACCGAGTGTGTCCAAACGGTGGGCGAGAACACCGAAGCCGACCTCGCGTTCGTCCTCGAAGGTGGCTACGGTCTCGATACGCTCTCAGAAGGAATTGCAATCGTTCACGAGACGTTCGACGGGCGTGTCGTGATGGACCCCGACGAAGAGCCGACCGACAAAACCAAAGAACTCGTTGCAGAGATTCGCGAGACTCACGGCCTCGGGTCGAAGTAACACCCGAATTCTCCGCTAAACTCGTCTGCGAGGGAGGCAACCGACTCACCCAAGAGTACCTCGTAGGCTCCTTCTCGCAGTATCGTCTCGATGTGTGCGCCGAGTGCGACGTCGAAGAGCGCCTCGCTCGAAAGGAAGTCCTCGGCAGACGCGAACTCTCGTTCTCGCTCGACGACGAACCGGTCACCATCGAGGAACGGCCCGTACGCATCGTCGTCGTCCGCGTAGGCGTCAAAAAAGCCTTCTGCGTGCTGTTTGACGTGGACTGGTGGACCGGTGTGGCGCTCGACGGCGGGGCGTTCTGCGACCGCCAACTCGAAGAACAGGACTGCCCGGTGGTCTGCGAACGTCGCCTTTCGGAACACGTCGAAGTCGCGTCGGTCGAGTTCGGCGGCGACGCCTTCGAGCGACTTGCGGAGTTGCGGATACAGTTGGTCTTCGACGAGGTCGGGAGCATCGAAGACGATTGCCGCAGGTGTCGTCTTTCGTCGAGTGAGGTGGCTCCTGACGCCCGCAGCATCGAGTGGGTCGGGGTCGGCACGGAAGAAGAGCGACTCCCGAGGATTCTCGAGGATGTCTCGCGCGTAGTGTTGGAGTCGGGCGACGTTCTCGGCCGAACAGACCGCCGCGACGTTTCGTTCGGGGTCGGTCGGGTCGATGACGATGAGAGGGTCAGAGAAGCTTCGAGTCCCGTGGTCTTCCGGGTCGAATGAGACCGGAGGTGTCCAGTCGGTGGCGGCGCGGAGCAGCGATTCGAACCCACCGTATTCGAGAATCAGTAACTCCGAGAGGTAACCCGAAAAGCCCTCAGTGCGGAGGTTGCTCCCGTACGCGCCAATGCCTTTCAAGAAACGCTTGAACACGCGCACGTCGGCCGCCAGGTCGTCGTCGAGATGCGAGACGAGGTAGGCGTTGTGGAAGGGCGTCCGGTCCACCGCAGAGCGAATGTCGGGCGCTGTGGGCACGTCGTAACAAGGGACCAAATCCACGTCGAATCCTTCGTAGTTGCCCTTGACGTACGGGTGTTCGGCGTACTCCTCGTGGCCGTCGGGGAGGACGGCGTGGCCGACTTCGAGGCCGTAGGTTTCCAGTTCCTCGCGCGAGAGGTCGCCGGGGAAGCGAACGAAGAGGTCGATGTCGCGGTCGCCCGACAGCCACGTGCCTCGAGCGGTACTCCCGACTTGGAGTACGTCGGCATCGACGGGAAGCTCTGCGAGGGCGTCGTGGACGCGAGATTCGAGTTCGCTCGCCGCGTCCGAGAGCGCCCGACGCTCCGCCTCGTCGGGGTCGATTCGCTCGCGGACCGCCGCGATAACCCTATCGAGGTCCGAGTCAGTCATTACTCACGCTTCCGCACCAGACGGCGAAAGCGTGACGGTGCGCCCATGAGTTCGAGAGACGGTGGCATCTCTCAGCCGTCGGGCGAAAACGAAAGCCCTATGAACAAACGTCGAATACGATGGAGTGCAGAAAGCCGCCGTAGCTCAGTTGGTAGAGCACCTCGCTGTTATGGAATTCAGTTCCGGCTGGTTCCGCAGATACGAGGTGGTCCCAGGTTCGAGTCCTGGCGGCGGCGCTTCTCACTCCTTTCACTCCTTTCGAGCCACTGTTTTGTCGCTCGATAGTTGTTCGAGAATGGCATCGAGCGCGTAGTCTTCGTGCCAGTTGATTCCGACCCGTTGATTGTTTGCGGGTGGTTCGTGTCTGAGTTGCATCTTCCCCGACGCGGCATCGTCAATATGGACCAGATAGGTCTGCTCGAGTGCTGGACTGTACACCGCGAAATAATCGATTGTGTCCTCGTAATCTGACCGTTCGTAGCTGTTTGCACGAGAGCGTGTACTCACCGTTTCGAAGGTCACCGTCCCCTCGTTCGAGTCGTTCCCCGTCTTGACCTGTAATCGAAAGAAATTGCCGTCCAATTGGATGACGAGATGTAGGGTTCGTTGTCGTACTCGGGAACGAGTACAGGAATTCCGCGACGGAGAAACGCGGCTTTGACGATTGCTTCTGCGGCCTGCCCACGGAGGTGTGTCTCCCCCAACTGCTCGAAGTAGAACGCATCGTCGTGCATGAAATACTGTCTCGCTGCACCAACCTAGGTGTTTCCGCGGAGAAGCGAAATCCACTTCAGTATGTCTCCAAAGTATTCGATGTAAGCCGCCGTAGCTCAGTTGGTAGAGCACCTCGCTGTTAAGGAATCTCAGTTTCGGCTGGTTCTGCAGTCACGAGGTGGTCCCAGGTTCGAGTCCTGGCGGCGGCGCTTCTCTCTGAACTTGATTGGAGAGCATCAGGTGTACTCGCTCGACTCTGTTTGCTAAGACATAAGAATACGCCGAGAAAACCAACAGAGTGCGGGCCCCTAGCTCAGTCTGGTCAGAGCGCTCGGCTCATAACCGGGTGGTCATGGGTTCGAACCCCATGGGGCCCATACAAAATTAAGGCGTTCTTATGCCGAACTAAATCCCCCCGTAGGAACTCCTACGCGTCCGAATTCGGCAGATTACGAAAATCGAGAGAAGCCGAAATTTTGTGAGTTCATACGAGCATCTTACGCGCCTCGGCTACGGCCGTCGATTGAAATAGCCGAGCTGGGAGGTGCGCGGTAGATGGCTGCGGTTCGTCGAGAATCCAGCCTGTGGCGACATATCCGGTATCACTGCCGGAGCTGCAACGCTTCGTGCCTCGTCGACCACGCCGAGCGCGCGGCCAAGATGCGCGAGTGCCGAGACTGCGCGCGCATCCCCGCGATCGAGGACGAGATTCGAGACCTTCGTCTCACCTCGCTCCTGTGGGCACACCAATTCGTTTCAGAAACCACCGCAAGGACCGGAACAGCGGAGAGCGGGTCCCAGTCCGCTCGGAGCGGCCGGAAGCAGGGGCTTGCCCCTGACCCGGAAGCCGGTCCGCAAGAGGCCGACGGCCGTCGGCCGAAAACGAGCGGCGGTGCGGTGCAGTCCTCGCTTGGTGACTTCTTGCTTGCTGACGGAGGCGTGAGTGAGCAGTGATGGCGTCACCTCACCCGGCGCGCTCGACGCTCCGGGGGGGAGTGGTGACTCTCGGCCTTCCAAGGAGACTAACTCTGTAGAGGCCTCTACCGGGCAATCTGACTTCACGGACCCGCTGGAGGAGAAAGTCCACGAGCGCGTGCTCGAGTTCATCGAGGAATACCCCGAATTGGCCAACACTCCACTGTGCGAAACCCACGGTCGGAAACTTCGGCGCATCGTCACCGAAGCAGAGTACCGGGACGAATGGGTCGAACCGCAGGAGCCAACAGAGAACGCGTTCATGGTCACGGAGTTAGCGAAGCGAGAAGCCGCGACGTGGGCCGATGCACTGAGCGCGTTTCTCACCGCCCACACTCGGTATGACGGCTTAATGGCCCGTTTCGGTAACGACGAAGGGGACGAATTCGAGATTCCACTGACTGACGCTTGGGGCGAGGAATACTCGAAGAAACAGTACGCGCGGGCGCTAGCCCTCCAGCGACAGATGGCCGGAGGCGAACGTCCGAGTGGCGGCGAAGCAGTAGCGGCTTGGGGTTCACCCGCGACCGCGATGCTTACTCTAACGGCTTCCTCGATTCCGAACGGTTCGCGCCTTCCACCAGTTGAACATCTCGACGCCGTGCACGATTCATTTTCATACGACGGAGTGCGCGATACACTCCGGAATACGATGGAGTATCACCTGAGCCTCGACTCCGACGAGTGGGGATACTGGCTCCAAGCAGAACCGCATGGAATGCCGAAAGGCGAAGATGGCTCTCGCGGCGGGATGAACGCTTGTTACACTCACCTCCACGTCGGCGTGTACTTCGACCTCGACCCGCTGGGAGAACTGGCGAACGACTTGCACCAGGTGGGCACCGAGTTCGAGCGCGTCATCGACAAGCACCTCGAAGTCTGCGAATACGCAGGCCGGTCCGCGCACAACTATGAGAAAATAGACGACTACGAGGAAGACTCGAACGGGTGCATTTCGCTGAATGCCAGCGTCGAAAACATGGGTTCGTACCTCGCGGCGTACATGGGTGGCTACACTGAATCCCTGCTGGACAAGCCGGTCGAATACCTCGCGTGGGGTTCGATTTACTGGTCTGCTGCTCGACGCCGAACGTCTCGCTCGAAGGTACTCACCGAAGCTATTGCTGCGGATGCGTGCGAACAACGGGCTGAATCGCCCGAAGCGAACCAGACTGACGCGCACGGCGAATCAGTCATCTGGGACGATGGCCGCGGCCCGGACGTTGTCTGCGAATGCTGCAATTCGGGTTGGGCAATCGACCAATCACGTCTCGAAGAACCAGTATCGGACGACGATCTGCTCGACGCGCTCGACGGAGAGGATACCGAAGACAGCGGTGAGCTAACGCTTGCTGAACGCTGGCCAAGCGTGGATGCTGGCGTCAGAATAGGCGAATCGACTACTCGAACTCGTATCCGCAAACGTGTCGAAACCGAGCTGAAGTACAGCGACGAAGAGCTATCTGTCGAACAAGTGCTCGGCAGAAACATCACCGAGATACCGATTGAACTGACTGATTTCGTCAAATCAGTCATGAACGGCGAGGACAAGCCCTACGAATCGTTCCGTCGTGCATCGCTCGAATCAGAATGGCGTCTGGAGGCGATTATCGACAGAGATGGAGAGGAACACCTGCCCAGCGGCGGCGGTGTCGATATGGTCTCACTGAAGATGCCGTTCAAGCGTATCCTCGACGAGACGAGATTGCAGCACGACCTCGAAAAAGGTGAGATGTGGAGGTGTTCGAAGTGCAACTTCGCCACCCACAACGAGAAAATCATGGCTCGTCACTTCGTCAATATCGGTTTAGAAGAACCGGAAGCAGCTGACCACGTGCTGCACGTTGAGGATTACTATGACCAGGACCGTGAGTGTATGCGCCACCCGCTTAATTAATAGCAAAAACCAATTACAAACTTCTCCGCCCAAACCTGCTGCTTGCTGGGATGCCCTCTTCGATCGCCGCTCCCAACAATAAGAAAATCATTGAAATTCGTACATCTACTAACATTGCTGCACCGCCCAATATAGACGATAAGAATCCGAAAAATCCGACCCACCCGGCTCGTTCTGCAATCGTCACAATACTAAATCCTAAATTCAGTAAAGAAGCTAGCAGCACAACTTCACTTGCGAAGCTAGCTGTCTCTGGTCCGAAAATAGGTGTGTATTTGACTAACTCTGAGATCACTTCTACTTCCGGACTTACTCCTATCACAAATGCAAGTCCCCATGCTGCACCGCTGGCAAAAAATACTCTATCCGAATTTTTCCCTTTGAATTCATTCGATAGCTGGTATATTAAAAGCCATAGAACGTATGCGATGATACTAGCGGTGATATATCCAATTGCTTTACCACTGTTAATTTCCATAGAAAAAACAAATTCACCTGATACAAATATCTTCCTGCCATACTGCTTGCTGGTGTAATTCTACTCCGTAGTATAATATTTACCGCCCGAAATGGTCACTCAGTACCCACTCGGATAGAACTGCACGTGTCTTTCTCTCGGGCGGCAACTGGGGGATGCTGCAAGAATGAGGGTCCCTCAGACCAGTGGCCGAGGTCCTTTGGAAGGCCTCGAAGAGGCATCTTCCTCATATCTCCGTACACTATCACAAGAAGCCCCCGGGCCAACTTTCTTGTCACATCAAACTGCTCTAACTACATTTGTTAATTGGCTGCGGAAGACTTCTGGCCCGAAGTCTGTCTCAAGCATGAACCAGATAGCTGAATTTGTCAATTTTCTCCTCTCTGAGAAAGATCAAACGATGAACACAGTTTGTGGGCATCTCTACTCTCTGACTAATTTCCTTGCTTACTTCACAAAGAGTAGTCCAGACGCGCTCCGGTTTCAAATTTCCATTTCCCTGAGAGAAAACTCTTCATTGGCCGTTCATTCCGTCGGCACAAAATTTGCTCCACAGTTCTCTGATTTATCCAGCTCAAGTCCTGATCTTCATTGTTCAGCTGAAGCTATCGTCACCTACCTCCAAGATAGAGAGTTTGGGACCAGAACACACGCGTTTGTTGAGTTATTGTGCAACACTAGGAGTCGTCCAGGGCAGCTCATTCAGCTTGATCGCTCAGACGTCAATTTGGAGAATAAAAAGCTCTCAGTTGGCATTTCCAATAACTACCTTGTCAGTTCAGTTGGCTTGCTCAACCAACGAACTGCAGAACTCTCTCATAGTACCTCCACTGCCCTTAGGACGTATATCGAACACGAGCGTAAGGCGGTGACTGGTTCGGAATCTAATCCACTATTCACGACCTCTCACGGTCGAATTAGCGCATCAACCCTTCGTCGTTCATTCAAACTAGCCAGTGAAGCAGCTAGCGATTACTCGAAATTCCAAAACAAGCTGAAAAGTGGACATCACCCTGCACAGGTTTCTGAGATAACGTTCCAGACACTCACCCCCACTGATGTTTGGCACTATGCAATTTCATCAACTCTCGATTCTGAATGAACAGGCAACTGGAACGGATATTGGCTCGGATTGACGACCCTGTGGCTATTAGAGAGATTCTCGAGCTCACGCAAGACAATGATCAATCTAATGGCTCACGACCTGCACGAACGAACCAAGAATCTCTAGCAACACTCTACGAACGGTTCCTGTCTCGCCGGCAAGACCGCAGCCCATCGACACGCGCTCAATATAAGCGAACGATTTTGGATTTCATTGAGTTCGCAGAATCGAATGAAGTCGCCGAACCGTCGGAACTCTCCATTCATCTCTTGGACAGTTACGTTGACTCACTCCAAGAGCGGTACAATTCCGACGCGACGATTCTCACGTACACGAAGAACGTACGCGGTTGGCTTCGGTGGCTCACCAAGCGAGGATACTGCGATGAGTCACTCTACCGAATTCTGGATAAGGATGACCTTGGACTCTCTCCCAAAGCTCGTGATGAAGCCCTGTCTACCCATGAGGCAGAATTAATTCTTGAGCAGCTCCGAAACCAACGGCGAGGAACGCTAAAGCAGGCACTGGTTGAACTCCTCTGGAATGCAGGTCTGCGAATCGGTGGAGCGCGTTCACTCGACATTCAGGATTTCGTCCCGGAAGAGAACGAAATTAGATTACGCCACCGCCCGACGACAGGCACTCGTCTCAAGAACGGAAGTGAAACGAAGGACCACGTTGGGAATGGTGAGCGGAATGTCGCAATCAAGGAGCGTGTGGTCAACGCGATTGAGCTCTACATTGAACTTGAACGACCGGACGTGACTGATGAGTTCGGTCGCTCGCCACTGTTCGCTACGTCGCAAGGTCGAGCCGCTCGATCCACACTCCGTCGGAGAGTGTACGAAGCCACGAGTTGCCGCTGGAATCAGAGTCTCGACGGTTCTGTGAGTTGTGATGGTGAGTGTAATACCCGTTCGGAAGTCTGCCCAGTTTCGTTCTACCCGCACGCAATTCGCCGCGGTGCGATTGTACACCACCTGAGTAGAGGACTGAGACCAGACATCGCGAGTGAGCGGTTCGATGTGTCTGTTTCAACGATCCGAAGGCACTACGACCCGCGTACCGAGCAGAAACGGAAACAAGACCGGTCTGAGTATGTACGGTCCTGTTGGTAGAAATTTAGGAGGCGAACTTCGGTGGCTATATTGAAGATTCCCATAACGTTTGTGTAGTCATACACGGTAGTCCTAGTCAATGATATTTTCACCATCCAAGGATGTGGATATCGCTAATCTCGTAACATTCTATGAGGGACTCCACAACGACTATGAGTTCTATAAATACCGGACTCGGCTCGGCAGAACCGATAAAGAGAGATTCGATGAGATTGTCTCGACCATACTCCAGATGGGAGAATTAACTTTCACGGACGAGTTCTCACACTTTGTAATTCATCAAAAGAATGCTTCCTGGGTAGGGCAGGGGCTTAGAGAGTTTCAGAAGCAACTGTTCAACCAATCTGAACGATATGAGAATACGCCCGACGGTTTTGTCGTTGATTGTTACAAGAATGAAACTGCATTTTTCATAGGTATGCTCTCAACTGAAGATTATTTGGTTCTGCTTGCGGACCCTTGGGCTCGAAAAAATGGCCTTAGAGAATTCGAAATAAGATTAGTTTTAGATGGGTTACCACTCAATGACAATAGAATATTAAGTTTGCTTGATGCAATTGAACTACAATTTGGAACTGGAGAACGGTGGTCTCCTGAGCGACGGAGGTTGTCTAAACACGCAGTATCCAACATAAGTGTTGACGTGAGCAAGTATATCGCCGATGACCATGGTTGGGTTGAAAAAGTCATTTGTAAAAATCCACTCCATGATGAAGACGAGTTTGTTGCGAGACTCATGTCCACAGGAAGTAACATAGTGACAGGACAGAAATATATTATTGCATCGCCACATCAGATGGGAGATTCCCAGCCAAACCGAGTATCAATCAATAATATTGTCTTGACAGACTTCTCCGGAATTGCACGATTCGGTGCTCGAAATCTAACAGTTTCAGTCCAAGAAATAAACTAGACTCTTGGGGGCTCAGTTGGTATCTCGGCCTTATCCAGTCCTAAATCTTGATATATTTTCAAGTCACCTGAGGATTCCAACTCCACTAATGCTGAATCCAATTTTTTTGCCAGGTCTCGCCGCGAAACTTGCTCGTATACGACATGATATTCATCCCCAACCAAATCCTGTATACTAATTGCAGTACTATAGAAGTCAACAATTGCAGCTACTTCCTCCTCTGACAGCAAACCAAGTTCATCTGATGAAGATCGGTAAATGTAGTCAACTACGAAGCTTCGTGGATCAATTGGATCCATTGTTATTACATCATGCTCTTTGTCTATTGCTCTAACAACCGGTTTCATACTACTCATTTCTGCATAGAGGGCCTGTCGTAAGTTCACCCTCCGCCTATCTTGTTTCCTCAGATACAACCAGTAGTTTCCTGCAACACCAACAAACGCAGCAACTAGGAGAATTATATTTCCAAGTGCAGTACTTTGTAGAGATTCTACCAACACCTCAAACATCCACATTGCTATCATATTTACTGATAGTAAGTTCAATTTTCCGACCGGCCGTGCGATGTTTAAACACCTTCAGACAACGGCTGATTCATCTCAAATGTTGTCTCTGAAGCAGTACCCCAGCGTCTCAAAGAAGTTGTAAGCCAATTAGTCGAGACAGAGGTTTGGAGTTGGTTCTCAGATGAAGATGTCTTCACAGTCAATAATCAGCCAGAGCGATTCGTCTCGGCGAAACCGGCCTAATAGCAGTTACACTATCCCTGCGTCGATTGTTTTCACTGCGTCAATTTTCTCGTACTTCTAGGACAAACTGTTAACATATGATGGATGATAGTGAATGACAGATGCCTTATCTCGATCCCCTTGTCGACAATTCTGAGCGGACTCTTGAGGACACGTTCAAGGAGGTCATCACCGACAGCGAAGAGGTTCGCGTCGCGACGGGGTACTTCTACCTCTCTGGATTCGATCTTGTAAAAGACGATTTGAACAAGTTACTCGATCCGGACGACCTTGAGAAAGCTCCGATGCGGATTCTCATGGGTCGGCAGACCGACGCTCGTACTGCAAATGAAATCGAGGAAGGCCAGAGCTTGCATGAGCAGTTCAGGAGCCAGCTCAAATCTGACCTGGCTGACCTCAACAATGCACAGATTGAGCGACTCGATAGACTTCGAGATTTCATTGAGCAAGGATTAGTTGACGTTCGAATTCGTAATCCAGAGAACGGATACTTTCATGCAAAAGGAGCGTCCTTTCGAACGGCCACCGACGACGCTTCAAAGAGAAACGGGGAAACTGACAGACGCGATGCCGCAGTCATTGTCGGGTCGTCAAATTTCACACAGACAGGACACCGGCACAACATCGAACTAAATCTCACGAGTTCTGACCCACAGAAAGTCGAGGCCTTCGAAGAGTGGTACGACAACCAGTGGGCTATCTCTGAGGAATTCTCTCGGGAAATCGTCGACGTCATCGAAAACAGCAGCAAGTACCAAGACTGGAAAGAAGACCAAGAAGAAGGCAAAGAAGGTGACAAGGTAGACTTCGGCACGTACATCGAACCCTTCGAACTCTACAAGGTTCTCTCGTATGACGCGATTGGAGGGAACGTGAGCGCTCGCGACTCGCCCTTGTACTACTTCCAGACCATCGGATACGAAAGTGCGTGGGAGAAGCTCGCGCAGTACAACGGCTGTATCATCTCCGACTCAGTCGGCCTTGGGAAGTCGTTCATCGGGAGCGAACTGCTCTTCGACTACCGACAACAGGGAAAACGCTGTCTACTCATCGTTCCTGCAAACCTGACCGACCAGTGGGAAGACCTCCTTCAAGATGCGACCGACGAAGATGGTGACCCATACTTCGGACTCGAAGTTGACGGGACTCACCTCGATGTCACGAGTATCAGCAAGTTCCAGAACATGAGCCACGACGAGGTTCTCGACCTCCGTGAGCAGTACGACGTCCTCCTCATCGACGAAGCCCACCGCTTCCGTAACTACGGGAAGTGGCGTCCCAAGCCCTCTGACGATGACGATTACAAGGGAACGAGGCGGCACGCTAACCTTCGACTCCTTCGAGACAAGACGATGATTCTCCTGACGGCAACGCCACTGAACAACAGTGCGACCGATTTGAAGAATCTCATCGGACTGTTCACGGATAAAAACGAGATTCGAAACAAGGCAAACCTCGACTTCACAGCGTTCGACCGGTACATCGACATCGCAGAACAGCGGAAGCGAGTTGCCGCCGGGAAGGAAGAGATGTCTCAAGAAGAAGTAGAGGGGCTGACTGAACAGCTTCAGAATGAGTCCGGAGAGATCTCGAAGATTCTGAACGAGGTGATGGTCCTTCGGACTCGGAAGCACGTCAAAGAAACGCTCCTGAAGAAGGACGATGACTTGGAGATGAGTTTCAAGCCTCCGAAGATTCAGAAGGAGGAGTACACGCTTCCCCCGGCCTATCGCCCAGTCTACGATTCACTCCCCGAAGTGATGGATGCGCTTCACCTGCCGCACATCACCATCAAAAACCCGCAGGCTGGCAGTACGCTGAAGGCACTCTACAAACTGAACCTGCTCAAGCGCCTCGAATCGTCGACGTTCGCGTTCGTCCAAAGTATCGAGACGCTCTACGAGAGTGAACAGAGTCTGCTTGCAGTTCTCAACTCCCTCCCTGATGAGGAGAACATCGACACTCTACGGACGATTCAGGACGGCGGCGCGGCGGTCACGCTTGACGACTACGTCCAAGATGGTGAGGCCGCAGAGGACCTCGTACAGACGCTCGAAGAATTTGGGTTTGACGCAGATTCACTCCGGTCTGGAGACGGTGACTCCAGTGACGAACTCGCAGACTTGACCGTTGCCGAAGTGAAGGCGCGTGTCTACGAGGACCTTGCACTCCTTTCGTACTTCCTTCAGCTGTTCATCGCTGACGTTGCGAAGGACGCAGACCACCTCAACGACCACTCTGTCCACGTTCGCCAGTGGCTCGGGAAGAACCACGTCGGATTCATCCCCGACGTCCCCGAGGACGAAGCCGACCCGCTGCTCTTCCCGAGTCAGGACCTCTCGGAGGTAACCAAAGAGACCAGAGACTTCTACGATGCAATCTTCCGACTCCGAGACTTCCGTGACCCGAAGATAGACCGACTGAACGGTGTCCTCGCGGGGTACGACAACAAAGTCCTTGTGTTCACGCAGTACCGCGCGACTGCCGACTACGTCTACCGGACGCTTCTCGAAGATCCCCGATCACCACTCACTGAGCAGAACAGCACTGTCATCAAAGGCGGAGACGACGACAAGCAAGAGAAGATTCGTCGCTTCGCCCCCGACGCCTACGGCTATCGTGAAACACTCGACCGGACTGGCGATGGAGAGTTGCAGTACGTCGTCGCCACCGACACCCTCAGTGAGGGTGTGAACCTGCAGGACGTCCACACTGTTATCAACTACGACCTTCCGTGGAACCCGATGCGCATCGTCCAGCGCGTCGGTCGCATCGACCGGATCGGGAGTACCGCCGACAAGTTCGTCCACAACTTCTACCCCGACGGCGACATCGAGGCGGCCATCAAGCTCCTCAAACGCCTCCAAGCGAAGATTAACGACATCGCGCTCATCGTCGGCAAAGAGAACAACATCCTCGACCCGAACGAAGACGAGATTCTGGAGAAGGCTGGTGTCAAGACACAGAAGACGATTGGTGAACTCGAACTCGATGAAATCGAAGACACGCTCCGACGCTCTCGCGAGGTTGACGACTACAACGATCTCGATGACACGTCGAAAAACCCCCTCCTACGGAGTGCGGGCAGCGACGAGGACGAAGCGTTCGAGCGCCTGATGCTCAAACAGGAGTTGAACGACGACTATGGTCTCGGTGAAGAGGACTTCGAGTACGCAGAGGAATACTTCGAGACACCACCCGAAGAGCGCGACCTGCTGTACACAAACATCGTCGATTCCAAGAGTGGGCACGCACCGGGAGTCTTCGGACTCGCACACCTCTGGTTCGATGACGAGTCTGATGCACCACTTGGCCGGACCCGGAGGGCACTCTATTCAAAACAAACCGGGAAAGACGTAGACGAAATCAGTGCGATACAGTCACTAAATATCTCACCCGACACCGAGGGCCGAAAGCTGAACAACAGCGACAAGCGATTCCTCGAAGAACGCGACGCTATCGAGGAAGTTGTCGAGAGTCGTATTGAGGAAGCAAAACAGGGAATCATCGGGACGAAGTTCGAGGAAGGAGACGACTATTCAGTCGAGCAGGAGAAGATCATCTCCTACCTGCGGCACCTTAAGCGAAACTCGTCTGGTGAGTTGGCAACACCAGTCGATGGGCACAGGAAGATTTCGGAGGTTGTACCAATCGTCTTGGAGCGCATCAAGGAAGTCAAACTGAAGAATACCGACGAGGACCGCATCCTCCGCAAAACATTCCGCAAGGAAGACAAGGGACTTGGACAGTGGGACCTTGACGAGTTCTTCGAGACGTTAGTAGAGTTCCTTGACGAGAATATCGAAGGTTCGACCGAGTACCAGTCGAAGTTGGCTGGGACTGGAGATGTGGATGCCCGAGTTCTCTGTTGGGGCGTATTGAATCGGTAATCGATTCGGAGGTTAACTGGTTTTCAGAAAAGTTGTGCTAAGTCCGCTTACGGATGCGGGCCGGTTTCAGCGAGTTCATCGAACTTCTCGAAGACGAGGTCGAAGTATTCCTCAGTCATCACGCGGGGATTGCTAACCCGATGGAAGTCTTCGAGGACGAACTCGGTGTCTCGTCGATCGAGTCCGTAGGCGTGGAACGCCGCAGCGTCAATCTCGGCTTGCAGTCGCATTCGTTCGTCTTCGTCGGTGGCCGGTGCGATACCTCCGAGGCGTTCGCGCATCTCGGCAAATACGTCCCCGTAGCAGTTGAGTCGAGCGGCGCGTTCAGAGATGTAGTGGAACCAATCGTCGCCGTCGGTGAGTCGGGGCATTTGAGACTCTTCGAATTTGTACTTGACAATGTGTGCGTCAACTTTCGTTCGCAACAGGAAGTCGAACGGGATACTGTTGAGTAGGCCCAGTGCGACGAACAGTTCGTCATCAGAGAAGACACGACTGTAGGCGCTATGCATTGGGTATGTTCCGAGGTCATCCTTGTCTGGGTCTACCTTGAACGGTCTAACGGTGTGGAGTGTGTGGACTGCAACGGACTCTTTAGGTACAACCCCTGCGATGAGTGTTCTCTCGTCGGTTGCACGCGCAATTTCACGGAGAACGACTCGGTACTCAGTAGAGTCCAAGAGGACATCTTCGGGAGAGAGTTCTTGTCGGTCGAACTCTTCGGTGAGTAGGTCGTTGACGAAGCCCTTCTGTGATCGAGTATTCAGATGACTAAATTCAGCGTCGTTAGAGAACTTGTTGTAGATGGCTTTCTTGAGGCTGATGTCGTCATCTCGGGAACGGAAGTTCTTCCCACGGATTCGTGCTTTTGCGCTCTTCTCTTCAGAGACATCCTCGTCAACACTCCAAAGTGAGATGTCTCCCAGTCCTCGTACAAACTCACTATCGTAGGCGAATTGGAAGACGTTCTTCCCTTGGTAGACTGGGTAATCACCGTCTTCTTCATTCTCTACAAAGCGATCAGAGTCTTGGGCACGGTCGAGTTCACGATATAATGAGGCGTACCAAGTGTCCGCGATGTCTTCCCCAATGGAAGAGTGTTGGAGGACCTTTTTTAAGACATCTACCTCTGCCTCAGATTCGACGTTTGGGAAGATGCGTGCTTCAGGGGAGTAATCAATGAGAACCTCCTTCGGAATATCAATACTCTCCTTCTCAAGATTCAATAAGACGCCTGTGTCGGTCTGATTGAATGTGCCACGTACTGAATCAGTCTCTCCCGAATTTTTCAGGGTGAGAACACCGAAGCGGTACTGGAAGTGAATCTGGTCGAAAATCCCACGATTTTCGAATCCAATGAGGTGCTGAACATTAGAGTTCTCCAGCATATTGGTCCGAAGATCTTTGCCTGCCGCACCATTGAGAATCACTCCGGGAAGTATCTGTGCAACGTACCCATCTTCAGAGATGATGTCGAATACTCTCTCGAAGAAGAGCATCGAGAGGTCGTTTTCGTTGCCGACAGCCCGCCCATCAACCTCCGGGTTTTGGAGCTTGTACTGACCACCGTCGTTGAAATATTTGGCACGACGTTCCATCTCCTCTCGGTACTTTTCCCACCCCTCGGCAATGGATGAGTCTTCAAGCAACTCTTCCATCTTGGAATCCTTGTCCTCCGGCATCCGAGTTCGGAAGGTTTCATCGAATTTGGAGAAGTAATCGTCACGATTAGCGGTGAGAACATCCCATGGGGGGTTCCCGATAATCACGTCAAAGCCACCGTCTCGGTACACCGTTGCAAATTCGAGAACCCAATGGAATGGACTGTACGCCGCTAGTTCTTCAATAGAGACCTCATCAATACCCGCGTCTCTGAACTGTTTCAGGACCTTCTCGTTGAGCGTTTGGCTGTGAGTGTCGATTCGAGACTCTGCCAATTTCCGTGTGTTTGCCGCACCAGACCCAGTAGTCGCTTCTCTGTGTTTTTCGACGGCATCAATGATGTCCTCGTACAGGTCCTTCACACTGACACCAATGCCTTCTCCAAAGTTCGATAACGCGGCGTCACCCTGTTCCTCACGAGCGACTTCCATGATTTCAGTGAAGCCAATCAACGAGTTCCCCTGTCGAATGTTGAAGTCGATATTCGGCAGTGGCTCCACTTCCCTTGGATCGTTCTCGATGTCAGCGACCATCGACAACCACAGACGCAATTTACAAATCTCGACTGCGCCGTCATCGATGTCGACGCCGTAGAGGTTGTGGAGGATAATCTGCTTCTTCGCGTACAGGGTCACTGTCCCGTCGGTCGCGTCGATAGTGTCCAACTCGTCTTCGATTTGACCGGGGAGTTCCCACGGTCGGTCGTCACGAAGGGCTTGGAAATACTCCAAGCACTGAAGATATACGTCGAGGAGGACCTCCTGTGCGGCCAAGAGGAATGCCCCACTGCCGACTGCAGGGTCGAGAACGCGGAGTTTCTTCAGCGCGTCGAAGTAGAGGGTTTGGACGTGGTCTTGGTTCACGGCATCGAGGTCCACCGTTTGGGCAACGCCGCCGTCTGCCGCAATGGGCGAATCACTCTGACTAGCCGAAGCCACGTCGAGTGAGAAGATGTCGTCGATGGCGTCGTAGTCAGTCTCGTGTTCTTCGTTCACCCGGTCGATGAGCCACGGGTGGACAGTCCGACGAGACATGAAGCCCGTAATCTCTTCGGGCGTGTAGTACGCGCCCATCTCTTTCTGGTTGACCGTCTGTTCGAAGATGTGCCCCAAGATGGCGGGCGAGAGGTTCTTCGGGTCCACGATGTCGAGCCGCTCGTCAACGTTCCAGTTCCAGTCCGAGAGGAAGTCGAGAATCTTCCCGAAGAGTTCTGCCGTCTGTTCGGGTGAGTCACCGAGGCGAGCGTTTTCGAACTCCTCCTCGATGGGGTTCTTGCTGAACAGACCACCGTTGAGGTACGGAAGCACGCCGAAGTCATCGTCTTTCTTCCCTTCTGCGAGAATCTCGAAGAACAGCGGTTCGTAGAACTCTTCGTACACGTCTCCCTTCGCGGCGAACTCTTCGTGCTTCTCGTGGAGGTATTCAGGCTCGTAGTCGAGCAGACCTTTCTCTTGGATGAAGTAGAGGAAGATCATCCGGTCGAGCGTGACCTGCACGTAGCGCTGTTTGGCGTCGCCACGGTCGTCGTCGATGCCTGCAACCTCTTGGACGAGTTCGGTTCGGAGTTCTTCGAAGTCCTCGTAGAACGCCTTGACAACCTGCTTCGTGTCGTAGAGAGAATCAAAAATCGTCTCAGGTTTGTTGAACTCGATAGCGTTGAGCTTCTGGAGGATGGTGTTCTTCTCCCCGCGTGCGCTCGTCATCTGTTCCTTCGTGAACGAGAGCTGTTGGTACTTCGTCCGCCCGTGAGCGTCCCACGTTCGAATCCGGGTGATGAACGTGAACTCCTCGAAGTCGTCGGTCGCAACGAGTCCAGTGTGCGTGTTGACGTTCGTCCGCGACTTGAACGACGCTGCAGTCTCGCCCGGTGGGGCGTGAATCAGCACCATGAACTCGTCGTCGTCAGTAAGCCGAAGGACGAGTTCGTGGTCCTCGCCGAGGCTTGGCTCGGGTTTGAGTCCGCGTTTCTTCAGCGATTCAGCGACGTCATCGAGAGAATCCCACGTCGCAATATCATCAGAATTTATTTGCTGAAGTGACATAATCGGCAGTCACAATGATGGGTCAAAAAGTCACCGACGGAGAGAAAGTGGATGAGTGAATAGGACCAAACTGAGGACCCCTGTATTATTTTACTGAACTACTTTACAGTACAATTAGATGAATTTTCGAAGTGTACTGAAACTTGTTCTAAGTGTCTTAGGAACAATTGCTCTCGTTGCTGTAGTGGGCGTTGGTATACAGAATAGATACGGGTCTGAGTGGTTTTCTCTCCTCAACGTCGCCGTCTCAGCAGCGCTCTCATCTGCTCTCGTCTTGTTGTACTTCAGGCAGTCAGCCATACTAGAATCACAGAAGGAACTGTTGAAAGCGGAAATGAACCGTGGTATCCGCGAACAGCACACTGAGACCCTCCGAGAACGTGTACGGAAGTGGCATGGGAATCCAGACCGGGAAATAAGCGACGACCCCATTAATCAACCGAGCAAGAACTTGCCATTTGTCGGGACAGTCTCATTCTCCTCAGCCCCGTCTCCGAATGAAATATCATACGCTTTTGAAGAAGACGAATTCCGCGTGATCCCTCAGTATCTGGAGAATGATCGATATATGAGGGACCTTCTTGAGAACCACGCGCCAGATTTGAAGAAGCAGGCAGAACGTGTTGTAAGTCTAAAGGAACAGTTCGATACTCATCAGCAGAAATTCCTTACCGAGTTCAATTACGAACATGAGGGCCAATACAACGAATTTGCCTTGGAACCTCAGGACCATCTCAGTCTGTGGCTCTTTGAACATCTCGTCCGACTAGAACGGGGGTTCACAGACGATTTTGCTGAACTACGTGAGCGAATGGTGAGTGAAGTAACCGATACAACGCACCATCCAGATGAGCCGATAGTATGGGTATTAGCGAAGGCTACTAACGTAGACCGACGAGCAGTCTACGGTGCAAGATACGACGAGAGTGAATCTGTGGAATGGAACGAATCAAGGTCGGAACTAGTTGGTGAAGTTGAGAAAATTGTCAGAAGCATCGTGGATAATGTTGAGGCTGATTATCCCTTCGACCCAGTTACCCAAGCCGCAGACACGCTTAATCAGGGTGCGGTTGCCGTCGATGAATTAGAACAGATCCTAATTGAGTACGATGGAAAGCCAATCTACCAAGGCGGTTGTAAATATCTTGATGAGGCAGAGGTAGGTGACTAACTACAGATTCCTCCTGAAAATTAGATGACTGGTTCGACAACAACGTGCTGATGTTTCAGCTTTGGTGCCTTACTCCGTCCATCCTGGTCGAATTCGACGATATCCAGTTCCGCAAGCTTCTGTAAGTCACGGCTGATAACTCCCTTATCAACATCCAACTCTTTCGCGAGGGCACGGACTGACTCTGGCTGATGTGCCTTCAGATAATCCATGATTCGAATACGCCGCTCATGGAACACATCATCTGCACGTTCACGGCTCAATACTAGTGTATCTGGGAATCCATGATAAGTGAGTGCCTCTGAAAACGCATTCCGGAGTTCGAGAGCAGAATCTACATTTCCGTCGTCATTGATGTAATTCGGGTCGAACTCTTCTCGAATATTGTCTTCTCCAGCCATTTGCATCACCGATACTACCGTTGTTAGAATTGCAACGGCAATCAAAGTTCCGTAGATAGGGCTCTTTCATGACACAACTCGAAATTTTCTCACGACCTTGCAGCGCTAACAAAACCAATTCCCATAGCGACGAACAATGCGACTAGGAACAACCGAACAAGAATCCCGACGGCAATGCTCGGATCGAAGCCCACGAGTGTGAGAGCGATTGGTACTACAACAAGGCCGCCTACAATACCCGAGGCTATTTTTACTCCAATGTTCCCACTCATATCGCTGTCACAATCGTCGAGAGTACCTGATTCAACCAATGAGGAAATTCACAAATGAGCCATTGCCCAAATTGATACATCAGGTTATCAGCGAACGGTCCGGCTGACGTTCCACACACCATTTGTTATATGAATATCACGAATATACAAATGTTTTCTGGATAGTTTGTTGCCCCATTCTACAAATACACAAAAAGGATTCAGCACACAAAGATAGACCGACAGGAAATCTGAATGCAATGAGATAGCTCACTGGGTTCGCATTACAATTCTTCTTGGGAGAAAGTTCTAACAAAAATGACGCTGAATGAATTAACCATGCCCCATACTGTAGGAGATGTCCCGAGTTACGAACTTGAGACCGTAGAAGCCCAAGACACGCTTATCTCTGCGATTGAGGTGATGTTTGAGAATGACTACACTCAACTCGGCATCGAGAGAAATGGTGAAGTAGTTGGGATGGTCTCTTACCGATCAATTTCACGTGTGCTTTCGATCCTCCGAAAGCTAGGTGCTGATAAGAACCTCCCGAAACGTCAAGTGGGAATTGCAATCGAAGAACTCAGTCCAGTGGTGGATCCTAATGAAGACTTGATCGTACTCTTCAACTTGTTGAGCGAGGACCCTTACGTTATTGTTCAGATGGATGTGGACCAGCCATTTGAGATTCTAACAAACTACGACCTCCTTCATTATCTGCGGGACTCAATCGAACCTTTTCTTTTGATAGAAGATATAGAGCGGTCAACTCGTGAAATTATAGAGGATGCTTTTCCCGAGGAATTGAATGAAGAGCTACAGAGATTCTTCGAGGATAAAGATATCAGAACTCCGAACAAAATCACTGATTGTAGCTTTGGCCATTACCCACAGTTTATGTCTCAAAATTGGCCAGAGTTTGAGGGATACTTCGAAGAGAATGGAGACTTTGTTCGTCGGCTTCTTTCTGAAGTCGGAGATATCCGAAACAAAATTTTCCACTTCAGGTCAGATTCCTACGATTCAAATCTAGAAGAAGAGCTCCTCAAGTTCGCCCATGGCTATTTCCAACGGAGGCTCCCGAAACACGAGTAGGAGGCTCTGTTGAAATCCTCAGTCGCTGTTAGTTTGTTGGGACATGCTGAATACTGGGTGCGTAGTCAGTATGTGTGATTCAATTACTTTCAAGAACAGAAATACTCACAAGATAAAAGTTGTTTTCGCGTGTAGTATTGATCAAATGGGAGAGATCAACTTATATCAAATTTCGGAAGGGAAAGTTACAGAGATATCGCCCAAGCCTGTTGAGCTAGAGAAAAAGGTGCAGAACCTGATAGAGGATAACTTGGAGGAGATGCTTGGAATTAGGTTCTTGAATTCGGAGTACGGCACTGGCGAGAAACACGGTGGCCGAATTGACACACTGGGGTTGGACGAAAACGATTCTCCTGTGATCATCGAATACAAGAAAGCTAAGAATCAAAATGTGATAAACCAGGGATTGTATTACTTCGACTGGTTGGTTGATCACAAGGCCGAATTCGAGGGTCTTGTCCGTCAAGAAATCAATGATGACATCGAAGTAGATTGGAATTCACCTCGTCTTGTTTGCATTGCACCTGATTTTACGAAGTACGACTCGCACGCTGTTGAACAAATTGGACAAAATATTGAGCTCATGCGGTTCGAACGATACTCTGATGGTCTCCTCCTTCTTGAACTAGTCAACGTAGTTGAGTCGGCGGAAACGGGGACGAGCAATCACAGAGAATACACTACTGTGGGCGAGAAGTTGGACAAGGCTGATGACAGTCTGAAACAGATTTTCCACGAACTAGATGGGTTCCTACTTTCTCTCGGCGACGATGTCCAAAAGAAGGAACTCAAATACTATTATGCATATAAAACAATCCGGAATTTCGCTACTGTTGATGTTCGACCAAATGAAGGGAAGCTCCTTCTTTATCTTAAAATAGACCCAGAAAGATTCCCAGAGGCCCCTGACAATATCAGAGATGTGACCGATATCGGCCATTATGGGACAGGAGACTTTGAGGTCACAATCAGTCAAGAGGGAGACCTTGAGACCAGCAAAGAGTACGTCCAAATGAGTTATGAGGGTCTGTAGGTCATCTTACTGAGGTGAATCACAAACGCTACTCACGACCAGGTATGAAAGAACGGCTCTGTTGAACTCCTCAACCGTTGACAATTTGTTGAGGCCGTGCTGAATACAGAACGAATATCGGTCACCGATTTTGCGGCTGAAAGAGCGAGGCGAATTACTCAGTACAAACGAATGAGCCACATATGACGCCGAATTCAGTGGCTCCCCCGCCCCAGACACTTTCTCCCCATACCACTACATAAATGGAGAAGTGGAAGCGTGAAGGGAGGGAGGGATGCGGAATGAAGAAAAGGACGCATCAAAAACTAGCCTCGATGATTCTCGACTCTACGGGCTCCTTCATCAGACCGGACACACACAGCTATAGGTATTCTAAAGGATCGACAGATAACTGATCCGAGTGCGCGAATGCACAGTCCATATTGTTGATCTCGTCTGCTCGTTCTCCCTCGAGTTCCTCAGCATCATCTTCTGTTTCACAGGGATGCAGCTCGCAAAGTACAACCGGCGAAAACAGGTTCGTCATGTCGGTAACGCTCTTGTGCGCACCTTCTATGTGGGCAACAACCCGGTCAGCAGGATTCTCAGCCATCCCCACATAGTACGTTCGACAGTTCTCGTTCAGGGCAACGCCGGCCTTCTTGATCGAACCCTCGATGTCAGCTCCGAATTCAAGCGTGGCCTGTACGTCGCGGCGAAGCAGCCAGATAGACTCTGGTTCATCCAGCCCTGTCGGAGGCGTACAATCCAGCACATACACACCGTAATCTGCATCCCGTACATCGGTGTTATCGCTCAGCCAGTCGGTCAGATTCGACTCGAACCTCTCATCTACGTGGGCGATCGTGTCCAAGTGCTGTTCTGGGAGTGTTGTTCGTGACGGCGGGTCGTCCCAGTACTGTTCGGCCCCAATTGGGAGAGTGGTCGGCATGTAGGCGTCGCTGGATAGTTCGTATTCCTTGTCGTGTGCTATTGCGGCCATCAGGAAGTCGGCACGGTCTGGCTTTCTAATCTGGCCGACACGCTCGTATTTGGGGCGGCCAATCTGGAGGTTGAGCAACATCAACAGGGCAGTCCCGCGCTTGCGGAGGTCGGTCCATTCTGCGGCGTTTTCCCGCCGCTGAGTCACGTACTCGAGGGGATCTTCATCTGGCAGGATATGATTGAACAGGGCATTGGTGTTCGGCGTGACGCTGGTCAGTTCTGACGGGTCCTCACCGGTCCTCTTGCCGAGCTTTTCCTGTAGCTCATCCTCTTTGTTGTTGTCGTAGAGGTCGTGGATGTCCTCTCGGAGGTCGATTTTATCTTTGAAGCTCGCCATTCAAATGGTATTGCATGCCTGTAATACAGACTTTTCGCCGGTTTGAGCTCTTCACGGTACTCAATGAACCGCTGCTCTATCCCTGAGCTGTATGCCGGGTTAGGCTGTCGTTGTAGTCTTGAACGATTGAGGACCACAGCTGCTTCTCGGTCACGGGGTGAGTTAGCATACACACTTAGAGTTCGGCCCAGCGACAAGCAACTGGAAGAAACGACGGATTCGTGCTGACTACACCCTCTATATTCATCACACACTTCCTGTCAAAATACAAGGTGTTCAATAGAGCCGAGTAGGAGTGTAATTCAGTCAAAATAGCGTGTCTAATTACTAGCCTCGCTCATCTTCTGGCAGATACCGTCTCCGTTGCCTGAGCTTCTCCCGCTCCGTCCGTTGGTCGTAATGTCGGTCGAGCACATCTGTTCCAACATCCATTCTATCGCTTACGACCCGTTCTGGTGTGTCCTGTTGGAGGTAGTAGGTAATCGCTCCTCGACGAATTGGATGGGGGCTGAGTGAAGACGGACACGCGTATGCCCGTGGTGAAGGTCGCGCATCACACTCGTCGATGTCCCGGTCGTGTGGACACGTCGAGTCGTACACGCAAGGCCGTGTGTACTGATACGAGATTGTCCGCCCCCTATTTCGACTCAGTCGGTTCTGACGGGTTGCAAAGAGTGGCTTTCGACTATACTCATCTACTGTCCCAGGATGGTTGACCTTGAGCCAGTCATCCAGAACTCCACAAACACGCTCACTCAAGGCAATGTACCGCTCACTCTCTTTGCCATTCTTCAGGGACGTCCCCTGCTCGGGTCTGTGAACGAGTTGGAAAAACCGCTCCTCTGAATCGAAGTCGTCGACATCCAGACTGACAGCAGCACCAATTCGCAATCCGGTATGCCAGAGGACTTCCAGCAGTACGTGTTCTAAGCGTGCATAGTGATATTTCTCGAGATGAGCGAGAATCTGCCAGGCACGTTCAGAACTCAATGATTCTGTCCGTGCGTCATCTGAGGTAGTCGTCGGGAGGAGTATTTTCTCGTCGAGTCCAGGCTCTACTGCATCGATGCTCGCACAGAATCGGAGAAACACACGAAGAGTCGCAAGTTGCCCTTTCATCGAGGCATTTGAGAGGCCATCTTCGTTTCGTCGTTTGACCCGATATCGGTGGATTTCTCTCCCGGAGAACGTGTTCATGTTGTCTATCGCCTCTTCTTCGCACCACTGGACGAACTGCTTGAGTCGGTAGTGGTGTGATTGCAGCGTTGCGTCTGATAGTTCCTGACTGCGAGCATCGAGATACATCTGTTTCGCTGCTGCAGGTTCCAAGGGTTCGAGGTCGTTCGTCATGGTCACTTGGCGGGACAACGACAGAAGCCGGATTTCTAAACACCTGTTTCAGGGCCTGAAGGGCCTGTCAAATGGTGGCTGACAAGGCGGAGGATTCTGGATGCTCCCCCATGGGGCCCATGTGAGTGCCTGAGTGACAACGAAGGCCGAACCTGCCGACCTGAGGGGTTCGAACCAGGGAGTGAAGCGAAGCGGAATGACCGTGGTTCGCGACCCCATGGGTCCCATGTTTTCCTGCGAACAAGAGCGAGAGATTGCGCTCTGCTCGTCGTGACCGAGGAGAGTTCTGAGCCACCACCAAACATTCCGACTGTATGATTTATCAATACGCACGAATATTTTGGGTTCAGCCTCGGACTGCGTGGCGCACGTCCGATAGATGAATTTGACTCACCATGTCTCCAACTCGTATTGGCGCTGTCACGGTACTCGCGTTCTGTCTGCTGTCTGCTGGCTGTTTGTCCACAGAGTCTCCAAACCAACCATGGCGTCTCCTCGTCAATGGACACTTCAACCAAACTGGAGAGTCGCACACGTTCACTGGACATGTGTCTCTCGGGGGTGTATACCATCGACTGGATGGGATTCACGACGTACGGGTGCGATTTGTCGACGAAAATAACGAGACGATGCGTGTCGTCTCCTACGGAACGTTCAACAAATCACGCAGAGAAGCAAACGTCAGCGAATCGTTCGACCGACCACCGAAGTACGTCCTCGCCCACGCAAGTGAGATACACTACAATGGGACCAATGGTGGTCTCATCGGGTGCAAACGGGACGAGCGCGGGCACTGCGACCGCTACTACGACTCGCTCGCTGACCTGAACGCCTCAGAGGAGTCGTGATGAGGTTTCACCTACACGTGTTGCTCGCTGTACTACTACTCACCGCCGGGTGTATGTATCCTGCAGGACCCGGTCATGCAGTCGATTATCGAGGTTCCATCGAGCAACCGAACTCCACGTTCCGAATGAGCGGACAGTTAAACGTCGAACGGGGAGCGAGTCCGCACGAGACGTATCACGACGTACAGGTTGTCCTCTACGATGCAAACAAGGAGCGAATAGAATCGTTCCCGGTCGGAACGCTCTCGACTGACCCGGCAGTAGCGCCAGGAAAAATTGCAGTCAATATCACGACCGAAGCGACGCCGACTTACGTCCTCGTCGAATCACCAGATTTCTGGAAGACAAAGAAGGGGACCTACTCCAGAGCGTACATGCGCTCCGATGGACGGTTCGAGCCGTATCTGATCAAAAGTCAGGAGGAGAAATTCTCAGCAGAGTAGACGGGCCTTCGATACGCGTCAACTGGCGAATCCCGCAGCCCATCTCAAAGATTCAAACCCATCTAGTCAAAACAATTATATTATCTACTTGTTTCCATCAACTGTGACTCAGGGTAGCCCAACGAAACGACGTGGAGCCCACCGATGAGCAAACAGTCGTTGGTGATTACGCTGGTGTTCGCCATCGCTGTGTTCGGCATCGGGTTCGTCGCATGGGATACTGCAACTGAACCGTGGGGCGTGAAGCCGGGAGGCGGAGGGCAAGCAGACTTTGTGGACGGGTTCACCGTGAACGAGTCTGGGTTCTACTTTGATGGAAAGGTCAAAGTCACACTCTATGGTCTCGATGCTCGCTTCGAACACGTCATGCTGTGTACCTACGACGACCAACAGCGTGTGATTAACGCGACCGATTTGGGTACATTCTCGATGAACCGAAGTACGGGCGACGAAGGGGGCTCAGTCTCGGCGACCGTTCACTCTGACCGTGTTCCCACGTATATTCTCATCTACCACCCGAAATTCGAATCCTATCCAGACTTTGGCTCCACACTCTATGTTCGTGATACGGAGGCGGGCTGGTACAGGCCCACCAATCCCACCTCAGTTGCGGGATTCGAGTACCCCCCGACGGAAATGATAGGGGTGTGTCGCTGATGGCGAGCTGCCCATTTGAGCTCAAACGGTTCCTCGGAAAACTTCCTTGGCGGTACTCAATTCTCTTGGTACTGGCCCTCAGTACTACTTTGACCGCTGGCTGTTTGTCCACAGAGTCTCCTGACCAACCGTGGAAGCTCTGGGTGAATGGGAATTTCGAGCAACATGAGGGAGTAGACACGTTCACCGGAGATGTGACGCTTAATGGAATGTACCAAAGGCTGGATGGTATTCACGACGTACGGGTGCGATTCGTCGACGAGAACAACGAGACGATGCGGGTCGTCTCGTATGGGACGATAAACGGATCACACAGACGAGAGAGTGTCAACGAATCGTTCGACCGTCCGCCAAAGTACGCCCTCGTCTACGTTGGCGAGGTACAGTACAACGGTACCGAGGGAATTATCTACGGGTGCAAACGGGCCGAGCGCAGGTACTGCGATCGGTACTTCGATTACGACCCGCTTGCTGACCTGAACGCGACGGTGGAGTCGCGATGAAACACACCGTCCATGTGCTGCTCGCTGTACTACTACTCACTGCGGGCTGTGCTACGTATCCAGCTGAACCCGGTCACGAAGTCGATTTTCACGGTGTCGTCGAGCAACAAAATTCGACGTTCCGAATGAACGGCACAATAGAGGCCGAACGAGGGGCTAGCCCGGATGTCACGGTTCACGACGTACGGATTGTTCTCTATGATGCAAACAGGGAGCAGATTGAAACGGTCTCAGTGGGAGACCTCTCGACCAACTCAGAGTTAGCACCAGGAATCGTTGCAGTAAATTTCACGACCAAAGCGAGGCCGACGTACGTACTCATCGAGTCCACAGATATCTGGGACAAAAAACACGTCTCTGCCGAAGGACACAAACGCGTTGACGGAAGGTTCGACTCGTATCTCGTCTACAGCGCGGACGAGAAATTCGCAGCAGGGTAGTTCGATAGTCGAGAGGTTCAGCGGCCAGTTCTAACATCTATCCGTTTGAAGTCCATCTATGGACGAAGTCTCTCGAACCGCCGACGTCTACGAAGACGACGCTGCTGCGTTCATCGAGAAGTACCGCGCCGAGTCGGTTGCCGAACGGTTCGGAGACGAATTCTACGCCCACCTACGCGGCGAGCGAATCTTGGACGTTGGCTGCGGCCCCGGCATCGACACGGAAACCTTCGTAGACGGTGGATTCGATGTCGTCGCCTTCGACCTCACACGACCGTTCATCGAGGCGGCACAGGCGTCGGTTCCAGACGCCTCGTTCGTGCAGGGAGATATGCGCCACCTCCCATTCGCGGAAAACACGTTCGACGGTGTCTGGAGTTGCGCGTCGTTCCTCCACATTCCGACGGCGGATGCAACTGATACGCTTCGAGAGTTCAGGCGCATCCTCGACGACGACGGAGTCGTCTACCTCTCGGTGTACCGCGGCGAGGAGAGTGGGTACCACACCGACGGACGCTACTTCGAGCGATACCTCCCCGACGAAGTTCGGTCACTCGTCGCAGGTGTTGGATTCGATTCGATAGCACTCCAAGACGACCAAACGTGGCTGAAGGTCGTCGCACAGGTGTAGTGAGCATTTCTCGGTCGAGACCAAACACCCGCTGAGTGGCGACACCAAACATAACAAACTATATGTTTAGACATATCTAATCCTCTCCTATGGTGACCCCAAAAGTCCAAGATTACCTGAAGTCGATTCACCGACTTCAGAGCGACGACGTTCCGGCTCAATCCTCACAGATTGCGGCGGAGATGGGGGTTCAACCACCGACTGTCACCACGATGTTACAGCGATTGTCCGAGGACGGACTCGTCGAATACGAACGATATCGCGGCGCTCGTCTGACTCCCGATGGGGAGCGACAGGCGCTTGCGGTGCTTCGCAACCATCGACTGCTCGAACGGTTTTTGACCGAGTATCTGGGCTACGATTGGTCGAACGTCCACGACGAGGCCGACGTTCTCGAACACTACATCAGTGAGAAATTTGCCGACCGAATCGCCGAACTGCTTGGGTACCCCGTAACCGACCCACATGGCGCGCCCATCCCGACGAGAGACCTCGAAATTCCACGGGGGAGTCCACAGTACTCTGTAGACCAATGCCGCGAGGGCGACGTAGTGGTCGTCTCGGAGGTTCGAAACAGCAGTTCGGACGTACTGACGTATCTTTCGAACGCCGGAGTCACACTCGGTGCGACACTCGAAATCGTCGAAGTCGCGCCGTTCGGGATGATTACGGTCGAAGTTCGGGGAACCGGTGACCAACTCTCACTTCCCACAGACACCGCGGTGAATATCTACGTCGCTCGACCCGGCGAATCTGCCGTCGCCGCCGAGCAACTGAGCGAGATGAGTTAGATGCCTTCACTAGACTACAAACGAGCAACCGAGCTTTCAGAAAAACTGGAGCATAGATTAGTCGAATCTCTCGAAACCGACTTCAAGACCACCCGCCGTGCAGTCCTCGGCGGCCTTGGCCTCGCAGGGGGCGCAGCACTCGCTGGTGTCGGCCGCGGCAACAGCGGTGAACACGACAGCGGCGGGCACGGCGGCGACTCCCACGGAAACTTCGGCGCGGTCGGTGAGTACCGCGACCTCGATTTCGACCCACACGAGTACCTCTACCAGTTCAACACCGGGCGTGGCGAGCAAGAGAACGTCCCACAGGACATCTACGAGGAAGACGGGCGTACGGTTCGTGAATTCACGTTTACTGCGGTAGATACGACGATTACCATCGCCCCCGGCATCGAGTTTCAGGCGTGGGCCTACAACGGACAGGTGCCCGGCCCGACGATTCGCGCCGTCGAAGGCGACCTGATTCGCGTGAAGTTCGAGAACCTCGGACGCCACGCGCACACCATCCACCCACACCTTCGGAACTTGAATCCGAATATGGACGGCATCCCGACGAACGGGCCGGGTGTACTCAACACCGGCGAGTCGTTCACCTACGAGTGGATTGCCCAACCCGCTGGGAGTCACTTCTATCACTGCCACTCGCTCCCGCTGAAAGAGCACATCCACCGCGGCCTGTACGGCGCAATCATCATCGACCCCGACCCGGAACGCGTCGCTGAGCGACCCGAGGAGTACTGTGATTTCCACCGCTCACAAATCACCGACGAACTCCGCGCAGAACTCGTCGCCGAAGCCAAGAGCCGGAATCACGAGTACCCCGAAAACGACGCCGTCAACGAGATGGTGATGGTGATGAACGGCTTCGACACCAACTTCGACGGTGGTAACGAGGTCTACGCCGTCAACACCCGTGCATTCGCCTACGGTGTCGGCCAGACCGACGGCAACGGCAACTGGGAGGCAGGTGAGACCAAGCGCCCGATTCAGTTAGACAAGACGCAGCGACACCGAGTGTACCTCATCAACGCCATCGAGTTCGACCTCATCAACTCGTTCCACACTCACTCGCAGTTCTTCGACTACTACGACCACGGCACCACGCTGCTGCCGACCCAGAAACGGGTCGATACGGTCATGCAATGTCAGGCACAGCGCGGCATCATCGAGTTGGACTACTCCAACCACGACGCTGGACTGTACATGTTCCACGCCCACCAGTCCGAATTTGCCGAACTTGGCTGGATGAGTTTCTTCGAGGTGGTCTAAATGAGCAAACCAAACACCGACGGCGGTACCGTAACCCAATCTTCACAGCCATTCGGCCTTCCGAAGTGGGTCGTCGCCATACTGCCGATTCTCCTGCTCGGACTCATCGTCGGCGGCTTCTTCGTGTTCACTCCATTGTCGTCGCTCGACACGGGCGGCGAACCGCTTCCCGACGTGTCGATTACGCATACGACGCTCCCGAACGACGAAACCGTCGTCGTCCACGTCACGAACAACGGGCCGAACGAGGTGACCATCTCGCAAGTACTCGTCGCGGAAGCCTACTGGAACTTCGACGTCGAGGGTGCGGGCGGAGACAACACGCTCGCCCCACGTGAGAGTGCCCAAGTCGTGATTCCGTATCACTGGAACCCCGGTTGGGACCTCGAAGTCGCACTCGTCCTCTCCGACGGGAGTACCGTCCACCACACCATCGTCGCACCGAACCAGTCGCCGGGGCTGACCACTGACCTGTTGGTGACGATGGCCGTCATCGGCCTGTTCGTGGGCGTCATCCCCGTCGTCCTCGGGATGCTGTGGTTCCCGTTCCTCCAGTCGATGAGCGACCGATGGCTCCACGCGATTCTCGCGTTCTCCGCGGGTATCCTCGCGTTCCTCGCCATCGACGCCGGATTCGAGGCGTTCGAATTAGGCGCAGAAGTTCCCGGTGCGTTCGAGGGAACTGCCCTCGTCGTACTCGGTATCGTCGGCGCACTGCTCGCCGTCCAATCGGTCAGTGCATGGCGGAAAGGTCGCGCAGACGCAGGTGACGAGCGCGCACAGAGTGGACTGTGGGTCGCCTACCTCGTCGCGCTCGGCATCGGCCTGCACAACCTCGCCGAAGGGTTGGCTATCGGGAGTTCGTTCGCGCTCGGACGCGTCTCTCTCGGCGCGTTCCTCGTGGTCGGCTTCATGATTCACAACGTCACCGAAGGCCCCGCGGTCGTCGCCCCCGTCGCCCGTGGAGAGCGCCCGCGACTCGCTCACTTCGTCGGACTCGGCGTCCTCGCTGGCGCGCCAGTCATCCTCGGCGGATGGCTCGGAAGTCTCGCGTTCTCGCCGACGCTCGGTGCGTTCTTCCTCGCTATCGGCGTCGGTGCAATCTTGCAGGTCGTGTGGGAACTGCGCGGCATGATTAGCCGAAATGGCCGCGTCGCGTCGGCGCTGAACCTCGTGACGTTCCTCGTCGGCCTCGTCGTGATGTACGTCACCGACCTCTTCGTCGCACTCTAATCCCCCCGACCCAATCTTTCAGCAATGAATCGACGACATATTCTTCGTCTCAGTGGTGCCGCCCTCGTTGCGACAGCGACCGCTGGCTGTTTGGGCGGCGGAAGCGACACCAAGCGCGTTACGATGGGCGACGACTTCGCCTTCAGCCCAAAGCGTCTCACTGTCTCTGCGGGGACGACAGTCGAGTGGACGAACGACAGCAACGTCCCACACACTGTCACCGCCTACGAAGACGAGATTCCGGACGATTCGATGTACTTCGCCAGCGGCGGCTTCGACTCGGAGCAGGCGGCTCGAAACGACGTACAAGGTGGACTCTTCGGACCCGGTGAATCGTACGAACACACATTCGAAGTTGCAGGGACGTACGAGTACTTCTGCGTCCCGCACGAGAGTTCGGGGATGGTCGGTACGGTCGTGGTCAAATAGCGGTTAGACCGGTTCTGGTCCTCGTCCAACCCGTGTCAGCGTCCCTACACATATCCCAGCGACGATGGTGTGCATCGCCATCAGGACGACCACGCCGGGAATAGTCGCCAGCGGGTCGCCGAACAACAGTCCGATATCGGGGATGAACGAGAGGACGAGTACGGCGATTGCAACTTGTGTAAAGGTTCTATCCGGGTTCTCTACGCGAGTTGAGAGGACGCCGTAGACGAGTGCGGCCCCGAGCGCTCCGAGCGCCGAGAACAGGATTACCGGCGGGTACGAGAGTGGGGGGAACGGTTGGACGGCACCGCTGGCGAGAACGAGTGCGAGAACGAGCGCGTTTGCGATGACCGAGAGCGTAACCGCCAAGAGTCCGCGTCGAGCGAGCGTCGCTCGTGGAAGGGTTGCTGTGGGGGTAACTGTAGACATAGCCACGTAAAATACGCTCGGAAAAGACATGAACATATGCCTCAGTGAAGTTGGTGCGTTCTGCCCGAAAGGTAATTGGCGAGTTGCGAGTGCCCAGTCAGTGAGACGCCGAGGCTAATTTCTCTCGCAATCGCTCCTCGTCAATCTCGAATTTGAACGCTGGACGACCGTCGATATAGACGTACGGGACGCGCTCGCCGTATTTCGTTCGAAGCTCATCGTCCGCATCGACATCGACGAGCGAGAGGTCGATAGCGACGCCTTCGTTGGCGGCAACGTCTCGAATCGTCGCTTCTGCAACGTCGCAGAGGTGACAGACTTCGCGGGTGTAGATAGTAATTGGAACCGCGTCGCTCATTGTCGAGAGTCGTTGCTGGATGAAAATGAGCGTTCGCTTCGCCGAGTTCGGTTACTCGTTGATGAACCCCGTGAACTGGTCGATTGGCATCACCGAATAATCGACGCTCAGGGTGTCGCGAGTCGCACGAATCTTCCCGACGAACGTCGAGATATCTTCGAGTGTACCCTCCAAGATGAACAACTCCATGCAGTAGTGGTTGCCGACGTGGTTGTGGAAGTTCGACTTGACGAGTCCTTCGTACTCGTGACGGAGGCGCATCATGCGCTCTTCGACGCTGGTCGTCTCGAAGTCGAAGATAACGGTCACGACGGCCATCAGTTCACGGTCTTCGAGGCGCTTGTCTTCGAACTCTCCGAGGAGGTTGCGGGCGGCCTCTCGGACGACTTCACTCCGACCGGTGTAGCCGTGGTCCTCTGCAAACGAGTCGATGCGAGAGAGGAGTTCTTCCGGCATTGAGACACTGACGACGGTCATGTATTAAAACGAACGCGGTAATATATTAAAGATTGGCATCAGTCCGTTCTCTCGTCTCGTTCAATGGGACGTTTATGTCGCGTATTCGTACTTCCATGTTCTTGCTTGAACGAATGTCCGTATCGAAGAAACGAAGCGAATACTAGCGCAGTCAACCGGTTTGGCACCCATCAGAGGCTGACAGTCATCCCACACCGTATATTTATTATGACCTGTTGATATACATGAAGCAACCAGGCACGAGGTAATCGTATATTTATATGGCAACGACATCCGAATCCAGTCTCTCTGAAACGCACATTCACGAAGTACTCAGTAACGAGCGCCGTCGAATGGCAATCGAACTTCTCCAGGACAACGACGAGTTATCACTTCGTGACCTCTCTGAGCGTATCGCCGAACGCGAAACCGGCGAAGCGCCTCCACCACGCAACATCCGACAGAGCGCGTACGTCTCGCTCCAACAGACCCACATCCCGAAACTCGCCAAGTTGGACATCGTCTCCTACGACGAAGATTCGAAACTCGTCTCGTTGGCCCAAGCGGGCGACGTCACGGTGTACATGGAAGTCGTTCCCGAAGGTGAGCTTTCGTGGAGCGAGTACTATGCCACGCTCGCTGGGCTCGGTATCGTTCTCATGATTGCTGTGGCAGCTAACGTCCCAGTTCTTTCGAACGTCGGTGCCCCCGTCCTCGGGTCTGTCGTCTTCTCTGTGTTCGGCGCGTCTGCTATCTATCAACGCTGGGTTCAACACACCCAACACTGACTGGGCTCGGACGACCAGTCTTCAAACGTGTCTTCGCGGGCGAAGAACCGACCGTACGCGTCGAACCGGGTTGGAACTGAGCGTGGTTAGAATTGACCGGCAATCGGTCAGCATCAACAGTACGTCTCGCGCATCGTCCGTGCGAACAGGCCCTCTCGGTCGAACGCGAGCGCGACGAGGACGAACGACTCGTCCAACGGTCGCACGACGAACACCTCTCTCGGGGCGTCCGAAAGCTCCTCATTCGTATCTACGTCCACGTCGATACGACCCAAGAGTGGATCGAGCGGAAGGACGCCGTTTCTGAACTCGTCGAACAAGTCGCGCGCCCCGGCCTGCTTTGCGAACACGTAGAGTGCGGCGTTCGGGTCGCCGTCGGTCCCGTAGGTCACTCGTGAGCCAATGGCTTCGCCAGCAGTTTCGGTCGCCTGCCACGTCTCTCTCGCCGCTTCGAACAGTCCGGTCGCCGCGCCGACGAAACGGAATCTCGTTCGGTCACGGAGTTCGACTGCCGTGAACCGCGGCACGCCATCGTCCCACGCCAGCGTCGCATCGACGACGTTTCCGGGTTCGAGTTCACCGACCGTCTCGCCGAGTGTGTCGTCGTAGTCGCGGGTCGAAACGTAGGTCGGCGAGAAGGCGTCGTCTGCGCCCGCGTCTACGAGTCCGTCGTCTGCCCAGTCGATGCCTTCGACCGGGCGTTCGAGCAAGAGCAGTTCGTCCGTGTCACGAGGACTGCGATACACGCGGAACTGCCCGGACGTGGTGACCTCCATAGAGTCGGCTACTTGGTGGACGAAAATACGCCTACCGGTCGGTGAAAGAGAGAGTGGTCAGTCGTCGTCCGAGATGGACGCGACTGCGCCGCGAAGTCCTGCTCGCGTGTCTTCGCCTTGCTTCGTGATTCGCCACCCGGTCAGCCCCATGGCGATGAGGATGAGCGGCGAGAGCAGGCCGAGGAAGTAGTACGGCGCGTAGGAGAGCGTCGGTACGCCGAGTACGTCGGCCATGTAGGCGCCGCCGGTCCCCCACGGAATCAGGGCGCTCGTGGTCGTTCCGGCGGCTTCGACGGCGCGCGAGAGGTTTCGGCTCTCCAAGTCGAACTCGTCGTACAGGCCGCGGAAACTCATGCCGGGGACGACGATGCTCATGTACTGGTCGGCGGCGATTGCGTTCATCGTCAACGCACTCACGGCAGTTCCGGCAGTGAGCGACGCAACCGACGTGAGTACCCGGCGCAGGTGATGAGCGATGACGGCGATACAGCCGGTCCGTTCGAGAATCCCACCGAGCGAGAGCGACGCGAGAATCACGGTCATCGTCCACGACGACCCGAGCAGGCCGCCGCTCGCGAGGAGTGAATCGACCATCTCGACGCCCGTCGAGGGCGAGGTTCCCGCGAAGGCGACGTTCCACGCACCGACGAACGTGTCGAGAGCGACTGGCCCTTGGACGAACAGTTGGGTGAGCGTCCCGGCGACCACGCCAGCGATAATCGACGGCAGGGCGGGATACCCACGAAGTGCCAACACGAACGTCACGAGAAGCGGGAAGAAGACGAGCGGTGTCACCGAGTACGCACCGACGACGGCGGACTGAATCTCGGCGACGCGCCCGGCGGGAATCGCTCCCGACGCGGAGAGGCCGAGGACGCCGTAGCCGACGAGCGAGAGCGCAAATGCGATGCTCGTCCCGACCCGCATCGTCCGCACGTGCGTCATCAGTTCGGTGTTCGTCACTGCTGCGGCGAGGTTCGTCGTATCGGAGAAAGGCGAAATCTTGTCACCCGTGTACGACCCCGAGAGGACGGCACCGGCGGTCATGGGCGCGGGCATGCCGAGTCCCGACCCGATGCCGATGAACGCCACACCAAGGGTTGCCGCCGTGGTCCACGACGACCCGACAGCGAAGGCGACGATTGCCGAGAGAATCGCCGCCGCGGGGAGGAACACAGCGGGCGAGAGGATGTCCAACCCATAGTAGATGAGTGCCGGAATCGTCCCGGCGGCGGTCCACGTCGAGATGAGCATGTAGACGACCAGGAGGATGAGCAACGCCGACATGCCCATGTTGATGCCGTCGCGGATGCCTTCCGAGAGGCGCTTCCACGGGAGGCCGAGCCAGTAGCGACCCACGACGCCGGTGAGGATGATTCCCCACAAGAGTGGCAGTTGCGGGTCCAAACCGAGCCAGATGACTCCGACGCTCAGAAAGACGAGCATCCCGACGACGGGGACGAGCGCCTGCAACAACGACGGACGCTCGTCCTCGGGGATGTCGTCAAACGTCAACGGTTCGAACGATAGTGTTGCCATTACCGGAACGGAGTATCTCCTTCCCGGATTTTAATCTGACTCTTTGAACGTTGTTAAAATTCGTTATCGTCGCTCAGTCGTCCAATTTCGTCAACAGACGGGTGTGAACATTGAGCGTGATTCGTCGCTCGAAAAACCGCGTCAAAAGAGATGTCAGTCGTTAGGCTCGTCGTCGGGCGAACAGGGCCGCACCCGCGAGGGCGACGACGGAGACGCCGATACCGAACCCGGGCGCGTTCGTGGACGACGAGGTCGTTTCGTCGTCAGCGGTCGTCGAGTCGGTCGTGGACGAATCGTCGTTCGTCATCGACACCTCTCGCTCCGAGAAGTGGTTGACGGCGACGTAGACGTTCGACTCGGCGTCGGCGCTCGTCTCTTGGACGAGGTAGGCCGAGTTGTCGCCGCCGTTCGCGGCCGATTGGAGTTCGCTGTAACTCTCTGCTTCGACGGCGGCCTCGCCATCGACGGTCACAGAGAGGTTGTCAGTGGCTGCGAGGGCTTCCTCGGAGACGGTCGTCATCACGATGGTCCCCTCGTGGACCGAGCGGTCGATGGTCATCGTGACGTTGTCTTTCGCATCGCTCGTGGTCTCGACGGTCGTCTGCTCGTCGTACGTCACGGTGTCGGCCACGGTCGAACCGTTCTCCTGCATGACGTAGACTTCGGCGGCCGCAGAGCCGTTTGCGATGAGTTCTTCGGAACGCTCGTCCTCGGCAGTGCGTTCGCCGTCGTAGCTACGGAAGACGAGGCGACTGTCTTCTGCGAGGTCGGCGCTGACGTTGCCCTCCTCGTTGACGGTCACTTCGCCGTCACCGACGACGATGAACGTCCCCGTTCGGTTGTCGTTCTCGACGACGACGCGGGAGTCGTCAACCTGCTCGGCCTTCGACTCTCCGCTGAGGTTCGCCGTCACGTACTGCGACTCGTCACCAGCGGCGATGACGAGCGTCCCTTTCGGGTTGTCGTGGGCGTTCAGCGTCGCACCGCTGTCGGCTTGGACGGTTGCGCTCGTCTCGGTCGTCGTGCCGAGCGAGAGGGCGCTCGCGTCGATGTCGGTCACAGCCGAGAGCGCGATATCGAGACCGATACCGGCGTTTGCCTGTGACGACGTGCTAACCGACTGGAGGACTGTTTCGCCATCGACCGTGTAGTTGGTGACGGCGTTCTCACTCGCGTCGAACGAAACGTGCGTTCCTGCGTAGGCCGAACTCTCCGCGCTCGACTGCTGGGCGGTGACCGCCCCGACGGGGACGGCCGCCGTGACCAGCATGGCTGCCAGAACGATTGCGATTCGTTTCATTGCAGTTCGACCGCAAACCTGCTCTCCGTAGAAAGTCTTGTGGCTAATCGCGGGACAGCGTCTCATCCCCATTCGTGAAGAATATGCGCACTGTGCATCAAATCAGGGATGCGTGTGTGGCAGTGCCACCCGTAGAAATCGGCGGGGGTTACCGGGAAATCCGGCGTCCACCTTCGTCGATGACGCCCGCGACATCCTCGGGGTTGACGACGGCGATGTCGCCTTCGATTGTTCGCTTGAACGACGCGGTTGCGGCGGCCCACTGGAGCGCCTCGTCGATGCCGCCGCCGTCGAGGTGCTTTGCGAGGAATCCGCCGACGAAGGCGTCACCGGTTCCGATTGCATCGACCGTCTCAGCCTCGTAGACACCCTGTTCGTACACGTCGCCGTCGTGGAGTGCGAGCGCACCGCTCGCTCCCCGGGTGACGACAACCGTCTCGAAGTCGTAGTCGTCGGCGAGGCCACGCGCAACAGACTCTGCGTCGCCGTCGCGTCCGAGGACAGTTTCGGCGTCACGCTGGGCCGTGAACAGCACGTCGATGTGTTCGAAGAGCGCGCGACACGCCGTGCCTGCCTCCTCGGGTGACCAAAGCTTTCCGCGATAGTTGATGTCGAATGCCGTCTTCACGCCTGCTTCCTTCGCGGTCGAGAGGACGTCCGCAGTCGTCTCTCGAAGCGTTTCGGAGAGTGCGGGCGTGATTCCGCTCGTGTAACACCACTCGGCATCACGGACGCGTGAGAGGTCGAGTTCGTCGGGTTCGAGCGTCGTCACCGCCGCGTTGGCTCGGTCGTAGATTGCGTTCGTCGGGCGTGGCGCTGCACCGTGTTCGACGTAGTACAGGCCTTGGCGGTTGTCAGGGTCCCAGACGACGCCATCGGTGTCGACGCCGTGGCTTCGGAGTTCGCCGACGACGCGACGGCCGAGTGGCGAATCGGGGAGTTTCGAAAGCCATGCTGCGTCGCGTCCGAGTCGATTCGCGACGATAGCGACGTTACTCTCTGCGCCGCCCGCTTGGACTTCGAATTCGCGGGCCGTCTCCAGTCGCTCACCACGCGGCGGCGATAGGCGCAACATCGTCTCGCCGAAGGTCACGAGGTCAGTCATGCCAGTGGCTTCGCAAGCACCATATAAACGTCCGGCGTTGCCGTCGAACGTTTCTGACTCACGCGGATGTGAGGCGCTGTGAGAGGTAGACGAACGCGATTGGAAGGCTCAAGAATGGAAGCCCAATCAGATAGTAGAGCGGCGACGGCGTCCACCCCGAGTTGCGGGCGAGCGTCCCCCGGTCGAAGTGAATCGCGACCGGACCGACGAGGACTGCCAGTGCCGTCCCCCAGAGCCTAATCGAAACCCCGACCGAGTCGGACCACGGCGGCACCCCCGGACCCGTCGCTGCCGTGAGCAAATAGGACACGACGAGCACGAGCGGTCCGAAGCAAATTCCGAGTGCCACGAGGGGGTTCATCGTCTTCCGGTCACGCGGTGGTGACTTCAATCCTCGGCGCGGCGGCCACTGTGACCGGGGTAGTCGCGCTCGAATCGCGCTTCGATTTCTTCGCGGTCGAACTCGATGATGACGGGACGACCGTGGGGGCACGCGTAAGGGTTGTTACAGGCGTCGAGCGCCGAGAGGAGGTCCAACACGGACCCTTCTCGAAGCGACGTGTTCCCCGTAATCGACGGATAGCACGCGAGGTCAGCGAGCAGTTCGTCCGCAACGGCATCGACTGTCTTCTGCCCACCATCCCGCTCTTCTCGCACGAATGCAGTGAGCGCATCTCGGAGGAGGCCAGGTGCGAGTGCGGCATCGAAGATTGACGGGACTGTCCGAACTTCGACCGTTCGCTCGTCGGTTCGTCCCGCGTGGAAGCCGACTTGCGCCAGGGCGTCGCGGTACTCTTCGAACAGCGCCGCTTCTCGGGCAGTCAGTTCCAACGCCACGGGGTCAGCAAGCGCCTGTGTGGATGTATCGCCCGCAACCTCCGACTGAAGGCGTTCGTAGTTCACGCGCTCGTCGGCGGCGTGTTGGTCGATAAGAACGAGGCCTTCGCTCGTCTCGGCGACGATGTAGGTGTCCATCAGTTGCCCGAGAATCCGCATCGCAGGCAGTGTCTCGAACGCCGGTTCGAGCGTCGCTTTCTCACCCGAGAGGTCCTGTTGGGTCGTCGGTGCGGAGATGCGACGACCGGTCGATGCCGGTTGTTCGGGCGAGTCGGCAGTCGAATTGGAATTCGAAGTCGAACTCGCAGACTCGGTATTCGACCCCCACGAATCGGGTTTTCTCGCTCCGAACGACGACTGCTTCGGTCGGTCCGCCCCCGGCGTGAGGTCGTACTTTTTCGGAGGTGTTGGCGGCGTTGAGGATTCGGAATTCGCCGATGCTGTCTCTGTATCGACCGCCTCAGTACCGGACTCACTCGACTCGAATCCTGTAGCTGATTCGGCGTTCGAACCTCCGGTGGGTGGGCTACTCGTCGTTTCTGTCGAGGAGTAGTCAGGCGCGTTTCGAGCAGTCGAAACGTCTGGTCTCGTTGCGTCCGATTCTGGAGACTCGGTGGGTGCCTCTGAACCGACCGGTTCGGTTGGTGCGTCTTCAGTCATCGAACTCGGTGTGACTTCGGTCTGCTCGGCTTTCGAGCGCCCTCGCGGGGCCGACGAGCGAACGAGTCCGTTTTCGAGGAGCGCCTGTTCGATGGCGTCGGTGACTCCCTGTTTGACTTCGGACTCTGTGTCGAACCGGACTTCCATCTTCCGGGGGTGGACGTTCACGTCCACGGCGTCGGGAGCGACGTCGAGAAAGAGTACCGCGAAGGGGTAGCGGTCGGCGTCGAGTTGGCCACCGTAGGCGTCGAGGACGCCCTCTCGGAGGACACGAGCGGTGACGTACCGTCCGTTGACGAACGTCGAGAGGTAGTCGCGGGTGCTTCGCGTCGTCTCGGGGTGGCTCACCAATCCCCGAACCGAGACGCCCGGCGTCTCGTATTCGACGGGGACCATCGCTTCGGCGACTTCGCGGCCGTAGACCGAGAGTACGGTCGAAGCGAGGTCACCGCGTCCCTCGGTCGAAAACACTTCTCTGTCGTCGTGTTCGAGTGTGACTGCAACGTCTGGATTCGCCAGCGCGTAGTGCGTGACGACGGTGTTCACGTGGTCGAACTCTGTCGCCGTCGTCTTCAGGAACTTGCGTCGGGCGGGCGTGTTGTAGAACAGGTCTTCGACCTCGACGACAGTCCCTTCGGGACATCCTGCTGGGCGGATTGCTTCGACGTCGCCTCCTTCGTACTGAAGTTCAGTTCCCACGTCGCCGTCGCGGGGTTTCGAGCGAATCGTCATGCGCGAGACAGCGCCGATGGTGTGGAGTGCTTCACCCCGGAAACCGAGGGTTCCGACACCGGCCTCTAAATCTTCGATGTCGCTTATCTTGCTCGTCGTGTGTTCTCGAACGCTCAGTTCGAGTTCGTCTTCGCTCATACCGATGCCATCGTCCCGGATGCGGATGCCTTCGACACCACCGCCGTCGATAGCGACCGAGACGCGCGTCGCGTCCGCGTCGAGGCTGTTCTCGACGAGTTCCTTGACGACCGAGGCGGGCCGTTCGACCACCTCTCCGGCGGCGATTCGCTGAATCGTCTTCTCGTCGAGCTGTGTGATTTTGCTCATTCGGTCTCCTCCAGTTTCGACTGCCACGCTTGGACTTTCGCCATGAGGTCCAGCGGCGACGTGGCATTCACGTCTGTCTTCGCTAATTCCTCCAGCACGGCTTGGGTCTGTGGGTCGGTTTCGGACGCTGTCTCGGTCTGTTGGACCGCGGCAGTTCCGTTTTGCGCAGACTGTGACTCGCGCGCGTCACTCTGAGGTTCGGATGCGACGTTCATCTGACCACTTCCGATGTCGAAGACGGCTTGAACTGGCTCGGCGGACCCGGAGCCTCTCGCCTCGATCGCTTTCTCGTCGCGCAGGCGGTCCAGTACGTCCGTTGCGCGTTCGACGACTGGGCGCGGCACGCCTGCGAGGTCGGCGACGTGAATCCCGTAACTTCGGTCGGTCGGACCATCGACCACGGTCCGGAGGAAGGTCACGTCGCCATCGCGTTCGTCGGCGGCGACGTGGACGTTCGCCACTCGTGGCAGATGGTCGGCGAGGCTCGTCAACTCGTGATAGTGTGTCGCAAAGAGCGTCTTCGCACGGACTTCGTTGTGGAGATATTCGGTCGCGGCCCACGCGATAGAGATGCCGTCGTAGGTCGCGGTCCCACGCCCAACTTCATCAAGGATGACGAGCGAATCTTCCGTTGCCGAGTGGAGGATGTTGCTCAACTCCTGCATCTCGACCATGAACGTCGAACGACCCTGTGCGAGTTCGTCGAGCGCGCCCACGCGTGTGTAGATACCATCGACGACGCCAATCGTCGCCGAGCGAGCGGGGACGAAACTCCCGACCTGTGCGAGCAAGGTGATGAGTGCGACCTGTCGCATGTAGGTCGATTTGCCGGACATGTTCGGTCCGGTGACGATGAGAAAGCCGCGTTCGCGGTCCATGTGGATGTCGTTCGGGACGAAATCGGTCGTCGTCTCCACGACAGGGTGGCGACCCGCTTCGATGTTTAATGGGCCAGCGTCGGTGAGTTCCGGTCGAACCCAGCCGTTCCCTGCGGCGTGGGTCGCCAGCGATGCGAGCGCGTCCACTTCGGCGATGGTTCGACCGACGTCTTGCAGGACCGGTGCGTGTTCGGCGACCTGTTCGCGGAGTTCGCCGAAGAGTTCGTACTCCAAGTCACCGCGCGTCTCTTCGAGTCGCAAAATCTCTCGCTCTTTTTCTTCTAACTCCTCGGTGACGAATCGCTTGGAGTTTTTGAGCGTCTTAATCTGTCTGTAGTGGTCGGGCACCCGGTCGGCGACAGACTTGCCGACTTGGATGTAGTAGCCGTCGGTCTTGTTGCGGTCAACCGTGACGTGCGAGAGGCCGTGGGCTTGTTTTTCACGGCCGGCAAGCGTGTCAATCCACTGCTGGGCGGATTCGTGGCGCTCGATGAGCTCGTCCAACTCGTCGTCGTAGCCCTTCTTCAGCAGACCACCTTGGGTGACCGTCTTCGGTGGGTCTTCGGCGAGTGCGTCTGCGAGCGCCGCTCTGATTTCTGCCGCCGTCTCGCGGTCTGGTTGGGCAATCACGTCGGCCAGCGGCGTATTCGCCAGCGACGAGCCTTCGATTGCATCGGCGAGCGCCGGAAGGAGGCCGAGCGTGTCGCGGACCGAGAGGAGGGCGTTCGCGTCTGCACTCCCCGATGCCGCACGGGAGGCGAGGCGTTCGAGGTCGTAGGCGCCATCGAGTGTGTCGCGGATTCGCTCGCGGTCGAGGGCGGCAGAAGCGAGTGCTTCGATGGTGTCGAGACGGCGAGTGAGTTCGCTCTGGTCGCGTCGCGGGCGCGTGAGCCATTCGCGGAGGAGTCGGCCACCTGCGGCGGTGACCGTGTGGTCTATCGTGTCGAACAGCGACCCGGCTTTGTCGCCGTGCATCGTCTCGGTGAGTTCGAGGTTTCGCTGCGTCGTCGCGTCGAGTTCGAGGTGGTCGCTCGGTTGATAGACGCGAAGGCGCGTCATCGAACGCAGGACACCTGCGCCCGTCTCTTCGACGTAGGAGAGGATGCCGCCAGCGGCACGAATGGCGAGGTCGGAGTCGAGTCCGACACTCTCGACGGTCGAATCGCCGAACTGTTCTTTCACGGTGTGGCGTGCCCGGCCAGGGGCGAACGCGTCGGTCGCAAAGAGAGAGAAAGACGCGTCCGTAGCCTCGCGGAGTCGAGCGAGTACGTCGTCGTTAGTGCGAAGGTCCGGCCCGGGAAGGACTTCGACCGGCGCGAAGCGATAGAGTTCGGCGGCCGCGGTATCGACCGACTCGGTCTCTGTGACGAGGAACTGACCGGTCGTAATATCGGCGAACGCGAGACCGATACCGGATTCGTCGCCGACGATTGCCGCGAGATACTGCGCGTCGGCACGACTGGTTTCGAGGAGTGTTCCGGGGGTGACGACGCGCGTGATTCGGCGGCGCAGGTCGCCCGATTCGGTTTCGTACTGGTCGGCGACCGCAACGCGATAGCCGCGTTCGACGAGCGTCTTCAGATACGGCGTCAACTCTTTGAGCGGCACCCCTGCCATCGGATACGACGACCCGTGTGCCCCCTTTTGGGAGACCTTGAGGTCGAGTTCTCGGCCGACGAACTCGGCGTCGTCGGCGAAGAACTCGTAGAAGTCGCCGCACTGCATGGCGAGGAGGTCGGCGTCGGTCTCCTCTTTGAGCGAGAGGAACTGTCCGACGATTCCCTGCGTAGTCATGTACGCACGTGGGATGGGACGCGGATAAAACGCTACGATGACTCGGCAGGCGTGTCGAACGGGACACGACCGGACACCACATTTGCGAGTGAACAGTGAGTGACTGTCTCACTCCTGTTTCGTGCTACTACTTGCGCCCTCCCTTCCTGTCGATATCGAGCAATACTCCGGCGAGACTAACGCTGGCAACGAGTTCGAATTTGGTACCCAACCTGTCTCCAACGGCGCGCTCAACTCGGGCGTGCTGACCACCGATGGTGGGAGACCGACACAAGACCATCAACTAGCAACCGGCTGTCATTTAATTACATTTTTCGCGGTAATAATCAAAATTTCAATAGACTCACGTTTCTGTGGTGAGTACATATACTAAATTGCTGAGTAAAAGCGTACAGTTAAATAGATATCATCTGTGATAATATTGGCCACACAATTATGGTGTGGGGACTCATCACACGGACGCATGAACCTGCTTTCGCGGCTCGCCGCGCTGGTTCCAAGGGTCCGTGGGAGGGCACGACCCGATGGAGGGACACAGACAGACGGGGAGATGACGGTTTCGGCTGCTGCACAGGCACTTCCACTCGGTGGAATTCTCGATAGCGTTGGCACACCGGTGTTCATTCTCGACGCCGAACACCGCGTTATTGCGTGGAACGACCCAATTGCAAAACTCACGGGGGCGACTCCTGACGAAGCACTCGGCTCGAATCACGTGAGTGAGTTGTTCTACCCGGACGGTCGCCGGGCGAAGACACTCGCCGACAAGGTACTCGATGCACCGAGAACTGCGACGACAGAGTACGGCCTCGAACTCGCTAACGAGTCACAACTGCTTTACGAAGATTCGAGTACGATGACCGACCGAAACGGCGTCGAACGACACATCTGGTTCACGGCGCGTCCACTGTACGACGGTGACGACGTCGTCGGTGTCGTCGAGACGGTCCACGACCGGACCGATGTGGTGAACAAACAGCACGCGACGCAGGAACTCTTGGGTGCAGTCTCGGGAACGATTACCGAACTCACGTCCGGCAATCTCGCCGCTCGCGCATCGTACACTGACCACCGTGGCTTGCTCTCTGACGACGAACTCTCGGTTCTTTCAGACCTCAACGAGATGGCAACCCGATTCGAACGGGTTGCGACCGAAGTCGACGAGACGGCCGCCGACCTCGGCACGGCGGTTCACCACGCGACGACTGCCGTTGACAACATCCAATCGGAGGTCGAAGAACAGACCGGCTTGTTGTCGAAAGGTGCCGAAGAGATGCAAAATCTTTCGGCGAGTATGGAAGAAATCGCGGCCACTTCCGACGAAGTGGCTTCTGCCGCAGACCAAGCACGCGCCGCCGCCGAAAGCGGGCAAGAGGCGGGCCAGAGCATCCGAACGGCGACAGACGAGGTCATCGAAATCTCGGACGAACTCCTCGCCAGCGTCATCGAACTCCAACAGCGCATGGGTTCTATCGAGGAAGTCGTCGAAGTCATCGCCGAAGTCGCCGACCGAACCAACTTGCTCGCGCTGAACGCGAACATCGAGGCTGCCCGTGCTGGCAAGGCCGGTGAAGGCTTCTCCGTCGTCGCTGACGAGGTCAAGCAACTGGCGAATCAGACCCACGAACACACCGAAGAGATTGCCAAGAGCATCGAGGAGATTCAAGAACAGGCCGACGAGACGGTGATGGCTTCCGAGCAATCACACGAGCAGGTGCAAGTCGCATCCGGCGAAATCGAAGACGTACTCTCGTCGCTCAACGAAATCGCCAACGCCGCGGACTCGGCGGCGAACGGCATCACCGAAGTTGCACGCGCAACCGACTCGCAAGCGAGCAACATCGAAGAAGTCACCACGACGATTCAACTCGCACAGGAACACGCTCACGCTGCGGAAGACGCGACCGACGATATCGCCGATGCAACCGACGCACAGACCGTCGCGCTCGACGACCTCACTTCGCGCGTCGATGAACTCGTCGGCGGCGCAATTGCGACCGAAGAAATCCCTGACGAGACGTTGCACGCCGCAACTGACGGCGGGAAACCGCTCGACGACGACTCACTCGGTGGCTTCCAGTTCGGTCGCCACTAGCCTCTCACCCGTCTCTCACTTTCGTCCTTAGTCGAAACTGATTGCACAGCTATCGGTGTATTCGATGTCGTCTATCGACTGGACACCACCGTCGCCGCACACCGGACACTCTGGGTTCTGCCGATAGGGGACCGTCTCGAACGTCAGGTCGAGAGCATCGTAGAACAGCAGTCGCTCTTTCAGTGTCTCGCCAATTCCGAGGATGACCTTCACCGCCTCGGTCGCTTGGATACACCCGACGGTACCGGGAAGGACGCCAATCACGCCCGTCGTCGCGCAATCGGGAACGGTTCCCGGTTCGGGCGCTTCGGGGAACAGACATCGGTAACACGGTCCGTCGGGGTGGAGCGTCGTCGCCTGTCCCTCGAACTTGTAAATCGCGCCGTGAACGAGCGGAATCGCCGAGAAGCGGCAGGCGTCGTTGAGCAGATAGCGCGTGGGGAAGTTGTCGGTGGCGTCGATAACGACGTCCGCGCCTTCGATGTAGTCGTAGACGTTCGATGGGTCGAGACGCGCTTGTACTGCTTCGACGGTCACGTCGGGGTTGAGTCCGTGGACGAAATCCGCCGCGCTCTCGGCTTTTGGGATTCCTACGTCGTCGTCGTGGTGGATGACCTGCCGCTGGAGGTTGCTTCGTTCGACCACGTCGTCATCGACGATGACCAACTCGCCGACGCCGACGGCGGCGAGATATTCGATGACCGGCGCGCCCAAGCCTCCCGCTCCGACGACGACGGCACGCGCGCCGAGTAGTCGGCCCTGGCCTTCAGGACCGACTTCGTCCATGATGATGTGTCTCGAATAGCGGTCGAGTTGGGTGGCATCGAGCGAGAGTGTCATAGTCCGAGATTAGCAGTCGTGGCGAATAAACCCGCGGCCTGCGCTCTCTCGCCGGAAGCGACGTGCCTTTAGTCTCGCACTCACAGAAACGCATATGGTCGTGGAGACGACTCCGGACGAACTGCACGAAAAACTCGACGACGACTCGGTCGCAGTCATCGACATCCGAGACCCATCGTCGTACTCGTCGGGCCACATCCCCGGCGCGGAGAACCTCCCTGCGCAGAGTCTCACACCTGCGGTCTTCGACCGTGAGTGGCCCGACGAAGTCGTCGTCTCCTGCTACATCGGCAAGAGTTCCCAACGCGTCGCCTCCATCCTCGATTCGAACATCGACGCCGACGTATCGAGCCTCAGCGGTGGCTTCCAAGGATGGGAGGGCGAGGTTGCATCCGGAACCGAGGGCGGAGCAGACCTTGGACCGTCGTCGCCGTTCTAATTCTTACACCTGAGAGTCACCAGTCGCTCGGCACCGAGACCGGAGTGCCATCGCCTCGGTTTCGTCGCTGAAGGTAGAGCGCAAAGACCACTATCCCGCCGAGAATCGGCAGAAGGACGAACGCGACGAAGAAGCCGACTGCCCACACATCGGCTGTGTCCATCTCTCGGCGTTTCGCATCGCGGTATATCCACACCGACCCGAGCAGTGCCGCGGCGAAGAAGAGCGCACCGGGTCCAACTTCGGGAGCCATCGGCTATCGTTTTGAGTCAGGACCTAAGTGTGTGTCTGCCGACAGCAACTGCTCAGCAGTCGATAAACGAAGAGAAGTTGGAGTCGTTACTTGCCGCGGCGGCGACCGGCGCGGATGGACGGACGAACGTGTTCCGTACCCTTGCCACGGTGCTGGAGACCGCGTCCGCGCTTGCCCGAGTTCGTGAGGCCACGGAAGGCGCGACCGTCGTGGGTGTCGTCGCAGATCCAGTTGAGGTCGTCGTCGTTCTGGATAGCGGGGTGTTCGGGGTCCACGAGGATGACTTCCTGCCACTTCTGCGAACCGTCCTGACCGACACCGTAGGAGTTCAGCACACGCATGTTCGGGTACTTGCGCGATGCACGCTCTTCTGCGATGCGTGGGATGGACTTGCGGCGACCGATGCGGTTGACACCCTGACGCTTCGAGCGGCGACCTGCCTTGTGTCGCTGTTTGCGTGCGCCACCCTTGCGGACGGAGACGCGGACCACGACGATGCCCTGCTTGGCCTTGTAGCCGAGTTCACGGGCCTTGTCGAGGCGGGTCGGGCGCTCGATGCGCTCGATAGCGCCCTGCTGGCGCCATTCTTGCTTTCGCTGCCATTGAAGTTCGGCGAGTTTGCCTTCCTTCGGCGTCTTCCATGCCTCCTTGATGTGGGAGTAGAAGCTTCGTGCCATTGTAGTTCACCGCGGGCGCTTGCGATTCAGCCGGTGTGAAACATTCACGTCGGCCACATTTCGTCCCGTACGTAACGGGTGCCCACTGGCGGGCCCGCGTGCCAGCGAGTTGGCGGAACTACCTGAGGGGGAGGGTTAAGAACTTCGGATTGAGAGCGGGTGTGCGACAGAGAACCAATGGATGACGCTGGTGAACCGTTCTGTCAGCACATTATAATACGACAGCAGTGTCGTATCGAAACGTGCCCTCCCCGGACCCTCCATCCACGCAGAAACAAGCACTCGTCGCTGCCCTCCAGTGGGGCATGGTGCAGGCGTTCATCTTGGATACCGTCGGACGGTTGCTCCGAAATTACTATCGAGCGACGACAGACGTGTTCTCTACGCCCGATTGGGTGTTTTCGATTCTGGTCGCTTCACCGCTTGCCCTCGTCGTCGGCGGATACGGCGGCTATCGCTGGGTGACGAGCGGGCGTGCGGCGACTTCAGCCTCGGCGCACCGCAACCGCGTCCTCTTCGTCGGGTCACTACTCGTTTGTTGGACACTCGCCATCGTCCCCACGGTGGCATTCCAGTGGGTGTTCGATGACCGTTTGTTCACCGTGCCGTTCTTCCTCCTTCCAACCTTCGCAGCTATTTTCGCATTTGGTGCGGCGTACCACCTCGCCTATCGACTCGATGCAGACTGGTATCGTCACAACCGGGGCAAACTACTCGGAACCGCAAAAGGGGCGGTCGTTGGACTGGTTCTCGGTGTCGTCGGGTTCGTCGTCTACGGTGCCTATCTCTCGGCGACACAGACGAGTTACAGTCTCAGCGGCGGGCCAGGAATCGTCGTTGGAGTCTTTCTCGGGGGGCTTGCTGGCTACGCCTTCAGCGAGAACGAACGCGGTGGGGACCGTGCTGCTGAGTTCCTCACTATCTTCCTGCCGTCGGTACTCGTAGTTGCACTCGCGATAGGACTCGCTTCGGTCGCTCTCGCTGTGCTTGGTATGTCCGTGTCCGGGTTTCCTTCCTCGTTCGTCTCGGTTCTCGTACCGATTGTACTGTCGCTCGGGGTAGCCAGTTATCTGGCGTATCACGTCGAGACGACGTTTTACAGGCGGCTCGTTGGCCGATAGGTGTCATCGTACAGCATCACCGAGACATCTCTCCTGCGGCGTACTGTTCGAGTTCGTCGGCGATGCTCACACGCTCTTGATACCACGAGTTCGAACCTGAGTCGGGTGAGTGAACGCCTGCGTACTCCCTGAACTCGTTGAGACACCGAGCAACTTCTCTACAGAGTTCTGGAAGTGAGACAGCATAGCCGACTGAGGATTCGACAGGTGAAGTTCGATGACCGCCCACCTCGTAGTATGAACTCTGGTAGGCAACTCGGACGAGGTCGTGTTTCCCATCGAGATACGAGACGACGAGTCGATGCGGTGAATCGCCGACTTCGCTCACGAGTTGGTCGAACCGTTCTGCCGAACCACGTGCGAGTTCGAGGACGTTCTCGGCAAAGCCGCTAATGGTAACGAAGAGCATCACCGTTCCTTTGTAGTCGATAACGTCGGCATCGAGTGGCTGGCCGGTGTACTCGTACCACCACGTCTCGTTCGGCTCTTCCTCGTTGGCTTGACGACTGTACGCCGCTTGGCCGACTTGTCTCGTCAGTTCGACACCACCGACCTCGATTCGGATACCACCGGCGATTGTCATTATCATCGCCTTGTCGGCAGGGTCGTCGAACGCAATCGAGACCGAAACGTCGTCTACCATTAGTCACTTGACCTGTTGAGTAACAGACTAGAAAGAGGTGTCGTCACTCCTGACCGGTCCAACAGCGCAAAAAAGAAACCGAGCTGTACGCCGATTTGCGCTCAGCCTTCCATCCCACCGAACGACAGGCCACCCTCGATGTAGCGCTGTGCGAACAGGTAGATGAGCATAATCGGCGCGGCGAACGTGAGTGCGAACGCCGAAAACCGCGCCCACGGGATGGAGTAGCGCCCGACGAGCGAGTACAGGCCCACGGGGAGCGTGTAGTTGTCCGTCGAGAGCAACGTCTGGGCGACGACGAACTCGGTCCAGCCGGTGAGGAAGGTGAAGATGAACACCGTCGCCAGTCCTGCCTTCGAGAGCGGGAGAATGATTTCGGTGACGATTTTCCACGACGGCGCGCCGTCCATCATCGCGGCCTCCTCGTAGGACACGGGAATGCCGTCCATGTACGTCTTGAGGAGCCACGTGTTGAACGGAACCGCGGTCGCGGCGTAGTACGCCGAGAGCGCGAGTTTGCTATCGTTGAATCCGAACTGAACGAAGAGCGCGTAGAGTGCGATGAGCAGTGCGACGCCGAGGCCGCCGCCGATTTGGGTAAACAGCACGTAGCCGTAGAGTACCTTCGAGCGCCCGATGAACTTCCGACGCGACAGGGCGTAGGCACCGGGAACGATGAGACACATCGCCAGCAGGACCGTCGGAATGGCGACGGTGAGGCTGTTGACGAAGAACTTCTTGAAGTCAGAAGTCTCGGTGACGCCGTAGTTCGACACGTCGAGGAAGGCGAGTTCGGGCGTTTGAACGAACAGTTCGTAACCCCCGAGTTGGAGCGAAATCCGATAGCTCGGGAGGATGAGGTCGCCGATAACCCACAAGAACGGTTCGAACGTTGGTTCGGCGGGCCACAGGCGAATCCCGCTCGACGAGTAGAGCGACGCACCCGTTCCAGAGAACGCGCCGACTGCGACCCAGTAGAGCGGGAACAAGAGGATAGCCACCACGACGACGGCACCGGCGGTAATCCCTGCGGTCTTGAGGACGCTATTCGGACTGACGCGCCCTTTGCGTACGCCTTCGAGCGTGTAGCGGGCGTCTTTGACCGTTTCAACGGGGGCGTTTGCGGCCTCGCGAGCGTCTTCTGCGACAGCACCAAGGATTTCGGAGATGGCGCTCATGCGTCGTCCACCCCCTCGGCGAGACGGCCTTTCCAGACGTTCAGCATCATGAACGCGCCGATGACGAGGACGGCGATAATCATGATTGCCGCGCCCTCACCGTACTTCTGGAAGCGGAACGCCTCACGGTAGCCGTAGACGATGAGGAGTTCGTTCGTCCGCGACGGTCCGCCTTGGTTGAACACGTAGGGGATGAGGAATTGCTGGAACGATGCCGCGGCCGTGAGAATCGACGCGAACAGCACCGGGCGCTTGATAGACGGCAAGGTGACGTGCAAAAAGCGCGAGAAGAATCCCGCGCCGTCTATCATCGCCGCTTCGTGGAGTTCCTCGGGCACGTCTTGGAGCGCGCTCACGGTGATGATGACCATGAACGGGTAGGCGAGCCACGCCTCGGTGACGTTGTAGGCGATAAACGCCATCCATCGTTCCGAGAGCCACGCGACCGAACTCAGATTCGCCATTCGGAGGAACTGGTTCATCAGTCCGAACTCTGCCGAACTGAAGATACCGCGCCAGATGGTGATGGTGAAGATACCAGGAAGTCCCAGCGGGATGATGATGAGCGCCCGCATGAATCGCTTGCCGCGGACGCGTTTTCCGGTCACGACGAGGCCAATTGCGAGGCCGACGAGAACCTTCAACGCGACCGATGTCGCGACGAAGAGCCACGTGACGCCCATCGAGTTCCAGAACTGGCCGTCGCTGAGGATTTGGACGTAGTTCGCAATGCCGACCCACTGCTCTTTGCCCTGAAATAGGGTCGCTGGTTCTGCGTTCGTAAAGGAGAGATACACGAGGTACAACACCGGAAAGAGCATGAACGCGAGGAAGACGAACAGCCCCGGCAGTACCAGTAACAGCGGGAGGTCTTCTTTGCTCACCACGGGGTTGTCCACGGCTTGCTCGGCAACGCGGTCGACGACGCTCATTCCTTACTCCCAGTTGGACCGGATGTCTTGTTCGGCCTTCTCGAAGGCGGGCTGAATCTCCGCGTCGCCGTTCTTCACGCTGTTGAAGGCGTCTTCGAGCGGCCCCCACACGTCGCCCATCTTCGGGTGCGACGGAATCGGCGTGCCGAGTGCGACAGATTCGGAGAAGCCTTGAACTGCCTCCGGAAGGTCGCCCTCGTTGGCGAGTTCCTTGTAGACCGGAATGTAGCCGAACTCCTCGGCGTTGGCAGAGAGTACCTCGGTGTTCGTCGTGTACCACTCGGCGAAGGCGCGGGCAGCCGCGGCCTTTTCTTCGTCGTCGTCCAGCGCGTTCGTGAAGTAGAGTTGCTTGACCGTCGTGTACGGTTTCGGCTCTGCGTCGCCGTCGGGCGATGGGAGTCGCGCGACACCCGCGTCGATTTCGCTCGATTTCACGTCGCCGAGGAACCACGGACCGTTGATTGCGAAGGGTGCGTTTCCTTCGAGGAAGACAGCCGCCTGCGGGTCGTAGCCCGTGTCTTTCGGCTGGAACGGGACGAAGTTGTCGAGGATGAACTGGAAGCCTTCCATCGTCGCGTCGTTCGACAGGCCGAGTTCGACGTTCGACTCGTCGAAGTAGTAGCCGCCGAAGGCGTGTGCCCACGCACTCATGAAGTAAGCGTTCAGCGGGTAGCTGAGGCCGTACTTTCCGTTCTCGGGATCGTGGTACTCCTCCATGATGGCCTTCATGTCGGCGATGGTCTCTGGTGCTTCGTCCACCATCTCCTTGTTGTAGATGAGACCCACCGTCTCCGCCGCGTAGGGGAGTGCGAGCGTTGCGCCGTCGAACTCGACGGCGGCCTGCGCGGGTTGGGTGTAGACCGAGAGGTCAACGTCGAGGTTGCCGCTCTGGTCCGAGAGGAAGCCGTTCTGATAGTACTCGCCGGTCCAGTCGTGTGCCCAGTCGAACATGCCTGCGCCCTGTCCGGCCGGAATTGCCGACGTGGTCTTCTGTCGAAGGTCTGCGATTTCAGCGGGCTTGGCCGTGTGGCTCGTTGCGTCGGTGAACGTCTCCGCGTTCGATTCGAGCGCCTTCTTCTCGGCTTCCGCGCGCTGATGCCAGAGCGTGAACGTTCCGGACGGACCTGCGGCCTCCGTCTGCTCTTGGGTGGTGTTCTCGTCACCACCGTCGGTGTCGCCCTCGCCGCTCTCGTCGGGCGTTTGTGTCGAGTCAGTCTCGGAGACGCCGACGCACCCTGCGAGTGCGCCGACGGCCGTCGTGCCAGCCAGTTGCTTCAGAATCGTGCGTCGGTCGTATTCCATAGCGAATCTATGATGAACTATGTGTTCATATATTTAATAGTTAGGAATACCGGTCGATTTGAGTGCGATATCGACCGCGAAAACCGGCCTTTTGGTGGGATTTATCTTCCACTAATCGGCACTCTGTCGTGCGTTTTTGCGGTGTTAAAATGTGCTACGAACTAATGCATCACACATTCTGAAAAGAGGAAAACGATTATGAACGATGGGCACAGACGGGAAGTAATGGCACGTCTCACGCTCGAAAATTTGCGAAAGGAGTACGACAGAGGGCGCGTCGTCGCCGTCGACGACCTGTCACTCGATGTCGACGATGGCGAGTTCATCACCGTCGTCGGTCCCTCAGGGTGCGGAAAGTCCACCTCTCTCCGGATGGTTGCTGGCTTAGAATCACCGTCTGGCGGGTCGATTCACATCGGCGACGAGGACGTCACCGACCAGAACGCACGCAAGCGCGACGTGGCGATGGTGTTCCAGAACTACGCGCTCTACCCTCACAAGACCGTTCGCCAAAACATGGGCTTCGGACTGCGAATGAGTACGGACCTCTCGAAAGACGAACGCGAGACGCGAGTTCGCGAGACGGCCCAAATGATGGGAATCGAAGACCTGCTGGACGACAAACCGGACGAACTCTCCGGCGGGCAGAAACAGCGCGTCGCGCTCGGTCGCGCCATCGTGCGCGAACCCGACGTGTTCCTCTTCGACGAACCGCTCTCGAATCTGGACGCCAAACTTCGGACGACGATGCGAACCGAGATTCAGCGCCTCCAGAACGAACTCGGTATCACCTCGCTCTACGTCACGCACGACCAGGAAGAGGCGATGACGATGGGTGACCGAATCGTCATTCTGAAAGATGGCGAACTCCAGCAAGTTGGCCGCCCGAAAGACGTGTACGAGAACCCCACGAACGCCTTCGTCGGTGGGTTCGTCGGGTCTCCGTCGATGAACTTCCTCACCGTCTCGGTCGATTCGTCGGGCGACAGTCTCGTCCTCGCAAACGACGGTTCGTTCTCCTACCGACTCTCTCCTGAATTTAGTTCTCGAATCGACGCGGCGACTGACGCCGTGGCTGTTACCGTCGGCATTCGTCCCGAAGACATCGTGCCCAACGCGAGCGGCGAGAACGCTATCGAAGCGGGCGTCGAAGTGGTCGAACCCGTCGGCTCAGACAACTACCTCCACCTCGATATCGGACCGGAGTTCATCGCTCGCGTGGACTCTGATATCGACCCCGAACCCGGTGAGACGATTTCCATTTCATTCGGTGAGTCGGACCTGCACCTCTTCGATGCGGAGAGTGGAGACTCACTCCTTCAGCGTGAGACTGGGCAAAAAGTCGCTGCGAGTCAATAACGGCTGACTCAGACTTCGATTCTACTCTCTTCGACTCTGTTGCAATGTACAACGTGTGACAAGAATTGTGTGCTGAATAAAGAGGGTGTATTCAGCAATCCCAACTAGAGTCGCTGGGTCGCCCGGTCGTCCTCCATTTAAAGACGCCGAGAATTCTCGGCAGCATAGTAATCGACAATCGGAGTAACGGTTACCGTACCGATGGCAGACGACATGAAACACGCCGAACAGATCGCCGGGCCGAGTGTGGAGCGAGGCAGTCGACGGTCGTATCTGAAACGTGTTAGCACCGGCCTCTCGATTCTCGTTGTCGGCGGGGCGACCTACCGGACGTACGACCAGGGAGTCATGCATGCAGGGACCGGTCCCGCCTACGAACCCTGGGACGATTGGCAGGACCACGACGAGGGTGGCCCGCTGAGTGTCGTCCGCGCCGCGATTCTCGCAGCAAGTCCACACAACTCACAGCCGTGGCGGTTCGACGTCCACGAGTCTAGCGTGGACCTGTTTTCCGACCCATCTCGTACCCTCGGCTCGTTCGATGCCTTCAGACGCGAGTTCGATATCGGACTCGGATGTGCCCTCGAAAACGGTATGCTAGCGGCGCGAGCGAACGGGTTCGTGCCCGATGTCACGATGTTTCCAGACGACTCAGACCACACGCACATCGCGACGCTCGACCTGCATCCGGCCGCTCCGGACGTGTCGCCACTCTACGAGGCGATTCCAGACCGGCACACGAACCGGGCAGCCTACAACACCGACCGGAAGGTCGCACCTGCGACGAGAACGGAGATGACGGTACTCGCTGACGAGTTCACAGACATCGACCTTACGTGGGTGACCGAACTGGAACCGAAACATCGACTGAGTGAGATGCTCGTCGAAGCGACCGCCTCAATCATCAGCGACGACGAGATGATCAACGACAGTAGTGAATGGTTCCGCTACGACTGGGACGAGATTCAGACGAAACGCGACGGCGTCACAGTCGATGCACAAGGACTCTCGGCGTTCCGTCGGATCCTCGGGAAGATGCTCCCAGCGCCCTCGGACGAGTGGACCAATCGCCTCTGGTTGGACGCGACAGAAGAACAACACACCGAGACCGCAGATTCGTACGGCCTACTCACGGTCGGCGACGCAAACGACCGGTCGCAGTTACTGCGTGCTGGCCGTCTCTGGCAGCGACTGCACCTCTTCGGGACGACCCGCTCGCTGGCGATGCACCCGATGAATCAGATTACTGAGTGGATCGACAGGCAACTCGACCTTGGAAATGAGTCGGTCCACGAGGACCAACTCCGTGCATTCACGCCAAACGAGAAGCGCCTGGTGTTCACGTTCCGGATCGGGCATCCGACAAAGGATGGCCAGGAGGGCCCCCGCCGGAGCGTCGAGATGGTTCGACAAGACGGCTGACTCTCACTGTGTCCCGGCCAACGAACCCATGAGAGTTGCCTCGATGCGCTGGAGGTGTTCGGCGACGGTCCCATTGCTGATGCCAAGTTCCTCGGCGAGGTGTTCGTGGGTCGTCTCCCTCGGACACTCGTAGTATCCCAGTCGGACAGCAGTTTCGAACACCAGTTGCTGTCGCTCCGTCAACATCGCCACGGGGTCCGAGTGGTCCTCTCGGTAGTCGCCTGTCCGTTCGAGCGTCAGATCGACGGCGTCTGGGAACGCCGCGAAGAATTGGCCGAGGACGGCTTCGGGGCCGAAGACGGTGAGACGTACGCCGTGCGTGTCTCGGGTCGATATGATTGGCCACGAGATGACGACAGCGTGTTCAGAAATGAGCGACATCAGTTCGTCGATGAGAGGTGCTGAGTCGTACTGGAGGTACGTGATGCCGTCACCGGTGTCCGGAATCGAGAATTGTTCGACCTGTGGACTCGACTCGAACAGCGTCCTGGCCCGGTCCATATCGCCTCGAAACCAACTCAGCTCGGCGTATGTTCCGCCGCCTATCGGGTTGATGTAGTACGTCGCCTCGAGGTGCACGTCCGGATCGGCCGCGATGGTACTGTTTATCGGCATTAGTTCCGTGTCGTTCCATCGTACCAGCACCGTCGCGTATCTCATAATCTATTGGCTGGCCTCTGTGTGAGAGTCCAACTGGTGTACTGCGAAATCGATGCCACGGCAATAAAAGGTCCTAGAATGCTCGGGGGAACACTCAGTGAAGACGGGGAGGAACAGACGGAGTATGGAACGAGAGCGGACTGTCGATGATGGAAGGGTGCGGCCGCACAGAGAGATGATACAGAGAGTCGTTTTGTATACGTTCGCGGTCGTCGGTCTGCTGTTCACACTCGGAATTGCGCTTGGACTGGCTGTAGACTACGCCACGTTCGACCCGACAAGTGGTGGGTACGAACCACCGTACGACGACTTCTCCGGAGAACCAATCGACTGGGAGTCCGAGGCGTACACCACGAAGACGGGGATGTTCAAGCCAGGGTACGTGGTTGACATCCACCTCGATTGTACGACCGGGATGCTCAGCTTCGAACTACTGAATGGGCCCATCGTCAATTTTCGCCCCGTTTCGGATCGTGCCATCGCCATTCACGACCCACGGGACGCCTGTCGAAACCGGGGATTCTACCCGGAATTCTAGTCCTTTCGTAGTCTAAGTGAGCGCACTGTATTCAGCACAACTTCAAAGAATAGGCAACTGTTAGACATTCCAACAACGACCTCTCTTTACTGCTACCTCTCCGCTTCCACGTCCGTCGTGAGCGTCGCAACCGTCGCCAGTCGGAGCGCGTGCGGCCAGCCGAGTGGTGTCGCACTGTCGGGCGTGCCGTCGTCGAAGAACTGTTCTGCGAGATAACCTGCATCGGTCGTCAGTGGACCATCCGGCGAGACGAGTTCCAACAGCGAACGACCTTCGTCGGCGAACTCCTCAGCACGCGAATCGCCATGGCCACCGAGCAGTGCAGCGAGTTCGACGGCGGCGTTCGCGCCCCACGCGGTCGAAACTGTCCAAATCTTTTCGGACTCCTGCGACCGCATCCGCCAGTCGTCGCCTTCGAAGCGGACGAGACCCTTCACGTCGCTCTCGGCGGGGTCGTGCCACAGACCGTCGAAGACGCTTCGGGTGTGGGTGGCGAGCCTGTCGAGCCGGTCGTCGTCAACCGATTCAAGTTCGTCGTAAGCGCGGTGTGCCGAGACGAGTGCGAGTGCGGCCGAGTCGTAGCGGTCGTCGAGCGTGCTGTCGGGCGCGATTCGCAGGCCGTAGCACTCGCGGGTGTCGCTCCAGAAACGGTCGATTGCATCGTACACTTCGTGTGCGCGCTCTGCCGCGCGCGTAGTCATCTCGTCGTCGAGGTCAGACAGCGCGAGTGCAGTGTACGCTTCGAGGAAGGTTGCCGTCGTATGACTAAAGCGCCCGGTCATGTTCTCCCACGCGTTCTGGCAGTTTATTGGGAGGCCGTCGTCGCCGAGCGTCTCGTCGAGGCTGTCGAGCGCGGTTTCGAGCGTGGCCTCGATGTCGTCGCGGAGTTCGCGGTCTTCGCACTCGTCGGAGTAGGCCGCGAGGAACGAGATGACACTCCCCGTCTGGTCGGCCTGGTAGTCGGTGTCCGCGCCGGATTCGAGGCGGGCGTTCGCCCATCCGGGTGCGAGTGAGCCATCGAACGGCCAGACGCGGTGGGGCCACGACCCATCGTCACGCTGGGTTTGGCAGTAGGCGCGGGCGCTTCGCTCGTGCCACGAGTCGAGTTCGAGGTCCAGACGCTCGTCGGATTCGAGGAGGAACCGCGAGATTTCGGCGTCGTCGCGGAACCACGTGTAGCCGTAGCCACCGGAGTAGGCGTAGTAGGGGTCGAAATCCGGACCGGCGATACGGAGTCCGAGATTACCGGAGAGCAGTGAGAGTACGCGGATGTCTTCGCGCATCGCCTGTGACTCGTCGTGGTCGGGGACAGTCCCCAAGACCTGTTGGTCGGCGCGTGCGTCGAGTTCAGTCCGGTCGAGCGCGACCAGCGAGTGAATCGAATCGAGGGCAGCCTGTCGATTCGTCTCGCGGCTATCGGTGAGGAGCGTTCCGAGGGTTGCCGCACCGGAGTCGAACGGAACGGTTCCGACGATGGCTCCGCTGAGTTGGCCTTCTTCGTAGCGATCGTCGGAGCGTGGGCGTGGGAGTTCCACGTCGTTGTCGGCGAGCAACTCTTCGAACTTCTCGGGAACGCGCCCGCCGACGCTGGAAAATCTGGGTTCGGCGGCGGCGAAGTCGTGTTCTTCTGCGTGGTAGACTTCGACCGCATCGTCGTGCGAAAGCTGGCCGACGAGGGTGTCTCGACCATCGGGTTGGAAGTGAACGAACGCGACGAGTTCGAGGTCGGCGTCGCTTTCGAATCGCGTGATGTGGGCGTCACCAACGGTCACGTCGTACTGGGTCACCTCACCGAATGGCGTCTCGTGGTCGGTGACGACGGCAGACCCGTCGCCCGTGTACGACTGCGATGCTTCAGGCCCGAACCAGTGAACTGCCGCAGATTCGTCGAGTGGTTGAACCCCGAACCGCGACCGTTCGACTCCCCACACGCCCGAAAGCGGGTAACCGAAGTCTCTGACCGAGCCGTCGGTTTCGACGTGGACGAGCCGACTGTCGGCACCCGAGAAGAACCCGCTCGTGGTCCGACGTTCACCCGGGAACCGCGTCGGATGGTCGGCGTGGCGTTTGTAATCCGAAAGTGCGTCGCGTAATTGCATTGCTACTGTGTGCAACGCCACTGCTAATAATTGTGGTGTAATGTTAGTTCACACTTTCATGTGGACTAGACACGAGTGAGTCACGTGATTTCCGTGCGGGAGGATTCGAGTCATTAAGTAGCGCGGTCGTGACCAATCAATTATGGACGATGGGGAACTGGCTGACCGCTTGGAGCAGTTTGGACTCTCCGAGAAGGTCATCGATACGTATCTCACTATCTTGCAACTGGGGGAAGCGAAGGCGAGTCAAATCGCCGACGCGGCAGGGGTCTCGAAGCGCTACGTCTACAGCGTGAGCAACGAACTCGAAGCGCGTGGATTCGTCGAAGTGAACGACCACGTCGTGCCGACGACGATTCGGGCCCGCCCGCCCGCCGAGGTCATCGAGTCGCTCTCGACGAACGTCTCGGCGATGCGTCCGGCACTCGAAGAACGGTACACGGCAACTACCCGCGACGAAGACCGATTCGAGGTCATCAAATCACGGGTCACCGTACTCAAACGAGTGACGCAGTTGCTCGAACAGGCCGACTCGGAGGTTGAACTCTCGCTTCCGTACAGTCTTCTCGGCGAAGTCGCTCCGGAGTTGCGTGCGGCCCGAAAGCGTGGCGTACTCGTCGTCCTCATCGTCACCGGCGTCGACCCCCACGACGACCTCGAACTGGAGGGTATCGCATCGGTCGTTCGCGTGTGGCACGAACCGATGCCGACCATGCTGGCCGTCGATTCACACACCGGACTGGTCGCTCCCGGCGAGATGGTCGCCCGTTCGAACTCCGAGTCGCAGGCCATCGTCTTCGCTCAACCACAACTCGGGCCAGTCATCGTCGGGTCGTTCTTCGGCAACTACTGGCCGATGGCCGCCGAGGCGTACACTGCCTCGCCCGACCCGCTTCCCGCAACCTACCACAACTTCCGGCACGCTGTCTTGCAGACGACGCTGTGCAAGCGGGCAGATATCGACCTTTCTGTCACCGTTCGCGGTGGGATGGTCCACACGGAAGGCCCAACCGAACTCCACGGCCACGTGGTCGGGATTCGTCAGGGACTCCTCGAACCCGTGAACAACTCGTTCCCGGTCGAAAACACACTCGTCATCGAGACTGACGAGGGAACCTACAGCGTCGGCGGCCCGGGTGCGTTCGTCGAAGACTTCGAAGCGGAGTCGGTGACACTCGCTCCGTTCGAATAGGAAAAAAAGCGCTACTTTTGCGCCGTTACTGGGTTCGTCCGCCGTCGCTTACTGCTGGAGACTGGAGTGAACTTCCGAACTCCGTTGGCGTTTCGGCCGTCGTGTGGACCGCATCCTTCTGCGTACTCGTCTCGGCACGCACTTCGAACTGGCTAAGGAGTGTTTGCAGGTCTTCGGCATCTCCCGCGAGTTGCTGTGCGCTCGTCGTGACCTGATTGAGCGACGCGGCTTGCTCTTCGGCGGCCGCAGACACGGTTTCGGCTTCGGCGGTGGTCTCTTCGCTCACGCTGGCGACTTCCTGCACCATCGCCGAGACCTCTTCTGTCGAGGAGGCCTGTGCGTCTGTCGCCTCGGTTACTTCGTGGACGCTCGTGTTGTTCTCATCGACGCGGTTGGTGATTTCGTCGAGCGCGTCGATGGCGGCTTCGACCGATTCAGATTCGTCGGTGACTCTGGTTTCCATCTGTTCGACACCAGAGACGACTGCGTCGCGCTGGGCACGAACATCTTCGATGAGTGATTCGATTTCGCCAGCGGATTCGGTCGTCGCTTCGGCGAGTTGCTTTACTTCGTTTGCGACGACAGCGAAGCCTTCGCCAGCGTCGCCCGCCCGGGCTGCTTCGATGTTGGCGTTCAGTGCGAGGAGATTCGTCTGGTCGGCGATGTCGGCGATGACACCGACGATGTCGCCGATCTCCTCGGTGAGCGTACCGAACTCCGCGACTTCGGCGACAGTCGTGTGCGTCTCGTCGCGGATGGATTCCATCCCGTCGAGTGCTTCTCGCGCCGAAACTCGACCGTCAGCACCGGACTCTGCGGCTTTCGCCGAATTCGCGGCTAACTGGTCGGCCGCGGTTGCAATCTCTTCGACCGATGCCGAGAGGGTGTCCATCTCGCCAGAGACACGGGTCAGTCTGTCTGCCTGCTCGCCCGCCCCGTGAGAGATTTGTTCGACAGACTGCGCGACCTGTTCGCTCGCGGCGTTGACTTCTTTCGCTCCTTGTGCGACGTGGGTACTTCGCGTCTCGACGCCGTCGGCGAAGTCCATGACGGTCCCAACTGTCGATTCCATATCGTCCATCATCCCGTTGAACGAGTAGGCAATCGTCTGCATGTCGCCGGAGTTACTGTCGGTGTCCATCCGCGCGGTCAGGTCACCACCTGCGGCGACTTGCATCACACTACTGTAACTATCTGCGTCGTGACGTTGGTCGAGGAGGTCGGTCCGGAGCGAGTCAACGGCGTGAAGGACGGTTCCGAACTCGTCACGGCGGTCCGTCCGGAGGTCGATATCGAGGTCACCACTTCGCAGACGCGAGAGCTTGGCTTCGAGTCCACCGAGCGGGTCGAGCATGCTACGCTTGAGAGTGAGGGTGATTCCACCAATCACAAGGAGCAACAACAGCACCATGACGGCGATATCCCTGGCGACAGTCTGCTGGATGTGGTAGGCAGAACTGGTCGGTGCGTGGATGACAAGTACCATCTCGTCTACGCCCGCGTACGCGACGACGTGCTTCTCGTCGAGAACACCGTTTGCGTCTGATTCGTAGGCACCCGAACCGCCATTGAGACCATCTGTGAGAACTCGTGAATCCTCTGTGGTGTACTGTTCGCCTTCTGTCTCCTGTCGCTCGTCGAATTCCACGATGCCTTCGCTGTCGATTATCTGGACGAACGACCCCTCGAACGGCGCGTGAAACACCTCACGGAGATGGGCAACCGACGAGACGACGACGATTGCTCGGTTTTCGGCACCCGTGACTGGGCTCACAAAGGCCATGTATCTCTCACCATCACGTTCGTACATCTCAGTCATCGCAACCTCGTCTGCGTTCGTGAACTCACCAGAGCCGTGGACGTACCGGTGTGTCGTACTCTCTGCTGTCTCGCCGATTCGGTTCTGCGACGAACTGGCGAGAATCTCTCCCGATTCAGTGTTCACGTAGTGAACCGAGTCGAAATCGTCGGGGAGGCTGGTTAGTTGGCTCTCCAAGAAGGGCGATATCTGCGTCGGGTCTTTCGTATCGAGAACTTCGAACGCAGAAATCAGCCGTGTAATCTCCGAACGCTCTTCCATCCAGACAGAGAATTCGTCGGCTTGGAGTGCTGCTATCGATACTAACTCGTCGTGGACTGAGTCGTGCAACTCGCCCGAGACGCCGACGTACGTGTAGGCACCAATCCCTGCAGTGATGAGAATTAGCACCCCCAACATCGCCACGAGTTTGTACAGGTACTGTTCGTGGAATCGGTCCGGGAGCAACCGCAAAGTGGTATGATTCACGAACGCATCTGTGTGTGTCGAAATATAATGTATTCGTCCAAAATATCACTGGCAATACCCACAAATCGGGATGTTTGGTCAGTAAACGTACTTTATATCCGAATATCAGGCAAAAATCATTTGACATTGACGACTTCATAGAACGCGGATCGTGCGGAACGTCAGCTCGTTCCTGAATTCAGCCCACGAGCGACATTCTATATTGCGCTATCTGGTTTATCGAACACGCTCTGGAGAACTCACTCTCCAATCGGAAGCCCACAAAACCGTCACCTCAGGCAGTGTACTGCGTTATACTCTCGAACTCGTTCGCGGCCACTGCGTCCGCAACCTCTTCGAGGTCGATATCGTCGGGCATCTCGGCGGGATATTTTCGGTTGAAGTAGCCGACGATGTTCTTCACGTCGCGCGCGAGGAGTTCGCGGGCGTTCTCGTGGTCAGTGGGAACTGCCTGCGGCCAATCGAAGATGGTGATTCCCTTCGAACTCACCGCGACATTGTACTCCGACATATCGGCGTGAACGTAGCCTGCTTCGTAGGCGGTTGCCATCTCGCTGAGGATGAGGTCCAAGACGCCCGTCACTTGCGCCGATTCGAGCCGTGATTTTGCGAGTTCGACACCGTCGAGTTTCGCCATCACGATTGCGTGGCGGTTCTGGTCCACCGGACGGGGGACCGACACCTTCGGGAAGAGTTCTTCCAGTGCTTCGTACTCACGTTCGGCGGCCTTTCGGGCGGTATAAAGCCACGAGACGTGGTGGTTCTCAGAGGTGTAATCGCGCTCGCGGCGCACTTCGCGGAAGTTCGTGTAGCCCTCGCGGTGGAACTTGAGCGCGAGGGGTTTGAACGACTGCACCTCGAACACGTCGCTTTCCTTGCCGACGCCGAGTGGCGACCCGAAGCCCTGAATCGTATCGCGCTGGGCGAAGGTCCGCAGCGCGAGTACATCGTATCCGGCCAGCGTGAGTTTGAAGCCCTCGTACTGGATGGTCTTGCGTTCGACGAGGTCCCGGGACATACACCGGTTGAGTCGGTACTCCACATCTTCCTCGGTCAGCCCCGAGTTCTTGGGGAGTTTCTCCCGGTTGACCCACTCGCTAAAGCGCATCCCTTGCTCGACGCCCGAGAGAAGATAGAAGTCCTCGGTTTCGAGTTCGGTCATGACGCTGGCGACGTTCCGTACCATGACTCACCTTCCGCGTGCGAGGCCTAAAAGGGCCGCGAGTCGTGGATTTGCGGGGCGATAAACTAGATGTGGCGATATGAAATCGTAAAATCGAAGATTCTACAGCAATTCTGCTCTGCTCACAGCGTTTTGCACTGGGTCGCCTCTGCGTCAGTGCTGCGCCTCGTACTACCGAGGAATGATTGGCTTCGTCTCGAACGTGAAGGGCCGAGCGATGATTCTCCGCCCACCTAACCGACTGTACACTTGGACGTAGAAGGTGTACTCCCCATCAGTGATTTCCTCCCGTGGAATCGGTACAACTGTACTCTCGGCTTCCGCGTCGTACCCAACCTCCACGCGCCACGACCACGTTTCACCGCGAGCCAAGGTCTGTGCTGACTGGCCGGTAAATCGGTCTTCGACGTACTCCCACCCACTCTCGGTCTGTTTTGCGAGTCCTCTTCCCGGTGCGAGCGGGCCGAATCGAATCGGTTCGAGACTCATGTTGACGAGCGAAAAGCTCGGGTCGTCAACGACGTTGTAGGTGTCCGATTTGGTGTGGATGAAGACGCGATTTCCCTCTTCGGTGTTACAGTAGGTCGGAAACCGGTCGCCCAAAGATGGACACTCTATTGTCTCGCTGGCGGGGCGGAGACTCGCACTACATCCAGCCAGTGCCGTCGTCCCAACCGCGACAAGGAATGCTCGCCGGTTCACAGCGGGCGTTCGCAAGGGTGATGAATAGTTGTTCTCCCAACAACTTCACTGTCCAACGTTCACTCGATACGGCAAGCCCTCGGGTTCGAACACTCCTTTTGCGTCGCACTGCACAGACACGGGTGCAAGTTCGGCGTCTGTGTCGGTCGGGTACCACGGCCGACCCTCCGCGGCGACGACGAACCGAGCGTGTTTGTCGCCGACGAACGCGACGTTCCCCTCACCGAATCTGCTCAACACGTCGATATCGAGATTCGTCGTGAGGTCATCGATGAACGAGGCCACGTCCGAAACTGCGAGGCCGACTTCCGTCACGCCCAGAATATCTGTCTCGGGGTCGAACTCGCCTTCCGACCCGTCGTAGCAGATGTACTCGACGATGTTGCCCGCCGGGTCTTCGAAGTAGACCGAATCGCAGTCGAGAAAGTCGAATCGGATGCTCGGCCCCTCGTCGGTGGCGAGGACGCCGACGTGTTCGTCCACCCAGTTGGTGACCGATTCGATACCCGCGTCGATGGTGAATGCGACGTGGTACGGGCTCGAATCACCGAGTTCGAACCAGAGTGTCGTCTCGCCCACGGTAACCGAGCGTTGCGACCCAGAGACGGGGCCGAAGCCGAGCGTCTCGGCATAAAAGTCGCACAGCGAAATCGGGTCGCGGGCGGCGAGTGCGAGGCGAGTGACGTGCATGGTTGGGAGGTCACCGCGTGGCGAGTTAACGGAATCGCTCCCGGCGTCGAAACCGCTTTCCTTCGGTTGCGTGAACTGAGTGTATGAACGACTCGGAATCGCTCGCCGACCGCGAGTGGCGCGTCATTCGGGAAGACATCCGCCCGGGAGCGATGCAGATGGCGCTCGACGAGGTTGCGGGTGAGACGGCCGCCGCAGGCGGACCGCGAACTGTCCGCGTCTATCGGTGGGACCCCAGTTGCCTCTCACTTGGCTACGGGCAAAAACCTGAGACGGTCGATTGGGACTACTGCGAGAAGCAGGGAATCGACGTGACGCGCCGACCGACCGGCGGCGGCGGCATCTACCACGACAACTACGGTGATGTTGCGTACTCCATCGTCGCGCCGAAGGACGAACTCCCCGGTGACCTCATCGACTGCTACCACCTCCTCTGTACGCCTATTCTCGATGCCCTCCGAAGCGTCGACGTGGATGTCGATTTCGTCGAAGACGACGTACCCGTCATCTGGCACCCGGCATGCTATCTTCGTGCGCTTCACCCCGCCCACGACATGGTCGCCGAAGGGCGGAAAATCGCAGGTAATGCCCAGTACCGTCGCCGCGACGCCGTGATTCAACACGGCTCGATTACCTACTCGGTCGATGCCCACTCCCACCTCTCGGTGTTCGACGGCCACGAGGTGAGTCCTGAAGCGTTCCGCGAGCGCGTCGTCGGCATCGACGAACTCGCCGACGTGTCGCGTGCGGAGTTCGTCGAAGCACTGACCGAGTCACTCATCGACTTCGTGGACGCTGAAGAGGGATCGTGGACCGACGACGAACTGGCGCGAGCAAGAGAGCGTGTCGAAGAACAGTACGAGTCGGAAGATTGGGTGCGACGTCGCCCCGGGTCGAAGCGTTAGAAACCGAACGTCTCCGGGTTTTCGAGTTCCAAGGCTTTGGTGATGCCTTCGTACACTTCTGAGAGCGGCGGTACATCGCGGGTTGGGTCAATCCAGTGTTGGCCCATCCACTGATAGCGGACGGTAAGGTCTTCGTCGAGCAGGAAGCAAGACCGACGAGAGCGTTTCGAGACACCGAAGGTCCGATACACGACGTCGAACGCTTCGGCGAGTTCGAGATTCGTATCGGCATAGAGCGGGAACGAGAGATTGTACCGGTCGATAAAACGGTGATGCATTCCGATACCGGACTTGCTCGACCCGATAACCTGCACGTCGTGGCCGGTCGCAAACCAGTCGAAATCACGGAACGAACACCACTCGTCGGTACAGTCCGGACTAAAATCCGCAGTGTAGAAACACAGCAGCACCGGTTTGTCGGTGACGAGTTCTGAGAGCGGCGTCTCGGTCGCAGACCCGTCTGGGCGCACGAGTGGGACAGCGATGTCCTCTACTTGGTCACCGACGCGAATACCAGCCATGTTTGGGTATCTATCTGAAAGGTCATACTAGTTACGGGCGCACGAGTAGCCGGGCCACTCCGAAGTCCCTATCACCCGGTACTACGTGGGACTCCTCATGCGCGTAGGTGCTCATGTTTCTATCGCTGGCGGCGTCGATAATGCGGTCGGAAACGAACTCGACGTTGGCGGCAACTGCGGACAGATTTTCACCCACTCGCCACAGGTGTGGCAGGATCCGAACATCGGCGACGACGAAGCCGAAGAATTCCGGTCGATGACGAGCGAATCACTCGACGGGCCGTGGGTCATCCACACGTCGTATCTCGTCAACCTCTGTACGCCCAAGGACGGCCTCCGCGAGAAATCGCTCGACTCCATGCAGAAAGAAGTCGATGCCGCGGCGAAACTCGATATTCCGTACGTGAACGTCCACCTCGGCGCACACACGGGCGCTGGCGTCCAAGGCGGCCTCGAGAACGCTGTCTCCGTCCTCGACGAAATCGACATCCCTGACGGCGTTACCATCCTCATCGAATCCGACGCTGGCTCGGGAACCAAACTCGGCGGCGACTTCGAACACCTCGGCTACGTCCTCGAAGAGTCCGAGCAGGACCTCGACATCTGCCTGGACACGGCTCACGCCTTTGCGGCGGGATACGACCTCTCGACTCCCGAAGGCGTCGCCGAGACGTTCGAGCAACTCGACGAAGAAGTCGGTCTGGAACATCTCAAGTGCGTCCACCTGAACGACTCGAAACACGAGTGCGGGACGAACAAAGACGAACACGCCCACATCGGCGAGGGCCTGATTGGCGAAGATGGGATGCGCGCGTTCATCAACCACGACGCAATCGTCGAGAACGACGTTCCGCTCGTCCTCGAAACCCCGACTGAGAACGGCAAGAGCTTCGAGTGGAACATCGAACGCGTCCGCGAACTTCGCAACGGCGCGAATTAACCACCCACTGATGGGTCGGGCAACGGTTAACAGATAGCCGTTCGAACCGGCGAACGATGCCCTCCCCTTCGTTCTCTCTTTCCGCCGAGGCCACGCCAACCCGGCGGGCCGTTCTTCGGTCACTCGCAGTAACGCCTCTCGTGGCTGCCACAGCCGCCGCCACCAGTGCGACCAACGTGCAGTCTCTCCCCGTTCGGGTCGCCACACAGAACCTTGGACTTGGTGTGAGTCTCTTTCCGTTGTTCAGGGCCGACGGCGAGCGTGAACGTCGCGTTCTCGTCGGCGACATGTACGAGTCGGTTCGGGACAGTGACGTTCCCCAGCGGATGGCCGCACTCGCCGAGGATTTCGTCGAGGTCGGTGCCGACGTCATCGCCGTCCAAGAAGCCGCAGTGATAGCCGCCGAAGGAGACGAAATCGACTTTCTCGCCGAACTCTCGGCGGCACTCGATGCCCGCGATTCGGGCTACCGTGTCGCCGTTTCGTCGGTCAGTACCGATGCACTGCTCCCTGCCGAAATCGACGGCCAAGAGACGACTGTCCGTCTCCGTGACCGAGACGCGCTGCTCGTCGCAGAAGACGTTTCGGTCGAAGACACCTCCAAATCGACCTTCGAGAATGCGGTCCCCGTGTTGTTCTCTGAATCGGAGTCGTTCCAGCTCGCTCGCGGGTTTGCCCATGCTTCGGTCACCGTCCCCGGTGCCCCCGTCTTCGACGTTGTCTCGACTCATCTCGAACGCGCCAGCGAGGCAATTCGCACGGCACAAGCCGAAGAACTCGTTTCGTGGGCGAGAGACCGTCCTGCCCATCTCGTCGTCGCGGGCGACGTGAACGACGAACCCGGAAATGGTGCGTATACGACCTTTTCAGCCGCGCTTGAGCCCGCGACCGAGAGCGTCTCTCCAACGTGTTGCCGCGCCAGTGACCTCTCGGGCGGTGACCTTTCACGGGCAATCGACCACGTTTTCAGTCGAGGATTCGCTCCACTCTCGGCCCAGCGGTTCAGCCTCGACTCGGCTGACAGGGTCGAAACCGACCGTGGCCACCTCTGGCCGTCGGACCACGCTGGCGTCGTCACCGAACTCGAAGCGACCGAGATGGTGGCGAAAACGACGACAGTCCAGCCCTCGAATATGACGGCTGAACCGACGACAGGGCCGCCGGAGTCCAGTCCGACAGCCGAAAATACGACGACGACATCAGATTCGTCATCGACTGAAACGCCCGGGTTCGGTATCGTCACCACAGTCGTCGCACTCGCGGCCGCCGCGCGAATCCAACGTTCCGACTGATTTTTGGTTCGCGGGAGTCGAATCCGGGTGTGCGACGCTTCTCGGAATCGTATCTCCGCCGAACCCGACGCGGCATGTGGGCCGACTCCCGTTCGGCCCTCGTGGATTTCGACCTCGACACTCGAACTCGAGTCCTCGACGTTGGCTGTGGAACGGGCGAGTTCACTCGCGTTCTCGCCGAGGAGTCGAACGCTCGCGTCGTCGGCGTCGATGCCGACCCCGAACTCTTGACTTTCGCCGACGAGCATCCCAAAATCGAGGCCGTCGCAGGCGATGCGACCAGACTTCCGTTCGCCGACGATAGTTTCGACCTCGTGGTCTGCCAAGCACTGTTAGTGAACCTTCCTGACCCTGCCGCGGCGATATCTGAGTTTGCTCGTGTCTCGTCTGACCTCGTGGCGGCCGTCGAACCCGACAACGCCGCCGTCGGCGTCGATTCGACCGTCGAATCGGAAGTCACACTCGAAAAACGAGTCAGGAACGCGTTTCTCGATGGCGTCTCGACCGACGTGGCACTCGGTGACCGCGTGCCCGAGTTCTTCGAATCTGCCGGACTCGATATGGTCGGCACGAGACGCTACCACCACCAGAAACTCACCGAACCACCGTACGACGAAGACGACGTTCGGAGTGCGGCACAGAAAGCGACCGGCGAAGGCCTCGATAGACACGAACAGGACCTCCGCCGGGGGCTGGACGAGCCATACGAGTCAGTCCGGACACAGTGGCGACAGATGGGTCGGGAGGTCGTTCGACAGATGAAAGACGAAACCTATCGCCGCGCCGAAGTCGTTCCGTTCGACGTGACGACGGGGCAGGTCTAATCTACGATGACGGGGCGTGTCTACCCCAAAAAGAGGTCTACCATGTTGCCGCTGGAGCGACCGCGGTAGAGTTCGGAGTAACCGCAGTTCGTACACGAGACGACGGTAAACTGGCGATTTTGGATGTCGAACATCTTGGTCAGACCGGTCCCCGAGGTGGCGATAGAGTCCATCTCGGTCTCGGTGTGTCCACACTTCGGACAGCCGTCACGCTCTGCTTCTGGTGGAGGGCTCATATCAAATCCTCGTGGTGAAGGTGACATAAGTTTGATGCCCGAAGACTGAGGGCGGTGCAGTCTGATGGTTTCGTATGGCCGCCGAAGGGTTCGTCTTCGTGTTCTTTCTCGTCCTCGCACTCGGGATTCCACTCGTCCTCTACTGGGCGATGGAGAGTGAAACCAAGAACCTCCCGCGAATGGACCGCGAAGAAGCAGAGCGCCGGGCCCGTGAGGAAGGCGAGAAGTACAATCGTCAGTCTACTCGTGAGCGACGCGACTAGACGACGTCGCCGCGAACCGTCATCCCGGTCTGTTCTGCCCGATGGCTTTTGAGTGCCTCGACGGCAGTGGTCGCCTCGGATTCGTCCATCCCGAGCATCTCCAGTGCGGCCGAGAGCGTCGGGAACGCGAACTCGCTGTTTCGAAGCTTTTCGAGTGCGGTCGGCGAGCGTTGACCTTCGGCGTAGAGACAGACGCCGCGTGGGTCGAGAATCTGTTCGTAGGCGTCGCGGGCGAGTGCGCCTTTCAACCGCTGGGTGACGTTGTCCTCGAACGATGCGTTACACACTTCGAGGTGAATTGGTTCGTCGTCGGGAAGAAGGTGTGCGGCGAGACACTTCTCGGGGGCGGCATAGCCGTTGGTGTTTGCGCGGATTCGGTCGGGATGTTCGCGTGCCCACTCGGCTCGGATGCTCTTGCCGACGCCTTTCACGCCGTGCGACCGCTCGAATTCTTCGGCGGCATCGGGGTCGCCGCGGAGGAGAATGTCTTTCGTCACGTACACGTCGAGTCGGTCGATTGGGTCGAGGCCGAGTGCCACGTCGCCGTAGACCCACACTTCGCGGACGGGAACTGGGAGCGTGTCGGCTTCGACTGCATCGACGATGCGCGCGACACGGTCGAGCGCGGCGTCTCTGTCCATTGTCTGTGGGTGTGTCCCCGAGTAAGTTACCGGTTGCGACCCGATTCGACGGGCCGAGGCGAAACCGGTATCCCTCCTGCCAAGTAAGCGACCGGCAATGGAGTGCGACAAGTGCAGTCGCGATGCGGTGATGCACGCGGCCTATTCAGGGGCACATCTCTGTGAAGACCATTTCTGTGCCTCGGTCGAGAAACGTGTGCGCCGCCGTATCCGAGAAGATAGTATGCTCCCGCGAGATGCCACACCAGAGAACCCGCAAACGTGGGTTATCGGCCTCTCCGGCGGGAAAGATAGCGTCGTCCTCACGCACATTCTGGACGAGACGTTTGGCCGCGACCCGCGCATCGAACTCATCGCGTTGACGATTCACGAGGGAATCGAAGGCTACCGTGACAAGTCGGTCGATGCCTGTGTCGAACTCGCAGACGACATCGATATTCGCCACGAGGTCGTCTCGTACGAAGAAGAATTCGGCGTCAGAATGGACAACGTCGTCGAGAAAGACCCCGAAAACATGGCCGCGTGTGCCTACTGCGGGGTCTTCCGCCGCGACCTGCTCGAACGCTTCGCCGACGAGTTCGGCGCGGACAAACTCTTGACCGGGCACAACCTCGACGACGAGGCGCAGACCGCGCTGATGAACTTCCTCGAAGGCGACGTGAAACAGGTCGCCAAACACTTCGATGCCAGCATCGGCGACTTCGACAAGCGCCGCGACGCGGGTGAGTTCATCCCGCGTGCAAAGCCACTCCGCGACATCCCCGAAAAAGAAGTTGCACTCTACGCTCACCTCAAAAACCTGCCCGCACATATCACCGAGTGCCCGCACTCGTCGGAGGCCTACCGCGGCGAGATTCAACAACTCCTCCTCAAACTCGAAGAGAACCACCCCGGTACGCGCCACTCGATTATGGCTGGGTACGAAGAGTTGGCTGAACTCACCGCCCGCGAATATCGCGGTGAAAACGGCGGCGATGGGTCGGTCGACCTCAACGACTGTGAACGCTGTGGCTCGAAGACGGCGAGTACCGTCTGTCGGAAGTGCCGACTTATCGAGTCGATAGAAGCAGTCTAACGGTCGCTGTCGCTCGGGACGTTTCGTCGGAAGGTTGGAAGAAAGGTTAGTAGAAACCCATGTCGGCGCTCGGGTCAGACGGGTGAACAGGCCGCCTGAACACCAGTCACCGAGATTACCGAATTACGTCGAGTCCGTTGCTCTTCTCCGACTCGTCACGGCCACCGTCAGACCACGTCGTGTTCTGTGGTGGTTGCGAGTTCGAATTGAGCTCCGAAGATTGTCGCTGTGTCTGCGATTGCAGACTCTGTCGCGATTTGTCTGCCTGCTTTTGGGTTGTTGGTCCGAGGACCTGTGCCGACTGGACGCCGGTCATGATAGCCATCACGCGAACTTTGCCCTTGTACTCGTCTTGAATGCGTGCGCCCCAGATGACGTTTGCACTCGCTTCGAGTCGTTCGGTGATGTTGTTTGCAATCCCTTCGGCCTCCTTGAGCGTGAGGTCAGGGCCGCCCGTAATGTGGACGAGACCACCAGATGCACCGCGGTAGTCCACGTCGAGAAGCGGGTGGTTCATTGCGTCGTTGACCACTTCTTGGGTCTTGTTCTTGTCTTGTGTCTCACCGACGAGCATCACCGCGACGCCGCCCTGGTTCATGATGGTAGACATGTCGGCGTAGTCGAGGTTGATGAGCGACGGTTGGGTAATCGTCTCCGAGATACCCTTCACGGTTTCGGCGATAATCTGGTCCATGACCGAGAACGCCTTACCAATCGGCAGGTTCGGGACGTAATCGAGCAGACGGTTGTTGTCCAGCACGATGATAGAGTCGGCCTCGTTGCGGAGGTTTTCGAGTCCCTCCTCGGCCTTCACCGTACGGGCGCGCTCGACGTTGAATGGCGTGGAGACCATCCCAACGACGATTGCACCTTGCTCTTTTGCGATTTTGGCGACGACGGGTGCAGCACCAGTACCGGTGCCACCACCCATGCCTGCGGTCACGAAGACGAGGTCGGCGTTTCCGAGGACTTCCTTGACGGTTCCCTGTGCCATTTCGGTGGCACGTTCACCCATCGAAGGGTCGCCACCGGCACCGAGACCCTGCGTCAGGGACTTCCCGACGAGAATCTTCGTGTCGGCTTCAATCATCTTGAGGTGCTGCTTGTCGGTGTTGATTGCCACCGTATCCGCACCTTCGACGCCGATGTTGTACAGGCGGTTGATGGTGTTGTTACCGGCACCACCACACCCGACAATCACGATGCGCGGGTCTCCGAACTGGTCGTCGTCGTCCGACATGTCCGAAAGTTGCTTGCGCTCGGCTTCGTCACGCTCCATCGCTTCACGAACGATATCTTGCATGAGTTTACACCTTTGCCCAGCCGCGCTTGCTGGTAGATTCGCGCTGGCGTTGTTCTGGTGTCTGCTCGTTCAGCATTTCTCGAACAGCAGATCGAATCGCTTCAGATCGATTCGGGAACTTGCCCGTTTCGACCATACGTTCGACTTCATCTATCTGCTGTTTCGGAATTCGTAGTGTCACACGCTCCATATTTTGTATTCCCCCGGTAAGACGGTGCGTCGCACACACATGCGATGTCTTACACGCCGAAACCGACGGACAGCGCCGTATTTTGGGCTGCCGTTGGGTGGCTGTAAGACAACCGTCTTACGCGATAGTCAACACATAGCGATAGGATATAAATGTAACGGCGATTGTAAGACAGGCTCTTCTAAAAGTCTGTATTCCGTGGAATTAGGGCTTCTCAAGCACGTCGGCAGCAGGGGTCCGACGACCGCATCCTGGACAGAAGGCCCAGTCCGACCGAAGTTCGTCGCCGCACTCGCAGAACACTCGGTGCGATGCCTTCTCACCGCAATTCGGGCAGTAGACGTGGTCACGGTTCACGGATTCGCCACATTGGCCACAATCTGTTTCTGCCGTCGGACTCGTTGTCTTACGCTCGGAATCGCTCGTCATCTCGGTTGTCCCCTCGGAGTCGCGTTCGGCGTTTACGCCGTTCTGCGGCACTCCATCCACCGAAATGTTGACGTTGACATCCGTCGGCGACGGCTCGGGTCGCTCTTCACGTGTCTCGTCGAGATATTTCGGGAGGAGTTCTGTCACGCGCGCGGCGACGAGTTCGTCGACACGACTTTCGAGGGCTTCTCCGAGATCGGATGGTTCGTCACCATCTTCGTCGTCGAGAAGAATCTCACGTTCTGCCCCGTCGAGATACGTGCGGAGCGCTTCGCGCATGACCTCACTCTTCGAGGAGTCCAGCGCGTCCAGGCGCTCGACGAGTTCGTCGTCGGCGCGGAACGTGATTTTCGACATTCATGCGTGTATCCCTGTGGTACTATTTCAATCTTGCTTCGCGTCTGACGTGTGTCACCCGCGTAGTCGAATGATAATGGTTAAAAACGTCCCTCGGCTACTCATCAGTGACCGCTCTTAGCTCAGCCTGGCAGAGCAGCCGACTGTAGATCGGCTTGTCCCCCGTTCAAATCGGGGAGAGCGGACTTTTCCTGCGAACGGCGTGAGCAGTGAGACGTCTCCCTCGACCCGATTTGAGCAGCGAGCAAATCTCTGATTTGCGAGTAGGTTCAAATATCTCTGGGACTCGATTTTACAACGAAAACGAGGGACTGAGCGGCGTCTTACGCGAAGATGTCTTCGTAGCCCTTGCGGATGAAGTACCGAACCCAGTTACGTCGGTTCGGTCTGCGGGGTGGTCGGCGACAGTGCTTCGCTAAATTCAAGTAGACTTTCATCGATGCAATCGTAGTGGGAGTATCGTTCGACCTCTTTGGCACGCTCGTTGATGTCGCGTACCCGACTGACCCCGGTCAAGCCGTCGCTGACGCGCTCCGTGACTACGATGTCACTGTCCCCGACGACTGGGACGACGCCTACCGCGAGGTTCACATCGACGCGCCGGAAGGTGCAGAAGTTCCACTCCCTGCCCACGTCGCGGCCGCACTCCGGTCTCGCGGCGTCGAATCACCCGACAACGCGGCGCGTCGAGCAGTCATCTCGGCGTTCGACCCCGAAGTGACGACTCGTCCCGGTGCAGTCGAGGCCGTCGAGGCCGCCCGCGACGCAGGACCGGTGGGTTTGCTCTCGAACTGTTCGGTCCCAGAACTCGTCGCGCGAACGCTCATTCGCTCCGACCTCGACCGGCGTGGATTCGACACGATTGTCACCAGTGTGGCCTGTGGCTGGCGTAAACCACACGAACAGGCCTTTAGCGCGCTTGCCCGTGGGCTCGATGTCGAGGTGTCTGCTATCACGCACGTCGGTGACGACCCCGAGACTGACGGCGGTGTCGAGTCTGTCGGAGGGCAGTTCGTCGATGTAAACGAGCTACCATTGACTGCGTTTGCGACGCGCCTTCGCGCGGGAGATCTCGAATGGCGCTGACTGCGACGGTGGCTGTCGCTCTCGCCGCGGGCTTAGACCACGTCGTCGCCGAACCACCGCTTCGGATACATCCGGTTGCGTGGTTCGGCCGACTCGTCGCACGCTTCGACCGCGAGTGGGCACACCCCATCGCAGTCAGCATGGCTATCGCCCTCGTTCTTCCGCTGTTCGCCGCCGCAGTCGCTGCGAGCGTGGTTTTGAGTGCGAGTTCCGTTGCACCCGTAGTCGGCACACTCGTTGCTGGACTCGTCTTGTTCTCGGCCACGAGTCGTCGGATGCTCCTCGATGCAGCGACAACGGTCGTCGCGGCGACCGAAGCCGACCTCGACACGGCGCGATTCGAACTTCGCGCACTCGCTGGACGCGATGCCAGCGACCTCTCTGCGGCCGAACTCCGAAGCGCGACGGTCGAAAGTGCGGCGGAGAACCTCGCCGATGGACTCGTCGGCCCACTGCTCGCGTTTTCACTCGTCGCACCGGTCTCTCTCGCTGGGGCGGCGGGCGCGGCGGCGTGGGTCAAGGCCGTCAACACACTGGACTCCATGCTCGGCTACCAGCACAAGGCAGTCGGAACCGTTCCCGCCCGCCTCGACGACGTGGTGATGTGGCTTCCAGCGCGGGTCTCGGCGGCTTTACTCGCACTCGTTTCGGGCGCACCGCTGGCACTCCGCGAGAGTTCCCGGCTCGCTCGCCGACCTTCGTCTCCCAACTCGGGGTGGCCGATGGCGACGATTGCCGTCCTCCTCGATACACGACTGGAGAAACCCGGAAACTACCGCCTCGATGGCGGTACTGAGTTGCCCGACGTGGCGACTGCGACCCGAGGCATCGACATCGTTTCGCGTGCGGGACTCGCCGCGTTCGCCCTCGCAGGGGTGATTGCGTGGTTCTAACCGCCCTCCGCGGCGGACTGAGCTTCCTCACGCGACTCCCCGTCGGCAGCGACGAGGGAACCTGGGAGGCGTTCAGACGCTCGCCCGGCGTATTTCCGCTCGTCGGCTACGTCGTCGGCGCACTCGCCGCGATTCCGCTCTTGCTTCCGCTTCCGGTTGCGACCGGGGCCGCGGGCTATCTCGTCACCCTCTATCTCCTCACGGGTGTCACCCACGCCGATGGCCTCGCCGACCTCGGCGATGCCGCCGTCGTTCACGGCGACGCAGACCACCGCCTCGACGTCCTGAAAGACTCGCAAACGGGCGTCGGCGGTGCGCTTGCACTGGGTGTGACACTCGTCGTCCTCGCGCTCGGCGCACTCGGTCTCGCAGGCGCGAGCGGGCGAATCGGTCTGACTGCTGGCATCGCCATCGCTATCGCCGCCGAAGTCGGCGCGAAAGTAGGCATGGCGATGCTCGTCTGTCTCGGAACCCCGGCGCACGAGGGACTTGGGTCGGCGCTCGTCGGCGAGAACGACAGGAGCCACCTATTCGGCGTTGCTGTCGCGTGCCTCCCGCTCGTCCTTCTCGCCGCACGTTCCGGCGGGTGGGCGGTGCTGGCGGCATTTGCCTGCGGGCCGCTCGTCGCACTGGCGATGCGCTCGTGGGGACAGACTCGACTCGGCGGGGTCTCTGGTGACCTCATCGGCGCGACGAACGAACTCTCGCGGGCGGCCGCGATTCACACCGGAGTGGTGGTATGGACGCTCTTTTGATGTGCGGCGGTCGGGGGACGCGCCTCGATTCGGACATCGAGAAACCACTGGTCGAAATCTGTGGTCGCACGATGTTCGACCGCGTGGTTGATGCACTCCATGAGTCCTGTGTCGAAACCATCTACGCGGTCGTCTCTGACCAATCAGCCGAGACTCGCGCTCGCGCCCGCGAACGCGAGATAACTCTCATCGACGCGCCCGGCGAGGGCTACGTCGCCGACCTCGGATTCGCGCTCGAACGCGTCGAACCGCCGGTCGTAACGGTCGTTTCCGACCTCCCGTTGCTCCGGGACGACCACATCGACGACCTCGTTGCGGCATCCAACGGCGACTCCTGTACTGCCTGTGTTCCCGTCTCGCTCAAGCGTCGGCTTGGTGCGAGTATCGACGACTCGCTCGTCTTCGACTACCGGGACACGGCAGTCTGTCCGACCGGACTGGGCGTGGTCGCTCCAGTTCCCGAATCGACTCCTGAATCTGCATCGACCGACGAACACTCAGAACCTACCTCAACCGTGTACTTATCGACAGACGACGCTTTGGCACTCAACGTGAACCGACCGACAGATATCGACCTCGCGGAGGACCGATGCGCGTAATCCTCGTCGCGGGGACGACCCAGACGGCGAAGATTCCCGGCCTCAGCGCCGCCGGTGCAGACCCCTCGCTCGTCGGACATACCCCGAGCGCGGACGCCGAAATCATCGAATACGGTCGCACCGTCCGCTCGCCCGTCACTCCCGTGAGTCCGACGGGTTGTCCGACGCCTGCGGCCATCACCCGCGCCGTCCGCGAACTGACTGGGTTCGACGCGCTCGTGGTCGATGCCGGACTCGCCGAACCGACGGCAGCACCGACAATCGACGTGGGTGCAAAACCCGGACGCGACATCCGCGAGGCCGACCCCGTGCCGACTGCACCGGGTATATTCGAGGCCGCCCGCCAACTCGGAACCGCGTTTCCCGAAGACGAACTCGTCATCGGCGAGACAGTCCCCGGCGGGACGACGACTGCGATGGGCGTGCTTCGCGCGCTCGGCGAGGACATCCCCGTCTCGTCGTCGCTCCCGGAGAACCCGACTGGACTGAAAGAAGAAGTCGTCTCCGAGGCATTCGGCGCGAGCGGTATCACACCTGGCCAGAGCGCACACCAACCTGAACTGGCCGCTCGCTTCCTCGGCGACCCAGTGCTTCCCGTCGTTGCGGGGCTGACCGTGGGCGCACTCGAATCCGAAATCGACGTGACGCTCGGCGGCGGCACACAGATGCTCGCAGCCGCCGCACTCGCTCGCCACGCAGGTGCAGTCGGTGAGGTGACGATTGCAACCACGAGTTACGTCGCCGACGACATCCCTGAGTTTGCCGACGCCGCCGAGTCACTCTCGCTCGAACTCGTCGTCACCGACCCCGGATTCGAGACGCACCCGCTCTCACAGTACGCCGAAGGCGAGGCCAAAGAAGGCGCAGGGATGGGCGGTGCGCTCATGCTCGCCGACCAGATGGGCGTCCTCGGTGACGTGGAAACGGCGGCTCTCGACGTTCTCTCGCGTCTCGACCCCGCCGCCGTGGATGGTGTCGAAGATGGACTCTGAGTCAGTCGCGCGCGCCACTCGCGTTCCCCACGGCGGCACCACCGACCCCGACGTACTCGATTTCAGTGCGAACACCAACCCGGAGCGCCCAGAGGGTGTCGAAGCCATCTACCAGTCTGCCTTCGATGCATCGACGCGCTATCCCGACGACGACTATCACGACTTTCGTGCGGCCGCAGCGAAGTACGTCGATTGCGATGCCAGTGAGGTAATTCCGACCGCAGGCGGACTCGAAGCACTTCGACTCGCGCTCGAAGTCACCCTCGGCCCCGGCGACACGGCGCTCGTTCCCGAGCCCAGTTTCGGTGAGTACGAGCGCGAAATCCAGTTACAGGGGGCAACTCCGGTGACGGTTGCACACCACGAACTCCTCGAATCGGACCCGACGGACCACGCCGTCGCCATCGTGTGTACACCGAACAACCCGACTGGTGAGGTGACACCACGAGACGACTTGCTGGGCTTTGCTGACCGATGCAGAGAATCTGGGACAGTACTCGTCGTGGACGAGGCGTTTCTGGATTTCACGTCGGTCCCCAGTGTCGCGGGCGAACCAGGCGTCATCGTGGCTCGCTCGCTGACCAAGATGTTCGGGCTTCCCGGGATTCGCGCAGGATTCGCTGTCGCATCGGGTGACATCCGCGACACCCTCGCCGTCGCTCGGCGAGCGTGGTCGCTCTCGACGCCTGCGGCCGCGGTTGGCGCACACTGTATGCGAGATACCGAGTTCGTCGCCCGAACCCGCGAGCGCGTCGAATCCGAGCGTCAACGTATGGTTCAGCGGCTTTCGACGCGATTCGATACGTTCCCCTCTGACGCGCCGTTCGTCCTCTGTGACGTCGGCGACGACTCTATCGAATCGCTCGTCACACAGACACGCGAGCGTGGCGTCGCTATCCGTGATGCGACGACGTTTCCGACGCTCGATTCGCACATCCGCGTCGCGGTAAAATACCCGGACGAAAACGACCGTCTCCTGCATGCACTCGATGTTTGAAACGGCACAACGAGATGGGGTGTGTCAACTGTCTCGCCCAGAGACGCGGTGGCTCTCGACTGGCTACGCCGGTGGCGAGTCTCGTGGGGCGGTCGCCTACAACATCACCGTTCCCGAGGGGTGGCCGAAGACAGACCTCGACGAGTACATCGACGAGCGACGCACGAAAGCAGGATTTTCGACGCCCGGTCCGACGTTGCTCACCGGCGTTAGCCAGGAACACGCTCGCCGTGCGCGATTTGGTTCGGTCGAAGCAGTCGTGACCGGCGGGGTGTCGAACCCGGCGGCACTGCCGATTGGTGAGGAGGTATCGGCACCGAAACAGCCGAGTTCGGCAGATTCGGACTCCGCTGGAACGGTCAACATCTTCGTTGGAACGACGCGTTCGTTAGAACCGGGTGCGCTGTCGAACCTCGTCGCAGTTGCCGCAGAATCGAAGGCCGCTGTGTTGCTCGCGCGGTGTGGCTCTCCGGGGACGACGACGGATGCAGTCGTCGCCGCATGCGACCCAACTGGTGAGTCTGCGACGTTTTCGGGAAGTGCGACAGACGTTGGAAACGCGGCGCGAATTTGTGTTCGTGACGCACTCATGGCGAGTCTCGACTCTCGATACGAGACTGACCCAATACCGAAGAGTGTCAAAGACGCCCACTATGGTGTCGTTGCCGACGACTGTGCGGCAGTCTCTCGGTTATAGAATGTCCAGTGAGGGGCAGAATTTTCTGGGAAATCATCGGTGGTATCTAAATGGCAACCGAGGAAGCATTGATTATCGCTGAAATACTGTACGTTCCTATGGACCCCGGTTCAGTACCCCACGTCGACCACGTATCACACGGTGGGACTGCGGACCACACCCTGGTCGATTTCAGTCTTGGGTCGAACCCGGAGCGACCGAAGGGACTCGCCAGCGTGTACGAATCGTCGCTCTCGACCTCGCGTCGCTACTCGCTCGATGACTACGCAGGATTTCGAGTCGCTGCGGCGGATTTCGTTGGTTGTGAACCACAACACATCATTCCTGCCGCAGGAGTCGTCGATGCAATCCGTCTCGCAGTCGGTGTCACGGTTTCGCCCGGTGACACGGTGGCGATTCCCGCCCCGTGCTGTGGCGAGTACACCCGTGAGGTTCGGCTCCAAGGTGGAACGCCAGTGGAGATTTCTCACGAATCGATGCTCGCGGATACCGACCCCGACGAACACGCCGCAGTCATCCTGAGCAATCCCGGAAATCCGACAGGGGCGGCGTACCCGACCGAAGAGCTACGGGCATTCCTCTGTGAGTGCCAATACGCAGACACGCCGGTCCTCGTAGACGAATCGTATCTCGGGTTCACGGCACTCCCCAGTGTCGCTGGTCTCGACGGCGTTATCGCGCTGCACTCTGTGACGAACGTCTTCGGCGTCCCGGCGCTCCGAGCGGGCTTTGCTGCTGCGACGGGTGAGCTTCGTGACCGACTCAACCGTGCCCGCTGTACGTGGGTTCTCTCGTCTCCTGCGGTCGAGGTGGCGACGTACTGCCTCAAGCAGACCGACTTCCTCGAAGAGACTCGTGAGCGCATCAAAACCGAATGTCCAAAGATAATCGACGAGCTAAGCCGACTCGGTTACGAACCGTATCCAGCAGATAGCTCACTCATTCTTTTTCGCGCCCCTGACGTTGACCACGCACTCGAGGTTACCCGAAGTCACGGGTTCGCACTCCGAGATGCACGGTTCTACGAGGGGTTGGACTCACACATCCGTATGAACATCCGCCGTCCGCACGAAAACGAACGTCTTCTCGACGCACTCGCCGAAGCAATCTGAGACTCAATAGGCTGAAACAGGCGGCCACCAGTATGTTGGTATGGACGACCACGACCCCGAGTCGACACGCCGACGGACGCCTGGTGGCGGTGTCACCCCGACTGCACAAGAGATCCAACCGAGCGCACCCGACGAGTTCGGTCTCGTCCAAGCGTGGTGGGGTGGCGGCAAAGGAAAGACGACCGCCGCACTCGGGATGGCATTTCGCGCCGCAGGACACGGCTATCGCGTTCACATCCTCCAGTTCATGAAAGGCGGCGCAGACAGCGTCGAATCCGTTCGCGGCGAGTACAACGCGATTGCCGCGATGCCCGGACTTTCCTACGAAAACACCGGCCACTACGGCTGGCACGGCATGCGCGATGGCTCGAACGAAGACGACCACGCCACCGAAGCGCAGGCCGGACTCGAACGAACGAACGAACTCATCGACGCCGCCGCTGGTGTCGATTTGACCGAACCCCTTTCGCTTTCGGGTGACCCCGAAGACGGGATGCACATGCTCGTTCTCGACGAAGTACTGTACGCCGTCTCGTCGGGCCTCATCGACGAATCCGACGTTCTCGGCCTCATCGAGCGCAAACCCGAGAACCTCGAACTGATACTCACGGGAAGTCACGAGAAGCCGACGTACCTCTTCGACCACGCAGAACTCGTGACCGAAGTTCGAAAACACAAACACCCGATGGACAGTGGAATCAGAGCGCGAAAAGGGACCGAATACTGAGTTCGTTCGCCGATAAACGAATACTGGCGGGTGCCCGCGTAAGCTACCGGTTCAGATAGACGATGACTGCGATTGCCATGAGTGTCGCATATGCGCCAACTGTGGGCTCTTCGAGGATAAACTGAATCGATTGTATGGCAATCTCAATCATGGCTGGACGATTGTTCACACAACGGCCGATTATGTATGACTTGTCGTCATCCTACGATTTAGCCGGTGGGCCGTACGCTTCCGAACACTTATGAAATGACACTGGGGAGAAAGTGGCATGGTAGAGGCGTTCGCCGTCGCCAGTGGAAAAGGCGGGACGGGCAAGACAACGAGTACGCTCGCACTCGGGATGGCGCTCGCCGAGACGTACGACGTGACCGTCATCGACGCGGACACTGGAATGGCGAACCTGCTCTTTCACGCCGGACTCGACGATGCCGACGTCACGCTCCACGACCTGCTTATCGAAGACCGCGACGTTGCGGTCGAAGACGCCGTCTACGACCGATTCGGAATGTCGGTCGTTCCCTGTGGGACGAGTCTCGCGGCGTTCGAAGAAGCCGACCCCGAACGCCTCCGTGACGTCGTCGCCGAACTCGCAACCGACACCGACGTGTTGCTTCTCGATTCTCCTGCCGCACTCGGGTCGAAGAGTGCGGTCCTTCCTATCGTCCTCGCCGACCGCATTGTCGTCGTCCTCCAACCCACCGTTCCGTCGCTCTCTGATGGTCTGAAGGTCCAGGAGTACGCCCACTCCTACGGCACCGAAACGGCGGGCGTCGTGTTCAACCGCGTTCGTCCCGACGAAGATGTCGAGCGTATCGCCGACCACGCGAGTCGGTACTTCGGCGGCCCGCTTCTCGCATCCATCCCCGAGAGCGACGAAGTTCGTGCGGCCCGTCGTGCAGGAAAACCACTGCTCGCGCACGCACCGGACGACCCTGCTGCGGACGCCTTCTACGAGGCCGCCGCGAAGTTGGACGTTCGAGACGGGGACGGCGACGATATCGCCGACCGCTTCCAAAGCGCCGTCATTCCGGACCGGATATGAGAATCCCGCAAGGCGCACTCCTTCGCTCGCGCGTCGTCGATACACCCGGCGAGGCACTCGAACGCGTCCTCGACGAGGAGTTGACGGGGTACGTCATATTCGAGCCGCAGGACGCACTCCTGTTGGGTTCGGAAACCCGCGGTGTCGTCACCTTCGAAGGTGGGATTCCTGTCCTCGCCTACGACACCGAACAGCACGTCGGTGGGCGCAATGGGCTGGATGGCTTCGCCGTCACCGGCCCACACCGTGTTTCGGTCCACGAAGTCGCTGGCGACGACTTGGCCGAGGCACACGAAACCACAGAGTTTCAGATTCCACCCGGTGAGCCTGCTCGCGTACTCGCCGGTGATGACGCACTCGCAGACCGAACCCGCGAGTTAGCGCCCGAATCCCGCCGCGACGACGGACGCGACCAGAGCGCAGTCGAAGCATTCCTCGCGGATGCCGAGGCCATCGAAGCCATTCAACGCGAAGCACGCGAGGAAGCTCAGTCGCGTGCCGAAGAGTGGGGATTGTCTGGTGCGCTCGCCGAAACTGACGACGAACCCGCGCAGCGGTAGTGCGTTTTTGCCCAGTACGGAACGTCTTGTCTCGCACCTCAAATACCGGTCTTCGAGCCACGAACGGCGATTCTCATGGCATGAGAGTTGTCATTTGGAATTAACTCTCTCAGTCACGTCTGTACACCCATGTCCGCTGAAGACCAACCTCGAGAAGGCCGCGCTAAACTCGCAACGTACTCCGTCTCCGCGACGGCCGAATCACCCATGCGGACGCGCGTCTCCACCCGAAACTTCGAGTTCGTCATCGACGAACCCGAGAACTTCGGCGGGACCGACGAAGGGCCGAATCCCCTCGAATACCTCCTCGGCGCACTGACCGGCTGTCTGAACATCACTGGTCACTTCGTCGCCCGTGAGATGGGCCTCGAGGTAAACGGCCTCGAAATCAACATCGAAGGCGACCTCAACCCGGCGAAGTTCATGGGGATGAGCGGCGACTCCCGCGCTGGCTACGAAGTCGTCCGTGTGGAGGTCATCGCCGACGTCGATGCAGACGACGAAACTATCGAAGCGTGGCTCGAAGCGACCGAAGCACGCTGTCCCGTCACTGACAACCTGAACCACGGTACTCCCTTCGAATTCACGTTCGTCCCACAGGCGTAATCCGAGGGAATCACACCCGCGGTACGGCGACTTTCGTCTGAAAAAACAGTTACAACAGTTCGGTCTCGTCGGTGTGTGCCGTCGAGATTTCGAGCGTCCCCGTCTCGGTGTCGAACTCGACGGTTCGTCCGTGGTCGCCACCAGTCGCCTCCGCAACGATGGGCACGTCGAGTCGTGCCAGTTCCTCGCGGGCGACTGCGAGGTTCTTTTCGCCGATGCCCTTTCCGAGTGCTTTGAGTTCGAAGATATCCGCGCCGCCGACGAGTCGTGCCTCGATAGACGAGTATCCAGCACCGGCTTCGACCATCTCTCTGAGCATCGTCTGAATGGCCGCATCGACGTACTTTCCGGGCGACGCGCCGAGGCCCTTGTCCTGTCGTGGCAAGAGCGTGTGGGCGAGTGCGCCGACGCCACTCTCGGTATCCCAGAGGACAATCGCAACGCACGCGCCGAGACCGTAGGCGACGAGCGTTTCACCGTCGTCGGTGACGTGGTAGCCCGAGACGCCGACGAGGTGTCGCTCGCGCGTCTGTTCTTCTTCCACTGGATTGGAGTCGAACGTTTTCATAGGTCATCGACCTCCTCGAACGTCCCCGCTGCAATCTCTTTGATGAGGTCTTCGTCGAATTCCTCGGGGTGGAACTCCGTGTCCTCGACGTCGTGTTCGAGCGACTCGTCGATGCGTTTCGCATCGAGGGTTTCCAGTGCTGCTTCGAGGTCGTTCTCGTCTGGGATGGCGTAGATGTCTACGTCGAACTCAGTGTCGAGTGCGTGGATGCGGGTATCGAAGACGAACGCAAACTCCTGAAACTCGCTGAGGCCGACGATGAGCGGGTCCACGACGGCCGCTCCCATGTCGTGGGTGTAGGCGGGTGTCGAGTGGTCGATTGTCGCATCGAGCATGTTCGCCCACCCGTCGAGCAGGCCGCTCGTCATGACGTTACTCAACTCTTTGATTGCGTCCTGTTCGAACGCCCCGAAGCCACCGCCAGGGGAGTCACCGACCGTCGCATCGACGAGTTTGTTCGCCGACTCGGGGTCGAACAAGAAGAGGAGATAGCCGCCGAGTGTCCCACTGAAACTGAACGCGACGCTGACGAGCGGTTCGTTCGGAACCGTCTCCGGAATCGCATCGAGCGAGATGAAGTTGATGCGTCGGATATCGACGCCCATCTCGATTCCCGTCATCCGAGTGAGGTTGTCTGCGACACGCGCGGCACCATGTTGGGCCATCTGGTCGAATCCGGTCAGTTTCTCGTACTCGATACCGTCGTCTGCGGCTTGCGTCTCGAACAGACGAGCAATCGACTCGTGTTCGGGAATGAGGTAGTGTTCGAACCCGAACTCGGTCCCGCTCGTCTCGATTTGGCTCTGAAACAGCAGTGCCAGCTCTTCGTGCATATTTTCGAACTCATCTTCGTCGATGAATTCGGAAGCCGTCTCGCCGATGACGTACTCCGGTGCGGCGACGTCGATTTCTGCTTGCAGCACGTCGGCCCACCCATCGACAAAGCCGCTGTTCATGATGTGGCACAGTTCGATGACGGCACTCGTCGCCAGTTCGTTGGTCGGTTTCTCGTCGACGTCGTCGATGAGTTCTTTGACGACTGGCATCGCACTCTCGCGGTCGAACAACAGGAGCGACGTTCCGGCGAGTCCGCCGTTCAGCGTCACCCGAATCCCGACTTTCTCACCACCGTCGTCGAGTTCGTCTCGCACCTTCGAGCGATGAGTAAAGTGGAGTCGCGTCACCCGAACACGGCTCTCTAACTCAGACATTGAGTTCAACCGAGCGGCGGCGAGACCGGCACCCTCACGAGCCATCTCGTAGAACGTCCCCAGTGCGTTGACGTTTAATTTCATCGCCGTCCCACACCCGCGATAGATTCCATGTCGATTCTGTTCAGAATCTCGACGAAGATTTCGTTTTGTGGGAACATGTACAGTTCCACTTCGATGCCGTGACTCGTGATGTGGAACGTGGTTTCGAGATAGAGGCCTTGGTCGGTTTCGTCGGTGATGGCCTGTTCGATGATGTGGTCGAGGTCGTTGTTCTGTGTGACCGGCGGCCACGTGGCGATGTGTTGGTCGAACGTGTCTGCGAGTGCGTCGAGAAAGCCGTTCGCAACGATGCCGCCAAGTTCGACGATGGAGCTGACCATCATGTCGTTAGATACGTTCGTGATGTCCTCGTTCGTGTCTGCGAGCATCATCTTCACGGCACGCTTCGCACTCACCGGCGGGAACAACACGAGCATACACCCGTGCGGAACGCCGTTGAGTCCGACGTTCACACCGAGTCGCTTCTCGGCGGGGAACGCGACTTCGACGCTCGATTCGTCGACGTACCCACTTTTGACGACATCAGACTGAACTGCGGTCTGCTTGCCAGCCAATTTCCCGAGTCGAGATTCGACGCCAGTGACGCCCAACTCGCCGAGGTAGTTCAACACACCGAGCTTTTCGATGTCGATTCGATGCTGTTTGTCGGTTGTTTGGTCCATTTTGGTCATATTGTTGTCACGTCGATAATGTTCACCAGCGTTCCGTCTCCGCTCATCGTCGCACCGCTAATCCCCGGCACGTTTCCGAGGAGTTTCTCGTACGGTTTGACGACGACTTCGCGGGCGTCGTCGACTTCGTCACAGAGGAATGCGAGTTCGCGCGTATCCGGGTCGAGTCGGACGAGTACACGCTGGTCGTGGCCCTCCTCGGTCTCGTCCGCAGGCGCAATTTCTTCGCTCTCGTCGTCGGATTCGACACCGAGCATCTCGCCGAGGTGACGGTATGGAATCTTGTCGGGGCGGTCCACCGTCTGGTCGGGCCACTCGACGGTGACCAGTCCATCGTCGGTGAGCGCGCCGTCCGTGACGTGTTCGACGTCGTCCACGATGCTCGCCGGAATCGCGTACTGTTCGGACCCGACGCCGACGAAGAGCATCTTCGCGACGGCGACCGAGACGGGCAGACGAATGCGAACGGTCGTCCCCGAACCGGGGTCGCTCGTGATTCGGACCGTTCCTTCGATCGAGTTAATCGTCCGTCTGACGGCGTCCATCCCGACGCCACGGCCACTTACGTCGGTTACTTCTTCGGCAGTCGAAAAGCCGGGTTCGAAGACCAGGTCGTACACTTCGTCGAGCGAGAGTTGCTCTGCGTTCTCTCTGGTGACGATACCGTGGTCGATTGCCTGCTGTCGGATTCGCTCTGCGCTAATCCCGCGGCCGTCGTCCGTTACTTCGATGACGATGCGCTCGCGGTCACGCCACGCCCGAAGTTCGATAGTTCCCTCCGGAGATTTGTTCTGTTGTTCGCGCTCTTCGGGTGATTCGATGCCGTGGTCGACGGCGTTGCGGACGAGGTGGACCAGCGGGTCACCGAGTTTCTCGACGATACTCCGGTCGAGGTTGACGCCCTCGTCCGAGACGTCGAATGCAACCTGTTTGTCCTGGCGACGAGCGATGTCGCGAACGACCCGCTGGAGGCCATCAGTGGCGGTCGAAAGCGGCATGAGACGAAGGTTCATCACGGCACGTCGGAGTTCGCCCGTCACCGAGTCCATCGCTGCGAGTTGGTCGTCGAGGTTCGCTTCGTCTCCCTGTTTGATGCGCAGTTGCATCAACGACAGTTCTTCGACGAGGTTCAACAGCGTGTCCGCACTCTGGACATCGACGGTCAGCGACTGTATCTCGTCGGTCGCTTGGGAGTCGTTGAACTCGAGTGGGTACTCTGCGAGTCCACTCGACTGGTATCTCGCGCTGTCGAGTGAACTCTCCTCGATTGTCGCGGCCGCCGCCTGCACGAGTGGCACCTCGTCGTCGTCGCCTTTGCTTCCGAACCGCTCGGCGAACCGCGATTCGAACGCCATCGTGTCTTCGTCGCGTTGGAACGAGATGCTGGACGGCGAGTCTGTCTCCTCGAACTCCGTATCGAGCGACGACCCGGTGATTTCGTCGATGTCTGGAAGTTCGATCCCTGGGAGGTCGGGCTCGGAGAGACCATCGTCCGTCGATTCCGCCGCTGAATCCTCGGAGTCGTTGGCGGTGAAATCCGGGCCAAGTGCCGTATCGTCCGCCGCGTCGATATCCGAGAGACCGAACTCTTCGTCCGAGAAGTTTGGAATGCTCTCCGCATCGTCCGCCTCCACGTCTGGGACGTCATCGGTGAGTTCGATGTCGTCGTCGAGTTCGAAGGCCTCCTCGGTGGGGTCGAGTTCCGGTTCTTCCGGGTTCTCGGGAGCGTCGGCTTCGTCGTCGCCGCCGGGGCCAAACGTCTCACCGTCTGGGAACGAGATGTCTAGGTCTTCGTCTGCTTCGTCTGCAAACGCCGTCGAACCTTCGTCTTCCAGCGGGGCGGGTTCGCTAGAGAAGTCGAAGTCGTTGGCGTTCACTGCCTCCGAATCGTCGGCGACGGGCGCGCCACTGTCGGCTGAAACGCCCGTGTCCGCCCTCACTTCGTCGGGGTCGACGATGTCGGCACCTTCGAACGGGTTTTCGGCTTCGACATCGGCAGTCGCGGTGTCGTCTGTCGGGTCCGACCCGGCGGACACAGAACCATCGGGTGACGACACGTAGTCTGCGGGTTCTGCTGTGTCTGCGGCAGTGTATCCGAGGTCTTCGGGACTGATTGTGTCGCTCGCTGTGGACGTGTCCTCAGACGGTGAACTCGATGGTTGTGTCTCGTCAGTCGAGCGGTCGCGACCATCGACTGGTTGGCCATCGTCTTCGGCTAGTGGGTCTTCTTCCGTGAGGTCTCCCTCGATGAGGTCTTGTATCGAAAGTTCGTCATCGTCGTCGAACTCACCGAACTCGACATCGACGAGTTCCTGGTCGAGTTCAGAGATGTCCTCCTGTTCGACGTCGTTCTTGATGGCCTCGAAGTCCTCGGTCACGCTTGGCCGAGTATCGAAGTTCGATATCTTGTCCACCGATGGTGGCATCGAGTCGTCCGCCAAGCCATCCGCCGAGTCGTTCGCCGACGACGAATCGAATGTCCCCCAGCGAGCGGGTTCGCCTTCGTTTTCGTCGTCGTCGGGGTCGTCCATCTCGGCCAGTAAGCCTTCGAGGTCGTCGAACCCGCTGGCGGATTCGAGCGCGTCTACGACCGACGAATCGAATTCGTCTTCGGGGTCAGTCGGCATCGACGCCGATGGGTCGGACGTCTCAGGGGTCGAAGCCGCCGCCCCAGTGTGCGTTGCCGACTCGTCTCGATACCGTTCCATCTCCGTCCGAAGCATCGACACCGACGACTCGGGAGTCGTTTCGACGGATGTGCGGTCGTTCCACTCGTCAAGCATCGTGCCGATATCGTCAACCGCGGCGAGACCAGCGTCTACTAGGTCTGGATTCGGCGAGAGTGAGCCATCGCGGAGTGCGCTTAAGAAATCTTCCAGCGCGTGAGCCAGTTGGCTTGCGCCATCGAGTCCAGCCATACCACAATTGCCCTTCAGCGTGTGCGCCGTTCGGAACAACTCGTCTACGAGTTCGCGATTGCTTCCGTCCCGTTCGAGTTCGACGAGGCCGTTCGTCAGTTGCCGGAGTGACGCCCGCGCCTCGCGGACGAACTCGTCGTTTCGACTCACGGTGGTCTCCTCCGATTAGGACACGCGTTCGGTGGCGATTCCACTGGATGACTCATGCTGGGTCTGCGAGGATGCTCTGGATTGCTTTGGTAATCTCTTCGTCGTCGAAGGGTTTCGTGATGTAGCCGTCTGCGCCTGCGCGTGCGGCGAGGTCCATCTTCTTTCGCTGACCCACGCTCGTACACATGATGACGCGCGCATCCCTGTCGAGGTGTTTGATGGCGGCGGTCGCCTTCACACCGTTTGCCTTCCGCATCACGATGTCCATCAACACGATGTCGATGTCGTCGCCGTGTTCCTTGTACTTCTGAACTGCCCACGCGCCGTTCTGGGCTTCGGCAACGATTTCGTACGCATCGTCGTCGAGTGCGCTTTTCAGTCGGCTTCGCATGTAGTTCGAGTCGTCAACGATTAGAATTCCAATTGACATGTGTGATTCCTACGTGAGTTTTGATTCGATTGTGTTCATCTGTCTTGGCCTGTGTTGGTCAGCGTCGTCTCGTGTTATCGTGTGGTCGCCGGGTGGATTGCAGCGAGGAGTTGATGGCTGTCGAAGACGGGAACGTCCGGTCCCGTCTCGGAGACAATTTTGGCTCTGAACCAGTCGTCGTCCAGCGGGGCGACACCTTCGCTCGGCGGCGACACCGTCTCGATGTGGTGGCGCTCGATACCATCGACCGATTCGACGAGGAGCCCAACGGGTTGCGGGGTGTCGCCGCGGTCCAATACGATGAGGTAGCCACCCTCCGGGTCCGAAAACGGTCGGTCGATGCCGACGACCTCGTAGGTATCGATAGCGACGACAACGTCGCCTTCGATGCTCGCCGAGCCGTAGATGCCGTTCGGGGCGTTCGGAACACGAGTCGTCGCCGGTTTCCAGATGACCTGTCCGACTCGACCCACTTCCAGCGCGTACCGATGTCCATCGAGTCTGAATTCGAGGAATTCGATGACGGACTCTGGGGAGATGGGGTCGCCGCTGTCCACCCCGATAGCCTGTTCGCTCATCGAGAGGCACCCTCTGGAATACGGTGCGCTGTCCTCGGTTCCATCATCGCTCTGCTGTGCTGTCTACCTGCGATTCTGGCATTCTCTCGTCCACTTCGTCGTCTGCTGCTGTGTCGTGTTCGTCCGAATCGTCGTCGAAGTCGATGGACTCTCCAGACGTATCTTCGAAGCCAAACGTTTCCTCGTCGGGTGCCGGTGGTTCTTCGAACTGGTCTGCTTCGAGTGGGTCCCCAGCGAGCGGGTCGTTCTCGAACTCCACTGACTCGTCCTCTGGGAACTCCCCGTTCTCAGGGGCGACTGTCATCTGAGTCCTGAACTGTCCCAGTGCTTCGTTCAGGCGGTTCGCCTGCGTTGCAAGCGCGCTCGAACGCTCGGAAACCGCGGCCAGTGCGCGCGTCTGTTCGTCTGCGCCCATCGCCGCTTCGGTCGCCTCTTCGACGGTTTCGGCACTGATTTCGGTCGAGTCGTTGACGGATGCAAGAACTGTCTGTGTCGCCTCGGCCTGTTCGCTCGTCACCCGACTAATCTCCTGCACACCGGTGTTGGTCTCCTGTGCGTTCTCGGCAATCTGGTTGAGTGCGTCAGCCGCGTTTTCGACAGAGACCGTGTGGCGAGCGACCTGTTCGCGGGTGTCGCGCACTTCCTCGACTGTCTGCGAGGTTTGAGCTTGAATCTCTTCGAGTCGTGTTTCGATGTCTGTGGCGGCGTCTTTCGTCCCCTCTGCGAGTTCCTTGATTTCGCGGGCGACCACTGCGAAGCCCTGTCCAGACTCGCCAGCACGCGATGCTTCGATGTTCGCGTTCAGTGCCAGCATGTTGGTCTGTTCTGCAATCTCTCGAATGAAGTCGATGAGGTCGTCGATCTGCTGGACTTTGGACTCCAGTTGCTCGATCTCTTCGACGGTATCGACGGACTCTTGCTCGATTTCTTTCATCCCGTCGATGGCTTCGGTCGCCGCTTCACGACCTTCTCGTCCCGTTTCCACGGTCTGTTGGGCGATCTGAGCGACGTCGCTGGACGAGTCGTCGATCTCTTCGATAGTCGCAGAGAGGTTGCTCATGTCTATCGCGACCGACTCTAAATTATCGTACTGCGTCTCTGCAACGTCGGAGATGCTGTGGAGGCTTCCCGATACCTGTTCGCTGCCTTCGCGAACCTCGGATGCACTGACAGTGACCTCGTTGCTGAGCGTCGAAACCTCTTTTGCGAAGTTGTCGGCTTCGACCATCGACTGCTCGAACTCGGTCATCATCTCGTTGAACTGTGCGGCGAACCGAGCAGCAACCTCGTTCTCGACGTCTTCGTCCATCCGCTGCGAGAGGTCGCCAGCAGCGCATTCGTTGAGAACGGTAGCGTACTCCATCGCCATGGCCTTCAACTGTTCATTCTCTCTGTTCAACTGCTCGCGCTCTTGCTGGATGGAGTCCAACCGTTCGCGAACTGCTTCGAGTTCCTCGCTGTACTCGTCTGCTGTGGATTCGAGTTCACGGTGCTTTGCTTCGAGTTGCTCGTGGTCGGACGAGAGTTGGTTCAGTCGTTCTGCGACGGCGTCGCGGAGACCGGCGAGCGACGTCGAGAGTTGGCCGACTGTGTCGATGCGGTCCTCCTCGAATTCGACGTCGAAGTTTCCGTCGCGCATCGTCTCGGCGTTCGAATGAATGGCACTGACCGATTTCATCGTACTCCGGGCCATCAGTCCACCGAGAACGCCACTGACGACGAAGCCGCCAACTGCTGCGGCCACGAGTTCTGTCGGTACCTGGTATGCCGTCATTCGCCCCACTCCTAGTGCCACCCCACCGGTGGCAACGCCGATAAGCCCCAATTTCGCTCCGAATCGAAGCGAATAGCGTCGGCGTATGAATCTAGGTAGAAGCGCCCTGCGAATATCTACCATATTCCCCGAATGTCTCTGCTGAAACCATAAATCTTCGCACAATATTGACATTCTGATATACAGAGATGATTGTCATTATGTGGTCTGTTTAGCCGCGTTAAATGGGTGATTATGGCGTCTAAAGCGCGTTTCGGACGCTTTTGACTGGGCAAATAGCCGTCCGTAGCGCACCATCAAAAAATCAAAACTTCGACCACACACTGAGGTTAGACGTTAGCAACCTGTCGCACCAAGAATTCGCACTCGCCGTCTCCTTCGTGCATACACGTCGGTTCGCTGATTTCGTACGGTTCGTCGAAGTGGTCGCTGACACCGAGGATGAGGCCTCGCGCAAGGTGGCAGAACTGCCGTTCGGACCGATAGATGACGCTCACTGTCTCGCTGTCTCGCCACCCGGTCTCTACTTTCGGTGTCGTGTACGTCGAGATGTTCTTTTCCCGCAGCGCGCGGTGGAATGCCTTGATGTTGGCGATGAGTTCGAGTCCCGTCCAGTCTCGTTCGACGTGGACGCCGTACGTTTCGAGCAGTGGTGGGACCAGGTACTCACCGAACGCTTCGAGAAGGTCGGGAACCGATGTGTCGGTGAGTTCGGATGCCGCATCGAGAAGTGCGAATACGTCCTCGTCGGGATACTCCTCGACGGGAACGTAGAGTCGACTGGGCAGGTCAGCTTCTCGCTGTAACGTCGTCCACATCTTGCGGTCGTATGTGTCGACGACGAAGTCTTTGAACTTGGTGAGAATGATTCCGTGCACGACTCACCACCCACCGTCGGGCCGTTTTCTCGTCCCGAGTAGTCTCTGTCTCGATGCACGCACCGCACTTGTTGCGCTTCTAAATGGGAGATGTAACCGGCGTCGCCCACCCAGTGACGCAGTCGATGTGGTCGAAGTCACACGTGGGACACATATGACACGTGATCCTATAAAACAGTTTCAATCAATGAATTAACATTTGTGAAGACTTATCAAAGATGGGCTAAATATCCCGTTAATGTCGGGAGAACAATCGCTTTACGAGCGACTCGGTGGTGAAGATGCACTCTCCGCAGTGGTGGACGAGTTCTACGAACGGATGCTCGCGGACGAACAACTGCAAGGGTACTTCGAGGATGCGGATATGAACTCGTTGCGCGCCCACCAGGTACAGTTCTTCAGTTCTGTCACCGGTGGCCCGGTCGAGTACACCGGCGCAGATATGCAGGAGGCGCACGCGCATCTCGAGCTAACCCACGACGATTTCGAGGCGACTGCAGTTCACCTACAGAATACACTCGAATCGTTCGACGTTGGCGACGAGAACATCACGAGCGTGATGACTGCGGTAGCGAGTCTCGAAGACGATATCGTCTCTGACTGACGACGCCTGACCGAAAGTCACTCATTTTTATCGTCTCTGAGTTGCTTCTGCCGCTTTCCTGTCGTTGTATTACACGTTGACGGCCGTGTTGGAGCGCTGTCTCGGTATTGCAACGAATTAGGATCTCTGTGAGTCTCAAATGTGATGCTGTGTTGACCACTAAATGACAGTCAAAAACTATTTCACCTCGTGCGTGATTTACTATGATTGCAGGTAACTACCTGCATTGGGTTGCGTATGGGGAGTTTTCCCCAGTGTCCGTAGGACGCAGGCGGGTGCCCGGCCGCCTGTGTTCTCTCTTCAGTGTTCTATCCGCCGAGTGCTTACGTCTCTGACCTTCACAGCTATGCTTCCCGAAGTCCAATAAACGTAGTATGGCGGGTAGCGATACCTCCCATACGGTCTGGCCGCGTGGAGCTCCTTCTGTCGGGCAATCTGCCGAACGGTCGCGTACTATCGAACCCAGCTACATCGAGTTGTTCTCAGAGCTGAGTGGTGACTACAATCCGCTCCATTACGACGAGGCGGTTGCCGCAGCGTCGCCGTTCGGCGAAATCGTCGTTCAGGGCGGTATCACGAGTTCGATTCTCAATGCCGTCGTCGCCGAGGACCTCCCCGGTCCTGGGACGGTGTTTCTCAACGTCAACTGGGACTTTGTTGCCCCGGTCCGCCCCGGCGACACCATCACCGGCCGGGTCGAGGTCACGTCGGTCCGAGAAGACAAGCCGATTACCGAACTCGAGACGACGGTTACCCGCGACGACGAGACGGTCGTTCTGGAGGGGACTGCCGTCTGTTATACGATGCCGATTGGTGATGTGTCTCCAAGTGAATCCGCGTAACTTGCTAAAAAGTGGTCGTTCGGTGAACTCACATCTCGGGTGCTTCGACGATACCCAGTTGCGTGAGCATTCCGAACACGTCCGGTTGGACCCACCGCTCGGCAATCATGCCGTTTTCGATGCGAGAGAACACCATATTTCCAACTTCGAACGTTTTCCCGGTTGGTTCGGCGCCCATGAACGGGCCATCGTGCGTCCCTCGTAACGTCACGCGCATGGCGACCATGTCGTCTTTGGTGACGAGTTCTTCGACTGTTGCCGAGAAGTCACTAAAGGATTCACGTAGGCCTCGTAGTTGTTCTTTGAGTTCTTCACGGCCCTTTTGTTCTCCAAACGGGCTGTGGTCGGCTACATCTTCGGTACAAATTTCGTCGATGAGATCGATGTTCCCTTCGGTTGCGACCTCTTCTGGGAACCGCCGAACGACGAGTTCGTTCGCCTCGGGTGTTCCTGGCGGTGTGCTTGCTGATGCCATCACTGTTTCTCCTACGCACTCCCTCCAGCGGTGTTACCCCCTCGTCGCTGGTTCGAGTACAGTATCTGAGTACGCTCCATGAGATGTTAGCAATTGCCATGGATGGCGTTCAATATCGCTCTGAGCCCACCGAGCGTGAGTAACGGAGACTACTCCCGGTGACGCCTTCTGGGCTACACCGGTCGAATCGCAAGCGTCAGTTCTGCTTGTCGCCGTGGTGTAGCGATATCGATATCGATGACCACTGCAACGATTGCTGTCTCACCTGCTCGTTCTTGGACGACGACGCCCTCGTCGGCGATGCAGGGACCGAACGCACGGTACGGTCCCGACGGACAGTTCGACAGCGCCCATCCGCTGGCCGCAGAGTCGTTCCTCGAAATCGAGACGCCACCCGGCCCCGTGTAGGCGCGTTCGATCCGCCTCAGCGATGGGTCGAGACGAGACGTGAAGTCGGTGACTGCGGCCTGCCGTGCGGGCCAGTCGAACCGCCCGCTTACGTCGAGCGTCGCGGCCGCAACTGCCTGTTCGCTGGCCGTGGAAATCTCTTCGACGTGGGCTGCCGATTCGACGCCAGTCGGCACGTAGGCCAGTTGCGCGTGGACGACGACGAGTGCGAGCAGTGCGACGGCGGCCACCGCACCGGAGACGAGAACGAGTTGCCCGCGGTCGGTCTCACTCTCGCGACGGCGACTCATGGGTACCACACTTCCAACGTCGCAGAACACTCGGGGACGACTGCTGGTGCAGACCCGACCCGCGCACTACTCGGTGGGGGCGTTCCCACAGAACCGACTGGCGTTTCGAGGTGGACGAACGCACCATCCGGAAGACTGGATGCGAGTATTGCGAGGAGTTGGTCTTCACGCGTCCCAAGTTCGGCCTCCGAACCGCACGCGGCACCGAGGACTGTGCCCGTCCCGTCAGCAGGTGTCGTCGCGAGGAGCGTTGCCGCACGTGCCGCCGTCTCGTCGGGCGCAGTGGTCGTCGGTGCTGGCGGGGTGAGTGCAAACGATGCAGTTACCGCCAAGATGAGCAGGGTTGCAACCGCCGCTTCGACGACCGTGAGCGAGAGTTGCCCGCGAGACGAGTCAGTGGACGAACCTGTCTCATGCAGTCGCATCCACGGTCACCTCCATGGTCGTCGTTTCGACGTCGTACACGGTTGCATCGGCGACAATCGTTCCGGACGGTGTGGGTCCGCTCACTTCGGCACGAATCAGCGGAGCAGCGCTCGCCGAGACGTTCACGACGTGCGTTCCTTCGATGCCTGTCGGTCGATGCAGTACGACGCGGTCGTTGACTCGAATCGTCTCGACGGTCGTGTTTCCATCAGGGTTGACGACGAGCCGAACGGCGTCAGTCCGCCCCGCGATGCTTGCCGAGTCGTCGCTATCGAGCGAAATCGTCTCCGACTCGAATCGTGGCGTTGCGACGGCGACCCCACGTCTGACGGTTACTCCGCCGTCGGCATCTCCTCGCTCGGCGACGACAGTACCGTTCACGCTGATTCGGTAGTCGATGCCGCGGAGGACGGGGAGCGCCGCTTCGAGCGTCGATGCGTTCGTCGCGTTCAACGCAGTCACGTCGAATGCGCCAAGCGGTGTGGTGAGCGAAGGTTCGTCGGCAACCGCCGCCGCGACCTGTTCGGCACGTTGTTGTTCGAGTGAGTCGCCGGTGGCATCGACGAGTGTGCGGTCCGCGATGACGACACCGGAGACGGTTGCGGCGGTGAGAAAGACGAGCGCAATCGCAAGTCCGGCGAGGTTCGTCTGCGCGCGCGCCGTCGTTTTAGTTTGCATTCGAACTCCCTCCGTTGGTGAGTTCGACAGCAACCTCGCCATCGTCTTCTTGCGAAATGTGGACGAAACAGTCGGTGCCGCTGTGGCACGTCCCACTCGCGGTCACCGAGTCAGGTAACGAGAGCGGGAATTGCCTGTCTAATCTGTCCTGTGGATGGTCGAGGACGACGACGGGAATCGTCGTGTTCGTCTCTCCCCCAACAGTCCCGTTGGCGACGTAGCTGAGTCGATACGTCTCACGCTGAATCGACCGCGGGATATCGAGAACTGCGCGGTGTTCGACGTCGGTCGTCGCAGGCGGAACGTCTGCGGTGGTTTCGAGTTGCTCGACGGTGGTTGCGAGCGCCCGGTCCGCCAGTTCGTCGCCAACAGCGTCGCGGTGGTCGGGGAGGACACCAGCGAAGAGTACGGTGGTCAAGAGCCCGATGAACAGCACCGCGATGGCGGCTTCGAGGGCTTTTCCGACCACCGGAACGACCCCACGAGAGTCGTTCCAAGGGTTCGAATCAGCCACGAGCGACCTCCAGCGCATAGTCGTAGCGAGCGACGGTGAGCGTGCGGTCTTCGGGGAGCGTCACGACGACACTCGGAACTCCATCGCCGTCCAAGTCGATTCTCGAAACCTCGAATCCCTGTTCTTCGAAGGTTCGCTCCCACGCGACTGGAGTCTCGGTCTCGATTGCGACGCGATAGGTGTCGCTCGGCAGTTCGGTGACCTTTCGCTCGGTTTCGATGCGGATTCCGGATGTTGACCCGAGTCCGAAGCCGTCGGTCGTATTCGGATTGGCGACCGGGAGTGTGAGGAACACCGAATCACCGGTGAGCGACACCGGACTCGGCGTGACCAGATACGCGCGGTCACGTTCACCGCGAACAACGGCCCCACCGACGAACCGAACTGCGTGACTGCCGCGTTCGACCACATAGCCGTCCGCATCGTAGGTTCGATTTGACCCCCCTTCTGGGAGAATGCGGATGGTTCTGTCTGTCCGCGAAACGTCGCCGTCAGTCACTCGAATCGCGTGTGTCGTATTCGACCCTGCGAGTACGCTGTCTCGAATATCGGCGAACCCGTCTGCGGTTGCAGCCGTGTCTGCGGCGTTGAGCTGCGCGTTGACGAGGCCGCCAACGCTCGCAGTGAGGAGGCCGATTGCGACGACGCCAATCCCGAGCAAGAGCGCCACGCCGACGATGTTCGACTGAGCGCGGTTCGCTTCGTGGTGCGCACCCGTTCGTCGCAACGAGGTCATACCAACCCCACCCCGGCGTAGACGAGATAACAGACAACGACGAGAATCGCCGAGTGAAGCAGTGCTTCGTATCGTCCGCGACTCGCCGTTCCGGAGAACCACCCGGAAGCGAGCATCGTCGCCTGCGTGACGACGTACATTCGATATCGGTCGCGTGTCAGGTCCACCGCTCTTGAGTCGATAGCGAACGACCCAGTGGACGAAAGCGACGACAGTTGGGCAAAGCCGTCGAAGACGTGGACGTTGACGGCGACGGTGATACCAATGACGAGCAATGCAGTCGTCCACCCGACTGCGACGTAGACGAGTAGATTCGACCGGAGCGCACGCTTTTCGTGGTAGAGGCGACCGATTTCGGTCTGGAGCGTGTCGAAGACCGTTCCTGTGTCGCTCCCGCCGTCGAGCGCGCCGACGACGAGGCCAATCGTCTGCTCGGCCATCGGTGTTCCCACCTGTCCGACGAAGCGTTCGAGCGCCGCCGTTCGAAGATTCACGTCGGTTCCGGCACTCGGTGCGGTGAGTCGAAGATTGAGCGCGAGGTCGGCAACGTCGCCGTTGAGCGGTCCGAGGTCAACGTCTTTGGCGACGTGTTCGACCGCACCTGCAAACGGTCGGCCAAGGCTCACGTGCCCGGAGACGGCGTGAACGAAGTCCTTGAGTTCCCGGTCTTTGGCATCGTCGAGACGGGCGCGTTTGATTCCAATCCCGCCGACTGGGATGGCATAGAAGACGTATCCCGCTAAGGCGACGCCAACGGCGTCGGCGCCCGCGAGTGCGGCACCCCCAGCGACAACGAGCGCTGGAGCGATGAACACGACTGCAGCGCTCGCTGGGTTCGTCGTTGCGGTGGCGAGAACTTCGAGCGCGCGGGCTGGCCGCGCGTAGTCTATCGACTGGTCCGGCGGGCGCAAGTCGGCGATGAGGATACTCGCTCCCAGACCGACGCCGACGATGAAGACGGCACTCGCGTAGACGACCACGCCACGAACCGTCGTCGGGCCGAGTGGTGTGACGACCGGCGCGGAGAGACCCGGAGCGATGACGCTCATCACCGTGAGGACGATGACGAGGAGCGATGGCAAGACGAGCAGGACGATGAAGAGTTCTGCGAGCAGTTCGAGGAATCCCGCTGCCCGGTCACGAGCGCGGGCCTGTTGGTGGCCGAGCATCCGACTCTCCATTCGGAGATAGTTCCGAAGAGCATCTTCGCCCTGTCCAGCGTGTTCTCTAAACTTGAGCAGGAACGGCGCGAGCATCCCTTCAGAAGGCGTGTCGCGGGCGACACGGCGGAGTCCTTCGTTGACGTTTCCAGTCAGCGATGCCGTGTTGAGGACGCTTCGAAAGGCAACCGCAGATTCGCCGTACGCATCGGTTTCGGCGACGCGGCGAAGCATCTCACGCGGGCCATCGCTTCCAGACGAGAGGACGTGCAGATAGCGAACCGCACCCGGAAGTGTGCGCTCGATGTTCTCCCTGCGAGTCGAAGCACGCCACCCCAGGTATCTTCCAGCGAGTGTGAGGGTGGCACCACGGGCACCCCATCCGACGATTGCGGCGAGCGAGAGTGCAATCGGGAGCCGTGGGACGACGGGAATCTGAACTCGCTCGAACAGTGGCACTACCGCGCGAAGCAAGTCTAGTGCGGCGTCGATGGACCCATCTGCGACCGCCAGTGCGACGAGAATCGTGGGGACTGCGACGAAGAGGGCGGTCCCCCACGCGGCCCCGTAGGCACGAGCGAGAAAGAGATCGAAACTCACCCGGAGGTCGGTCCCGCGATAGCGTCGGCGGTTCCGGTCGTGTCGGTCGGCGTCGGCGTGGCGAGCGAAGAGCGCGTAGAGCGCCCTGTCGAGAACGGTCAGTGTCGGTCCTCGGCCGTCACGTCGTTCGTGCCCGGCTGTGGATTCGACGCCGTTCATGCGTCGCTCTCGGCTGCCTCGCGTTCTGCCAACTTCCGCCGAACGCGCTCGACGGTCGCCGCCTCGTCGGTCCGAAGGTCAGAGAGAAAGCCGAAGAGACGGTCCACGTCGTTCACTTGCTCACGCACGAGGTACTCGACGTAGCGGTGTTTACGGTGGAACTCGCGCTCGACATCTTCGACCGTTCGGTCGGTGGCGTCGGCGATTCGCGTGAACAGCCGAAGCCCAAGCCGTCGGTGGTCGTCGCCGAGTTGCGGGTGTTCGTACGAGAGGTCGAACGAGCCATCCGGATTGCGCCGGGCGATAGAGTTCCAGTGGAGCGTTCGTCCGTCTTTCTCGATGACGCCGCGGCGACCCCACGTCTCGCTGTACTCGGATTCGGGGACGAGTTCGACGACTTCGGAGACGTAGCGTTCGCCATCGACTTTGTGCGGGAAGACGACGAGGTCGAGTTCGCGCAACAGATATGGTGGGAGACCTTGCTCGATGACGCGGTTGACGAGCGTCTCGATGTCTGCGGCGTGGGTCGTTCCGATGACGCCGTGGCCGGTGTTGAGCGTCTCCGCGAACGTTGCGAACGACGCTGGCGTGTTGATTTCGGCGATTACCTCCACGTCCGGATTCAGGTAATTCGCCTCCGTCATCAGGTCGGCCATCGAGACGCGTTTGTACTCGGATTCGTGGTCGCGCGTGGTGAGCGAGACGCCGGTTTCGTGCGGTAAGTGGACCTCGCGTGACCCCTCGTCGATGCTGATTGGGCGGTGGTCGTACGGAATGAAGGGCATGTGGGCGTTCATCAGCGTCGTCTTGCCGACGCCGGTTGCTCCCGAAAACAGCACGACACGGTGGTGTTCGTAACACAGCCACAGGAGCGTCACGAGTTCGGTCGAGAGCGACCCGCCTTCGATGAGGTCGATTGGTGTCAGCACGTCACCGGACTGCTTGCGAATCGAGACGTGTGGGCCGCCTTCGGAGATGACAGGGAGTGCGACCGCACAGCGAATCGTCTCATCGACGTCATTCGTGTCTTCGTTTCCGGTATCGGGTCGAAGGTTGACTTTGGCACTTGGGTTCGAGGCGTTCAACTCGACGCCGTCGGCCGCTGCGAGTTGGGTGACGACGTTGGTGAATTCGGTCTCGTTTTCGAACGAGAGATTGGTTGGTACACGGAGGCCACCGCGACCAGTCACACTTGCCCGCGGAATTACCTTCACGCGCTCGCCGACACGGTTGGCTTCGATGTCTTCGAGATTGGGGTCACGGATGGGAACCGTAAGAATCCCTTCACCCACGTAGTCGCGGAGGACGTAGTACACGAGGTCGTCGAGTCGGTCTTGGGCGAACCGTCGGTCAACCGGTGGGAGTGCGAGACCGTACTCTGACAGCGCCGACTGCATGCGAAACTTCGTCGCATCGACCCACGCCTTCGTGTTCCGGGCGGTCAGCCGCCGTGAGAGTAGCTCTCGTGCCCTGCCACGAACGAAGTTAGTTCGGTCGGAAACGACGTTTTCGACGTTCGCTTCCCAGATTCGCTCTTTACACTCCTCGATGAGTTCGGCGTCCCCCGGAAGCAGGTCGGGTTCGAGAACCGCGTACTTCGTCGCGAATCGGTCGTCACCGAGCAATCGGTCACGATAGACGACGACATCGACATCGTAGTCTGCGAACGCGACGGTATAGTCTCGAATTCGCTCGGCTGCGATGCAGTCGGCGAACTCGACGCCGGAGTCGAACGTCGTCGTCGCGGGCGCGAAATTCTCGGTGTGGACGACGAGGCGCTCGCTCCCGTCACCACGTCCTGCATCGACGACTTCGATAGAACCGTCGAGCGCGAGTGGTGTTACCTCTCCGAGTAGGCGTAGGTCGGCCAAGACGTGATATTCGACGCGCCGTCGGGCGCTCGGAGAGAGGTCGAGCAGTCTGTCGAGAACGCGGCGATACTTCGGTGACAGTCCAGCACTCGCCCGCTCTGCGGCACCTTCACGGGTCAGTGGCCGTCGCCGCGCAACCGTCGAAAAGTGGTCTCGAACCGTCGCCAACGCCGTCTCTTCTCTGTGACCGAGTGTCGGTTCTCGAACGTCGTAGTTGAAGCCGTGGTCGGCGTCGCTGATGGTGACGACTGTCTCCGGGGCGACTTCGTACTGCGCTCTCACGTCTGGTGCGTACCACGCCGCCGGGTCGTCCGGCGGAACCGGCGCGGGTACCTGACCAGCCTCGTGGGGCGTCGAGGCAGGTCCGAATTCGAGGGTCGGAGTGGGCGGCTCCGAGTCCTCGTTCTCACCTTGAGTAGTCATACTCGGTGTTGTCAGATTTTGGTATATAAGGTTTGAGTGAGTACTGTCTGTCCTCCCCCGAATTTTGGAAACGGCGATATGGTGGGAAAATGGGTCTCTAAGTCGCATTTATGAATTGGGTTATCGCACAAAATTCAACCAGTTTGACATCTCTGTCCATGACGTTCTCACTTCTGAGATTCGAAAGCCCACTTCCGAGTATCTGGACGTAAAGAAACGTACTCAGAACCCAAACCCGAGAGATGAACCTCTCATTCTGACTGACCTCATCGGACTAAATAATGCTCAGGTCACGTGCGCCCTGGTGTCGCGGAGTCTCCGATAGTAACAGACTCTCTCGCTAGGTTGAAGTCTTGGAACGTCGAGAAAATGTCCAAAGATCTGTTTTCACTCAGCTGGTTGTTTATATTCAAATAGTCGGTCTCCTGTCTCCTCACATCTAATAGCAATAACCCTATGCGAGCTACAGCAAGACTCGACTACTTCTTCACTCAGCTGAACATCTCCACCAGTCGTTGGACACGTTTCAAGAAACGCCCGCAGTCTGTTGAGGACCGAGCCTCGTTCGTCTGCATCGAACTCGCGCCAGTCGGGGACCTGTGACTTGAGGATACGGCACGCTGCAAGGTCTGCCACGAGAGCTGTATGAGAGGGCCACTGCCCAAGAACCGCAATTTCTGAATAGAGGACTTTTGTTTCGTTTTCGCTAATGAGTTCAAGATTCGATGGGCTGTGATCTATTCCGAAAATATCGATAACCATGTCTGTAGTGATTTCTGAATCGGCTAGTGGTTCAGACTCTTTGACCCACGCAGTCTCGAAACTATTAGTCAAACAGAGGTCATTCTTATCTGTACATGGTTCGAGTACATCCCATTTTATTAGTAACTTTTCAAGGCCATCGTTAGCTGCAGTTTGAGTATGCTCATCGGAATCTCCCCCAGAAGTGGATGAGTCGGTTGTTGGTATCGAAGTTTCTGGCGTTTCGGTAACTTCCTTGGCTGAGACAGTATCTGTAGTTTGATTTTTCGGTGTTCCACGTGCCCCAAGTCCGTTTGCCGTATTCCCTCCACTAGGAATTTTGCCAAACCACCTGAGAACGGTTGGGGGAAGATATTGTTTCGTCACCACTGGAGTTCCTGGAACGAGATAGCCGCGGAGATAGATGATTCCGACTGAAACACCGACAGCTAGGGCGCCACCAAGCTTTGACTTTCTTGCGATAGCTGATCCAAGGATTACAGCGATAATAAGATTCAATGCTGTACACGGTTCGCACCTATTTTCGCCTGTATATTCCGACTGCTGGAGCGCATCTATTACGTCTACATCCATACACCGATTTGGTTTGGTTATTATTTTATTACTCTTTCTATAGAATCACAAAGCAAATAATTACGTCTGGACACCACGGAGTATATAAATACCTGTCAGGAATTAGTTATTTCACAAGATTTTATAGCCTGTATATATTTGTAGAAAATATGGTTGGAGCTGACCCATCCATAGATCGCAGAAGAGTTTTGAAAACAACTGGTACAGCACTAGCGGGACTATCCGCTTATTCTGGTCTTGGAGGTGCTTCTGAGGCAGGCGACGCCCAAAAGAGCGGTGAGCAAGTAGTCCCTGATGAGGAAAGATTCTCTGATGACCTGAAAAAAGGATACGTGCTAGGGACATACAAAAATCCAGTAACGCCGGAAACGATTAGAAAAATTCAAAAGAAAGTCCTGAAAAACAGGGAAAAAAGTGGGGCAATTGTACACGACCCAACTGCCAAACCGGCAAAAGAATACCAAAAGTCGGGTGACAGTGGCCAAGTCCTTGGATATGCGTTTAAGTTGGAGAATGGCCGGCCAAGCATTTTCATAAAAGAAGAACCGAAGGTGATCTCGTCTAAGAATAACCTTCCTGTAAAGGACAAAAAGAACGCCGTTACTAGCGCACACAACGACACACTTGAATTTCTCAACAACAATGGTGGTGAATAAAAATGGTTAAAGGATCAACCTCACTCCGTCAAGAAAAAGACATTATCTACTACTGTGACACTGGAACTGTATGTGGTGGAGCATCATCAATGCAAGTAGGTAAGCTCGAGCATTATTCCTATACAGAGTATGACAACTTCATCAACGCAAATGATGAGGAGAAATCTGCATGGGCACTGAAACAAAATGCTAAGTTGCTCCCTGCAAACGATAATGACTATAATGGATCGTGTGACATCGGCTCTACTGCTGATTGGGGGAATTATTTTGCCCACCATACACAAAACTGGAAGCGGACTGATCTGACCTCGCCTGAGAATCAGAGTTATGCCCCATCCTCAGATCTGACCTCAGAAGTGAGTACCTCACTAAGTGTATCTGCACCGGCAGGAATCTCAGTAAGTACTTCTGTTGACCACCCTGAGCTAAAGAGAAACGTAGATTATGAACCCGACGAACAAGTTCAGGCGTACTATGATTTCTTCGATCAATCATTTGGCGGTGGGGTATACGACGCCTATGATTCTGACTCTCAATTAGGACAAGCATCTTCCTGGACAACGGATCGCCCGTCTTCTGGTGACCGCATCGCTCCATCATACCTTTACGCTGAGTTCAATGGCGTAGAATGCGACGGTGCTGGCCGCACCACGACAGACGGTGATAATCTGTTCTTATTCTTCGAATACGCAGATTATTAAAAACCAACTGTATAGGTACTAAGTCATTATTCCAAATTTTTAATTGTCTGCATTGTGGTAATATTAAATCACATTTCTAACTCTAGAAAACCATAAAGCGTGTTTAATCTCAAATTGTTTCCATGGATTCCGAAAAACTGCCCCGCCGTGAAATCCTCAGCATATCGAGTACGGCTCTTGTTGGCACTACTGGCTGCACGACGCGAGTTTCGACCTCCAATCAGAGTAAGTCTTCAACAACTACAATAGAGTGAACACGAGTACTCACACAGTGACGATATGCCTGACTCAATTAAAGTGCGAAACCCAGCAACGGAGCCTGCTGTTCGCTCCTCAAATCACTCTCCTGAAGAGATGGTTTTGAGTCTTCAGCGAGTTGGGAATACGAAGACTGGATTGTGACCTCATCGAGTGAGCTTAACGCACTCGATTTTTCTCAGGGTACGAATGGTGTTGGAGAGACGATGGATTTCACCGCTTCGGCCGACTTATCCGAAGCCACTTTGCTCGTCCATCAATACAATATTCACGTCTGTAAAACACGGCAACTTACCGGGCTCAAATGGGGTTCTGGATTCAAATGTGGAGACGTCAATTGTGCCGGTATCTCTCTCAGCTACGACACAAAACTACGAGAAGACGACTGCCAAAAGAATATGAGTTCTGGTAATAATCAGCCATACAGTGGGGAGTCGCATTCAAGTGAAGCCACGTTTATACGAATCCCTGCAAAAATGCAGTCATACGGACGCTTCAGTGTTGAGGTCTAAGAGATTATTCTACAATTGTCAATGCTGGTGTTGAGCTCGTCCAAGCAGAGAACAATACTTCGTACTTTCTCCTCCCGTTGTAACCTTCATTTGAATTGACTCGATTGGCCGAGCAGTTTGGCCAGTTCTCGTCTACTATCACGAACCCGTCCACTCGCCTGACTATCAATCTTGTCTCCAATTTGATATTTGGTCCTTGCCGATGAAATTCCTCCATGGTATCTGTACCAGACCTCGGCATCGAAATCCCCGAAATCTCGCAAATCGCGTTCGTGGTCGAAGACATCGACGACGGCATGGACCGCTTCGGTAACCTCCTCGGACTCGGTCCGTGGGACGTCTTCGAGTTCGCGCCGCCGACGCTCCACGACACGACGTACAGAGGTGAGGAACACGACTATTCGATGACGCTCGCGCTCACCTACGCTGGTGACACGATGATAGAACTCATCGAACCTCAGGAGGGTGAGAGCATCTACACCGAACACCTCGACGAACACGGCGAGGGATTACACCACGTCGCGTGTTTCGCCTTCGAGGACACTGAGGGCGTCGTCGCGACGTTCGAAGAGAACGGCATGCCCGTCCTCCAGAGCGGTATCTACGGCGAAGTCCCGTACTGGTACTTCGACACCGCTGACCAACTCAACGGCGTCATCTTCGAGACGGCGACCAATTTAGAGGCAATTCCGGAACCGGACAGACAGTATCCGTAGCTGCTGTTTATCCCACTTTAGCCTATTTCTGCAAACGCAGTGTTTCGCGTGTCTCTGCATCAAGACTGTTCGTGGCAACCGTCGTAGAGATTCTCTCGGAGACGGTTCGATGCACTCGGAAATCTGTCTGCTTATACACCGTCCACGACTGCCTGTCTGTATGGCGTCTGGGATTCACGTACAACTTGAAGTCGCCGGTGCGACGCACTGTCCCGTGTCGTCGCTAAGTGAGGCATGTCCGGTCGATTCTGTGGCTGTCACACACCACGGTGCCTCCGAGGGTCCACGAGTCGTCGGTGAAGTGACTGTCGATGACTCACTCGACGACGCCACGAATCACGCGATGGACGAACTGTTCGTTAATGGGTCGAGCGTCGTCTATCGTTACACCCACGACGACCGAGGGTGTCCGTGTAGTCAACTCTCGCAGTCGGGCTGTCCGATTCGGACAGTTCACGTGGAGTCTGGCCGACTCGTACTCTCGTTTATCGTTCCGGACGTCGAGACACTGCGAGCAATTATCGCAGCGATCGAACCCAACTGTGACGACCTCAGCATTCGCCACTTGACACGCTCTGGTGAGATAGACGACGGCGGGTCACTCTTCGTCGTCGATAGAAGTGTTTTCACCGACCGGCAGTACGAGGTACTCGAAACCGCCTACGAGATGGGGTACTTCGAGTCACCAAAGCGCGCGAAGTCGAAGGCCGTCGCTGAGCAACTCGACATCGCCGTCGCGACCTTTGTCGGACACCTCTCGGTCGCACAGACGAAACTGTTGGACCAAGTCGTCTCGGCGTGATACATCTTACCAACCCGTGTGGTGTAAAAAAACCCGAACACGCTAGCGGACAGGCGGATGTTGGTCGGCCCACAATCGTAATTCGACCCAATGTCGAAAACAGTGTATCAGGCCATCGGTGGACGAGATGCAGTCGAAGCGGTCGTGGCCGATTTCTACGACCAGGTACTTTCCGACGACCAACTCGCCCCCTACTTCGAGGGTATGGAGATGAGTGAACTTCGCGCGCACCAGGTACAATTCATTAGTTCGGTTGCTGGCGGCCCGGTCGAATACACTGGTGACGATATGCGAGCGGCACACGCACAGTTAGACATCGACGAGGCGGACTTTGACGCCGTCGGGGAGTACCTCCACGATGCGCTCGAACGAAATGGTGTCGAACCACAGTACGTCGAACGAATCATGAGCGAAGTCGCTGCGCTCAAGGCACCCATCCTTGGTACGCCAGCGACCAACGACTGAACTCTCAACAGACTCGTCGTGGCACTCTCACGCCAGGTCGCCCCGTGAAAAGCGCGCTATAGGCGAGTATAGGAAAGGACAGCGACGGTGAGCGTCTATTCTTCGTAGCCTGCGTACGTCATCAACTCCGAGAAGATATCGGATTGCATCGCCTCCTTGTAGACGACGGCGCTCAGCATGCCGCCGGGGTAGAAGTTCCCGTTCATGACGTGGTTGACCTTGTGACAGTGCATGAGGTAGATTCCCGGGTCGGCGTCGGCGGTGAACTCGACGGTGTGTCGCTCTGCGGGCGCGACGTTCGTTACGTCCATGTCGTATCTTGCAGCCTCGGGGATGACCCCGCCGTCCTTTTCGACGAGTTGGAACCGGTGATTGTGGATATGGAGCGGGTGACTCATGTACCCGCCGTTGACGTAGTGGACGCGCACCAAGTCGCCTCGTTCGACGATAATGGGTGACCCGTCTTCCGGGTGAAGGGTTCGCGGCGCACTCTTTCCATTGATGGTGAACACGTCAGGTGCTCGTTCCCGTGGATTGTAGCTCACGTCCTCGCCAGCCATCTGACGGGGGAGCCGCGAGTCCCAGTCCTTGACGGTCATGAAGTACTCCTTGTCCGCGCGTTCGTACCCCTTCGGGTCAACGCGAAAGATACCGTACATCCCCATGTCGATGTGCCGGTGGGTCTGGTAGTGACAGTGGTAGAGATGGGTCCCGGGGACGTTCGCCGGGATGGTGTAGGTGTGTTTTTCACCGGGATCGACGCGAATTCCAGTCGTCGTCGGGACGCCGTCGTCCTTCCACGCCTTTCGAGCGCCGTGGAAGTGGAGGGTGTGGGGTCGCATTCCATCGGTGTTGTCGAGGGTCACCTCCATGTCGGTACCCTCGGTCGTCCGGAGAATCGGGGCCGGGACGCTCGGCGCTCCGTCGTCGGCCTGAAAGGCCCACACCTGTGGAAATTCCACGGGACCGCCCATCGTCTCCAGCGGATGCACCGCGTGTCTCGCAGGCACGGATTTGAGCGTTACTGACCCACCCTGTTCGTCCACGTTGACGACTTCCGGCGGGCTCGTGTAGGGGAGCGCCCCGTCGCTCGTAGATGCAACCGGGCCCTCACCGCCGACTGCGGCGTTCGGATCGGTGTTCGTGGGTGCGGTACACCCTGCGAGCCCGACCAGCCCTGCCCCACCGGTTGCGGCGAGAAACTCGCGTCGTGACATCGTCGAGCCAGGTGCGCCAACGTACTTGGACATGACAATTATCACTTTCCGGGGGTCTCCAATAAGACGGCGCGGCGGTTCTCAGACGGCGGGATACGGGCGAACATGTTCGCCCCACTGGTGTCACTCAGTGTTCCGAGTGAGTCCGTCAATGGTCGAGAAAATTCTTCAGCACCGCACTTTCGGCGCGGTGGAGTTTCTCACTGGTCGTCGATTTCGCCAACCCGACGTTCTCGGCGAGTTCCGTGAGCGTGCAGGTCCGAGGCGTATCGTAGTATCCGCAGTCGGCCGCCGTTTCGAGGAGTTCGTACTGTTCGTCTGTCACCACCGACTCCGAATCGGCCGACTGACGAACCTCCACGAGTTCGAAAGAGACGTTCAACAGCGTCAACTGTGCTTCCAACTCCGCGATGTGTTCTCTCGACGTGGAGAGTTCGAGTAGTACCTGCTGGTCAACGATCGTAATAGGGAATTCGAGCGGAATGCCGACCTCACTGAGCGAGAATAGCAACAGCGGTTCGTCCGTCTCGAACTGAGCCAACGTCCGGTCGGCTTGTGTTTCGAGAATGTGGAGGGAAGTGAGTGTATCGTACTCACCGAACGCCGAGACGACCGATTCGATGTCGGTCGTGTTGATTTCGAGTAGACCAACCCCTCGTTCCTCGACGGGCATCCCTGCGAGGACCGTGAACTCGGTATCCGGGAATCGGCTCGAAACGTCGCCAATCCACACCGTTTCGGGGAGACAGAGAGAGAACGTTGCTCTAGGCACCCGCGGATATCACACCACGTACACAAAAATCGACCGAACATGTTCGGTCGGTCGCCACGCACTGAGAACGAGAATGCCGGGTTATCACAATCCCGTCCATGGGTCCACCTGTGGGCGAGTTCGACAGGCTCGCCCGCACGAGGTTTCCATGAACACCGACTGCTCATCGCCACTGTTTGGACGACGAAGCGCGCTTCGACTACTCGGTAGTATCGCACTCACGGGGACGGCAGTTCAATCGAGTGTGTCGATTGGGCGGGCGCAGACGAGCGACTTCGACCTCGAATCCTGGTTCGAGAACACCTCGAACTACGACGGGGTCGTCGACGAGACTGGCCGTGACACGGTGCAAGTCACTGTCGGCGTCGAGGCCAACGACGGCGCGTTCGGATTCGGCCCTGCTGCGGTCCGCATCGACCCGGGAACGACCGTCGTCTGGGAGTGGAGCGGTAACGGGGGAGTCCACGATGTGACGGCGGCGGACGGCTCGTTCAAGAGCGAACTCGTCGGGGATGCAGGCCACACCTTCGAGCACAGCTTCGAGGCCGAGGGCGTCTACAAGTACGCCTGTTCGCCTCACTCGGCGTTAGGGATGCGAGGTGCTATCGTCGTCGGGGATGCCGCCTCGGCGAGGTCGAAGTCGGTGAGCGAATCTGACGGCAAAAGCACCTCACAGTCGACGGCGGACTTGGATTCGTGGTTCGAGAGAACCTCCAATTACGACGGTGTCGTAGACGAAACCGGCTCCAGTCAGGTGGCCGTCGAAGTCGGGGACAAAGCCAACGGCGGTGCGTTCGGATACGGCCCAGCGGCGATTCGCGTCTCGAAAGGGACGACCGTCACCTGGGAGTGGACAGGAAAAGGAGGCGCCCACAACGTCGTTGCATCCGACGGAGCGTTCGAATCCAAAATCGTTGGAACCGGCGGATACACTTTCGAGCATACTTTCGACGAGGTCGGAACCTACACGTACGCATGCACGCCACACAAGCCGCTCGGGATGAAGGGTGCAGTCGTCGTCACGGAGGAGGCGAAACCGAACGAGCAGATTGCCGAACCCTTCGACGACCCGCGGGTAGCGACCACCGGTGGTCTCGGTCTCGCAGGAATCTTCGGAATCGCACTCGCTTTACCGGCGCTCGTCGGTGTCTTCCAGGCACTCACGGGGGATGAACGGTCGAACCAAGAGGTCGAGAGAGACGAGCAGTAGCTGAGCCTGGATTCAATGCGGTCGCCTGACGACCCTATCCAAGCCGACGCGGTCCAGTCGCGCCGAGCGTCGCCGCATAAAGCGTCACCGCCGGCAACACCGTCTCCACAGGTCCGTGCCGGAACTGGTTTGCAAGCCCTTGCAAGTCTGAGATATCCTCGAAGCTCAGGCCAATCTCCCCGAGGTCCGACGGTGAGAGTCGGGGCGTGTACGAGAGCGAGGAGACGTGTTCGGCCGCGAGGTTCCACGACTCATCGCAGGCCGTCTCGAACGATTCGGATTCCAACACGGGTTCGAGGTCACCCCACATCGTTTCGAGGAGCGACGGCCACTGCGCGAGACTGCGATAGATGGTCGGCAACCCCGAGTCGAATCCGTGGAACGCCTGAATGGACTCGACCGTCTCAGTTAGCGACTCCGGTACGTCTTCGAACGGAATCATCGTCACCGGCTGCCCCATCTCCCGGTCGAGGTTCGGGAACGACGCGGTGGCTTCCCAGTCGTCAGCTGGCGATTCACCGATTTCCTCGTCCGAGAGCGCCCGGTCGAGAAGTTCGAAGGTAAACGAAAGTCGCGGCATCATCGTATCGAGTGTGACCATCTGGCCGCGTGCCTCGCGGAACTCGGCTGGTGCGGTTTCTGTGGATGCTGGGTTGTAAGTCGGAATTCCGTGGTCTTCGAGAACCGAGACGACCGCATCCCGATATTCGACTTCGTAGCGGGCGAACGCACGCGACTCAAATTCTGGTTTGAGTTGTCCCCACGCGTAGCGCAGAAACTCGGGCTGATTCGCCATGAGTGTCCGGAAGAACCAGTTGACGACTGGTGCCTGAAACGTGGTCGTGAGGTCGTCGTAGAGGCCGCGTTGCCACCCCGTCGCGTCGGATTCGTACACCTGCTTGCTCGTGTCGAAAGCCATGCTATGTCGTCACTCACGGGGTGATGTGATAGTGGTTCTGTCGGCACAGTGAATATATCACCGAGGCGGTCAACAGTAGAGCGAACAGGAGGTAGCCGTAATTCCTCGTGTCTCCCCACAACAACAGATGAAAATCGAACTCGAACTCGAGCCGTGGTTCAAGGAAGGCATCGAAAACGGTGATTTACCGGCTGGTGCGAGGATTCGGTACGTCGTTGGCGACACGTACCTCGACGGCGGCCCATCGGAATTTCGAATCGACGAACCTGTCGTCTTTACCCTGCGACGACTCTGCGAGGGGGTCGTCGACGTACTCAATGGAGAGCGCTTCGACCTCTCCTATCTGTTTTCGGCGCACATGCTTCACCTCGACCCAGTAGACGACACGACTGTCTCGGTTTGGACGTCGAGTTCGGGGCCAGCAGAGACCGATATCGAGAGCCTCGTTCGTGGTGTCGTCGTGACCGCGGACGAACTCGTCGAGTACGTCACCGAGGTGAACCCTGCGTTCGAAACTGCTTCAGAAATCGAAACGTTGCGGTCGGCAAGCAAGCGCTTGCGAGTGGAATACACTGACCGCTTCGGCGAAATCCCCTGAACATAGCACAGCAACGCTCCAAACAGCATACCCATGACCACCTCGTTCGACATCCGCTACGACGACCGATTCAATGACCAACTCGAAAGAGGTGAACCCTACGCCGACACCGGTGTTCGGTTGTTCGTCGGCGACAGTGTCATCGGTGGCACGCCGGACCGATATTCTGTCTTCGCGTTCGTCATCCCACTGTGTCGAAAACTCTGCGAGGTCATTCCAGTCCTCGTCGAAGGCGACGACGCCGAGGTGTCGTTTCTCGCAACCTCGTACTCGCTTTCGTTCGACCACGTGCGAGACGACGAGGTGATGATTCGGTCTTCTGCTGGTGAGCAGTCACCAGCAGTATCGCTTGTCTCTCTCGGCGAGGCATTCGTTCACGCGTCAACAGAGTTGCTCGAATACGTCGAAGCAGTAAACGACGACCTCCTGAACGACGAACAAGTCCAAGGCCTCACGCATGCGATTTCGGCCGCTAACGCGTCACTCGAAGCGTAGTTTCGGTGTAACCCTCCCCACGTTCTTTTGGCCGCGACTCGGTTTCTCCGAAGGGCTACCTTCACACCAGTCGTCGTGTGACACATGAACCCAGTGTCGCCCAAGCGAATCCGAACGTTCGCCACACTTGTCGCTCTCTCGACTGTCGTCGTACTCGTCGTTAGAAGGTGTCAAGACGCCTCACCACCGCTTGAACCGCCATTCTGAGTTCTCGTCTCATCCACGTCACCGAATCCGGCAACTAATATGTTAACACACCACAATTCTTTCCTCCCGCGCCCGCGCACATACACGAAATGGTGGACACGAACGGAACGACAGACGGGGCAGTCGTACGCGTCTGCACCGGGTCTGCATCCCTCACCCCCGCACGAGCGGCACTCACTGCCGCCCGCGACGAGGCGACGTCGGCCTCGGTAGTCGAGGTCGGACCGATAGGCATCGGTGACCTCGACCCGCTGGTACTCGTCACCGCCGACGCGACGACGGCGTTTCACCCGAATCCGAGCGCGGAGGAGGTGCGAGAACTCGTCCGGCACGTCGAAGATGGGGACGTCTCGACCGACACTGCTCACGCCGTCGTCGAACACGAACCAGACCCGTCGTTACTTCCACTCCCAAACGACGGCCCACTGGCTGTCGGGAAACGTCGAATCCTCGCACGAGCGGGGTGGGCCGTTCCTGACGACACCCCCGGTGGTGCTGACTCAGAGACGGAACTGGTGACCGAGAGAGTCCGAAACGACCCCGATGCGGCGGTTGAGCGAGTTCGAAAAGTCGGTTTACTCGGCCGAGGACGTGGCGACGGGAGTACTGACGAACCGGTCATCGAGGAGTGGGACCGCGCCCGCGACACACACGAGAGGACGGGCGACGACCCAGTCCTCGTCGTCAACGCGAACGAGAGCGACGTTCGAAATTGGACCGACCGAATTCTCTTCGAATCGGTCCCGGCCGAAGTCATCGATGGCGCGCTCGCTGTCGCCGAACTCGTCGGTGCCGAGGATGTCATCTGCTACTGCAACGAGTCGGACGTACTCGCCCGCGAGCGACTGCAAGCGGCCGTCGATATGCTCTCGGAGCGACTCGAACGCTCGATGCGCCCCCAAGTCATCGTCGGCCCCGACCAGTACATCGCCGGTGAGATGACGATGGCGCTGGAGGCGATGGAAGGAAACGACCGACTCGAAGCGCGACTGCGTCCGCCTACACCTGCACAACACGGTCTCTACGGCCGACCGACGGTGATTCACACGCCGCGGACGCTCGCGCAGATTCGTGAACTCCTCCTTCGGCCCGAGGCGTTCGACGCCGACGACGCCGACCCGGGAACGCGCCTCGTCACCGTCTCCGGAGACGTTGCGGCACCTTCGACCGTCGAACTCTCTACTAGTGGGTCACTCTCGGCGATTCGAGAGGTGGTGACGCTCGCTGGGCCGTTCAAGATGGCCTGCGTCGGCGGGCAGTTCGGCGGCCTCACGCGAACACTGGAATACCCACCGAGTGCGCCTGCGCTGTTGGGGGCGGGCCTCGGCACAGAGGGTGCTGTCGAACTGTTCAGCGACTCGCGGTGTGCCGTCGCTACCGCAGGCAAGCGCGCCCGCTTCGCCGAAGACGAGAACTGCGGGCGGTGTGTACCGTGTCGGGAGGGGTCGGTGCAGTTGACCACCCTTCTTCGAAACGTGTATTCGGGCGACTACGACGACGGCGCGCTCCGCGAACTGACACGCGTGATGCGGACGACGAGTACGTGTGACTTCGGGCGCGGGGCGGCCCGGCCTGTTACGACGGCGATGGACGAGTTCGAGACCGAATTTTACGCACACGCCGATGGACGCTGTCCTAGCGGCGAGTGCGAGGAGGTGTGAAATGAGTACCGACGAGACCCCCAAAGAGAGCGAATCGACACCGGCCCCAGTACTGCCCCGAATCCCTGACGTAGAAGACCCCCGTCCCAGCACCCCGCTGACGGAGGACTTCAACATCGGCACGGCCAACGACCCCACGGTGGGGACGACTGGGGAGGAGATGACCCACCTTACCGTCGATGGAACGTCTATCGCCATGCCGCCGGGGTCGACGATTATCGACGCGATGCAAGCGGTCGATACCGCGGACGACGTGGCCGCGCTGTGCTACTACGACCGCGGCACCGAACAGGCTGAGAACATCGGCCCGCGCAGCGAGTGTCGAACCTGTATGGTCGAGACCGAAGAGTACGGTCTGGTCCCCTCGTGTAGCTTTCCCGCAGAGGATGGTCTCACAGTCCGAACTGACGCCGAAGACGCGGCAGAAGCCCGCTCGGTCAACCTCGACCTCGTCCTCTCGAACCACAACCTCCGGTGTACCACCTGCGGACAGAACGGTCGCTGTGAGTTACAGGACACCGCCATCGACGCTGGCGTCGAAGAACCTCGGTATGGCGTCTTCGACGACCGCGACGCCTACGAACCAATCGACGACACCTCCGCAGTCATCCAAATCGACCGCAACAAGTGCATCCTCTGTAACCGGTGTGTTGACGCCTGTAACGACGTGCAGGTCGAAGGTGTCCTCCGAATCGAGGGCCACGGCTCAAATACCAGAATCGGCTTTCAGACAGACGTGGACACGATGCAGGCTTCGACCTGTGTCTCCTGCGGCCACTGTGCGACAGTCTGTCCCACCGGGTCGCTCGTGGAGAAAGGACTGGTCGATAGCACGACTATCCCGTTGCCGGGATTCGACCAGAAGAACTCCATCGGAAAGGTCGTCGAAGGCGAACACGCACAGACCGCCGACAAGAAAGGCAAACCAAATTGGCGTGCCAGAGACGAGAGAGACGGTCTCGAGGCCGACAAATCGGGTGTCGCCCGCTTCATGGCGAAGGCGAAACAGCGGGCGAGAGAGACCGGCAAACGCGTCGCCGAAGAGTCGCTGAAACAGGTCGAACACCTCAGCGAGAAGGTCGCCGCAGAGACGCTCTCGGCGGGGCGACTGTTCGACACCGCCCAACTCGTCGCCGACGCGAGACTCGGGCGAATTACGAAAGCAGAGACGACCTGTAACTACTGCGCCGTTGGCTGTCGATTCGAGTTGTACGGCAAAGACGGCGACGTACTCGGCGTTCGTCCCGCAGACCCCGAAGCGACCCCAGCGAACGACTTTTCGACCTGCGTGAAAGGGAAGTTCGGCTACGACTTCGTCAACAGCGACGACCGACTGACGACGCCCTTGATTCGTGACGGAGGTGGCTTCCGCGAAGCTAGTTGGGCGGAAGCATACGACCGTATCTACGAGGAGTTGACACGGATTCAAGCCGAACACGGCGACGATTCTGTCGCGGTCACCTCCTCTTCGAAGTGTACGAACGAAGAGAATTTCGTGAACCAGAAGTTCGCTCGCCAAGTCTTGAACACGCCGCACGTGGACAACTGCGCTCGCCTCTGTCACTCTTCGACGGTCGCCGGACTCCAACAGACCGTCGGCTACGGCGCGATGACCAACCGTATCAACGAGGATATCGGCACGACCGACTGCTATCTCATCACCGGGTCGAACACCACCGAAGGACACCCGGTTCTTGCGACTCGAATCAAGCAGAACGTCCGTGACGGGGCGGATTTATTCGTCTTCGAACCGCGAAAGATTGGCCTCGCAGAACACGCCACGCAGTACTCGCGGACGAAACCGGGGTCGGACATCGCGTGGCTCAACGGGATGGTTCGCTACATCATCGAACAGGACCTCCACGACACCGAGTTCATCGAATCTCGAACGAAGCACTTCGACGAGCTGAAAGCGAAGGTCGAACCGTTCACCCTCGAAACAGTCGAGGAATTAGCGGGCGTGCCGCCAGAGGAACTGAAACACGCCGCCGAAACCATCGCTACGGCCGACACCTGCATCTTCGGGTGGGCGATGGGGATGACCCAGCACGCCCACGGCACGCGGAACGTCCTCGCCATCACGAACCTCGCACTCGTGACTGGTCACCTCGGAAAGCCCGGGGCTGGACTCTCGCCGTTCCGCGGGCAGAACAACGTGCAAGGTGGCGGCGGCGATATGGGACCTGCTCCGCACAATCTTCCGGGGTACCAAGACCCGACCGACGACGAGATTGCAGACAAATTCGCGGCAGTGTGGGGCGAGCGCCCACCACAAGAGATTGGCCTTCGACTCCCCGAGCAGTACGACGCGATGTTGGCTGGGAGGATTCGCGGCATGTACATTATGGGCGAGAACCCCGTCCTCTCGGAACCCGATATCAGCGAGGCCGAAGAGGCGCTCGAAGAACTAGAATTCCTCGTAGTGCAAGATATCTTCCTCACCGAGACGGCCGAGTACGCCGACGTCGTTCTCCCGGCCGCTTCGAACGCCGAGAAGTACGGCACGTTCACCAACACTGAACGCCGCGTGCAACTTGTTCGGCCCGCTATCGAGCCACCGGGAATCGCCAAGACGGACCTCGAAATACTGTGCGAACTCGCCGACCGATTCGGCTACCAGTGGGACTACGACTCGGCGGCCGACGTGATGGACGAAATCGCCCAACTGGTGCCAATCTACGGCGGCATCAGCTACGACCGACTCGAATCGACGCCCGAAGGGATTCAGTGGCCCTGCACGGGCGCCGACGACCCGGGAACGCCGTTCCTCTACGAAGAGCGATTCAACTTCGACGACGGACTGGCTCGATTCGTCCCCGCCGACTACGCCGGACCCGCAGAACTGCCGGACGAAGAGTACCCACTGATGCTCACGTCGGGCCGCGTCCTCTACCACTGGCACACGGGGACGATGACCCGCCGGACACAGGTCTCGATGGACCACGTCCCCGAGAGTTTCGTCACTATCCATCCGAAGATGGCCGAGCAACTGGGCGTCGAAGACGGCGAAGACGTCCGTGTCATCTCTCGCCGCGGAGAAATCGTCGTCAAAGCGGAAGTGCAAGACGTGGCCGACCCCGGCGTGGTGTTCATCCCGATGCACTTCGCCGAGGGCGCTATCAACGAACTCACACAGCACGAACTGGACCCGACCTCGTACATCCCCGAGTACAAAGTGTCGAGCGTCCGCATCGAACCGGTCGGCCCGAGTCCAAACGCTGGGGAGACGAGTGGCTAAACAGCGTCCCCTACGCTCTGCTGTCATCATCGCTGGGGGCCGTTCGACTCGCTTCGGCGAGGCGGACAAAGCTGTCGCCGCACTCGCTGGCACGCCGATGATTCGCATTGTCGCCGACCGCCTCACGCCCGTGGTGGACGAGCTCGTCGTCAACTGCCGAGGCGACCAACGCGAGGCAATCGAGTCGGCGATGACCGATTTCTCACTTCCTGTCCGCTACGCGCTCGATTCGGAACCAGACGCAGGGCCGATGGCCGGTATCGGAACTGGACTGAGCGCGTGCCGTGGTGAGTACGCCATCGTCGTCGCGTGCGACATGCCCTTCGTCGAGGCCGATATCGTCCAGTATCTCTTCGAACGCGCCGAATCCGAGGCGGTCGATGCAGTCGTTCCGAAACTCGACGATGGCTGGTATCAGACGACCCAGGCAGTCTATCGAACCCAGTCGATGGCGAATGCGTGCAGAAATGCGCTCGAACGCGGTGAGCGGAAGATTCTCGCGCCGCTGGACGAGTTGGAGTGGGTCGTCGCCGGAGAAGACGAGTTACGAGTACACGGCAGTCTCGACACGTTCGAGAACCTCAACACGCGAGAGGAGTTCGAGGCAGCACAGTCGAGATTTTAGTCTCGTTCGACCACAGTAACCAGCGGCTTCTCGGTGTTCATCCGAGCGAGGACGACCCGCGGAACGTCGGCGCGTTCGAGGATACCCGCGGCAATGTCTCGGCCTACCGTTTCGAGTTCGTCGTCGTCAACCATGTTGACGAGTGGAATCACCGTCGCTTGGGGTGGGACGCTCTTCAGGCCGCCAGCGCGACTCGCAAGCACTGCGGCCACGTCGTCGGTGTGGATTGTGTCGCCGACGTTGAGACCAGTGATGGCCGCGACGCGCTCCGGTCGGTGGACGTATTCTTCCGAGAGCGGTTTGCCGACGACTCTCGCACTGACGATGGGAATGACGGTGTCGGCGGTTGGTGGTATTCGCGGTTCGCGGTCGTTTGGGGCCTTGAGCCAGCGAGTTCTGGCACCGTCTGCCTTGACGAAGACGGCGGTGGCCTCACCTGACTCTTGTATCGCCGTCACCAGCGACGGGTCGTAGCCACGATACCGGTCGTCGCGCTCTTGTTCGGGAACGAGTCCGAGGGGCCACGCGTCGGTGTCACGGAGGGCGGCCACCGGGTCGGCGGTCACATCGACGCGGGCGACGTGTTCGTCGAAGATGGGGATTCGAACGGTTGCCGTGAGAACACTCTGTGGCACTAGGTTGGCGAGTGTGTAGAGGGTCGTTTTCTTCCCACCCGCACCGACGACGCAGACCATCTCTGAGTCCGCATCGAGGGCTTCGACGATGTTCATACTCTGGCTTGTCTCGGTACGGCGAAAAGTGTGCGTGGAAGAGGAGGTTCTCAGATGGAGAGAGGCAGAACGAAGTTCATGCATCTCTCTCGCGTATCTCTCTGTATGACTACGGACACGCTCGAACAGACTGCCAAGGAAGAGACAGCCCCGTCAGAGACGGTTCAGACGACGGTGAACGCCCGGTTCACCGGTCACGTTCGAACGAAACTCGGAATGCACCGAATGGAGTTCACCTTCGAGGGCGACACCCTTCGTGAGTTCCTGGATGCGTTCTTCGAGGAGTACGACGTGCGGGAGTTGGTAATCGCAGAACGCGAAGCGGATGCGACGACCCGCGGCTGGGTGAAAACAGACCACATCCCCGGCACGTGGCGCAAGAACCCAGAGGGTGAGCAGACGCGCGCCTACGCACGTGTGATGGTCAACGGAAAGTTCAACGAGAACCTCGATGGATTCGACACGAAGCTCGAAGACGGAGACAGGGTGGCACTCGTCTACCCGTTCACGTTCTGTGTGTGAGTAGGTTCAGCCACAGTGGTGTGCAGGCTCACCAACGGCGGCGAACAAATTCACGTGCAACGGTGGTGGGTCGTGGCCGCCATCGTTTCCAACCGAGATCCACGTCGTCAGTACTAGGTCGTCAGTGCCGTGCTTTTACGTGCCGTCTCTCGAATCTCGTCTAACACGGAGTCAAGCGCGAGTACGTCCGAGAGCGCGGTCATCGCACTGGCGAAGGGCACGTCGAGGGCGTAACTGTAGTAGTTTCCACGAGACCCGGTTCGGTTCTCTTCGGCAGAGAGGATACCGAGCATCCGGAGGTCAGAGAGGTGGTTGTGGACCGACCGTTGGGCGAGCGGGTCGATACCGGCGGAGTTGCAGAGTCGGAGATACTCTTGATACAAATCGCGCATTCGACACGGTGTTTCGTCGTTGGCGGCTTTCGAGACGACGGCGAGGAGTGCGAAGTGCCCGTTCTCGGTGAGTTCGCGCATGCCTTCGACGACGCGCTCCTGTTCGAGTTTCTGCCGGGCGATATCGACGTGGTCGAGCGTGATTTGCTCGTCGTCTTTGTTCTCGGCGTGTTCGCCCGCGAGTCGGAGTAGGTCGAGAGCTTGACGCGCACTACCGCTGTCGCGGGCGGCGAGTGCGGCACAGAGATTGAGGACGCCTTCTTCGCACGAATCGTCGGCGATAGCGACGTCGGCGCGCGATTCGAGGATGTTCTGGAGTTCGGGTGCCTGGTATGGAGGAAAGTGGAGTTCGCGCTCACACAGCGTGTCTTGGACGCGTGGGTCGAGTTGGTCGTGGAATTTGAAGTCGTTCGAAATCCCGATGAGGCCGACCTTTGCGTCTTCGAGTTTGCCGTTCGAACGCGCGCGGGGGAGTTCGTAGAGGAGTTCGTCTCGGTCGCCGATAGAATCGACTTCGTCGAGGACGATGAGGACGGTTCCGCCGAGGTCATCAAGTTCTTCGAAGAGTTTCTTGAAGACTGTCTGTTGGGGGTAGCCAGTCGAACTAATCTCCGCGCCCGCGGGACGGAGTTCGTTGACGAGTTCGACTGCCACCTGGTAGGAGGAGTTGAGTGTCTTGCAGTTGATGGAGATGACGCTGAGAGAGACGTCGTCGTATTTCGATACGTCTTCGAGAAGCATCTCGAGGAGGAACTCTGTCACTGCCGTCTTGCCGACGCCGGTGTTCCCGTATAGAAAGACGTTGTTGGGTTCCCATCCATCGACGACCGGTTGGAGGGCGTCCATGTATTCGGAAATTTCGTCGTCGCGCTCCTCGATGCGCTCGGGCTTGTAGGACTCACCGAGAGCGTCCTTGTTGGTGAAGATGTTTTGTTTTCGCTCGAACCGGCGCATTAGCGTCGGGTCGTTGTGGCGTCCTGATATTTAAGACCCCGATTTCATCTGATTCATGTGAATCTGCTTGTGTGAATAATGCTACCGTGTGTCTGTCTGGTGTGTCGTGAACGAAGAGAACGAGACAGACACACACCATAATTACAAGTGAACGCTACTGCACGCCAACCCCTAGTGAGATAGCTCCCCACAGATTCAACTAAAGCTCTGACATGAAATGGTGGTTTCTGCCGCATCGCCTGTTGCGGTACTTTCACCGAAAGAACCACTTTCCAGCCTTGTAGCTCAAGAATTCACTTGCAAAACTGGTGGGTCTTGATGTCGGTTCCCTCTCTTCTCGAATCTCACGATGCACATTACCCTGTCCCACCACCCTCACTCCTCCACTTCTATTCACTTGCAAAAGTGGTGTCTCTGGGGTGCGAAAACTGCCCAACAACACGGCCTAATTCACTTGCACCGGTGGTGTGTCGGCCTGGAAAAACCCACTGTCGGACTCACTGATTCACTTGCAATCGGGGTCTGTCCCAATCCGAACGAAAGCACCAGACTGCGCCCAGTTTCGCTTCTCGATTCGTCAGTCATCCTCGAAATACCTATGGCGCGAATACTGGTATCTACCCACGTGGATTCTGCCTCCCTCCGCGCACTCGCACTCGCCCTCCTCGCGGTCGTTGCCCTCTCGGTCGCCGCTGCGACCATCGATACGACAGTAATCAGTGGTGGCGGCCCCTCTGGATTTGGGGCTGGCGACAGCGGTGGTGTCGGTTCCGGCGAGGTGGACTCACCCGGGTTCCAGCCAACTCCCGGTTCCGGCGGCGAATTTAGCCTTCCGACGCCCTGCTTCCCGTGGCTTCTCTCTCCGACGTTTCTCGGCCTCGCCGTCATCGCATTCCTCGTCCTCGGTGGACTTGCCTATCGAGAATCCGGGTCGTTGCTCCCCCCGATTGCACTCACGCTCGCACTCGGCCCGCCTGTGATTCTCCTCATCGCACTCCTGACCACCTGCCAACGCGGCATCTCGTTCCCGTCGCGCGTTGCCGCACTCGCAGAGAATAGCACGCTCATTCCGGCAGGCGGTGGTGGCACACTCGGTGACGGAAGCGCCGTCGCACAGAACGTCCCGGTTCCCACGGCACTCTTCGGTGTTCTTCTCATCGGCGCACTCGTCGTTGCCGTTCTCCTACTGTTCACCTCGACAGGTGACGACCGTGAGACGCCCGACAACTCACTCGATGAGACGGCGGCCGCCACGTCATCCGACGTTGCCGCAGTGGGGCGTGTCGCGGGTGCGGCAGCAGCTCGCATCGAAGCAGGCGACAGCGACGTCGAGAACGAAGTCTTCCGTGCCTGGGCGTCGATGACCGAACTGCTGGAGGTTCCAAACCGAGCGTCTGCGACGCCATCCGAGTTCGCCGCCACTGCCGTTGCGGCCGGAATGTCCCGAGACGACGTGACTGCGTTGACGACGCTCTTCGAGGAAGTTCGATACGGAGGCTTCGAGGCGACAGACGACCGCGAAGCCCGCGCAATCGACGCGCTTCGAAATATCGAATCGACGTACGCAGAGAGCAAGCAGGTGGGAACGAACGGCGAACTTCGAGAGGCCGATAACGGTGAACTTCGGGAGGACGACCGATGACACGAACGCGCCAACTCGCACTGCTCGTCGGTGTGGTCGCCTCGATCGCAGGCCTCAGCATCATCGCAGGGGTTCCACTCGGCCTCGAACTCACCGACATCTTCCTCGGTCTCGCGGCGGCACTAGCCGGAATTCAGGCGCTTCGCTACATCCAGCGCCGACGCGACACGACGGCCGTTTCGTCTTCGACCAACGACCCCGAAGTTCGGGTCAACGTCCCCCAACCGGGTTCGGATATCGACGCCGACATCGTGACTGCCATGGCGAATCGCACCCGGTGGGCTGCCCGCAACCGAGTGATCGACCGACTGGAGGCCAGCGCGAAACGCACACTGGTTCTCCGCGGCGGCCTCTCGCCCGACGAAGCCGAATCGACACTCGAAGACGGGTCGTGGACGGACGACGCCGTGGTCGCCCGATTCCTCGGCGCGTCTGTTTCGGTCCCACTTTCGACCCGGCTTCGACTGCTCGTCTCCGGTCAGTCCGTACTCGTCGCTCGCGTTGGGCGAACCATCGCCGCTATCGAGCGAATCGGCGACGACGACTGGCACCCACGTGGCGATGAGCAACCGGCCTCGACCACGCAGGGAGACACCCGGACGGTGAATCACCGATGAAGGGATTCGAGACGAACCGTTGGGTCGGCATCGAAGGACTCGTTCTGGCGGCCGCCGCTGTCGGTGTCCTCACTCGCCGACCGTCACTCCTGTTCGTTGCTGGTCTCGGCGTCGCCCTTCTCGGCTACACGCGAATCGCTCGCGCACCCGAACTCGACTTCGAAATCGAACGCGAACTATCTGATTCGACGCCCGACCCCGACGACGATGTGCGCGTCACACTCTCTGTGACTAATACGGGTTCGAACACCATCTTCGACCTCCGCGTCATCGACGGCGTCCCCCCCGCGCTCGCTGTCGATGACGGGACTGCTCGCTTAGGGACGGCGCTCCGCCCCGGCGCGACGGCGACGCTCACCTACACCGTCGCTGCCATCCGTGGCGAGCACACCTGGGACGAAACGACCATCATCGCCCGCGACCCGAGCGGAAGCATCGAACGGCGCGAGACGGTGTCGGTAGCGACGACGATGCGCTGTGAACCAGTCCTCGCCGCGACGGCCGACCTCCCGCTTCGAGGACTCACGTCACAGTACGCCGGTCGCGTGGAGACGAACGTCCCCGGGTCGGGTCTCGAATTCGCCTCGATACGAGAGTACCGCCATGGCGACCCCCTACGCCGAATCGACTGGAATCGACGCGCTCGAACCGGTGAGTTGGCGACGATTCAGTTTCGAGAAGAGCGCGCAGCGACGGTCGTCCTCATCGTCGATACCCGAACCGAGGCCCACGTCGCACCGGAACGCGACGCCGAAACCGCGGTCGAACGCTGTGTCGATGCCGCGAGCATCGCATTCCCCGCACTCCTCGACAGCGGCGACCGAGTCGGTCTCGCGGCGTTCGGCCCTCGTTCGTGCTGGCTCGCGCCATCGACCGGCCTCGACCACCGAGCGCGTGCAAGAATGACGTTTGCGACACATCCTGCCTTCGCGTCCGTCCCCAGCGACAGGGCGTTCTTCCCGACGATTGCACTCAAACGGCTTCGCCGCCGCCTCGCCAGTGATGCGCAGGTCATCTTCTGCTCGCCGCTGTGTGACGACTACGGGGCAGAGGTCGCACGGCGTCTCGAAGCCTACGGCCACGCCGTGACGGTTGTCTCGCCCGACCCGACGACCACTGCGACAGTGGGCGGGCGATTGGCGCGAATCGAACGCGACCTTCGAATTCGTGACCTTCGGCGACACGGCATTCGGATTATCGATTGGGGAGACGAGTCGCTCGCCGTCGCGCTCGACCGCGCGGCCACGGGGTGGTCACGATGAGAGAAATCACTCGCGCACCGACGCGGACGGGAACCGCACTCTCGCTCTCGGCCGCAGGACTCGCAACGCTCGCACTGGCGTTCACAACCACGATTGCCGCTCTCGGTGGCGTGGCGGCGATTGCACTCCTCGCCGCTGGCTTGACCCGCGGCTCGCGCCGATTGCTCGACGTTGCGGGCGGGCTGCTCTTCGTCGGCCTCCTCGCGGGCGGCGCACTCGGCGGGAGTACCGAAGCCCTACTCGTCGCGGCTATCGCGTCGGTTCTCGCGTGGGACCTCGCCGAAAACTCACTCTCCGTGGGCGACCATCTCGGCAGAGAGACGGACACGACGAGACTCGAACTCGTCCACGGCGCGACGACGCTCGTCGTTCTCGCCATCAGTGCAGGAGTGGTCTACGCGATTGGCATCGTCGCGTCGGGCGGACAGCCTATCGCCGCAGTCGTCTTGTTGCTCGTCGGTGCAATCGCGCTGGTGGCGGGGATTCGGCGGTAATGTGTGAACGCTCACAAGGCATTTAGCCCGCCACTATTTGTTGACACTATGAAACGTAGAGGTGTGTTGGCCTTGGCTGGGTCTGTCGCTTTTCTTCCCGGTTGTCTGGGTGATGTTTCTGAACGGTCTACCGAATCAACGACGACGGATGCAGATGAGTGTGAAGTGATGGAGATGTGTGAGGGCTCGACCATCGTCGAAGTTTACGTAGACCGCGATTATTCGGAGCAGGTCGTTCTCGATGCCGCCTGTCGTGACGACGAAACTGAGGTAGAACCGGGTGAAACGATACGCATCGAACGCGAAGTCAATGGTGATGCCTGTGATGTCCAACTCTCGGCCGATGACTCTGTGGTGTTCGACAGAGATATTCCCGGTCATCAATCGACGACGATTCGAGTCACGGAAACGGGCGAAATCGAAGAAGAGACAGTCGTAATTTAGTATTTCTGGCTATCCTGTGGAAGAAACAAGAGCCAAAACAGTCTGTCCTTGACGGCCCAGAACTTTGGATTATTCCAGCGTCGGTACCGACACACTCCCCAACACGTCGTCGATAACGGCCGACTTGTCCACGTCTTCGACGCGGGCGTCGGGCGTCAAGACGAGGCGGTGAGCGAGGACGGGTTGGGCGACGCGCTTGATGTCGTCTGGAGTGACGAATGCTCGGCCTTCGATGACTGCATGCGCACGCGCGGCTTCGAACAGTCGTTGCGTGCCGCGGGGTGAGACACCGATACGGACGCGACGGTCTGTTCTGGTGGCGCGAGTGAGTTCGGCCATGTAGCGAAGCAAGTCGTCATCGACACGGACCTGTTCGGGTGCGTTTCGGAGTCCGACGACGGCATCTCGGTCGAGAACTGTTTCGACGTGTGGACTCTGTTCGGTGCGTCCGGCGCGGCGTCGAAGCAACTCGATTTCGCCATCGAGGTTCGGATAGCCAATCGCGGACTTGACGACGAACCGGTCGATTTGGGCTTCGGGGAGGGTGAACGTCCCTTCCTGCTCGACTGGATTTTGTGTCGCAATGACGAAGAACGGCGATGGGAGTTCGTGCGTTTCGCCATCGACCGTGACTTGGCCTTCTTCCATCGCTTCGAGGAGAGCGGCCTGCGTCTTCGGGGGTGCCCGGTTGATTTCGTCGGCGAGGACGACGTTGGCGAAGATTGGTCCGGGAGAGAATTCGAAGTCGCGCTCGCGTTCGTCGTAGATGTTCGTCCCCGTCACGTCGGCTGGGAGCAGGTCAGGGGTGAACTGGATTCTGGAGAACGAGAGCCCAAGCGCAGTCGCCACGCTCCGGGCGGTGAGCGTCTTCCCAGTCCCCGGAACGTCCTCGAGGAGGACGTGACCGCGGGCGAGGACGCCGATGAGGACCGTTTCGAGGAAGGAGCGGTCGGCGATGACCGCCGTCGAAACCGCGTCGAGTACGTCGGCGCACGTCTCGCTCGCGCGTTGAATTTCCATGGCGAATCTGGCGCGTGGATACCACTTAGTCCTGTGGTCACACCCCGATTACGCCTGTCGAAATCGAAACCGATTAAATGGTGCGCGAGATACAAAGAAGTGGAAGCCGAGGTAGCCTAGCCCGGCCAAGGCGGTAGATTCGAAATCTACTGTCCATTCGGACACGTGAGTTCAAATCTCACCCTCGGCGCTTCTCTCTACATCACCCGGCGAGAGACGTTTATGTCTCTCGCCCAGCGTGAGTCTGTGTGTGCGACGACCAGTGAATTTGAACCAGCGAGCAACGCGAAGCGTTGCGAGTGGGGTTCAAATCTCACCCTCGGCACTCAATCCTCCAAACCTGTCAGAGGATTCATTAATCGGCCAACTGCACTCACCATCATGGACGACGAACTCCGCCTTCGCCTCGATGCGCTCATCTTCCTCCTTATCGTTCTCTTTGGCTTCGAAGGCTTCCAATTCGGCGGCTTCATCGGAGCAGTCTTCGGCCTCGTACTTGCTGGCGGAATTGTCTACACGTTCGGGCCGGGGCTAGAAACCCGGGACTAACCGAAATAGTTGTTAAACACCCGTCACGACGCCGACACATGGCCTACACACTCAAACAGCGAGTCGATGCACTCGCGCTGGTCGTTGCTGTCATGCTCGCCTTTCAGGGGTTTCTCTTCGGTGGCTACGTGGGCGCTTTCGTGATACTTGTCGTCGCAGGAGCTATCGCGTACGTGTTTCTCTTGTTTTCGTCGCCGTCGTCTGAGACTTCCACCTAATCTAAAAACGCGTCGAGCGCCAACTCCGCGACTTCCATCCCACCGCGAAGGCGTCGCCGACGTTTGTCGTAGGCGCCATCGAGTTGCCGTCCAGCCATCCGTCGTCCGACCAGATACGCGTCTGCGTCGCTCTCGTCGCGCGGGTCGGCGCGCCGAATCCACACGCGACTCTCGCCGTCGGTGGATAGCCCGCGCGCCCACAACTCGGCGTCGTCGCGGGACGAAAAGACGTGGCGCGCACCACGCTGATTGACGAGTCGTCCGACTGCACCGTTCCGTCTGCGGGCAGAGGGTTTGACGAGGACGACGAAGCGCTCGGTGGGCACACCGAAGATAGGTGTTCGACCGACTTGTACCGCCCGAAATTAGCGACAATCACACCGAAATCCACTCGTCAGCCTTCGAATTGATACGCTGTAACACGAGTCGGTGCTGTCTCTCGATTTCACTTTCACTCTCCTAGGATTCGATACATATCCCCTCCCGCCGTCTCACCGAGTATGAGCGCGAACGTAGCAGAGAAGCCAACCTCGGACCGAGACACTCGCCGTATCGACGTGACGACCGTCAGCACTGGACGCATCGCCGACTACGCCGAGACCGAACTCGGCGAGGATGCGATTGGATTCGAACGTCGTGGTGGCTGGACGTATCTCGTCACCAAAGAGACGCGCTGAAAAACGGATTTTACCAGTCGATTAGTCGTCCGACGAGGTGACGTTGGGAACCGCAGGTTTTGGTGCGAGCAGACGGTCGAGTGCATCGACCATCGCTTCGACGCTGGCGCGGGTGATGTCCGCGTCGGAGGCCGCGACAGAGACGCGGCGGTCACCACGCGACATCGCCACTTCGACGGTGACGACGGCGTCCGTCCCACCCGTAATCGCATCGACGTGGTAGTCGTCCAACTGAGCGTCTGCGTCCGGACCGAGTGCTTTTCTGACGGCTTTCACAGCGGCGTCGACTGGCCCCGACCCCGTCCCAGAGGCGACACGTTCCTCGCCTTCGACGCGGAGGCGGACGCTTGCAGTTGGGATGCCACCACCGGACGCGGCAGTGAGGTCGAGGAGTTCGACGCGACGGTCGTGTTCGCGGCCCTGGACGTCTTCGGCGAACGCGAGGAGGTCGGCGTCGGTGACGCGTTTTCCTCGGTCGCCGAGTTCTTTCACACGTTGGACGACAGCGGTCACTTCGTCGTCGGTCGCATCGACGCCGTGTTCGTCGAGCGCGGCTTTGACACCGGCGCGTCCGGCGTGCTTGCCGAGGACGAGACGCCGCTCGCGGCCGACCGTCTCCGGCGAATACGGTTCGTACATCGCGTCGTCTTTCAGCGTGCCGTCGGTGTGGATGCCGCTCTCGTGCGTGAAGGCGTTCTCGCCGACGACGGCCTTGTTCGGCGGGAGGGCGATGCCCGTCGCGTACGCAACGGTCTGGGCGAGACTGTACAGTTCGTCCAATTTCACCGTCTCCACGTCGTAGCAGTGGTGGAGTGCGATTGCAACCTCTTCGAGCGCGACGTTCCCGGCGCGTTCGCCGATTCCATTGACCGTCGTGTGTACGAGGTCAGCGCCCGCGGCGAGGCTGGCGTGGACGTTGGCCATCGCAAGCCCGAGGTCGTCGTGGGTGTGCGTCGAGGTCGGTCCAAGTTCGGTGAGTCGAGAGACGACGTTGTAGGTGTGTTCTGGACTCGTGTGGCCGACCGTGTCGGCGAAGCAGAACCGGTCTGCTCCGGCGTCGTGGCTGACGCGCGCGAGTGATTCGAGGAATTCGGGCGACGCGCGCGACCCATCCTCGCCGATGACTTCGACCCACAGCCCGTGGTCTTTCGCGTAGGCGACGAGGTCTGCGGTCGTCTCGCGTACGCCGTCGCGGGTCGTTCCGACCTTCGACTCGATGTGTCGCTCGCTGGCGGGGACGACGAGTGTAACTCCATCTACGTCGCAGTCGAGTGCGAGGTCGATATCGCCCTGTACGCCACGAGCGAAGCTCGTGATGGTTGCATCGAGACCGAGCGAGGTGACGCGCTTTATCGTCTCGCGTTCACCCGGCCCGGTACAGGCACTTCCTGCTTCGATGTACCCGACCTGTGCGCGGTCGAGCGCGCGAGCGATGCTCGCCTTCTCGTCGGGCGAGAGCGAGACACCCGGTGCTTGCTCGCCATCGCGGAGTGTTGTATCGAGGAACTGTACGGCATCGTCACTGAGCGTTCCAACTGGAGCGCCCGAATACGTCTCTTTCACAGGAAAATCGCCTTTGTTGTCACTCGCGTAGAATTTCACAGCCAGCCGCCTCGCAGCGACTTACTCTATCCTCCGTCGGTGTGGTATGTTCCGACATAGTAATTGAACACATCTGTCGAAGAATGTATAAAAGCGTGGGTTCAGACAGAATTTAGTGTCTATTCGTAGGAGACGCACCGTGTGACACTCCCGTGTAGGGCTACCGCGTTCACACCCGCCGAGGGGGTATCGGGGAATCTAACTACGCTCGGTGGTTCTTGAACGGGCTATTCGTCGAGTTCCACGAGGTCACCGGGCTCGATATCCTCGGCGGCACCTGCGGGGAGTTCGATGATGGTGTCTGCCATTCCGAAGCCGATTCCCGTCCATGCGGAGAGTCGTTTTTTCTTCTTGACTTCTCCACCGATGAGCCAGAGGGCGTCGATGTCGAAGGGGACAAACAGCATGTGGAGGCTGTGCCGGTCAGCGTCGTTGAACCGAAAGACGAGCGCGTAGTCGTCGGGCACGCGGCGGCGGAACATCAGGCCACGAGCCTTCGAGATAAGCGAATCAGCCGTCTCGACGGTTTTAGCGAGCGTCGTGTGGTCCCCGTTTCGACGGTGTACGAGTCTCACATACACGAATTACCCTCCATCTATCATCAATGCTCCGCTGAGTGTACGGCTTGCTAACCAACTCGATACAGGATGATTCCCACCCGATGGGCCGTAAATTTCCACCCGGCGCTCCGACTCTGGTCTCGTCGTTGAGAGCAACGTTTACGCCCGCGCCGACCCCAGCGCGACCATGGAGCAAACGCCGACCGGCACTCCCGTTGGCGTGGACGACCCCTACGACTACGCCGGGCGATGCGACCACCTCACGAGCGACGGTCACTGCCGACTCGCCCGCGAGTACGCCGACCGCGACCCACAGTTTGCCCGCGAGCGCGCACGCGAGAACTACGATTGCGTCGCCGCGGCAGATGGCTGTGAGTTCACCGATTGTCCCCACTACAGTTCTACGAGCGACGGCCGAGAGTGCAGTCGATGCGGCCTCGAAGAGATTCGCATCGCGCACGACGAAGCCGCTCGTCCCTTGCTCGAAGAACACCACCTGTCGTATGGCAGCCGCGACGGTCCCGAACCGACCCACGAAATCACCGTCTCACTCTGTCGGTGGTGCCACGCGAAAGTCCACAACTCCTTTGCCCGCATCGACGACGACGCCTCGCCCGACCCGGAGGCCATCGCTGCACGTGAAGCACGTCGAAGTAAAGAGATGGACGAGTTCGGGTTTCGGTCGGCGCGTGACCGCGCTGACGAGTAATTTCGTGAATGTGTGCCAATTCAATGCACAGATACGCGCATATCGACGAGTCTTCGATTCACTTTTAGGCACGGTGGTCCAACGCCGACCATGACCAGAATCGTCGTTATCGACAACCACGGACAGTTTACGCACCTCGAACGGCGCGCACTCCGTGACCTCGGCGTCGACACCGAACTCATCTCGAACGACACGGACCCCGCAGACATCGACGCGGACGGTATCGTCCTCTCGGGCGGCCCCGACATGGACCGTATCGGCCGCTGTGCCGACTACCTCGACCTCGACGTGCCTGTCCTCGGCATCTGTCTCGGCATGCAGATTCTCGCAACCGAACTCGGCGGTCGCGTCGGCGGCGGCGAGTACGGTGGCTACGCCGACGTTGACGTGGAAATCCTCGACGAAGACGACCCGCTTCTCGGCTCGCTCGCCCCCGAAACTCGCGTCTGGGCGAGTCACGCCGACGAAGTGAAAGAGGTTCCTGAAGGCTTTACTCACACCGCGACGAGCGACGTGTGTAACATCGAAGCCATCAGCAACACCGACCGCGACCTCTACGGCGTCCAGTGGCACCCGGAAGTCGCCCACACCGACGAGGGCGAGGAAGTCTTCGAGAACTTCATCACGCTCTGCGAGCAGTAACTTCGCGCAGGCGACACGGGCGCAAACTCACGGTCCCAACCGACTCACGACGGTCGGGTGGAATCGGTATTCTTCATGCTCGTTTTGTGGCGATAAGCCGAGAGATTTACCCCCTTTCGTTTTGTCTGTTCGGCAAATGACCTCTACGCAGAGCGATCTCGCTGGGCTCTCGCGGTTCATCTTCCGCGCGCCCAACTGGTACACGAGTCTCGGGTTCGCCCTGCTCGTCGCCGCCATGGCCGGGATTGCGGCGTTCGACTCGGGCGACCTCGCGCCCTCGTGGCGAGGCATCTTCTTTATCGGCAGAGACGCGTGGGAAGGCATCTTCTTTATCGGCATTCCAACCATCGTCGCGGCGTTCGGGACGACTGGTGTGGACCGATTCGTCGGCGGAAAACTCACACGAAACCGCTCTTCCCTTCTGGCGCTTGCAGGCGAAGTCCTCATCATCGCCATCCTGACTCTCGCGGCCATCATCTCGGTCTTCACGGGCCTCGGCCAGCGATTCATCTTCGACGCCCTCGTCGTCGCGCTCGCGTCGGTGTTCGCCTTCCGTCTACTCATCATCATGGCCGTCTCCCGGTCGTCGATGCTCATCGCGGCGGTTCCGGCGAGCATTCAGACCGTCACGGCCGCCGTGCTGTTGTTCATCTACAGCGGCACCCTCCGGTTCGTCTCCGTGGGCGGGCCCATCCTCGAAGCGTACCTTCTTCCGTACCTTGCCCGCCCCGACCGCGCCCCGCCAGAACTCTCCGCGATTGCACCGAGCCACTTCCAGTTCTTGCTCATCATGTGTGGCATCTACGCCCTCTCAGTCTACGGATTCCTCTTCGTCGTGGACCGACCGTGGCGTCGCAGTCTCGGCGTCTCCGTCCTCGACTTCATTCGAGGGTTCATCGGTCATATCGCCGAAGGAACCCGCGAACTCGAGGACTTCTTCGAGCAACTCGGCCAGGAGGCTATCGTCCCGGTGACCGTACTCTCGTTCCAGCGCGACGACGGCACCGAGAAGGCTCGATTCGTCTTGCCGATGATTCACCCCGGTCCGATGGGCGAAATCGGCGGCGGTAACTTCCCCGAGCGAGTCGCTCGCCGGGCAGAAGGCATGGCGTTCCCGCCACACGCGACTGCCGGTCACGACTTCAACCTCGTCACCGAGCGAGAGGTCGATATCGTCCTCGATGCGGCCGACCGCGCGCTCGACAAAATCGAGTACGCCGATGTCGCGAGCAAGAGTGTCCGCGTCGAATCCGGCGACTCGAAGATGCTCGGCCAAGCCTTCGGCGACGACGCGGTACTCGTCTCGACGTATGCGCCCCACTTCGCCGACGACGTGGAGTACGCAGTCGGCCTGTCGGCGGCGACAGAAGCCCGAACGACTGGCCTCAGAAACGTCCTCCTCGTGGACGCACACAACTGTAACAACGGACTGGACGGCCCGGACCTCGGTCACGTCACACCGGGAAGCAAGCGTTCGTTCGACATGATAGAGGCTGCCGGAATCGCCGGTGACAAACTCTCCGACGGCGCTCGCGGACCGTTTGAACTCGGCACGGCGTGGGACGAAACCGGCTGGACCCCACGAGAGGGTATCGGCCCACTCGGAATCCGCGTCGCCGTGACCACCGTCGACGACCAGACCACCGCGTACGTCCTCGTCGATGGCAACAACATGGAACCGGGACTCCGTGACCGAATCGTCGAAGAACTCGTCCACGGCGAGGATTCGCTCGCAGACGTCGCCGAGGTGATGACGACGGACACGCACATCGTCAACACCGTCGAAGCCGACAATCAGGTCGGTGCGGCCATCGACCACGACGAACTCTGTGCGACCATCTCACGGCTCGTCGCGGATGCAAAAGCCGACTGCGAACCGGTCACGGCGGGGATGGCGACCGAGCGCGCCGAAGTCACTATCTTCGGTAACGACCGCACCGAGACGCTTGCTAGTCACGCGAACGCCGTCGTCTCGATGGGCGGGGCACTGGCGTTGGTGACGATTCTCGTGACGATGGCCGTGAGTCTGCTCGTGTTCTTCTTGGCGTAGTCGGCACTCACCGGAGTGATTCTTCAGAAACGCGCGCACGAGCGAGATTGCCGCACTGTCGTGTGGGCCGCTACATTCGTTATTTCAGCATGAGCGTGCGCGTTTCGATTGCACCGCAACTCGGGCAGATGTGTCGATAGAGGACGCGGTCACCCGTCGTTCTCGCACTCCACTGGCCGTCGAGGTCTTCGTAGCCACACTGGCGACAGACGCGTTCGGCGTCAGTGTAGTGTTCGCGGAGTCGGTCTAATGCAGTCGTCCCTCTCGGCGCACGTCGGATAGACATGCGTTAACATACTCCACGACTTATCATAGCTGTTCCGGCGACTCACGAAAAAAGAAAACGGGTCAAAAGATGACCCGAATTACGCGTCGTCAGCGGCCGCGAACAGTTCGTCCACGGCTTCTTGTGCCGTCCGCGCCGCCTCTTCGGCGACTGCGTCGGCGTCGTCGGCGTCGTCCGGCGCGTTGATGTAGACATCAACGTCGAGGACGCCGTCTTCGAACGTCACGGTGACGTCGAGGTCTTTGACGTTCGATTGCTTGAAACGGGCGAAGATGAGGCCTTCTGCCGCCTCTGCGGCGGTCGTGACCACTTCTTCGTCCGTCGGTTCAGCCATTTATGCGCCGCCGGGGCCCATCGGGCCAGCGCCGCCTTGGAGCATCTCCTGCAGTTCCTGCTGGAGGCTCTCGAACTTCTCTTGGACGCGCTCGTCCTGCTTCGTCAGCTGCTCGACGCGGATTTCGAGCGTCTCGACCTTCTCTTCGAGGTCCGCTTTGGCCGTCTCGTAGTCCGTCTCGACGAGGAGTTCGCCGACTTCACGGTACATGTTCGTGTCTTCGTCGACACCTTCGAGCGTCTCGAGCGCCGTCTGGGCGTCCGCGAGTGCGCTCTCCGAGGACTGCTTCTGCTCAGTGACGTTCTGAGCGGTCTCTTGGAGATTCTGGAGCTCTTCGAGCTTCTCTTGTGCTTCTGGGGGCAGACTTCCCTGCATACCCGAACCCAGGTGGTCCTGGCCCTAAAACACCCGCGGTCTCCTACGCAGAACGAGCACGGCGGTCGCCCGCCTGTGAGACCGATTCAGCCGTTTCGGCGAGGCGAATCCACGAGTTCATTCCGGCGCGGAGAGCGACTAAATCGCCCGCCTTGACGGTGATGACGACGGTTGTTCCATCTCTCTCCACGCTCGCACCCGAGCGTGCATCGTCGATTTCGCCGACTTCGACGGCGACGGCCCGTTCGACGATACGTGCGCGCCGCTCGTCGGGGTAGTCGAATTCGAGAGAAGCGCTGTGCGCGGGGCGCACGTTACTCGACGTTGACTTCTTTCACGTTGGGGGTCCGCTCCTTCAACAGGACGCGGTGCCCACAGTACGGACAGCGAACGCCACCGAACTCGTCGAGTTCGACGTCGCGCTTACATCGGGAACACTTGTAGCTCATAGTAAGTGAAGAATCGAAGCGGTGTGCGTTTACTCGTCCTCGCCGGAGAGTGCGGCGCGGATGGAACGTCGGACCTGCTTGCCTGCGGGGGTCTGGGGACGGTAGGTACCGCCAGTGAAGACCTCGCCGGTCTCCTCGTTCTTCCAGATTCCAGTTCCAACGCGGGTGACGGATTCGCCGTCAACCTTTGCGCTCTTCATCTCTGCTTCGATTTCCTTGACGCGGCGGCGGGCGACGCGGCCGTACCGTGCACCAAAGCGCCCGGCACTGCCAACAGATCGTGCCTTTTTCTCGGCCATAGTGTCGGCAACTACCCCTTCGGCATGAATAAACCCTACGAGTCGTCCCCGTGAGTGCGGCCCCTCGGCACGATTTTCTCCCTTCTCGACGTAGTGTGTGCTATGACAACTCACCTCGTTGTTGGCGCAGGACCGGTCGGACAGGCAGTGGTCGAACATCTCCATTCGCGGGGTGACGACACCATCGTCGTCACACGCCACGACGACGTGTCTCTCCCTGACGGTGTCGAACACCGCCGCGCCAACGTCTCGGACCCCGACGCCGCCGCAGTCGCGTTCGACGGTGCAGACGTGGTTTATCAGTGCGCACAACCGCCGTACGACCAGTGGCCCGAACTCTTCCCACCGCTGACCCGGGGGGTCATTGCCGGTGTCGAAGCCGTCGATGCGCGACTCGTCGTCGCCGAGAACCTCTACATGTACGGCCCAGTCGATGTTCGAATCACCGAAAACCTTCCGTACGCGGCCACTGGCCCGAAAGGCAAAGCTCGCACCGAGTGTGCTGAACTCGTCATGGACGCCCACGAAGCCGGGCGAATCGAAGCGACCATTGGTCGCGCCAGCGACTTCTTCGGCCCTCGTGTCCGTGAATCGGCGGTCGGCGAGATGGTCTTCGGGGCCACCGTCCAGGGCAAACGCGCCCGCGTCCTCGGCAACCCGCGCCTCCCGCACACCTACACCTACGTCCCCGACTTCGCCCGCGCGCTCGTCTTGCTCGGCGAGCGCGACGAGGCACTCGGAGAGGCGTGGCACGTCCCGAATCCGGAGACGGTTTCGACCCGTCGATTCGTCTACCTCGTCTACGACGCCGCGGGCGTCGCCCCCGACTTCCCGCGAATCATCGCCGCACCGGGGTGGATGATTAGTGTCGGTGGCCTCGTCAGCGACGAACTCGGTGAGATAGCAGAGTTGAGATACGAGTTCGAAGCGCCGTTCGTCGTGGACGACTCGAAGTTCAGAGAGGCCTTTGGCGGTGCGGTGACCGCGACACCGCTCGAAGAGGCAATCGAGGAGACGGTTGCGTGGTACCGAGACAACGAGGTGCGAGAACAGCCAATCGAGATTCCGACGGGTGAAGAAGGCGAGTCGGCCTGAATGTCACTACCCGAGAGTGAGGATTCGGCCCATCCGTTTGAGTTAATATTTCAGCCAACTGGGGATTTATTGCTCTTTGTTTTGAGCTATCTGCTATGCCCTCCCGACGCGCCGTTCTCTCTTCTCTCGTTGCCAGCATCGTCCCATTCGCAGGTTGTGGGAGCAATCAACCGACGGACCCTCACGAAACACCCGATGCGCGACCGACGACCACGCGTTCTCTTCCATCTGAGTCGCCGACGACGACGAACACGCCTACACCGGAAGAGACGCCTCAAGATATCCAGTGCGACACTCAGTGGGAACAAGCCGACGTGTGGCGGTTCGATACTACGAGCGAACTGGCCGCGGCTACAACTGATGCAAATACCATCTACGTTGCGACAGAGCGAGAAATCCTCTCGCTCGACCCAGCCTCGGGCGAACAACGCTGGCGAACGTCGAACGACGCACTCGCAGAGAGGTTCACACCTTCTCGTCTGCTGACTACTGACCAGTGGGTGGTCGGTATCGGAACACGGTACATCGCCGCACTCGACAGAGCGACCGGCAAACGTGATTGGGTTTTCGAGGCCCCCGGAACGGAAGAAACGGCGTCCATCATGCAGGAAGCGGCGACAATCGTCGGAAAGACGCTCTACGTCGGTGTTGTGAACATCGACACGCCATCGTTCGAGGCTGACGAGCCATACAGTCGGCTATACAGTTTCGATATCGATACTGGTGCCGCCCAACTCTTCACACGGTTCACTGCGGACGATTCGCGGCTTCCGGTTCCACGATATCTCGATGGAAATAGAGATGGGGTCTTCTGTTCGGTTGACCGCCAACTGATTGCACTGTCAGACGACGGAAGCACTCGGTGGCAAACTGGTCGCGCCACTCGCGGCTATCCGGCACCATCCGTCTTGGACGAGCGAGTACTCGCATCGATGGGGGAGAAACTGGTCGCATTCGATACGAAGACGGGGGCACGAGTATGGCAAGACGAAGAACTTCGGGGACGAGTTACTCTCGCGGATGGCGTGGGGTACGCAACCTCCCGAACGATTCCGGAAGGAGACGGACAACTGACCTCGTTCGACCCGAAATCGGGTGCCTACTACTGGGAAGCACGGACGCGAGGGCGGAGCAGCACCCCAATCGCCAGCGACGAGTGTGTCTTTCTCGCTGTGACCAGCGATGACGATGCATATCTCACGGCGTTCGATATCGAACGAGGATGCCGCCTCGGAAGATTCTCGTTCGATTCAGGCGTCGTCAATGCTCCCCTCGTCGGGTCGGACCGAGTCACAATACGGACTGGAAACAGACAGGTCTCGACGCTCTGGTCGTTTGCCGCGCCGTAGGCGCTTACTCGTCCTGCAATCCATCCTCACGAAGCGCCTCGTTCAAGTCGTCGCGCACGCGCTCGCCAGTCTCGCGGTTCATCGCCGTCGTCACCAACCGGTTCTCTTGGACACTGGAGCCATCACGAAGAAGAAGCCGAACGTTGCCGTTGTCGTCGGCCCGGGTGACTTTCGCCCGCAACCCTTTCTGCGACCCTTTGCCACCGGCATCGATTGGGCCGGGGATAACTTTCTTCACGTGGGGGTGACCGGCGACGACACCGATTGCGCGGCGGCCCTGTCGCCCGCCGATAATCGTTGTGTGCGACCCACCCAGTTTCTCGGCAGGTGGGATATCGACGATTTCCAACGCGCGTTCGCCGCGTTGGCTCACAACGGTGGAAATCGGGTCGTCGGTGTCGGCGATGCGATAAAATTCGTAGTGGAGTTGCGCACGCGTCTCGCGGAGGGGGTCGCGCTCGCCCGCGGCGTAGACCGTTTCGGGGCGTTTGCGTCGGATTTCGTCGGCGACGAGACCGGCGAAATTCCGCACTTGGATGACTTTCGTCTCGCCGTCGTCGTCTTCGGGTATCGTCGTCACCGTCGTCTTTCCCACCACGTCCGCTTCGTCGAGGAAGGTGAGGTTCGCACGAGAGGCTTCGAAGACGGCGATGACGGCGTCGCAGTTGGCGGTGTTACAGGTGAGACAGTAGTCTCCGGGTTTCTCTAACGTCGTGCCACACCGCCCACAGTGCATAGTCGGTGGTCGGATGTGTGCGTACAAAAGGTCGTTTATCTCGCCTATCGTGACACTGCGGTGGCGAAAACTATTGGTAACCCGTCGAAAACGTCAATCCATATGCGTCGCCGGGCACTCTTAGCATCCCTCTCCCCCGTTGCCTTCAGCGGTCTCATCGGTCTCGTCGCGCTCGCACTCGACCCCGAGACGACCGTGCGCCTCGCTCTCCAACTCTTCGATTCGGCGGTCCAAACCGGCGAAGCGATTCTCTCGTTCCTTCGACGGGCCGCCCCGGTTTCGACCCTTCTGTTTGCCGGTCTCGCGTGGCTCTCGGCGAGCGGATTCCGACTGTTTCTCTCGCCAAATTCGGTCTCGAACACGCGTACCACGGCAGAATACGTCTTCGCGCTCGTGTTCTCTGCCGGGCTTCCACTCGTCGCCGTCTTCGCCCGTGACCGTCCGGCAGTCGTCGCGGGCGTCGTCGTCGCCTTCCTCGCCTCTCTCGGTGCAATCGTCGCGGGTCGAACGCAGACGAACTCGGTCGTCGCGGGCGCGGCGTACACTGTCGGTCCGGTCGCCGTGAGCGCGGCTATCGCGTCTGTACTCGTCGGCCCAACCGCCTCCCACGCGGTGACGCTCGTGCTTCCCGCCGTCGTCGGCTATTCGCTCGGCACTGCCGCCGCTCGCGGACTCTTCCGAACTGGTGCGGTCGTCTCGGCGGTCTGCTTTGCGATTCCTGCGTGGCTCTACTTCCCACCTGCCGCAGAGGCCGCCGGATTCGACCTCGGTGCTGTCGGGTTCGCCATCACGTTCGCCGTCGTCGCGGCGCTGTTTGCACTCCCGTTCGGGACGATTGGCTACATCGCAACGGCGACTGACGCGTAGGAGAAACGCCGATTAGAGAACGATTAGAGGAGCGATTAGAGCGAGACGGGGTCCGTCTTCAGATACTCGCGCAACACGGCAGTCGCATAGCAACCGTGCGGCAGGGCGAACTCGAATGTCGTGTCGTCTATTTCGAGGCCCGTTCGCACGAGAATCGCTCGTCGCGTCCCCGTCGAGTGGAACTGCCCCGGGAGGTCGAAGTCGGACTGTTCGAGGTCCAGTTCGTTGAGGACCTCTCGCTCGATTTCCCCTTGCTCGCCGTCGGCTAACTCAGTCTCGGTACCGACCAGCGGTGCGGTGACGAAGGCGCGCCCGCGCTCGGTGTGGCGGGCCATCACATCGACGCGCTTGCCGGTCGCCGTCTGAAGGCGACCTACGTCGGGGAGTTCGAGGCCCTCGGGCGCGTCGCGGTCGGCGAAACACACCACGTCGCCCTCGATTGGTTTGTCGAACGGCAGGCCGCGTTCGAGCCGCTCCGAGAGGACGCGGTTGAAGACGTAAGATTGCGCGGCGTTGACGAACATACGCTGGAGGTTCGACGGTACGGATTCGAGCGCGTTGCGCCAGTCGTCGTCGGTCTCGGCACCGTCCTCGGCGAGTCGGTGGAGCATGCCACGTTCGTAGCCGAGATAGCCCGGCATCGCATCGAGTGCGCGATGCCAGTCCGGGTCTGCAGAGTCGGCTTCCTCGTCTACGACTCCACGGCCTGCTTGGGTCTCTTCGGGTTCGCGCTCGCTCGGGTTTCCACAGTAGGCGAGGACTGCTTCGCGCCACTCGCCGCGGAGGATATGGAGACCGACAGTGTGCGTACTCGGTCGAATACTGCCGAACCGCTGGTGGCCGAAGAAGTTGGGGACGCCGACCATGTCGTCGCGGCCAGCGAAGGCTTCGAGCGACTCGGTGACGTCTTCGATGTTCTCGGGGTGGTCTGGGTCGCGGACGCGGATTTTGAACTCGTTGCCCGCGAGGTCACCGAAACTCAGGTTGCGACCGAATCGTCCGACGACTTCGATGTCTGCATCGTGAAGTTCGGGAACCTCGTCGGCGTCGCCGCCGTAGACCGAGAACAGTTGGGTAGTCACGGCGTGCTTGTCCTTCGTTCCGGCCCACGAGATTCGCTCTCTGCTCACGCCGAGTTCGTCGGAGAGGCGACCGGCGAAGTCGTTGGTGTCCCACCCGCGGAGCGTGACTCTGAGAAGGAGCGTCGGAAAGTCGCCCGTTGGTGCATCGACGGGGCGGATATTGAGCGAGTCGAGTTCGAGTTCGCGGACGTGGAAATCCTCGGGTTCGACGCGCAGGGTGCCGCCAATCCCGTCGGCGTCGCTCACGTAAGAGCTGATACCGACTTGTTGTTCGAGGGGGTGTGCCTCGCGCATCAGTAGAGCGAGAGGTCGCCCGTCACGCGGTCGACGAGGTCGTCTTCGGCGGGGCCGACCGCGAGTGCCGTCACCGTGCCGGGGTCGAGTTGGGTGTGTCCCGCGTCGCGGATGATAGCGTGGGGAAGGCCCTCTCGCTCGGCTTTCGAGGCGAGGTCGAAGAGTGTCTGCTCGCCGTTGGCCTTGAGGACGACTTTCTTCTGTCCGACGCCTTTCCACTTCGTGCGGGTCTTTCTATCCGCGTCTTCGTACGCAGAGAGCGAGGCGTGGGCGACCTGCGCGGCGAGTTTGCCTCGGCCCATGCCGAGGTCTGCTCGTGCGACGATGGCCTGTTTCATGCCGTGTACTCCCCGGCGACGGCCTAAATGTCCTCTCATCACGTGCGATGACAAGACATTTACTTGATAGTTGGGTGGGTTTCGGCAATGGCTGGTCCCCGAACGCCCCTCCTCAAGCCTCGCGCATATTTCGACTCGAAATCACCACCGTTCGATCTCCAGCGAGTGGCCCTCGTCGTCGGTGCGTATCTCGTCTACCAGTTTGGCACCCTCGACCTCCCGGCGGACCCCGATGGCGCACTCTCCGTGATGCAAGCAGCACTCGCCTCGTTGGACCTTCTCGGGACGCTCGTCGCACTCGTCGTCGTCGCGTGGACGACGTACATCCGGACTTACGGTCTCGCGTGCGCCCGCGACATTGCTGTGGGTGATGCGGCCGTCGTCACAGTTAGTTTGAGTTTTATCGGCTTTCTAATCAATCTCGCCTAGGACCGGAGAAGGTGGATTTACGTTGTCCCATCGCGCTCTTTCGCGCATGATACTCTCTGACGCCGATATCCTCCGCCGTCTCGAAGAAGGGAACCTCGTCGTGGACCCCATCGACGACATCGACATGCAGGTTCAGCCTGCGAGTATCGACCTTCGACTCGGCACGGAATTTTTGGAGTTCCAGCGAACCAACATCTCGTGTATCCACCCCAACCGCGAAGACGAGATTTCGAAGTACGTCCGTGAAACACACGTCGCCGAGGGCGACGACTTCATCCTCCATCCCGGCGATTTCGTCCTCGGAACGACCAAAGAGCGGGTCGAGATTCCCGCCGACCTGCTCGCAACCGTCGAAGGCCGCTCGTCGCTCGGTCGCCTCGCCGTGGTCATCCACGCCACCGCAGGCATCGTCGACCCCGGCTACGAGGGCCAGATTACGCTCGAACTCTCTAACCTTGGAACCGCTCCCGTCGCGCTCACACCCGGTATGCGCATCTCGCAACTCGTCTTCACCGAGATGAAATCGCCCGCTGACCGCCCATACGGTGCTGAACGCGGGTCAAAATATCAGGGTCAGCGCGGCCCACAGGCCTCGCGGCTCAGTTCGGACCCCGAGTTCGGTGGGTCGGAATGAGGTTCATCGAAGAAATCGTCGTCGAGGCGTTCCTGCCCACCTTCCGCGCACTGCTCGCCGAGGACCTCCGGAGTCGCGGCTTCACGCAGGCCGAAGTCGCGGACGTGCTCGGCATCAGCCAGAGTGCCGTCTCGAAGTACGCTCACGGCGAGGTCAGCGTCAACGACCGAATCGCCGACGACCCGCGCGTCGAAGACCTCGTCGCCCGCGTCGGGAAGGGACTCGCATCGGGCGATATGTCGCCCATTCAGGCTCTCATCGAAGCCGAGGTCCTCATCCGGCAACTCGAAGAGAGCGACCTCCTGTCGGACCTCCACGAAGAGGCCATGCCCGACCTCGCCGACTTCGATGGATTCGAGAGCATCCACGACCCCAACAGCGAAATCCGAACCGTCGAACAGGTTCGCTCGTCGGTCCGGCGCGGCCTTCGGACCCTCGTCAACACCTCTGGATTCGCTGGTCTCATCCCCAACGTGGGGTCGAACCTCGTCGAGTGTTTGCCGAATGCCGAAAGCGTGGACGACGTGGCGGCAATCCCTGGTCGAATCTTCGATGTGAAGGGGAAAGCGACCGTCCCCGGCGACCCGGAGTTCGGCGTCAGTGAACACGTCGCTTCGGTCCTCCTGTCTGCGCGCGCCGCTGGTGCGGATGTTCGTGCCACACTCAACATCGTCTACGACGCGGGCGTCATCGACGAACTCGAAGCCGAAGGCTACGAGTGCATCGAGTTCGACCCGGACGCGCCGACCGACCCCGTTCGTGAGGTCCTCTCTGACCGCAGTCTGCCGAAGACGTTCGTCGTCTACCAGACGGGTGGCTACGGTATCGAGCCAATCACCTACATCGTCGGCCCCGACGCGCCGACAGTCGCATCGGTCGCGCGCATCCTCCTCTGATGGCCGACCCCGCGAGCGTCGCACAGTCGTTCTATACTCGGTGGGCACGGGTCTACGACACCCTCGCCCGTCGCGCGCCGTGGATTCACACCGTCAGGAGCGATGCCGCAGATGCACTATCCTTGCATCCGGGCGAGACAGTCGTCGAAATGGGCTGTGGCACGGGCGCGAACCTCCCGTATCTCGCCGAGCGTGTCGGCCCAACGGGAATCGTCATCGGCGTCGATTTCTCGCCGGGCGTACTCGATGTCGCCCGTCGCCGCTGCTCCGAGTATCCGAATATCCACCTCGTCCGTGCCGATGCGACGACTCCGCCCATCGCCGATGCTGACGCCGTTCTCGCAACGTTCGTCTCGGGGATGTTCGGTGACCCCGCCGCTGTCGTCTCGTCGTGGGCGTCGCTCGTCGGCCCGGGCGGTCGTCTCTGTCTGGTCGACCTCGCGCGGACGACGCATCCCGCGTGGCGAACGTTGAATCCCCTCTTCCGTGCAGTCGTCCGTGCGAGCGCGCCGCCGGGGACGCGAACGATGCGTGGGTCGCCGACAGCGATGCTAGATTCCCGACTCGTCTCGGCACATCGCGCACTCGAATCCGCCTGTCGTGTCACCCACAGCGAGACTCACGCACTTGGGTTCGCACGGATTCGTTCGGGCGTCGTTCTGTAACTCGTGATTCTCACGTAAGTCGATATATGTGGGCTCTCAGCGACTCCACTGGGCCGAATCTGTGGTGAAAATATATGTCGATATATTGTGTATAATGCTACCATGGCGTACACTGTTAAAATGCCGAAGCTCGGGTTAGAGATGAAAACCGGATTACTCTCTGCCTGGCTCGTCTCCGAGGGCGACGACGTCTCTGAAGGCGATGTTCTCGCCGAAATCGAATCCGAGAAGACGACTGCCGAAATCGCGGCCAAAGAAGACGGCGTCCTCCGACGTATCCTCCTCCCCGAAGGCGAGTCTATCGAACCGAGCGGCGCGCTCGCAATCGTCGCCGAGGCCGACGAAGACATCTCCGACCTCGAAGCCGACGCCGGTGCCAGTGCGGCGACCGACTCGACATCGAGCGAGTCCGAGACGAGTGCCGAAACACAACCTGCTTCAGAACCAGAGCCAGCATCGGCGACAACAGGTAGCAGTACTGCAGCATCCGAGGTTCGCGCGTCGCCGCGTGCGAAACAACTCGCAGACGAGGTTGGTGTTGACCTAACAGCGGTTTCCGGAAGTGGGCCACAGGGTGCGATTACCGAGTCTGACGTCGAAGCCGCCGCATCTGCCGCCTCGTCAGGTTCGTCTGGTGGTGCCGCCGCAACGGCCGAGCCAATCCGTGCATCTCCGCGTGCAAAGAAACTCGCCGACGACCTCGGTGTCGACCTCACGACAGTCGAAGGAACCGGCCCGCAGGGTGCAATCTCGGAAGACGACATTCAGGCGGCAGCGCAGTCAGCGAGCGCCGAAGCGGTCGAAGAACCAGCGGAGTCCCAACGAGTGTTTGCTCCACCGACAGTCCGACGACTCGCCCGCGAACTCGGCGTCAAAATCGAGCGCCTCGAAGGGAGCGGCCAAAACGGCCGAATCACCGAATCCGACGTGCGCGCCGCGATTGGTTCCCAACAAGAGTCCGTCGCCACAGCATCCGGGTCTATCGAACCCGGCGTCGAAGAGATAGAGATGGAACGCCCGCTGACGGGGATGCGCCGAACCATCGCCGACCGACTCGGACAAAGCTATCGCGAGTCGGTCCACGTCACGGTCAATCGAAGCGCCGACGCAGAAGAACTCCTCGCGGCGAAAGATGTCGCCGCCGAAGCCTTCGACGCACCGATTTCGCTCTCTGACCTCCTCTTGCTCGCAGTCTCCGCGGCGCTCGATACCCATCCGGAGTTCAACGCGACGTTCGAAGACGAAACCCACCAACTCCACGCAGACCACCACATCTGCATGGCCGTCGATATCGACGCCGGATTAGTTGCGCCCGTCGTCCGAAACGTCGATAGCCTCTCGTTGCCGGAACTCGCCAAACAGCGCACAGAAGTCACAGAACGCGCCCTCGACGGAACCTACACGATGGACGACCTGACGGGTGGAACGTTCACCATCTCGAACCTCGGTGTCCTCGGCGTCGAATCGTTCGACCCGATTATCAACCCGCCGCAGGTTGCGATTCTCGGAGTCAACACCATCGAAAAGCGGGTCGTTCCGCTCGAAGACGACACGGTCGGGGTTCGAAAATTCATCTCGTTCTCGCTCTCGTTCGACCACCGAATCGTGGACGGTGCGGACGCGGCGCGCTTCCTCGCGACGCTCTGTGAACATATCGAGAATCCGTGGCCGCTCGTGCTCGCGGCGGCAGGTCGCTAACCGTCGAAAAAATCTGATTCGGACTTATGCTTCGCTGAAGTAGCCCTCTCGGGCCGCTTTTTCGACGACGGCATCGATATCGACGATTCGAGGGCCGTCGGCAACCGGCCGAATCTCTATGTAGCCGTCTTTTACCTCGCGTTCGCGTTCGCCATCGACACTGATGACGCCGCGTTCGAGTTCGAACGTGTAGGGTTCGCCATCGTCGAGGACTTCGTAGTCGGCGACGCGAACTTCTGAAAGGTTTCCAGGGACGGTAATCGCACGGACGGGCGTCCCCGGTTCGTCACCCCGCGAGAGACGGAATCCAACTCCGCCGGGGTCTTCTGGGCGGTGTGTGATGAGCGCGCCAGCAATCGCCGAGATGCCGATTTCGGCGGGTGAGGCGCGTGAGACGACGCCACCCACGATGTGTGACGGGTCGAGAATGGCGCGCGTGCCGACGAATGGTTGGTCGAGGACACCGAGGGTTGCCAAGCCGCGAATGGTCTCGTCACCCTTTCGGTCCTCGATTTCTGCTGCAATCGTTCCGTGAGTGAGGCTTGCTTCTTCGACCGAAACGATGCCAGTTGCGACGAACGCCGCAGCAGCGCCCGCGACCGTTCCATCGACCGGCGTCGGAACGACGTTGTTCGTCCCGGTGGAGATACTCACGACTGGCACGTCGCCGATCGTCTGTGCGACGTCTCTGGTCGTCCCGTCACCACCGAGAACGACGACCGCATCAGCGACGTCGCTGAAGTGTCGCGCCGCGGTTCGCGTGTCTCGCCACGAAGCAGTGATTGGCATCTCGACCGGTTCGATTTCGATTCCGGATGGTGCGTCTGCGACGATGCTCTCTGCGAGGCCGCCGTTATCCGGCATGATGCGAACGTCGATGTCGTCACGCACTGTGAGGCCTGCCAAGACGCACCCTGCGGTCCGGCGCTTCGCGTAGTTGTTGCTGACACTTGCGCCGCCAGTCAGCCGCCGGATGTCGCGTCCGGCGGCCGGGTTGACGACGAGACCAACGGTCGTCGTCACTTAGACAACTCTGTTAATCGCGGCTTCGACGTCCGATGCGCTCGGTAAGACTTCCTCTTCGAGTGCCGGACTGAACGGGATGTGGACGTCGGCGACGCCAACCCGCTGAATCGGGGCATCAAGGCTGTAGAACGCGTTCTCCATGACGCGCGTCGCAACCTCGGCGTGCGTACCGTACGAGAGCGGACTCTCGTCTGCGATGACGAGCCGACCGGTCTTTTTCACACTCTCGACGAGCGTGTCGGTGTCCATCGGATAGAGTGACTGGAGGTCGATAACCTCCATATCGACGCTGCCGTCGAGGTCTTCTGCGAGGTCGAGCGATTCGCCGACCATGCGCTGGGTTGCGACGACGGTGACGTCCTCGCCTTCGCGCTCGACGCTTGCGCTCCCGATTGGGATGGTGAAGTCTTCGTCCAGTGGGACTTGACCGCGCTGTTCGTACATCATCTTGTTCTCGAAGACGATGACGGGGTCGTTCGACCGAATCGCGGATTTGAGAAGGCCCTTTGCGGCACGTGGACTGCCGGGGGCGACCGCCATCACACCGGGGAAGTGAGCAAACCAGGTGTGGAGCGTCCCCGAGTGCTGGCTTGCCGCACCCATGCCGCCGCCCTCGGTCGTTCGGACGGTGACAGGCATCTCCGTCTTCCCACCGAACATGTAGCGGTTCTTCGCCATCTGGTTGATGATCTGCTCCGAACAGACGCCGATGAAGTCGGCGAACATGATTTCGACGACTGGGCGTGTGCCAGTTGCCGCGGCACCGACTGCGGCACCCATGAATCCTGCTTCGCTGATTGGCGTGTCACGGACGCGCGTCTCGCCGAACTCGTCGACGAGGTCGCCTGTCACTTCGAAGACGCCGCCGAAGTTACCGACGTCTTCACCCATCACGAAGACGTCCTCGTCGCGTCGGAGTTCTTCGCGGAGTGCGAGGCGAATCGCCTCACGGACGGTCATCTCTTCGGTCTGTTCTGGTCCTGTTCCCGGTGCTGATTCGGTACTCATTGGTCCTCACCTCCGTCAGAGTCAAGCTCTGACGAGACTCGCGAATCGTCGATTCGCTCACCTCCGTCAGCCCGCATTTGGCTGGAGAACTGACTAATCTCTGGGACTGTCGCGTCGAACATGTCTTCGTAGGCTTCGGTTGGGTCTGGGTATTCAGCCGCTTTTGCCTCTTCAACGGCTGCTTCGATTTCTGCGTCGATGTCGGCTTTCAGCTCGTCGAACTCTTCTTCGGTAATCGTTCCGGCATCGATGAGTCGCTCTTTGAACGAGTCAATCGCGTCGCGTCCGCGCCAGCTATCGACCTCTTGTCTGGTCCGATAGGGCTGCTGGTCACCCTCGAAGTGACCGTAGTATCGGTACGTCTCGGCTTCGATGAACGTCGGCCCGTTGCCTTCTGCGGCCCGCTTGCGGGCTTCTTTCACTGCTTCGAAGACTGCTGTGATGTCCATCCCATCGACGGTAAAGCCGGGGATGTTGTACGCCTCAGCAGTCTCACTCAGGTTCTGTACGTTGTGTTGTTTATCGACAGGAGTCGCCTCACCGAATTGGTTGTTTTCGACGACGAACACTGCCGGGAGGTTCCACGTCGCGGCCATGTTGATGGCCTCGTGGACCTGTCCTTGTGCGACTGCACCGTCACCGAAGAACGCGAGTGCGACCGTATCTTCACCTTTCAGTTGCGAAGTGAGTGCTGCACCGGTTGCCAGTGGTGGGCCTGCGCCGACGATACCGTTCGCGCCGAGCATCCCTGCATCGACGTCTGCGATGTGCATCGAGCCACCCTTCCCGTTACAGTAGCCACCCTTTTTGCCGTACAACTCGGCCATCATTATCTTCGGGTCGAGTCCTTTGGCGATACAGTGACCGTGCCCTCGGTGGGTACTCGTGATGTAGTCGTTTTCTTCTAAGGCTGCACACGCACCGACTCCGACCGCTTCTTCACCGACGTACAGGTGAACGAACCCCGGCAGTTCACCGTCAGCAAACAAATCGCCCGCCTTCGTGTCGAATGCACGGATTGTCAGCATCCGCTTGAGCGCTTCTCGTTGTCCGTCTTCCGTTGTGATGTCAATTACTACCATACCACACATCAAAATCATCACAATCAATAATCATTGTTTTGCAAATTGTCGGTATCCGTTCATCAGAACCCATGACTGTACTATTTAACAGCAATTCACAATACTATGAACATTGACAAGAATCTCGAAGGTGTAGTCATGTCCCCCGGTTACACCGGCGTCGCCTGTCTCTTTTTGTCTCCGAGTCCCTAACGACCGATGACTGAGGTCCCAACGCATGAATATGCTCTACAAGGGTGAGTGGCGAACCGACAAGTTCGTCGCCACCAACGACGACGGCGAGTTCGAGCGACAGACCACCAGTTTCCGCAACTGGGTCGGCGAAGACGACCGCTTCCCCGTCGAGGCCGGACGCTACCACCTCTACATCTGTCGTGCGTGCCCGTGGGCACACCGAACTGCGATGACGCGCGCACTGAAAGGGCTCGAAGACGTGATTTCGCTCTCGCTGGTCGAACCAGTTCGTATCGACGACGGCTGGGAGTTCTCCGAGGACATTCCCGACCCACTCTACGACGAGGAGTACCTCCGCGACATCTACACCCGTGCGGACGACGAATTCACGGGCCGCGTCACCGTCCCCGTCCTCTGGGACAAAAAGCGCGAGACCATCGTCAACAACGAGTCGCGCGAAATCATGCGCATGCTCGACGAGGCGTTCGACTCACTCGCCGAAAACGACGTGGACCTCAACCCTGACGGTTACGAAGAAGAGGTCGAACGCCTCATCGACGAGATTTACGAACCCGTCAACAACGGTGTCTATCGGGCCGGATTCGCAACCACCCAAGAGGCCTACGAGAACGCTGTCGGTGAGTTGTTCGACGCACTCGACCACTGGGAGGAGGTTCTCGACGACCAGCGATTCCTCGCAGGCGACAAACTCACCGAGGCGGACATTGCCATGTTTGCGACACTGATTCGCTTCGACCACGTCTACCACACCCACTTCAAGTGTAACAAGAAGGCCATCCACGAGTACGACAACCTCTGGAACTACACGAAGGAACTCTACCAACTGCCGGGTGTCGAGAAGACGGTCAACATGGACCACATCATCCGCCACTACTTCGTCAGCCACGACGACATCAACCCCAAGCGCATCTACGCGGTCGGTCCGGACCTCGATTTCAACGAAGAACACGACCGCGACCGGTTGCCTGTCGAACTGTCGCCCGCACTCAGCGACGACTAACACTCTCTCCCTATCGTTCGGCGATTTTTTGGCCACCGATACCACCGACCGAATTCTCCCACCGACACCACCGGACCAACTCTCTTACTTGCCCATCTCTTCGAGAAACATGACCGCACGGAGGTCCGATGGAAGCCGTCCCATTTGCCAGTTGGCCTCGTCCTCTGCGGCGCGCTCGTCAGTTGGATTGGCGGCGACGGTGGATTTTATCGCGTAGTTCGCCGCGCTCTTCGCGTGTCTGTCTACCTGAACGGTTGCGACGGCGTGACCGGCGGCACGGGCTGCTTCGCAAGCGGCAGTCGAGGATGCGTCGCGTGCGGCCGCCTGCGCAGCGAGCGACTGCTCTCTCGCCTCAGCGACCGTCACTTCGCCGTTCTGCCACTCACGTACTGTCTCGATTGCGGTTCGAGGTCGGTCGTCGTCTGGTCGTTCCGCCTCGAAGAGCCGTAGCACGTGTTCCGCACAGTCGGCAGCCCACAACGCCAGTGTCTCGTGACGCTCGTCGTCGAGGCTGTTGTCTCCGCTCCATTCGGGTCCCGTCTCCCACCGAATCGTGAACCCCATACACAGTACACGCGCACCAACCCCATGAACAGTCCGCGTCCGAGGCCGACACGCATCGGTGCCTCTGTTCCTTCGATTCTCCCCCGCGACGCCTTCTTGCCCGCCCGATTGGTAGTATGACGCATGGGCCGACTCGAATCCCTCCGTAGACGAGTCGAACCTCCTCCCCGCGCGGTCGATTGGAGCATCCTCGTTCTCACGCTCTTCGAAGCCCTCTCGGGGACGCTGAGCCTCGGCGCTGGACATCCGGCCAACGGCTTGCTCTTCGTCGTCCACGGCGTCGCCGGGCTCTCTCTCGTCGCGCTCGTCGGTTTCAAACTCTACCGCGTCCGACACAGAGTCCTCGATTCACGACTTCACGACCGCGACACGCCCGTCTCGATACTCCTCGCACTCGTCGCGCTCCTTACGCTCGGAACCGGTATCGCGTGGGTCGTCGGTTTCGAGGTTCGAATCGCGTTCTGGACGCTCCTCAACGTCCACATCGGCTTCGGCCTGCTCGTGATTCCGGTCCTTCTCGTTCACCTTCGCTCGCGATTTCGAACCCCAAGTAGCGCCGATTTCGCGGGTCGCCGCCGCGCCCTCCAGTACGGCGGCTTGCTCGTCTTCGGCGCGCTCACCTATCGCGTGACCGAAGCGGTCGGCGAGGTTCGCGGCGCGAGTCGCCGGTTCACTGGCTCACGGCCCCTTCCGGACGAAGATGGCAACGCCGCATTTCCCGTTACGAGTTGGGTCGCCGACGACCCCGACCCAATCGACCTCGATTCGTGGCGGCTCTCGATTACGGGGTTGGTCGATTCGCCGTTCACGCTCAGCACCGACGACCTGGTCCCGAACCGAACACAGCGAACACTCCTCGACTGTACGAGTGGCTGGTACACGGAACAAGACTGGACCGGCCTCAAACTGAGCGAGTTGCTCGAAAACGCTGGTGTTCACTCGTCAGCACGGTGGGTGACGGTTCGTTCTGTGACGGGATTCCGCTGGTCGTTTCCCATCGACGAAGTAGACGAGATGCTCCTTGCGACTCACGTCGGGGGTGAAGCACTCTTGCACGGTCACGGTGCGCCCCTCCGATTGGTCGCGCCGAATCGCCGTGGCTTCCAGTGGGTGAAGTGGATTAATGAAATCGAGGTTCGCCGCCACCGCGACTCGGTACAGTGGCTCGCGGTGCTGGTGAGTGGATTCAGTTAGGGCCGTCGCTGCTTCTGTCGCTACGTGAGCGCGGGGGAGTCTGCCGATGGCCCACGGGTTCCCTCTCGATTAGTGTGCGACCGCCACCCGACGATGCCTGCTCCGAGAAGAAGGAGGCCACCGGTGACGAGCAGGAACGGCTCGGCACCGAGAATCAGCTTCGTGGATGTTCCGTCGTACGTTTGGACCACTGTATAGAGGCCCGGGTCCCGGGCGTAGCTGAACACGGCTCGAAGTGGATAACCCAGTTCGACACCACCGATTACCAACGGAAGGACTGCGGCGTACTTCCACCGAAGTGTGGCGACCGCGCCACCGACTCCGACACATCCGAGCTGGGCCAACATGCGCTCTTCGTGATTGAGCCGTCCTCCCCACCCGGTCTCGATTGTCCCCTCGTACACCGGAGCGATGTGGAGCAATTCCTGTTGGATTCCGACGAGGATAGCACCGAGTCCGACGACAGCCATCGCAACTGTAACCGCCTTCTGACTATTCATGCGTCTCGGCAACCATGTCGTCCAAGTATAGTTCTTACTCGTTCGATAGGACTCACTGGGACGTTACGTATCGTCGCCCGAACGAATCGCTTTCTCTGCCGCGGCGAGTGCTTCGTCGGCGTCGAATGCGTCGATGATGGCTTCGAGTTCTTCTCGGGATGCCCCTTTCAGGTCGCGGGCGTGTTTCGTCATGTTCGGGACGGCGCGCATGATGTTGTCCACGATTGGGACGGTTGCGACCTGCGCCGACCGGGACATCGGATTGAGGTCGATGACGAGTTCGGTCTTGCCCATCTCGCCGAGTGCTTCTGCACGGTCGCCGTCTTCGAGGGGGACGACCACGACATCAGCACTCCCAATTCCGTCTGCATCGACTTTGGCGCGCTCGTGGTCCAGACCCGGGATTCGCCCGTCCGCAGTCAGGCCTTTCACCTCGTCCGCACCGTGTTCGCGGAGGTGCGAGACGATTGCCTCCATGCGCTCTTCGGTTCGATTGAACAGGTTGACTTCGAGGTCCGCATCGACTGCTTCGGCGAGTTCGACCATCTCTTCGGGACAGAGTGCCGCGACGTTACCGTTGACCGAGATGACGGGGTGTTCGGCAAGAAGAAGGTAGGCCGCCGAGACTCGTTCTGCTTCGTCGGCGCTCGGGATGGTTCGCTCGCCGAGCAGGTAGTCGAAGGCCTCGCCGCGACCCTGTGCGATGAGGCCCTGCTTGCTCGTGATTCCTTTCTCGACACCCGCTTCGATTCGATGGCGGGTAAGCAACGATTGGTAGCGCGGGTGGCTCTCGGGAATCTCGATATCGCTCATTATCGAACGTCTTCGCTCCGAGGATAATTCAGTTTCTCATCCGAAACTCGGCGGAAATCGACTGGATTAGTCGTGATTTAGCGTCGCACCGGCGGGGTGAACTCGACAGACGACGGGGTCGTATCCAGCATCTGAGAGTCCCGTTCCGATGGCAAACACGGTCTCGCCGAGCATCGCCATCGCGGCACTGCCACCCGCATCCGACACGTCGTTGATGGCGGCTTCGACACGAGAAGTGAGCAGGCTTGCGTCGCGGGCGAACTGTCTCGACTCCTGCATAAAGCGGTCCAACGTCGGTTCCTCACGAATCCGTTCCAGTGCCGCTTCGCCCGCCGCCGTCAGTGCTGTCGTATCGCCCGAGAGTACTTCTTCGGTCGAGAGGCCGCCGAACGCGACGTACTCGATTCGTGGGCGAGCGGGGATGCCGTCCATCGTTCCGTGGGTTGGTGCGCCCGGCTCGACGCGAATTGGGATGCCGCCGCGTGCCTGTGCGACGACGTCGCCGAGGCCGGTTCCCGCGCGAACTTCCGCTTCGTGAGCGAGGGTTATCAGTTCGTTTTCGGACCGGCGGGTTTCGAATACGGAGTTCGCTGCCAGCGCCGTTCCGAGTGCCATCGCCCCCGACACGCCGAACCCTGCACCGAGTGGCAACTCCGTCTCTGCATCGACGGTTGCGGCCACGCCGAGCGCGTCTAACACGTCTTCGACGGGCGGCATCGAAACGTCCTCGTCGTTGAGTCGAACCCGTGTCTCAGAAGCGGATTCGACTGTCACGGTCACGCCCTGCGAGAGTGTCATCCCTGCACCGCGTGACCCGGCGATAGACGGGTCGTCGTCCGGGTGTGCGCTGAAAAAGCCCGTGACGTGGCCCGGGACGAAAGCCGTCGCGTCGTCACTCATCGGTCTTTCTACGAGTAGGGTCGGTTAACGGTGTTGTGTTTTGTGGCGGTCGTTCGTGTCGAATGAGAGTCAGGAATGCTCGAATTCGACCGCCTCGTCGTCTCGCACCTCTCGCCGCGAGTCGGTCACCTTTCGGGCGTCTGCGACGGTTTCGGTCTCTAACAGACGTTCGACCTTCTGTTCGAATGCTTCTTCGCTCAATTCGCCGGTCGCATAGCGTCGCCGGAGCGTCGCAAGTGCATCCTCGGTTTCATCGGTTGCTTCGGCTTCCTCTCGTTGTCGGGATTCGTAGAGCCTCACGAGCGCCATCGCGGCGGGAAGCACGCCCGCAAACCCCACCGGGAACGCAATCCAGAACCACGGATTTCCGAGCGCGAGCAGGCCGAATCCGACGAGAAACACGAGCGCCATGATGACGCCCGCAACGAGCTGTTCGAGCGGTGATTCCTCTTCGTTCTCTTCTCCGACGACGACCGAGACCCCACGGTCGATGCCGCTCGTTTGCTCCCCCGATGACGACGAGTTCACACACACACTGTTGACTCGCAAGCAACCTAACGATTATTTCGCCGACTGTGAGTGTCAGGAAACTGGTCGCGTGGCTCTGCGGGTGAAAATAATGAGATTGTTGGTCTGTGAGCGGTCGTCGCCTAGGGCGACAGACGCTGCCGGTCCGGCGAGATTCACTTTGTTCGTCTCGCTGGCTCTCCAAGTCTTCGTCCTATGGACTCAGATGTTGGCGATCTCGTGGGAACTCACTCGCAAATCGAAGATTTGCTCCCTGTTCCCACGCTCGTGTTGCGTCGTCGCCTAGGGCGACAGACGCTGCCGGTCGCGTGGGAACAACACAGCCTCACGGATGTTGCCCAGTCCGAGCATCGTCATGATGAGACGCTCGCCACCGAGACCGAACCCGGCGTGCGGGGGCATGCCGTACTTGAACATCTTCGTGTAGTATTCGAACGCGTCGGGGTCGAGACCCTGCTGTTCGAAGCCTGTGATGAGGTTGTCGTAGCGGTGTTCACGCTGACCACCGGAGACGAGTTCCATCGTCGGGTGCATCATGTCGAAGCCCGTCGAGAGCGTCTCGTCGTCGTCGTTGTCCTTGATGTAGAACGGCTTGATTTCGCTCGGCCAGTCGGTGATGAAGTAGTGTTCGCCGACGTCTTCGCCGAGTGCCTTCTCGCCTTCCGTAGGCAGGTCGTCGCCCCAGACGAGTTGCTCGTCGAGTTTGCCCGTCGCGTTGATGCGCTGGATGGCTTCCTCGTAGGTGAGACGCGGGAAGTCGCCTTCGGGTGCCTCGAACTCGTCGGCGAGGTCGAGTGCTTCGAGCTGTTCCTGGCAGTTCTCTTCGACTGCCTCGTAGGCGGCCTTGACGACCGCTTCACACACGTCCATCGCTTCGGTGTGGTCGATAAAGGCCGACTCGAAGTCGATGGAGGTTGCCTCGTTGAGGTGCCGCGGCGTGTTGTGTTCTTCGGCGCGGAAGATTGGGCCGATTTCGAAGACGCGTTCGAGACCAGAGCCGACCATCAGCTGCTTGAACAGCTGTGGCGACTGGTTCATGAACGCCTCTTTGCCGAAGTACGTGATGGGGAAGAGTTCCGTACCGCCTTCGGTGCCCGTGGCGACGATCTTCGGCGTGTTGATCTCCGTTGCCGTGAGTTCGCGGAACTTGTTTCGGACTGCGTTGAGGACTTCGGCGCGAATCTCGAAGATGGCCTTTACTTCCTCTTTGCGCAGGTCGAGCGTCCGGTTGTCGAGACGCGTCGAGAGTTCGGCATCGACCTTACCCGAGGGGTCGAGCGGAAGTTGCGCGTCGGCCTCGGCGATAACGTCGAGGCTCTCTGGCGTGATTTCGACGCCCGTCGGCGCACGTGGTTCTTCGGCGACGTCGCCGGTGACGGCGATGACGCTCTCGCGGTGAACGCCAAGTCCCGTCTCGACGAGGTCGTCGTCCATCTCGTCCTTCTCGAATTTGACCTGAATCTTGCCGGTCGTGTCCCGCAGAATCAGGAACGCGATGCCGCCGAGGTCACGAGTCTCGTGAACCCACCCGGCGACGGTAACCGTCTCGCCAGGCTTGGCGTCGGCTGTGTACGTTCGGTCTCGCATACGACCAGATTCCGGACCGTCGGTCTTAAACACAGTGTCTTCGGTTTGCCGCCAATCGGGGGTCTTCTGCCGCTTTTCCTGTCAGTGTGTCCCATGCGACTATGACTGTCGAGTCCAATCGTGTCGTATGGTTGACTCACAAACGCCACCTTCTGACGAGCCTTCACCCCGCGCAATCGACGAACACGACCACGAGTGGGTCGAATCCGAGACGGGCGACCGCTTTTCCTTTCGCCGCAAACAACTCGGCGCGCTCGCTGGCGGCCAAGACCTCGGCTGTTCGCTCTACGAAGTCCCGCCCGGAAAGCGTCCGTGGCCGACACACTACCACGAAGGCAACGAAGAGGCCCTGTACGTTCTCTCTGGAACTGGCACGCTCCACACCCGCGAGGGTGCCGACGACTGTTCGCTCTCTTCTGGCACCTACGTCGCACTCCCTACGGGCGAGGAGTTCGCTCGACAAATCGAAAACGACGGCGACGAACCACTCCAGTATCTCGCCATCTCGACGATGAACGCGCCCGACGTAGCCGTCTATCCCGACTCGAACAAGGTCGGTGTCTTCTGCGGTTCGCCCCCCGGTGGCGACAAGGAGGCGCGAACGCTCCACGGCTACTTCCCGCACGATGCAGCGGTTGGATACTGGGACGGCGAGCAAACGAGTGATGACGGCAGCGAGTAACAGGCGAGCGACGAGTGAAACTCTCTCTGAGCTGAGGTTTATATACGAACACGGGACCACTGCGCCTCGAACATGGACGCTTCAGACTTCGAATCCGCATTCGCACTCCCGTTCGCCAGCGACACCTCATTCGACACTGTCGTTGCAGGCGTACTCGTGACGCTCGCTTCGGTCGCGACGCCGCTCGCAAATGTTCTTCTCGTCGGCTACGCCGCCCGACTCGTCCGCGGCGGCGACCGCAACGCGAGTTCTCTCCCCGCCTTCGACGACTTTCTCGGAATGGGTGTCGAGGGCGCACGTCTCTCGGCAGTTCTCGTCGCACTTCAACTCCCTGCTATGGGCATCGCCGCTGGCGTCCTCAAACTCTCCGGGGAGTCGCTTGCGGCGCTCTCACTCGTCTCCAACCCCGAACTACTCTCCTATCTCGGCCTCTCCGCCATTGCCGTCGTTGGTCTCGCGTTCGCTGGCATCGCCGCGCTCGCTGGGATGTACACCTACGTGGCGATGATGGTTGCAATGGCTCACGAACGGTCGTTCCTCAGCGCGGTTTCCAGCGCACACGAACTCGCCTTCGACACGTCGTTCGTGCCGGTCGTCGCCGCCGTCGCGCTCGTCGGCTTCGGTGGGCGGATACTCGAAGCACTCTTCGGAACCTTCCCACTCATCGGTGTCGTACTTGCGAGTGTCGTCTCGTTCCTGACGCTCGTCGCGGCCGCCACGCTCCTCGGGCGCGGTTCACCGGACGAATCACAGCAGCGCGTCAGTCCACCCACCGAATTGAAAATCGAGAGCGTTGGCTCGGCTTGAGAAGAGATGAAAACTAGGAGCTATTCGGCGTTAAGGAGTTCGGCTTTGGCATCTTTCGCGCCTTCGACCGTCTCGCGCACCGCATCGGCGCCTTTGTCGTGCAAGAGGTTGCCGACGATGACCACGTCGGAGTTGCTCGCCATCTCGTAGGCCGAGTCGTAGTCGTGGATGCCGCCGCCGTAGAAGAGTGTCGCCTCGTCGAGCGCGTCGTGGGCCGCTTTGACCTTCTCGGGGTCGCCGTAGGTTCCCGAGTATTCGAGATAGATAATCTTCTGGCCGAACATCTTCTCGGCGACGCGAGCGAACGAGGCCACGTCTTCTGCCGACTGGTCGGTATCGGCATCGGTGTACTCCGCGACAGAGGAATCGGGGTTCATGACGATGTACGCCTCGGTGTGGGTGCGGTCCCAGTCGAGACCGTCTTCGATGCGAACCCACTCTTTGTGCGCGCCGGTAATCCAGAACGAATCGCTGGCGTTGAACACTGTCGGGATGAGGTAGCCATCCAGCCCATCGTGGTCGATGACGACCGCCGGGTTCGACGGTTCTTGATACACTGGAATGTCGTACTTCGCGGTGGCGTCGATGACGCGCTGCATCTTCTCTTCGGTGATGTCGAGCGTCCCACCGATTTCGAGTGCGTCGGTTCCCGTCTCGCACACGTCTTCGAACGTCTCGTCCTCGAAGAGGTCTTTGTCAGGGTCGATTTTCGTAATATGGTCCCAGTCTTCCCACGGATAACTCATTGGTCCGACTATGCTTGACGGGGGCTAAAAAGCGTGCGGAAACTTTGGGGTTTGAGACGGTTTACGCTACGACCATCTCTCTCGTTGTCGAAATCCGTAAAATCTGAGGGGGGTTAGAACAGCTTCGAAGCTAATCCGCGGCCGCCTGCCACTTGCGAATCGTATCCGCACCCACACCTTCGACTTTCGCTGCGATGTCGTCGGGTTCGGCGTCTTTCAGTGAGGATACGTCTTCGAATCCTGCTTCCTTCAACTTCTCCGCTGTCTTCGCTCCGATACCTTTGATACTCTCTAAGTCACTGCCGCTTGCGCCCTGCTGTTGTGCCTGATATTCGCGGTAGTTGCAGATGGGACAGCCGAGTTCCCACGGTTCGCGGTCGCCGTCGTACGTGATTCGAAGTTCTGGAAGCCCGTGTTCGTCGCACGATTCATCGGTGACTTCAATGTCGCCGCGGCGGGGGAGCGGCAGCGAGTAGTCGCAGTCGGGATAGCGCGTACAGCCGACGAGTCGAGAGCCGGAGCGGAGACGCTTGATTGCGAGTTCGCCGTGTTCGTGGTCGGCATCGTCGTCCTCGGCATCCGACTCGACACCTTCACCGCATTCCGGACACGGACCAATCACGAGGTCCTCTTCTTCGTCGGCTTCTTCGGCTTTACAGAGCGGACAGCCGTGGACGAACGTCTTACGCCCGGCGAGCATCTTGATGTGCCGGAGGTCGTGCTCCTCGCAGGTGTCCTCCATGATGAGCGGTTTCCCCGTCGAAGGAAGCGGGAGCGTGTTCGTACAGTCGGGATACGAGTCACAGCCGATGAAGTACGAGCCACGGCGACTCTTTCGAACCACGAGGTCGCCGCCGCATTCGGGACACGGACCGACGGTCTTGTCGGCTTTGAGCGACTTCTGGAGTTGGTCACCGAGTTCTTCGCGCGACTCCATGAGTCCCTCGAACACGTCTTCGAGAATCTCCTTGGATTCGGCAGTGACCTCCTCCAGTGTGGCCTCGCCGCGGGAGATTGCCATCATGTCGGATTCGAGTTGCGAGGTCATCTCCTCGCTGACGATGAGCCGTGCGAAGTCTTCGGACGCGGTGACGACGGCGCTGGCGAGGCGAGTCGGGCGCGGCGGGTCGGACTCGATGTAGCCACGGTCGTAGAGTTTCTGAATCACGTCGTGGCGGGTTGCTTTCGTCCCGATACCCATCTGCTCCATCGTCTCGATGAGTCTGGACTGACCGTAGCGACGCGGTGGCTGGGTCTGCTTGGCGTCGAGATGTGTGTCCGTGAGTTCGAGCAGTTCGCCCTCTTCGACGTCGGGGACGAACGACTCACTGGAGTTGAAGTACGGATACACGTCGTGGTAACCGGCTTCGAGCAGGCGCTTGCCGTTGGCTTTCAGCGAGAGACCGGCGGCCTCGGCGACGACGCGCAGGTGTTCCCAGATTGCATCTTCGGCGACGGTTGCGAAGAAGCGGCGGACGACGAGTTCGTACACGTCCCACTCGTCCTCGGAGAGGTCCGAGGCGCTCGGAAGTTCGCCCGTCGGGTGAATTGGTGGGTGGTCGGTGGTCTCGTTGTCGCCCTCGGTTGGCTCGATTTCTTCTTGTTCGAGGAGACTCTCAGCGTCGTCTTTGAATCGGCGGTCGGCCTCGAACGCACCGAGGAGTTCACGGGGGTCGAGGTCGTCGGGGTAGACCGTGTTGTCCGTACGCGGATAGGTGATATACCCCGCCGTGTAGAGGTCTTCGGCGATGCTCATCGCCCGCTGTGCGGAGTAGCCAATCGACCCTGCCGCGCGGATGAACTGCGTGGTGTTGAACGGCGCGGGTGGCTTGTCGGTGCGGGTACGGCGCTTGACGGCGGTGACTTCTGCGCCGTCAGCAGTCAGAAGCGTCTCGTAGGCTTCGGTTGCATCGGCTTCGTCCCAGACGCGCTCTGCTTCGGTGCCGTCGTCGTCGAGATAGAAGTACTGGGCTTCGAAGGATTCGGCGGCACCGTCGGCGTCCTTCGTCAGTTTCGAGAAGAGTTCCCAGTAGTCCTGCGGGTCGAACGCCTCGATTTCGCGCTCGCGGTCCACGATGAGCTTCAGGGTCGGCCCCTGAACCCGACCGACCGAGATGAAGTCGTTGCCGAGTTGTCGGGCCGACAGTGAGAGGAAGCGCGTGAGCGCCGCGCCCCAGATGAGGTCGATAATCTGTCGTGCTTCACCGGCGGCGGCGAGGTTGAAGTCGAGTTCGTCCGGGTTGTCGAACGCCTCGGTCACTTCGCGCTGGGTGATCGAGGAGAAGCGCACGCGGTCCACGGGAACGTCTTCGTTCACGTCGCGGACGAGTTCGTAGGCTTCCTTGCCGATGAGTTCGCCCTCGCGGTCGTAGTCAGTCGCGATGGTGACCGACCCGGCGCGGCGGGCGAGTCGCCGGAGGGCGGCGACGATGTTCTCTTGGGTAGGGTGTTTCTCGACGGGCGCGGTGATGAGTTCGACCGGTTCGACGTCACGCCAATCGTTGTACTCTGGAGGGAAGTCCACACCGACGACGTGGCCGGACAGACCGATACAGCGCTTGCCGCCCCACTTGTAGACGTTCACTCCGTTCATTCGCTCTGCGGAGGCGGACTCGCCGCTCAGGATGTCGGCAATACGCCTCGCGGCGTTGTCCTTCTCCGTGATGATAAGTTCGGGGCCCCGACTCATTGCCCGGCGATATGAGGGGGGATGTCCTAAACCTTTCGTGGGCGAATTCTTAGCGTAGAAGCCTCAAGGCGCGCGTATGTGGGTGTGCGAGTGAACGTGCGCGCTGCTCGCGCGCGAGAGGTGTGCTAGATAGAGAGTGAGACGAGAAGAGCGAGAGCGAAGACTCGACTAACTCACACGCTTCTGTCTGTACTTCACGTAGCTAAAGCCGAGACCGAGTGCGGCGACGACGACGCCGACGAGTTCTATCATGTCACTGATGGTAAGTCCGCCACCGGTTCGGGGCGGTTCACCGATGTCGTTGCCACCGATATCGTCGCCATCGACGGTGACCTGTGCCTCAGTCTCCGGTGTCGGGTTCGTCTCACCCGGTGTGTCTGTCGCTCCAAGTGTCAGTCGATACGACCCCGCGCCGTAGGCTTCGACGCCGGGATAGTAGCCGCTGATAAAGATGCGATGCCAGCCAGTCTCGCGGGCGACGACGCGAATCGTCCGCGACTCGCCCGATTCGACTGTCACGGGGTCTATCATACCCGTGTTCGACGCATTGGTGATGACGACGGTCAACCAACCCCAACTGTCGGTCGGCTCGATGGTCGCTTCGACGTACTGTCCTTCGACGGTCCACACGGCGATGTAGTCGTGGTCGATGTAGCGGTACTCGCCGGTGTCCCAGTCGTAATCGTACGTGATGGTACCTTCGACGACGGTTCCTGATTCGACTTCCATCGGAGCGAACGGGTCGTTATTCGGCTCTTGTTCGGTCAACGTCTGCCCGGATACAACCGTCACTCCGAGTGGTGAACTCATCACTGCGAGAAGCACGACGAGTACGACACAGACCGCGACTGACGCACGCATTCGACCAGTCTAGTACGCGTTCTTGAATCATAATATCGCCGTTAGGTCAGGTTCCCTGACCCAAGCCCTTAACGCGATTCGAGCCAACCCACACTCGTGTCGAAGGACTCGCGTGTAGACATGACGACGGGTGCGATTGCGCCCAAACTCCTCTCTCTCTCGTGGCCGCTCGTCGCGGGGAATCTCTTACAGACGCTCTACAACCTCGCCGACGTCTTCTGGGTTGGTCGCGTGAGCGCCGAGGCCGTCGCGGCCGTCTCACTCATGTTTCCAACCACGTGGATGTTCATCTCGACGGCGATGGGTATCACCGCGGCGACGATTGCGCTCGTCTCTCAGCACGTCGGCGCGGGCGAAGACCGTGAAGCAGACCACATCGTCGGTCAGACGATTCTCCTCACGCTCACCGTTTCGATAGCACTCACCATACTCGGGTTCATCTTCAGAGCGCCGTTGCTCACCCTCATCGGCGCGAAAGGAGCAGTTTACACCGAAGCACTCGCGTACATCGAAGTCATCTTCCTCTCGCTCCCGCTTACGTTCCTCTTCTTCGCCTTCCGCGCGGCGTTGCAGGGAGCGGGCGACACCAAGACTGCGATGTGGCTCATGGTCGTCTCCGCCGGACTCAACGTCGTCCTCGACCCGATTCTCATCCTCGGCGCAGGACCAATCGCCGGGATGGGAACCCGGGGTGCGGCCATCGCCACGCTCATCGCACGCCTCTTTGCGACCGGTGCGGGCGTCTACATCCTCCTGCGCGGTGACTGGGGTGTCCAACTCCACCTCTCGGACCTCCGGCCCGACCGGGAGCGTCTGGCGAAACTCGTCGATATCGGCTATCCCGCGACCCTCGACGGCTGGGCGCGGAGTTTCTCTGCCGTCGTGATGGCCGCGTTCGTCGCTCGGTTCGGTCCCGCCGCGACTGCGGCATATGGTGTCGGTGTTCGCCTGATGTCCGTCTCGTGGACCGTCTCCGGCGCAGTCGGACAGGCAACTGCGACCGGCGTCGGACAAAACCTCGGCGCGAAGACCCCTGACCGTGCGGCCTCCGTCGCGTGGACGGCAACCGCCGCGACGATGGGGCTTCTCTTCGCCGCCGCCGGGTTCGTCCTTCTGTTCCCCGGTGAAGCGGTTCGGCTGTTCGTGGACGACGACGCAGTCGTCACCGAGGGCATCACGTTCCTCAGAATTATCGCGCCGTCGTGGGCGTTCTTCGGTGGCGTCATGGTTATTCAGGGAGCCTTCCGCGGTGCGGGCGTGACGAAAGCGTCGATGATTCTCTCCATCCTCTCGCGGTGGCTTCTCCGCGTCCCGGTTGCCATCGTCGTGGCCTTCTCGTGGACGGTCACGCTCCCTGTGATTGGGTCCGTTTCAGGACTTGGATGGGGCGTCGATGGTCTTTGGTGGGCATTCGTGACTGGTGCCGTCGGGTCGTTCGTCATCGCCGTCTCGTGGTTCCGACTCGGGACGTGGCGCAGGGGTATCTTGGACCGACCCGAAACTTCGGCGACGGCGGGCGACGACTGAACCTGACAGTCGAACTGATTTTGTAGGGATGTCGTGATTGCTCAGTATGGCCTGGCCCTCCTCCCGACTGCTGCGACCCGCGTTCGCGATTTTACTGATACTCACACCGTGGTGGGGTCCGGCGCTCTCGCTCACCGGAACCGACTACACCTACGAAGCGACCGAAATCGCGGTCGAAGACAACCGGCTAGAAATTTCGGACGATGAGACACGAATTGCGCTCCGTCACGGCATCGATGGATTTGCATGCACCTTCGGAACGTCTTCCTCACGCTACTGCACCCTCGAAGCCTTGACCTTGAACGGAAGCGTCGAAGTTGACCACCCTACTATCACGCGGAGTACGGGATATCTCTGGGCCGACGAGTTGTATCTCGCGTACAGCGACGGTCGAGTATTCGAGCGCCATTCGACGTGGGAAGACGGCCACTTCGTCCTCTCCACAGAACGTGTGTCTGCGGCAGGCGCTCTGGAAAACGTCTCGTCATCGACCGCTCCGTTCCCAGAAACAGAGACGGCCATTCGCGAGGGGAGTGTCGTCACCGACGAACGACTCTGGCCGAGAGACGCGGGTGCGCAAGTCATCAAGTCGGATGAAGAGTACTACGTCGTCTATCAGACGTTCCAGCGACAACGACTCTCGGCAAACCCGGCGTTCGAGGAGTTCCTGACGTGGTTCGCGGTCGTCATCGGGTGTGCCATGTTGTTCGGCCGCGACGCGGACCAGCCCTGAAGGTCGCAACCGGCGTTCCAGCCAAACATTCTGTTTTGTGGCAACAAAGTATCATGTATGATGAACACGAATGTACTGCCATGTCCCATACCCCGGAACTACCGGAACGGTACGTTTGTGACAACTGCCACGTCATCTACGCAGGCACGGTGACACACGAAGACGGCGAGTTCCACTACTCGGAACCGGTCGAATGTGCGGCCTGCGGCTCGACGCACTTCGTCATCATCGAACAGTACGTCCGACACAAAACGCAGTAAAAACGGAGGACAGAAGCGACCGACTCGCTTCGTCGGTTACTCGTCGAGTTTCTCGCGGAGCAACTGGTTCGCGGTGCCGGGGTCGGCACTGCCTTTCGACTTCTGCATGACCTGTCCGACGAGGAAGTTGAGCGCGCCGCCTTCGCCTTCGTGATAATCTGAAACGGCGTCGGGGTTCTCTTCGATAGCGTCCTCGACGAAGCCGACGATTTCGTCGTCGTCGGCCTTTCCGAGACCCGCTTCCTCGACGACGGTGTCGGGGTCTTTCTCCTCGTCGAGCATCTTGCGGAGGATGATCTCCTCGGCGTTCTTCGTCGTCACCTCGTCGGCGTCCACGAGTTCGACGAGGCGCGTGAACTCGTCGAGACGGTCGGCCACGTCCGTAATCTCCATGTCACGGTAGTTGAGTTCGCCGAGCAGGTTGTCGGCGACCCACGTCGCGGCGAGGTCGGCGTCGAACTCGGAGGCGATGTTCTCGAAGAAGTCAGCAACCTCTTTCGTCGAGGTGAGTTTCGAAGCGGACTCTTCGTCGAGGCCGTACTCTTCACGGAAGCGCTCGCGGCGCGCGACGGGGAGTTCCGGAATCGGAATCTCCTCTTTCCAGTGGGCGACTTGGAGCGGCGGCAGGTCGGCCTCTTCGAAGTAGCGGTAGTCCTTCTCTTCTTCCTTCGAGCGCATCGAGACCGTAACCTTGCGGTTCTCGTTCCAGTGGCGTGTCTCCTGTTCGATCGCGCGGCCGCGCTTGATTTCGTTCTTCTGGCGGTGGGACTCGTAGGCGAGTGCCTTCTCTGCTCCTTTGTGACTGGAGATGTTCTTGACTTCGGTGCGGTTCGCCGCTTCGAGTGCCTCGTCTGAAATCGAACCGTCCGCTGCGATTTCGTCGGCGGGGACGACCGAGATGTTGGCGTCGATGCGGAGCGAACCGTCACGGGTGGCGTCGAACACGCCGAGGTATTCGAGTACCTCTTCCAACTTGGCGAGGAACGCTCGGGTCTCCTGCGGACTGCGGAAGTCCGGTTCGGTGACGATTTCCATTAGGGGCGTCCCGGCGCGGTTGTAGTTCACCAACGTATAGTCGGCTCTGTCGATGCTGCCGCCTTTGTGTTGGAGGCTGCCGGGGTCTTCTTCGAGGTGGGCGCGCGTGATGCCGATGTCGCGGCGCTCGCCCTCGACGGAGACTTCGAGTACCCCGTCGGCGCAAATCGGTGCGTCGTACTGGGTGATTTGGAAGTTCTTCGGCAGGTCGGGGTAGTAGTAGTTCTTCCGGTGGAACCGGGTGTCTTCGGCGATAGATGCGTTCAGTGCCTTGCCGATTTTCACTGCGGATTCGACCGCTTTCTCGTTGAGGACGGGCAGGGCACCCGGCAGGCCCAGACAGACGGGACAGACACGGGTGTTCGGCTCTTCGTCCTCAGCGGGCTCGGTCGAACAGCCACAGAAAATCTTCGTCGCCGTCTCGAGTTGCACGTGGACCTCCAACCCGATAACGACGGCAAGTTCACGCTGTTCGAGCGCTTGCGCAGTCATTGGCCGCGATTTAGCGGCGGGAGGCTAAAGAGTAACGGGAACGCGCTCGTCGTGAGCTGCTCGCAGACGATACAATCGGCAGACATGTTTGTCAAGCTCTAACAAGGTATTTATACGGTTCTTCCATTTTCACAAACCCACTGTTCACATATGACAAACGATTCCAACGGGAGTCGGTGGGCACCCATCAAGACCGATGGGCGCCTCTCGGCACACCTACGCACCCATCTGACGGTTCTTCTCATCGTCATCGTCGCAGAAGTAATCGGTATCATCACCTTCCCGCTCGGGCCGGGGCAGGTCGTCTTGCTCCCGCTTCTGTACGCCGTCGTTCTCGGTATCGCTCTCAGTTACAGCGTCCTCGGCGCGCGCATCGAGGCACTCGGAGACGTGGTCGATGAAGACGTGAGTCGCATCGCCTCGCCACTTCTCATCATCGCGCTGATGCCCCTCGGCGTGAAGTACGGCACGCTCGTGGCCCCCGCGTTCTACGACCTTATCGCGGCAGGCCCCGCGTTCGTCCTCCAAGAGTTCGGAAACCTCGGGACGATTCTGCTCGCCCTCCCACTTGCGCTCTTCTTGGGTCTCAAGCGCGAGTCCATCGGTGCCGCGGTGAGTATCGCCCGCGAACCCACGCTCGGCGTCATCACCGACAAGTACGGCATCGACTCGCCCGAAGGCCGCGGCGTCCTCGGAACCTACATGACGGGGACGGTTCTCGGAACAGTCTTCTTTGGCCTGCTCGGTGGCTTCGCGCCCGCGACTGGCCTGCACCCGCTCGCACTCGCAATGGCCTGCGGAATGGGGTCAGTGAGTATGATGACCGCCTGCTCCACGTCGCTCGCCGCCGCCACTGGCGGCACTGGCGTCGCCGAAGACCAGATTCTGAGTTTCGCCGCGACGAGTAACCTCTTGACTGGCATCACCGGTCTCTACATGGTCATCCTCATCGGCCTCCCAGTCATCACGCGTCTCTACAGCGCACTCGCACCAGTTATCGGTCGCACTGCTGTCGCAACCGACGGAGGTGAGTGATATGTCGATGGATACCACACAATCGATGGACACCTCGGAGTTCTCTCTCCAGTCGCTGAAGATGCTCCTCGTCGTCGCACTGCTGACGCTCACTGCGAACTCCATCGGCCCAGAAACCGGTTTCCAGGCCGGATTCATCGGGTCGCTTCCGGGCATGGCCATCATCGTCGTCCTCGGATTCACTGCCCTGCTCATGGGTCGGTTCATCCCGGTCGAACTCCCAGCGTTCGCGTACGCGATGATTCTCGCTTTCCTGCTCGCACTGCCGTTTTCACCGGTTCAAGCGGCGTTCTTGGACGCCGTCGGTAAGGTCGATTTCCTCGCGACGACGACGCCGATTCTCGCCTACGCGGGACTCTCGATTGGCCTCCAGACGGGGAAGATGAAAGAAGTGAGTTGGAAACTCGTCCTCGTCGCCGTGGTCGTCTTCTTCGGGACGTTCTTCGGGTCGGCGGTTATCTCGCAACTCGTGCTGTCCGCACAGGGAATTATCTAATGGATGCGGACCAACAGGGTTCCATGACCGACGCCGACGTTGCGGAACTCAAAGCTCGCGTGTGCGACGCCATCGACGCCCGCGCCGACGATATCATCGAGTTCGCCAAGGACGTACAGTCCGAACCCGAACTCGGCTACAAAGAGGTCGAGACGACGAAGAAAGTCGTCTCGCTCTTCGAATCGCTTGACCTCGACGTGGAGACCGAACTCGCCATCACTGGCGCTCGCGCTCGCGTCGGCGGTGACGGGTCAGACGACGAGTTCGTCGCCGCAATCCTCGGCGAACTCGACGCACTCGTCAACCCGGACCACCCGCTTGCGGACCCCGAAACGGGCGCGGTCCACGCCTGCGGGCACAACGCCCAACTCGCGCACCTCGTCGGTGCCGCGTTCGGACTCGTCGAAGGCGAGGCAATCGACGGTCTCGATGCCGCAGTCGAGTTCGTCGCCGTCCCCGCCGAGGAGTATCTCGACCTCGACTACCGGCGCAACCTGGTCGAGTCCGGAGAAATCGAGTTCTTCGGCGGCAAGCAAGAACTCATTCGCCGGGGCTACGTGGACGACTGGGACATGGCCGTGATGATGCACGCCGGGAGCGACGAACCCGACCGCGTCGTCACGAGTAACTTCTCGACGAACGGCTTTATCGGGAAGTTCGTCACCTACCTCGGGCGCGAGGCCCACGCAGGCGCTGCCCCCGAAGAAGGCGTCAACGCGCTCAACGCCGCCATGCTCGGGATGAACGCGGTTCATGCCCAACGCGAGACCTTTGCCGACGAAGACTACGTTCGCGTCCACCCCATCATCACCCGCGGCGGCGACGGCGTGAACGTCGTTCCCGCCGAGGTAACCATGGAATCGTACGTTCGCGCGAAGACTATCGACGCCGTGGACGAGGCCAACGAATCGGTGAACCGGGCACTTCGCTCTGGCGCACTCGCCGTCGGTGGCGACGTCGAAATCGAAGATTTCCCCGGCTACATGCCACTTTCGACCAATCAGACCATCGTCGATGCCTACGACGACAACGTCCGCGAGCTATTGGGAGAAGAGGCGCTCAGCCCCGGTCAACCGCACCTCGCAGGTTCGACCGATATGGGTGATATCACGCAACTCGTCCCCGGCATCCACCCGTGGACCGGTGGCTTCGAAGGCGCTGTTCACGCCCGCGACTTCCGCGTCGTGGACGAAGAGATGGCCTACATCGTCCCTGCGAAGCTCACTGCCTGCACGCTCATCGACGTCCTCACCGACCCCGAGTCGCGTGAGAAACTTCGCGAAGCGAAGGCCGAAAAGCGGACGCGAGAAGAGTATCTCGACGCGGTTCGTGGCTTCCGCGCGACCGAGACTGAATCACACCTCGACTGAACGAGTCGGACCTCACTGAATCGAGAGCCGAATCGCATCGGTCGAACGGTCTTCTCCTGCGAATCGGCGGAGAACCTCCGTTCTCACGCACACGTATCACATTTTCGGTGAATGTCTGACGCACATTTATGTCTCTCGCGGCGGGTAATTTGCCCATGAGCAATAGGGTGGAGGAACTCGAATCGAAGGTTACGGAACTCCAAGCAGCAGTCAACGGTCTGACCGAAGAACTGGTCGAGACCAAAGAACGGCTTCGCCAACTCGAAGACGCGAACGATGTGCAGACCCCCACGCGGGCCGCCCAGCGTCGTGTCGAGTTCGAAGCGACGCCAGAAGAGACAGAAACGCCTGACTCTCAGGAAAAGGGCGATGAGACTAAAACAGATGAAGCCGAGGATGTTGACAACGACGGAGAAGAGAACCTCGGCGACGACATTATCGTCGCGTAAGGCCCTTCTCTCCTAAGCGCGCCCGTTGTCCAGACGGCGCGTTTACTGCGGGCACGTCCCGCCTGAAAACTAACCCATGCACATCAAAGAGCTCGTCCTTGACGGTTTCAAGAGTTTCGGACGACCGACGCGTATCCCGTTCTACGAGGATTTTACGGTCGTTACCGGCCCGAACGGGTCCGGTAAGTCGAACATCATCGACGGCGTCCTGTTCGCACTCGGTTTGGCCCGCACTCGCGGGATTCGCGCCGAAAAACTGACTGACCTCATCTACAACCCCGGTCACGCCGACGGCAGCGGTGAGGAGTCTACAAAGACGAAGGAGGCCAGCGTCACCGTCATCCTCGACAACTCCGACGGCACGCTCGACCGCTCGCAGGTCATCAACGCCGCGGGCACCGACAACGTCGGCGACATCGAGGAAATCAAAATCAAGCGCCGCGTCAAAGAGACCACGGACAACTACTACTCGTACTACTACCTCAACGAGCGGTCGGTCAATCTCTCCGATATTCAAGACTTGCTCGCACAGGCGGGTATCACGCCCGAAGGCTACAACGTCGTCATGCAGGGCGACGTGACCGAAATTATCAACATGACGCCCTATCAGCGACGGGGCATCATCGACGAAATCGCGGGCGTCGCCGAGTTCGACGCGAAGAAAGATGCCGCCTTCGAGGAACTCGAAGCAGTCCAAGAGCGCGTCGAGGAGGCCGACCTCAAAATCGAAGAGAAGGAAGGTCGCCTCGAACAACTCTCCGACGAACGTGAGACGGCGCTCCAGTACAAGGGCCTTCGAGAAGAGAAAGAAGAGTACGAAGGCTACCTCAAGGCCGCCGAACTCGAAGACAAGCGCGACGACCTGTCTCGAACTGAATCGAGAATCGACTCGACCGACTCGAAACTCGAAGACCTCAAAATCGAACTCGACGAGCGACAGGGGAAGGTCACGCGACTCGAAGAGGACCTCGAAGACCTCACTCACGAAATCGAGCGCAAGGGTGAGGACGAGCAACTCAAAATCAAGTCCGAGATGGAGGAGATTAAGGGCGACATCGCGCGCGCCGAGAACTCCATCGAGGCCGCAGAAGAGAAGATAGACGACGCCGAAGCGGAGCGACGCAAGGCGTTCGTCGATATCGACCGCAAACAAGAGAAGATAGACGACCTCGAAGGTGACATTCGCGCCATCAAAGTCGAGAAGGCGTCTGTCAAGAGCGACACCCAGTCCAAGCGGGTCGAACTGAGTGAAGTGCAAGCCGAAATCGACTCGGTGGACACGGAGTTCGACGAACTCAAATCCGCACTCTCAGAGAAGAAAGCCGCCGTCGAGGAACTCAAAACGGAGAAGAACGACCACCAGCGCGAGAAAGACCGTCTCCTCGACGACGCGCGTCGCCGGTCCAACGAACTCTCCGAGACGCAGGCGAAAATCGAGCGGACCCACGAACAGATTCCCGAACTCAAGGCGCGTCTCTCGGACCTGCACAGCGAACTCGACACCGCCGAGAAGAACAGCGCCAAAATCGAGGGCATCATCGAGGACTTGCAGGCCGAAAAGCAGGAACTCCAAGACGAACTGTCGGACGTAACCGACGAACTCCAGGCCAAACAAAGCGAGTACGCACGCCTCGAGGCCCGCGCCGGACGCGACGGGGACACCTCGTGGCCGCGCGCGGTGACGACGATTCGCAATGCTGGCATCTCGGGCGTCCACGGCCCGGTCGGTGAACTCGCATCTGTCAACGGTGAGTACGCGAAAGCCTGTGAGACCGCGGCCGGTGGTCGTCTGGCAAACGTCGTCGTCAGCGACGACCGCGTGGGTTCTGATTGTATCGACCACCTCAAATCGAGAAACGCGGGTCGGGCGACGTTCTTGCCCATCACCAAGATGGACAACCGCAGTCTGCCGCGCAAGCCGAACGACCCGGGCGTCGTGGACTTCGCACGCAACCTCGTCGAGTACGACTCGCAGTACGAGTCTATCTTCTCGTACGTCCTCGGCTCCACGCTCGTCGTCGAAGACATGCAGACCGCTCGCTCGCTGATGGGCGACTATCGCATGGTGACGCTCGACGGCGACCTCGTCGAGCGGTCCGGCGCGATGACCGGTGGTTCGGGCGGTGGCTCTCGCTACTCCTTCTCCAAGTCCGGTGAAGGCCGAATCGAACGCATCGCCAAGGAGATCACGAAACTCGAAGACAAGCGTCGCTCGCTCAACAGCGAGATTCGAGAAATCGACTCGGACCTCGAAGACGCTCGTGGCCGGGCATCTGACGCGTCCGACCGCGTTCGCGCAGTCGAACGCGACATCGCGGACGCCGAAGAAGATATCGAGGGCACCGAAGACGACATCGACGAACTCGAAGACCGGTTAGACGAACTGCGCTCGGAGCGCGAGTCGGTGGACGAGCAGATGTCCGAACTCGACGACGAAATCGCCGACCTGAACGACGAAATCGGCGGAATCGAAGCCGAAATCGAGGAAATCGAGAACGAACTCGCAGACTCCGAGATTCCCGAACTCACGAGTCGGGCCGACGAGATTCGCGCCGACATTTCGGACCTCGAAGAGCGCATGTCGTCGCTCGATGGCCGTCTCAACGAACTCCAACTGGAGAAGCAGTACGCCGAAGAGGCGGTCGACGACCTGCACGATACCGTCGAATCCGCGCAGAACCGCAAGGCGAACGCGCGGGAAGCGATTCGTGAGGCAGAGTCGGATATCGAAGCCAGCGAAGAGAAACTCGACGAAAAGCGCGAAGCGGTCGCCGAACTCGAAGAAGAGTTAGTGGACCTCAAAGACGACCGCAAGGAACTCCAGTCTGACCTCCGCGAGGCGCGCACAAAGCGCGACGAGAAGAAGGACCGAGTGACTGCGGTCGAATCCAAGTTAGAGAGCCTCCAGTCGGCGGCCGAGCGCCTCGAATGGGAAATCGACGAACTCGAAGCCCAGGTCGGCGAGTACGACCCCGACGAGATTCCGGACCACAGTACAGTTGAATCCGAAATCGAGCGCCTCACCGAGGAGATGGAGGAACTCGAACCCGTCAACATGCTCGCTATCGACGAGTACGACGACGTGAAGGCGGCCCTCGAAGACCTCACCGAGCGCCGCGACATCCTCGTGGAGGAACGCGACGCGATTCGAGAGCGCATCGAGCAGTACGAATCCCAGAAGAAAGCGACGTTCATGGAGTCGTTCGACGCCATCGCCGAGAACTTCACCGACATCTTCGAGCGCCTCTCGAACGGGACGGGCCATCTCCACCTCGAGAACCCCGAAGACCCGTTCGAAGAGGGTCTGACGATGAAAGCCCAACCGGGCGACAAGCCGATTCAACGCCTCGATGCGATGTCCGGCGGCGAGAAGTCGCTGACGGCACTCGCGTTCATCTTCGCCATCCAGCGTCACAACCCGGCACCGTTCTACGCACTGGACGAAGTTGACGCGTTCCTCGACGCGGCGAACGCCGAACGCGTCGGGCAGATGGTCGATGACCTCGCAGGCGACGCTCAGTTCGTCGTCGTCTCCCATCGCTCTGCACTGCTCGAACGCGCAGAGCGCGCCATCGGGGTGACGATGCAAGGTGACAACGTCAGCGCCGTCACGGGCATCAGATTCGGCGACGACGAGGAAGAAAAGCCAGAGGTCCCGGCGGATGACTGACGACATCCCCAAACTGAACCTCACGCGCGAGCGGGACTCGTCTGCAGACGACGTGTTCAGTTTCGACCGAGAGGGGGGTGACGAGCGCGACGAACCTGAGACAGAGACGCCAGCCGACGCTGACGCACTCGACACCGAGATGGACGAACTCCTTCCGGACTCGGCCGACACCGACGAGGAGGAAGTCGAACCGGTCGAACTCCTCGTTCAACTCGCCAAAGAAGGCCGCATCGACCCGTGGGATATCGATATCGTGGAGGTGACCGACGCCTTCTTGACGCGTCTCGATTCGATGGACCTGCGGACGACCGGTCGCGCACTGTTCTACGCAAGTGTCCTCCTGCGGATGAAGTCCGACGAGTTACTCGCGCCGGACGACCCCGACGAAGACGAACTCGAACCGTGGGAACTCGCCATGCAGGGTGGCGCAGACGAGGGACACCCCGGCGACGACGTGCCCGGATTCGACCCCATCGCCCAACTCGAAGACGAGATGGACCGCCGACTGGAGCGCAAGAACGCCCGTGGCTCGCCGAAGACGCTGGACGAACTCGTCCGCGACCTCCGAGACGCAGAGCGCGGCACGTGGTGGAAGGATAGCCGTGAGTACGACACCTCGCGCTCACCACGTGGATTCTCACGCGGCACGCAGACGCTCGACTACCACGCCGCGGGCGACATGCGCGGTGCGGGCGAACCTACCGAGAACGACGTGACGGGGACGGCTCACGACGAACACATCGAAGACGTGGTCGAAGAGGTTGGAAGCGTCCTCAACACCCACTACGAGAATGGCCGCGACGAAGTGCTGTTCGTGGAGATTCGAGACGTAGCCGACACGGTGATGACCACCTATCTCGCACTCCTGTTTCTCGCCCACCGGAGTTTCGTCAGACTCCAACAGGACGAGATATTCGGCGACCTCTGGATTCAGGACCCCGAAGCGGTCGCAGAAGAAGACGAGCGTGACGACGCCGACGAACCGAACGACGAGCGAGCGAACGAACTCGAAGCCGAAGCGGTCGCGGACGACTGAAGACAGTCTGATTTCTGCGGTTGGAGTTACGAGAGATGCGCAGTGACGTCGGTCGACGAAATCATGCCGACGTAGTCGTCGTCCACGACCGGGAGGTGTTTGATACCGTAGTTGGTCATCATCGCCGCAACTTCTTCCATGTAGAGGTCCGGGGTGGCTGTCTCGACGTCGGTCGTCATCACTTCGGTCACTTTCAGTGTTGAGACGTCGCGCCCGTCAGCGACGGCGTCGAGTACGTCCGTACTGCTGATGATCGCTCGTGGTGAGGTCCGAACGACCAGTGCGTTGATTCCCTTGTCACGCATCTGCTTTGCCGCCTCTATCACTGTTGCGTCCTTCGAAATCATCTCCAGCGGCGTCGACATTACGTCTTTGACGGTAACTCTGTCAGTAGAACTCATGATCTACAACTAGCACGGAGGGTTAAGAGTGTTAATCTACGGACGAACACATTTCGGCCGCCAGTGGGGCTCTGATAACCGTTTTGAGTGGGAGGTTACTCGACGTACTTCTCGATGAGCGGCGCGAGTTTCTCTTTCGTCTCGCCCGGGATGGCGTCGTCGGGCGTGTTGATGGTGCCTTGCAGTGCCGAGTGGCTCGGCGTCTCGTGGTCGTCTGGAATCTTCCGAATCGCGGCTTCGACGGTCTCCTTGATGGCTTCCTCGTTGGCGGCGGCGTTCTTCAGCACCTCGTCGAGGGTGACTTCACTCGATTCTTTCCACACGTCGTAGTCGGTGACGCCCGTGATGGTCGCGTAGGCCATCTCTGCCTCGCGGGCGAGTTTCGCTTCCGGAATCGTCGTCATGCCGATGATGTCCCAGCCCTGTGCGCGGTAGTGTTCGGACTCGGCCTTCGTGGAGTACGAGGGGCCTTCGATACAGACGTACGTGCCGCCTTCCTGAACCGTCGCGTCGGTCGCTTCCTCGGCGGCCTCGGCGAGGATAGAGACGAGTTCTTCGTCGTACGGCATCGCGAACGGTTGGTGGACGACGATACCCTCGTCGAAGAAGGTGAGCGGGCGGTGTTTGGTGCGGTCGTAGATTTGGTCCGGCACGACGAGCGTCTGTGGCGGGAGGTCCTCTTTGAGGCTGCCGACTGCGTTGCTGGCGAGGATGTGGGTGACGCCGAGTTTCTTGAGCGCGAAGATGTTGGCGCGGTACGGGAGCGTCGTGGGTGAGTGCTGATGGTCGGGGCCGTGACGAGGGAGAAAGACGACTTCGCGGCCAGTGTCGCCGAACTCACCGACGATAGGTGTCGTCGATGGCTCACCGAACGGCGTGTCAACAGGCTCTTCGCGGGTGTTTTCGAGGGGCAGGGCCTCGTAGATTCCACTGCCACCGATGAATCCGATCTTCATACTCGCACGTGGGTGAGAGCGCACAAAATCGTGGCGAATCGGCGGCTACACGATGACGCCGGATTCGAGCAGGAAGATGAGTACCGAGAGCGTCGGGATGCTCAAGAGCGTCGTCACGAACACCGCCGCGGAGACGAACTGTGCGAGTGGAACACCGCCCATCTCACTCTCTCCAAACTCGGCGACGAGAATTAGTGGGGTGACGGCGGCGGGCATGGCCGATTCGAGGACGAACGTCCGAGCGACCACGGGGTCGCTGAAGCCGACGAAGAGGGCGATTCCGACCGCGATTGCGGGCGCGACAACCATCTTCAGCCCTGCGACCAACCCGACTCGTGAGAGCGTCGAACCGAAGTCGGCGCGGGCGAGTTGAATCCCGAGGATGAGGAGCATGATGGGAATCGAGGAATCGCCGACGAGTTTGAGCGTCTGCATGGCCGCGAGGTCTGTTGGGGGAACGAGGTCGAAGTAGCGCGCGAGCAATGCGGCCACGACAGCGTAGACGAGCGGAATTCTGAGGACGTTCTCGAGACTGGTGCGCCACGTTGCGGTGCCGCCGTCCGCCCGCGTCCCCCCTCGCCCAGCGATATACACACCCAGCGTGTAGATGAGAACACCTTGTACGGCGAGATAGACGACTGCCGTCGAGCGGCCAGCGTCACCGAAGGCGAACGAAGAGACGGGAATCCCATAATTGCCGGAGTTAGGGAAGGCGGCGACGAGGACGAGCGCGCCGAGGAGGGGCTCAGAGACGCCGACGACGCGGGCGACGGCGGCCGCGACGAGGATCATCACGACGTGATAGACGACGACGCTTCCGGTGAGTGAGACGAGCGTCGAGCCGTCGAGCGTGGTCGTCGCGAGACTGTAGAAGACGAGTGCGGGCGCGAGAACGTACACCGTCACCGTGTTGAGCGGGTCGGGGTCGATGTCTTTCACCCGGCCCAGAAGGAACCCAACGGCACCGATAGTGAGGATGGGGAGGAGTGCCGTCACGAAGATAGAAAGGAGTGACATACAGAGGGCGACGGCGGTGTCACTCAGGAAGGTTTCGCTTCGGACACACTGCGCGAAGCCCGGTGTGAAAACAGCGTGCGTCGAATTACGCGCCGAGGCCGTCGTTCTCGACGAGTCGCCACGCGTCGCCGGTGGATTCGACGTAGCCACGTCGCTCCATCTCGGCCATCACTTCGGGTAGTCGGTCGGGTTGTGCAATTTCCATCTCGATGCGGTCCACGTCGTGGAACTCAGCGAGGAAGTGACGAATGTCGTCCTTCTCGAAGGTCTCTTCGTCGGCTTTCGCCATGACGCCCGTGATGAGGTCTATCATGTCTTCGATGAAGTTCCACGGGTAGACGACCCAGGCCCACTCTTCGAGGCGTTCGCCGACGTAGTCGGGTTCGAACTCACTCGTTTGGAGCAGTTGGAGGGTCGCCGTGCGCACCTCGTTCGCGTTGCGTTCGGTCACGTACTCGTGTGCATGCTTGATCGACCCGCCGGTGTCGGCGATGTCGTCGATGATGAGTACGTCTTTGCCTTCGACGCTGCCTTCCGGCATCGGATAGCGTACTTCCGGTTCGTTCGATTTCTGGGCCGTACCGACGTAGTGCTCCATCTTCAGACTCGTCAGGTCGTCGAGTCCGAGGAAATCGCAGATACATCGACCCGCGAACCATCCGCCGCGCGCGAGCGCGACGATGACGTCGGGTTCGAATTCAGACTGCTTGACGTCGTTCGAGACGTCGCGGCAGAGTCCGTAAATGTACTCCCAGTTCGTGATGGTACACTTAAACTCGTCGGGGAGGTCGCCCATAACTTCCGTTCACCGTCCGTATTGCCGTGCCTGACACCCTTTAATCTGTACGACTCGTCTTTGGTATGAGGAACATACCCACACCGGCCACATTCCGGTGTTAATGGTCTCTTAATGCAGAATGCGAGATTTTCAGGCAGTGTATAACGCATGCTAACAAGGAGCATAGTTATGTCTGATGGGTGAGTAGCGGAGGTTGCTGGTGAACAATAATGCATACTTGTGGAAACTGCGGAGAATTCGTGTCCCGCGACTTCGTCCGGGTGTTCGGTAACGAAGCGAACGAAGTCATCGGCTGCCCAGCCTGTATGAACATGCGCGAGATGATGCACGGTGATGGTGCGCGTCACGCGCCATCCGGAGTCCGTTGGACCCGGGCGTGAGTGACTGTCGTTACACTCCCCGCTCATACCTACTCATCCTCCCACATTCCTTGACCCGCGACCAACAGGTTTGATACGTCGCCACAGAGAGCGCAGTGCATGGATAGCCGACGCGCGCTCCTCGTCGATGCGTTCACGTCAGAATCGCTCACAGGCAACGTTGCGGGTGTCGTTCCCGACGCAGACGGCCTCGACGATGACCAGATGCGCGCGGTCGCCGCAGAACTCGGCGCGAGCGAGACTGCGTTCGTCTGCTCGTCGTCCACCGCCGATTACCGAATCCGCTACTTCTCGCCCACACAGGAAATCGACCTGTGCGGCCACGCCACTATCGCCTCGTTTGCCCACCTCTTCGCCGATAGCGCGCTCGAAGCAGGCGACTACTCGCTCGAGACCAACGTCGGCACGCTCGATATCTCGGTCGAAGATTCGGGAATGGTCTGGATGGCGCAGAACGCGCCCACGGTCACCCAACTCGATATCGAGTACGAGCGCGTCGCCACTGCGCTCGGTATCGACCCTGCGGCGCTCCAAGACGTTGGCGCGGACCTCCCTATCGCCCATGCATCGACCGGTCTTCCGTTCCTCGTCGTTCCCGTCAACTTCCTCGAACACCTCTCGGGGGCCTCACCCGACCAGCAAGCTATCGCTGACCTCGCCGACGAACACGACGCCGCTGGCATCTACGCCTTCACGTTCGACGCCATCGACGCGGAATCGACGCTCCACGCCCGATGTTTCGCGCCGAGCGTCGGCATCCCGGAAGACCCTGCGACGGGAACCGCGAGCGGTGCCTGCGGCGCGTATCTCGACCGCTTCGGCGCGTTCGACACGCTTCCGGACGAACTCCGATTCGAACAAGGCCACTTCATCGACCGCCCGAGCAACGTCTCCGTGCGCGTCGCAGAGCGCGTTCGCGTCGGTGGAACCGCGGTGCAGTCGCTCGATGGGAAGATTTCGATTCCTGAATACGGGGACGACGACATCATCGAGGCGTAACCGTGATTTGCACCCGAGTCCGTCAGTGACGGCGCTCGTCGTGGACGACGGCGCTGTTTATCCGATGTAGCGCAGGTCGTCATCGCTCGGAAGGCTCTGTTGTTGCTGCATCTCCTGAATCTTCTCTGCGACTTCTTTCATCTCGTCGGCACGCTCTTCGAGTGCCTCGAATCCGACTTCGAACGACAGCACGTCTTGCAGGACTTCGATGACGACTTGCGCGCTGTGTGGGTCGACGAGATAGCCGCTCGTCTCGCCCATCAGGCACGCCGCATCGAAGCCGCGACGGCTCCCCATCCCTAAGAGGAGGCCGGAGACACCGACGATGCCGCCTGCGGGTTCGTCTTCGCGGAACTCGACGCCCGCCTCTTCGAGTGCTTCGACGTGCGACTCGTTGGCGACCGCACCGAGGACCGATGGCTCGTCGATGAGTTCACCGGTCGGAACGCCGCCGAGTGCGAACACGCGTTCGACGTCGAACTCCTCGGCGATATCGAGGAATACGTCGGTGAGGTGGTAGTGACCCTCGTTGGACTGCGCTTGGTGGTCACCGGTGAGAAGCAACAGGTCCGGACCGTCACCGGGCGTCTCGACGGCGTGGAGTTTGACGTGGGTCAACTCGGCGACGCCATCTTCGATTGTCACCTGCGGGGGAAACACGTCGGCGTAGACGCGTCGAACGAGCGTTGCATCCTCGAACTCTTCTAACAAGTGTTCGACTGCAAGCTTGCCGACGTTGCCGACGCCCGGAAGCCCTTCGATGAGCACCGGCTCGGAGAGTGTGACCTCTTCGACAGCCTCGATTTCGATGTCGTCCATGCACGTACGACCGAACGCCCCGGTAAAGAGGGCGTCGGTCGTCCCGTCGATTATTCGACGCGACGTTTCCGTGCGCGGCGATAGTCGCCGTAGGGGTCTTCGGGGTTGAACGGAGCGGGCGCGCTGTTCTTCGTTTCGGCACCGCACTCCGGACAGGTAGAAGAAAGGGTGTACACCGGGCGGTCGTGGTGGTCGCGCCACGCACCACACACCCGAATGTCAGATTTCATTACTCTTCGTCGCCGCTGCGTTCGCGGTGGTAGTCCGCGGTGCCGCCTTCTGCCTCGATGGCTTCGCGGGCACGGGCGACGCTCGCTTCGAGCGCCGACTCTGCCGTCTTGTAGTCGGGGGCTTTCACCTTGATGCGGTATTCGGGCGCACCGACGTAGGTGACAGCAAGTTCGATTTCGTCGCTGATTTCACCGTCGCCTTCGGCGGCTTTGAGCGCCGTTTTCACGTCGTCGACGCCGTCGCCCGCGGGTGAACGCAGGTCGACGTAGCCGGTGACGTTGACGTACGGAACAGAGACGTTCTGTCTGGCAGTTTCGACGATGGTCTCGACTTCGTCGTCGTCGAGGTCGACGTCCACGAGCGCTTCTGTGCCGTGGATTGCCGCTTGTTCGAAGCCGTCGTAGAGCGTGTCGTACTCGGCGAGCAGGGCGTTTGCGATGGCACCGTACGCTTCGTCGGAGATGTCCTCTCCGAAGGCGAGCGCCATCCACTTGTCGGCCTTCTGCTCGTTCTTCCACTCTTGGATTTTCTCCTTCCGCTGGTGTTCGTTGACGTCCTTGATCGAGAGGTCAATCTGCTGGGAACTCTCGTTCACTTCGAGGACTTTGGCAACGACTGTCTGTCCTTCGCGGACGTGGTCGCGGACGTTCTTAATCCACCCACTGGCGACTTCGCTGATGTGGGCGAGTCCGCGCTTGTCTTCGTACTCTTCGAGGTCTACGAAGACACCGAAGTCTGCAATTTCATCGACCTTGCCAACGACGAGTTCACCGGGGTCAGGCCATCCGCTGTACTTCATACGGGTTCCTCCGAACCGTTATGCCTCGACCTTGTTGCCACGGTCTTCGACGGTCTCGACGACCTCACCGTGGAATTCAGCGTTGCCGCCCGTCGGGGATGCCAGCGTCGTGCCACAGACGGCACAGCTGACGACCGAGGAGGCTTTTCCGAAGACAATCTGTTCGTTGCCACAGTCGGGGCATGCGACTTTGTAGTAGTTTCCTGCCATTGATTTACTCCTGGAATTCGAGTCGGCCTGCGCGCCATCCTTTCCGCATGTGGGCTTTGCCGCAGTCCGAGCAAATGTACTTCAGGTGCGTCTTCTTCGTCGGCTTGTCTCCACCAGGAACCTTGGAGAACTTACCGGCGTTACCGATGGTTGCTTTGCCGCGTCGCGTTTGACGGGCGTTCCACTTCATGCCGGTCGGGCGTCCCGTCCGGACTTTCTCCACTTCGTGCTCGCTGTGAGACTGGCAGTGGGGACAATACGTGTTGAAACGGCGTGGCATCTGCATAGATATCGACCTTGTGGGGGATTCGACATGGTGCGTTAAAACCCGTTTGGTTCGCCGCGGCCCTCAACGGGCCTTCTGTACCCTGATTCGGTGTATGTCAACGCCCCACACTACCCCTTGGCGAAACCCAAAGCCGAAGCGATTAAGCGACGTGTGTACCAATCCGGGCGCATGAAGAAGCTCATCATCCACGGGGACCCCGGCGTTCGACGCGATGGCGTCATCAACTACGACGGCGAGGAGTACGTTCTGTTCTCTATCGACAAACAGGGCGAATGGCACGGCCCCGAGCGCGTCCAGCTCTGGTGTACCGTCGGCACGGAAGACGAGCGCGAAGCGTTCGAAAAGCGTGAGTTCGTCCCGCACTGGCTGGACACCGAAGGCGTCGATGCCGAGGCCATCGAGGTCGTCAGCAAGAGCGGCGCAAGCGCCTAAAGCGCGTCTTCTTCTACTTCGTACACCACGACGGACCCCGAGCGGTGCACTTCTGTGAGCCACGGCACGTCCGTCTCGATGCTCCCGTAGCGGGCGTTCTCACCGGGACCGACCCACACGTACTGCACGTCGTACTGCTCGACGAGTTGCCGCCGCGTGGCGTCGTCACCGACGTACATCGCATCCACGTCGCGCACGCGGTCGTAGTACGCCTCCGGACCACGATAGCCGACTTCGTGTGCCCACCCGGCAACGGTCGGAATCCCCGTCAGACTCGACTCGGGATTGCCGCGCCAGGCGTACATGACGTATTCGCGTTGGTCGTCGAGCGTCGCCGACCACTTGGTCCCGGGCGCGGTGAGAATCGTCGGGTTCCCTTCGACTTCGGCATCGAGCCAGTCGATTGCCGTCGCTTCGTCTTCGTGCCACCACTCTGCGAACGCAGTCGCATCGAGCGTCGCCTCCTCGCGTGGCGAGTTCGTGTGGTCGGTGACGGCGAGCGTGCCGTAAACCGACGTAGATGCGACCAAGACGACGACCACCGCGACTGCAACGGTGCGGAGTGCGCCCGATGAAATTCGAAAGTCGAGTTTCGGTACCGACAGCGTAGTCTTCTCGGCCGCGTCGCGGACGAGTGTGGCAAGCACCGGTCCCATCGCCGCGCCCCACAGTACCCACACCTGCATGTACGTCTTGAACACCGTGTTCATCCGCCCCGGTCCGGCCTGCTCGTTTACGTAAATGAGTTCGACGAGTGCGACGAGTCCCGCACCGGCGATGACGAGAACCGTCTCGAATCGCGGGTTCTCACGTGCGCGAAGGATGACCCAGCCGACGACGATGAACGGAATCACGAGCGCGAGCGCCGAAAACGACTGGAGGAGGGCGACGACGCCGATGGCGAGAACACCGAGACCAACTCGGAGCGACGCTTTGCCACCGAGTTGGCTCGCGTAGTGAAGTCCAAAGGCCGTGAGGAACGCACCGTGGACGAGAAACAGCACGCCGAACCCGCTTCGGTTCGTGGGAAGCAGGACTTCGACGGTTCGCTCGCTTCCGCTTCCGGCGACGGTTCCGAGGAGGAACGGACTCGCGAGGACGAGCGCGACGACGCCCGCGACACCGACGAGTACCGTCGTTCCGAGCAGTCTCGAAGCCTCACCCGCGACCGGGTTGTCCTCAAATTGCCCCGAGAAGCGGTCAGTAAACACAGACCACGGGCGCGCGGGCGCGAAGACGACTCCAAGGAAGAGTACGCCAAAGACTGACGGGAAACTCCACGTATCGACGACGAACTGGAGGGCACCGAGGAAAATCGTGGCGACCACGAGCAGGCGTCGCTCCCACACGTCTGATTCGGGAGTCCGGAAGTACGCCAGTGCAAACCCGGCGGCGAGTAGGAGGAATGGCGTTCCCATCATGTGTGCGTGCAGGTCGCCGTTCAGCCACGCAAAGAGCGGAAACTCGTTGATTGTGCCGGGAATCACGCGACTCGCATGCCAGTAGGAGAAGTCTGCAGTCCCCGCAAGTACCTGCTCGGTCGTGTACTGTGTGTTGTCGGCGATTGCCTGCACGAGCGGTCGTTTGAGACCTTCTGGGAGGACGCCCAGTGCGAACCGACCCGCAGTAGCGAGGTTGCTGGCGAAGCCGACGAAGAAGGCTGCGAGCAACCCACCGAGACGACCGTTTGCACCTTGAATGACCGACATTGACCGGCCCAACTCGTAGGCGCCGGTGACGAGAATCCCGAAGAACCCGGCGAGTGCGAGGTTGTACGCGAACTCTGGGGTCGTCCCCGTGAGCCACGCGAGGATGATGGCGACGAGGTGGCCACCGAAGTAGTACTTCACCGGTTCACCGGCGAACCACATGTCCTCGGGTGGAAGCACCGCCGCGCGGGAGAGTGATTTGAGAAGTCCGAAGTCGAGGAATTTCTCGCCGCCCCCCGCGTGTACCGCCGGGTCGAGCGCGCGCAACGCCACCGCGAAGAGGAACGCGATGGCGAAGACGACGGCCGCCTCGGCGACTGCTCGGCGGTCGATATCGAGGTCTGGTGCGAGTTGGACCGACCGCGATTGGAGGGCTTCGAAGTCGAGTCCGGCGGCGGCTGAGAGTGCGACCAGTAACGGGACTGCCATGAGCAGTGTGGACGGGCCGAACGCGAGGTGGCCGACGTAGTAGATTGGGAGGGCGAGCGCGACGAAGACGACGGGGAGCGTGAATCCGGGGGCGCTTCCGGGGAGGCGACGAAACAGACGAGCAGACAGGGGTAACCCGACCGCCCAGAGTGCCGCAAACACCACCAACCACCGGACAACGAGGGCGTATTCCATCTGTCAGTTGAACGTTCGTCCGATGCAATACGTGTTATGGATGGCGGGCAAAGAGCGGTTGGCTTTTTACTCAGTTTGGAGAATGTCTCCTTATGTCGCAGTCTGTCGGGGTCGTCGTTCCTGCGTATCGGCCCGACCCCGAACGTCTCGTCCCCTACGTCCGTGACCTCGTCGAGGCCCTCGACCCGACGGTCGTTCGCGTCGAACTCGACGCCCCACGGACGGAGACGCTCTCCGCCCTTGATGCCCTCCCCGATGTTGCTATCGTGAACGCCGTGGACGCTCGCCGCGGGAAAGGTTCGGCCATCACCGCCGGGTTCGAAGCACTCGATACCGATATTCTCGCGTTCGCCGACGCCGACGGTAGCACCCCGGCCTCCTCCATCGCCGCCGTCGTCTCGGCCGTCCGCGACGGTGCTGACCTGGGGGTCGGGTCGCGCCGACACCCGGAGGCGACCATCGCATCACATCAAACTATCGCCCGTCGCTACCTCGGTGATGGCTTCGCATGGCTCGCCCGGCGTCTGCTCGACGTCCCACTCTACGACTACCAGTGCGGGTCGAAAGCCATCCACGCGGCGGCGTGGGCGGACGTGCGCGAACACCTCTACGAACCCGGATTTGCGTGGGATATCGAACTTGTCGCCGTCTCGGGTGCCTTCGGCCACCGCGTCGCCGAGATTCCAGTCGTCTGGGAAGACGCGCCCAACTCGACGGTCTCACCAATCGAGACGACGTTCAAGATGGGCCGCGGCCTCCTGCGTTCTCGCCATCGCGCACGGACGATTCGACAGGACCGCCTGCACGAACTCATTGCCGCACGGCGCGACCAGCACGCCCTCATCGACGAGTTCTCTGAGGCGACCGATGACTAATCGGCTCGATACACTCGTCTCTGGGGTTCGATTCGGTAAGTTCGCGTCTGTCGGTCTCGTCGGGGCGATGTTCGACCTCACGGTGAGCAGTCTGCTTATCGTTCTCTTCGGCGTCGTCGGCGAGGTTGCCAAACTCGCTGGCGCGGAAGTCGCCATCATCGTGATGTTTCTCATCAACGACCGGTGGACCTTCGCCGACGCCGGTGCAGATGGTCTCACTGCGAAGCTTCGGCGATTCCTCAAGTCGAATTTCGTCCGGAGTGGCGGGTTGCTCGTGCAGGTACTCGTCGTCCGCGGCTTTCGGGAGATTCCGATTTCGATTCCGGTCTTCGGTATCGACCTCTGGGCGCTCATCCCACTTCCCCTCGCAATCGGTGCCTCGATGTTCCTGAATTACGTCACAGAAACCCTGTTCACGTGGCGTGTTGGGACCCATTCGGGTCACGACGAGACACGGTGAAAATTGACACACGGCGGTCGAAACAGAAGCCTTAACAATAAACGTCGCTTTTGTTGATTCAGCGGGATGGGATAGCCAGGAGATTCCGCCGGGCTCATAACCCGGAGATCGGTAGTTCAAATCTACCTCCCGCTACTTCTCCTGAACTCACAATCCCAAGCGACGCGTTTCATCGCGTCGCTCCGACTTGATTCTGTGAGGGTTGCAACGTGGTAGTTTGAACGTGGGAGCGCCAGCGACTGGGGTTCAAATCTACCTCCCGCTCTGTTCTTGCTGAGTGACTTCCTTGAATATCTAACTCGGTGACAGGTCTCGGTGACTGTGGTGAATAGAGAGCATGACGTCAGCACAGCACCCTGCTTCTTTCAGGTATTGCCTACTGAATCAGCGGGGCAGTTGAGTGGGACCCAATCACGGGTTTTCATACACCTTCTGGCGTATGAGTGATGTATGAATACATACTCGATTTTGGTACCGTCACTTATCGCAGTCGTGATTCTGTTGGCATTGAGTGCGTTCTTCTCTAGTAGTGAGTCAGCTATCTTTTCGCTCCCGGATGAATGGGTGCAGACCGCGACGGACAACAGTTCGACCGAAAGCCACAGGCTCGAACAACTCCGCGCGAACCCGCACCGACTCCTTGTCACGCTGTTGGTCGGAAACAACCTCGTCAACATCGCCATCACCAGCATCGTCACACTTCTGGTCGCGCGGTTTCTCCCTCCCGGTTTTACCGTCGTGATTGCGACACTCAGCGTGAGCGTTCTCGTCCTCGTCTTCGGAGAAATCGTACCGAAATCCTATGGACTCGCTCATGCAAAGTCCTGGAGTCTCCGCGTCGCGCGCCCGATTTCGTACGTTGAACGCGCACTGGGGCCACTCGTCGCGGTGTTCGATATCGCCACCCGGTGGCTGACGACACTTATTGGGGGCGACCAGAATATCGAGAAGTCATATCTCGAAGACTGAGCGACCGTCCTCTCCTCAGACTGTATTGACCCAATCTACACCCAGATGTTGGAGCGGGTGCCGTGCAAGACTCGCGCCCTGTATTCAACACGACGCATCTATCAAGTTCACATAATTTCCACAGGGCCTCGGAATCGACCTCCCAAATCCGAAGCGCATTTTCACCCGCGTTCCAACCCAGTACCAATGAGCGACCTCGAACGTATCTGCTCGGTCGAAGACGTCCCGGCAGACACGACGTTTCTGTTTCGCGTCCGCGACGCCGATGACGAGGAACGCGAAGCCATCCTCGTGCGAACAGACGGCGAACTCCGCGGCTGGCTCAACTACTGCATGCACCTGACGCACATCAAAATCGACAAAGGCTCGGGTGCGTCGATGCGCAACGGCGAACTCATCTGCGAAAACCACGGTGCGTACTTCGAAGCCGATTCGGGCTACTGCAACTACGGGCCGTGCGAAGGTGCCTACCTCGACGATATCGACATCACCGTCGATGGCGACCACGTGTTCCTCTCGGACGAGAAGTTCGACTTCGTCGGTGCGGGTGGTATCGAGAAAGACCCCGCCGACCGCACCTCGAGTTCGAACGTCGAATTCTAGTAATAGTGCCGCGTTTCGACGTACTCGTCGTAGAGTCGTGAGAGGAGCGTCGTCACCGGCCCGCCGCCGATGCCGATTCCATCGACCGTCTCGATGGGTCGGAGTTCCCACGTCGAATTCGTGAGAAACGCTTCGTCGCCCTCACGCACGTCGTCTGGTGTGAAACGGCGCTCTCGAATTGGAATTCCCTCGTCGCGAGCTAAATCGAGGACGACTCGGCGAGTGATGCCGGGGAGGACCGGCCCGTCTAGGCTCGGCGTGCAGAGCGCGTTGTCGTGGACGAAAAAGAGGTTGCTCGTCGCGCCTTCGGTGACGTACCCTTCCGAATCGAGCATGAGTGCTTCGTCTGCGCCGGTCACCCGGAGTTCGAGGCGAGCGAGAATTCCATTGAGGTAGTTGTGAGTCTTCGCCCGCGCAGGAACCGCTCGGTCTGGAACCCGGCGCGTCTTGACCGTCTGGACGGTTGCAGGGCCGTCCCACACCGATTCTGAGTCGCGCCCGCCGCGTGCGAGGGGTTCGACGATGACGACGACCCTCGGCTCGACCACGTCTGCGGGTGTGAGTCGCCCGGCCTGTGTCCCGCGCGTAATCGAGAGCCTGACGTAGGCCTCGTCGAGGTCGTTTTCGGCCAGCGTCGCGTCGATACGCTCTTTCAATTCTCCCTCGCTCAGGCCGTGGTCCAGCCCCAACACGTCGCACGTTTCGGCGAGTCGCTCGGCGTGTGCGTCCCAGTGGAACACCTCGCCGCCGTAGGCCCGAAGCGTCTCGAAGGCGGCATCGCCGTAGAGAAACCCTCGGTCGGTGACTGGAATCGACGCCTCGTCTGCCGGAGAGAACTCGCCATCGACGTAGTACTGGAGGTCGCTCACTGTTGACCCCGCACAACTTTCGAGTCGGCTTCGCTTGCGAGTTTCACGAAGTTTTGGACGATGGTCTTGCCACCTTCCGTGAGGATGCTTTCGGGATGGAACTGGACGCCGATATGCGGCTTTTCGCGGTGGCGAACGCCCATGACGACGTTCTCGATTTTGCCGCCATCAGGGGTACCGACCGTCCGGGCCGTGACGACCAACTCGTCGGGTACGTCTGCGTCTTCGACCGCGAGCGAGTGATATCGTCCAACTTCGATTTGCGGCGGGAGGTCCGCGAAGACGCCCTTCCTGTCGTGTTCGATGAGTGAGGGCTTTCCGTGGACGACTTCGGGTGCATGGCCGACGGGCGCACCGAGTGCGGCACACAGCGATTGGTGCCCGAGACAGACGCCGAGGGTGGGGTAGTCGAGTTCCGAAAACACCGGAATCGAGACGCCCGCGTCGTCGGGTGTGCCAGGGCCGGGCGAGATGACGATGCCGTCAGGGTCGATGTCTCGTATGTCTTCGATTGTCAGCGCGTCGTTTCGGTAGACATCGACGGTCGCCTCGGCGGTCGAATCGTTGCCCCCGGCCGTCTGTACTTCGACGGCCTCGCCGACGAACTGGACGAGGTTGTACGCGAAGGAGTCGTAGTTGTCGATGACGAGGATTCGGGTCACTGTTCGACCTCCATCGTGTCCATCGTCAGCGCCGCGCGGTCGCCGAGTGCGTCGTCGATGGCGGTGATGAGTGCCCGACCTTTGGCGAGTGTCTCGTCGTACTCGCTGTTCGGGTCGGAGTCGTGGACGATTCCTGCGCCGACGCGCAGGTGGTACTCGTCGCGTTGGCGGACGAGCGTCCGGATGATGATGTTGAGGACCGCCCGCCCATCGAACCCGATGGCGAACATACTCCCGGTGTAGGGGCCGCGCCGGGTCGCTTCGAGTTCGTCGATGATTTCCATCGTCCGGGGCTTTGGTGCGCCCGTGACGGTCCCACCGGGGAACACCGCAGCGATGGCATCGGCGAGGGTCGTCTCGGACTTGCGTTGGCCTTCGACCAACGAGACGAGGTGCATCACCTCGGAGTAGCGGTCCACACGACGGTACTCACTCACTTCGACCGTGCCGTATTCGCAGATTTTTCCGAGGTCGTTGCGTTCGAGGTCAACGAGCATCGCGTGTTCTGCGCGCTCCTTCTCGTCTGTCGTGAGGTCTGCTTCGAGCGCGGCATCTTCTGTTTCGGTGTCGCCTCGGGGGCGCGTTCCTGCAATCGGTTCGGTCTCTAACCGGTCGCCATCGACTCGGAGGAGCAGTTCCGGACTCGCACTCACGAGATCGGCACTGGGGAATTCGAGGAGGCCGGAGTAGGGTGCGGGGTTCACGCGCCGGAGGGCAGCGTAGGCATCGACCGGGTGGACTGCGGCGGGTGCGACCAATCGCTGTGAGAGGTTCGCTTGGAAGGTGTCGCCATCGCGGATGTACTGCTTTGCGGCGCGAACGCGGTCGGCAAACACCTCGCGGCCACAGTCGCTCTCGAATCGCCCTTCGTCGGCCGCGACGGGCGCTTCGACATCGAGCGGTTCGCCTTCGATTGCTTCAGTAGCGAACGTCTTTGCTCGGTCGAGCGCGGCGTCGTACACCGCATCCAGATTCGAATCAGGTTCGATACGCGGACAGCAGGTGATTCGAAGACGCGCGTCGCCCGCACGGGGTTCGTCCCACGAGGCGACGAGGTCGTATTTCCCGAGTTCGAGCGTCGGAAGGTGCCGGTCGTCGTCGGCACTCTCTGGGAGCGACTCGATTTCGCGCGCAACGTCGTACGAGAGCCATCCAAACAGACCACAGGGGTACGGAACGTCGCACCCTCCGCGAATCAGTGTCTCTTCGTCTGCGAGTGATTCGAGTTCGGTGAGGGTCGGAGCGGATGCATCGTCGCTCAGTTCTGAGTCAGAAGAAAGCGTGACGTGTTCGAGTGGTTCGACACCGAACGCACCCCATCCGGGTTGGCCGCCGGTCGTCTCGTAGAAGAAGCCACCAGTCGCTCGCCGAGCGCGCAGATAAGCCTCGAAGGGGTCGGAAACCCGGACCGAAACTTCGATGGGGACGCGCGCGCCGTCGGGAGCGTCCACAGCAGTCGCAGAAAACTCGTCGCGGTCGGTCACGACGGTCGGGACAGTCATTACACGAACCAGTTTGTCCGAGCGGTAAACGGTTTCGTGACGTCTCAGCGGGTGTTATTGCTCGTTCGCGCGGTCGATCCAGCGCTGGACGCGTTTCGGCGAGACGTCGATATCGTCGCCAACGTCGTCGGCGTCGGCACCTGCGAGGTCCGCGACGGTTTCGATGCCGATATCAGAGAGACGTTCTGCGTATGCAGGGCCGATTCCGCGAACCGTATCGACCGATGGGACGTCTTCGTCGGCGGCTTCTGGTTCTTTTTCGTCTGCCGATTCGGTTGCTTCTTCCTCAGGTTCTTCGAGGTCTTCGGCGACTTCTTCGTCTACCGCCTCTTCTTCAGATTCGTCCTCGGTGTCCGACTCTGCTTCTGCGTCACCCACGTCATCGGTTTCGGGTTCTGCTTCCACAGCCGATTCCTCGGATTCTTCCGACTCGACGGATTCAGCGTCTCCTTCTGGTTCTGCTTCGGTGTCGGCCTCGGCTTCTTCGTCACTGTCCTCACTCGTTGCGTCCTCAGCGACGCCCGTTTCGGCTTCTTCGATGACGACTTCCTCGTCGTCATCTGCTTCTTCAGCCTCGGCGACTTCCTCAGTCTCTTCGGCTTCGTCGGTTTCTTCGACTGGCTCTTTGACGGCCGATTCAGATTCGACATCGGGTTCCGGCGTTGCTGTTTGCTCTCTTCGTGTGTCACGCTCGACGGTAACCGTCGCATCGGCGTCACGTCCGTTCGTTGCGTCGGACGACGTTCCGCGTCCAAGGAGCGATTTCAAGAGGGATGAGATACTGTCAAGCAAACCCATATGCTTGCACCTATGTGACGGTGTTATTTAAAAGCAAGCGGCCTGATTAGGCGGTGAGACGGGCACGGAGGGCTTGATTCATCACTTCGATGGGTGCATCGAGACCGGTCCAGTGCTCGAATGCGACCGCACCTTGCAAGAGGAGCATCCACGCACCATCGACCGTCACCGCCCCAACGGCGTCGGCGTCTTTCAGTAATCGCGTTTCGAGCGGTGCGTACACTGCATCGAGAACGGCGAGGTTCGAATGCAAGAATTCCGCAGGAACCGGTGTTTCGTCCGGTGCTTCCATCCCGACGCTGGTCGCATTGACGAGTACGTCGGCGTCTCGGATTTGGTCGAGCGTATCGAGGCCACCCCCGGTTGCATCTGGAACGACAGCGGCGAGTTCGCGTGCTTTTTCCGCGGTTCGATTGGCGATGTGGACCTTCGAACCGGCGTCGGCGAGTGCGAAGGCCGCCGCACGGCCTGCGCCACCCGCACCGACGACGACTGCGGTCGTCCCGTTCAACTCGACGTCGTGGTGTTCGAACGCGCGAACGACACCTGCGGCATCGGTGTTGTAGCCTTTCGGTGCCCCCTCGCCGAAGGCAACCGTGTTGACCGCGCCGATACGCTCGGCCAGCGGGTCAGGTTCCACGATGTCGAGTACGTCTTGCTTGAACGGAATCGTGACGTTCAGTCCAGCGATTCCGAGTGCGTCTGCGCCGTCGATGGCGCGGGCGATTTCGTCTGTTGCGGGTTCGAACGTGACGTAACGCGCGTCGAGTCCGGTCGCTTCGTAGGCGGCCTCGTGCATCGGCGGCGACAACGAATGACCGACTGGGTTGCCGACAAGCCCATAGACGTCCATATCGTGGGTGACCTTCGCCACCGACATAATTCACCCGTCCGCGTCTGATTCCGCCGATAACGGGTGATTATCTGGAATAAAGTTGAAATTTAGCTGACGACTTCGTGGACCGGCGCGCTTTTAGTTCCCGGTAGTTCTACTGGCGCGTACATGCTTACACTCGCAACTGTCCTCTCTTTTGATGCCGTGCTTCTCGTGGCCGGTATCGTCGGTCTCTACCTCGGTGCGGAAGCACTGGTCGAGGGCGCTGCACGACTCGCTATCGGATTGGGCCTACGTGCGGCAATCGTCGGCGTCACTATCGTAGCGTTTGCAACGTCAACTCCCGAACTCTTCGTTGCGATTCTCAGTGGACTTGGATACAGCTCTGACCTCGGTCTCGGAGCAATCGTCGGGTCCAACATCGCAAACATCGGACTCGTCCTCGGTCTCTCGGCGATTATTCAGCCCATGGATGTTTCGTCGACCACGCTCCGCCGACATATCCCGTTCATGGTCACCGCCGCCGTCGCAGTCGTCGTACTCGGGATGGATGGCAACCTCTCTTCGATTGATGGTGTTACTTTGTTGATGATTCTTATCGCATTCACCGGCTATCTCATCTATCGCGCCCGTGCAACGCAGGGTGACGTGATGGGTGCTGATGAAATCGACATCGAAGACGAAGAAGAGGTCTCAGCGACGCTCAAAGACGTTCTGTACTTCGTCGCAGGACTGGTTCTGCTCTTTATTGGTTCGCGCGCACTCATCCAAGGTGGTCAAGGACTCCTCGCCTCGTTCGGGTTCAGTCCTCGCTTTATCGGTCTCACCATCTTGGCTTTTGGCACTTCGTTGCCGGAACTCGCCGCCTCGGTCATTAGTGCTGTTCGCGGTGAATCTGACTTCAGTATCGGGAACGTTGTTGGGTCGAACATCTACAACATTGTCGCTGTGCTGTCTATCTTTGCAATCATGGTTCCGGTTCCTGTCTCTTCGAGTACGCTTTCGCTCGACTTCCCCGCACTCCTCGTCTTCACCTTCGGGGTCATCGCACTGATGTTCCACAACCGGAATATCTCTCGATTCGACGGTGGTATCCTCGTCGGGGGCTACCTCGTCTTCTTCTGGTTGATTCTCCCCTAGCGGGTCGCTGTCGGCTCCGGTCTTCGCCGTACTCGAAACAAAAGAGCTACTGGTTTTGCACTCGCTTTTGTATGCAGTATGGTACGAAGACAACTGAGTCACCCACTGGTCGCAGTCTTCGGTGCGGCCCTCCTGACAGCCCCGTGGCTCGGGCTACACACACTCTTCGGTGTCCCGCTCACAACTGGTACCACGGTTGCATTGAGTGGTATCGCAGTCCTCGGTGCCTCGTTCCTCCTCGCGTGGGGTGCAGAGACGGCAGAAGCCGACGTTCCACGTGCATTCGCGCTCGCCGTCCTCGCCGTCCTCGCGGTTGCTCCTGAGTACGCCATTGACGCGCTCTACGCGTGGGAAGCCGGTATCAATCCCGGAACACCCGAATCTGCCGAGGCGGCGAGTCTCGCAGTCGCAAACATGACCGGTGCGAATCGGATTCTCATCGGTATCGGCTGGTCGGCAATCGCCCTGTTTACCGTCTATCGTGCGAAGGTCACCGGTGATACGGCCGTCGAGTCCCGCGGTGGGTTCTTCTCCTCGGTCGTCAATCTCGACAAGGACATCTCCGTCGAAATTCTGTTCCTATTCGCAGCGACCATCTACGCCTTCTTCGTCCCGCTCGGTGGAGGCATCGGCGCGCTCGATATGGCGATTCTCGTCGGCCTCTACCTCGCGTACATCTTGGCGGCGATAAACGCCCCGCACGAGCACGAAGAACAAATCGGAGTCCCGGCGTATCTGCAGTCGTATCCGAAATTCAAGCGCATCGCCACGACGCTCACGTTGTTCGTCTTCTCTGGGATGGTCATCCTCGTCGCCGTCGAACCGTTCGCCCACGGCCTCGAAGACCTTGGTACGGCAGTCGGTATCCCGCCGTTCTTGATGATTCAGTGGGTCGCCCCGCTCGCCAGTGAGAGTCCCGAACTCATCGTCGTCGCCTATCTGGTGAACAAAGCCCGTTCGACCGCTGGCTTCAACGCGCTCATCTCCTCGAAGCTGAACCAGTGGACACTCCTCATCGGGACGCTCGTCCTCGTCTACAGCCTCTCACTCGGGTTCTATGCGCCACTCCCACTCGACGTTCACCAACAGGGTGAAATCTGGCTGACGGCCGCACAGAGCTACTTCGCACTGGCACTGCTCATCACCTTCTCGCTGAGTGTCCGCGAGGCTCTGGCGTTGCTCGTCCTGTTCCTCGCGCAGTTCGTCTACTCGGTCACCGGCATGGTCGTCACGCTGCCAATCCCCGGACTCGGTATGGTGACGTTCGATGGACCGACCGCCCTGTTCGGCTTCTCGGTCATCTACATGGTCCTCGGTACGGCGCTGTTCGTACTCCGACGCCACGAACTCGCCAAGGTGGCCCGACTCTCCATTCGTCGCGTCCGCGGTGACTACGAACGCGAGGAGTCCGCCCCGGCCGCAAACGACTGAATCGGCTCACCGAACGGGAGTTCCTCCTCGTTCGCCGTTTCCGACGCTCTTTTCGCACCGCTCGGCGCACCACAAATCGTGATTGGAATCGTCGTCAGCCGTGCCGACAGCGCCTCCGCCCACATCGGCGAACACCTGTTGGACCTCGGCGACTGGACAGAAGCACACGACGATGAACGACCAGACGCCGAAGGGGGCGGAACTTACTATCGAGACGGCGGCTTCGAACTCCGTGAGTTCGAGGGCCTCCACATCTACCTCGAAGACCCCACTGCGGTGTTCTCTACCGAACCTGATTTCGTCGCAATCGTCTCGCGCCACGCTGGAGACACCGGACCGCTTCTCACCGCGCACTTCACGGGAAATTTCGGCCCAGCAGACTACGGTGGTGAGTCCGGTCGGTTCGCCCGCGCCTGCCCGAATGCACAGCGTGCCGTCGTCGCCGCTCTCCGCGAACACGCTCCCGACGGCTACGAAGTCGATATCGAAGCGACTCACCACGGCCCGACCGAGATGACCATCCCGTCGATGTTCGTCGAACTCGGCAGCGACGAATCCGAGTGGGAAGACCCCGAGGGCGCGCGCGCAGTCGCCCACGCCGTCCTCGACATCGAGGGTGTCGAACCCGACGCTGACCGCCAACTCGTTGGCTTCGGCGGTGGCCACTACGCACCGCGCTTCGAGCGCGTCCTCACCGAGACGGACTGGTGTGTGGGCCACATCGCTGCCGACTGGCAACTGAAGGCGATGGGCGCACCAGACGAGAACAGAGACGTACTCTGTCGCGCCTTCGAAGCGTCGGCGACCGACATCGCGCTCGTCGATGGCGACCGCGACGACCTTGCGACAGTGCTCGACGACATGGGCTACCGCGTCGTCTCGGAGACGTGGGTTCGCGAGACGGTCGGTGTCGAACTCGACCGCGTGCGCGACTTGGAGGCCGCGCTCACAAGCATCGAACGCGGACTCAGATTCGGCGCGCACGTCTCCGCGCCAGACTACGATATCGTCTCGCTCCCCGATGGTCTCCTCGGGGAGGCACAGGGCATCGACCTCGACAGGTCGCTCGAGGTCGTTCACGACTCGACGGTCGCGTTTCAGACGACCGAAGGCGGCGCGCGCGCGGTGGGACGCGCAGCAGTCACCGAAGGCGGTTACGACCGACTCGTGACGGAACTGTGTGACGTACTCCGCGAAAAATACGATACTGTCACTCGCGCGGATGGGCGCGTCCTCGCAGAGACTTCCACGTTCGACCCCGCCGCCGCACACGAATTAGGTGTCCCAGAGGGACCGAAATTCGGGATGCTCGCATCCGGCCAAGCGGTCGAGATGGACGGGACACGAATCACGCCCGCGGACGTCTCGCGCGAGCAACGAATGTCGTTCGAACTGTGAGGTTCGTTCCGCTCTTCTGACGTTAATGTGTGCATAATCGTGTATAATTCTATGGTTTCGGGCGCATGATGTGTGGAATTATCACCCTCCGTCAGACAGATGTCTGACGTGAGGGAGAAAGATAATTAGCCACCCTCCGAAAAGCGTCCACAAATATGGACTCTATCGTCGGTGACGCAATCGATGAGGCCGAGGACATGGGGGATGGGACTCCCGAGGTGGGCGACCCAACCGGTGTCAAGCGGTCCGGAACCATGACGGACGATGAACTGAAAGCGGTCCTCAAAGACCTGCAAACGAACATTACGGTCGTCGGGTGCGGCGGTGCAGGTGGCAACACCGTCAATCGCATGCACCAAGAAGGAATCAAGGGTGCAAAGTTGGTCGCCGCCAACACGGACGTCCAGCACTTGGTGGAAATCGACGCCGACACCAAGATTCTGATGGGCGAAGAGAAGACCCAAGGCCGCGGTGCCGGGTCCCTCCCGCAGGTGGGCGAGGAGGCCGCCATCGAATCGCAAGAAGAGATTTACGACGCAATCGAAGGCTCCGATATGGTGTTCGTCACGGCTGGTCTCGGCGGTGGAACGGGGACCGGTTCTGCACCTGTCGTCGCCAAGGCCGCCCGCGAATCCGGCGCGCTCACCATCTCTATCGTCACGACGCCATTCACCGCTGAAGGTGAAGTCCGCCGCACGAACGCCGAAGCCGGTCTCGAACGTCTCCGTGACGTCTCTGATACCGTCATCGTCGTCCCGAACGACCGCCTCCTCGACGCCGTCGGCAAACTTCCGGTCCGACAGGCGTTCAAGGTGAGCGACGAAGTTCTCATGCGCTCGGTCAAGGGCATCACTGAACTCATCACGAAACCCGGCTTGGTCAACCTCGACTTCGCCGACGTGAAGACGGTCATGGAACGCGGTGGCGTCGCCATGATTGGTCTCGGCGAATCCGACTCCGAGTCGAAAGCCCAAGAGTCGGTCAAATCCGCACTCCGCTCGCCACTGCTCGACGTGGACATCTCGGGTGCGAACTCCGCGCTCGTCAACGTCACTGGTGGGTCGGACATGAGCATCGAAGAGGCAGAAGGTGTGGTCGAGGAGATTTACGACCGCATCGACCCCGACGCGCGTATCATCTGGGGGACCTCCGTGGACGAGGACCTCGAAGGCATGATGCGGACGATGATCGTCGTCACCGGCGTCGAATCGCCGCAAATCTACGGCCGCAACCAGCAGATGGAGCAAGCCGCACAGGACCGACTCGAAGACATCGACTACGTCGAATAACTCCGCTCGTGCCCGAGACGGTGGCAGACACGTGCCACGTCCAGCACGATGCTTGTCGATTGCGCCGTGTTTTTCGGCGGCTTTCTCACCACGCCCGTTCAGACGCATCAATAGATAGAAAAAGCCCGAAGCCATAGGGCCGACTAACATGGATGTCAAGTACGACCTTACGAGCTACGTGCGGGTACTGAAACTGGCGAGTACCCCGTCTTGGCAAGAATTCTCTCAGATTGCGAAGATTGCCGGTGCAGGTATCTTCCTCGTTGGCCTGCTCGGGTTCATCATCTTCGCAGTGATGAGTTTCCTCCCCGGAGGCCTGTGAGATGCCAATCTTCGCCGTAAAGACGACCGCTCGCCAAGAGCGAACGGTCGCGGACATGATTGCAACGAAGCAGTTCGAGGATATCCACGCGGTACTCTCGCCTGACTCGCTGACGAGTTACGTGATGGTCGAAGCAGAGGACTCCGCAATCGTCTCGCGCGTCCTCGAGGAGATTCCCCACGCACGTGGGCTCGTCGAGAGCGGCGGACACGTCGGCACCTCCAGTATGGCGGAAGTCGAGCACTTCCTCTCGCCGACGCCGGACGTGGAAGGTATCGCAGAAGGCGACATCGTCGAACTCATCGCTGGTCCGTTCAAGGGCGAAAAAGCACGCGTCCAGCGTATCGACGAGACCAAAGATCAGGTGACCGTCGAACTGTACGAAGCGACGGTTCCGATTCCGGTGACGGTTCGCGGGGACCAGATTCGCGTCCTCGACTCCGAAGAGCGGTAATCTTCTCTGTCTCTCTTCTCGGTTTCTCGCTGCTCGCTTAGAGCGCGCCCCGTTCGCGGAGTTGCGCCACGACGCTCCCGAGGTTTGCCTGTGCTTCGATTTCACCTTTCACGTCTTCGCGGGTTCGGACTGCGGTCGAGTCTGCTTCGTAGGCGCGGACGTACTCAGCGCGCGTGTGTTCGTCGAACGCGTGACGGATGGCAAAGTAGCCCTCCGGCACGATTGTCCCGCACACTTTGCACTCGTGGCGCTCGTGTTCCACCGTCTGATGGATAATCGTACTCTCAACGTCTTCGAACCGGGCATCGCACCCCTCGATGCCGCATTTCCACCGGGTCATAGTTGACCCACGAAGGTGAGGAACAAAATCGTTTCTTCGACTGGCTTTCGTCTTCGAAATAGCAATCACTAACTGGCGCGTGTTCAGACAGTGGACTGTGACCGCGCGCACGCCAACTCGAGTCGATATGCACGTGAAAGTCCTCGACAAGCGCGTCGTCTCGCGCGCCAAGAGCCGAGGAATCGACGTGTTGGTGTATGCGCCACACTTCGTCCGCCTGCCCGATATCCGTGCCCGTGCCGAGGAATTTTCCGACGACGAGTTGCTCGTCGTCCCCGCACGCGAGGTGTTCACCGGCCCGTGGCACGACCGACGGCACCTCCTCGTAATCGGACTTTCGGACCCCGTCCCCGACTTTATCACGCTCGATGGCGCACTCGCGGAGTTCGAACGACAGGGCGCGGCGACGCTCGTTCCACACCCCGAACTGCTGAACGTGAGCCTCTCTGAGGCACAGATTCGAGAACACCGTGACCAACTCCACGCCGTCGAGACGTACAACGCGAAGGCCTTTAGCAAACACAACCGTCGCGGGCGTGAAATCTCGCAGGCGACTGGCTTGCCCGGATTTGGGTCGTCGTATGCTCACCTCCGAAGTAGCATCGGCGAGGCGTGGACCGAATTCGACCAGCCAATCGAATCCGAAGCAGACCTCGTAACCGCCCTCACAGACGAAGTAGACCGGCGCGTCATGCGTCGGTCTGGTGTCGGCCACACAGTGCGCGAACTCCTCGAGTTCGCTCACCTCGGCTACGAAAATTCGTGGGGAAAGTTCGACCGTCTCCTCCTTTCGGGTATGGAACCGACCCATCCCCGCCACATCGCCTACCGCGGCGCGTTCGAAGACGTAAGCGTCTACTGAGTTACTGCGAGACGTACCGGACTACAGCAACGTGCTGAGCGCCGTCGTCGCCGACGATAGTGACGTGTCGAGCGAGAACACGTAGTAGTGAACCCCGGCGAGGACGGCGAGTTCTGCGACCGTGATGACGACGGTCACGATATCCGCATGCTTCGAACTCGTTGCGACACCCGTCGGCAGGTCGTACTCTTGCGGCGACAGCGGGTAGAACAGCGCGATACCGCGTTTCGAACCGACCATGTCGAGGACGTAGTGGGTGGCGACGCCAATCCAGACGTAGTTCAGATTGTCGAAGATGAGCGGGAACGCGAGAAAGATGGCGAGTACCGGGAGGTTGTGGAGCGTCTTGCGGTGCTTGCCGAAGGCGGTGTCGACGTCGGGAAAGAGCGCGCCAAGGACGACTGGAAGCGAGAGTCTGCCGATGTTTTCGGCGAGTGCGAACAACGAGTCGGTCGTCGGTTGAAAGTTCCGCGGGTCGACAGTGAGGATGAGTCCTAATCCGAGTGCGAGGAGGATTGCGTTGAGGACGTGCCCTTTTTTGTTCATGTATGGTGACTGGTTGCTCACCCGATACAAAGGTTTCTCACATACGTCGGCGTGGTGCTACGGTTCGTGATTGGTCGATGAGATTTCTTCGGCGAGGAGCGAGAGCGCGCCACGAGCAATCTGTTCTTTCACCTGCGTGCGTGACCCGTCGTACTCGAACCGCTCGACGCGCGTGTACGACTCACCAGTTCCCCACGGCGCGGCGTAGGCGACACCGACGAAGACGGTCCCGACTGGCTTTCCGGGGAGTGCGCCACCCGGCCCGGCGATGCCGGTCGTCGCCAGTCCCCACGTCGTGTCGGCTACGTCACGAACACCAGCGGCCATCTCGCGGGCGACGGGTTCGGAGACAGCGCCGTGTTCGTCGAGCGACTCTCGTGAGACTGCGAGCTGAGCGCGCTTGGCGTCGTAAGAGTAGGTGACGAGTCCGCGGTCGAAGTAGTCGCTCGAACCGGGCACGTCGGTGAGCAGCGACCCGATGAGGCCGCCGGTGCAGGATTCGGCGACGGCGATAGTGTGGCCAGCCTCGCGGAGCAGGTCACCGACTCGTTTTTCGACTGGAGGGTCGCGTGCGAACTCGCGCATACAGAGAGTGACATCGGCGCGAAAGAAAAACCCGCCTCACGCTCCCGACCGAGATTCCCAGACCGAGAAGTACACAAAGCCGCGCCGTGCAGGGTCACTCATGGATATCGACGTCGAGCCGACCGAACCCTCCGACACCGACGACGGCCCCGCGGAGATAGAAGTCGAAGCTACGTCACCCGAGGAGACGGTGACCACCGAACGGACCGGCCTCCCGAAGGGCATCGACGCCCCCGACTACGTCCTCTACGGCGGGAAAGGTGGCGTCGGAAAGACGACGATGGCCGCCGCAACTGCTCTCGCGAGCGCCGCAGACGACACGCCGACGCTCGTCGTCTCGACCGACCCCGCTCATTCCCTGTCCGATACGCTCGGCGTCTCTATTCCGTCCGAGCCAACGCGTATCCGTGAAGACGTGCCCCTCTACGCCGCAGAAATCGACCCCGATTCGGTCATGGAAGGACCGTTTGCGGGTGGCGACGAGGACTTCGACTCCGACGAGCCCGGCTACGATACCAGCGAGTACGACGACGACAACCCCTTCGTCGGCGACGACCAGAACTCACCGTTCGGGTCGATGGGTGACGCGATGGGTGGATTCGAAGACTTGCTCGGCGGCGACGGCCCGATGGGAATGGGCGGTTCGATGCCCGGCGCGGACGAGGCGGCGGCGATGCAACAACTCCTCGAATACCTCGACGACCCGCGATTCGAGCGTGTCGTCATCGACACCGCACCGACCGGCCACACGCTTCGCCTGCTCGAACTGCCCGAGATGATGGATTCGATGCTCGGGCGTATCGTTCGAATGCGCGACCGATTCTCGGGCATGATGGACAACATCAAAGGCATGTTCGGCGGCGGCCCGGACAACCCACAGGCGGGCATGGCCGACCTCGACGAACTCCGAGAGCGTATCGAGCGCCTGCGTGCGGTCCTTCGAGACCCTTCGAAGACGGACTTCCGTGTCGTCATGATTCCCGAGGAGATGAGCGTAGTCGAATCGAAGCGACTCGTGGACCGTCTCAACGAGTTTGGCATCCCCGTCCAGACGCTCGTCGTCAATCGCGTGATGGAACCCGTCGATGAAATCGCAGACGTTGACGAACAGTGGATTGTCGCACCCGATTTGGACCACTGTGAGTTCTGTAAGCGCCGCTGGCAGGTCCAACAGGAGGCCCTCAGAGAGGCGATGGACCTCTTCCGCGGGCGCAACGTAAAGCGCGTCCCGCTGCTCGCAGACCAGGTACAGGGCGAAGATGCACTTCGCGTCGTCGCCGCCTGTCTCGACTAGACGACAGCAGACGCCGCAGAATTAGGGAAGTTTGCGTGCGAACTCGAACAGCGTATCGCGCCACTCGTCGGGAACGAATCTGGCGAGGACACCGAACCGGGCGACCGTTCCGGGCTGGTAGCGCGCTCGTGGCTTGGTCGAACTCGCCGCGTTGACGATGTCTGCGGCGACGCGCTCGGCCGGGATTGCACCCGGACCGCTGCTGCCGAGTGCTTGTCTATCCTCGAAGAGTTTGTAGAGCGTCTCGTAGGCACCCGACCGGTCGAGACCACTGTCGTCGTCTTCGCCACCGTCAACTTCTGCATGTACGCGCGAGGCGAACTGCGTCTCGACTGGGCCGGGTTCGATGAGGACGGCTTCGATGCCGTACTCACGGACCTCAGCACGGAGGGCATCGGTCATGGCTTCGAGGGCGAACTTCGACCCGGCGTAGACACCAGTACCGGGGAACGAGACGCGTCCGACGACACTGGAGACGTTGACGATGGTTCCGTCGCCCTGTGCGCGCATGTGGGGCAAGACGGCGCGCGTGAGGCGGTGTGGCCCGAAGACGTTCACGTCGAACTGTCGCTCGACGCGTTCGGTCGGCACGTCTTCGATGGGGCCCATCTGTCCGTAGCCCGCGTTGTTGACGAGGCAGTCGATACGTCCGTGTTCGTCGATGATGCGGTCCACGACACGAGCCACGTCTTCGTCGTCGGTCACGTCCAGCGTGGCAATGGTCGCCCCGCGCTCACCGAGCGTTTCGATGTCTGCCGGGTTTCGAGCGGTCGCGTAGACCTCCCACTCTTCGTCCAAGAAATCGAGCGCCGTGGCGCGCCCGATTCCGGACGAACAACCGGTGATGAGAACCGTCTTTGGATGCACGTCCGTACGTCGGACGCGTCGCTGTTAAGTGTAGGCGATTCGGTACGATTTGAACGGGTCAAAACCGGTGTGCTTCGGCACTCACGCGGTGTACGATGCTTTGGCTTCGTCGGCGTAGGCGTCTGCTTGTCGCGTCGGTTCGGGGAGTTTGTACCCACCGCAGAGGTTCGCAATTAGTTCGACCGCCGTCTCAGCCGACAGTCGGTGGCCGGGGCTGACGTACAGCGGGTTGATGATTGGTCGTGAGTCGTACTGCCGCGACTGATAGGCGTAGCCGATGACAGTCTCAGGAGTTACGCCGTGCCCGCCGACCGAATCGACCGAATCGTCCGCGAAGATTGGTGTTTTCCAGCCTGCGGGTCGTCCGTCAGTGTCGGCCTCAGGCGTTCCGCAGAGGAGCGACTTTGCGACGCCGATGCTCGGGGTGTCGAAGGCGACGCCCATGTGTGTTGCGAGGCCCGCCTGACGGTAGTGGATTCGACCAGAGCCATCGAAGACGAGCAAGTCGGGGTCGGCGTCGAGTGATTCGAGTGCGTCGATAATCGGCCCGCCTTCGCGGAACGAGAGCAATCCGGGGATGTACGGAAAGTCGAGGCCGGAGACGGCGGCCGTGCGCTCGACAACGTTGCCGCCGCTGAAGACGACGACTGCACTTACGGCCTTGTCATCCAGAAACGCCTGGTCGATTCCGGCGACGAGAGGAGTGTCGTCCGCAGGCGAATCGAGCGAGATGCTCGCGGGGTCGAAACCGAGGTTGTCCTCGAATGTCGCCGCGGTGGCGACGTCGGCTTGGAGTGCTTCCATCTCGTCACGGGAGAGTCCTTGACGCGGCGCGAACTCGGGATAGGCCTGTTCCATCTAGAACCGGCCGCCGGGGCCGCCTCGTCGACCGCCAAACGACATCTGACTGGGAACTCTGTGGCGGCCTTTGACCTGTTGGCCGTAGGCGAGGCCGATGACGAGCCCGACGAGGTGAGCGAAGTGGGCGACGTTGCCTTGGCCGACGGTCGCCGCAGTGTTGGGCGCGAGGAAGAACACCGTCGAGAGGATGGCGAACCCGAAGGTAAACAGCCACAGTGGGATGGGGATGATGAAGTACAGGTAGATTTTGAGTCCCGGATTCAGGACGGTGAGGACGCCGAGGATGGCGAAGACTGCCCCGGATGCACCGAGTACCGACGTGGGTACTCCCGGCGTCAAGATGAGACTCGAACCGATGTGCGCCAGCCCTGCGGCCGCACCCGCGAAGACGAACAGGGTAGCGAAGGCCTTCGACCCGATGTAGCGTTCGACCGGCGGGCCAAAGAAGTACAGCACGATGGAGTTGCCGACGATGTGGAAGAACGACACCGGACTGTGCGAGAATATCGAGGTGATCCACGTCCAGACGTACAGTGGGTGTTCACTGCTCAGTGTGAACAGCGCGCTGAACGTTCCTGGTGGGAAGATTCCGTTTTGAATCCCGAAGATGACGACCCATTCCAGTGCGAACATCACCCACATGATGCCGAGGAACAGATACGAGACGTTCCCGCGGAAGTAGCCGAGGATACCGCCAGTCTGGGTCACGCGACTGAGTGCGCTCTTCGAGCGACCAGCAGTGCTGGCTGAGTCGTCGAAGTCGCTGGCGAAGACGCCCGCGGGGTCGTTCCAATTGCCTAACCCGGGGCAATCGTGATTTTCTGGGAGGCGGTGTTCGGAGCAAAACGTGCCACCACACCGCGAGCAGCGGTACGGCAGATTCTCGTGCCGTCCGCAGATATCGCAGGTAGCCATTACTGACGACTAATAGTGGCGAGATAAAAAGGGGTTCCCTCGCGAGCGCCGTGGTTGCACAGCCCACGGATGTCGATTTTCGGCGCTGTCGCTCGGCGAGTAGTGTCGAAAAATGGGTGGTCAGAGAGTTACGCGAAGTTCTCTTCGTACAGCTCCATCGCGTGTTCGATGGCATCCTTTGCGGCCTGCTTGTCTTCCCAGCCGAGGGTCTCGACTTCTTTGCCTGCTTCGAGGTTCTTGTAGGTCGAGAAGAACTCGTCAATCTCGTCCAGCATCTGCTGTGGGATGTCGTCGAGGTCCTCGATGTGGTCGTAGCGTGGGTCCTCGGTGGGGACGGCGATGACCTTGTCGTCCTGCTCGCCGTCGTCGTCCATCTTCATGAGGGCGACGGGGCGGGCTTCGATGACACAGCCGGGGAACGTCTGGTCTTCGACGAGGACGAGGACGTCGAAGGGGTCTTCGTCGTCGTAGTAGGTTCGCGGCATGAAGCCGTAGTCAGAGGGATAGTGAACGTTGGAGTGGAGTACACGGTCGAGGACGACACCGGGAATGTCTTTGTCGTACTCGTACTTGTTGCGCTCGCCTTTCAGGCACTCAACGACTGCATAGATGGTGTCCGGTGCGTCGGGACCGGTCTCCATGTCTTCCCAAAGATTCGCCATACTTGGTTCATCCTCGAAGCGAGCAAAAGTCCTTTCGGCATCAGCTGAGAACGACTTTTGGTTGGCTTCTAATCGGACCTAATAATTTCTCGGAAATAATAGGTATTCTCTGAAGAATCCTCAGGTACCAATATGAGTATGACTGTGGGATTCTCTAAATAATCTCCAAATCATACGCCGAGAAAAAGTATCGTTACGATAGCGAATATACTCGTTCGTTATTCTGCACTCTTGTACGCTGTGTATCGGTTTATTCTCACTTAAGCCAGACTTACTAGACGTGAAACCGACTACGCGTTGACAAAGGTTAAATAGGTAGGTGACATTTCCACTACTATGTCAGAGGCACAAACAATTAGCAGCGAATCTGGTGTGGCTCGGGACCTCACCGCATTCCAGCAGAACATCCTCGTCATCCTTGCCGAGGAACCAATGTACGGGCTTGCCATCAAGCGCAACCTCGAATCTTACTACGGGACTGAAGTCAACCACGGGCGTCTGTACCCTAACCTCGACGACCTCGTCGAGATGGACCTCGTCGAAAAGAGCGAACTCGACAAGCGTACGAACCAGTACGAACTGACCGACGACGGCCTTCAGGCTGTTCTCGACCGGTTCAACTGGATGCTCTCGAAGTTCGTCACTGATTCCGAGCGCGGCGAGATGGTCTCGGAACTCATCGACGCACAACTGTAAGGAAACACACTGACTTCACCGGGCTAGTTCAGGGACATCGACGCCGGCGGCGTCGAACAACAGTTCGAGTGATTCCCCCACAATCGACCGCTGTTCCTCGGTCGGCCACGCATTGCGTGGATAATATTCTTCGAGAAACTCACGAACTTCCGGAGCGCCCGCTGTCTCTATTTTCCGCACGTAGTGGTTCCCGAGGAAGTCGGCGAAGGCGCGAGCGTTCTTCCCATGGTCGGGGCCGTGTCCGGCTTCGACGGCTTCGACGAGACTCGCGTTGTGGGCTTCGACGGCGTGCCACGCGCTCTCGGCACCGGTTCCCGAGAGCGGGCGCTCGATTCCACGGTCGGTATCTTCGATACGACTCACATCGACGTTGCCGTCTTCGTCCAACCAATCGTCGGGATAGAGGACGAGAACGTCGTCGTCTTCGCGGAGGCGGGCGACGAATCCGTACGCAGACAGCACCTCGTCGCGGTCGGATAGATACACCTCGCGCTCGTTGGGGTCGATTGCGTCGCGGGCGAGGCGCGTCAGTCGCGTGACCTTCTGTTGGACGTCTTCGGGGAGTTCTGACTCAGGCATTGTCGAGGGCCTCGTTTGCCAGTGAGTCTGCGCGGTCGTTTATCTCTCGCGGAACGTGTTCTAACGACCAGCGGTCGAAGTTTTGGAGCAACTCGTGAACTTTCACTCGGCGCTCTCGGAGTTCGGGGTTGTTCGTGTTCCACTCGCCGCGAACCTGCTTGACGATGAGTTGCGAATCGCCGCGAACGTCTACTTCGTCGTAGCCGTACTCGACGGCCGCAGTGAGCGCCGCGATGAGTGCTTCGTACTCGGCTTGGTTGTTGGTCATCTTCCCGAGTCGCCGGGAGCCTTCGGCGACGATGCCGTTGCTCGTGACGATTGCCCAGCCGACTGCGGCAGGGCCGGGGTTTCCGCGACTCGCGCCATCGAAATAGACGTGTGCGCGTCCGCCGCCGGGTTGAATGAGTCCTAAGAGACTCGCCGGTTGCGACCCTTGGACGACGACTTTGTCGTCGTAGGCGACTGCCGTCGCGCCGTCTCGTTTCGCTCGCCACTGTTCGTGTTCGGTGTTTCCGGGCGTCACCGAGACGCCCGCATCTTTGAGTCGATGTCGGGCCTCGTCGGGGTCGCATTCGACCGTCGGCATACGTTCATGTCGCTTGGGCCACGGTATATGCCGTTCGTTCGCCCCCTCGGTTGAGACGCCCCAAATCCGGCCCAATATTTAAGTGGCAGGAAACAGACAATATATAAATGCGATGAAACGGCCTACTCGCCAGCGGGAGCGTGAGTCCAATCGGACTCGGTGGGGAGACGAGTCTGAAGACAGCGACGAGGGGTACGACGACATCGACCTCGACGACCTCGACCCCGAAGAAGTCGTCCGGACGGGCGACGGAGAACTGATTCACAAAGAGACCGGTATCATCATCGAAGAAGAAGAGATAGACCGCGGACCGGAGTGGCGTGCGTTCAACCACTCCGAACGCCAGTCCAAGTCGCGTGTCGGTGCACCCATCACCGAAACGATGCACGACAAAGGACTGACGACGACCATCGACTGGAAGGACAAAGACGCCTACGGGCGTTCGATTTCCTCGAAGAAGCGGTCGCAGATGCATCGACTGCGCAAGTGGCAAGAACGTATCCGAACCAAGGACGCCGGTGAGCGCAACCTTCAGTTCGCACTCAGCGAAATCGACCGCATGGCCTCGGCGCTCGGGGTCCCGCGCTCGGTCCGCGAGGTTGCCTCGGTTATGTACCGACGTGCCCTCAGCGAAGACCTGATTCGCGGGCGTTCTATCGAGGGCGTCGCAACGTCAACCCTCTATGCCGCCTGTCGGAAAGAGGGAATTCCGCGCTCGCTCGAAGAGATTGCAGAAGTCTCGCGCGTCGAGCGAAAGGAAATCGGGCGGACGTATCGCTACATCTCCCAGGAACTCAGTCTGGAGATGCGACCGGTAGACCCCAAGAAGTACGTCCCTCGCTTCTCGTCCGAACTCGACCTCTCGAAAGAGGTCCAGTCCAAGGCGAACGAGATTATCGAGACGACTGCCGAGAAGGGACTGCTCTCAGGCAAGTCGCCGACGGGCTACGCCGCCGCCGCCATCTACGCTGCATCACTCCTCTGTAACGAGAAGAAGACCCAGCGTGAAGTCGCGGACGTTGCGCAGGTGACGGAAGTAACCATCCGGAATCGCTACCAAGAGCAAATCGAAGCGATGGGCATCCACAGCTAACGTCCTTCGATTTTCTTCTTCAGTCGCAGAACTCATTGTACCTGAGCGCGCACTCCGAGTGTGAAGCTCGACGAGTACATGGACATCGAGCGAGACGAGCGCGCCGAGCGTCGCCGCCTCGCCCAAGAGAAGTCCTACGGCATCCTCGACCACCTCGAAACCTTCCAAGACCGGTTCGAGGAGACGGTTCAAGGTGACTCGCTCTACGGCGGTGTTTCACCCTCTATCTTCGTCGGGCGCTCGAACTACCCGCGCGTCTCGACGGGAATTCTCTCTCCCGTCGGCCACGACGAAGACGCCGGAAGCTTCGAGACCAGCGCCGGGTGGTACACCGAGGGCGTCAGTATCTCCGACGTGTTCGAGCGCCGGACCTCGCTTCTCAATTCGAATCAGAGTACGAAGGTGACGAACGTCGCCGACTCGTGGGACGGCTTTCTCGGCACCCAGCGCGAAGTCGCCATCAGCGACAGACCCGTGACGGTCGAAATCGGTCTCGATGGCACACCGAGTCTCGACTTCGACGCGACTTCTGACGACGTGGCGACACCGGTCGGCCCGCGCGCCCGTGCAACCTCCGCAGACCTCGCCGAAAACCCGCACGTCCCGAAACTCGTCCAGAAGACGCTCGAAGACGACGACTGGAACGCACAGGGGGCGATGACCTACCTCTACCGCCGCGGGTTCGACGTGTACGACATCAACACCATCCTCTCGGCGGGCGCACTGGGACAGACCCAACAACGGCGACTCGTCCCCACCCGGTGGTCGATTACGGCCGTGGACGACACCCTTGGAAAATATCTCAGAGGGACGGTCAAACACAGCGACACCATCGACTCGGTGGAGGTCTACCGCAACGAGTTCATCGGCAACGCCTTCTGGGTCATCCTCGCGCCCGGTCGCTGGGAGTTCGAGTTGGTGGAGATGAAGGCACCCGGCAGTGTCTGGAACCCCGACCCGCAGGCGGGGATGTACCTCGCCGCCGACTCCGAAGGCTACGAAGGCCGCTCCGGCTACGTGAACGAGACGGCTGGCGCGTATCACGCCTCCCGCCTCGGCGTCCTCGAACACCTTCAGGATCGGGGAAAGCAGGCGAAGGCGCTCGTCCTCCGGCACGTCTCCGACGAGTACTGGGGTCCTGTGGGTGTCTGGCAGATTCGTGAGTCGATTCGCCACGCCTTCGAGGGCGAGCATGCGACCGCAGAGACGTTCGGTGACGCAATGCGCGACGTGGTGAACTATCTGCCCGTCTCGCTCGCCGACCTCCGCCGGAAATCCACGATGGCCGCCGGGTTGCAGACGAATATTTTCGACTTCGAGTAAGTCTCTCTTTGCTGACGTTCTCGGCAGATAGCTATTAACGCCGCTGGCTGGATAGTCACACAAATGGTCCACCGAAAGACAGCGGCCTTCGCTGGTCTCGCACTTCTCCTACTTCTCGCTGGCTGTGCCCAAGTGACGGTTCACTCCACGGTCAACGGCGACGGCAGCATCGCCGAACAGACGTATCAAATCAACATGACTCGGACGGCCTACGGCTATCTCGAAGAAGCCGCCGAGGAGGAAGGATACGAGAGCGTCGAAGACTCGATTCTCAGTGACCTCAACGAAACCGAGCGCGAACAAATCGAGTACTCCGAAGAGTACAACGGCGATACCGTGACGATGACGCTGACGCGGACGGACTTCATCCCGACCGCTGACGATGGAATCAGCGTCACCACCGAAGACGGAGAACTCGTCTACGAAGATATGAACTTCGTCGATGAAGCGGCCGCCGCCGAAACAGAGACCGACTTCTCGCAGTCGATAACCAGCGGCATGTCGGTCGATTACTACCTGACGATGCCCGGCGAAATCACCGACTCGAACGCGGACGTGGTCGATGGCAACACCGCCGAGTGGCACGAGAGCGGCTCCGAAGCGTTCAACGACAATCGCATCTACGCCCGCAGTGAGAAACCGACGTTCTCGATGGCTCCCGGATTCGGACCCGTGAGTGCGTTGGTCGCACTTCTTGCAGTTGCGCTGGTCGTGCTTCGGCGCGACTAGTCCGTTCACGCACTCGTTCTCGTTTCACCGTCACCGAATCCGCCTGACCGAATCTTTTTGACACTCTGTCAACCTGTGTTGACCATGTTGCCCCTCCAGATTCCCGGTGGTCCAGAGTTACTCATCATCTTCCTCATCTACGGAATCGGCTTGCTACTCCCAGTCGCCGCCGCAGTCGCTGGACTCTATCTGCTCTACAAGATTCGCAGCGATATCGGGCGCATCGCGGACGCGCTGGAAGAATAAGGTCGAGTCGTGGGCCGACGCCCAGACGACTTTCGTGTACTTAGGCTTCGACAGCGTCGAGGTTGGCAAAGGCCTTCTCGACGAGTTCGCCCGTATCGGCGATGACGTCGGCCATCGTGTCGTCGTCGGGGGCCATCCCCACGAGGCGGGCGACGCGCATGATGCTCACGTGGTAGACGACTTGCTTGCCGGGTTCTTCTTCCCAAATAACCACGTTACAGGGGAAGAGACCGCCCATCTTCTTGTCCGTCGCGTCGAGGGCGCGGTCGGCCATTGTCGGGTTACAGGCACCGAGGACGTAGTACGGGTCGCGGTCGGCACCGATTTTCTCGTTGAGCATCTCGGAGGGTGAGAACTCGGTTGCGACGCCAAAGCCAGCGTCCGTGAACGCCTCGCGGACGTGTTCGATGGCGTCTTCGTGACTCATTTCGAGGACGGCGCGCTCTTCACCGATGTCTTCCGGAGCGATAGCGGACGGGTCGATTGGAAGTGCCATAGCGACGTTTGGACCCGGAGCGACCAAAAGGTATGGTAGTGTGCCGTGTCCACACAATCAAACTGGGTCGAAGTCGTCGGATGCAGAGTCGAGGACGGACTGGATGAACGATGCTTTGGCAGCGGTGTACGATGCTCGATTTTCTCGATGTGCAGATTCGAGGTCACGCTTGAGCGATTCGTACTCATCTCTCAACCCAGAATCGGCGCGGAGTGCATCTCGAAATACGACCTGTTCTCGATGGCAGTCGCTCCCGCGTTCGGTCACACTCTGGTAATGCGTCCGGCAGGATTCGGGGCCGCGAGCGAAGAATCTACGGTCTTGAACGTCGTCGTTGTCGCGTTCTTCGTAACCCAGTTGTTCGAGTTCATGGGCAAGAGCGTCGGTCTCGTCGAGGTCGGAGACGAGAACGAGCATATCGAGAACCGGCTTGGCGGCGAGCCCCGGAATCGACGTACTGCCGACGTGTTCGAAGACGAGGGCGTACTCGCCAATGTGTGGTTCCAGACGAGCGACTTCTCGGTCGTAGGTGTCTCTCCATCGGGGGTCGTATGGAACGAGTTCGACGGTGCCGCGTGCGAGTCCGAGCGAGGGGTCGTCTCTACTCTCCTCACGATTCTCGTCGCTCATATCGGAATCGGGAGCCACTGAAGCGCCGCAATCACGTCTTCCGGTGGGAACAGCGGCGGGTGGAGTACCAACCAATCGAGGAGAATCAGGCCGAAGCCGTGGGCGACGATTGAGGGGAGAATCGAGTCACTCTCGTAATCGACCAGGCCGAATAGCACGTCCGTCGGGGCCGAGAGAACGATTTCAATCGGTGGCTTGCCGAAGTGGTGGAACGCGTAGAGAATCGGACTGATGAGCGCGCTTTTTCGCCCGATTTCGCGGACGCCAACGCACAGGAGTCCTCGATAGTACGTCTCGGCCGCGACGACGACCAGCAATTGCTGGGCGGCGTGGGGGAGAAAGTCCACGAGATTCGTCGAAGTGTGCCACATCGGATAGTACGCCCGAATCGTCGGGAGCGACGACCCGACGAGATAGAACGGGAGTACGAACAGTGCGAGAAGAACGGTGTTTCGGAGCGCGGCACGGTTGACGTTCCAGCCGAGGTTTCGGCCGTGAGAGACCGCAAGCGCTCCGGGGATGAGGATAAACAGCAGTGCGTCGTGGACCGCACGGTAGGTGAGACTGCCGCCGGGAATCGGCCAGAGACTCCACGCGGCCCCGACGACACCCCCGACGAGAAGGGCGCGATAGAGCCACGGAAGGTCAGAAATCCGACGGCGCAACACCGTTATTCCGTCTGGACTGGCTCGCGTCCGATGACGTCCAAGCAGTCGTTCATGAACGTCTGTCGGGTGTCGAAGTAGGTCTCGTCAACCGATTCGAGTACCGCTTCGAGCGTCTGCGGGCCAGCGGGCGTCCGAACGACTGCGTCGCCTTCCTTGTTCAGGATGCTGCTCTTTTCTTGGGGCCAGGTCAGTCGGGAGGCCACGCGTGCGAGAGGTGCGCCCTCGACGGACTCGCCCTCTCCGAGTTCAACTGCGGGTGCCTCGTCTGCTTCCTCGTCAGCCATGGGCGGGGGTTGGCTACCGCGGATGATAATCCCTTCGAGATTATCATCGGATACAGACACAACACGCTGGTTTATTGGCAAAATGTGTATACTTTCGGACAAATGTCTGACGCATCGTTTTAGGGACCCGTTTCGTAGGCAGGTCTATGACTAGTCTATCGGAGGCATATCACGGTGGCCGCGGCGGGCCAAGTCTCCGACGGCTGTCCCTGGGACTTGGTGTGTTCCTCGCCGGGGTACTGCTCGTCATCGCGGGCATTGTGGTCGCAACGACGGACCTCTACACGTCTGGTGGTGCGACACTCGGTGAGGCACGAGAACTCGGGGGCATCCTCGGAGGAATTGGTGTACCTGCGGTGTTCCTCGGTGTGTTCACTGTACTTCCCGCGAGCGCGCGAACCCGCGCCGCGGCAGTTATCGGTGCGAGTGTTGCGATTCTCGGTGTCGCGCTCTTCTCGCACGCCTACCCGTGCCAGTGGTCGGGGGCAACCTGCGGCGCAGGTCTGGCGGACCTGACGTTAGAGACGGTTGCCGTCTACTTCTTCGGCACACTCACCACCTTCTGGTGTCTGTTTGTCGGCGTTGCGAACTTCAAGACGCGCAACGACCCCGGCGGCACGGCCACGGTGCAGGTCACGAAGAAAGGCGAGACGCGTATCGTCGAAGTCGAAAAGACGGTTCGCGGCGGACTCGGCGGCATCGGTTTCCTCGGCGGCACGCCCGATGGGGAGGTCGAAACGCAGACCAACACACCCGCGGCGAACGCTACCGACGGCGGGACCGAAGCCGAACAAATCACCTCACCACTTGACGACCAACAGACGGCATCGGCACAGCCACAGTCTGTCGACCAAATCGGGTCGTCGCCTTCGGCCAGCCCAACCCAGCAAAACGGGACACGGCAGGCACAGTCCCAGACACAGCAGCAGTCCCGAGCACAACCCGAGGGAGTCGGTGACCGATACTGCGGCAACTGCACGTACTTCGAGTACGTCCGAACTTCCAGTGGTCTCCAGCCGTACTGTTCGGCCCACGACGAGATGATGCAGGACATGGAAGCCTGCGACTCGTGGATTCCTCGCGGTCGGCAGTAGGCCCTACTCGTCCGTTTCGCATCCGCTCGTTTCCAATTCGTCTATCGTCCGTTCGACGCTTTTCCAGTGACTCCCGCGCCAAAACACCTGTCCGCAGTCTCGACACCGCCACAATCGAACGTCGTCGGGGTCGGGTGCGTATTCGGGAATCGACTCGCCCGATTCGACTGGTCTGAGGTGACCATTACACGACCCGCATCGTGCAAGCTCTGTGGTCAGCGAGAGGTCAAAGCCGACTGAGTTCAGTTCCGAGAGTTGCGCAGTCGGTGTTCGCCCTGCGAGGAGAACGCTCTGTGGTGCGCGCGCTGCGAGCGTCACATCACGGGTGAGTAGCACACGAGTCTCTTCGGTTGCTCGCGCGAGGAGTGCGTCGTCGCCGGGGTCGCTCCCGTCTCCATCGAGTGCGTAGGCGGTGTCGTAGCCACACATTCGAAGGTAGATGGCGAGTTTGCCGAGCATCACGTCGAGGAGGAGTGCAGTGTTCGTCGGGGTGGCCGATTCGACGCCAGTGGCGACAGTCCCTGGGTGCCCGTCACCGATATCGTCGGTCACTGGATGAAGTCTTCGAGTTCGCCCACGGGACGCGTGTTCAACACGTCCGCAGTTTCGACCCATCCCCGTCGGGCGGTGTGAATCCCGTACCGAACGTCGTCGAGTTCTCCCGGGCGGTGGGCGTCGGTGTTGATGACGATGGTCGCCCCCGCCTCGATTGCGATTCGGAGGGCATCCGAATTGAGGTCGAGGCGGTACGGACTCGCGTTGAGTTCGAGCGCAACGTCGTTCTCGACGGCAGCCTCCGCCAGTCGCTCGTAATCGAGGGTGAGACCGGGTCGGCGGTTGATGAGGCGACCGGTCGGGTGACCGAGAATATCGACTGCTGGGTGTTCCATCGCGCGAACGAGTCGAGTCATCGCGGCCTCACCGTCTTGGTCCAGCGCGCTGTGGGGCGAGGCGATAACCACGTCGAGCTGGTCGAGTACGTCGTCTGCGACAGAGAGGTTTCCTTCTGCGTCGATGTTGGCCTCGACACCGTGGAAGACGGCGATTTCGGCGCTTTCGGCGACTTTCTGGACTTCCTCGGCCTGTTCGAGCAGTTCGTCGTCGTCGAGGCCGACGCCGCCGACCATTCCGGGGCCAGTCGCGTGGTCGGAGACGACGTGGTAGTCGTAGCCGCGTTCGGTGGCCGCTTCGACCATCTCTGCAATGGTGTTGTCGCCGTCGGACCACTCGGTGTGCGTGTGCAGGTCGCCGCGGATGTCGCCTTCCTCGATGAGGTCTGGAAGTGTTCCCTCGCTGGCGGCCTCGACTTCACCCGTGTCCTCGCGGAGTTCGGGAGTCATGAGCGGGAGGTCCAAGGCGGCGTACATCGACGCCTCAGTCTCGCCACCGACGCGAGTTCCCGCGCGCGGGTCGCTATCGGGTTCGTCCACGTCCGAGATGTCGAACATGCCGTACTCGTTCATCTTGAGGCCGCGGTCGATAGCGAGGTTCCGGAGGTGGACGTTGTGGTCTTTGCTCCCCGTGAAATATTGCAGGGCCGCGCCATACTCGTCGGGGGTGATGATGCGGAGGTCCACCCGCATGTCGTTCACGCGAACGCTCGCTTTCTGCGTGCCCGCTTCGATGGTGTCGCCGACCGGATCCCAGTTGACAAAGCGGTCGATGACTGCTTCGGCGTCGTCGCTCTCGACCAGTACGTCGATGTCGCCGACCGTCTCTCGCCAGCGACGGAGTGAGCCTGCGGGTTCGGCACGCGAGACCGACTCGCTCACTTCGAGGTAGGCAATCAGGTCGTCCGCAATCGGTCGCGCTTTGCCGAGTGTCTCGCGCTGGTGAGATTCGCGGGCGAAGTCGATACCGTCGAGGATGTTCTGTTCCGTCTTGGTTCCGAAGCCCTTCACTTCTTGAATTTCTCCGTCACGGGCGGCGGCTTCCAACTCGTCGAGCGTCGTAATCCCGAGTGCTTCGTACAGGGTTCCGACCGTCTTCGGGCCGACGCCTTCGACGCTCGTGAGTGCGGCCATATCGACGGGCAACTCCTCGCGGAGTTCGACTAACTCCTCGATTTGCCCGGTCTCGAAATATTCGACGACTTTGGAGGCGATTGCGTCGCCGACGCGGTCGATTTCCATCACGCTGTCTCTCCCCTCGTCGGCGAGCCGCTCGATTGCGTGGGGATGCTCGCGGATGTTCTCTGCGGCACGGCGATAGCTCGATGGCTTGTAGGCGACACCCTTCGCATCGAGCAAGTCTGCGAACTCGTCGAAGAGGGCGGCGACTTCGGCGTTTCGGCTCATCGTCCACCTCGCTTGCTCATACCGCTATCTCGCCCTAAGGCTTGCTTCAGGAAGTTCATCCAGCGTTTCTGGTCGGCCGCGTGCTGGAGTTTCGCCTCCTGTTCGAGGTCCACGGGACGGAGTTGTTCGAGCGCGTTGAGGGCTCGGTCGATGCCGATGATATCCTGTACGAGTTGTTTGCCCTCCTCGTAACTCACTTCGTTGTCCTCGATTGGTTGGAGGCGCTCGATTCGCTCTCGTCGGAGGTTGCGCTTTGCTTGGTTGACACGCTCTTTTTCGCCCGACGGAATTGTGTCGCGTCGCTTTATCTCGAAGACGAACTGCTGGAGGTCTACCTGCTCTCCTTGGACTTCGATGGTCTCTGGAATCTGTGCGCCCACCGTCGCCCCCTCGCGGTTGACGCGTTCCAAGAGTTGCTTTCGCTGGAACTCTTTCACACCGTGGTGTTATCCCGCGCGACACTTTGCTCCATCGCCCCGCCGCCAATGTGTGACAAAACCGTACACGTATCGGCCGATTTCGGTCGAATTGTCCAGTTTCGCTGAAAAACGATTATCGTCAAATCCTGCGTATTGTTAGCTTGTTCCTATGGCTCTTTCGGACCAACCAGATGTCGGAGAAACGTCTACAGAAAATCCAACCCTGTTCAAGCGCGCTCGGTTGTACGCGTTTTACCTCCTCGCACTGGTGACGCTCGCGATGGCCGCGGCGTTCGTCGCTGAGTTGTTGCTGTTCTCGATTACCGGGTGGGGTGAAGGCGGCGCACTACTCGCCGAGCATCGTCTCCATGTGATGGTCATCGCCTCGCTCATCTGGGTCATGGTTCTCGGCGTCGCCGCGCAACTCTACCGGCCACTCAAGCGGGCGGCGTTGCTTCAAGTCTCGTTCGGCGTCGTCACGCTCGTCCTCCTCGGGACGGTTCTCGGCGGCGGCCCAATCGAAGAGGTCATTCCCTTCTTCGTCTTGATCGGGCTGATGACGCTGTTGCACCCCGCTGGACTGAACGTCCTTTCGTCGGGCGACGATTACAGTCCGGTGTTACTCGGACTCGTCGGCGTCGCGGCGGTTCCCGTACTCGCATTTGCAGTCAATCAAGCACTCTTGCAGGGGTCTGGTGACGTACACGCTCTCGCAGGACACTACTCGGAGATGGTCGTCATGTCCATCTCGCTGTTGATGATGGGCCTTATCGCCTCTGCGGGTGCATCTGGCCACCGCCTCGTCGCGTGGTTAACCGGTGGACTTGCGGTGTACTTCGGGTCGCTCTCGATTGCCTTCCCGGCGCAGACGTCGGCCGTTGGTCTCGTCTGGGCGTCGTTGCTCATCATCTGGGGCGTCTCGTTCGTCACTGTGAGCGAACTCCGGACCGCTGGTCGGACGACGCTCGGACAGGAGCGCTCGCTCGACGTCGATAGGACGTTGCGCGTGTAGGCCGCGCGCAAGCTCTGAGTTCTCTTTTCCTCTGTTTGAAGAATGCCGGAATATATTGTCAGCGTCTCGGACGCCACCAAATTGGCGTCGTACATTGGTGCAAAGAGCCGTCAAGAGACGAACTTTCTTATGGCTATCTGGGATATCGTGGTGTATGGGTTTGTTCGACCGACTCCGCGGCAAAGACCACCCGCGTGTCGCCTTCATCGGCATCGATGGTGTGCCGTTTAGCCTCCTCTCTGAGCATCCTGAGGAATTTCCGAATGTCGCCGCACTCGCTTCTGCGGGTGCCGCAGGCGACATCGACAGCATCGTCCCTCCCGAGTCCAGCGCGTGCTGGCCCGCTTTGACCACCGGCGTCAACCCCGGCGAGACGGGTGTGTACGGGTTCCAAGACCGTGAAGTCGGTTCGTACGAAACGTACGTCCCGATGGGCCGTGACGTGCAGGCGACCCGCATCTGGGACCGAGTTACCGACGCCGGCCGCAAGGCAACCGTGATGAACGTCCCCGTGACGTTCCCGCCGCAGCGAAACGTCCAGCGTATGGTCTCCGGATTCCTCTCTCCCAGCGTCGAGAACGGGGCGTACCCCGACGACTTCCGTGACTACCTCGAATCTATCGACTACAAAATCGACGTGAACGCCAAACTCGGCCACGACGACGACAAGTCGGCGTTCATGGTGGATGCTCACGAGACGCTCGACAAGCGCTTCGAAGCCTTCCAACACTACATCGAAGCGGACGACTGGGACCTCTTTTTCGGCGTCTTCATGACGACCGACCGAGTCAACCACTTCCTCTTCAAGGACTACGAACACGACGGCGAGAACAAAGAGGCCTTCATGGAGTTCTACCGCAAGGTGGACGACTACCTCGGTCGCATCCGCGAGATGCTCCCCGAAGACGTGACGCTCGTCGTCGCCTCCGACCACGGCTTTACCACCCTCAACTACGAGGTCCACTGCAACACGTGGCTCGAACAAGAAGGCTGGCTCTCCTACGAGAGCGACGACCACGACTCGCTCGCGGATATCGCCAGCGACGCGAAAGCCTACTCGCTCATCCCCGGCCGGTTCTTCATCAACCTCGAAGGCCGCGAACCACGCGGGTCGGTCCCCGAAGACGAGTACGAGGCCGTGCGCAACGAACTGAAAGAACAGTTGGAAGCACTCGAAGGCCCCGACGGCAAGAAGGTCGCAGAGCGCGTCGTCGTCAAAGAAGAAGCCTTCCGCGGCGACCACGACGACATCGCACCCGACCTCGTCGTGATTCCGAACCACGGCTTCGACCTCAAGTCTGGGTTCAAAGGCCACGACGACGTGTTCGGCACTGGACCACGCAACGGCATGCACAGTTTCGACAACGCGACGCTCTACATCGACAATCCGGACGCCGATATCGAGGACGCAGACCTCTACGATATCGCGCCGACGATTCTCGACCTGATGGAAGTCGAGTACGCGCGTGCTGATTTCGACGGCGCGAGCCTCATCCAGCAGTAAGCGCGGAAAAAAGATTCTTAATTTTTCACCGAGGCGACTCCGACCGATTGCAGGGCGTATCGATTAGAGCAAACTGTCGAGGTCGTCGTTCTGCCACATATCTTTCGGGTCTTCGCGCGTCGCTTTCTCAGCCTCTGCTTCTTCGATTGCCATGCGTGCGCGCTCCATGAACGCCTCCACACGGTCGGAGCGTTGAACACCTGCGAGGAGGACCAAGACGGCGATTCGCCCGCTATCGAGTGGGAAGTCGCCACCGCGAACTTCGAGACTGCCAGTCTCATTTTCGACCCATCGCCGCGCTCGTTCGACACCCTTTCTGGGAATTACCTCTGGCTTGCCAGCGACGACGACGAGTGCGGAATCCGCGTCACTCGCGTCTTGGAGGCTGGTCCCCGTGAGGACCGCACGGCGTGTCGTACTCATGACGGCGTTGATGTTGTCTTCGGCTACGTCCGAGGCTTCCGCGCTCGCATAACCGAGTGCGGCGATGCCACCAGTGCGAAGCGTGTTGATGATTTCGGAGGAATCGACGACGCTCTCGCCGACGCCTTCGACGGCTTCACCGGACGCAAGGAGGAGGCCGACACGCTGAGCGATTGCTTGGTTGATGGCCTCGTAACCCGCGCTCATCGACTCGCCCGACGACCGGAAGGCGTCGTTGTCGACGAGGAGGACAGCGTCTGACTCGCGGGCGATGGTCTTGAGCGACCGACCCGCGTTGACCTGGTACATCGCCCCTTCGTTCTGGCCGGGAACGATACCGAGGACGTACACCGGAATATCGTGAATTCGCCTGAGTTCTTTTGCGAGGACGGGCGTGCCGCCGGACCCGGACCCACCACCGAGGCCAGAGACGAGGAATATCGACTCGGCTTCGGCCGTGATGCGACCATCGAGCGCCGAGAGGACTTCTGTCTTGTCGGCTTGCATGACCTCTGCGCCGAGTTCGTTGTCGCCGCCGACGCCGTGGCCATTGACTCTGTCTTGGCCGATGAGGACCGTCTCGAAGGGGAGTGGCTGGAGGTCGGCTTCCGCCGTGTTCACTCCGACTGCGCTGAGGACCGCTCCGAATCCCATCTGCTTGTCGAATTCGAGGAGGGCCTGCGTGAGCTTCCCACCGGCTTGTCCCACGCCTATGAGGACCGTTTTCATACCTTAGGTGACTCGGGGGCGCATCTTGAACGTTCCCCACACTGAACCCGAGTCGGAAGCGACAATTTGCCCGATTTCACCGCCTGAAGTTTATGACCGATAAGGGAACCACCCCGCTGTATGACCGACGACCCATCGCGCGACACTGACCACTCTCCCGCCGCCTCACCACAGCCTGAAACGCTCTCAGCACGACTCGATGCCGTCGAACGCACGCTGACCGGCGACGATGTTGCCATCTCCTCGCTCGAAGATGCGGCGGCAGTCGAATCTCGTCTCTCGAACCTCGAAACCACGGCGAACGAACTCTCCGAACGGATGGACGAAGTCGATGCCGCGACGCAGGCAGTCCGTGGGTATCTCGGCGGTATCCGCGCCGTCAACGAAGACGTAGAGCGACGAGCAAACGCCGCGCTCGCAAAAGCCGAGTCGCTCGAAACTGCACTCATCGACGAATCGGCATCCGGTATCGACGAGGCCGCGGTTGCCGAGGCTGTCGATGCTCGCAACGACCATGCGCCAGCGCACGTCGAAGCAGACGACGAACCGGTGCGTGACGACGGCCACGGATTGGCCAACCGACTCCGTAACGTGCTGTGATTCGAGTCGTCCTCTCGTGTCTTCTCGCCGTCGCCATCGCGGGCGTCGTGTTCCCGGCGGCCGACGCCGCACGTGCCGATGCAACCGCAGTCCACATCGAGACGGCGGCGGACGAGATTGCACACGCGGCAACCGAACTCGTCGCGGACGAAGACCCATCACCTGCCGGACTTGCGGGTCCAACCCGGCACGTCACCGTCTCGGTCCCGACTGGGTCGTGGAAACAGACACGCGTCTCGATGCTCACGCTCCGTGGCGGAACCGGCCTCGAACTCGCGACGACGACGGCGACCGGGACGAGGGCTATCCGGCGAGTCGCAACGCCCCGAATTCGAGTCTCTGGTGGGGAAGTAAAACTCAAACCGGGAGAACACTCGCTCAGACTCACGCTTCAGGGTGATTCGACCGCGCCGGTCGTCGTCATCGAGACGGCGTAGGTTCAAATACTCGGACGGGACCATCCCGCCGTATGACTCACACGCTCGGCCCGTCGTCACTGCTCGATGTCGGTCGCATCCGCGACACTGTTGCGACTGCGTTGGGTGTCGAATCACCGGATGATAACGGGTGTACCTGCGAGATGACGGTTGCATCGCCGACTGGCAATCCTGGCGACGAGCGTCGCTCACTCGTCGTCGATGCCGACTCCTGTTCCGGACGCGGGGCACTCGCAACCGACCCTGATTGTCGAGCCGCCGTGATTTCTGCGCTCGAATCGGCAGACGTAGATGCGATTGTCGTTCACACTGGTGGACTGGAACATCGGTACGACGGCGATGCATGCGCGTTGCTCGTCGCCGCAGGCCGGTTCGCCGAGCGCGTCGATTATCGAGACGAACGACTCGCAACCCGCGCTCGCCACGACCCACTTGCGGCCGCACACGAGGCACTCGGTCGAGCTGGTGCGATTCGCCGCACCGCCGTCGAATCTGGACTCGCCGAAGGTGTGTCGCGCGCTGCAGACTATTCGACGGCACTCCGCGCCCACATCGGTCCAAAAATCGCGCGTTTCAGAGCCGACACACAGCCACCGGTCGATGCTCGTCTCACCTGCCGCGAGACACTCGAAACGGGTGCGGTCGTCCGGCGATACGACACCGCTGAAGAGCCGGTCTACCATCTCGACCCACCGGAGTCGAATCTCGACCCTGCGGCTGCTCGAACGCTGGCCAAGGCGCACGACGTACTCGCACGTGGCGTCGTCTCCGGCGGTGAGCGCGCACCCGGTCGAGCAGTTCGTCACGTCGCCGACGCGGACGACTCAATTACGACGCTCACCTCGATTTTACGAAAGCACGTCCGCGGATTCGGCATTCTCGACGACTTCTTCGCCGACCCGTCTGTCTCCGACGTGTACCTCTCGCATCCAATCTGTGAGACGCCGATTCGCGTCGTGGTCGATGGCAGGACGATGCGGACGAACGTCCGTCTCGCGCCGGGCGGCGCGGAGTCGCTCGCGTCGCGTCTGCGCCGTGAGAGTGGGTCATCGTTCTCGCGTGCGGACCCGACGCTCGACGCCGTTATCGACGTTGGTTCTGGCCGTGTCCGCGTTGCGGGCGTGACCGCCCCGGCGAGCGACGGTCTCGGATTCGCCTTCCGCCGACACGACGAGTCGCCGCTGACACTCCCCTCGCTCGTCGCAAACGGCACGCTCAGTGCTGAGGCCGCCGCACTCTGTTCGCTCGCGGTCGAACGTGGCGCATCTGTCCTCGTCGCTGGCGCTCGCGGTGCCGGGAAGACGACGTTCCTCGGGTCGCTTCTGTGGGACCTCCCTCCAGACGTTCGGACGGTCCTCATCGAAGATGCCCCCGAACTTCCCGCTGGTGCCTTACAGGACGCTGGGCGCGACGTACAAGCACTCAAAACGGACCCCGCAGGCGGTCCTGCCCCGACGCCACAGGATGCACTGCACACTGCGCTCCGGCTCGGTGACGGCGCACTCGTCGTGGGTGAAGTTCGAGGCGACGAAGCCGCGGTGTTGTTCGAAGCGATGCGCGTCGGGTCGAATTCGAGTGCGGCACTCGGGACGATTCACGGAAACGGCGCTGCTGCGGTCAGAGAGCGTGTCGTCTCCGACCTCGGCGTCTCGCCCTCCTCTTTCGCGACGACGGACCTCGTAATCACGTGCGAACACGCTGGAAGCCATCGCGTGGCGACCATCGAGGAAGTCCGTTCGACTGGCAAGGATGCGACCTTCGAAACGCTGTTCACCCACGATGGCGAGCGGTTGGCCCCGACCGGCGCACTCTCACGTGGTGATTGCCACGTCGCCGAGTCGATTGCCGCGCCCGAAGAATCCTACACTGACGTTCTCGCCACACTCGACTGTCGGGAAGCGCACCTCTCGATGCTCGCCGAGACGGACCAGACGCGCCCTGCTGACCTGGTAGCGAACGCGGGAGGTGTGTCGCAATGACCACGCTCGCGCTCGATTCGGTGCTTCCCGCAGTCGCCCGCCTCGCCCCAATCTCCACCGACCCGAGCGACGAACTTCGTCGCTCGTTGGCGTTTCTCGGTGTGGATACCGACGCCGAAACGGTCGTTCAGGCAGGTTACGGTGTTGCGATTCCGACTGGCGCGCTCGCCGGACTCTGTTCGGTGTTCGTCGTCCCGACATTGAGTGCGTTGGTCGTCGCGCTCGCGGTGATGCTCGTGACGGCGCACACCGTTCACACTCTCCCGGTTTGGCTCGCCGCACTCGAGCGAACGCAGGCGCTCGGAAATGCACCCGCGCTGGTTGGTCGTCTGGTCCTTCGAATGCGTGTCGAACCCGCTGTCGAGCGCGCGACTATCTTCGCCGCACAGTCGGGTGATGACCCGCTTTCGGACTCGCTCGCTGCACACGTCGAACACGCACGTGGGTCGCCTCGGACCGGCCTCGGTGACTTTGCAGCAGCGTGGCGCTCGTGGTTCCCCGCACTCGACCGTGCCGCCGCGCTGGTCGAAACGGCCGCTGATGCCCCAGCGGGAGAACGCGACCGCGCCCTCGACAGAGCGCACGAACTCGTTCGAGAGGGGACGCGCAATCGGCTCGCATCCTTCACGAGTGAGGTTCGCGGACCGGTGACTGCCGTGTACGCGTTCGGTGTCTTACTCCCGCTCGCGCTCGTCGGCGCACTCCCCGCCGCCCGCATCGCTGGCATCCGACTCTCTGTGATGCACGTCGTCCTCCTGTACGACGTTCTCCTCCCCGTCGCGCTCGTGGGCGCTATCGGCTGGGTACTCGCACGTCGCCCGGTTGTATTCGCGTCTGTCTCGGTCGATACGTCGCACTCCGCAGTTGCGGACCACCGATTCGTCGCGCTCGCTACTTCAGTGGGGGCCGCTACGATAGGGTTCGTCTCGGTGAACCTCTTCGTTGCACCGTGGGCCGCTCCGCTCGCGGCACTCGGGCTTGGAATCGGCTTGGGATTGTTCGTCGTCACTCGCCCCGTTATCGAACTCCGCGAACGCGTTCGGGCGGCCGAGGACGGACTCTCCGACGTTCTCTACCTCGTTGGTCGCGCGATTAACGACGGTGAGGCCGTCGAATCGGCACTCGCGCGTGCCGCGACGTCTGTGCCCGGTGCGACCGGTGAGCTGTTCGAGGCCGCGGTTGGCGTCCAGAACCGCCTCCGCGTCGGCGTCGTCGCATCCTTCTGCGGCGAGTACGGCGTCCTCGACGACCTCCCGAGTCAGCGAGTTGCCAGCGTGGCGACGTTGCTCGGTCTCGCCGCCAGCGAGGGTCGCCCTGCTGGTCACGCAATCGTCTCGATGGCCGACCAACTCGCGGCATTGAGTCGGTTGGATACCGACGCTCGGCGCGAACTCGCTAGCATCACCGACACGCTGTCGAATACGGGTTCGGTGTTCGGTCCGCTCGTCGCGGGTGCGACCGTCGCACTGGCCGACGGGATGGGCCCCGCTCGGTCGCTCGATTCGGCGGGCGTCGCCGAACCGCTGGCGACCGCAGACCTTGGTCTCGCCGTCGGTGGGTACGTACTTCTCTCTGCGGTGATTCTCACCACTCTCTCGGTCGGTGTCGCAAACGGACTCGACCGCTCGCTCGTCGCCCACAACGTCGGGAAAGCACTCGTCTCGGCGACGTTGACCTTCGTTGCCGCGTTCGTCGCAGCCGGGACGCTCCTCTGAGCGGAGGTTTATATACTGAGACGGGGCCACCCCGGGCTATGTTCGATGCACCGGTTGAATCGCTGTCTCTCTGGACTGCCCTCGCCGTCGGTGGGGTCGTCCTCCTCGGCGTCGTCGCCGGGCTTTCGTCACATCCCGCACCCGACGCCGCCGGTGTCGCCGACGCTGTTGACCGCGTCGCTGTTGCGGAGTACGACGCGACTGCAACGGTCCGACTCCACGCCGATTCCGTTCGTCTCGGAACGCACCGAATCGCGCTCCGAAACGACGGTGGAACGTCGCACGCGACGTTCGCGTTTGGTCCAATCACGCCTGCGTCACCCGACACACCACTCGCCGCAGTTGCACAGGGTTCGTCACCGGAGGCGGTTTTCGATACTCGCACGGCGTTCGAAACCGCACTCGTCGACGCACGTACGGCCGACCCGTCGTGGCACGCCGCCGAAGAATCGCTCGTCGTTCGCCGTATCTCGTGGGAGGGGTCTGATGCACTCATCGTCGTCGCGTAGGGGACAACTCTCGCCGCTGTCGGCACTGACGGCGTTGTTCGTCGTGTGCGCGGCCATTTCGACCTACGCACTCGTTCTCGACGACTCGTCTCCGACTGCGGAGCGGAACCTCGGCGAGACGACGCTCTCGGCAGTCGAATCCGAACTCGAAGACGATACTGGCGTCGTTTCGCTTCCGGACCACTCGTCTCCTCTCGCGTCCTGTCCTGACGGCTACTCCTGCCGCGCCATCGTTGCCGCTGGCGACTCGCGTCGCGTTCTCGGCGCGACTGGCTCCGCTCCAGCCAGTGCTGACCGAGCAACGACGCGCGTCAGCATCCGTGTCGCGCCCGGCGACGTTCGCTTTGGCACGCTCCGCGTGGAGGTGTGGCAATGACCGACCTCGTACTCGACGTTGCGCTCTGTTTGTTGCTCGTCAGCGCCAGCATCGGCGTCGTTGCGACCGAAACTGAACCAGCACAATCCGACGCATCACTCGACCCTGACGGAATCGCCGACGCGCTCGCAACGAGTACGGCGACAGTCCACTACGACCTCGAACCCGGCGTTCGCGTCGCCGACCCGTCGCTTCTCGGACCGAACGGCGTCGATCCCCGCGAACTCGACCGGACGGCCCACGGCAGCCTCGCAGGGCTCCTCGCTCGGGCCACGCTCGGTGCGGTGACGATAGGCGGTGTTCGACTCGCGCACGCCCGCGACGACCTTCGCCGCGGAGTCGGCGAGCGCGTCGCCGCAGAACTCCCTGCACGCGGCATCCACGTCGGTATCCAGTGGACACCCTACCCCGGCGCACCGATTCGTGCAGTCGATGGATTGGGAGAGCGCCCACCCGCCGGTGCGACCGTCCACAGCGCAACGTTGCACGTTCCGAGTGGGTTTCCCGCTGCGCGTGATGATGCAATCGACGCCAGCGACGACGGATTCGATGCCGTTTCGCGCGTCGTCGCCGAGCGCACCATCGCGGGGTTGTTCCCACCCGAACGAGCCCGACTCGCACTCCACGGTGACGAGCCGGTTTCGACGCTGATGCAAACGCGATACGAACGCGCCGATGGACTGTTGAACGCCTCTGTCGGGCCAGATGTCGCACGCACCGACGTCGAAGCGGCAAATGCGGACCTCTCGGCAAGACTGGCAACTCGGTTTGAATCGGACATGCGCGAGCGATTCGAGTCGCCACGAGACGCAGCTGAAGCCGTCTCAGTTGGCAGAATCTCCATCGTCGTTCGGACGTGGCCGCGATGAGACTCGCAGACGACACGCGCGGCCGCGTCCCGTTCGCCCTGCTCGGCGTGCTACTCCTCGTTTCGAGCGCGACGTTCTCCGGGGCGCTCTCGGGTCAGTCGCTCGTCACGGACCAGCGGGTCGATGTGTCCATGGACCGCGCGACGGCACAAGTCGATGCAACCGTTCGCAGTGCAGTCCGTGACGCCGCCCGCGACGCCGCGGCCAACCCAGTGACGAAACCTGCAAACACGACTGTTGGACGCGTTCTCTCGGCGAACAACACCTTCCACGACTACCTTCGCTTACGAATCGCTCTGGAGACGAAATCGCGCTTGGAATCCATCTCGGCGGGTCGAAACGGCGTTCGAGCAGGCGCTTCGCTCCCGAACGTTTCGAACGAACCGAGCCTCCAGGCGTTACTCGCGCGGGTGTCTATCGAGAGTCGAGAGAATGGAACGCTCCTCGTTGCGACCGTCGAGAACATCTCAGTCGAAGCGACGCGCGAAGGCCGTGTCGTCGCCAGCGACCCCGTCACGAGTACGGTTAGCGTTCGAACACCGATTCTCGCCATCCACGAGAAGACAGAGACGTTCGAGCGCCGTCTCGACGCGAACGCCCTCGACGGCGGGACGTTGGATGCAACGGTGACGACGGCGCTCTGGACGAGTGCGTGGGCACGCGGATGGGGCCAGTACAGCGGCCTACCAATCGAGAACGTCGTCTCGAACGAACACGCCGCACTCGCAACGAACGCCGGTGTTCTGCTCACCGAACAACAGACCTTCGGCACCACCGACCGCGACGCCCGCGGAGCGATGGGCCGTGCGGCAGTCCAAGCAGGTGCGCGAGCGATGCTCTCGCGGAGCGGCATCCCGGTGGCGCCAGAGATGGCGAACGCGCTTCCTGACCCGAATCAGGCCGAAGCGCCCTCGCCGACAGTGCCAGCGAACCGAACGATAAGCGTCTCGGCAGGCACGGCGGCGGACGCGGCGTTCGTGTCGCTCCTCGACGGTAACGGCGGCCTGTCGATAGCAGACCTCTCCGAAGACGCCTACCGTGCTGACGTGGTCGTCGTCACGGACGTGATAACTGTCGCAGACACGGCAGGGACAAGCAGTTCACTGGGTCCGGAGTGGGAACTCGTGGAGACACACACTGAAAGCGAGTCGTCGGTGACGACGCTTCCAACCCACCTCCCCACCGGTACGGACGAGTCGTTCGTTGCCGACGCCGGGTCGCGTCTCGTCTCTGAGACGACGACGACGACGCGGACGTGGCGTATGGGCAACGAGACGCTGACGACCCAACAGCACTCGAACACGACGCATCGCGTCGATATCGCCGTCGTCGTCGAACCCCGAACGCTTCCGGGGCCAGCGCGCCCAATCAACCCGGTGTTCGAATCCGGTGGCGCCCTCAGGAGTGAGAACCTCGGTGAAGCCAAGGCCGAGAGCGACGATATCGTCTCGACTCACGGCGGATTCGACGGCCTCGCCCGCGACGCTCTTGAGTCCGACGTGGCACTCGAACGGTCGGTTTCGGCGACCCCTCCGACTGACATCGAACCGTGGATTCGCGCGGACCTGTACGCACTCCACCAGCGAGTCAAAAATCGGACGGTGACCGTTCCCGCACAGAAAATCGCCGCGGGCGAAGTCAACCCCGCGGGTAAACTCGCGGCGTCGATTCGCGCCGACCGCTCGGAACTCGTCGCCGCGCCAGATACCTACGACGGGGTTGCCGACCGTGCGCGTATCGCCGCTCGCGCGGCATACATCGACCGCTTGCTGTCCGCCCTCGATAATCGGGCTAACCAAACCGCTCGCGCGACGAACGCGACCGAATCGACCGCACAGGACGCCGGTATCGAGTCGCTTTCTGCCGCTGTCGAGGGGGCACGTGACGCGCGAAGCACGCTCGAATCTGCGCCCAACAACGACGTCCAGAAAGTCTCGTCTGAGATTCAGTACATACCCGACGCGGACCCGATGTACCTCTCTCTGAGCGGTCTCGATGGCTCGACTATGCCCGCCGTCGGCACAGATGCGACGTACCATCCGCTCGTCGCTCGCAACACCAACCTGTTCACGCTCCCCTACGGCGATGCGACCGACACGGTGTTGTCGCCCATCTTCGGGAGTAGTCGTCGCGTCCCGCTCCGTGTTGCCGCATCCGCCCTGCTCGCCGCCGATTCGACGCTCGCCGAAACCGGGCCGAACGAGACGCTCCAGACGCGACGCGACAACCTCGAAATCGCGCTCACTCGCGCGATGGCACCGACGAGAGAGGCCGCACGCGAGACGTTGAAATCGCACACCGACCTGACGCTCACCGAGCGTCGCGCGGCGCTCACAGATGGATTGGGTCGATGGCCGAACCGCGCCCACCGCGCGCTCGCCATCGCCAACGGGTCTGCGGCACGAGCCATCGCCATCGAAGTCGCGGGAGAAGGGACGACTGAAGCCGACATCCTCGAACTCCGCCTCACCAACGCATTCCGCGAAGCACGCCAAACCCCCGGCGCAACCGTCCCACAGCGACTCACCAATCGAACCGTCCAGACGACGCGCACCATGCGACAGGACGTACTCGCGGAGGCGGCGACCAACGTCGTCATGAACGCGACCGAAGACGCTGTCTCGAACAAACTGAACGAGACGCTCGAAAAACGACTCGGCAAATCGTTCAAGCGCGTCCCTGCCGGGATGCCCGTCGCGCCCGTTCCGGGCTACTGGTACGCGACGGTCAACGTCTGGGACGTCGAATTGAAAGGTGAGTTCGCGCAGTTCCGCGTCCACGCCCGCGGCGACACCGAATCGCTCACCTACGCCCGCGACGGGTCTGCTGTCGACCTCGATTGGGACAGCGATGGCGAGAGCGAACGAGTCGGCCACGGCGAGCGCATCGACTTCGAGACGCGCGTTCCAATCGTCGTCGCTGTCCCACCGACGGGTATCGGTGTCGGCGATATCGACGGCAACGCAGACGAACGCTCCGAAGGATGGGCCGGTGGACCGGGGTGCGAAATCCCCTCTGACTGCCGCATCGTCTGAGACTGCCCACACCGAGTGATAACCGTTTTGCCGCCCGACTTCCGAACACTGGGTATGTTATACGACGCCGTAGAGCAACCCGGCGCAGTCTCACTCGACGAACTTCGTGCCGCCTACGACGACGAACTCCGCTCGGCAATCGACTCGCTTGGAACTGATGCGGCGGCCGACGCTGCAGACGTTTCGGAAGAGACCGTTGCAAATGGCGTCCTCGATTTGACGCTCGAACAGGCCGCCTCGATTCTCGAACACGTCGATGGCAATCCCGACGCCGACGCCATCGTCTTCGAGTACCGCGACCACCTGCTCATGGGCATGACCTCGGGTATCCTCGACGTCGATACGCTCGCCGCAGAAGTGGATTACGACGCCTCCGGGCAGGAAGTCCAGCAGGCAATCGAAGGCCGAATCTCGTCGCCACTCTCCGAACTTGCGGCCATCCACCACGCGATTGCCGTCCGTAACGAGCGATGAGGGTCGCCATCCTCGGATGTGGCTACGTCGGCCTCGAACTCGCCCGACAACTCGTCGCCGAGGGGCACGACGTGTGGGGCGTTCGGCGCTCGGACGATGGTCTCGATTCCGTCGCTGAGACGGGTGCGACTCCCGTTCGTGCGGACGTAACTGACCCCGAAAGTCTCGAAGCAGTTCCCGACGTGGACCACGTCGTCTTCGCCGCGAGTTCCGGCGGCCGCGGCGCGGACGCCGCCCAGACCGTCTTTGTCGAGGGCCTTCGCAGTGCAATCGATCACTTCGCCGCCCGCGACGACGCCCCCGACCGACTCGTCTACACGTCGAGTACGGGCGTTTACGGCGACCACGACGGCGCATTCGTGGACGAATCGACACCACTCGACCCGACGACAGACAAGACGCGCGTCCTCGCCGAAGCAGAGCGCGTCGCCCGCGAGTACGCCGCCGAGCAGGGTCTCGAAGGGACTGTCGCCCGATTTGCCGGACTGTACGGTCCCGACCGCTATCGACTCTCTCGATACATCGAGGGGCCGGTCACCGCAGGGTATCTGAACATGGTCCACCGTGACGATGCCGCTGGTGCAGTTCGGTTCTTTTTGGAGACTGGTCGCGCTCGCGACGAAGTCGTCCTCGTCGTAGACGACGAACCCGTTTCGAAACACGACTTTGCGGATTATCTAGCCGACGCGTGCGGCGTTCGGCGTCCCGAAAAGCGGTCGAAACGAGAGCGACTTGAAGAAGGTGACCTCTCGGAAGCGGCAAAACGGCGTATTTTGACGAGTAAACGCTGTTCGAACGACCGAATTAGAGAACTCGGCTACGACTTTTTCTACCCCACGTATCGGGAAGGGTACCAGGACGCAATTAATGCGTATAGAGCGTCAAGTGAATGATACACTGGCGGTGAACACCTCACCAAGTCGTATGTTCTGTCGTTCGTGAAACATCGATTTGGGGGAATATTCATACCGCCGGGCTTAGACGTGATGGGTAATGGTAGGTTCAGTGGGTGGGATTGACATGCCTGGCGTCACTGGCGCGATACAGTCGTTCGTCAGCACCTACCCCGAAATCGTCGCCGCAATTATCGTCGGCATCGTCGCCGTCGGACTGGGAGTGTACGCTGCGCTCCGATTCAAGCGTCCGATGGGCGCGCGCTTTATCGACGCGCTGAGCGACGTTGACGAAATCGCGGTCCTCATGCACCCGAACCCCGACCCCGACGCGATGGCCGCCGCAATCGGCGTTGCGAACTTGGCCGAGCAGGTCGGCACAACATCCACCATCCAATTCGCAGGCCAAATCAGACATCAAGAAAACCGCGCGTTCCGAACCGTTCTCGACCTCGACCTCCATTCTATCGACCACGTCAGCGACCTTGCAGCCGAAGCAGTCGTCCTCGTCGACCACAACTCGCCGCGCGGATTCGCCGGTGCAGAGAGCGTCCTCCCCTACGCCGTCGTTGACCACCACCCCGGCGATGGCGGCGGAGAGGCGTTTACTGACGTTCGAACCGACTACGGCGCGTCTTCGAGCATCGTCGCCGAATACTTCCGTGACATCGGTGCGAAACCTGTCCCACCGGACATGCACGCGAGTGAGGTCAACTCCACGTACACTGTTCCGTCGCAGGTTTCGACTGGTCTCCTGTACGGCATCCTCACGGATACGAAGAACCTCACTTCCGGATGTTCTGCCCCCGACTTCGCGGCCGCAGGCTATCTCTTCCCGGGCGTCAACGAGGACCACCTCGACCGCATCGCCAACCCGGAGGTCTCCCGCGAAGTACTCGAAGCGAAAGCCCGCGCAATCGCCGGGCGCGACGTTCGCGGTCCATTCGCCGTCGCCGACATTGGGACGCTCTCGAACGTCGATGCCATCCCGCAGGCGGCAGACGAACTCATCCAACTCGAAGGCGTCACGGCGGCAGTCGTCTGCGGCGAACGTGACGGTAACGTCTATCTCTCGGGTCGCTCGCGCGATGACCGAGTCCACATGGGCCGTACTCTCGAAGTCGCCGTCAGCGAGTATCGTGGGTCGAGCGCGGGCGGCCACGCACGGATGGGTGGCGGACAGATTCTCCGTCCCGAAGTCTCCACCGACGGCGGCGACGGCCACGATATCTCGCGGCCTGACCTCGTCGAACGGATTTTCGATGCCCTCTCGGGCGAAGTGTGAGTTCTCGACCGGTGGCCTCCCGCCGGACCGGTGACCCTTAACCGTCACATCTCGTAGCCGCGTCCATGGCTTCAGGACGGGCGACGTGGTCCTATCGCGACGCATACGGCGACAGTTTTGGACGAACGTTCTTCCGGCGATTCGGTCCCGGCGTCACCTCCAGCATCGCACTCGGAACGTACCTCGGCGACCCGACAGACGAAGTCGATGCGGACTACCGCGAGGCAATCACGCTCGGACTCGAGAGTGGCATCAACTTCGTCGATACGGCGTCGAACTACCGAATGAGTCGCTCCGAGCGAGTCGTCGGCGACGCGCTCCGAGACGCTGAAACCGACCGGGATGCGGTGTTCGTCGCCTCGAAAGCGGGGTTCGTCCCGTTCGACCGCGAGCGACCTGAAAACCCCGGCCAGTACGTCCGTGAGACGGTTATCGACCCCGGCCTCGCCTCGACTGACGAACTCGCCTACGGAAGCCACACTATCGCCCCTGCCTTCATCGACGAGATGGTCGGCCGCTCGCTCGATTTGATGGACCTCGACCACATCGACTGCTACTACCTCCACAATCCCGAGACACAGTTAGAAATTGCCGACAGAGAGACCGTCTACGACCGAATCGAAGCGGCTTTCGAAGTCCTCGAAGCGCGCGTTGCGACAGGTGATATCGGACGCTACGGTGTCGCCACGTGGGATGCATTTCGCGTTCCCACCGACCACGACTCGTATCTCTCGCTCCCCGAAATCGTCCGCCGGGCCGAGCGCGCCGCCGAAACCGTCGGCAACGACGACCACGGACTCGAAGCGGTTCAACTCCCGTTCAACGTGTTGATGGCCGACGCCTTCACCGTCGAAGCCCACGTCGGCGACGATGGTGAGATGACGAGCGCGCTGTGGTATGCCCACGAACACGACTTGCACGTCTTTACGAGCGCGAGCATCGCACAGGGCGACCTCGCCCGCGAGATTCCCGAACAGGTCGATGCACAACTCTCGGGAGATACGCCCGCACAACGCGCACTCAACTTCGCTCGGAGCGCGCCGGGCGTCACGTCGGCACTGGTCGGCACGTCGTCGGTAGAACACGTCGCAGAAGATATCGCGGCTGGAACGTTCGACCCGCTCGGGGCGCGGGCATTCGACGCTGTCTTCGAGTAGTTAGCGCAGTTCTTTCCATTCGCGTTCGCACTCGGGACAGGTGCGAACCGAGAAAATCTCGTCCGGGTCGTTCTTTTTCTTCAGCGACTTTCCACAGTCGGCGCAGGTCAGTCGCTCGTACGTGTCTTTCTTCAATTCACCGTCACGAAGTCCCTTCCGCGTTGATTTCATGAATTGCCGTTTGTGCAACAAGCATAAAAAGACGCCGGGCGACCCGGCAACCGTGTCTCGGTTCGAAAGGGTTGTGACCCCGTAGTGCGCGAGTTCTACCGTGTCACGTGGCCGTCTCTTTGGAACCCTTTGTGGGATGATATTTCTCGTCAATCTCGCACGAGTCGTCTTCGCGCCGTTACTCGGCGAGTTCATCACGTTCTTCGAAGTCAACCGCGCGACGGTTGGCTTCGTGGCCACCCTCGTCTGGCTTGGTAGCGCCAGTCTGCGCGTGCCAACCGGGTGGGCGTTGACTCGATTTTCTCGCCACCGCGTCGTCCTCGGAACGGGTATCGTCCTCGTCCTCGCCTCGGCGCTCACCGCCAGCGCGACCTCTATCGAGATGCTGATGGTCGGCGCGGCGGCGATGGGTCTCGCCTCGGGGGCATACTTCGTCGCCGCCAATCCGCTCGTGAGCGAACTCTATCCTGAGCGCGTGGGCCGCGCGATGGGCATCCACGGTACTGCGAGCCAACTCGCGGCCGTCTTCGTGGCCCCATTCGTCACGCTCGTCCTCGCCGCAGGTCCTTCGGTGATTGCGCGCTACGGAATCGTCTCGGCGTCGTGGCAACTCGTCTTCGTCTGCATCGGCGTCGCGGCCGCCATCGTCACGCTCTTTCTCTACGTTGCGGCACGGTCCACGGACCTCCCCGATGCGGGTGCGTCCGACCGCGACCTCCTTGGTGCCGTTCGCAGGGAGTGGCGTATCATCCTCACGGGTGTCGTCATCCTCGGGGCGACCGGATTCGTCTGGCAAGGCCTATTCAACTTCTACGAGTTGTACATGGTCTCGAAAGGCCTCTCGGAGAGTACTGCGCGGAACATGCTCACTGTCGTCTTCGGCGCTGGCGTCCCCGCGTTCTTCCTCTCGGGTCGTCTCGCCGACCGACTTCCCCGAGTGCCGTACATCCTCGGCGTCCTCGTCGCGTTCGTCCTCTCGTTGCTCGTCCTTACGCAACTGTCGGGACTCGTCCCGCTCATCGCCATTACGGCGGTCGTTGGCTACGTCATCCACAGTCTGTTCCCCGCACTCGACACGTACTTGCTCGATACCCTGCCCGACGAGAGTCGTGGGAGTGCCTACTCGGTCTACTCGTTCGGGATGATGATTTTCCAAGCCAGCGGCGCGGGTGCAGTGGGATACCTAACCGAGTTCTTCTCGTTCAACCAAGTGTACATCGGCCTCGCACTCGGCCTCGCCGTCGTCGTGACTGGTCTCATCGGCTTCCAGCGACTCGGACGGATTCCGAATTAGAACCCAAACACCGAGTAGAAACCGGCAGACGACTCCCCGCACGTCGCACTTTTGACCACCGAGTCCTACCACCGACACGATGGAGTACGTACAAGAGCGGGTGACGACCCTCCACGACCTCTCGGGGGCGACTCCCGACGCGCCGACAGACCGCGCCGCAGTCGTCGTTCCCATGACGGAACGCGAGTACGCGAGTCTCGCCGCCGAGCGCGTCCTCTCGACGCTCGAATCGCTCTCGCCCGCCCGCGTGGTCATCCCGCTTCGCGCTTCCGCCGACCGAGTCGCGTCCTTCGCCGATTGGCTCTCGGGGTTCGACCTCTCGCTCGATATCGTCTGGTGTGACGGCCCGCGACTCAAATCCCTGCTCCACGAGGCCGACCTCAATGGCTCGCGTGGCAAGGGCCGCGACGTGTGGCTCGCACTCGGTGCGGCAGCCTCCGAAGAGTACGTCGTCGTCCACGATGCCGACACGAAGACCTACGACGACCACTACGTCCCTCGTCTCTTGTTCCCGCTCGCTCACGGCTACGACTTCTCGAAGGGCTACTACGCCCGCGTCGAGGACAACCGCCTCTACGGCCGTCTCTTTCGTCTCTTCTACACGCCGCTCGTTCGCGCACTCGCCGACGAACTCGACGCGCCAATCGTCGAGTATCTGGACTCGTTCCGCTACGCGCTCGCCGGTGAGTTCGGGATGACCGGCGAACTCGCCCGAAACATCCGGCCACCGCGGACGTGGGGCCTCGAAATCGGCACGCTCGGCGACGCCTACGACTACGCCGGATTCGACAGGAGCGCACAGGTCGATTTGGGTGCCTACGCGCACGACCACCGAACCGTCAGCGGGCCGACCGGCCTCTCGGATATGAGTACCTCTGTGGGCGAAACGCTCCTCCGAGTCGTCGTCGAACACGGCGGTACGCCCGACTTCGGCACTCTTCCAGAACGATACCGACAAGCGGGCTTGCACCTCATCGAACAGTACGCCACCGATGCGGCGTTTAACGGACTGGACTTCGACTACGAAGGTGAGAACGCACAGGTCGAGACGTACGCCGAAGCGGTGGTCGAACCGAGCGGTGACAACCGACTCCCGGCGTGGACCGACGCACCGATTTCCCCTGCGGATGTCATGGCCGAAACACAGTCGGACCTCGATGCCGCACGGAGAGATACATGAGTGAGATGACCGACGATGAAGATAACCGACGATGAGTGAGACCACTTACGACGACTTGGCGGGTATCGTGGACCTGTTCGGCGCCCTCTCGCGCGACGAACTCTCGGCCGCACTGGACGAACTGGCGTTCAAACAGGGCGAAGAGGCGAACTCCGAAGCGCTGGAATTGGCTATCGACGACGCCATCGAGGCGTACTATCTCGTCGAATACGAAGCCGACGAAGCGGGCGCAGTCGAGCGATTGTCTGTGGGGCCGATGGCGTTCCCAACGCTTCCGGCACGCGCCGAAGACTTACCCCATATTCTCGAATATCCGACGCGAGACGTCTCGCGCGATGAGTTGGCAGCACAGGTCGAAACGCGCCTCCGAGGAGATGCCGCGCGTGCAGTCGACGGCGACGACGAAGACGAGGTCGAGCGACTGCTGGATGTGACCTACGACTTCGAGGCGTGGGCGAACGTCGATGCCTCTGAGATTCGTGACCGTCTCGACGATGCCATTGCCGAAGAGGGGTAGGCCTAAGTTGTGACATGTCCTCAGGGATTTGTGACGATGGACCTCACGGGCGTTGGCACCCACGAGCCACAAACCGTCGAAGCAGGGCGCAGAGCGGCGGTTATCGCGCCTATCCTGTCACGAGACGACCGACCTCACGTGTTGTTTACGAAGCGTGCTGACCACCTCGGCGAACACCCCGGACAGATGAGTTTTCCCGGCGGTGGGGCCGAACCGAGCGACGAGAACTTGGAAGCGACCGCGCTCCGCGAAGTCAACGAAGAAATCGGTCTTCGTGCTGAGGAAGTGACGTTTCACGGACGACTCGACGACATCCTCACCATCACCGACTACGCTGTCACACCGTTCGTCGCGTCGGTTCCGGACCGCGAGTACGAACCCGACCATCGCGAAGTCGCCGAAATCGTTGCCCTCTCGGTCGACGACCTCACCGACCGCGCGAACTACGAATCAGAGCTTCGTGACCACCCGAAGTACGGCGAAATCCGCCTCCACTTCTTCCACGTCGATGGGTACACAGTGTGGGGTGCGACCGGGCGAATGGTCGTCCAACTGCTGGAACTGACGACCAGCTGGCGCATGCCCGAGAAGGTTGACCGCATAGTTGACCCAGACGCCGACTACCCGATTTGAATTCCGAACGTTCGTTCACTTCTGACCGTCACTCTCGCCGTCACCGATAGGGTTTTGAGCTTCTCAGAGCTATCCTTGGCCACATGGTCGCACAGACGATGGATCGCGTTCCGCGACGGTACTGAAATTTTTGTGGTGATAGCATGCTAACCGCCGAATATGCGGTGGTGAACGCCGGACTGGATGCAGTCGCACTCAAGCCCAAAGAGTGTGACGTGCGCCGGGCGCTCGATATCCCGCTCGATATCGTCGCCATCGACTACGAAGGCCGAGACCACCTCCCCGACCAGTCCGTACTCGCACGCCTCGCCGAGGAGAAAGACGTTCGACTGACGACACCAGTCCGCGCCGACGGGTTCGACCCACTGGGCGACGATTCGCGCTTCGAGTGGCTCCCAGAGGGCGTCGGACGAGTCCTCGTCGCCGGACACGGCGCGTATCTAACCGAGAAAGAGCAGAAGCGAGCAATCGCCCCCCGACTCCGCGAAGCGCGTGCAGTCGCGCCCGACGCGTGGGTCGGCACCGAAGGAATCGAGCGAATCGCGCTCGCCGCAGGTGGGACGCAGTACGAACTCCTCTCGCGGCGAACCAAGCGAGACGTTCGCGCCCTTCGCGCCGCCGGATTCGACGGCGAGATTGCTCTCTACGCTCCCACGGTTCTCTCCGACGACGACGACGAGATTCTCGATGCGGTCGGCGCGTACGTCTCGCGCCGTCGCCCCGTCGCTCGCGCGCTCCCCGACGAGTGCGAAACCGACTCGGATGCCCGTGGCCGCGCCCGCAAGATTCTGTTGAAGGCGTCTCGGGATTTCGCGCTCATTGGCTCTATCTCCGACGTTCGCAAGCGTGTCGATAGCCTGCGAGACGTTGGCGTCGATATCGTCGTCGGCTACCCTGCCCGCGGTATCGACGAATTCACCGAATAGCTGGAGTCACTGAACAACCGCACTCACTTCTTTCAAGTCCTCACCGCGCCAGCGATGCGTATGAACCCCGAGCGAGTCGCAGTCGTCGGCGCTGGTGCGGTCGGACTCACGACCGCCTTCGAACTCGCCACACGTGGTGTTCGGGTGACGCTCTTCGAGCGCGACGAACCCGGCGCGGGCATGTCTGGTCGCGCCGCAGGCATCTGCTACGACGCCTACGCCGAGGACATCGACGTTGCAGTCGCCGACCGCGCGATGGAGCGATTCCGCGAACTCGATGGCGAAGGCGACTTTCGATTCCACGAGACACCGTACGTCTTTCTCGCGCGTGAGGGTGACGACCCTGCCATCTCAGCGCTCGAAGAAGCGGTCGAACAGATGCAGCGCCACGACCGCAACGTGGCACTCGTCGATGCCGAAGCATTGGACTCGTACTCGATTCAGACCGACGACGTTGGTGTCGCTGGCGTCTGTTCGAATGCAGGATGGGCCGACCCGAAAGCGTACATCGACCTCCTCGTCGCGAAGTGCGAGCGCGCCAGTGTCGAATTCCGATTCGGGACCGAGGTTTCGATTCGTGCCGACCCACCGGGCGTCGCCATCGACGACGTGGTGACCGAACGGTACGATGTAGTCGTCGTCGCGGCGGGTGTGTTCTCCAGCCGCCTCCTCGAAAATGCAGGCTACCCAGTCGCGCTCAAGCCGTATCGCGTGCAGGCGCTCGTCGCCGACTGCGAGTATTCGGGGCCGATTGTCTACGATGCGACCGACGAATCGTATCTGCGACCCCATCCACGGGGTGTTCTCGCGGGCGATGGCGTCGAACTGGCCGAAGCGGACCTGAATGAGTGGGATTCGACTGCTGATGAGTGGTTCGTCAGCGATTCGCTCGATGCAGTCACTCACCGAACTGGAACCGCCCCAAAACTGGCTCGCGCGTGGGCCGGGCTCTGTGGGGCAACGCCCGATAGAAACCCGCTCGTGGGCGAAGTCACTTCGAATATCTATCTCGCCGCTGGATGGCACGGCCACGGCTTCATGTGGGCACCGGCAATCGGCGAGATGCTCGCCCAACAAGTGTGTGGAGAAAACGTGCTTCCTGTATCGTTCGACCCCGCTCGGTTCGAGGGAACCGAGTCGTTCGACGTCCTCGACGGGATGGTCCTCGACGAGTAGTTATTCGTCTGCTTCGTCCTCGATGGGGTCGGCTTCTGCCTCGTTTTCTTCTTCGGTGACGACGATGTCGCTCGACGATTCGTCCTTCGGGATTTGGACCTGGAGCGTGCCGTTCTTGGTCACGACGGCGGTCGAATCGGTCGCTTCGACCGATGCATCTGCGGGGAGTTTTGCGCGACCGGAGAGCGTGAGACCACGGCCTGGGAAGCGCATCTCGAAGCCTTCGTGGAAGTCGCGGAAGCGGTCGATTCGAACCTCGATTTCGCCGTCGAGGAAGCGGACGTGTACGTCTTCGCTGTGTGCGCCGGGGGCGTCGAAGACGACGAGGTAGGCGTCGTCGGATTCGAGCAGGTCGTGGGTCAGCGGCTTGCGCTCTTGCATCTGGCTGACACCACGGCCAACACGTTCGAGGACAGCACTTGCGGCCGACTCGCCGAGTTCTCGAAGGTCCGTCATAACACAATCTCCTCCAGCGATTCACCCTCTCCGCAGTACGGGCAACTGAAGTCAGCGACGGTTACGCTGTCGGGCATGTCGTAGGTGTAGTGCATCTCGAACATATCGAGTTCGCAGCTCGAGTTCGTACACTTGACTTCGAGGGTCGATGGCATACCCAATCGTTACGCTCCCACGCCCATAAACGCGCGGGAGTCGGAACCTTCTGGTGCGGTGGTTTTTCGGTCTTATTGGTGCGATAGTCTTTCAGCCCCGACCCCCGACGACCTGCGACCGGTTGCGTTTTCAGCGTCGAACTCGAATCGCGGTTCAATGACTGACCCCGCCAACCTGACTGCAACCATCGTCGATGGCTACGTCGACGAACCGGCCCACTTCGGGGTGCCACCGTACATCTCTACGTACCCCCGGTTTACAGCCGGTGCGTTGGTTGATGCGGGCGTCCCCGAGTCGAACGTCACCTACCACACTATCGACGAACTCCGTGAGGAGCGCGCGAAGTGGGCCGACGTGGCCGACGCCGACCTCATGATTTACATCGGCGGCATGACCGTCCCCGGCAAGTACGTCGGCGGGACGCCCGCCGAACCCGACGAAGTGCGCGAACTCGCGTGGGTCGCCGAAGGGACGACCCTCATGGGCGGACCGATTCGCTTCGGCGTCGGCGAGGAGAACGCTGGCGGCCAAGATATGCAACGCAAGAACCTCGACTACGATTTCGTTGCGAAAGGCGACGTCGAGGCCGCCGTCTACGACCTCGTGGACTCAGAACTCGAAGGGTTCGGCAATCGAATGCGCGACAACGCCGAACTCGACCGCTGGGCCGCAAAGGGCGCGTTCGTGGTCGAACAACACCCCAACCACCCCGAACACCTCATCTGCGAGATGGAGACCTCCCGCGGGTGTGCCTACCGGTGTTCGTTCTGTACCGAGCCCCTCTACGGGAACCCCGCGTTCCGAACCGCGGATTCTGTGGTCAAAGAGGTTGAGAACCTCTACAACCGCGGTGCGCGTCACTTCCGTCTCGGACGCCAAGCCGACATTCTCGCCTTCGGCGGCGACGGCGAGGCACCGAACCCGGATGCACTCCGGCGACTCTATGGTGGTATCCGCGAGGTTGCCCCCGACCTCGGGACGCTCCACCTCGACAATATGAACCCCATCACTGTCGTCAGGTGGCCCGAGAAATCCCGCGAGGCGATTCGAATCATCGCCGAACACAACACACCCGGCGACACCGCCGCGTTCGGTCTCGAATCTGCCGACCCCGTCGTCCAAGAAGAGAACAACCTCAACGTCTCGGCCGAAGAGTGTTTCGAGGCGGTCAAAATCGTCAACGAAGTCGCTGGCTGGCGACCCGGTGACGACCCCGCCGACGCGCCGACGTTCGGTGAGGGTGCATCGAATCGACTTCCCAAGCTTCTCCCCGGCATCAACCTCCTCCACGGTCTCATCGGCGAGCGCGAAGAGACGTTCGACCACAACAAGCAGTTCCTCCAGCGCGTCTACGACGAGGGCCTGATGGTCCGCCGTATCAACATCCGACAGGTGATGGCCTTCGACGGGACCGAGATGTCCGGCACCGGCGCGTCCATCGCCAACGACCACAAGCAACTCTTCAAGAAGTACAAACAGGAGATACGCGAGGAAATCGACCGCCCGATGCTTCGCCGCGTCACACCGGCGGGGACGGTCCTCCCGAACGTCCATCTGGAGTACCACCAAGACGGTCGAACCTTTGGCCGCCAACTCGGTACTTACCCGCTACTCGTCGGAATTCCGGGTGAACGCGAACTCGGCCAGACGATTGACGTTGCAGTCGTGGGCCACGGCTATCGCTCGGTGACGGGCATTCCGTACCCACTCGACTTCAACGAGGCGTCGATGGACGAACTGAGCGCGATTCCGGGCATCGGAAAATCCACCGCAGGAGACATCGTAGTCAATCGTCCCTACCAGACTCACGACGACCTCGGACTCGACCTCGACGCGGATATCGGAATGTACGTTCAGTAGTGAATTAGGGGTTCAAAGAGCTTTTTTCACCTGCAACAGTACTCTCTCTTCGAGCGACGATTCACTCGTGACAGTGGTGGGTCGCGTCGTCGCACAGTCGGTGAGCGGGCACTCACCGTCGAGACAGAGAACAAAACGAGTGTCGTCTTAGAAGTCGTCTTCGACCACTTCGCCGACTGCGAAGTTCGATTTGACTTCCGTAATTTCGACCTTGACACGTTCGCCGATGTCGGTGCCGGGGATGATGATGACGTAGCCGCGTTCGACGCGGGCGATACCGTCACCTTGCTTGCCGATATCTTCGATTTCGACGTAGCGAAGTTCGCCAACTTCGACCGGCGGTTGTGGCTCGGTCGAGGGGACGGCACTCGGTTCGGCGCTTGGTTCTTCGGCCGGTTTTGCTTCACGAGAGATAAGAGCGACGCGATACGTCTCGCCGGGTTCGATAGCGCCCGTCTCGACTTCGCGGCGAGGGACTTCGACCACGTAGCGGTCGTCCTCGGCACGAACGTCGGCATTGAACAGACACAAGAGTTTATCTGAGATTTCCACCGTAAGACCTCCAAATAAGTGTCACTCTGTATGGTTAAAGATGTACCGCAGTCGGGGAGATTCGGTCACTCGATGGGTGTTCCATCCATCCGCTTTGCCCCCTCTGAGTCGTGGACGACGACTTCACCCGGGCCGGTTTCGATTGGCTCGTAGATGTCGCTGACGGCGATTGCCTCTTCGACTTCTCGCACTGCTCGCTCCTTCAACGCCCGCGCCAACTCCTCGGCGTCGTCGCGCGAAATGTCTCTTCCAAGCCCTTCGCATTCGTGGGCGCGAACCATCCCTTCTTCGTCCACTGCCTCGCCCATCGGTTGACTCGTTCCGGCGAGCGCGACGCTGAAGGGGTACGTCTCGCAAATCAGTGGCCGGTCGTCGTGGACCTGACAGGCACCCATCCCCGACTCGTCTTCATCGTAAAACCGACAGTCACCGCAGGCGTTCGTCTGGAGCGCCCACTCGAACGTCTCGCCTTCGAGACCGCCCTCGCCCTCGGTGAGGCCGTAGGGCATTGGCCGGGCGATGTCGCGCCATTCCAGCGAGGCGTCCGAGGTGGAGTCAGCGGCACCTTCGGTGACGCCAGAATCGTACTCAGTCGCCTCCTGAATCGTCCGCACTTCGTCGGGGAAGATAGTCGCCGTGTGTGGCTCGGGGCCGTCGTCGGTCTCGTAGCCCTTACAGCAGGCCCCACAACGGGTACATTCGAAGCCGATAGACTCGATAGCGTCGGCCAGTTCGGACTCGTCGAGGCCCTGTGCGCGTTCGAGTTCGGCTTCGAGGCTCATGGAGAGACGTGTGGGCGCGAGATGCAAGAGGTGCGCGGTTCGGCGAGAGAAGCGGAGATGGTTCGGCGAGCGAGTGAACGTCAGTCATCGCGTGGCTCGACCAACTCCGATTCGGCTTCCCAGCGAACCCGGCGTTCGGCGGCCAGTTTTTCGATGTGCGCGACCACGGTTGCCCGCGCGAGGTCGTAGACGGCTGAGATGTCTTTGTCGTAGGCCGCGTCGGTCACCTCGTCTGGGGTTCGGGCACCGTTTCGAATCGCGGCTTCGACTTTCTCTTCGCGGGCACGACGGTGGTCGATGAGGCGTTCGAGTACGCGCCGAGAATCGTCGATGACGGGCCCGTGACCGGGGTGGAGTCGTCGCGGGTTCCGAGCGTAGAGGCGTCGAAGTGCGACCAGATACGCGCGCATGTCGCCAGCGGGGGCACCGACGACGACGCTTCCCTCGGCAACCGCGAGGTCGCCGCAGACGTACTCGTCGTCAGCGACGAACGTCACGTGGTCGCGCGCGTGGCCGGGCGTGTCGAGTACGTCGATACCTGGCCCGACGGGAATCGTCGTCCCTTCGATGAACGTCTCGGTGGCGGCGATGCCAGTCGCGGTTTGGAACATTCTTTCGCGCCCGCGACGACACCAGACTGTCGCGCCGGTCTCACGGGCATAGTCGGCGACTGCGCCGACGTGGTCCGGGTGAGTGTGCGTCACGGCGATGTGGTCCACACCTCGTTCTTCGACCAGTGAGTCGAGGTCGGCAGTCCGGGCCGCGGGGTCGAGAAGAAGACTCGTTCCGTCGGCCGAGATGAGATACGCGTTCGTCGCGCCAGTCGGGGCGCGCGTTTCGACAGGAACCGAGACGCGAGCGATATCCATACGACGGCTTCGCTCGGGGGTGAGTTAGTTGTATTTGGAAAAGTGCGGTGGCTTGGTCAGAGCCGCTTTTTCGAACGTTACGTGTTCAGGAAGTAAACCTGCTTGCGCGCGTCCTTGAACGAGTAGCGCGAGCCAACGAGGTCCGAGTCTTCGAGACGGTTGAGCGCGTAGCGGACGGTGCGGTCCGGCAGGAGCGACTCTTCGGCGAGTTGGCCCTGCGAAAGCGGCGCATCACTTTCGAGGACTTTTGCGACGAGCTTTGCGCTCGGTGGGAGTTCGCGGAGGCGCTCCCGGAACTCGGCTTCCGAAAGCAGCGCTTCAGCGTCTGGTTCTGCAGTGGTGGTGCTCATACACTCACTAGCCATTGTCTTCCGTGTTAAGAGTTAGCTACCAGTGTGACAAAACAATGCAGACACCTAATATAGATATTATTTCAGGCGCCACCATTGATATTGTTTGATTCCGAAGTTCGCTCCGTCTCCGAATTAGGTGGCGGACCGCTTCGTATCGACGTTTGGCGACCCGACGCGGTAACTTCCCATCGGTGCGTGGCAGTCAGGGCAGTGAACGATAAGAAATCCCTCGGTGACATGACGCTGTAACTCGCTTGCGTCGTGTGTTGACCCACAGATGCGACACGTTGGCATAGTACACGATTGGTGCCCGATGGGGGTAAGTACCACTCCAGACCGCACGACGCATCCAGTATCGTTTTACCGTCGCCCCCGCGATACTGCGTAGCGTGAAAGGAAAGGAGTGGTACCAAGCGGACGACATCGCTCGGGAGTACGACTCGAAGCGGTTTTCGCGGGGCGGTCAGCTTATCGACCAGCGGGAAAAGGCGGCAGTCCTCGATGCTCTCGGACCAGTCGAAGACAAGAATATCCTCGAAATCGCCTGCGGAACAGGGCGTTTCACCGTGATGCTCGCACAGCAGGGTGCGAACATCACCGGACTGGATATCTCTCGGGCAATGATGCAACAGGGACGGGAAAAAGCACGCAGGGCGGGCGTCGACGACCGAATCGAGTTCCTCCGCGCCGACGCCGCGCGCCTGCCGTTCCCGGACAATCACTTCGACGCCGTGTTTGCGATGCGGTTTTTCCACCTCGCAGACACGCCGACGAAGTTCCTCACGGAGATGGCACGCGTGTCGAAAAATCAGGTCTTCTTCGACACGTTCAACGACCAGAGCCTGCGCGTGGCGTACAACTGGTTGCTCCCGATGGGGTCGCATCTCTACTCCGCGAACGACGTGCATCGCCTCCTCGACAACGCTGGTCTCTCACTCGTCGAAGCGAACCACGACTTCGTCCTCCCGTTCGGATTCTACCGAAAGATTCCGAATGGCGTCGCCCAACCCTTCCGGTCGTTCGACCTCGCGGTCGGTGACTCACTCATCGGCGACGACGTCGCCTCGGTCTCGTACTGGAACGCCCGCGTGCCGTCGGCAACCGACGCCGACACCCTCGCGGCAGAACACGCCAGCGACGCCGAGTAATCCTATTCCTCTCATTCGACCGTCTCGCGTGGCCTACGGTAGATATTAACATGGATTTTCGATTCACATTTAAGTAGGTCCGTAGCAACTGTCGGGTATGGACCTCTCGGTTGTACTCCCGACACTCAACGGTCGGGACAGTCTCGTCACCAGCCTCGATGCGCTGGCCGAGTACGCCCCCGACGCCGAGGTAATCGTCGTCAACGGGCCGTCAGCCGACGGTACGACCGGGATGGTACGCGAGCGCGACGACGTCGACGTACTCATCGAGATTTCTGACCGCACGCTCAACGTCGCGCGCAACGCTGGACTCGAAGTCGCGACCGGCGACGTTGTTGCCTTCCTCCGATACGACCACGCAATCGAGTCCTCGTGGCTCGAGGCGCTCGAAGAAGGAATCGAAGACGCGGATGTCGTCACCGGGCCGATGCACCAAACACTGCGCAACGGAATGACCACCGAGTCGCTCGAACAACGGACGATTTCGGGGCGCACGGTCACCTACTTCAACGGGGGGAACGTCGCCTTCCGCCGCCGGGCAATCGACGACCTCGACGGCTTCGACGAATATCTCCACACCGGCGGCGCGCGCGATGCGGCTCACCGTCTCGCCACGTTCGACCGGTCCGTCGGGTGGGCACCGAAGATGTGCGTCCGACGCGAGTTCGAGGCCGACGGTGGCGTCGCAGAGCGTGACTGGGGATGGAAATATCGCTCACTCGCGTATCGACTCGTCAAGAACTACGGTGGCCGTCCGGCCATCATCAAACGAACTATCAAACACGCCGCGAGCGACGGATTCGACGCGGCCCGTGGCGTGCTTCGTGGTGAAGTCACGCCGTCTGGATGGGCAGGAACGGGCCGCGATGTCGTCCTCGGAATTTCGACCGGCGCATCTGACGGTCTCGTCGCACGCGCTCGTGACCGAAGCAGAGCGCGAAATCCACACGGGTGTTCGAAGCGTGCTGACCGTGCGGTCGCGCGCTACGACTGGCGATAAGTCGCGGATGCGCGGCCCGCTGAGTGTGTTGTTGAATACCCGACTGCTCGGGACAGTTCTCCGACTTCGTTTTGCGGCTTTTCTTGCAGTAACCTTGGCAGTCGCTGGTGTTCTCGTGGTCGAAATTGGCGGTGTTAGCGGATTGCTCGGACTGTTCGTACTCGTTGGACTCGTCTTGGTGTTGTTCGCAGTCGTACTGAGGGTCCGATAGTCGCGGACGCTATTCTTCGCCCGGTCCGAGCGCCGAAATCACGCGCGTCGCGTTCTTCGAGAACGCCTTGGCGAACGCGTCTTCCGACACGTCGAGGGTGAGAATCTCCATGACACCGACGTTAGGGTGAGTCTCGGGTGCGCCGCTCCCGAAGAGTACGCGGTCAGGGTGTTCGAGAAGCGCGCGTTCGAGGACGCTCCGGAAGCAGACGAAACTCGTGTCTAAGTAGAGGTCCTCGTGGTCGTCCAGTAAGTCGATAGACTCGTGCATCAAGTCCCGATTGAGAGGGTAGCCACCGAAACTCGACATGATGACGGGAAACCGGCCGAGGAGTGTTTCGGCGACAGTCTGCGGTTTGAACATCTCGCCAGCCTCCACGAACACGGGAAGGCCGACCGATTCGAGCATTTCGAGTGTCTCGTCGTCGGGGAGGCCATCGACCGCTGGAGCGAGACAGAAGCCGTGGAATCGGTCGTCGTAGGCGTACTGCTCGATATCTTCGGGGTCAGTATGGTGTGACGCGCGCGAGGCAGTGAGATTACGCAGTCGCCCCATCGTCTTGCTGCTCGGGTCGCGTGGGCCGTTGATGCGGGCGAACGCGAGAAACGGCCGGTCTACGCTCAGTCGCGCGACGGCGTTGTTCGGTCGAAGATAGCTCACGTCGTCGGGTTGTGCGCCCGGTGAGACGACAGCACGGACGACACCCGCTTGGTGTACCTCTCGTTCGAGTCGCTCGGGGCTGATTTCGCGTCCCCGCGTCGCAATCGACTGCTCGTCGGGGTCGAGTTGTGCGTTCACATCGACGACCCGAAACCCATGTTCCAACTCCAGCATTGTCCAACTCCACACGGTTGGGTCTGAAATAGATTACAGAATCTCGCGTGACACTTCGTCTCATTACTCGTCTTGCTCGGGACGTTCGTCATCTACTGATTTTCATGAAATCGGGACAGAGAGACGGTCTGAGTGTCGTATATGCTTTTGATGAACACCGTCGAAGCTAGGTTGTGTCTCTCATCGCGGAGGTCGAAGTACCGATTTCTGTACTTTGCCTCGGTCGCGTTTCCAATATCGACCACGTCGAATTGGAACTCGAACCAGTGATTCCGATAGCCGACACCCACGTTCGATTCGTCTGGGTGTGGGGTGAGGACGCGACCGAGTTCGGTTCGCACGCAGAAAGACTCCCAGAACTCACCGAAACCACGATGCTCGAAACCGTTCCGGACGGGGCGCTGTATCAAATCGTCTGGGAGCCACCGTCGAGTTCGCTGTTGGCGGCGCTCTCTGAGTTCGACGTTACGCTCTTGGCCTGTACCAGCAACTCGGATACGTGGAAACTTCGGTTGCGGTTCCGTTCTCACACCGCACTACGGAATTTTCGGGCCTACTGTGTCACAGAACAGATCGACCTCGAAACCACGCATCTGGTCTCGCTCGAAGAACACGAGGAACCGCTGGATAATCAACTAACGCCAAGTCAACGCGAAGCACTTCTTCTCGCACTCGAACGCGGCTACTTCGACGACCACCGACGGACTTCCCTCGCCGAACTTGGCACCGAGCTGGATATTTCGAGACAGGCGGTGGCCGCTCGACTGCGCCGTGCGTTCAGGTCTCTCGCGTCAACTGTCTCCGAAGAGACACCTAGGGATGAACGGATTACATAGTCAACCCACATTCATAGATACCAGATTCCCCTTACGGTGTGTATGGACGACGAACGTGAGACGGAAACATCATCTGCAGTGACAATCTCTGCGGACCGATACGACGATCTCGCAGTTGCTGTAACTTCGGCCGTCGCAACGGCAGAGGAACTCAGTCCACTCGAACTCCCGCCACTGGCAGACGTGGGCGTTGACCCAGAAGCACTCAATTCACTGTTTGGCACGTCACGGGACCCCTCACTCGAATTTACTTTCAGATATGCTGGCTACCTCGTTTCGTTATTTGGTGACGGCACGCTCCGTGTCGCACCACCAGATGTTTGAGACACGAACGGGCTGAAACCGCACTCTCTGGCGGCGCCGAATAACCGGGCAAATTCGTCTGCTGTCGTGCGATTTCATAGCGTACCGCTCGGAGAAATGTATTTATAGAACTGCAAACGTTGTACTCGCTTGAGGTTTCAACATGGCTTCACGAATGCAGCAACCACTCTACATCCTCGCAGAAGGCTCGAACCGCACACGCGGTCGCTCCGCACAGGACTCGAACATCCGCGCCGGAAAGGCCGTCGCTGAGGCTGTACGAACTACCCTCGGCCCCCGCGGCATGGACAAGATGCTCGTCGATTCGTCAGGCGAGGTCGTTATCACCAACGACGGTGCGACCATCCTCGAAAAGATGGACATCGAACACCCCGCCGCGCAGATGATTGTCGAAGTCTCCCAGACGCAGGAAGAAGAAGTCGGTGACGGCACGACCACCGCCGCCGTCCTCACCGGTGAACTCCTCGCCCACGCCGAGGACCTCCTCGACGACGACCTCCACCCGACGGTCATCGTCGAAGGCTACACCGAGGCCGCCCGCATCGCCCAAGAGGCTATCGACGACTTCGTCCTCGACGTCGAACTCGACGACGACCTGCTCGAACAGGTCGCCGAATCCTCGATGACCGGGAAGGGAACCGGCGACGTCACCGCCGACGTACTCGCAAAGCACGTCGTCAAAGCCGTCCGGATGGTCCACGAGAGCAACGACAAGTTCGACCGCGAAAACGTTCGTATCCTCACCCGCACGGGCGCATCTTCCTCGGCAACGGAACTCGTCGAAGGCGTCGTCCTCGACAAAGAACCCGTCAACGAGAACATGCCTCACTCCGTCGAAGATGCGACGGTCGCCGTCCTCGATATGAAACTCGACGTTCGCAAGAGCGAGGTCGACACCGAGTACAACATCACCTCGGTTGACCAACTCACCGCCGCAATCGACGCCGAAGACAAGGAACTCCGCGGCTACTCGGCGGCCCTCAAGGACGCAGGCGTCGATGTCGTGTTCTGTACGAAGTCCATCGACGACCGCGTCGCAGGTTACCTCGCCGACGCTGGCATCCTCGCGTTCAAGAGCGTCAAGAAGTCCGACGCCCGTGCCATCGCTCGTGCAACTGGCGCAAAACGCCTCGGTTCGCTCTCCGACCTCGACGAGTACGACCTCGGCCACGTCGATTCGGTCAGCATCAAGACGTTCGGCGACGACGAACTGACCTTCGTGGAAGGCGGTGTCGCGGCCAAGGCCGTGACGTTGTTCCTCCGCGGCGGCACCGAACACGTCGTGAACGAACTCGAACGCGCCATCAACGACTCTGTAGACGTGGTCGTCGCCGCCCTCGACAAGGGCGGTGTCGTCCCCGGTGCGGGCGCAACTGAAATCGCCATCGCCGACCGCATCCGCTCTGAAGCCGCGGGTATCGAAGGCCGCAAGCAACTCGCCGTCGAAGCCTACGCCGACGCCGTCGAAGCCCTTCCACGCACACTCGCCGAGAACACCGGCTTGGACCCCATCGACGCACTCGTCGACCTGCGCGCTCGCTACGAACACGAGGGTATCGCAGGCATCATCTCGACCGGTCGCTCCGGCGAAATTGGTGACCCCGTCGAACACGGGATTATCGACCCCGCCGCCGTCAAGCGCGAAGCAATCGAATCCGCAACCGAAGCCGCGACGATGATCGTCCGCATCGACGACGTCATCGCCGCAAACTAACCCCACCACAGACACCGCGCGATTCCTTCCACGCGCCGGTGTCACCACTCGCAATCGATTTTTCAGGTTCCAACGTTTCGACCAGCCACGGCTTTCAACTGCCTTGACCGTCTACTCGTCTCCATGTCCGATACGGTTGGACTTCCAGAAGCCGTGTCGATGGCTATCGGTGGCATGGTCGGTGGCGGCATCTTCGCCGTCCTCGGCGTCGTCGCCGGGGCCGCAGGAACACTCTCGTGGGCGGCGTTCGTCGTCGCTGGCCTGCTCGCTCTCGCCGCTGGATACTCGTTTCTCCGACTCAACAGTCTACTCTCGGAGCAGATGAGCCCCATCGGGTACGTCCAGCAGTTCACCGGGAACACCACGCTCTCGGGTATCGTCGGGTGGACGTTCGTCTTCGGCTACGTCGGTACGATGGCGATGTACGCCTACGCCTTCGGCGGGTACTTCACCGAACTCGTCGGGGTTACGTCGCTCGTGGGGTTCTCACTTCGGCCCGTCGTCTCGGCGCTGATGGTCGCCGGGTTCGTCGGCCTCAACGTCCTCGGTGCGCACGCCTCGGGTCGAACAGAAGACGTCCTCGTCGGCCTCAAAGTCGCCATCTTGCTCCTGTTCGGACTCGGGGGCATCTGGTACGGTACGACCCACGGCGGCATCAGCCTCGGCTTCGGGAACCTCGGTGCTGGACCCGTCATCGCCGCGGCCGTCTCCTTTGTCGCATTCGAAGGGTGGGAACTCCTCTTTTTCGACCAAGAGAGTATCGAAAACCCGAGTGAAACCCTTCCGCGTGCGGTGTACGTCTCAATCGTTGGTGCGACCGTTCTGTACATCCTCGTCGCGCTCGTGACGACGAACCTCGCCGGACTCGACGCCATCCAACAACACGCCGAAACCGCGCTCGCAATCGCCGCACGACCCTTCCTCGGACAGGTGGGCTTCGTCCTCATCTCGCTCGCTGCACTCTTCTCGACTGGCAGCGCCATCAACGCCACTCTGTTCAGTTCTGCACGTCTCTCGAATCGCCTCGTCACCAACGACCTTCTGCCGAGTCGATTACGCGACGAGAGTAGAGACGAACCAGTTCGCCCGCTTCTCGTCCTCGGTGCGCTCTCGGCAGGGTTCACGTTCCTCGGGAGTCTCGACGCCATCAGTTCGTTCGCGTCGCTCGCGTTCATCTCTATCTTCGGCGGACTCTGTCTGCTTGCCTTCCGACAGCGTGAAAACTTCCAAACTGCGGTGATTCCTGCTGTCGGCGCACTCGGGGCGGCCGCGTCGGTTGCCGCGCTCTTGTGGCATCTCTACACCGCCGAGCAAGGGACGTTCTGGACAGTGCTGGCACTCGCTGTCGCTGTCATCAGCGTCGAATTGCTCTACTTCGAACGCGACGAACTCGCCGAAGATGCACGCGCGCTCGAACACGAACTTCACGACGTAGAGAAGCACTAACTGTCCGCTCGGACCTGCGGGAGTCGCCACTCGTAGCGCACGGCGAACATCCGCAGGCCGAAGACGACTGCCGCACAGAGGCCTGCGGGAATTCCTGACGGCGCACCAAGCCCGCGCGCGATGAGGAATCCAACGCACCCGGCGACGGCTGGTGTCGCATAGAAGTCGTCGCGGAGGACGACCGGCACGCGCCCGATGAGGATGTCGGCAATCGACCCGCCGCCGACGCCCGTGATGGTTCCGAGAATGACGATACCGAACGGTGAGACGCCTGCCTGCACGCCCACGAGCGACCCGGTGGCAGCGAAGGCCGCGAGGCCGATGGCGTCCGAGGTCACGAATAGCGGGTGGTCGCGGACTCGGCCTTTGAGGCGTCGAATGAGGACGATGGCGAGAGCGACACCGACGAGCGCGACGCTCATGTCGTCGATAGTCGCTAACGATGCTGGGAGTCTGTCCACGAGAACGTCGCGTGTGGTCCCGCCGCCGAGTGCGGTGACGACGCCGAGGACGGCCACACCGAACGCATCGAGTCCGGCATCTGCGGCTTTGAGCGCCCCCGCGACGGCGAATGCAAGTAGGCCGACGATGTTCATCACCCAGAAGGGGTCTACCTCGACCATCAGTCGAAGTCGAGTCGAACTGTATCGCCCGCCGAGAGGCCGAATGCCTCGTCGCCGCGGCCGTGATTCACGTCGCATTCGACGTATCCATGACTGCCAACCGTGACGAGACGAGAGCCTCGGAGTACGGCTTCGAAGGTGTCGCCGACGGGTGTTGGCTCGCCGTTGACGGCAATCCGTTCGAACGGTCGAACGTCAGCCCCCGGAATGTTCGTGATGCAGTTTCCGAAGTCGTCTACGACGAGTACCTCGCCGGTGACGCTGTCGTCGTCGCGCTCGGGGTCGGGAAAGGAGTAGTCGGCCAGACTTGAACATTCGATGGGGACGAATCGCTCGATGGTGTCGAGCGCGTCCGCCCCGACCTCGTGGGCGTCGGCCGCCGCGGGCGCGAACACGTCCCGACCGTGGAACGTCGTCGAGTCGGGGTTCTCGACGTCGATTTTGTACGCTTCGAGCGAGGGCTCGTCGTCGTACTCGGCGGCGATTCGTCGCGCCGCTGGCTTGAGAACTCCATTATCGGGGCCGACGAGGACGTGGTCGCCGACGCGGAGGACGACTGCGCGACGGTCGGTTCCCACACCGGGGTCGATAACGGCGAGGTGGACGGCGGGCGGAAAGTAGGGTAGTGTCTCGCGGAGCCAAAACGCGGCCGCACGGACATCTTGGCGGGGGAAGTCGTGAGCCACGTCGATGAGGCGAGCGTCGCACTTCGAGAGGATGACGCCCTTCATCGCCGCGGGGTAGGCCGAGCCGAAATCAGACGCGAGTGTTATCATCTCAGGCCGTGTCGGGGTGGTTTTCTGCCACCTCGCCCGAGCCATCCGAGGCAGTGATGTTCTGTATGCGCTCGATGCCGCCGATTTCGTAGACGACTTCGGCGACTTCGGCGGGGACGAGCGACTCCCAGTCGCGGTCTTCGACCATTCGCGCGCGAACTTCGGTGCCTTCCAGCACTTCGCGGTTGAACATCGGCGATTGGCGAACTTCGACGCCCGCTTCTGTGAACAGTTGGATGACGAGGGGGTTGTTCGAGTAGGCGACGTCGAACGCTGGCGACATGGACTGGACGTGGCTGACCCACACCGAGTTCCGGTCCAAGTCCTCGATGGGAACCGCGTAGGTCGTGACGTCGAGGTCGGAGACGGCCTTCGTGACCATCATGATTCGCTCGCCCGCAGTGAACGGATTTCGCGGTGTGTGTGAATCGCCCGCAGAACCAATTCCGAGGACGAGTTCGTCGACCTCGGAGGCGATTTCCTGAACCATTCGGTGATGGCCGTTGTGATACGGCTGAAACCGGCCAATGTAGAACCCCCGCATGACTCGCGGTTGGGTTCGACTACTTATAAATACGGCGAGTTTCAAAAAATCCGGAATTCTGGTGGTAGGAGAGTCTAAACGACATTATACGGCAAGGTATGCAACACACAATCGGGGAGAAAGTATATCAAGCGCAGGACCCACGATAGAAGTAGCGACGACAGTTCTATGAGTAACGAAACGAATACTGACGATCGCCTCCACGAATCGGAGGAATCCGCCGACAAATCGCCCGATAGCGAGGGCGTTGACACCGGTTCGGAGCCTCTTGACGAGGAGGCCGAAGAGGTCGAACAACACACTATCGACGACCTCGGGAGCGACGTCGAACTAAAGGCCGACGTGGTCAACGACGTTGACGAAAACGACCTGCTCGGTGGATTACAAGTCGACTCCACCGAGGAAATCGAGGTCCCCGACCGACTGGTGGACCAAGTCATCGGGCAGGAGCACGCCCGCGACGTCATCATGAAAGCGGCCAAACAGCGCCGTCACGTCATGATGATTGGCTCTCCGGGGACGGGGAAGTCTATGCTCGCAAAGGCGATGTCCGAACTTCTCCCCCGCGAGGAACTCCAGGACGTTCTCGTCTATCACAACCCCGACGACGGTAACCGCCCGAAGGTCCGGACTGTACCTGCGGGAAAGGGTGACCAAATCGTCGAAGCACACAAAGAAGAGGCACGCAAGCGCAACCAGATGCGCTCGTTCTTGATGTGGATTATCATCGCCATCGTGTTGGGCTACTCGCTTATTATCGCCCAGCAGGTTCTCCTCGGCATCCTCGCCGCGGGTATCATCTACCTCGCGTTCCGCTACGGGTCGCGCGGCAGCGATGCGATGATTCCGAACCTCATCGTGAACAACGCGGACCAGAAGGCTGCGCCGTTCCAGGACGCAACGGGTGCCCACGCTGGTGCACTCCTCGGCGACGTTCGCCACGACCCATTCCAGTCCGGTGGCATGGAGACGCCGAGCCACGACCGCGTCGAACCCGGTGCAATCCACAAAGCGAACAAGGGTGTTCTGTTCATCGACGAAATCAACACCCTCGACGTTCGCAGCCAACAGCACCTGATGACGGCCATTCAGGAAGGCGAATTCGGTATCACTGGCCAGTCCGAGCGCTCCTCGGGTGCGATGGTCCAGACCGAACCCGTCCCGACGGACTTCATCATGATTGCCGCAGGGAACCTCGACGCGATGGAGAACATGCACCCCGCACTCCGGTCCCGTATCAAAGGGTACGGGTACGAGGTCTACATGGACGACACCATCGAGGACTCCCCGGAGATGCGCCGCAAGTACGCACGCTTCGTGGCACAGGAAGTCGCCAACGACGGGCGGCTGCCCCACTTCACCGAAGAGGCACTCGAAGAGGTCATCCTCGAAGCCCGCCGCCGTGCAGGCCGCAAGGGTCACCTGACGCTCGAATTCCGTAACCTCGGTGGCCTCGTTCGCGTCGCAGGCGACATCGCCCGCGGCGAGAACGCCGACTTCACCACCCGCAACCACGTGTTGCAGGCAAAGCGCCGCGCGCGCTCTATCGAGCAACAGATTGCGGACCAGTACATCGAGCGCCGCAAGGACTACGAACTCTCCGTCAACGACGGCTTCGTCACGGGCCGCGTGAACGGCCTCGCAGTCATGGGCCAAGACTCCGGTATCATGCTCCCCGTGATGGCCGAAGTCACGCCGTCACAGGGTCCGGGCCGAGTCATCGCTACCGGTCAACTCAAGGAGATGGCCGAAGAGTCCGTCCAGAACGTCTCGGCTATCATCAAGAAGTTCTCTAATCAGGACCTCTCCGAGATGGACGTACACGTGCAGTTCGTCCAGACCGGCCAGCAGGGTGTCGACGGTGACTCCGCGTCCATCACGGTCGCGACCGCCGTCATCTCTGCACTGGAAGACATCCCAATCGACCAATCGGTCGCGATGACCGGTTCGCTCTCGGTTCGCGGTGACGTGCTTCCGGTCGGCGGTGTCACCCACAAAATCGAAGCCGCCGCGAAGGCTGGCTGTACCACCGTCATCATCCCTGCCGCCAACGAGCAGGACGTGATGATCGAAGACGAGTACAAGGAGATGATCGACATCATCCCCGTCTCGCACATCAGCGAAGTCCTCGACGTCGCCCTCGAAGGCGAACCCGAGAAGGACTCGCTCGTGGACCGGCTCAAGAGCATCACTGGCTCTGCCCTCAAAGGCAAGGGCGTCGGGCCCTCCAGTCCGAGCCCACAGTAAGGCAGAATGACCGAGTGGGCGACGTTCGCAGGTTTCACCGGCGTCGTCCTCACGGTGCTTCTTTCTCTCGCACACCTCTCACGTGGAGTTCCAAGTGACATCGTTGACGCTCGGAACGACGCTTCATCGCACGCGCGCAATGACTTCGAAACGACTGACGTGACTGTTGACGGTTTCGAGACGTGGTCGGTTCCTCCTACTGAACACACGGATTTCATGCCAGTCAGCGTCAACGTCGCACAGCTACCGGAACACAGCGCGCATCTGTCCGAACAGTGCCTCGACGCAGACGCCCAGAGCCACACCTCTTCACCAGACCACGACGCCAGTATCCCTCCGTACGTCCTCCTGGCGAACGTCATCGTCGGGCAGGTACTCTTGGGTGCGTTGTTGGCGATGGGTGCGTGGTACTCCGGTGTCCCGCTCTCGGCACTCGGCATCTCGTTCGCGAATCTCCCGACGATGGTCGGACTCGGTGCCGCACTCGGTATCTCACTCTACGCCGCGAACAGAGTCGGTGCGACGGCGAGTCGGCAGTTCGGGTTCGCCCCCGACGAATCGCTCCGTTCGTCACTCACGCCGGAATCGACGCGTGGATGGTTCCTGTTGTTCTTCGTCGCACTCCCGCTCATCGCGGGCTTCGAAGAACTGCTGTTCCGTGGTGCGCTCATCGGCGCGGCGGCGGTCGGGTTCGGCCTCTCGCCGTGGCTCATGGCGGCGCTCTCGTCGGTTGCGTTCGGCATCGGCCACGGCGCACAGGGTCGTCTCGGTATCTTCGTGACTGGCTTGCTTGGGTTCGTTCTCGCCGCGGCGTTCGTCCTCACCGAGAGCCTCGTGGTCGTCGTGGTCGCCCACTACCTCGTCAACGCGTTGGAGTTCGTCGGCCACGAACTGTTCGACTGGGAGTGAGTGTGCCTCACGTGTGGGGTGTTCAAGTTCCCCGCGCACCGCGTAGTGAGTATGGACATCGACACGAGGACTCTCGCACAGGCAGGCCTTATCGGCTACATCGCACTCATCGTGGCGGCCTTTGTCACTAACAACCCGACGATTGCACTCCTCGCGGACGTCGCGTTCGGCATCGCCGTGATTCTGCTCGGTATCGTCACCTACCAGATACCCATCGAATCGCGCGTAAAATACATCGCCGCAGGCGGATTCATCGCCGCTGGCATCACACAGTTCGTCGAACTCCTGACGGGGATTCCGGAACTCGGTCTCGCGGGGACGCTCTTCTTGCTGGCAGGATTAGTCGGCTACATCGCGCTTCGCCGCGAGACGACCGCCGCGCCGTTTTAAAGTCCCACTCAGATTCCTTCTGCACGACGGAGTGCCGCGACGACTGAATCCGGTGCAGCACTCGGTCCGTCTGTCACTCTGTGGTCGGGGATGACGACCGGAATCGGATTCGACGCGAGTGTGCGCTCGACCGCCTGTACCGACGCGTCGTCTTCTGGGTCCAGTCCCGCCATTCGAACGAGCAAACTAACGTCGATTGGCTTGCCGCGTGGGACGTTGCGCAACGCTTCGAGGATTGCTCGCTGGTCCGTGGGGACGGTCAGACCGACTTCGACCGACGAAAAATCCACATCGTCACCGTCGATGGCGGCGACCACAGAATCGAGAATCGGGTGGTCGCTCTCGGTATCGTCGGGAAGTGACTCGGGAAACGAGACGCTGATGAGTTTTCCACTCACGACTCCGATTTGCACCGAACGACCGAGTGACGGCAGTTCGCGGGCGTAAATTCCGGCGACGTCCATGCATCTTTGTCTCCCCGCCGGACGTTTCACACTTGCGGGGACGCGAACCTTCCGGCGAACGCCCGCGACGACGCAAACCTTATGTACAAATCAGTCCGTCAGTGTACATCAATGAACGCTAGAGAAGGTGGATTAGCGCCACAAGTGCAGTCGATACTCTCGGCTGCGCGAGCGCGACCCGGCGGTGAGTCCCGTCTCGCGGTCGATGCACGGTCGTTTTCGGCGGCCATCGAGGCGACCGAGTCCGACGGTCGGGTACCACTCATCGCGGAAGTAAAGCCGACGAGCCCGACGACCGACGGCGTTCGAGAAGACGACCCGGTCGAACTCGCGCGCGAGATGGTTGCCGGTGGGGCGACTGCGCTCTCGGTACTCACCGAACCCGAACACTTCGGCGGTTCGACAGACTCGCTCGAACGCATCCGCGACGCCGTCGATGTCCCCGTCCTCCGCAAGGATTTCATCATGAACGAGGCCCAACTCGACGTGGTCGAGTCTGATTTGATTCTGCTCATCGCGCGCTTCTTGCAAGACGACCTCTCGGACCTCGTCGATGCGGCTACAGACCGCGGCTTTCAGCCACTCGTCGAAGTCCACACGAAAGCGGAACTCGACGCGGCGCTCGAAACAGATGCAAAAATCATCGGCATCAACAACCGCGACCTCGGCAAGTTGGAAGTTGACCTCGATACGTTCGAGAGTCTCGCTCCGGTGGTTCCCGACGACGTGCATCTCGTCGCAGAGAGCGGTGTGAAGACCCGAGACGACGTGCGACGAATGCGCGAGGCCGGTGCCGATGCCCTCCTCGTCGGGACGGCGATAATGGACGGCGACGTGCGACAGAACACACAGAATTTGAGTTCACTATGAGTGTAGACGGCAAGTTTGGAGAATTCGGCGGGCAGTACGTTCCCGAGGCGCTCATGCCCGCTATCGAGGAACTGAACGACGCGTACCAGCGATACGTCCTCGAAAACGAGGACGGTTTCATGGACGACTTTCGTGCGCGACTCCGCGATTTCGGTGGGCGTCCAACACCCCTCCAGCGGGCGGACCGACTCTCCGAGCGCTACGGGCGTGAAGTCTATCTGAAGCGCGAAGACCTCGTTCACGGCGGCGCGCACAAACTCAACAACGCGCTCGGACAGGTCTTGCTTGCGAAGTACATGGGCAAAGACCGCATCATCGCTGAGACCGGTGCAGGACAGCACGGGACCGCGACGGCGATGGCCTGCGCACACCTCGATATGCCCTGTGAGATTTACATGGGCGAGCGCGACATCAATCGCCAGCGACCCAACGTCTTTCGGATGCGACTCAACGGTGCGGACGTGAACGCCGTGACCGTGGGCCGTGGGACGCTCAAAGAGGCCATCTCCGAGACGATGCGCGACTGGGCGACCAACGTCGAGGACACCCACTACGTCATCGGGTCGGTCGTCGGCCCGCACCCCTTCCCGAGCATGGTTCGTGACTTCCAGTCGGTGATTTCGGAAGAGGCACGAACCCAAGCCCAAGAGAAGTTTGGACAACTTCCAGACTCCGTGCTCGCCTGCGCTGGTGGCGGGTCGAACACGATGGGGGCGTTCGCGGAGTTTGTTAAGGATGAATCGGTCGGCCTCTTCGCCGTCGAAGCGGGCGGTTCGACGCTCGATGTGGACGAAGAAGCGGGCGTCGCGCCCAACTCCGCCTCGCTGACGACCGGAAGCGAAGGCGTGCTTCACGGCGCGCGCACGCAATTGCTTCAGGACCGCGACGGCCAGATTATGGAGTCGCACTCCATCTCCTCGGGTCTCGACTACGCCGGTGTCGGCCCGGAACTCGCGTATCTGAACGACATCGGACGAATCACCGCCGTCAACGTGGACGACGACGAGGCGCTCACAGCATTCCACCGACTCTCGCAGTTAGAAGGTATCATCCCCGCGCTCGAAACCGCCCACGCGTTTGGCTACCTCGAACGTGTCCTCGGCCCTGACTCGGACGCCACGCAAGCAGAACGCGATGCACTCGGTGAGTACGTCGTCGTCAACGTCTCCGGGCGTGGCGACAAAGACCTCGAATCGGCCATCGAAGAGACCTACGAACGCGATATCGACATTGCACCTGATATGACCGAATTCACGGGGGGACTGTGATGTCTCTCGAAGACGCATTCGCCGACGGTCCGGCCTTTATCCCGTACCTCGCCGCTGGCGACCCGGACTACGAATCCTCACTGAAATACGTCGAAGCACTCGAACGCGGCGGCGCAGACGTTATCGAACTGGGCCTCCCATTTTCGGAACCTATCGCCGAGGGGCCGACGATTCAGAATGCAGTCGTCCGTTCGCTCGAAGGCGGCATGACGCCGACGCGGTTCTTCGAGTTCGTCGAGGACCTCGACGTGTCGGTGCCGCTGGTCTGTATGACCTACTACAACCTCATCTACCGCTACGGAGATGACCCTGGCCCGCGCCCATTCGTCGAGAAGGCGGCCGAGGTTGGCATCGAAGGCTTCGTCGTCCCCGACCTGCCTGCCGAAGAGGCTGACCCGCTTCGGGAGGCCTGCGACGAGTTCGGCCTCGATTTAGTCTTCATCGTCGCACCGACGACGACCGGCGACCGGCTCGACCGAATCATGCAGCAAGTCTCTGGCTACGTCTACGTCCAAGCGCGACTCGGCACGACGGGCGCGAAGGCAGACGTGTCCGACCAGACCGAATCGACGCTCGCGCGACTGACCGACTACGACGTGCCTAAGGCAGTCGGATTCGGAATCAGCACGGGAGACCACGCCGCTCGAATCGTTCGCGGTGGTGCAGACGGCATCATCGTCGGGAGCGCGCTCGTGGACATAATTGCCGAAGGACACGAGAACGACGACGACCCCGAGGTCGTCGCTGACCGCCTCGAAACGCTCGCCCACGAACTTGCTGACGGCGTTGCCACAGGTGCCTCGCAACGAACACCGCATCCGGAACGCACATAAATACCCTGACACTGAGTACCATACATGAACACTGACGTAGGAATCTCCGCTCGACTCGAACGCATCTCCACAGGAGGGCGATACCTCATCGTCCCCATGGACCACGGCGTAACACTTGGCCCGGTCAAGGGCCTCGTAGACATCGAATCCACCATCGACGGCATCACACGCGGCGGCGCTGATGCCGTCCTCACACACAAAGGAATCGCCCCGCGCGTCCACCCGAACAAAAACGGCAAAGGATACATCGTCCACGTCAATGGCTCGACGGTCATCGGCCCGGACGAAGCCGATAAACGAATGACTGCAACTGTCGAAGACGCCCTCCGAGTCGGCGCTGACGCTGTTTCTTTCCACATCAACGTCGGGTCACAGTACGAACCCGACCAGATGACCCAACTCTCTGAAGTCTGTTCTCGCGCCGCCGATTTCGGCGTCCCCGTTCTCGCCATGTCCTACGCCCGCGGCCCCGGTATCGACGAACACGACGCCGAGAGCCTCGCACACGCCGTTCGCCTCGCCGAAGAAGTCGGTGCGGACATCGTGAAGACGGCCTACAGCGGCGATGCTAAATCCTTCAGTCGAGTGGTCGAAGCCACGCGCCTCCCGGTCGTTATCGCCGGTGGCAGTCGCGGCACCGACCGCGAGACTGTCGAGATGGTTCGCGGAACGATGGACGCCGGTGCAGCAGGCGTCTCGATGGGACGCTCTATCTTCCAACACGACAAGCCCGAAGCAATTACTCGCGCCGTCAGCGCCGTCATCCACGACGACGCCGACGTTGACACCGCCCTCGACCGCGCTGGCCTGAGTCTCGAAGTCTAGGCATTCTCTTTCGTCCCTGTCTTTCTTCGTCTCGTTCAGTCGTCGCTTTCGACCAACTGTCGCGTTGCTTGTGATTTCACAGAATGAAATTTCAACCAGGAAACATAATCTATCAGCCATTTAATCTGGGGATATGTCCCTCCAGGCGGTGATGAAGAAGGATTTCCGCGACTCGGTGCGGTCCTACACGCTGTATCTGCTGATTGCACTGTTCACGCTCTTCGCTATATGGCTCGCGTCGCTCCAGTGGATTCCGCTCTCGTCTCAGGATAGCCCCGTGGAACCGAGTACGCTCGCGCTCTTGAACAGCATGCGACAGCCAGCGGTGATTTTCATCCCGCTAATTAGCCTCGCTGTCGGTTACGATACGATCGTGGGCGAGCGCGACAGCGGCACGATTCGACTCTTGCTTGCGCTCCCGCATTCGAGAGCCGAAGTCGTGTTCGGCAAACTCCTCGGTCGAATCTGCGTTATCGGCGTCTCGATTGCGGTTGGCTACGGTGTCATCGCACTCATCGCGCTGGCGACGTTCGACTCGTTCAACCTCGCTATTTTCGTCCTCTACACGTTGATGACGATGCTCTATGCAGGTGTCTACGCCGCACTCGCACTCGGGTTCTCGGCGGCGGTGAAAACCAAAGTCGAGGCGTTCGTCGGCGCGGGCATTTTGTACTCGCTGTTCATCCTCGGGTGGGACCTCTTGATGTACGTGATTCAGCTCATCGTCTGGGGACCGGAACCCCCGGAAGGCGGACTCCCGCCATGGATGTGGCTCGTTGGAATGCTCAACCCCTCGACGGCGTTCATGCACGCCGCACGGGTGCCCATCCCCGAGTACAAGGAGATCACGTTCTATCCCGCACCGGACCTGTTCTCTCTACAGGACTGGGTTGGCTTTGTCATCCTTGCGCTGTGGGCCGTGATTCCACTCACGTTCGGATACGTCCGGTTCACGCGGATGGATATCGAGTAGGACAGCGCCACGCAGGCGTTGGTAAGTTCTTGCCTACAAGCGATTTATCACCTCCAGAATGATAATTACTTGTCATGACCGCGCTGAACAGTCACACGAGCACAGACGAGCGCTCGCGGATTTCCTTTCCTTGGATTTCAGCACTCTTGGGGGTGGTAACGCTCGCCACGTTCGGGATTGAACGGTTCCTCCTCGAAACCGCTGGTCGGTCACTCGGAGACGCCCCAGCGTTTGTGATGGGTGGAGTCGTCATCGCAGTCTGTGCGAGTGCCTTCTATCTCTCGACACGAGGCCACAGCATCGATTCCGCCATCCTCATCGCACTCGGTCCGGTCGCTGGACTCTTCGTGTACCTACTCGGGTACCACCTCGTCTTTCCACCCAGCACTGACTCTCCGACGTGGCTCATCTTCCTCGCCTTTGCTGGTGGATTCGTCGCGTTCGGCATCGTCGCGTTCCTCCTCGGTCAACTCCGGCATTCGTTCATGAGCCCACGTTAGACGATTTTTCTGATGTACGAGCCATGCTCTCTTCGCACCAAGCGGTCAGCACTCAATTTCGGCCAGCGAGACCATTTTATATCGCACCATGCGATTTATGCCCTAGGCAAAGACGCCACTATCGGGCGTTTCAGGCAATTTCAGAAATCCCGTTCTCCGTCGATGAATCGCTGAATATCGGCCGCAACGGGGCCGTCTTGCTCTGGTGGAACGCTCTCAGACCACTGGACGCTGAGCGCTGTGCTACTTTCTCCATGTTCATCTGCAACTGGTCGCCCCTCCACAGGGGATGCTCGAAAGACGACGGTGTACATCGTTGTTTGCTCGTTCGTTGTGCGAAACGCGACGCGCCGAACGAGTTCTGGGTATTCGAGTTCGACGACAACGCCAGTTATCGACTCGACACCACGTTGCGCAACCGATACCCAGTCGTCACCAGCAGAAACTCGAAATGCAGGAAGGGTCCAGCCGTGTGACCCGTCATTTTGCAGGAGTACTTCACCGCGGTCGTTTACGAGGCCGACGACAGCGTGACTATCCAATGCTTCGTACTCGTCGAACTCGTCCGCGCCGATGGTGTGGGTCTCGTCGTGGAACTCAATTTCATCCCGTTGGCGTAGCTGTTCGGGTTCCTGTAGTTTGTCCATTGGTTGTCATTTCTCCACGTAGTACTTGAAAATTGACTGCGAGTCCCCAATCGTTGAGTGCGATACAGAATATGCGGTCGCTAAGATGGCCGTTCGAAGTGCCATTTAGACACCCATTCTCATTGCCTCACTCCGGGGGGTTCAGGTGGGTGAAACAGGGGTGCCTGGAACCGTGTGCATCCTTGAGTATGATTCTGGTTGCAGGAGGCTGACCACTGATGACAGTTCGAATCAGTCACTGGCGACTGGAAACGAGACGAATGAATCCGCCGAATTGCGCCGAAAGCAGTGACGACGACCCAGAACAGCCGATTCGACTGTTCGAACACTCTAATTTGCTGAATTTCTACGAATGGAGCGCTCTCCCCGGATTATTCTGTGTTCGCACGATTTGTTCGAAATGGGGGTCATAAACCCTATTATGCGATATAGAATTGCACCCTCGGCGAAAACCGGAGCGTGTCCAAAATCACCACGCCGTCAGTTGATTCATCCGCCACGTTCAAGCAGTACGACCGAGTGGAACCGATAATGACACGAAGCGTCTGGCTCAAGGCCGATGACACGGTCGGAGACTGGGAGACGCGGAAGCACCGCATCACCGCAGGTCTCGAAGCAGGTGTCGATTGGGTCCTCGTCGACGAGAGCGATATCGAAAACGTCCGTGAACTCGGTGACGTAAAGGTCGCCGCGTTCAGCACCGACGTCGATGTCCACGTCATGGAAGCCGAAGATGACGACTCGTCCGGTGCGGTCGCTGATGCCTACATCGTCGGCAAAGACGGCGAAGGCGACGGCACGGTCGAACTCCCTTCGGATTTCTCTGGTTCTGCCGATTTAACCACCCTTCGCCGAAACGACTCGCGCGCGAACGGCTCGTACGTCCGAATTCTGAGCAAGGAGTACGAGTCGCTCGCCGAGAAGGCCGCCCAAGACGGCGACTACACCATCGTCGTCGGTGAAGATTGGACTATCATCCCGCTCGAAAATCTCATCGCTCGCATCGGCGACGAGACCGACCTCATCGCGGGTGTCACGAGCGCCGACGAAGCGAAAGCGGCATTCGAGACGCTCGAAATCGGTGCCGATGGCGTCCTCCTCGACAGCGACGACCCCGACGAGATTCGGAAAACCGTCGAGATGCGCGACGAGGCCGAACGCGAGTCGCTCAACCTCGTGTACGCCGAGGTTCAGGAAGTCGAACGCACCGGCATGGCCGACCGCGTCTGTGTGGATACGGGCACGCTCATGGAACACGACGAAGGCATGCTCGTCGGGTCGATGTCTCGTGGCCTCTTTTTCGTCCACGCCGAGACGGCGGAGTCACCGTACGTCGCCTCTCGACCGTTTAGAGTCAATGCGGGTGCGGTCCACGCGTACGCGCGCACGCCGGATGGAAAGACCACGTATCTCTCGGAACTCCAGAGCGGCGACGAAGTGCAAGTCGTGGATACGAACGGACGCACGCGCGAAGCCATCGTCGGGCGCGTCAAAATCGAGAAGCGCCCGATGTTTCGCGTCGTCGCCGACTACGAGGGCGACCGAGTCGCCACGCTCCTCCAGAACGCAGAGACCATCAAAGTCCACACGAAAGAGGGTCGAACCGCCGTCACCGACCTCGAAGCCGGTGACGAAGTGCTGATGTACTACGAAGACACGGCTCGACACTTCGGCGAGGCCGTCGAAGAGAGCATCATCGAAAAGTAACTAGTACTCTTCGTACTGCCACTCGATTTCAGTGGCACACCACGGACAGAAGTCGAGTTCGTAGTCGAGACCACCGCCACACGCAGGACAGGCTACTGCTCCGTCAGCGCGTTGGCGTGCGCGATAGAAGGCAATCCGGTAGGCGTCGAGTGCGCTGAGAAATAGCAAGACGATGACGGGGACGGTCACCTCTGGAGGGAGCGAATCGAACGACGAAGGGGTCGGTGTCGCAAACGTCGAGAGGAGGACGAGTCCAACCCCCACGACGAAACTAAACCACGCGATTGCGCGTCGCCACTCGCGGAGATAGACGTGCCCTGCACCAGCGATTCCGAGGGATGCCCCGAGGACGCCAACGAGGGCCGCGACGAGTGCACGACGGCGAGCATCAGCCATTGTTCAACCCGGTCACGGCCAGTGTGCTTAAACGTCCGGATTACTGGATAAACCCCTGACGAGTGACCGGAGCGTTTCGAGGTCGTACTGTCCGGGTGCTGTCGCATCTTTCGGGTTCACGGGCGCGTAGCCGATTTTAGACCCGTACACTGGAGCGACGGCGCGCGTATGCCTCCCCGGTTCGCCCATCGCAATCGTGGCCACGCGGTCGCCCCACGTCGTCGCACGTTCTGTCACTTCCAGCAGTTTCAGCGCGTCGTGCTTCGTCTGTGCGGTGACGGCGAGCTTGCCAACGTCACCGTGGTGTGCGGCCTCGCGGAGGAGGCGGGTCAGTTCGGACCGCGCTGGTGTTCGCTCGAAGTCGTGGATCGACGCGACCACGGTCGCGTCTCGCTCTCGTACTCGGTCGGCGACTTCTGCACCGAGGTCGGTTTTCAGCGTCGCCAGTTCGATATCGATTGCTGCGACGGCGTCGTGGTCGGCGGCCGCGACGAGCGCCGCCAGACGGTCGCGCTCACTCTCGATCGACTCGCCGCCTTCCCACTCGGCGCGATTGGTCGCGAGAATTGGAAGTGCGCCCTCGTAGGCATCGAGTGCATCGAGTGCATCCGTCGCGAGGTCCATCCGAAATTCGAGTGCGTCGGCGGTGTCGCGGGCGGCAGGCTCGTCGGCGAGGTCGGCCGTACTCGCGGTCAGTACGAACGAGTCGAACGAGAGGTCCATACCTGAGATGAGAAAGCCATCACTAAAGGCGTGTCCGTGGTTGCGAATTCCGCCACCGAGAGAAGTCTGGACCCGGGTCAGTCGTCGTCGTCACTTGTCGCATCGGCGTTGTCGCTGGGCATCGGGTCTTGTGAGTTGGGAAGTGACGTGACCGGCGTGTGTTCGACGGTGTAGGTAGCCGTTTGCTCCCCTTCGTCGCCCGAAACGGACGCGACCCGGTACAGCTGAATCTGTTGTTCCTGTTTGGTGACGACGCGGAAATCGTAGGTGTCGGCGTCGTATCCCGGTCGAGTCGCCCGGTTCGTCGAAAACCTTCGATGGTCGGCGAGTCGCTGACTGACTTCGCGCTCAGACCGCGCAGAGATATCCGTCAATCGCTCGCCGAACGCCTCGACGAGACTCGATTCGAGTTCGTAGCCGACGGAGTTGCGTCCGGCGAGTATCGCGGCAATCGTCGTCGTTCCAGTGCCGAGGAAGGGGTCCAACACGGTGTCGCCGTAGACCGAGTACATCCGAATTAATCGAAGTGGGAGTTCGATAGGGAACGCCGCAGACCGAGTTCGAGACTCCGATTCGAGTCGTTGTGCAGTACCGGTGAACTCCCAGAGGTCCGAGAACCACTGGTTTCGCTCCTCCCAGAAGATTGCACTCTCGTATCGGGATTCGTCGCCCGGTGGGAACGAACGCGGGAGTCCCTTCCGGAGGATGAGGACGTACTCGTGTTCGAGTGTGACGTAGGCGTTCGGCGGCAGCGTCCCCGACCCCATGAATTTGGTTCGGCTATTCGTTGGCTTTCGCCAGATGATGTCCGGAAGCGGGTTGAGGCCGCGTTCGGTCAGGGCGCTGAGGACGCGAGCGTGATTCGGGTACTGGCGAAACGACCCGCCGAGACTTCGGGTGGCATCGCCGACGTTGATACACACGATTCCGCCGGGTCGAAGGACGCGGGCGACCTCGTCCCACACCGCATCGAGTTGGGCGTGCATCGCCTCGAAGGCGGCCTCGCCGTCCCCCTCGTCGAGTGCGTCGGCGACTGTGTCGTCGCGCGCAGAAAAGAGGTCGTCCCACATCTCGATCATCGGATACGGTGGTGAGGTGACGACCAGGTCCACGCTCTGGTCGGCGAGAGAAGTATCCGCAGCGTCGCCGACGTGCAGGGCGTGGGTTGTTCGCATCAGCGTAAATTGTTGTGCTGACGACAAAACACTTCCCCTCGAAACAGAGTGCTGTCGCTCAAAAACAGTGTACCTGGGCGACATCACGGGGACGAAAAACAAACTATCGACAGTGCTGATGCCGTCGCGAGTTGTTGACAGTTAGATGAGGCCGAGGTTGTCTTCGGCTTCGAGCAATTCGTGGTAGCGGTTGCGAATCGTCACTTCGGAGATGTCTGCAACGTCGCTGACGGCGGCCTGCGTCGTCTTCTCGTTGGTGAGCAGCGCGGCAGCGTAGACGGCCGCAGCGGCGAGGCCGACCGGCGACTTACCGGAGTGGACACCCTTTTCCTTCGCGTTCTTCAGGAGCTGGCGTGCGCGCATCTTCGACTCGTCGGAGAGGCCGAGTTCGGATGCGAATCGGGGAACGTACTGCTCGGGGTCGGCGGGCTTGACTTCGAGCGAGAGTTCGCGGGCGATGTAGCGGTAGGTGCGAGCGACTTCGCTCTTCTCGACGCGCGAAACTTCGGAAATCTCGTCGAGCGAGCGGGGAACGCCTGCCATTCGAGCGGCGGCGTAGGTACACGAGGTTGCGACACCCTCGATGGAGCGACCGGGGAGCAGGTCGTCGTCGAGCGCACGGCGGTAGATAACCGACGCCGTCTCGCGGACGTTCTCGGGAAGGCCGAGTGCCGAGGCCATGCGGTCGATTTCGCCGAGTGCCTGCTTCAGGTTGCGCTCTTTGGAGTCGCGGGTGCGGAAGCGCTCGTTCCACTTGCGAAGACGCTGCATCTTCTGGCGCTGGCGAGCGCCGAGGGAGTTCCCGTAGGCGTCGCGGTCACGCCAGTCGATGTTGGTCGAAAGTCCCTTGTCGTGCATCGTGTTGGTCGTGGGGGCACCGACGCGGGATTTCTCGTCCTTCTCGCGGGCGTCGAAGGCGCGCCACTCCGGGCCGCGGTCCACGGAGTCTGCGGTAACGACGAGACCACAGTCGTTACACACGGTTTCACCGTGTTCGTCGTCGGTGACGACGTGGCCACCGCATTCGGGGCACTTGAGGGTGTCACCCTTGGTGGATTCCTGTTGATTTTCGTCTTCTTGGGAATTTCGCTCTTGGTTTCGGTCCGATACGCCAGGTTTTCGGGTCCAGATTCGTTCGCTCATGGCTACGACGGCGGGTGCTCCGGGAGATGTGTATACGAGGCTAGAAGCCCGGTAGCTGTCCGTAACACGAACGACCGCAGACGAACGCATAAATGGTTTGGTATCGCCGTCGGGATTTGGCGTTTCAGCGGTGTGAAACACTCACATGGCCCGCTCGAAGAAAATAAACGAACGTGACAATTCACAGTGCGCGATAGCTATTTTTTGTGGCAACCTGTGGTCGAACTATGAACGAGACGGACGTCTCACGGGTGGTTTCGCTCGCCCCGAGTGCGACGGCGATTCTCGATTCGGCAGGGCTCGACTCCAAACTCGTCGGGGTCACTGCCCACTGCTCGCTCGATAGCCCAGTCGTCGGGGGCTGGTTGAACCCAGATTTCGACCGCATCGCCGCGCTCGACCCAGACGTCGTGTGTACCTGCGACGACCTGCAAGCGGATATCGTAGCAGAACTCCGAGAGCGCGGATACAGTGTCGCCCACGTCGCGCCCGCGACGCTCGACGACGTGTTCGACTCGTTCGTCGGAGTGTGTGCTGCTGCCGCGGCACGAGATGCGGGCGAGGAGCTCGTCTCGTCCTGTCGTGACCACCTTTCGGAACTCCGTGTCGCGCTTGCAGACCGCCCGCGACCGACCGTCTACTGTGAAGAGTGGGCCAACCCGCCGATGGTCGCTGGGAACTGGGTTCCCGACGTGGTTCGCGCCGCGGGTGGGTCGTATCCGTTTCTCGACGCCGGGGTCCGCTCTCGTGAGATTGCCACCGAAACAGTCGTCGATGCCAACCCGGACCACGTCGTCCTCCATCCGTGCGGGAAAGGCGAGCGTGGCGATATCGACGAGTTCGACGCGCGGGGGTGGAACCTCGGTGCATCGGTTCACGCCATCGACGACTCACTGCTCAATCAGCCGAGCCCGGCGCTCATCTCGGGTATCGACCACCTCGCGCGGTTATTCCATCCCAACGCCGATCACCCGGCACCGTGGGCCGCAACCAAATCCGACGAAGCGATATGAGCCGAGCGAGCGATTCAGGTATGGACATTGCAGTCGGCAGTGGGAACCCGGTCAAGCGCCGCGCAGTCGAACGAACCTGCCCGGATGCACAGGTCGTCGCCGTCGTGGTCGATTCGGGCGTCTCCGAGCAACCATTCGGACACGACGAGACGATTTCCGGGGCGGTCACACGCGCAGAGCGAGCGCGCGCATCCGGCGAGTTCGACCTCGGCGTCGGCGTCGAAGGCGGGGTCGCCCCGTTCCCGAACGGAGTGGGCGACGACTCCGACCTCTATCTCGTCATGTGGGCCGCCGTGACCGACGGCGAGCGCTACGGACGGGGCGCAGGGCCGAGTCTCGTACTCCCCGACCGCATCGCCGAACGAATCCACGCTGGTGAGGAACTGGGTCCAGTGATGGACGACGTACTCGGAACGAACGATATTGCGAAAAAAGAGGGTGCGGCAGGCGCGTTCACGGGGGGACGACTCACCCGAACTGGTGCGCTCGAATCGGCGGTGACGGCGGCGCTCGCGCCGTTCCGCTGTGACCTCTATTAGGTATCTGATTCCGCGAGTTCACGCTCGCGGTCGGTGATGTCCGCGCTCTCTTCGACTGCCGTCGTGAGCGAGACGTTGAGCAGCAGCATCGACGCGATACCGCCGATAACCGTCACTGCGTTCTTGACGGCGTGGTCTAAGACTGCCGCCGCGAGTGCCATCGCGGGCGAAATGGGGGCGAGTGCGGCCATGAATACCGTAAATGCGATTTCGTAGAGACCGATTCCGCCCGGCGACAGCGGGAGGACTTTGGCGAGGTTTCCGACGCTCACCGCGAAGAACGACACCCCAACGAGAACGACCGGGTTCATCTCGACGCCGAGTGCGAGCAAGACGATGACCGCGGTGACGACGTCGAGCGACCAAATCGCAACACTCGTCGTGCCGACGCGACCGAATGCGGCACGGTTGCCTGCGACTGCCTGTAGGTCGGAGACGAACTGTTCGATGATATCGACGACGTACTCGACGTACGAGTCAGAAGAGAACTGCCCAACGACTTTCCGAATGACGTTCCCGTCGGTACGCGCGGACAGCGCGATACCGAGTACGCCAGCGATAGCGACGAGACCGACGCCCGCGGCGACGTAGGCGACCGTGCGAACGTCTTCAGGTGAGACCGAGATGTCGCCACCGCTCACGCCAGTTGCGAGTACGGTTGCGATGTCGCTTAGCCCGCCCGTCGCGGCGAGGCCGACGAGGACGACACCCGCCATCCCGGCGATAGTGAGCAAGTCGAAGACGCGCTCGACGGCGAGCGACGCGAAGCCCGACGGATAGGGAATCCCGCGGCGTGCTTTGACGATGTAGGCCCGAACCGCGTCACCCGCCCGGGCGGGGAAGACGAGGTTCCCGGTTTGACTGATAAATATCGTCCCAGTCAGAAAGCCAGTCTTCTCGTGATACCCGAGTTCTGCGAGGATGTCGCGGTAACGGAGTCCGCGAAGCGGCCACGAGAGGACGTAGATGCCAGCGGCGACAGCGACGAGCGTGGGGTCTGTCTGTCCCAGCACCGCGAGGACTTCCGAGGGGTCGATATAGAGCGTCATCAGCGCGAGCGCGAAGACGGTCAAGAGCAACCCGGCGACCATCGTCACCCGGCGCGTGATGCGTGGGCGGACGGACAACTGCCACCACGTGCGGAGAATCTGACTGCCCATTCCAAGCACGTCGCGCACGAGGTCGACTTTGGTGTCGCCTTTCGGTTCCCAATCGACAGAAAATTCGCTAATTTTGAACCCAGAGCGTTGGCCGCGAACGAGCATCTCCGTATCCCAGAACCAGTGGTTGTCTTCGACGTCGTACCGGAGGGTTTCGAACGCCTCACGGCTGAATGCCTTGAACCCGCACTGGTGGTCGCGGAGATTCGACCGGAGGAAGAAGCGAACGAGTCCGTTGTAGACGCGACTCGGAACGCCGCGTTCTGCGGGTCGTCGAGCGACGTTCTCGGGCATCCACCGCGACCCAGTGGCGATGTCGTACTCACCGGAGCGAACGCGCTCGACGAGTTCTTCGAGGTGTCGCATATCCGTCGCGAGGTCCGTATCGAAGTAGACGAGCGTCTCGCCGTCGGCGGCCTCGAACGCGTGTTCTAACGCGCCGCCGCGACCCAGACGCTTGTCACTGTGGAAGTGTCGAACGCGACTGTCTTCGGCGGCCATCTCGTCGGCGATTTCGGGGGTGCGGTCGTCGCATCCGTCTTCGGCGATAATGACCTCGAAGGCGTCCGCTGGGAGGAATGATTCGAGTGTTTCGAGCGTCACCCGGACTGTATTCTCGATAGTCCGTTCCTCGTTGTACGCGGGGAGGACGACACTCACTTCGACGCCGGCCGAGGAGGTGGCGGCCGGTCGCCCTGCTATCGGGCGTTCCATTGTCATCTTATGGCCTCTTTCTGCGTATGAATTTTCTGTATTATCTCCCGGAGACTCCCCGGAGGCGACTCGTCAGTCGTTTTGAGTGTCTCGTTTAGGGTGTTGTTAGGCGACTGTACCTGCGGCGAACCACGAGGCCGCCTTCGCTCCCGCCCGAAGCTCGATAATCGCATGACAACGGCGTGTTAAGCTCCTGTACCAAACCCCTCATAGGCACCTACGACTTGTGTGTAGGTATGAGTACGACAACGACGACGATGGCGACTGCGGATTCCCTCGCAGCAGAAGACGACCTCTCGGACAAACAACGCCGGATTCTCGGCTACCTTCGCCAGAACGCCGACGACCAGATGTACTTCAAATCGCGCCTCATCGCCGACGATCTCGGCCTCTCGGCGAAGGAAGTCGGCGCGAACATGCGTGCAATCTTGGAAGGGAACTTCGACATCTCCGTCGAGAAGTGGGGCTACTCCTCGGGTACGACGTGGAAAGTCACCGCGTAATCGGTCTCCTACCCCGCTGACGCAGGCCCCTTGTCTCCCTCCACGCGGACCGGGTTCGGTTCGCGTTCGCCCTGTTTGACGTGTTTTTCTCCAGCTCTCGCACCTAACCGAGTAGCTCTCGCAACCGGTCGAACAGGCGAGAGAACGCGCCCGATTCTTGCGAGTCTCGTCGTGCTCGCGCTCGTTTCCGTTGCAGGCGTTCCTTCTCTGCTTTCCACTGTCGGTGTCGCTCCAGTAACGAGGCGTCGTCCTCCAGTTTGAACGTCGCGTCCGGTTCTGGAACGCCGAATTCGTCTTCGTGGGAACTCGCGTTCTCGGGGTCGTATAGCGCGAGTGCGTCGAGCGCCAAGTCTCGATTCATGAGTTCCTGCCCGAAGAGCGGACAGCCGTCGCCGTACTCCTCTTCCAGTTCGTCCAGTCGCTCCGTCTCCACGACGGCGAATTTCGTGTGGTCGCCGGGGTAGCCGACGAGTTCCACGATTTCGACATCACGGTTCTTCAGGAGCCTCTCGTTCATCGCGAACGCGGTTGCGTAGTGATTCATCACTGCATCGCGGTCGGTGATTGCCGGCGGTGGACGGAACGCAACTCGGTCGAGTTCGTCTCCGGTTGTCGCGTCTTTCAGCAGGACGTAGAACGCTTCTGGGTGTGCCGTACTGAGCGAGGGGTACTTGCTCGTCGCATTTTCTTCGGTTACGAATTCGACGTCCGTCGCGTATCCGTAGTGTTCCAGCCCGCGCTCGGCGAGCGTAGCGACTCTGAACGTGTGCCACTTCCAGTCGAGGGTGAACGCGGTGGGAAACAAATCGTAGGCCAACTGGGGAACCTTCTCCCACAACTCCTCAGCGGGGTACTCTTTTCCGGGATGGCCCCACACCTCGTCGAGATGCGCTCGAACGTACGCTTCGTCTGTTTCGTATGCTGCTCCATCTACTGTCGTATTCTCATCCGACGCGCGTATCGTCTCGTCGTCGTAACCAAACAGTCCGAATCCAGCCACGAGCGCTTCGAGTGGGTCGTCGTACTCCGCTCGCAATCTCATTGCGAGTTCTAGAATAATTATCACAATAAGTGTGACTCTGACAGCGAATTTGCCGTGACGTGCGTCTGGCGATTACCTCGCAGATTCGAGGTCGAGATGTTCCGCTATCGGGTCGCACTCTGTCAAAATACAGCCACCAAAGTAACGCGGACACGCCACCAGCAGTATCCCGTCACCAATCGTCTTGACTAGCTTCGCCGGTGCGGACAGGAGTTTGTCTCGGCCCAGATAGTCACACGCAGTCGGACCGAAGTACGTACACGGCGATATTCGTATCGGTGCCGTTTCGAGTTCGGTTTCAGTCACGTTCGGAATTTCGTACTCTATTCCTGCAAACACGACGAGTGGGTCGATATCTCGAATGAGCCTGACGGTTGTTTCGAGGAATTTCAGTAGCGCTTCTTCGGAGTTTCTCACAAATCTTGGGCAACTTACGTTGAGCGTTATCCGAAAAACCGACTCAGTAGTAGGTTCACGGTGGTCATTCAGTAGGTCTGATACTGAAAAGTGGATTATCATGTCCACCACTCTGCCTACAATTTCCTGTGACAGCGTCAACGCACCTGACCCGCGCTCCGCGACGATTTTCACTCCCTCTTCGAGGCTTCCTGCCACTGGATGACGTCCCGATTTAGTAAACGCCCAGTCGGGTACCGAGTTTATCGTGTATCCATTGTAGGTGATTTCGTCGTATGTCCACCCTTCGGACTGGAATGACTGAACAACTGACGATAGCATCGTGGTTGCATCTGTTGACTTGGCGAAACAACGGATTTCATTCTCAATAGACATCGACGCTACCTGCACCGATGCCAGATTCGTTCGAAGACAATCATTCGAGTACTAACTCGTTCTCGACGCCAAGATGTAACTGTACTGGTGGTTTCTAGCAATCAGAACGAACGACCGCTACGCGATTAATCTCCAAGAAATCCGACGCGCTCAGTTCGGGTCGAACCGAATCAACCCAGCGGCGTCGCCCGCGAACGACACCGCATCAGCCCCGAACGAGTCCGCATAGCGGATTAACAGCGTGATAATCGTCTCCGGTTGGGTGACCGAGTAGCCGTCAGCCCGTGAGAGGAGGCCGACCGCATCGAGTTTCTTCGCGTACGTACTCACCGTCGCGCGCGACACATCCAATTCTTCGGCGAGTTTGCTCCCCGTCATCTCGGGGTCGCGCAGGAGGTGGATGAGCATCCCCCGGGGCGTCTCACGGCGGAGGTAGCCGAGTGCCACCTGTTCGAACTCCGAGAAGCGTCCGCTCGGGAAGAAGCGTTTGTAGTCGCCGTCGCGGCGGACTTCGAGGGTGCCGTCTTCGACCAGCGTCCGAAGGTGGTGTTGTGTCTCTCCAGTGCCCAGTTGCAAATCGTCGCGTACTTTCGAGAAGTGTGCGCCGGGGGTGGCGACGAGATAGCCGACGATGGCATCTCGCGCGTCACTCGACCCGGTATCCTCGGCGCGGGCAAGGCCAGCGAGTGGCGTTGCGGCACCGAGTGCGGCAAACCGGCGAAGTGTCGCCCGTTTGTCTTCGTCTATCCGGCGATTCGACATCTACACAGTACAACAAGGGTCGTAGAAGAAAAACGCTTCGTCATGTCAACCACCGGATGTCCCTGACGGTCAGGAAATGAGACTTATTCGAGGTCTTTCTCGAATTCCATCTGCTCGTCGTCGTCGTCGGCCGGTTGCTCGCCGTTTTTGGTCGCAGTCTCGGTTTCCGATTCGGACGCGTCAGCAGCAGACTCCTCCTCGACGACTTCGTCGGCTGATTTCATCGTATCGTCGTCGTTGGCCTCTGCAATCACGTCGCTCGCGGATTTGATGCCCTCAACTTCCGCGCCCGATTTGATGGCTTGAGCCTCCTGTTCGAGCTGTTCGACGTTCATCTCGGCGGCTTCGTCGATTTGGCCGAGGATTTCTTCGATGTCGTCGAGGCCGATTAGTTCGCGGGTCTCCTCGTCGAAGGACATACTGGAGAGCCCCTCCATGTCCTGCACGTCAGAGCCGGTGAGTTGCTTGCCGTAGCGCCCGAGGAGCGAGGTGAGTTCTTGCGGGAGGACGAACGTCGTGGACTCGCCCTGTCCGATGCGTTCGAGCGTCTCCATGCCTTTGTCGATGATGGCGCGCTCGCCCATCGATTCGGCGGATTTCGCACGAAGGACGGTCGAGATTGCATCACCCTGTGCTTCGAGAATCTGGGATTGCTTTTCACCCTGTGCGCGGATGATGTTCGACTGCTTTTCACCCTCTGCCTTCTCGACGGCGGAGCGGCGTTCACCCTGTGCTTCGAGAATCATCGCACGGCGGCGACGTTCGGCGGAGGTCTGCTGCTCCATCGCCTGCTGGACGTCGGCACTGGGGTTGACTTCGCGGACTTCGACGGATTCGACGCGGACACCCCACTCGTCGGTCGGTTCGTCGAGTTCCATGCGGATGCGCGCGTTGATTTCTTGGCGCTTGTTCAGCGTGTCGTCGAGTTCCATGTCGCCGAGAACTGCACGGAGCGTCGTCTGGGCGAGGTTCGAGACGGCGCGCTTGTAGTCATCGACTTCGAGGAACGCCTTCTTCGCGTCCATGACTTTGATGTAGACGACGGCGTCGGCGGTCACCGGCGAGTTGTCGCGGGTGATTGCCTCTTGCCGTGGCACGTCGAGCGTCTGGGTACGCATGTCGAAGGCGTACGTCCGAGAGACGAACGGGGGGATGAAGTTGATACCCGGTTCGAGTAATCGTCGGTACTCACCGAAGACCGTGAGGGCCTTCTTCTCGTACGCATCGACGATTTCGACCATCTGATAGACTGTCACGATGGCGAGCCCGAGGACGAGAATCCCCGCGACGACACCACCAATGCCAAGTCCTGCTTGGAGGGCGATCAGGTCCATGTCCTCAACTTAGGTTGGCCGTGTGATAAGTATTCGTGTAAGAATGAAACCACGTCAGGCGATTTGGGGTGTTTCAGGCGCGTTCTGCGTCTTCTCGCTCCCGCTCGGCTTCGTCGTCATCAACGTTGTTTCGTGCGCGCTCGCGTGCAAGTTCGCGGTCGATTTCGTCTTCACCCGGACTGAACCCTTCGACGGTGATGACGTTGCCACCGCCGGGGTCGACGACGACGACTTCGGTCCCTTCAGGGAGTTCACCGTGTACCGAGCGAGCAGCGTAGTAAGGGTTGAACCCGCCTTCGTTGAGTTTGACTTGCCCGCTCGTCGGCGTGACACGTTTGGTGACGTGACCGGTTTTTCCTTTCAGTGCGGCTGAATCGCTCGTTTGGCCTTCGCCTTTGCCACCGTAGAAATCGAGTTCTCGATAGCCGTAGAGTGCGAGTGTCCCGAAGAGGAAGACCAAGACCCCGAGAACGAACGGCGTTGCGAACGGCCCGATGAGTAGTCCGACGAGTCCTGCGGCGAGAAGGGCGACACCGAGGACGACGAAGTGCGCACCAGGGGCTATCGCCTCGGCGATAGAGAGACCAAGCCCGGCGAGCACCAAGAGAAGCGGCAGTGTCTCGGGCCCGAAGAGGTCGAGTTGCAGCGGAAGCGGCACCATAGCTCAGTCTAGGAACGTCTGGTGATTAAGAGTTGAGGTGAACGGCGGGCGTCGGCTGTGAGAATATGGGTCGAATTCAGGAACTCGTCACGGTGGTTGGCTCGGTCGAAACGGACTCGTTGTAGACGAACACAACTTCGTCGTCTATCGGTTCGGCGACGACTATCGTGCCGGTGCTGACGTTCTCGGGGACCGAGTACACGGTCCAGACGACTTTCGACTCGTTTGGTGCGAACAATCCGCCGTGGAACAAGTCCCCCGATGCGGCCAGCGGTTGGTACCCGTAGCGAACCCCGTCGGATTCGAGTGCGAGCGCGGATTGCGAAATCGACACTGGCGACGAGCCTGTCGGTGTCACTTCGAGCGCGACGACGACGAACTGTTGGCCGTCAGGCGCGGCGTACGTGGAGTTCCCGACAGCGAGCGATTGTGTCGTTCGCGTGTTCCACATCGCAACCACGTCTGCTTGGTCTTGCGGCGCAACTGAGAGTGCAGAGACCGCAACACCAGATTGGCCAGCAGGTCCACCGAGACCATCGACCATCGGTCCGAGTGCCGCGACAGACCCGAGTGCGAGAACGAGCAAGAGAACTGCGACGACCACGACGCGCACGCTCGGTGGCGACCCGGATTTGAGTTCCTCTACGGTGGGTACTTTCTTCGGAATCGAAACGCCATCGAGTCGCTGACGAATCGAATCGAGAGGGAGCGATGCCAGCGCGCTTGCGATTGGCTCCGGAATGTCGAACGGTAGGCCGAATTCGACCTCTGCTTTTTCGTAGACATCGCCGTCGGTGTACTCTCTGACGAGTTCTTCGAGTCCCTCTTCTTCGACCGTCTCGCCGAGGCTGTCGAGGTCGAGGAGTTTCACGTCGTGATTCGTCGCAAACCCGCGAACCTCGTCGCTGAACTCACCTTGTGTGGCGACGACGATGACATCTATCGAACGCTTCTTCGCGTGCGCGACGAAGCCTCGGACGTGGTCTTTTTCGATGGTCTGCTCGCCGTCAGAGAGCGCCAAGAGCATTCCCTTGGTGCCATCGGCGCGGCGACCCTGAACGAGATACCGACCTTCTCCTCGTGGCTGGACGTTCGTCTGCCAGTTCCGTTGTGTCCATAGGTCCGAGAGGAATCTGACGAAGTTCGACGAACTAAGTTCGACCAGTCTCGTCATCGAGCCCCTCTTGCGTGCCTATCGCGCCCGTTGGGTTCCGTCATGTTGTGCGAAGTGTTGTCAGTTCGACGTTCCGGATGGCGATTAAACCTACCGCTGCGTTCGACTCCACTCATGGTTTCCGCCGTGCGATGAAGCCGAGACTGAGCAGTGCGATAACCACGAGCGCGGGCGAGAACGGAATTCCCGCGTTCGTCCCTTCTTTCGCCGGGTCGAGTGGCGTTCGAGACTGTACCGGGTACGGTGTCTCGGTCGCCGTCGTGGGCATCGTCGTCTCGGTCGTGTTCGTTTCGTTCGCCGGTGTCGCCGTCGGCGTCGGTGTTGGCGTCGGCGTCGTCGCATCCGGTGAGAGTTCGAGCAACGCGTCGTCCGCAACGATACTGCCGTTGGTCGAATCCAGGTCAATCGTGCCGTTGGTTCGGTACGGCGGGTCGTCGGCCATCGAGAAGTTCTGGTCGCGCTCTTTGTCCATGTAAACGACGGCGAGGGCTTCGTTACTGGTCAGGAGTCGCCGGTCAAACGTGACGACGACGTTCTCGTGACTGCCGGGTTCGAGGTAGTCGCTCGTTCCGAGCAGTTCTTCGTCGGCCGTTTCGATGCGGACGAATCCTCCCACCGAGACGTTCACTTGGTCGAGCGTCGCGTATGACCCGTTCGTCTCTTGGTCGACGAATTTCAAATTCGCAGTGGAGTCGTAGAGTCGCATGGTGTGTTCGGTCGAATCGCGGTACTGCCGAACCCACAGCGGGAAGACGAGGCCGCGGTCCTCTTCGTCGAACTCGACTGACTTGGCGAAGGTCCCGTTTTCGGTGACCGTGACCGGGATGAGTTTCAAGAATGGCTGGCCGGGTGCGCGAGCGCGGATTTCGAGTTGCGTCCCCGGTGCCAGCGTCGTCTCGCCCGTGACGTTCGTCGTCAGTGGCTCCCACGGGTAAATCGTCTCGTTGTCCACGTCGATATCGACGGTTGGCTGAACGACCGTGACTTTCGAGCGTGCGATAACGGTGTCGTCGTCCACGAGGTCGTTTTCGTCGCCGCGGAGTCGCACTTTCGCTTCGTACGCCTCGCTCTCGCCTTCGAACGGGAGTTCGCTGGTATCCCAGACGACGTACACCACGTCGTTTTCGAAGTCAGGGACGACCCACGTTCCGTTCTCGGAAGTGGCGAGGAACGTCTGTTCGTCCTCGTTCATCTTCTCTTCGAGTTGCGTCATCGAGACTTCGATGCCGTTCGAGGCGGCATCGCCGGTGACGTTCTCGGCGCTCAATGCCGATTCGAGACCGTGTTCGTCGAGGCGGATGACCGCAAGGTCGCCGCGGGCGACGGTCGTTCGCTTCGTTGGGATGCTTCGGACGTCTTCGAGCGTCACCTCGTCTTCGTCGGCCATATTCTCGGGGGCGACGTAGGTCGTTGCGGCCGAAGTCTGGCGAGGTGTCACTTTGAGTTGCGAAATCGCCCGTTCGACACCGCCGATGGTGACGTTCATGAGGTACGTGGATGGTTCGATTGGCTCTCGGAGCAGGCCGGTGTGGAGGGTCTTGTTGCCACCGCCAGAGACGTACGTCGAAGGCGACCCGGTCGAGTTGTAGGTGTCCATGGTCACCGTCGTCGAACCGGACCCGACGAGGTCGACCGTCAGATGATAGCCGTAGTCGTCGCCGCCGATGTGGAGGGTGCCGGACTCCGAGTGTGAGACCGTGATTTCGACGACATCGCCGCGCTCGACGGTGACGACTTGCTGGCTGAATGACGCCGATGGAGCGTTGGCAGCACCTGCCGGGGCTGGAACCCAAACGGTGGCGAGAATCACCGTCAGAGTGACCAACAGCGTGGGGACGCGGGGTGTAGAACTCATATTCAATCCAAATTTCCGTGTGCGCGATTCCGGACGGGGTTACATAAATCAAAAGGACCAATTATCAAGATGGAAATTCGGATTGCATCTTCGCTCGCCCACGAGCGGTTGTACAGTGTAACGAGAGCCGGACTGAGAGACCGTTAGATAGCCGTACTGAGGCAAGATAACGGGGGGTTGAGAAGACCGTAGAAACCAGAGCGGGACTTAGATACTGTTCGGGAATATCGTGACGAACAACAGGCCAACGGTGAGTAACACACCGACCAAGACGAACGCGATGTTCTCGGGGGTGGGAGAGCCGGGTTCGATTGGCGCTTCGACTGGTTCGGCCGGTTCTGCGTCGGGACCAACTTCGTCGATGCCGAATCGCCACTCGTCCTCTGTCGCCGAGTCGGAATTAGAAGGGCGGACCATTACAGAATAGTACGCGACCGAGGGTCAAAAGGGCTACCGACCGACTATTTGCTGTCTTCGGTCTCGTGACTAATCACGTCGCCTTCGTAGACGATGCCGCGCTCGGCGTGGAGCGTGACGACCGACCCTTTGGCGACGGTACTGGGAAGTGGCGCGCCGGAAATCATCGGGATATCGAGTTCGCGCGCGACGAGCGCCGGGTACCCGGTCATGCCGGGGCGGGCGTCGATGATGCCAGCGAGTTTCGCGGCGTCGCCGTCGAACTCGCCATCGAAGTTGGCCGACAGCGAGAGGATTGCACCCTCTGGAACGTCAGAGAGGTCACCGTCGCTGGTGCGGTAGAGTGGTCCGGCGACGCGCCCGCCGACTACTTTGCGCCCGTTGGCGACGTCTTCGGCCGCGACGTGGACTTTGAGCATGTTCGTCGTGTTCGTTCCCTCCAACTCGGTCATCATCCCGGAGAGGACGACGATGGTGTCTCCCGATTCGGTGACACCGGCGTCGAGGGCGGCGGTCACGGCATCTTCCATGACGGTTTCGACGCTGGTGCTGTAATCGGAGTATTCGGGGGAGACGCCCCACGAGAGAGCGAGTTGGCGGCGGGTCCGGTCACTCGGGGTGACCGCCACGACCGGGACACCGGGGCGGAACTTCGCCGTCTTGTGGGCGGTGTACCCGGATTCTGTGACGGCCACGATTGCCGCGGCGTTCACGTCGCGGGCGAGATACCGAGCGGAGCGAGCGAGTGCTTCGGTGCGGGAGTCGTCGGCCGCCGTCGGCACGCGCTGTTCTTGGCTTTCGAGGTACTCCGGACTCGATTCGACTTCGCTCACGATTCGAGACATCGTCTGGACGACGCGGACCGGGTGGTCGCCGACTGCGGTCTCGCCGGAGAGCATCACGGCGTCGGTGCCGTCGAGGACGGCGTTCGCAACGTCGGAGGCTTCCGCACGAGTTGGGCGGCGAGCGTGAACCATCGAATCGAGCATCTCCGTGGCGGTGATGACGGGGACGCCTGCGGCCTGCGCTTTGCGGATGGTGCGCTTCTGAATAATCGGGACTTCTTCGAGCGGGCACTCGACACCGAGGTCACCGCGGGCGACCATGACGCCGTAGGCGGCCTCGATAATCTGGTCGAGGTTGTCGACAGCGCCAGCACGCTCGATTTTGGCGATGATCGGGATATCGGCACCAAACTCTTCGAGTGTGTCGCTGATGGTGTACACGTCGTCGGCGTCGCGAATGAACGAGGCGGCGACGAAATCGACTTTCTTCTCCGCGGCGAGTTTGAGGTTCTCGTGATCCGAGTCGGTGATGAGGTCGATATCGAGGTCGACGCCGGGGACGTTCACACCTTTCCGAGCGCCGAGTTCTCCGCCGGATTTGATGGTCGCGTAGACCGACCCATCGTCGACGCGTTCGACAACTGCCTCGATTCGGCCGTCATCGAGGAGAATCGTGTCGTCGGGTTCGCATGCCGAAATCGAATAGGAGAGACCGACTGCCTCAGGGGTCGCCTCGTCGCCTTCGTAGAATCGGACTTCGGAGCCCGTTTCGAGGACGATATCTTCGTCGATGGGGGCGGTTCGGACTTCCGGGCCTTGCAGGTCGAGCATGGCCGCGAGCGGTTCGTCGGTCGCATCGTCGACAGCGCGGATGCTGTCGATGACCTCCGAGCGGTGTTCGACGGTTCCGTGGCTTGCGTTCATTCGCGCGACGCTCATCCCGGCGTCGGCGAGGCCACGAATCGTCTCTCGGTCAAAAGATGCCGGACCGAGGGTACAGACGATTTTCGCGTTTCTCATAGCCCGCCCTACGAGTGACGAATAAAAAAGCCCGATGATGAATTCGGATGTGAGTAACTCATTCGCATAGGTACTCTATAGAGTCCTCACTGGTATTTCCAGAACTCCTGTGTACCGTGAGTGTTCAAAATTAGGTCATATGTAATCTAACAAACACTATTTACTCACTCGGACCTACGTTCTCGTATGCACCCACCCGGTGAGTTTCCACTTCGAACAGATGGTGGTGAGACTGACGTGGACGCCGGTACAGAAGCAGACGGTGGCTACCCGACAGGACCGGTTCCCCCGGACGACGAGACGCCAACGTTCTACGAGCGAAAAGCACGGCGACAGGGACTCGCGCGACTGACCTACGAGTACTTCGAGCGTGCCCGCTACGAAGACCAGACGGTTCGCCAGTCGTCGGACTACATCGAGCGCGACGTCCTCGCGTTCCCGACGTGGCCCCACGAGACAGTCCGCAATCTCTCGATTGCGTCGTTCTTCGTCGGTATGATTCTGTTCCTCTCGGCGACGCTTCCGCCGCACATCGGCCCGCCCGCGAATCCGAGTGAGACACCCGCGATTATCCTGCCCGACTGGTATCTCTACTGGTCGTTCGGACTCCTCAAAATGGAGCCGTTGAACCCCGGACTCGCCATCCTCAGCGGGGATAAACTGATGGCCGACCGGACGTTCGGTGTACTCGCCAACGGTGTCGTCGTCGGCTTCATCGCACTCGTCCCCTTCCTCAACAAGGGTTCTGCTCGACGCCCAGTCGAAGAGCCGTTCTGGGCGGCCATTGGGGTCGGTGGGGTCATCTTCGCGCTCACTATCAGCACCCTCGCCATCAAGAACCTCGTCCCACTCGACCCGAACTTGCTGTTCGATATGACGTTTCTCCTGCCAATCGTCGGCGCGCTCATCTCTTATGCCGTACTCAAGACGATGCGTGAGGGATACATGTACAACCTCAACAGGAGATACTACCGGCTTCGTCCGCCGAAACGACCATGACTTGATTTCCCGACGACACGTATTTCTTCGGTGATTCTGTATCGTAGCCCATGGCTTCCCTCCTCTCGCCGACTGCGACGACACTCGGCGTTGGCCTGCTCATCGCAGTACTGATTCTCACGTTCGGGAAGACAATCTACGACGAGGTACGCGACGGCGCGGACTCACTTGCGCTCTTTTCGACCGTCCTGTTCGGGGCAGGTGGCCTAGTTTCGCTGAGTAATGCCCTTCTGAACTTCGGCGACCGACTGGCGTTCCATTTTGTTGGCTTGGTCACGTTCGCACTCGGCGTCGTCTTCCGGAGCATCGCATGGTACCGGAACGACCGAAACGCGGAGACTCCTGTCTAATCGGCCGAGCGTGGCTGAAAAATCAGTGTTCGTCTCGGAGAGCGTTTACTGAACCTTCGTGCCCGGCACGGCGTCGCCGTGGGTCGTCAGGATATCGGCTTCGTCACCCGCGGCAAGCAACATGCCGTTGGACTCGACGCCGAACAGTTCGGCCTTTTCGAGGTTGGCGACGATGATGACCTTCTGGCCCGCAAGCGAGTCGAGGTCGTGGAGTTGCTTGATGCCAGCGACGATTTGGCGCTCTTCGACGCCGATATCGACGGTGAGCTTTGCGAGTTTGTCAGCGCCGTCGATGCCTTCGGCGTCGAGAATCTCCCCGACGCGGAGGTCGAGTTCGAGGAAGTCGTCGAAGCTGATGCGGTCGTCTGCGAGCGGTTCGAGTTCAGTTTCTACGGATTCGGATTCGGTCATTGAGTCGTCGTCTTCTGTGTCTTCGTCGCTGTCGTCGTCGTCAGTTGCTTCAGCCACGCGCTCTGCAAGCTTTTCGTTGAGGTCTTCGACGCGCTCGTCTTCGATTTTCTCGAAGAGCGCTTCTGGTTCGTCGAAGTTCGCGGCGGGCGATTCGAGCGCGGCGTCGGTGCCAACGTCCGAAACATCGCCTTCTTCGCCGATTTGCGTCCAGAGTTCCTGCATCTTGCCGGGTGCGGTCGGCGCGAAGAGGACGGCCACGGCCTTGGCAATCTGCACGCAGTCGCGGATGACCTGTGCCGCCTGTTCTGGGTCTTCGTCGGTGAGTTTCCACGGTTCGTTCCGCTGGATGTACTCGTTACCGAACTGGGCGAGACGGACGGCGGCGTTACCCGATTTTCGGATGGAGTAGTCGTTGAGTCCGGCTTGGAACTCGTCGATGGCTTCTTCGATACGCTCGCGCACCTCGTCCGAGAGCGGCGCATCGGGCGTGCCCTCGAAGTTGCGGTAGGCGAAGAGAAGCGAGCGGTAGAGGAAGTTGCCCACCGTGCCGACGAGTTCGCTGTTCACGCGCTCTTGGAACTTCGACCACGAGAAGTCAACGTCCTGCTGGAACCCGCCGTTGGTGGCGAGGTAGTAGCGAAGCAGGTCGGGGTGGAAGCCTTCGTCGAGATATTCGTCGGCCCAGACGGCGCGGTCACGAGAGGTGGAAAAGCCCTTGCCGTTGAGCGTGATGAACCCGGACGCCATGACGGCGCGGGGTTCGACGTAGCCTGCGGCGTGGAGCATCGCTGGCCAAAAGACGGTGTGGTGCTGGATGATGTCACGACCGATGATGTGGACGATGTCGCCCGATTCTTTCCACGCCTCTTCCCAGTCGAAGACGTCGGCACCGACGTTCTCGGTGTACTGCTTGGTCGAAGCGATGTACTCGATTGGTGCGTCTACCCAGACGTAGAGGACGAGTTCGTCTGCTTCCTCTCCGGGGTAGTCGATACCCCAGTCCATATCTCTGGTAATACACCAGTCTTGGAGTTCGCCTTCGATCCAGTCACGCGGTTGGTTCTGCGCGTTGGAGGTTCCTTCGAGGCGGTTGATAAACTCCTGAAGGTAGTCTTGGAGGTCAGAGACGGCGAAGAACTTGTGCTGGCGCTCGCGGTACTCTGCCGGGTTGCCGGTGAGCGTCGAAGTCGGGTCTTCGATTTCGCCGGGTTCGAGGTGACGGCCACAGCCTTCGTCACACTCGTCACCGCGGGCGTGTGCGCCGCAGTACGGACAGGTGCCTTCGACGAAGCGGTCGGGAAGCCACTGGTCGGCGTCGGGGTCGTAGGCGACTGGAATCTCTTTCTCGTAGACGTAGCCCTCTTCTTCGAGCGTCCGGACGATTTCCTGTGTCAGTTCGGTGTTCGTCTCGTCGTGTGTCTGTCCGTAGTTGTCGAACTCGATTTCGAACTTCGGGAACGTCTCTTTGTACTTCTCATGGTGGCGCAGGGCGAACTCCTCGGGGGTGACACCTTCTTTCTCGGCGTTGACGGCGACGGGGGTGCCGTGCATGTCGGACCCGCAGACGAAGGCCGTCTGTTGGCCGAGTGTTCGCAGCGAGCGACTGTAGATGTCGCCGCCGACGTACGTTCGCAGGTGGCCGATGTGGAGGTCGCCGTTCGCATACGGCAACCCACACGTCACCACCGATGGGTTTTCGGTCGGGAAATCCTCGTGACTCATTCTATGTGGTGTGTCTCGCAAGCGGGCCAAAAGCCCGCCGGTACAGGTGTTTGCAAGGCAATACGGAAACAGCCCGGAGTTCGCCGGGTTCGGGCCCGCGCCGTGTTACCGACGCGGGGGCCGAAGACGGGTCCACCCGTGGCTAAAAGGGAGTACGCATACGCATCGAAGTCGAACCCGTCACGGTCACACACGGACAGAGACAGTGGATAGAAATAAAAGACGCGCCTCGAAGACGGCGAAAAAGCACCTCCAAGGTGCCTCAGTCTTTAACCGTCACGCCGCCGAAGGCCGAGAACCCAGTCACGACGAGGTCCACCGATTCGTGGGTCAGTTCGGTCCGCGGTCGCTCGTCTTCGGCCCCTGCGAAGAGCGGGAGGACGTCGATTTGGACGTTCCACTCTCTCGGGACGGAGATTTCGATGCCGCCGAAGAGCGAGGTGACGTTCAGTCGCGCGGGCATCGAGACATCGGTCACGTCGCGGAGGTCTAAGTCGATGCCGCCGAAGATGACCGTCGCGTCGCCGCCGTCGAAGCGCCCGGTCGTGACTCGGGCCTCTCTGCCGCCGAAGACGGCGATGAGGTCCACTCGGTCGCCAGTAATCGGTTCGACGCGCGAGCGAAGTCGCCCCAGTGCGACCGAGAGACCGAAGATGACGATGAGTACCGGCCAGTACGAGAGTATCTGCGAGGCCGTCACGATATCGAGCGCGACGACCTGCCACGCGGTCGCGAGGGTGATGAGGATGAGCGGGCCGCCAACGTTTCTGAATCCGCTGGCGACGAGCGCGTACAGGCCCGCGACGATGAACAGCGACGGGACGTATCGGAGTAACTGGCTCGTGTCGTAGAGACCAGTGGTGTTCGCGAGCAGTGCGAGTCCAAGGATGACGATAGCGCCACCGAGGACGACTTGGTTGGAAATGCGTCTGTAGGCCATACTAGAGCTACGCTGTCAGCGAAAATAATCAGCGAACGCGGTTCTCAGAATCGTGGGACCGTGACTCTCAGACTCTCTGTCTCGTTCGTGTCTGACGATTCAGACAGTGATGCCAATCGCCGCGAGGCCGACGACCGTCAAGACGAGACGGCCACACGACCCGATGAACGTTGCGGCGGCGAACTTCAAGTAGTCGTCTTCGAGAATCGAGAAGGCGTAAATCGAGAGCGTGTCGGGAAAACCCGGGACGCACAGTGCGACTGCAAGCCCGGCGTATCCCCATCGCTGGGCGATTTCGACGGTTTTGCGCTCCGACCAGCCCATCACATCGACGGGCAGTTTTTCTAACAACCCTTCGACGATACCCGATTCTTTCGTCTCGCGGCCGAGGTAGAACGCGAACACGCTTCCTGCGGCCTTTCCGACGCCGCTGACGAAGATGATGATTCCGACGACGGCCGCCCGAGGCAGGCCGAGGTTCAACGGGGCCGCGAGAACGATTTCGCTCACGCCGGGGAGTGCGAACGCGATGAGAAACGAGTATGCGAAAATAATCGCCAGACCGAACCACCCAGTCGCGGTCTTGACGAGTGCCGAGAGCCACGAGAAATCAGGGTAGATACTGAGTGGGAGAGTTCCAAACGTTGCACACGCAGCGAGCGTCACACTGGATGCTCACAAGTGTGGTATTGTAAGCTTTCAGGTTTTGGCTAGTTACGAACTGGCTGGAGACTATCGAGGTCTGATAGGAACGCGCGCAACGACTCTCGCGTCACGTGCGGCATACAGACGATACGGAGTTCACCCGATGCGGTCCGCGAGATACGCCAGCCGAGGTCGCGGAGCGATTCGAACTCTGACTCCGGCAACTCGGCGGCGACGAGCGGGAGTTCGGGTTCGACAGCGTCGTAGCCACGAGCAGTGAGTTGCTCGTACAACCACTCGGCGTTCGCCTGCTGTGTCTCGTACACCTCACGATAGCCAGTCGGCCACAACTCGCGCATGGCGGCGGCCGCAGACGCGACGCCAGCGCCGCTCCGCGTACCAGTCAGACTCGCCTGCGACGTGGATTCGAGATACGGCGTGTCGATGGCGAGCGCATCGAGTACCTCACGCTCGCGGAACAACAGGCCGCCAGCGGGGACGACTGCTTGGCCGTACTTGTGTGGGTCGATGGTCATCGAGTCGATGGGTGCGTGGGCGAACGACCACTCGTGGTCGGTAAAGGGGAGGATAAAGCCGCCCCACGCGGCATCGACGTGCATCAGCGCGCCCGCGTCGTGGGCGATTTCGGTGAGTTCGGGAATGGGGTCTACGCGTCCGAACTCGGTCGTTCCGGCGACGCCCGCGACGACAATCGTATTGTCATCGACAGCGGCGCGAACGGCCTCGGTGTCGGCGCGGTAGTCGTCGTCCACGGGGACGATTCTGAGCTCGACGCCGAGGACGTCGGCGGCTTTCTGGAAACTGAAGTGAATACTCTCGGGGGCGACGACGTTCGGGTCGTCGCGCGAGAGGTAGTTTCGCGCGGCACGCACTGCTTGGATGTTGGCTTCGGTCCCGCCGCTCGTGATGTAGCCGTGGGGAGTTTGAAGCCCAGTAATCTCGGACAGGTATGCGAGAGCGTCCTCTTCGAGTGCGGCCACAGCCTGATAGGTTGCAGGGTCACCCGGGTTCGTCGCCAAAAAACGCTCGGCGGCGCTACGGGCGGCAGGGTGTGGCTTCGTGCACATCGACGAGAGAACGCGGTCGAATGTTTGCGGTGCCGCGCGCTGCATGTCTCTTTCTAAAACAACACCCAGTATATCGGTTCCGCTCCTGTGCGAGCCAAAGACTCACCTGTGGGAGAGACTATCCAAATTTGAAGAAAAATTACGTTCCGGGGTCTGCGACGAATCTCGACTCGTTCAGCGAACCGAATCGAGGATGAGACGCTGTTCGACGCGCTTGACTTCGTGCTGGACGTCGCGGACGGCGTCGATGTTGGCTGAAATCGAGCTAATGCCCTTGTCCACGAGGAACTGGACCATCTTCGGCTTGGAACCTGCTTGCCCACAGATACTCGTCTTCACACCGAGTTCGCGGCACGTCTCGATGGTGTCGCCGATGAGTTTGAGGACCGCGGGGTGGAGTTCGTCGTAGATTGGCGCGACGTGTTCGTTGTTGCGGTCAACTGCGAGCGTGTACTGAGTGAGGTCGTTCGTCCCGAAGGAAGCGAACTTGATGCCTGCGTTGGCCATATCGCCGACAGAGAGCGCCGCGGCGGGCGTCTCAATCATCACACCCCACTCGCGCTTGTCTGGGTCGATACCGGCTTCGACCATGTACTGCTTGGCGCGAATCACGTCCTCTGCGTCGTTGACGAGCGGGAACATGATTTCGAGATTGTCGTACCCCAGCTCGTACAGGCGTCGGAACGCGGCGAGTTCGAGCTTGAAGATGTGTGGGTTGTCGAGGCCGCGTCGGATTCCACGGTAGCCGAGCATCGGATTGTGTTCGCGCGGTTCGTTCTCGCCACCTTGCAGTTGGCGGAACTCGTCGGTCGGGGCGTCGAGGGTGCGGACGCGAACCGGGCGCGGGTAGAACTCTTCGGCAACCTCGCGGACGCCCGAGATGATTTCGTCGACGAACTCCTGCTCGCTGTTGTCTTCGATGTAGCGTTCGGGTGTCTTGCCGAGCGTCAGCACCATGTGTTCGATTCGGAGCAATCCAACGCCATCTGCGCCGGTTGCGGCGGCGCGCTCTGCGGCTTCTGGGATGGAGACGTTGACTTTGACCTCCGTCGCCGTCATCGGCTTGACGGGCGTCTTCGGGCGGGCGTCTTCGACGGGTTGGCGCTGTTTCTCTTCGGGTTCTTCACCCTCGCGGATGGTTCCCTTGTCGCCGTCGATGGTGATGACGTCGCCGTCTTCGATGGTCGATGTCGCCGTACTCGTGCCGACGACTGCGGGGACACCGAGTTCGCGCGAGACGATTGCGGCGTGGGAGGTCATGCCACCCTCGTCGGTGACGATACCGGCGGCGCGTTTCATCGCGGGCACCATGTCGGGCATCGTCATCTTGGTGACGATGATGTCGCCGTCGGCGACTTGGTCGAGGTGGTCGAGTTTCGTGACGATGCGTGCGCGACCGGAGGCGATGCCGGGGCTTGCGCCGAGTCCACGGAGGAGCATATCGTTGTCTGAGGAGGTTTTAGATTCGCCGTTTTTGGCTTTCATGTCGTCTTCGGAGATGGTCGTAATGGGACGCGATTGGAGCATGTAGACTTCTCCATCGTAGACCGCCCATTCGACGTCTTGTGGCGTTTCGTAGTGGTCTTCGACCAGTTCGCCGAGTTCGACGAGACGGCCGACTTCGCTCTCGTCGAGGACGCGAGCGTGGCGCTTCTCGTTGGGAACTTCCATATCGACGGTCTGGCCCGAGTCGCTGTCGCGGATGCACATCGTCTTCTTGTCGGCGATAGTCGCGGTTTCGACCTCGCCGTTTGCGCGATTCACGACGTAGTTGTCGGGCGAAACCGTGCCGGAAACGACGGCCTCACCGAGTCCCCACGCCGCCTCGATGATGACCTGCTTTTCGCCAGTCGATGGGTGGCGCGTGAACATCACGCCGGACTTCTCGGCATCGACCATCTGCTGGACGACGACCGCGATATCGACCTTCTCGTGTGGGAAGCCCTTCCGGTTGCGATAGTAGATTGCACGCTCGGAGAAGAGCGAGGCCCAGCACGCTCTCACACGGTCCAGAAGCTCTTCCTCGGTGACGTTGAGGTACGTGTCCTGCTGTCCTGCGAAGGATGCATCGGGAAGGTCTTCGGCGGTTGCAGACGACCGCACTGCGACGAAGGCCTCACCGTCCCCAATCTGACGATAGGCCTCCAGAATCTCGGAGCGAACAGCCTCGGGCATCGGCGTGTTCGTGATGAGGTCGCGTGCCGTCTCGTGGGCCGCCTTGAGTTCGGCGGAGTCTTCGTGGTCGATATCCATCGCCGCGAAGAGTTCCTCGTCGATTTCCGCCTCTTCGATGAAAGAACGGTACGTGTTCGCTGTCACGACGAACCCCGGGGGGACGGGAAGCCCCGCGGTGGTGAGTTCGCCCAGCGACGCGCCTTTGCCGCCGACCAGTTCGAGGTCGTCGGCGCCTACGTCGTCCAGCCAGACTACAGCCATGTGGTACTCGTATTGTCTCTCAGTGCAAGTAAGAAGTTTGCGACTAACACAACCGTGAATAAAAACTCACTCAATCTTGAGTATGCAATTGATGTTTTAGTTCTCTGTGGCGCGAAATTCACTCACTGCGCCGCGTTCGACCGTGCTCTTCGCAGAGAATTTCACCCGTCTCTGGGTCGAGATAAAATGACGTGCCAGGCTCAATGGTCGCACTGCACACGGCACATCCGTCGTCGTGACGGAGGAAATATCTCCCTTCTGCGCGCCCGGTCTCTAACCGACCTGTGGTCACTGCAATCCGGGTTAGTCCCTCCCCAATCTGCGTTCGGGCAGGTGAATCTGCTTCCTCGAAACGAATTGGCCGCATGCAGACCAGTACGCGGACTGCGGCCAAGAGTGTGCCCGACGCGTCCGCGTTCTCGGACTGTCCGCGAACGCCGATATTCCGGTAAGCGACTCTGTCCAGCGAGGGGTTCTTTAGCGTTCGTACCCAGTAACGTCACGTGCTTCCGGAGTGGTTCTTCCTGCTCCCACCGTGGCTAATTGTGGGTCTCGTGATGGGGGCAATCGCCTCGGTTGTCGTCGCTGGCGTCTTCGTCGTTGGTGGTCGTCTCTTTCCCGAACCGCCGCACGTGGGCGGCCCCCGAGTCGACGGTTCGAACCGGCGGCGAATAGAGATACGCGAGTATCTCCGCGCTATCGGCGAGCAGTTCGTAGAGGACCACACGGTCTCCGGCGAAGAAGTGGCGTTCTTCCTCCCCATGCGAAACGTGGCAATCACCTTCGACGCACAGGCCTTCTTCCGCCTCGAACGACAGGGTATCTTCACCGTCTTGTGCGAATACGAGATGCCCGGACGCCACCTCGGACGACGACTCCCGTTCGAAGTTCCCGAACTCGAACCCGAATTAGACGACTTGGACGACCCCATCAGTGAGGCGTTCGACCGACTCGGCCTCGACCCCACGGCGACACCGACCGCGGTTCGAGACGCCTACCGGGCACGCGTCAAGACTGCACATCCCGACCACGGCGGCGACCAAGCGCGTTTCTCACGACTCCGTGAGGCCTACACCGTCGCACGTGAACACGCGGAAGCAGAAAACTAGGCGTCGGTTTTAGGCGTCGATTCGGTTACTTAGGCGTCGGTTACGTCGAACTGCACACCAGCATCGCGGAGCGTGTCTGCGACTCGCCCCGCAACATCGACGCTGGCGACGACGACGACATCGAGCCCGCGAGCGGCGGCATCGGCCGCGACCTCGCCCGGTGCGAACCACGTCGTCAGCGACACGTCGGCCTGTCGGCACGCGACGACCGCTTCGATGCCGCCCGCGACGACGATATCTGCGCCTCCACAGGTCGCTGTGAGTGCGCCACTATCGAGTTCGTCGCTCCCGCCGACGCGCGCAGACGGTACCTGGAGAATCTGGACGCGGCCCGGTTCCATCTCGATGATGCCCTCGAATCCCGTGACGCTCACGTCGTCGCCCGCGTCGCCGCCGGTGGTCGCGACGCCAATCGCTGGCCCGTCGCTTCCGGGTGTCGCGTGCAGGAGTCCCTCTTTGAGCGACAGCGTGACCGTCTCGCCCGACTCCACGCTATCGGTGAGGATAGCAGCGTCTTCGTTGACGCTTTCGAGGACGTCGTTGGTGACGTGTTCGGCGACCCGCTGGAGCGCGCGTGCTTCTTTGAAGAGCCAATCGACGCCTTCCTTGGTGACGCGATAGCGCGACCGGCCTTCTTTTTCGACCAGTCCATCGTCGATTAGGGCACGAATATACTCTGAGACTGCTTGGCTCGTGACGCCGACGGCCTCGGCGATTTCGCCTTGGCTCACCGCGGGTTGTCGGTCGGCGATTTCGGCGAGGATACGAAAGCGGGTTGCTGTGCGCTTGTCCTCGAGGGCACCGCTCATATCTGACCTGTAGACCGTATTTGTAAAAAGGCCGCCGCTCCCGTCGCTCGCTCGAAGCCGATTTATCACGTGCAACCGTGGTGTGTCTCGTGCGACGCCTCGTCTTCCGTGACCGCGCCGTCTACCTCCCCGACGCGGACGCACTCGTGGTTGCAGATATCCACCTCGGTCGCGCCGACGCCTCAGACGTGGATTTCCCACTTGGCGAGCGCGCCGACCTCACGGACCGACTCGCCGCCCTCTGCGAACGGTTCGACCCCACAGAAGTCGTCTTCGCGGGCGACGTCCTCCACCGATTCGAACGTGTGAGCGCCCGCGACGTAGAATCGCTTGACTCGGTTCTCGAAACGTGCCGCGGCGCAGATTCGACGCCGATACTCGTCGCCGGAAACCACGATACGATGCTCGACTCGGTGTGCGACGATTCCGTCCACGACTCCTACCGACTGTCGGACGAAACCCTCGTCGCGCACGGCCACGAGGAACCCGAGGAGCGCGCACCCCTCTACGTCGTCGGCCACGACCACCCGACGCTCGACATCGAAGGGCGAACTCGGCCCTGTGCGCTCTACGGCCCGAAATGCTACCGCGGCGGCGACGTACTCATGCTCCCCGCGTTCACGCGCCTCGCCGCTGGTGTCACCGTCAACGGGATGTCGGCGGCGGATTTTCAGTCGCCGTTCGTCTCCAATTCGGGTGTGCTTCGGCCATTCATCCGAGACGACGACGCCGACGAGACGCTGACGTTTCCGCCGCTCGAGAAATTGCGTCGGTATCTCTGAGTGGACGAGAGGAAAATACGTCCTGTTGTTTCGCCCGTAGTAAATTCAACCATTTTTGAATCAGTGCGACATCTGGTCTAGATGCCGGGTGACTCTGACAGTAACACTGGCGTCTTGCATAACCGAGATGCCCGCTCGGTTGGGACGTGGTGTGGGGATGCCCTCACCTTTGTACGAATCTGCTGATTGTTTCAACAGAACTACATCCCAAATTATGACAGGTCGTCTCGAATCGCGTCCGCCGCTTCTTTCCCGCTTCGCATCGCGCCGTGAATCGACGACCACGCGGTGTAATCTCCGGCGAGATACGCCCGGCCAACCGGGTCACGAGTGTCCGGCAGTGAGTCGTGGATGCCCGGTGGTTGGGCGAACTGGGCGAACTCGATTCGACTCGTGTGGAGGAGTTCGAGGTCCGAGACGTACCGGTCGGGGTACCACGCTTCGAGGGTTCGACGGGTCTGTTCGAACAACTCGTTGTCCGACTGCGAGAGCGCATCGTCGCCGAGGAACGTCGCGTTCAACAGTTGCATGTCGTCGGGAGCGTACTCGGGAGCGACCGTCGAAAGCGGGGCCACGGTGTTCGGTTCGGCACCCGCCGCGTTGAGCATGATTCGCTTGCCGGTGTCGAGTGCTTCCGACTTCGGGAGGGTGTAGTATTGGGTGACACACGAGCGCGCGTCGGTCGGAATCGTGTCGATTCCGGTCAACCTCTTTGCTTCCTTCGGGTCGGTGGCGACGACGAGCGCGTCGGCTTCGATGGTCTCCGATTCGGTTTGGACGATGACGCCCTCGTCGGTGCTGTCGATTGCTTCGACGTACTCGCCGAGACGAATCGTTGCACCCTCGTCGCGGGCGGTGTCGGCGAGTTGCTCCGGAATCGCCTGCATGCCTGCGGCGGGGACTGCGGTCGAACCCGCACCGAGCATCTTGAAGGTGTATTCGAAGACGCGCTTTGACGAAGAGAGCGAGCGGTCGAGCGTGATGCCGCCGTAGAAGGGCGCGACGAAGTGTTCGATGTAGTCGTCGGTAAAGCCCCACTCGCGGAGGTAGGACTCGATACTCCGGTCGGGCGACGCGAAGATTTGCGCTTCGCTTCGGGTACTCACATCCTGTCGGAGCGCGAGCGTTCGGAGTTTGTCCGTCGTCGTCACCTCGGGAGTGCGAAGTGAGTCGATGAGGCTTCCAGGTTCGCGAAGTGGGTCAGAGAGTACCGAGCGACTGCTCGGGCGGCAAATCGTGGCTCCGGGCGAGAATCGGCGGAGGTCGAGTGCATCGAGGTCCAACTCGCGCCGAACCGACGGATAGGCGGTAAAGAGTACCTGAAACCCGCGGTCGAGCGTGAAGCCGTTCTTCGTTTCGGTTCGAACACGGCCTCCAACCTCGTCGCGCGATTCCACGACGGTCACGTCCCCTCCGTCGGCGGCGAGGTTGCGGGCAGCCACGAGTCCTGCAAGGCCCGCTCCGGCGACCACGATGTGGCTATCGTCCATACGCTCTTCTGGGCCGGACGTGACAAAATCCCTGCGGGTTCGACCACATCGCCCGACGGGAAGGGCTTAGTTTCTCCCGTCAAAACACCGGGTATGCAACTCGCTGATGCGTTCTCTGGGCTGGTCTGTACCGAAACCGGAACCGACTACGACGCGTCTACGACCGGGCTGAGCGAGGCTGACGCACCGCTGGACCCACAGTACGACCTCGATTCGGTCGATTGGGACGCCGAAACGCTCGGCTCGCGGCGATTCGACACGATGTGGCGATACCGCGAACTGCTTCCATTTTCGGACCCCGTGACGGCCAACGAAGGTGCGACACCACTCGTCGCTGCGGACGAACTCGGCGACGAAGCGGGCGTCACACTGCTCATCAAAGACGAAGGCCGCAACCCGACTGGAACGTTCCTCGACCGCGGCTTTTCGCTCGCACTGACCGCGGCACGCGAATCCGACGCCGAAGTCGTCGCGCACGCCTCGCCCGGCAACGGCGCGCAGTCGGCGGCCTCTTACGCGGGCCTCATCGACGTTCGCTCCTACGGATTCGTTCCCTCACGCTCGCCGTTCCCGAACAAGGCGATGGTCAACGTCCACGGTGGGCAGATGAAGGTGGTCGGTGGGCGCTACCCGAATGCGCTCGCCGCCGTCGACGACAAACTCGCCGCCGACTGGTACACGCTCCAAGAGTTCGACAACCCCTTCCGCCACGACGGCGCGAAGACCATCGCCTACGAGATTGCCGAACAACTCGACTGGTCCGCCCCCGATTGGGTCGTCACCCCCGTCGCAACCGGCGAACTCCTCGTGGGCGTCCACAAAGGATTCCGTGACCTCGTCGCACTCGGCTTGCTCGACTCGATGCCTCGTCTCGTCGCCGCGCAACCTGCGGGCTGTGCCCCGGTTTCGACCGCGTGGGAGTCCGGTTCCGACGAACCCGAACCGTGGAACCAACCCGACACTATCGTCGGCGAGTTGGAGATTCCAGACCCCGAAGGTGGGGCGTTGGCGCTCGCAGCGCTCGAAGAGACAGACGGACTCGCGGCCGCCGTCAACGACGATGACGCGCTCGAATCGGCAGTCAAGGCCGCACAAACTGCGGGTGTCGAAGTCGGAACGGCCGGTGGTGTCGGTCTCGCCGCCGTCTGGGACCTCGCAGCCGAGTTCGACTCGGACGATACCGTGGTCGTCGTCAACACCGAATCTGGCACGAAGAACGCCGACATCTTGCGTAGTCACCTGATGGGACAGGGCGTCTGAGGAGGCGACACGGCTGGTAGTCCGCCGAGGTTGCTACCGATTCGCACGTTTTTCTCCACCAGATATTTGTTTTAGACGCCTCTAATTTCGACCATGTTGAGCGACGTGATGGAGGATTATCTCAAGGCCATCTACACGATTCAGATGGAACAGGGACCGCCGGTTTCGACCTCCGCCATCGCGGAGTACCTCGGAAAGACGCCACCGACGGTGACGAGTATGCTCGGGAAACTCGAAGAGCGTGGCCTCGTCGAACGGGAGAAGTACAAGGGGTCGGAGTTGACCGAGGAGGGCCAGACGGTCGCGCTCGAAGTGCTTCGTCACCATCGTCTGCTCGAAGCCTATCTCACCGAGCACCTGGATTACTCGTGGAGCGAAGTCCACGAAGAGGCCGACGCACTCGAACACCACATCAGCGAAGAGTTCGAACGCCGTGTCGCCGCCGCACTCGGCAACCCGACCGTAGACCCCCACGGCGACCCGATTCCGAGTGCCGACCTCACGCCGCCGGACTCAACGTCGGCGGCATTGCTCTCGGAGCATGCGGTGGGTGACAAGCTCGTCGTCACGCGCGTGAGCGACCGCGACCCCGAAGAACTCGAATATCTCTCCAATGCAGGGGTCACGCCCGGAACGACCATCGTCGTCACCGACGTTGCACCCTTCGGGATGGTGACGGTCCGCCCAGAGGGGACCGAGAAAGAACAGAGCCTTCCAGAGTCGGTTGCACGCCGGATTCGCGTCCGTGATGTCGAAGACGAACCCGAACCTGACGAGGAGGTGCCGCCCGCATAATGGCATGGGGCGACATCCTCGTGGTCGCCTTCATCTCGCAACTCGCCGTCCTCCCCGGCGAAAAAGTACAGTTTATCATCGCCGGACTCTCGACTCGCTACGACCCCAAAGTCGTCGTTCCGGCCGCTGGCTCGGCGTTTGCTGGGTGGACTGCGCTCGAAATCGCCTTCGGGTCTGCGCTCCAGACGGCACTTTCACCGGTCGCACTCGATGCGCTGACCGCCGCACTATTCCTCCTCTTTGCGGTGCTGTTAGCCCGGTCTGCGCCGTCGCCAGAAGCGGCGCAAACTGATGGCGGACTGGCCGCTCTCGATACGGAACCGACGGTCTTCGGCTACGAGCTATCGACACACGGTCTGGGTGGGTTCGTCCCGATTTTCACGATGATGGCCGCGGGCGAGTTCGGTGACAAGACACAACTCGTCACGATTGGACTCGCCGCGCAGTACGGTGCGTCCTCGGCGATTTGGGCGGGCGAGATGCTTGCTATCATTCCCGTGAGCATCGCTAACGCCTACTTCTTCCATCGCTTTTCGGACCGGTTCGACGTACGGAAAGCCTACCTCGGTGCGGCCGCCCTGTTCGCCTTCTTCGCGCTCGACACACTGCTCGCAATCGTAACCGGGTTCTCCGTCTGGGAGACGCTCGTCGGCACGCTCGCCGACGCACTCGTCGCTCTCGTCTGACTGCCCGTTTCGGGGTGCTTTTCAGGGTTTGTCGCTCACACACATCCAATGTCTACACTCTTCGGGTCGCTCGCCGCTGGCCTGGTGTTCGGCGTCGCACTCGCCGCTCCTCCGGGGCCGATGAACGCCGTTATCGCCGAGGAGAGCGTCGTTCGAGGGTGGTCAGCAGGTGCGCGCGCCGGGTTCGGCGCGATGTCTGCCGACGCCCTCTTTATGGTCCTCGCTTCTCTCGGCTTGGTTACCTTCGTCGAACAGTTCCCCACACTCCGGGCCGCGATGGTCGGCATCGGAGGACTTCTCATGCTCTATTTCGCCTACGGTGCGGCACAGGAGACGGGTTCGACCTTCCGAGAGGCCGCCGACCCCGACACCGACAGCGCCGGATTCACGAAGGCGTTCCTCCTCGCGCTGACGAACCCCTACCAGATTCTCTTTTGGCTCACTATCGGCGTCGGATTGCTCAAATCCGGAACCGTTGACGTGCTTTCGCACACGCCCTACCTTGGGTCGTCGCTGGCGAACCTCGTCGTGGTCGAAACTGGCAGTCCAGCACTCATCGTCGGTTTCTTCGGTGGGATTTCGCTCTGGGCGCTCGGGTTTCCGGCGACGCTCGTTGCTGCCGAGCGCCGTGTCGATTCGTTCGCTCCCGTCGTCGCAGGCGTGAGTGCTGTCGTCCTCGGTGGGTTCGGCGTCGTCTTTCTGTGGGACGCCGTACAGACGCTCGTTTTCGCCTGATACACCCACGTCGTCGCCTCCCTCTATTTGAACCTTCGTCGGCGAACGACGTCTGACAACTTCACGGAGAGGAGAAACACTATGAACGGTCCCGCGCCATTCTCGCTCATGTTCGACAAATCGACGTGGATCAAACTTCCACGGAACGTCCTCATGGGTCATGGCGTTCTCGACCAACTCGGTGAGGCCGTCGACGAACTCTATCTCTCTGGACGGCCGCTCTTGGTGACGAGTCCATCACCCGAGCGTATCGCAGGCGACCGAATCCGCCACCAGTTCGACGGTATCGACTCTATCTCGATGGAGCGCGCGAGCTTCGAAGCCGTCGAGAACGTGGTCGAATACGCCAAAGAAATCGATGCAGGCTACCTCATCGCCCTCGGCGGCGGCAAGCCAATCGACATCGCCAAGATGGCCTCTGACCACCTCAACTGCGGATTCGTCTCGGTCCCAACGGCGGCAAGTCACGACGGTATCGTCTCCGGGCGCTCGTCGATTCCAGAGGGTGACACTCGTCACTCTGTCGCCGCCGACCCGCCGCTGGCCGTCGTCGCCGACACGGAACTGCTCGCCGAAGCGCCGTGGGAACTCACCACCGCTGGCTGTGCAGACATCATCTCCAACTACACCGCAGTCAAAGACTGGCAACTCGCCCACCGCCTGCAAAATGTGGAGTACTCCGAGTACGCAGGCGCACTCGCACAGATGACCGCAGAGTTGCTCGTCGAGAGTGCGGATTCGATAAAGCCGGGTCTCGAAGAGTCGGCGTGGCTCGTGACGAAGGCGCTCGTCTCCTCTGGCGTCGCAATGTCTATCGCCGGGTCGTCGCGTCCGGCCTCCGGTGCCGAACACCTCTTCTCGCACCAACTCGACCGCCTCGCACCGGGGCGTGCCCTCCACGGCCACCAAGTCGGTGTCGGCGCGATTATGACGGAATACTTCCACAGCGGCGAGCGCGGCGACTGGCGGAACATCCGCGACGCGCTCTCGACGATGGGCGCGCCGACGACGGCGGACGAACTCGGCATCGACGACGAGACGATTATCGAGGCGCTCACCACCGCACACACGATTCGTGACCGCTACACGATTCTCGGCAACGGCGTAAGTGAGGCGGCGGCTATCGAGGCCGCGACGATTACGGGCGTTATCTAAACCCACCTTTTTCCGGTTCGGGTTCGCTCTGCTCGTTCGTCACGGTACGATAACGGGATGATTCTCCCAGCCCACTCACTGGCCGAAACCCGAAAAGGCAAGACGAATCCTTTCTAAGACCTGCCTATGGCAACTGTGAGTGCCGACAATCCAATCAAGGAACACCCCGCGGCGACGACGGCCATTCTCTCTGTCGTCGGCTATGCGCTCGTCGTTGGAACCTTCCTCGGATGGGTCCCCGGTACTGTCTTTCCCGACCTGACGCTCGAACAGGTGAACCTCTTTTCGGACGCAATCGCGGTGATAAACACGGTCAACGTCGTCGTCATCGCGCTCGGTTGGCGGTGGATTCGCCGCAACGAAGTCCGCAAACACGCCGCGGCGATGATTACGTCGTTCGCCCTTATCCTCGTCTTCCTCGTCCTCTACTTGACGAAGATTGGTGGCGGCGGAACCAAGGAGTTCGTCGGCCCGGCGTTCGCGTACTACCCGTACCTTGCGATGCTGGCGATTCACATCATCCTCTCTATCGTCTCGGTTCCGGTGGTCCTCTACGCACTCGTCCTCGGCCTCACACACACCGAACAGGAACTTCGAACGCAGACACCGCACCGAAAAGTTGGCCGTATCGCCGCGTCGGCGTGGTTGCTCTCGCTCGTCCTCGGCGTCGTCACCTACCTGCTTCTCAACCACGTCTACGGATGGGAGTATTCGGCTTCGGCGGCGAGTCAGGCGGCGATGACGCTCGTCGCGCCCGCGATTGGGTTCTAAGCGACTGCGACACTCCTTCGACTGACCGAGATTCGACTGTCAGCTTCGACGCCACACGGCCGCGAAAGACGTGGATTTTTATCGCCCGACGTAGTGGCGACGAATATGCGAGTCGCACTCGTCTCGATGTTGACGCTGAACCACGAGGAGACGGGAGCGACAGTTCGGACTCGGCGGACCGCCGAGCGACTTTCTGACCGCGGTCACGACGTCGTCGTTCTCTGTGCGCAGTGGTGGGACGGCGAGATTCACGAGTTCGACCACAACGACGTCACCTACCGCGCGGTGACGACTACACCGTCTTCTGGAACGTTCGCTTCGAAAGTCCCCTTCGCCCTCCGCGAGGTCAAACCCGACGTGATTCAGGTCGTCAACTGCCCGCCATCGCACGTGACGGCAGTCAAGACTGCGGCGCGATTCCTCCGGGTACCGGTCGTCGTGGACTGGTGGAGCAAGGACGACCGGGGGAGCGCGCGCGCCTATCGACGCGCAGCGAAATCTCCCGACGCGGTACTCGTTCCGAGCGAGATGATTCGCACCGAAGTCCGCGAACTCGGAACGAAGAGCGACGACGTCCACGTCGTTCCCGAACCAATCGACATGGACCTCGTTCGGGACTCGGATATCGACAATCGCGCGGACATCGTCTACGCCCGCGACTTGGACGAACACGCGAACGTCGAGAGTTTCCTGCTCGCACTCGCTGAACTCCGCGATAAGAACTGGCGCGCGGTCGTCATCGGCGACGGACCTGAGCGACATCGGGCCGAACAGACCGCCCGCGACTTGCGAATCGACGACCGCGTGTCGTTCCTCGGCGACCTCTCGGCACAGGAGACCGTCCCGATTCTGAAAGGCGCACAGGTGTTCGCCCAGACGGCGACGTTCGAACCGTTCGCCACGAATCTCCTGTGGGCACTCGCTTGTGGGTGTATCAGCATCGTGGAGTACCAAGCCCGTTCGTCGGCCCACGAACTCGTCGAGGGACGCAAACGCGGCGTCCTCGTGACGAGTCCGCAGGAACTCGCCGACGAGATTGTCACCGCCAGTGGGTTCGACCACTGGACGATAGACGGCGACTTTTCGAGCTACGATTACCGAAGCGTCATCGCCGAGTACGAACGCGTCTACAAAGAAGAAATCGACGACTACGGCTTTTTCTAGTCGGTCTCCCGCCGTCTCGAGTCGTCAGTGAGTGCTGTTGCTCATCGCGGAAAAACGAAAGAAGAAGACGAGTGGTTACTCGTCGATTTCGTAGTCGCCGCCGTACTTCATGAAGAAGTAGCCGAGGCCCAGCGTTGCAATCATCGCGAAGGTAGCCGCGATGCCCAGCGACTTTGCGCTGCCCGGAACTTGCGGGATGTCGGAGCCGCCGCCACCGCCGACTTCGACGGTTGCGACGTCGGGGCCGACTGCGACTGCGCCGTGCATACCGAGTGCCTTGTGCGGTTCACAGAAGTACTTCGTGATGCCAGCGTCGGCTTCTTCGAAGGTGTATTCGTAGGTCGTTCCTGCTTCGGCGACTGGTGCGCCAGAGTCGAGGCTTGCGGGGCCTTCTTCTGGTTTGACGTTGTGGCCGCCACCTTCGCCGGTCCATTCCCACGTCACGGTCGTTCCGGGGTCGACCCAGATGCCCGCGGGGGCGAATGCGAGTGCGCCGCCGTTGCCTTCTGCGCCCACTTGAACGGTCACTTCGCTCTGTCCGCGAAGGTCTTGGTAGCCACCGTCGATACCGTCGAGCCAGCCGCCAAAGTCGGGTTCTACGGTCTGCGCCGCGGCCGTACCGGAAGCGGCGGCAACCGCTGCACCGCCAGCGGCCGCCCCGAGGAACGCCCGCCGAGACATATCCACGTTGCCGTCGGTCATGTCCGGCGCTTAGTGTGGGCGTGTAGTGAATACTTTGGTTCGCGTCTGCCAGCAAAGTGTGACACTCTGTCCTCCCGCGAACGCTGAAAAATCCGAAAATCGAGAGAAAGTCGCTTACAGCGTGTAGTCGAATTCGCCCGTCTCGCTGGTTAAGAAGGCCGTCAGGAGGTCGATGTAGGCATCGACGTCCTCTTTGTGGACGCTCTCGGTCACCGTGTGGAGGTAGCGCGTCGGCATCGAGATGGCGCCGACCGGCTTCGCGCCGTAGGTGTTCTGGAAGCCACCCGTGTCCGTGCCGCCCGCGGGGAGCAGTTCCATCTGGTAGTTGATGTCGTTCTCCTCGGCGACGTTGCGGAGGCGACGGTGGACCTTCGGGTTGGCAATCGCGCTGGAGTCCTTGAGCTTGATTCCTGCACCTTCACCGAGCTGGGTGACGTAATCTGCGGGCTTGAACCCGGGCACGTCGTTGGCGACGGTGGTGTCGAGGCCGAGTGCGAGGTCCGGGTCGAGGTCCACGCCCAACGCTTGTGCGCCGCGGAGGCCGACCTCTTCTTGGACGGTCGCGGCGAAGTGAATCGTCACGTCGGGGTTCTCGATGCGCTCTGCGGCTTCGAGCATCGCAAAGAGACAGACGCGGTCATCGAGCGCCTTGCCCGTGATGTGGTCGCCCATCTCGACGGTGGTCTGTTCCATCGTCACGAGGTCGCCGACGGAGATGTTCTCTTCGACGGTCTCTCCGTCGAGACCGAGGTCCACGTGTACGTCCTCGACTTTCATCTCTTTCTTGCGCTGTTCTTCGGTGAGTGTGTGCGGCGGGACAGAGCCGATGACGCCGGTGTAGTCGCCATCCTCTGCGTGGACGGTGACACGCTGTGCCTTGAGGACGCTCGGGTCCCAGCCACCGAGGGCGTCGAGTTGGAGGAAGCCCTCTTCGCTGACGTGGCGGACCATAAATCCGATTTCGTCCATGTGGGCGGCGACGGCGACTTCGTAGTCCGAACTGCCTTCGATGGTGCCGACGACGTTGCCCATCGCGTCGATGCGAACACTGTCGGTCGATGCTTCGAGTTCGTCGCGGACGAGTGCGCGAATTCGGTCTTCGTAGCCGGGGACACCGCTCATCTCGGTGAGTTCTTTGAGACGATTGAAATCGAAGTCCATGATTATCCATGACGCGGGGGTGCTGATAAGTCCTCTAATCTCGGGTGAATCAGCCGGTTCGTTTTCGTCCCTCTGAATGCGTCAAAACAACGTGCGACAGCCGTGCTAGAACTAACCACACGTTGTTGGTTGTTCCGGAATATTTTTCCACCTTACTAGTATCGTACATGGTATGTCAGACGTTGAATCTCAACTCCGCGAGCAGTTCACCGACGCATTCTCCAACGCAAGCTACCCCGTGAAGAACCAGATGTCGCTCGTCCCCGCGCTCCCGCAGGGTCCAGGTACGAAGTTCAAAGCAGACGACGTGACCATCACCGCGATGGAACTCGCCGCCAAACTCGGCAAGCACCAGGACTTCCCGTACGAAGACGTCGAGAGTCTCGTCGATGACATCATCGTGGGACTCAAGAAAGAAGACATGATCTGAGGCGTCTCTCTCATCTACCCGCACTGTGACTGATACAAAAAACGTACTGTGGTCGCGGTGGGTCGACCGATTCGTCGACACCGACGACCCGATTCCGCTTTTCGAGACGGCGAGCGACGGCACTGTCGAGACCATCGAGTACGGGCGAGACGGGAGACGTATCCTCCGCCGTGGCGAGCGAATGGAGCGACGACTCCGTGACGCAGGTGCCCGCGTCGTGGCCGACCACGAGCGCCGAGGTCAAACGTACGAAGGACTCGTCTACATGATGTACACCCTCGACGGGGAGGAAGTCGTTCCACGCTATCTCGGCAAATGCGGCAAATTCGGTGCCTCCGGGACGGCTCTCAATAGTAACCTCAAAAGTATCGAGACCAACGACGGGAAACTCGCACGCTGGGGCTACGGGCGGTATTACCACTTTGGCGATTTGTCGGCGGCGATGTTCGACGAACAGGGAGTGAAGAAGTACGACCGGTGGATTACCGACCTCTTCGCCGCCACGGACCCACCACGACTCGACGAACAGGTGTACTTCTGGGTCGAACCGTGGGAAGTCGGAACCGAAGGTCCGTACCCGGACACCCATCCGTATCTCGAAGAACTGGAGTACCAACTCATCGGCATCGCGTTCGAGCAGTTCCCCAACCGGCTGTTGAACACCGAAGGCGTCCCTATCAACCCCGAGGCATACGCCGAAATGCGGGGGTGGACCGACAGCACCGACACGCGCCTCTCGGACTTCTGACACCCAAATGGATTTCTCTGTCTCCGCCCAATCAGTGGCAATGCGAGCCTACGATATCGAGCGCTATCTCCACATCAGAAGCGCCTACGGCGCGTCGTTCGCCCCCGGCGGCGAGCGCATCTCGTTTCTCATGGACACCACGGGTGTCCCGCAAGTCTGGACGCTCGACGAACCCGGTGCGTGGCCCGAACAGCAGACGTTCTACGACGAGCGCGTCACCTTCGCCTCGTGGTCTCCCGAGAACCCAGAACTCGTCTTCGGGATGGACGAAGGCGGCAACGAGCGCGCACAGTTGTTCCGCCTCGAACCCGACACGGGCGTCATCACGAACCTGACTGCAACGCCGGATGCGAAACACCGGTGGGGTGGGTGGAGCCACGACGGCGAGCGGTTCGCGTTCACCTCGAACCGCCGCGACAACGCCGTCTTCGACGTGTACGTCCAGGGCCGCGACGAAACGGGCGACGAGGCTGAACTCGTCCACGAGGGTGACGGGTGGCTCTCGCTCGGTGGCTGGTCGCCTGACGACTCGAAACTCATCGTCCAAGAGGCCTACTCGAACTTCGACCAGGACGTGTACGTCCTCGATATCGACTCCGGTGAACTCTCACACATCACGCCGCACGAGGGCACCGTGCGCTACCAGAGTCCCTCGTGGGGGCCAGACGGCGAGAGCATCTACATGGTCTCCGACCGAGAGAGCGACACGCTCGAACTCGTTCGCTGTGACCTCGCCACGGGAGAATTCTCGCTCGTCGAATCCGGCGGCGACTCCGAAGTCGAAGGCGTCGGTATCGACCACGAATCGCGGCGCATCGTCTACTCACGCAACGTCGAGGGCTACACCGAACTCACCTTCGGCGAACTCACCGCGCCCGACCGAATCGACACGTTCCCCGCCCCCGACATCCCGAAGGGCGTTTCGGGCGGGGCCTCGTTCTCACCGGACGGCAACCGTGCGGCCATCACCGTCACTGCGAGCGCGAACACGGCGAACGTCTACGTACTCGACGTGACGACCGGTGAGACGACGCGCTGGACGCACGCGGCGACCGCAGGCATTCCCGAGGACTCGTTCGTCGCGCCCGAACTCATCCACTACCCGACGTTCGACGGGCGCAAGATTCCGGCATTCTTCACGTTGCCCGAGGAGTCACCCACCGGTGAGACGCCGGTCATCGTGGACATCCACGGCGGGCCGGAAGCACAGCGAAGGCCGTCGTTCTCGTCTGTCAAGCAGTACTTCCTCTCGCGCGGGTACGCCTACTTCGAGCCCAATGTCCGCGGGTCAGCAGGCTACGGTAAGGCCTACGGCCACCTCGACGACGTTGAAAACCGAATGGACTCGGTCGCCGATATCGAGGCCGCTGTCGAGTGGCTCCACGACCACCCTGCCGTTGACCCCGACAAACTCATCGCCATGGGTGGGTCCTACGGCGGGTTCATGGTCCTCGCGTCGATGACCGAATATCCCGACCTCTGGGCCGCGGGCGTCGATATTGTCGGCATTGCGAGTTTCGTCACGTTCCTCGAAAACACGGGCGACTGGCGGCGCGAACTCAGAGAGGCCGAGTACGGGTCGCTCGAACACGATAGAGAGTTCCTCGAATCTATCTCACCGCTCAATAACATCGACAAGATTCGCGCGCCGTTGTTCGTCCTCCACGGCGCGAACGACCCGCGCGTGCCCGTCAGCGAAGCACACCAACTCGTGGAGAAAGCACGCGGCCACGTGGAGGTTCGAGAGCGTATCTTCGAGGACGAGGGCCACGGCTTCTCGAAGTTGGAGAACCGCATCACGGCGTACTCGGAGATTGCGGAGTTCTTGGACGAACACGTTGGGACGAATCAGTCAAGCGACTAGCAGTATTTGTCCTGATTTTCCGTTAGAGTCAAACCGGGCGACATCGAAGCACCGAGCATGAGCGCCGATTCTGAACAACGAACTATCCGGTGTCTCATCGCGAAGGTGGGACTCGACGGCCACGACCGTGGTGCACACGTTATCGCTCGCGCCTTCCGCGATGCAGGATTCGAAGTTATCTACTCTGGACTTCACCGAGCACCGGACGAAATCGTCCAAGCGACCGTCCAAGAGGACGTTGACGTGCTGGGAATCTCTATCCTCTCCGGCGCGCACAACACGCTCGTTCCCAAGGTTCTCGCCGGACTCGACGAGTACGGCGCGCTGGACGACACGCTCGTCATCGTCGGCGGCATCGTCCCCGACGAGGACCGAGAGAAACTCACCGAGGCTGGCGTCGATGCCATCTTCGGCCCCGGAACGCCGATGCAAGAGACCATCGAGTTCGTGAAGGAAAACGCACCTGAACGGGCGTGACGATGAGTCAGGCTGCGGAATCTGACCTCGTGGAGCGACTCCTCGATGGCGAACACAGAGCGCTCGCTCGGGTCATCACGAAAATCGAGTCGCGCGCACCGGGCTATCGAGACATCGTCTCCGAACTCTACGCCCACACCGGCGACGCATCAGTCGTCGGCATCACCGGCAGCCCCGGCGCGGGCAAGTCCACGCTCGTGGACAAACTGGCGAAATTCTACCGCGACCGTGGCGAGACGGTCGGTGTCATCGCCGTAGACCCCTCGTCACCCTTTACCGGCGGGGCCGTCCTCGGCGACCGAATCCGCATGGCGTCGAACATCGGCGATATGGACGTGTTCTTCCGGTCGATGAGCGCCCGCGGGCAACTCGGTGGGCTCTCGACTGCGACTGCCGACGCCGTCAAAGCCCTCGACGCCTTCGGCAAGGACCGAATCATCATCGAGACGGTCGGTGCCGGACAGAACGAAGTCGATATCGTCAAAACCGCCGATACGGTCGTCGTCCTCGTCCAACCCGGGAGCGGCGACGACGTGCAGATGCTCAAAGCGGGCATTCTCGAAATCGGTGACATGTTCGTCGTCAACAAAGCCGACATGAGCGGGGCTTCTCGCACTGTCGCCGAACTCAAAGAGATGATTCACCTCCGCGACGACCCGCGAGCGAACCTCGATATGGGCCATCACGGAATCGACGGGTTCGAAGCGGCGAACGGCACCGAAAGCGACGAAGCGGACGAAGCAACCGACGAAGAGACCTGGATGCCCCAAGTAGTCGAGACCATAGCGACGACTGGTGAGGGCATCGACACCTTCGTCGAGACGCTCGACGACCACTACGAATTCCTCGAACGGACGGGCGAACTCGACGAGAAAGCCAAGCAACGCGCCGCCGAAGAGATTCGACAACTGCTCCAAGGCGACATCGGCGCGTTGCTGGAGGCGGAACTCGAATCACAGGGCGGTATCGACTCCTTCGCCGAAGCCATCGCCGCCCGTGAGACGGACCCCTACGCCGTCACCGAAGAGATACTCGCCCCGTTGCGTGAGTGTCTGGACGAAACCGACGACTGAAGTCTTCGTCAACAACCCTTCTCCGGCGGGCGAATTAAGGCCCCAGACGTCCATCTCAATGACATGAATTTCAGACGAGCTATCAGTGTAGCGACCGCCGGTGTTGGTCTCACTGCTGCTGCGAACGCGGCGCTCTCGAAGCGCGCTGCTCCGCTCGAACCTCCGCTTTCGGGGACGGTCGGGACGTATCGCTGGCGCGGGATGGACATCTCCTACGTCGAAGCGGGAGACGACAGTGCGCCGACACTCGTTCTCCTTCACGGTATCAACGCCGCGGGGTCTTCGGGCGAGTTCCGCGCCGTGTTCGACGAACTCGCCGAAGACTTTCACGTAATCGCCCCCGACCTGCCCGGATTCGGGCTCTCGGACCGCCCGGCGCTCTACTACTCGGCGGTTCTCTATCAGGAGTTCGTCGGCGACTTCCTCTCGCGGTACGACTCGCCCGCGGTTCTCGCGTCGTCGCTCACGTCTGCCTACGCGGTTGCGGCCGCCGAACGCGACGACGTGTCTGTTTCGAACTTCGTCTTCGTCTGCCCGACCGCGCGCGGCGGCCCCGACCCGACCGAGTGGCTCCGCGAACTCATCCGCGCGCCAGTCGTCGGCGAAGGACTGTTCAATCTCATCGCCTCACACCCATCGATTCGCTACTTCAACGGCGACCACGGCTACTTCGACCCGTCTAAAGCAGGCGAGGAGTGGCAGGAGTACGAGTGGCAGACGGCACACCAACCGGGCGCACGATTCGCCCCCGCATCGTTCGTCTCCGGCTATCTCAACGCCGACATCGACCTCGGCGAGGCACTCTCTGAACTCGACATTCCGACCACGCTCATTTGGGGGCGCGAAAGCGACATCACGCCGCTCGCGGACGGTCGTGACCTCGCAGAGGAAGCCGACTGTACGCTCGTCGTCTTCGACGATGCGATGTTGCTCCCACACGTCGAGTTCCCGGCTGCGTTCGTCGAGACGGTGAGCGACGCGCTCTCGTAAGCATGGCTGGGTCGGTACTCGATATGTTTTCGCTCGCGCTCTACGGCGCGATTGCGGTCATCGCGCTCGGATTTTGGGCGCTCATTCTCGGCTCGTTCGTCCTCGACCGACCGGTGTTCGAGAACCTCCTCGAAGACGAATCTGACCGGAAATAATCGAGAAAAAGCGAGAGACGAGTTAGTGGTCGGCGGGTCGGAAGACCAACAGCGTATCGCCCGTCGTTTCTGACTCACCGACGTCTGGGACGACTTCCATGCCGAGGTCGATTGCCCCCGATTCGACGCCGCGGACGATACCGGTCAGTCGAACCGGGCCGAACGTTGCAATCGCCGTCACGTAGGGCGCGTCGTCGGCAAAGCGTGGGGCGGGGACGTGAACCTCAGAGAAGGTGGCGAGTTCGCCCGTCGCTGGGAGCGGTTCTTCGGTCAGTTCGGCCGCACCACAGTGCGGACACGAACGTCGCGGTGGAAGCGACCCGTGACCGTCGGGACACGCGAGATAGTAGCCTTCACCGTCACCAATTGCGGCGAGCCAGTCGTCGTATTCTGCATCGGCCATCAGTTCAACACCTCCAGGACGTGAACGACCGCGCTGGCGACCGTGCCACCCGCGTTGTGGGTCAGGCCGACTCGTGGGTCCGAGAGGGCGTCGCTGTTCGCGTGGTCCCCGCGCAGGAGTTTCGTCATCTCCACGATTTGGGCGGTTCCCGTCGCGCCGACCGGGTGACCCTTCGCTTTCAGGCCACCGGAGAGGTTGATTGGTCGGTCGCCGTCTCGCGTGGTCTCGCCGCGGGTGGCCGCGCCGATACCATCGCCGGGTTCGTAGAAGCCGAGCGATTCGAGCGCCATCACTTCGGCGATGGTAAAGCAGTCGTGGACTTCTGCGACATCGACGTCCTCGGGCGAGATTCCGGCGTCAGCGTAGGCCATGTCTGCGGCCTTCGTCGCCGCGGGCGTCCGAGCCATGTCGTCGCGGTCCTGAAGCGCTGCCTTGTCGGTTCCCTGTCCCGACCCAGTGACGGCGATGGGTGCGTCGATGCCGTGTTCGTCGGCGTAGTCGCCGCTGACGAGGACGACTGCGCTCGCGCCGTCCGTGATTGGACAGGCGTCGTAGAGGGTGAGCGGGTCTGCGACGATGGGGCTTTCGAGTACATCTTGCACCGTGATTTCGCGGTGGAACTGTGCGAAGTCGTTCGTCATCGCGTTGTCGTGGTTCTTCACCGCGATGTGGGCGAGGTCCACGTTGTCGCCGCCGAACTCGTCGAAGTAGGCCCGTGCCATGAGCGCGTACGCGCCGGGGAACGTGACGCCTGCCCGGACTTCGAACAGTTCGTCCGCCGCGATGGCGAGCGACTGCGTGACGTTCGAGGTATCGAGGTTGTTCATTCGTTCCATCCCGCCCGCGAGGACGACGTCAGCGCCGCCCGCGCGAATCGTCTGGACGGCCTGTCGGAAGGCGACGCCTGCGGAGGCACAGGCTTGCTCGTATCGCGTTGCGGGACACTCCAGACCTGCCGCTTCGGCCATTATCGGCCCTTGGTGACCCTGCCCCTCGGCGAGTTCGCCCATGAAGTTGCCGTAATGAAGCTCCTCGTAGTCGTCGCGGGAGATTCCAGCCTCCTCCCGCGCGGCGAGGGCCGCCTCCGCGAACAGGTCACGGCCAGTTCGCTCGGGGTAACTGCCGAACTTCGTCAGTCCGACCCCGGCGATTCGAACGTCGGTCATGGATGAAAGTACGTTACAGATGCGTCTTGAACCTGCCGGACCATATTGGCACCACTCTTACAACTCATCCCATTGATGGCTATCGATTCAGACCACTTTCATCGCAACCATTACCACCGCGTCGGCCGACGATTCGGTATGAGCGATTGGATTGGTGAGACCTTCACGAGCGAGGTTGGCTGGAATCATCTGGAGACACTCGTCGATATCGGCAATCGAATGGCCGGATCACCCGGCGAGCGCGAAGCCATGGAAGCAACACGCGACGCGCTCGAAGCCGTCGGCGCGAGAAACGCCCACGTAGACTCGTTCGAGATTCAAGGCTGGGAGCGCGGCGACAGCGCCATCTACGGCGACGACACGACCCAAGAGTGTATCGCACTCCCGCGAAGCCCCAGTGAGACGGCGACGGGCGAACTCGTAGACCTCGGCTACGGTCTCCCCGAAGACTTCGACCGCGACCTCTCTGGGAAGGTCGTCGTCGTCTCTTCGACCGTCCCCGACCACTACGACCGCTTCATCCACCGCCGCGAGAAGTATTATTACGCCGTCGAAGCGGGCGCAGAAGCCTTCATCTTCGCCAACCACGTCCCTGGCCAACTCCCACCCACGGGAAGCGTCGGCACCGAGGAAGCACCTGTCGGCGACATCCCCGCCGTCGGCGTGAGCAGCGAAGTCGGCGCACGACTCGGCCGCCGCTTCGAAGGAAGCGAGGTCACCGTCGAAGTCACGTGCGAGACGCCGATGGCCGAGAGCGGCAACGTCCACGCCGAACTCGGTCCAGACACCGACGACGAAGTGCTGGTCACCAGCCACCTCGACGCCCACGACATCGCCGAAGGTGCGATGGACAACGGCGCGGGCACGGCGATGGTCGTCGAACTCGCCCGCGCGCTCGCCACCCGCGAAGACGAACTCGAAACGCGCGTTCGATTCGTCTGCTTCGGTGCCGAAGAAGTCGGCCTCGTCGGCTCTGGACACGAAGCAGAACGATTGGGCGACGCCCGCGCCAACGTCAAGACCATCGTCAACAACGACGGCGTGGTCGGCGGGCGGACGCTCCAGTTCCACACCAGCGGCTTCGACGCGCTCGATGGCATCGTCAAGTCCGTCTCCGAGCGGTTCGACATCCCAATCTCGCTTCTCCCGCAACACCTGCCGCACAGCGACCACTGGCCCTTTGTCGCCCACGGCGTCCCCGCCTACATGATTGGCAGCGTCAGCGAGGACCGCGGCCGCGGCTGGGGTCACACTCACGCAGACACCATCGAAAAGCTCGAATCGCGCGTCCTGCGCGAGCAAGCGATTTTCCTCACGGAACTCGTCGTCGAAGTCGCCAAAGACGAACACGACGTGCCGCACGCCGACCCCGACGACATCGCCGCGGCCCTCGAAGCCGAGGACCAAGCCGCCGGGATGAAGGTTACTGGGGATTGGCCGTTCTGAGCGCTGTCTCTTCGGTTTCTCATCAGTTCGCTGGCGCGAACTGAAACTACGGTCGCAAATCAGAGATTCGTTCTCTTATTCGGGCTTGCCAACACGCTCACTGCGTCGCGTGAACCACGGTCGCAACTCGAAGAGTTGCTCCCTGATTCAAATCTGCCACCTCGCTCCGTTCGGTGACAGATTTGAACCGCCGGGTCTTTTATTGACGCCACCTTACATCGCGCTGATGGCAAGGGGTCGAACCGGAGGCGAGCGCCGACGATGAACGTTAGAGTCGTCGGCGATGCGTCGGTCGAAGCGACGATTCGCACTGCCGGTGGAACGACCACGGACGAGGGGGGCGACGTTGTCGTCGCCGTTGGCGAAGAGGCGCTCCGAACTGCGGCAATCGACGAGTCAACGGATACGCCGCTCATCCCTGTCGCGTGCGATGCCCCGTGGTCTGTCTCTCGGAACGACCTCCAGAGCGTTATCGAAGCCGTCCTCGCCGACGAACTCGCTTCGGTCGAACACCCCGTTCTCTCGGTGCGCGTGGGCGACGAACACGTCGGGCGCGCGCTCTTCGACGTGATGCTCGTAACCAGCGAACCCGCGCGCATCTCTGCGTACAGCGTCGCCGACACACGCGCGACGGCAACCTCGTCGGGCGACTGGCACGACCTCGACACGTTTCGCGCAGACGGGGTCGTCGTGGCAACGCCACTCGGCAGTACTGGCTACGCGCGCGCCGCTGGTGGTACTGTCGTCGGACCCGACGCGGGCCTCGCTGTGGTTCCCGTCTCTCCCTACGCGACGCAGACCGATTCGTGGGTCTTACAACCGCCGCTCAGGCTCCGCGTCGAACGTGAGGAAGCGCCGGTGTCGCTCGTTCTCGATACGGGCGTTGCGACCGAGGTCGAACCGTACGAACCGGTCGTCGTCGAGTTCGACCAGACGGTCTCGCTGATTTTCGACTAAGCGTCGCACTCGACTCGTCGTGGATGCTGACGAGCGCACCCGCTCACCAGTGTGAAAAATAGTCCCGCAACCGAACGCCGCGGGTGCGCTGTAGTTCGTCCTCAGATGATGGCGTTCCAGACGCCTTCGATAAGGAAGAACAGGCTCTGGTAGGCGGCGTACAGGAGTACGAAGACGGATGCCGTGAGCGCTCCCTTTGGCTGGTCGAGTGGTCGGCCGTTGCGGGCTTCGACTTCACGGGCTTCGAACTCGAAGAAGTCCGTGACGAACATCCCGACGACGAGGACGGTCAGAACCATGCCACCGTGAGGTTCGAGGAGCAAGAACAGGAACGACGTCACGACGAGCGCCCCCGAGGTGAGCGTGTGCGGCAGATACCGCGAGAGCTCTTCTGCTCCGTCATTCGCCTGTTGCACGTGGCTCCGGTGGGCAAGGAAACGCGTCAGCATGTTTGCCAGCACCAGAACGAGTGCGACGAATGGGATGGCCGGTTCGACCGCCGCCAGTTGGTCGAGCGGGACGAGGAACTGTAGCGGTTGCATACAGGCACCTCGGTGGGATACTCATTAGAGTTTTTCCAATCTAACGCGCGACCACCGCGGTGACCTGTCGCTCTCGGGAGGAGAGAAACAGAAAAACGTGGTTGGGCGGGTTACTGCGCGTTCCGGCGGTCGTCGAGTGCGCCCTTCAGTTGGCGTCCGGCGGGGATGAGCACCCAGAAGGTGAGTGCGCCGATGATTGCGAACCAGAGGAACGCGTCCATCATCGTGACCGCGAGGAGGTCGAAGAGTCCACCGGGCTCCGAGTGGAGCGGCTCGATGAGTTGTTTCGTACTCTCGAAACTGCTCGTCCGGTACCATCCCGCGAGGACCATCCAGGCGAGACCCGAGCCGGTCAGGATGCCCAATCCTTTGATGAATTCGTCAGCCATTGTTCGAATCTTCGCCGGAGTCCTCTTGAGACTTTCCCATTCCGTGAGCGCGGAATCTCGTTCCAATCGTGTACACAATCGAGCCGAACGCAATCACACCGAGCCCGATAATTGCGAGGACGGTACTGAGGATGCCGTCGGCAACGGTGAGGCCGACGAAGCCGAGTGTGGCGATAATCAGCGCACGAAGGGCGCTCACTTGGAGCGTCGCGGCGTCCAAGAACACGAACCCGAGGACGACGCTCGTGACGGCGATGAGCGTCGAAAACACCGTGACGGTCTTGTACAGCCGCATGGGCACGACGATGTCGCGGCGGCCGCGACGAGATGACCGCACTTCCGCGTCGGCGGTCGAGTTGGTTGCGTCGCTATCTGTCATCGTGGACTTCTAAGAAATGAGTCGTGGTAGGAGTTCCGCTCTACTTCGGCGGACGAAGCCGGTAGTAGCGCTGGTTGAGGTTGTACATGTAGCCCTCGCTCATCGTCTTGAGGACGGCGTAGGTGACCGTCCCGAAGACGACTGGCAGGAGGAACGTCAAGTCGAACAGCAGATCGACGTTCATCGGCATGAGGTTCTTGACTGCCAAGAGCGAGATGGTGAGCGCGAAGACGATGCCAAAGACACCGACTGCGGCCCAGAACGGCTCTTCGACGGGACGTCGCGCGGAGCCCTTGTTGAGGAAGGGCACCATCGCGATGAAGCCCACGACGACACCGTTGGCGAGTACACCGTACGTACGGTCTGCCATAATCTTCTGGCCGCCGAGGATGGCGAGTTCAGGGTTCAGCGGGTTGAGCTTGAGGAGCCCGAACGACCAGTAGAGGTACCAGTCGGGCAGGATAATCGCCGGGGTACTCGATGGGTTCGCGGGTGGGCCAATGTGCGGCGGCATGGTCGCCGAGAGGAACAGAATCATGCCGACGAAGAACGACGCAATCGAGAGATTGCGCACGGTCTCGTGGGGCCACGTCGGGAACGCGAGGACGTCGCGCTCGACGTAGTCGGACTCCGTCCGGAGGTCTTGGTCTTCGCGGCGAGCACGCTCGAAGTACTCGTAGGTGAGCCGAGAGAGGCCAGTCTTTCGGGCCTTGCGCTCACTCCACGTCGGCGTCTCGTTGTCGGGCGCGACGATGCCCGTGCCGTCGGTTCGGATTTCTTCGTTTGGTTGGTTGTCGCTCATTCTTTTCACCTTAGTGCGGCTCTGCGATGCCCTGCACCCACACGATACCGATGTGAATCGCGATGAGCGTCGTCACCACGAAGGGGAGCAGGAACACGTGGATGATGTACATACGTTGCAGCGTCGCCTGGCTCAGCGTGAACCCACCGAAGAGGAGTTGTGCAACCCACTCACCGGCGAGGGGAACAGACAGCGACATCTCGACGCCAATCTGACCGGCCCAGAACGCGAGCTGGTCCCACGGAAGCAGGTATCCGGTGTACCCGAACACCATCGTCAGACTGATGAGGACGATGCCGATGAGCCAGTTGAGTTCGCGCGGTTCCTTGTACGCGCCCGTGAAGTAGACACGGAGCATGTGCAGGAACACTGCGGCCACCATGACCTGTGCGGCCCAGCGGTGGACCGAACGGAGCATGAAGCCGAACTGCAGGTCGCGCATGATGAACTCGATACTGTTGTACGCCGTCGTCGGGTCACCCGTCGTTGCGGGCGAGTAGTAGAACCCGAGCAGTGCGCCACTGATGGCTGCGACGACGTATGCGAGCGTCGAGAACAGCCCCAGTGTGTAGAGCGGGTACCAGTACCAGAACTTGTTGTCGAGGTTGTACTGTTCGGTGTGACTCTTCGGCATCTGCAGGTTGACCCGGTAGTAGAGGCCCTCCAGCAGTTCGAGGTAGTCAACGATGCGAAGTCGCTTGTCAAGCCAGATGAGAACGGTGAGGAACGTCGTCTCCACCGGGGTGAGATTCTTCTCTCTCATCCAGGACTTGTGGTCGTATTCGTCTTTGCGTTCGAGACTCATTGTTATCGCTTGTAGTAGGGGTACACTGCGCGCTTGACTTGGTCCCACGCGCCGTCACCCAGTGAGTTTCCGTCGACGTCCTCTTCGCGGACGTAGAGGTCTTCCCACTTGCGACGTCGTTTCTTGACGATGATGACGTCCGGGAGGAACTCTTTGCGGTACAGTGCAAGGATGAACGCGAGGTCCACGAAGATGACGGCGAGGATGCCACCGAGGAACATGTTACCCGTGTCCGACAGCCCCCACCCGGAGACGAATCCGTAGGTGAAGAGGAAGACGAACACGACCTCGATAACCGTCAACAGGACGATTGCGATGGCCGCCGTCGTGCTTTCGCGTGCCGGTTCGTATCGGTGAATATCACCGTATGTGCTGCCACTCGAAGACATTATTCGCCACCTCCAGTGTTACCCGTGTTTGGCGACTCACCGTACTTCAGGATGAAGAACGAATAAATCATGGTGACGATGATGCCGAGAATCGTCGCTGCGCCGACCCAGTGGGCCTGAATCGGAACACCGAGTTCCTCGAGTTCCTTCTCGCCACCGCCACCGCCGACTTCGACGGTTGCGACGTCGCCACCGACTGCGATTGCACCGACCATGCCGAGTGCTTCGTGGGGTGCACAGTGGTATTTCGTGATACCTGCGTCACCCTCTTCGAAGGTGTACTCGTAGGTCGTGCCTGCTTCGGCGACTGGTGCGCCGGATTCCAGTGATGCACCTTCGCTAGCGACGACGTTGTGGCCGCCACCGTTGCCGGTCCACTCCCACGTAACAGTCGTTCCGGGGTCGATCCACATTCCTGCCGGGGCGAACGCTAGGTCGCCACCGTTGCCGGGTGCGCCAACTTCGACAGTGACCTCGCTCTGGCCACGATTGTCCTGGTAACCACCATCGACACCGTCGAGGTAGCCGCCAAAGTCGGGCTGAACCGTAGCGCCTCCACCGCCTTCGCCTTCCTGCGCGGCGGCGGTCCCGGCGGCAGCGGTCGCGGCGGCTGTTGTGCCACCGGCCATTCGGAGAAACTCCCGCCTTTTCATACGGTCGTTGGTCAGGATGCTTTGTGCTTAAACCCACCGACTATGCCTCCACAGCGGGGTGTTTGCGGGTTACTGTCTCTCGGAACTGAGCGCCCCGTTTTCGGGGATATCGACGAGCCGTTCGACCGTCTCGTCGTCGCCGTCGAACGAGGGAACAAAGTCGGGCCGTGTCCCGGTTTCGAGACCCAATGCCCGCAGTCGGTCGCGGTACTCTTCGGCGCGGAAGCGGTCGGAGAGTCGCGCGTTGGCGACGACCACGAAGAGAAACACACCGATGAGAATGAACGCGACACCGACGAGCGGGGCCACGATTGTATCCACGACCGGAACGAGAAGATACGCGACGATGAGTGCGATTCCGCCGAGGAGTTGGCCGAACGCAACGAGTTGGAGTACGCGATTACCGAAGTCTCCCGTCCCTTCGGCGACGCTTTCCGGCGTCGGCAACGAGACAGTTTCTGGTGCCTGATTCACGTCGAAGTCGTCCATCGAACAGAGCGCGACCGTCGGTTTCACGTCGCGGAGAACCGTCCCTTCGCCTTCGACGCTCCCGTCTGGGTAGACGACCGCGTAGCCCTCATCAGAGTAGGCGAGGATGCGTGGCTCGCCGTTTTCGGTGACGCGTTCGAGGACTGCGAAAATCTCTCGAATCGCAATCCGATAGCGAAGTTCCTCTTCGACTCGTTCGAGTAACTCGTCGCCCACTATCCACGACTCGGGGTCGAAGGCGGCCTCCCACTCTTCGACGCTCATCTTCGCCATATCCGCCGGACCGAAGTTTTCGAAATCGTACTTCTCATCGACGGCTTGGCGAAGCGCTTCGAGGTCGGCGTCGCCTTGCGACACGACCGCGTCGTCAGGTTCCGCGTCGGGCGACTCAGGCTCATCGGCCGGTGCGGAAGACGAATCTGCCATCGCCCGAGGTAGGGTCCACGCCGGTAAACGTGTTGCGACCCTGTGTAGCAACCAGCGCGTAGTTCGGCGCTCGAATCGGTGGGTGAGTGACTCGAACTCGAATCGTACAGAGTGGTCTAGCGCTCGAATGCATCGAACACGCACCGGTCGCTTTACACTACCCCAGTTCTAAGCGCGGCCAATGGCAGACGAGACGACCCTCGCCACCCTCGCCGCACTCACTGTCACGGTCAGTCTTCCGTTCTATCTGTACGGTGCGTGGATCATGATCGACGCCGAGACGGTGACGTGGGACGTACTCGTCTTTCACCTCAAAGTCATCCTCCCCGGGTTGGTGCTGAACACCATTCCGGTAGTTACGTGGATGATTCCTCGCCTCTTCGAGCAGTTGAACGGTCTGACAGCGATTCACGCCATCTTGGGCTTGCAAGCCTACGCGATGCTCGTGTTCGCACTCACCGGAATCGTTCGAATCTTCCAAGCGAAGTGGACGGCCAACCTGTATCACGACCCCGACCAAGACATCTCACTCGACGATCTGCACGAAAACATGGGTGCGTGGCGCGGGCGACTCCGTGTCGGCGTCTTCGGCTACGTACTCTTCTGGATTCTCGCGTGGTTCCTCGGTATGTATCGCTACGTCAGCGGGTACATCCTCGCCTGAAGTAATCTCCTCGCCTAAAATGTGAACACACGGACGACGACCCGACCTTACCAGGCTTCGTTCTTTGCGAGGTCAACGTCGTGTTGGAGTTTCGACGATGGACAGATATCTTCGAGTACGCACTCGTCGCAGGATGGGTTGCGCGCGTCGCACACGGCGCGCCCGTGACTAATGAGCAAGTGAGTGTACTGCTGCCAGTCGGTTTCGGGGACGACCGACATCAGGTCTTCTTCGATTTGTTCTGGATACTCTTCTTCGGTGAGTCCGAGTCGTCGTGAGATGCGCTGGACGTGGGTATCGACGACGATGCCCTCGACGATATCGTGACCGTGTTGGAGGACGACGTTCGCCGTCTTGCGGCCGACACCAGCGAGGTCGGTTAGTTCGGACATTGTGTCCGGAACCTCGCCGTCGTGTTTCTCGATGATGTCGCTACAGGCCGACCGAATGTACTTCGCCTTGTTGTTGTAGTACGTGATGGAGTTGATATCCTCGGCCAACGCCTCTTGCTCGGCGTTCGCGTAGTCTTCGGCCGAATCGTACTTTTCGAACAGGTCGGCACAGACCTTGTTGACGCGCTCGTCGGTACACTGGGCCGAGAGCATGACCGCGATGAGCAGTTCCAGTCGATTCGAGTAGTTCAGCGAAATCGTCGTGTCGGGGTACTCTTCGTAGAGTCGGTCGAGTACCTCTTCTGCTTGCGCCTCGCGGGTGTCGAGTGGCGTGCCCATACAGTGGGGTGCGACCCAGTTGCTTTCAGTCGTTCGGGTTCCGGCGAGGACTCTGCCGAAATCGATTCTCTGAATGTGAGACCCAGTGACCTGTGTTATTCGATTCTCTATCGATTATTCAGTTGGTGAACACGATGGCAAACACAACACAAACACGAACACGAACACGATATGCCACCGAAACGGTATCCTCGTACGAGTATGCCCGCGAGCGATTCCTCGCAGGGGCGATGCTATTCGTCTTCGGCTTCATCGCGCTGATGGGGATTATCACCGCCGAAGCGTTCTACCCCGGATACAACGCCGGTGTACAGGAGATAAGCGACCTCGGTGCGACGGTCCCACCGAACAGCATTATCCTCCAACCGTCGGCGACCATCTTCAACACGACCATGATTCTCTCGGGGCTACTCGTCCTGGGCGCGACGTACTTTGCTCACCAATCGCTTCGTGACCGCGTGGTGACCGTCGCACTCGGCCTGCTCGGCCTCGGCATCCTCGGTGTCGGCATCTTCGACGGAAGCGAAGTTCCGATGCACGGCCTGTTTGCGCTGCTCACGTTCTTCGCGGGCGGCATCTCGGCGGCCGTCACCTACCGAGTCATCGAGACCCCGTTCAGATACGTGTCGCTCGCAGTCGGTGGCTTCGTCCTCGCCCTCTTGCTGAGCATCATCGGCCTCGGCATCCTCGGTATCACCCACCCGCTCGCGTTCCTCGGCTTGGGTGGTCTCGAACGCTACGTCGCCTACCCAATCTTGCTGTGGGCGCTCGGCTTCGGTGGCTATCTCATGGCTCCCGTCGCGGACCGCGAGACGGCGGCGTAGAACACCAACGATTTATCATACACGACCGCGAGCAAACGAGCATGGCTACTCTCGATTTACCGGGCCGCCGTGAAGCGTGGCTCACCGCCGCCGCGACGCTCGTCGGCTACGGCCTGATTCTCACTGCGATGTTCGTCGCGCTGTTCGTCGTTCCGTACTTCGTGTTCCCGGCGTAAACGGGCCACTGTCTCTATTCTGGACGTACAACGTCGTCACTCGGCGAACGAGTAACGAGTCGTCAAAAACCGCGTCGGTCGGAAAAGGGGACGCCTTATGCGAAGGCGCGGGAGACGTCGGTGTCGTCTTCCGATTCTTGCTGAATCTTCTCCCACGCGCCGACGAAGTCTTCCATGAAGATTTCCGTGCGGTCGTCGCGGATGGCGAACATCCCGGCCTCCGTACAGATGGCCTTCACGTCGGCACCGGAGGCGTTCTCGGCCATCTCGGCGAGTTCTTCGAAGTCCACGTCGTCGGCGACGTTCATCTTGCGCGTGTGAATCTTGAAGATGATTTCGCGGCCGTCCTCGTTCGGCTTGGGCACTTCGATAAGGCGGTCGAAGCGGCCGGGTCGGAGGATTGCGGGGTCGAGCATGTCGAAGCGGTTGGTCGCCGCGATGAGGCGGATGTTTCCGCGCTCGTCGAAGCCGTCCATCTCGGCGAGCAGTTGCATCATCGTGCGCTGGACCTCGGCGTCGCCTGAGGTCTTCGAATCGGTGCGCTTCGACGCGATGGCGTCGATTTCGTCGATGAAGATGACGGCAGGCTCGTTCTCGCGGGCGACCTCGAACAGGTCGCGAACGAGCTTCGCACCCTCACCGATGAACTTGTGCACCAGTTCGGAGCCAGCCATCTTGATGAACGAAGCGTTCGTCTGGTTGGCGACGGCCTTGGCGAGCATGGTCTTCCCGGTGCCCGGTGGCCCGTAGAGGAGGACGCCCGCAGGTGGGTCGATTCCAACCTTCTCGAACATCTCGGGGCGGTCGAGGGGCATCTCGACGGTCTCCCGAACTTCTTGCATCTGCTCTTCGAGGCCACCGATGTCCTCGTAGGTGACATCGGGGCTGTGTTCGACTTGCATGACGCGTGCCCGCACGTCAGTCTCTTTGTCGAGTCGCTTGACGATAGAGAGCGAGTTGTTCACTGCGACGCGCGCGTCGGGTTCTAAGTCCTCGCGCATGTCTTCGGTCACTTCGGTGAGGGCCTCTTGGTTGTTACCGTGCTGCTTGATGATGACCCCCTCGTCGGTGATTTCCTGTACCGTCGCAACGAACAGCGGCGACTGCTTGAGCTTCTTGTTCTCGTGGGTCAGCCGCTCGAGTTTCTGTTGGTACTTGTTGTTCTCTGCATTCGCATCGAGAAGCTTGTCTCGCATCTCCTCGTTCTGCGATTCGAGAACGTTGAGCCGCTCTTGTAGAGCGGAGAGCTTCTCCTGCTGCGACGCCGTCTCCTCATCGTACGGAAGGTCGACGTCGTCCACAGTGTCGGTCATCAGGCGTGGTAGGGCACAGGCTCTTATGAGGCTTCGGGTGTGTGAGACTCTCACCGCCTCTCCTGTCCGTCTGCTGGCGTGTAGGTAGTCTGACGCGTGTCACACGAAATTACCGAGGCGCATGAAACAACATAGCAAATATTATCTAATAGCATTGCTTCGAATCATATACGATGAGCACCACGGAAGCGGTCGAACCGCAGACCGAAGCGAACACCGAAGACCGCTGGGCGGCCGTCCGAGACATGCCGCCGAGCGCGAAGTTAGTCGTGAAGATTCTCGACTACGAAGAGACGCTCACACAGAGCCAAATCGCTGAGGAGTCGCTGCTTCCACCGCGGACGGTCCGCTATGCGCTTTCCCGACTCGAAGAGGAGGGTGCGGTCGATTCGCGGTTCTCGTTCTCCGATGCGCGCAAGCGCCTCTACACGCTGAAACTTTAAATCCGAACACGCGGCCACGTCGGCCCATGACTGACCCCGAAACCGTTGGCCGCGCACTCTCTGCACTCACTGACGACACCGACACTCCCGCGACTGATTCTCCTCATCCCACCATCGCCGAGGCCCGTCGAGCGTTCTCGACGCTTCACACGGCGGCCATCTTTCTCGACGCTGACGGTGACGCCCGACTCAGAGAGGCAGTCACGTGCGCGGCTCACTCTGGTGACCACGCCCTCGCGCGCGAAGGACGCCGCTTGCTCTCTGACCTCGCCGACCTCCGTGCCGTACTCGACGGCGACCCGGTTCACTCTCGGTCCGCGCATAACGGTTTTCAGCGGGGGCGGCAAATCACCGGATAGATGACACGGGTGATACACACCGGCGACACCCACATTGGGTACCAACAGTACCACTCGCCCGCGCGCCGTCAAGACTTCCTCTCCGCGTTCGAGCAGGTGGTCGAAGACGCGCTCTCGGACGACGTAGACGCGGTCGTCCACGCGGGCGACCTGTACCACGACCGACGCCCCGAGTTGCCTGACCTCCTCGGCACGCTCGCGGCGCTTCGGCGACTCGACGATGCGGGTATTCCGTTTCTCGCAATCGTCGGGAACCACGAATCGACTCGTGGCGGGCAATGGCTCGACCTATTCGAACGCCTCGGGCTTGCGACCCGACTCGGTAGTTCGCCACACGTCGTCGGCGACGTGGCCTTCTACGGTCTCGACCACGTGCCGCGCTCTCGACGCGACGAACTCGAGTACCAGTTCGACCCGCACGACCAGTCCCACGCAGTACTCGTCGGCCACGGGCTGTTCACGCCGTTCGCACACGCCGACTGGGAGACAGAAACCGTCCTCAGCGAGTCGAACGTCGGCTTCGACGCGGTCCTCCTCGGCGATAACCACGTTCCCGGCGTCGCCGAACTCGACGACACGTGGGTGACCTACTGTGGTTCGACCGAGCGTGCGAGCGCGAGCGAGCGCGACCCGCGCGGCTACAACCTCGTCGAATTTTCTGAAACCATCGACATCCGCCGTCGAACTCTCGAAACCCGGCCATTCGAATTCATCTCGGTCGAACTTTCGGGCGACGAAGGAATCGAACGCGTCCGCCAGCGCGTCCGCGAGTTCGACCTCGAAGACGCCGTCGCAATCATCGAACTCACGGGCGAAGGCGAGACGGTCACGCCCGCTTCGGTCGAGACGTTCGCAACCGAACAGGGCGCACTCGTCGCGCGCGTCACCGACCGCCGCGAACTCGACCTCGATGCACCAGTCGCCACCGACGTTTCCTTCGCCGACCCGGACGATGCAGTGCGAGAGCGCGTCCACGAGATGGGCCTTTCGACCGCCGCCCTCGACGTCGAAGAGACGATTCGTGCGAGCAAAGTCGCCGACTCCAACGTCCGCGACGAGGTGAAGACGCGACTCGCCGACCGCATCGACGACGACCTCGGCGCGTTCACGACGGTTGACGTTCCGGCAGAAGCCACCAATGGCGAGACGCAAGCCGACCCAGACGAAACAACGGAGACGCCCGAAGCCGACGACGACGCCGAAGTCGTCGAAGAAGGTGCCAAAGAATCCACAGAGACGGTCGCAGCAGTCACCGATGCCACCGCTGATGGAGGTGGCGACGGTGACGTGGTTCGAGAGACGGAATCAAACACGACAGAGGAAGCGTCGGACTCGGGTTCGAACACCGACGACAATAGCTCGCTGGGTGATTTCGCATGAGATTCACCCGAATCGCGCTGCGTAATTTCAAGCCCTACGAAGACGCCGAACTCGACCTCCGAGACGGTGTGACCGTCATCCACGGCGTCAACGGCAGCGGAAAATCCTCTCTCCTCGAAGCGTGTTTCTTCGCGCTCTACGGGTCGAAAGCCCTCGATGGAACGCTCGAAGACATCGTCACGACCGGCGCAGACGACACCGAACTCGAACTGGAGTTCGTCCACGACGACGGCCAGTACCGAATCGAGCGCCGAGTGCGAAACACCGGCGAGAGAGCGACGACGGCCAAGTGTGTCCTCGAAGGCCCCTCTGGAACGGTCGAAGGCGCGCGAGACGTACGGAAGTTCGTCGCCTCACTCCTGCGCATGGACGCCGAGGCGTTCGTCAACTGCGCCTACGTCCAACAGGGCGAGGTCAACAAACTCATCAACGCCTCGCCGGGTCAGCGACAGGACATGATAGACGACCTGCTCCAACTCGGCAAACTCGAAGTCTACCGCGAGCGAGCAGGCAACGCTCGGTTGGGCGTCGAAGACGTGCTGACGAGCAAGAAGAGCGTCCTCGAAGACGTGGCTTCGCAAATCGGAGAGAAAGAACAGGCCGACTTGCACGCCACGCTCAACTCACTCGAATCGAAGCTTTCGAAGCGTGACGAGGCGATTTCCAAGGCTGAATCGAACCGCGACAAAGCGAAAGCTGTCCTCGAAGAAGTCGAATCGACACTCCAAGCCCACAAAGAAAAGCGCGAGCAACTCGCCGAGGTCGAATCTGCGGTCGAAGGCCTCTCGAAGAAAATCTCGGCCGACGAGTCAGAACGTGATTCGCTCTCCGAGCGTATTCGCGAACTCGACGCCGAAATCGAGGATATCGACGAGCAACTCGCCGAACTCGTCGCCGACACCGAACTCGCCGAGGCCAGCGAAGACGCACTCGACGAACGCCGCGACGAGTTGGCGGGCCGAGAATCTGACCTCCGTGACGAACTCACCGAAGCGAGAACGAAGGCGCAGGCGCTCACTGCACAGAAAGAGCGTCTCGAAGAACGCGCAGAAGACCTCGCCTCGCGCGCGACCGAGAAACGACAGGCGGCCGAAGAAGACGAGGAAGCTATCGAAGAAGCCCAATCCGACCTCGAAGAACTCACCGAGAAGCGCGAAGATATCGAGTCGTCGCTGGCAGAAATCGACGAACAGTTCGAAGATGCATCCGTCGCTCGCGGTGAGGCTACAACGCTTCTCGACGAACGCCGAACGGAACGCTCTGAGGCGCGCGAGTCGCTCGCGCAGACGAAGACCGAACTGAAGAACGCCCGTGAGCGACTGGCCGAAGCGAAGGAACTCCGCGATGCGGGGAAGTGCCCAGAGTGTGGTCAACCAGTCGAAGATTCGCCCCACGTGGATGCAATTGGCGAGCGTGAAGCCGAAGTCGAGGAACTCGCCGAAACGCGCGACGAACTCGAATCACGTGTCGATTCCCTCGACGAGTCCGTCGAAGACGCCGACGCGTTGGTGAACGCCGAATCTCGGGCGGAGTCGCTCGAAAACAGCCTTTCGCTCGTGGCCGAGCGTATCGAAGACCGAGAGTCACTCATCGAAACGCGTGAAGCCGAAGTCGAAGAGAAACGCTCCGAAGCGGACGAGTTGGCCGACGAAGCCGACGCGAAACGCGAGGCGGCAACCAGCCAAGCCGAGCGCGCAACCGACGCGAAAGAGACGGTCGAATCGCTCGAATCCGACCTCGAAAGGCTCGACTCGCGCCGAGCGACGCTCGACCGAATCGAAACCTTGCTCGACACGCAGGCGGACCACCGCGACGAGCAGGTACGCCTGCGCGAGAAGCGCCAGTCGCTCGCCGATATCAACAGCGAACGAAGAGAACACCTCCAAGAGCGTCGTGAACGCCGGGACGAACTCCGAGAGGCGGTCGATGATGCGGATGTCGAGACCGCGGAAGCGCGTAAAGAGAACGCACAGTCGTTCCTCGATGACGCCGCATCGAAACTCCCGAAGATGCGCGAGAAACGCGACAATATCCAAGGGCGCATCGGCGGGGTAAAAGCCGAACTGGAGCAACTCGCGTCGCTCCGAAAGCGTCACGAATCCCTCGCCGAACGGGTCGATGCGCTCGAATCGCTCCACGACGAGGTTTCGACGCTCGAATCGACCTACGGCGACTTGAGAGCCGAGTTGCGCCAGCGCAACGTCGAAGTACTCGAACGCATGCTCAACGAGACGTTCGACCTCGTCTACGGCAACGACGCTTACTCACGCATTCGCCTCGACGGCGACTACGAACTCACCGTGTTCCAGAAGGACGGAACGGCACTCAGCCCCGAGCAACTCTCCGGTGGGGAGCGCGCGCTGTTCAACCTCAGCCTCCGGTGTGCAATCTACCGACTACTCGCGGAGGGTATCGACGGTGCCGCACCGCTCCCACCGCTCATTCTCGACGAACCGACGGTGTTCCTCGACGACGGCCACGTCTCACGACTCATCGGACTGGTCGAAGACATGCAACAACGTGGCGTCAAGCAGATTCTCATCGTCAGCCACGACGACGAACTCGTCGGGGCGGCCGACGACCTCGTTCGCGTCGAAAAGAATCCGACGACGAATCGCTCCTCGGTCGAACACACCGATGTCGCGTCGCTGGCGGGCGTCCTCGCAGACGATTAGGACACGCTCAAGTCGGACGTACTCACTCGGACGCGCGCAGGCGTTCGATTCCGTCTTTTGCAACCGTCGTCGCCGCGTAGCCTCGCTCGCCGTAGACTTCGGTTTCTTCGATGAGTCCGGCGATTTTGAACTCCACGAGCAGTCCGTGCAGGTCGCTCTCGCAGAGGTCGTAGGAGTCGAGGAGGTCGAGAATCGGAACTTCGCCGCGGTCGACGAACTCGACGAGCAAGCCGAGTGCGCGCTCGTTCGGAACGGCGGTGAGAATCGTTCGGATAGACGAGTCGATGCCGCGGGCCGCGGTTTCGAGCGGTGACTCGCCGCTCACTCCTTCGAGTTCGTCGTTCGGAAGATACTGCTCGTCGCCGGTTTCCGGGTCGCGGACGCGACTCGAATCGCTCGATTGCTTGACGAGGAGATAGGTCCGACCGTCTGGACCGCGGACCGTTCGCATGGGTGGGAGAAAGTCGGGACGACTGTTAGGGGTTGCGCTCGCCGCCGTCTGCGCAAGCTTCGTCGGCTTGGTCGTCTGGTTCGTCAGCCGCGGTCGAATCATTGCCAGCTTCGTCGTCCTCGTTTTCTGCTTTCACGCGCTCCCAATCAGTGGATTTGTACTCTCTGTACATCGTGTAAACGCGGGCGAGCGAAGCGATACCGAGGACGAGCGCGCCACCGCCGATGAGCCACTGGTTTCGGAAGTAGATGAGCATCGGGCCGAGTGAGAGTCCGGCGAGCGCGACGTTTGCGAGGAAGACACTGCCCCAGAAGAGTTTCATCTGGTCTGGGTCCACGTCGGCGCTGAATTCGTTCTCTTCCGGGTCTGGTTCGGTCGAAGGGATGCGGACGCTCGGGACGTTGGGGAGGTCGTATTCGGGGTTCCCCCAGCGCGATTCGGCATTCTCCCAGCGAGATTCCGGGTCGATTCCGGAGATGAAATCGTCGTCGTCGCTCCGCTCTCCGTCAATCACAGTTTCGATGAATGGCCGAGTTAGCAAAAAGAAACCGCTTCGGCGGTTTTTGTGGTGGTTAGGCGCAGTCGTCGAGCAACATCGTGAGCGTCGTTTCGACCCACGCCAATGGGTTCTCTGCGTCATAGAACACCACGCCACCGTCGATGTCGTAGGATTCGACTGTCTCGGCGCCAGTAAGGCCATTTGGGCCATTGCCGTCAGTCGTACCGTCCCACCGATTTGAAGATGCGTGGTTGGTCATGTGACATGGTACTGAATGTCACACCAGGGTAAATGTCTTTCCGTGGGTTTCGGATGGTCTACAGAAACGCCGGGGTTTTTACCGCCGATACCGAAGCAACGACAATGACGCAGACGGGTTTGGCCGACTTTGGAGGGGCCGACGACGATGCCGCGGGCGAGGGTCGCCCCGACGAGGAGGCCGCCTTCGTCGCTGGCAACGGGAGTCAGTACGTTTCGGACGTGATTGATACGAACGATATCAAGTTCCCTGACGCCGACGGCACGGTCGAACTCGCCATCACCCAGGTCGATTACACCATCGAAGGGTCGGGTCGAAGCGAGTATCCCGTTCTCCACGTGTTTGGGCGCACGAGCGACGACACCGCCGAACACATTCGAGTACTCGGATTCGAGCCGTACTTCTACGCCCCTACGGACTCGCTCGACGACGAGGTTCTCGACAAGGAAGTCATCACGAAGACGGAAGATGGCTACACGAGTATCCGGGGCGAAGACCTGACGAAAATCTGTACCCGAACCCCGCGCGACGTTGGGCAGATTCGTGACGAGTTCGACCACTACGAAGCAGACATCCTCTTTCCGAATCGCCTGCTCATCGACAAGGACATCAAACGCGGCGTTCGCGTCCCAGCACGCCGCCTCGACGACGGGACGATTCAAATCCACCACGAAGAGGTCGAAGCAACGGACGTCGAAGCGAACCTTCGTGTCAACACCTTCGACATCGAGGTCAACGACAGAAACGGCTTCCCCGAAGACGGCGAAGAGCCGATTATCTGTCTGACCTCGCACGACTCGTACGACGACGAGTACATCGTGTGGCACGCCGTCGCGCCAAACGGCGACGGCAAGCGACCCGAAGAGTTCCCCGACTACGAGTACCTCCGCGACGACGCTTCGGTGGACATTCGGACCTTCGACACTGAGGACGCGATGCTCGACGCGTTCTTGACGTACATCGAAGAGACGGACCCCGACGTACTCACTGGCTGGAACTTCGACGACTTCGACGCGCCGTACTTCCTCGACCGATTGGACGAACTGAACCCCGCTTCCACGTACAACCTCGACTCGGACCGCATGTCTCGTCTGGGTGAAGTGTGGCGAAGTGGCTGGGGCGGCCCGGACATCAAAGGCCGCGTCGTCTTCGACCTTCTGTATGCCTACAAGCGAACCCAGTTCACCGAACTCGAATCGTACAGATTGGACGCGGTGGGCGAACTCGAACTCGACGTGGGCAAAGAGCGCTACTCGGGCGATATCGGCGATTTGTGGGAACAGGACCCGAAACGCCTGCTCGAATACAACCTGCGCGACGTGGAGTTGTGTGTCGAAATCGACCGCAAGCAGGGTATCATCGCCTTCTGGGACGAGGTGCGTTCCTTCGTCGGGTGTAAACTCGAAGACGCACCGACGCCGGGCGACACCGTGGACATCTACGTCCTGCACAAGGTCTACGACGAGTTCGCACTCCCATCGAAGGGCCAACAGGAGTCAGAAGATTACGAAGGCGGTGCCGTCTTCGACCCCATCACGGGCGTCAAAGAGAACGTCACGGTACTGGACCTGAAGTCGCTGTACCCGATGTGTATGGTGACCATCAACGCGTCGCCCGAGACGAAGGTGGACCCCGACGAGTACGACGGCGAGATGTTCCATGCACCCAATGGGACGCACTTCCGACAGGAGCCGGACGGTATCATCCGAGAGATGGTAGACGAACTCCTCGGCGAGCGTGAAGAGAAGAAAGGCCTGCGCAACGAACACGAACCCGGAAGCTCCGAATACGAGCAGTTCGACCGCCAGCAGGCCGCAGTGAAGGTCATCATGAACTCCCTGTATGGTGTTCTGGGATGGGACCGCTTCCGCCTCTACGACAAGGAGATGGGTGCGGCGGTGACCGCAACTGGGCGCGAGGTCATCAACTTCACCGAGCAGTCGGCCAACAACCTCGGCTACGAGGTTGCCTACGGTGACACCGACTCGGTGATGCTCGCACTCGGCCCCGACGTGAGTAAGGAGGAAGCTATCGAGCAAGCGTTCGACATCGAGAAACACATCAACGCCGCCTACGACGACTTCGCCCAGGACAAACTGGGCGCTGACGAACACCGCTTCCAAATCGAGTTCGAGAAACTCTACCGACGGTTCTTCCAGGCGGGAAAGAAGAAACGCTACGCCGGTCACATCATCTGGAAAGAGGGCAAAGATGTGGACGACATCGACATCACTGGCTTCGAGTACAAACGGTCTGATATCGCCCAAATCACGAAAGAAGTCCAAAAGACGGTCATCGACCAAATCGTCCACGGGGAAGACACAGAGGTCATCAAAGAGTACCTCCACGACATCATCACCGACTTCCAAGCCGGTGACCTGCCGCTCGACGAAATCGGGATTCCCGGCGGTATCGGAAAGCGGCTCACCGCCTACGAGACGGCCACCGCACACGTCCGCGGGGCGATGTACGCCAACGCGTTCTTGGGGACGAACTTCGGGCGAGGGTCGAAGCCGAAACGACTCTATCTCGCCAAGGTCCACCCGTCGTGGTTCCGAGCGTTGGAGGACGCGAACAAGTTCGACCCGATGCAAGACGACCTGTATCGCGAGTTCAAACGCGACCCCGACGTCATCTGTTTCGAGTACGACGACCAGGTGCCGAGCGAGTTCGAAGTCGCGTGGGACGTCATGCTCGAAAAGACACTCGAAGGACCGATTTCGCGTATCATCGAAGCCCTCGGAATGTCGTGGGACGAGGTCAAAAGCGGACAACAGCAGACGGGTCTCGGCAGTTTCATGTGAACATCCGACCGTAGGCGGACCAGATTACTGATTTTCGAAGAATCCGGTTTCGAACTAGCTTGTCAAGCAGTTCTATTTCTCTCGCGAGTTGTGCTGATTCTTTCTCGTTGTGAAAACAAATTTTTCTTCTCGAAAAAGGACCGGGGGTAAATGCGCAAGCATTATGGGTACAACTCCCCAGGCTTCGTGTACGAGGCAACGAACCAACGATGGCAACTCTCGAGATAAAAAACCTCCACGCACAAGTCGCGGAGGACGACGGTGAGCAGATTCTGCGAGGAGTCGATTTGGAAGTCCGTTCCGGTGAAATTCACGCCCTGATGGGTCCGAACGGGTCCGGCAAATCGACCACCTCCAAAGTAATCGCAGGCCACCCGGCCTACGAAGTGACCGACGGCGAGATTCTTCTCCGCCTCGACGAAGGTGACTTCGGCGATATCGACATTCCGGAAGACGCTCGCACGTGGAACCTTCTGGAACTGGAGCCGAACGAGCGCGCCGCGCTCGGTATCTTCCTCGGCTTCCAGTACCCCGCGGAAATCGAGGGCGTCACGATGACGAACTTCCTCCGCACTGCGCTCAACGCAAAGATTGACGAGCGCAACGAACTCCTCTTCGGCGAAGACGAAGAAGAAGAAGAGGAAGCAGACGAGGAAGTCCCATCGCCGATGGCTGGACCGGTCGACGACGGCGAAGTCGGCGTCGCCGAGTTCCAGAAACTCCTCAAATCGAAGATGGAACTGCTCGACATGGACGAGAAGTTCATGCAGCGCTACCTCAACGCCGGGTTCTCCGGCGGTGAGAAGAAGCAGAACGAAGTTCTGCAAGCCGCCATCCTCGAGCCGTCCATCGCCGTACTCGACGAGATCGACTCCGGTCTCGACATCGACCGCCTGCAGGACGTCTCGAAGGGTATCAACGCCCTCCGCGACGAGCAGGGCACTGGTATCCTCCAGATTACTCACTACCAGCGCATCCTCGAATACGTCGAACCGGACCACGTCCACATCATGCTCGACGGAAAAGTCGTCAAGAGCGGCGACGCAGGCCTCGCGGCCGAGCTCGAAGACAAGGGCTACGACTGGGTCCGCGAGGAAGTCTACGAGACCGCGTAATTACACAACACCATGAGTTCCGATCAAGACCACCTCAAAGAGACAGACACGGAAGCTCGCTTCGAGTTCAAGAAGGAGCAGAAGTCCGCATTCGCGGCCGACAAGGGTCTCACCGAAGAGACCATCCGCGTCATCTCTGAAGACAAAGACGAACCCGAATGGATGCTTCAGCGCCGCCTTCGCGCGCTCAAGCAGTTCCAGAAGATGCCGATGCCAACCGACTGGCCGGGCCAGCCCGACCTCTCGGAGGTTGACGTAAACGAAATCGTTCCGTACATCCGACCCGACGTGGACGTCCGCGGCGGCGTCGACGACTGGCGCGACCTGCCGGACGACATCAAGGACACGTTCGACAAACTGGGTATCCCGGAAGCCGAGAAGAACGCCCTCTCCGGCGTCGGTGCCCAGTACGAGTCCGAAGTCGTCTACCAGAACATGCAGGAGCGCTGGGAAGAGAAAGGCGTCGTCTTCATGAACATGGACCAAGCGGTCCAGGAACACGAAGACATCGTCAAGGAGTACTTCATGACGAAGTGCGTCCCCCCGAGCGACAACAAGTTCGCCGCACTCCACGGTGCTATCTGGTCCGGCGGGTCGTTCGTCTACGTCCCCGAAGACACGACGGTCGATATGCCGGTTCAGGCGTACTTCCGCATGAACTCCGAGGGCATGGGCCAGTTCGAACACACGCTCATCGTCGCCGAGAAGGGCTCCGAAGTCCACTACATCGAAGGTTGTTCCGCGCCGAAGTACTCGGCGTTCAACCTCCACTCCGGTGGCGTCGAAGTCTTCGTCGGCGAGGACGCACACGTGCAGTACTCGACCGTCCAGAACTGGTCGAAGAACACGTACAACCTCAACACGAAGCGCGCAATCGTCGAGAAGAACGGCCGTATGGAATGGATCTCCGGTTCCATGGGTTCGAAAGCGACGATGCTCTACCCGGCCTCGATTCTCAAGGGCCGTGGTGCATCCGACAACCACATCACCATCGCATTCGCGGGTGAAGGCCAGAACATCGACACCGGTGCGAAGGTCTACCACAACGCCCCCGAGACGAAATCGACCATCGAGTCGAAGTCCATCTCCAAGGACGGCGGCCGCACCAACTACCGCGGCCTCGTCCACATCGCAAACGGCGCGAAGAACTCCTCGACTGCTGTCGAGTGTGACGCGCTGATGTTCGACAACGAGTCCACCTCGGACACGATGCCGTACATGGAGATTAACGAGTCCCAAGTCGACGTTGCCCACGAGGCGACCGTCGGCAAGATTGGTGACGAAGACATCTTCTACCTCCAATCGCGCGGCCTCGACGACGACGACGCGAAGCAGATGATCGTCTCCGGGTTCATCGAACCCATCACCGAAGAACTGCCAATCGAGTACGCAGTCGAACTCAACCGACTGGTGGAACTCGAAATGGAGGGTAGCCTCGGATAACCAATGAGCGCACAAATTCCCGCAAACCTGTCTGAAGAGACAGTACGAGAGATTTCGGACGCACGAGACGAGCCTGAGTGGCTCCTCGAAGCACGTCTCGAAGCACTGTCGGCGCTCGACGACCTCGAGTTGCCTAACGTCATCCAGACGCCGGGTCGTCGCTGGACGAACCTCGAAGCGCTCGATTTCGAGACGCTCGTTGACCCGCTCAACCAGTCTGACGAGACGACCCGCGAAGCACCCGAAGACGTCGTCGTGCTTCCGTTCACGGAGGCTCTCGACGAGTACGGTGACCTCATCGAGGAGCACTTCGGCTCGGTCCTCGACCTCGAAACGAACTACCTGACGGCACTCTCTGCGGCGCTGTTCACCACGGGCACGTTCATCTACGTCCCCGAGGGTGTCAACGCCGAGGATGTGAAGATTCGCGCCGAGATGAACTCTCGGTCGCTCTTCAGCCACACGCTCGTCGTCACCGAAGAGTCCTCTTCGGTCACCATCCTCGAAGGCATCGAGTCCGGCGAGGAGACCGGCGAAGAACGGTACTTCTCGAACCTCGTCGAGGTCGCTGCGGGCGAGAACTCCTACGTCCAGTACGGGTCGCTCCAGAACCTCGCAGAGGACTCCTACACGTACTCGCTCAAGCGTGGCATCACCGCCAACCACTCGACTATCAACTGGATCGAGGGCAACCTCGGTTCGCGTCTCACCCGCTCCGACATCGAGACGGAACTCAACGGCGAGGGTTCGGAGACGAAAATCGTCGGTGCGTTCTTCGGTCACGGCGACCAGCACCTCGACGTGAACGCTCGTGTCTGGCACAACGCCGAGAACACGATGGCGGACCTCATCACCCGTGGCGTCCTCGACGACGAGGCACGCTCGGTCTACGAGGGTGTCCAGAACGTCGGCCGCGACGCCTGGCGCACCAACTCCTACCAGCGTGAGAACACGCTGATGCTCTCCGACGAGTCCGAGGCAGACGCGTCGCCGAAGCTCATCATCCACAACCACGACACCGAAGCGTCCCACGCCGCCTCGGTCGGTCAGGTGGACAAAGAAGACCTCTTCTACATGGTCTCTCGGTCCATCCCCGAACTCCAAGCACGCAACATGCTCGTGGAAGGCTTCTTCGTGCCCGTCCTCGACGAAATCGAAGTCGATGAGTTCCGCGACGACCTCGAAGAACTCATTGCTGCGCGCCTCTCGTAAGCGCGCTGGTACGCGGTTTTTACATCTTTTCTAAGGCCATCAGATAGTGAAACCGTTCGTCCGTGCCTTGCTCGCGCCTCTTCGTGAAAATCAAGAATTTCGGTTAGTCAGGAAACTGTCCTTCTACCAATCATTTTCTCCGTAGTCAACGTAGTAGTTGCAATCGGAGAATTACGATGTCCAACAACAACAATGGAGAGGCCTTCCGCTACGACGCCGAGGTCAGACCCGGCGAAAAACGACACATCATGTACGAGGTCGGCGAATCCTATCTCAGCGACCCGATAGAGCTTCCAGTGACTATCATCAACGGCGTCCATTCGGGACCCAAAGTGTTCGTCAGCGCGGCGATGCACGGTGACGAAGTCAACGGTGTGAAGTTGGTACAGGAAGTCGCCGACCGATACGACCCACAGGAACTCTCTGGAACCATCGTGTGTCTGCACGTGCTTAACGTGCCGGGATACCGTGCACACATGCGATACCTTCCAATCTACGACCGCGACCTGAACCGCGCGTTCCCGGGGAGAGAAGACGGCAACGAGGGCCAGCAGATGGCGAAAGTCATCTACGACCGCTTTATCTCCAAGTGCGATATGGGGGTGGACTTCCACACTTCGACGCGAGACAAGGTGACGATTTTCCACACGCGCGCAGACATGAGTGACCCCGCAGTGGCAGAAGTGGCCAATGCATTCCTCTCGAACGTCGTCCTCGACGGGGCGGGGTCGAAGGGGATGATGCGTCGAGTCGCCTCGGAAAACGGGACCCCGACCATCACTGTCGAGATGGGAGAGGCTCACCGCTACCAACCAGTGATGGTCGACAATGCCCTCGACCGATTGCACAATCTCTTCGCTTACTTTGGGATGATAGACGACGAGTTCGAGGCTGAACCGGTGTGGCAACGGATCGTCGGGTCGAAAGAAAAGAAGTGGATTCGCTCGACTGCGGGTGGATGGATAGACATGGAGTGGGGACCGTATCCAATTGTCGAGGAGGGGAAGGCCGTCTGTACCATCTCAGACCACTTCAAACGAGAAGAACACGTCGTCGACGCTCCATTTACGGGACTCATCATTGGGATGGCCGCAGACCCGATAACCGTCCCCGGACAGATTATCGCGCACGTCGTCTCTATCGACGAGGATGACCGAAAAGTAATCGAGAAAATCATCGACGAGCAGCAAGGATACGTCGCCATCGGGACCTACCACTGGATGGGCCGCCACGCGACCTCGAAAAGGGGAGCAAGACCATCCACCGAAGAAACGGAGACTCCTGCGGAACCGGAGACGGGCGACTCGGAACCCGAAAGGGGAACCGCTTAAGTTCGTTACAGACTCAGGTCTGAGTATGATTCAGTCGGTATCGTATTTGAACGAGGGGTGTCTCGCGTGAGTATGGGCTATCAGGTCACCTCAGACCACCAACTCGCACGCCTCCTGCAAATCGGAATCGTCCTCGAAGAGGTCGTCGAGGCACGCGCCTACCACCACCACGAAGAGATGGGCGACGATTCGCTCGACGAAGAGATGGGCGACGATTCGCTCGACGAAGAGATTCGAGACTTGCTTTCGCACGCCGCAGAGGAATCTGCCGAACACCGCGGCCGACTCGAAGATATCATCGACCGTCTGGATGTCGAGAGCATTCCATTCGAGGAGATTGAGGCATTGGTCGAAGCACAGTACGGCCAGACGAAGCCCGAGGACTTCGACGGCGTCCTGTACGACCAACTCTGTAACGAGGAGACGGCCTACAAGTTCTACGACGACGTTATCAAGGCCGTCGAAGCCAGTGACGCACAGTTCACCATCGACCGCGAAGAGTTGCTTGCGACGCTCTCCGAGATTCGCGACGAAGAGGCCGATGGGGTCGAAGAAGTGACGAAAATCATGGAAGAACGCGAGTAATACGATGAACACCGCAGACCAGTACGTCAAAGCGATTTACCTGCTGCAACAGATGGAAAATGGCCCGGCTGCGACCGGGGCGCTCGCAGACATGATGGACGTCAGTCCCGCCAGTGCCAACGAGATGATTGGCAAACTCGAATCTCGTGGCCTCGCCGAACACGAGAAGTACAAGGGTGTCACCCTCACTGACGACGGTATCGTCCGCGCTCGTGATGCGCTGCAAACTTACTGTATCATCGAACGGTTCCTCTCGAACGTCCTCGAAGTAGACGAATTCCGTGCAGAGGCCCGCGAACTCGAGCCCGTCATCGACGGCATGATTGCGGACCGGCTCGACACGATTATCGACCGCAACTCGGAGTGTCCGGACTGTTTCGACCCAGAGACGGACGCCTGCAAATACCTCGACGTGTGTGGCGGTGCTGAGGCGGAGACCGAAACTGAAGCAGCGGACTAATCGAGTTTTACTTTCACCCTACTTGGCTCGACACTAACTAGCTCCTGCCCTGTGGTTGTGTCTGGGGTGTCCGACTTGTTCTCGACAGCTCAGAACTAAACAAGGAGTTCGACAGCACCATACGAAGGTCCATGGCGAACCGCTTCCGAATCGGACATGCCAAGAGTGTGATGGCGAATTCTACGATCCAAAATCTCAGCGAGTGTACTGTGATGAGTGCTATTCCGAAAGTGGGGTAGCCAATGGAAATTGGAAAGGGGCCAAAGAAACAGCCCAATGTACGGTCTGTGGGTCTTCGTTCGAATACTATCCATCGAATAAGAAGGGAATCTACTGCTCCACGTGTGTTGACGAAGCAAATGGGCTTCTCCCAGAGAACCCGGCAGTACGACTTGAGCGTGTTGTAACCAGCTGTTCTCACTGCGAGGCTGAAATTCAGCGACTCGAATCACAGATTCAGTCGAACGAGTACGGCGTATTCTGTGATTCAGATTGTTACGGTGAGTGGCTCTCGGTGAACGTCGTTGGAGAGCAACATCACCAGTGGGAAGGTGGCTCATTCAACTACGGAGAGCGTTGGTGGCGAGTTCGCCGACTCGCACTCAAACGGGACGAATACAGCTGTCAAAGATGTGGTGCCGACCGGAATGAAACCGGCCAAAACCCCGACGTTCACCATCTAATGCGAGTTCGTGATTTCGAGCATCCGTCTGATGCCCACACCCTAGACAACGTTATTTCGCTTTGTCGTACGTGTCACCGACTTGTTGAAAGTGGAAATGCACGACTGCGGCGTAAAAAGTAACATTATTGTGCTACCGTCGCGCTACGATTATATGCACAGTCCCGTGGTGTCGAGCAATCCGGATGGATTGCGAGGTACATGGGACGAGCGAAGCGCAGTCCCATGGTGTAGTGGCCAATCATAGCGGCCTTTGGATTGGTACGGTTCATGCGTACCGAGAAGACAGCCGTTGACGGCGGTTCGAATCCGCCTGGGACTATTTTACGAACGTCAGTGAGTAAATAGTCACAACGAGGATCGAAGCGGGGAGCGACGAGTCGGAGCGACCGAGGTTCGAATCCGCCTGAGACTACTTTTCAACTGCATTGGTGATGAAATAATTCCCTCTTAGCTCTCAGTCTCGCACTTATCTCTCCGACCAATTTTTACCCACACCGTTTGACAACTACACAACGTGTTGTCGCGGCACCCGCTTTCGACCCTTCGCCATCTCTCCTACTCGCTCCATTACACACTGGTTCGCAGAAACTACCGTCACGAACTTCTCACGACGACGAAGCACGTCGATGGCGTGTCCTTCCGAAGCTACGAACTGTACAATCGACACGGTGAGGACGTCCTCCTCCACGCGCTCCTTTCCAACCTCGCTCCCGATGAGGTCGTCGTCGATGTCGGCGCGAACACGGGAACCTACACACTCGCCGCCGCGGCGAGTCACCCACGTATTCGAGTCGTCGCGGTCGAACCAAATGCCCACGTCTCCGAGCAACTCGCGGCGAATATTCGACTCAACGAGTTCGAAGAGCGAGTCACACTCCTCGACTGTGGCCTCGGAAACGCCGACGAGACGCGAACCTTCCATCAATCGAATTACGACGAATTGGGGTCGTTCTCGTCGGCCCACGCGAGCGCGTGGGAGGCAAGCATCGCCGAGCAGGTCGAGATTCAGATGCGCCGACTCGATTCGCTGGTCGAATCTGGTGAGGTTCCGCCACCGGACCACCTCAAAATAGACGTAGAAGGCTTCGGACTCGCCGTCTTGGAGGGGGCAGAATCAGTACTCCGTGAGCATCGCCCGACACTCTACTTCGAAGTCCACGATGCACGCGACGGTCACGACGAATCGATGGCGGCGGAGTTGCTTCGTGACCACGGCTATCGTCTCATCCCGGTTAGAGAGGGATGGGTGTGTGAACCACCAGAGTCGTAGTCTTCGTCCTTATTCGAGTTCGAAGCCGATTCGTTCGTGTTCCGACCCTTGTGTCGTCCGCCCGGTGACGGCCACGGTTCCAATCTCGCCGGTCGATTCGACGTGTGTTCCGGCGCAGGCAGTTTGGTCTAATGGAGTCTCTGTATCGCCGATTTCGACGATTCGAACCTCTCGAATCGAATCTGGCAACAAGTGCAGTCGAGTTCGCTCGGGGTCGAGTGTCGCCTCTGCTTCGTCGCGGTCGAGCGTGTACCATCGAACGGGCAGGTCGTCGGCGACGAGTTCGTTCATCCGGTCTTCGATGGTCTGGAGGTCCTCGTCGTCGAATCGCTCGTAGGCGCAATCGAGGTGTGCGTGGTCGTGGTACAGCTGATTGCCGGTCGTCTCGGCGTCGAACTCGGTGAGCAGAATCGACGAGAGGAGGTGTTGGGCGGTGTGATAGCGCATGTGGGCACGGCGTCGATCTTCGTCGATGGTTCCGGTGACAGTTGTGCCGACTTCGGGGACGGTTCCTTCGACGATGTGTTCGATACGATCTCGTTTTTTCACGTCTACGACGCGCCATTCTTCGCCCTTTGCCCGCAGTGTGCCCGTATCGTGTGGCTGGCCGCCACCAGTCGGATAGAAGCAGGTTTCGTTCAGAACCACGCGGTCATCGCCGCGGACTGCTTCGACCGTCGTCTCGAAGGTGAACAGCGTGGTCTCGTCGAGATAACGCGCTTCGCTCATGTGGTGTTCGACGCATGAGTGGTAGTTATGTTTGTCACTTCGGGTGGTCGCGAGTCGCGTGCAGGTGTAGCCAACCCCACCGAATCAAAAACTCAGGGTGTCGTAACGCCTAAGAGTAGAACGAACCTCAATCCGTGTAATGAAATCTGAGATTCGTTCACCCCCACGGAGGATTCATCGTGGGCGTTGAAATCAAAGACTCGTCGGTCTCTGACGCAGAGTTCGAGGACATGAAGCGGTTCGTCCTCGACTACCTGAGTGCGAGCGTCGAGAATGAAGACGATGGCGGGCGAATGCGGTGGTACCCGTGGCATTCTGCGGAGTACCGCTTCAATCACATTCTGAACGTCGTCGACCTTGCATCGCATATCGCGAAGCGCGAAGGCGCCGATGTTGACGTGGTTCGCGTCGCCGCCCTCTTCCACGACATCTCCAAACTCGAAGCCGAACAGGAGGTCCACGCCGAAGAAGGGGCACGCGTCGCCCGCGAGTTCTTGACGACCCACGGCGACTATCCCGAATCGTTCACCGAACAGGTGTGCCAAGTCGTCTCCGACCATTCGTATCAGGGCGACTTGATGGACATCTCGCTGGAGACACGGTGTCTCATCGAAGCCGACATCCTCGACAAGATTGGGGCCAACGGCACGGCGCTCATGCTCCTCCGGATGGGCTACGAGGCCCGAACTCACATGGACGCCGCCGAGATGGTCGAGCGCGTCTTCGAACGCGGCCGTGACGCCTCGCAGCGACTCGTCACCGACACCGCAGAGAGCCTCGCTTACCAACGTCTCAAGCGCGTCAAGTGGTTCCGCGAGTGGCTCGAAGAAGAGGTCCCCGAGATGGACCACACCGAGAACTTCGACATCTGAGTCGAAGCCCGATTTTTTAGCGTACAGTTCGCCGAGAGAGACCTTCGGGTCTCGACTGTCGGTTACTTACAGCGTATCGAGAATCGAGAGGACACGTTCTTCTGCGTCGCGTCCGGGGTCGTATTCACTCCCGTCGCGGTCGCTCTCACGATGGCTCTCGACAGAGCGTCGCATCGCCTCATCGAATGGCGTCGATTCCCACCCGAGGGCGGCGAGCTTGCTGGTCGAGAGGAGATGTGGGTATTCTCGATAGAGGATGAAATCAGTCGGTGAGAGTTCGCCAGCGGCCAGTTCACGTTCACCTGCGTGGACGACTTCGATTTCTGTGCCCGCCACGTCGGCGATGAGTTCGAGCATCTCTTGGAGCGTCACGAGTTGCTGGTCGCCCACGTTGTAGGCTTCTCCTGCCTCGCCTTCTTCGGCGATGATGCGCATCGCACTCGCCACGTCTTCGACGTAGGCACGGTGCCAGATGTTCGTCCCGTCGCCGGGGATGAGAACTCGGTCGTAGTTGAGTACCCTCTCAATCCAGTAGTCGAGGCGTTCGGTGTAGTCGTCCGGGCCGTAGACGATACAAGGGCGGATGGACATGGCGTCGATTCCTCGGGAAGCGGCCTCGAAGACCACACGGTCACCCTCCGCTTTTCGCGGGCCGTAAGTCTCGTCGGCGTCGGACTCGGCCTGTTCGTTCGTACACTTACAGAGTGGAGTCACGCCTTCGCGCTTCGGAATCTCTTCGCTTCCATAGGCCGCCCCGCTGGAGATGTAGACGTAGGCGTCCACGTCGGTGAAGATATCGACCGCCGAAACGACGTCGCCGGGGTGGTAGGCAACGCAGTCGAAGACGGCATCCGGTTCGACGGTGAGTTTAGCCGTGCGGAGGGCTTCGTCGTCTTTTCTGTCGCCTTGGACGTGCTGGACGCGCGGGTTGTCACTGAAGGGATTGTCGTGGTTCCCGCGATTGAAGATGGTCACGTCGTAGTCGTGGTCGAGCAAGTCCTCGACGAGGTGGCGGCCGATAAATCGAGTGCCGCCGATGACGAGCGCGTTGTTCATATTCACGACTGGAGATGCGTGGTGAAAAACGTGGGAGAACCGGCGGCGGATTCCGGTGGCAGGTCGTGACCGCGTGCTTACTCGACGCGTTCGAGGACGACGCCGTCTTCGAACCCACCACGCTCGGCGGCCTTTTCAGAGACGAGTTCTCGTAACGTCTCCCAGTCCACTTCTTCACGAACGAGAACCGCGTCGATGACCGCGACGATATCCGCGAGTTCCTCGATTCGGTGACTCGCTTCGAACTCCCGAGCTTCTTCGACCACTTTCTCTGCGAGTCGTCGGTCTAACTCTTCGCCTTCGGCAACGTGCGTGCGTGGGGATTCGCCCGACTCGCGGATTATATGCGGAATCTCGTCTCGGACAAGTTTGTCGTACTCGCGGGACACGTCTGGGGTTCGGCGCGCTCGAAAAAATATCGCGGGGTGTTCAGTCGTCGCTCGTCGTCGTCGCACCGATACGGTCCGACTCAGCTTCGGCAACGGCACCTGCGGCGACGGGGAGTTCGGAGCGAACGTCCTGTTCGGGCTTCTCGGCGATGACTTCGGCGTAGGCGTCGGGCATCACTTTCACGAAGTCCTTCAAACTCACCTCCCAGTCGTCGAGGAGTTCGGCGGCGCGCTCGGAGTCGGTGTAGGCGAGGTGGTTCTCGACGAGTCGAGTAAGCATCGCCTCGTCAGCACTGTCGAGGTCGGACTGGAGTTCGACCATCTCGGTGTTGGCGTTCGCCGCGAGGTCGTCGTCGGGGTCGTAGACGTAGGTGATGCCACCAGACATCCCTGCGGCGAAGTTGCGACCAGTGTTACCGAGGACGGCGACGACGCCGCCGGTCATGTACTCACAGCCGTGGTCGCCGACGCCTTCGACGACGGCCTTCACACCGGAGTTGCGGACGGCGAAACGCTCGCCCGCCATTCCGTTGATGTACGCCTCGCCCTGGGTCGCCCCGTAGAGCGCGACGTTGCCGATGAGGATGTTCTCCGTGGCGTCGTAGTTGGCTTCGGCGGGCGTCTCGACGATGATGCGGCCACCGGAGAGGCCCTTGCCGACGTAGTCGTTTGCGGCACCCGTCAGGCGCATCGTGACGCCGTGGGCGAGGAAGCCACCGAACGTCTGTCCTGCGGTTCCGGAGAACTCACAGCGAATCGTCCCTTCTGGGAGACCCTCGCCGCCGTAAGCGTTGGAGATGCGGTTCGAGAGCATCGCACCGACTGCGCGGTCCGAGTTCCGCAGGTCGCGGCGGATGACGACCGGCTGCTGGTCTTCCAGTGCGGGCGTCGCCTCCTTGATGAGTTTGCGGTCGATGTGCGTCTCGATATCGGCGTGGGCTTGTTCTTCGGTCTTCGTCCGCGCGTCGCCCGCGGGTTCGGCGATGACCGCCGAGAGGTCGAGGTGCTTGGCTTTCGGGTGGTCCGTCTCGCGCTGGCGCAAGAGCGATGGACGGCCAATCATCTCTTCGAGGGTGCGGAAGCCGAGTTCGGCCATGATTTCGCGGAGTTCCTGCGCGATGAACGTCATGTAGTTGATGACGTGGTCGGGTTGGCCGGGGAATCGCTGTCTGAGGTTCTCGTCCTGCGTGGCGACACCGACAGGACAGGTGTTCTCGTGGCACTGGCGCGCCATCACACAGCCTGCGGTGACGAGCGAGGCCGTCCCGAAGATGTACTCTTCTGCGCCGAGGAGTGCGGCGACTGCGACGTCGCGACCGGTCTTCATGCCGCCGTCGGCGGAAACGCGGATGCGCGAGCGGAGGCCGGTCGCACGGAGCATCTGGTTTGCTTCGGCGAGGCCGAGTTCCCACGGCAGACCGGCGTTCTTGATTGAGGTCTTGGGCGATGCGCCCGTCCCGCCGTCGTAGCCCGAGATATGTACTACGTCGGCTTCGGCCTTCGAGACACCTGCTGCGATGGTGCCGATACCCGCCTCGGAGACGAGCTTGACGTTGATGTCGGCGTCGGGGTTGGCGGACTTCAGGTCGAAGATGAGCTGTTTCAGGTCTTCGATGGAGTAGATGTCGTGCAGCGGTGGTGGCGAGATGAGGCCGACGCCCGGCGTCGCATAGCGGACGTGGGCAATCATCTCGTTGACCTTCTTGCCGGGAAGGTGGCCACCTTCACCGGGCTTCGAGCCCTGTGCCATCTTGATTTGGAGTTCGTCTGCAGACGAGAGGTAGTGCGAGGTGACGCCGAAGCGGCCGGATGCGACCTGCTTGACGTTGCACTCTTTCTCGGTGCCGAAGCGTTCCGGTGGTTCGCCACCTTCACCCGAATTCGACTTGCCGCCGATGCGGTTCATCGCAATCGAGTTGTTCTCGTGGGCTTCGGGTGAGAGACTGCCGAGCGACATCGCCGCGGTCGAGAACCGTTTGACGATATCTTCGACGGGTTCGACTTCGTCGATGTCGATGGATTCGCGGTCGGGGTCGAATTCGAGCAGACCGCGCAGTGCTTGGATGTGTTCAGACTGGTCGTTGACGAGTTCGGCGAACTCCTTGTAGCGGTCGTAGTCGCCAGCGCGGACTGCCTGCTGGAGCGTGCCGACCGTCTTCGGGTTCCAGCCGTGGTGGATGCCGTTCGAGCGGTTCTCGTACTCGCCTTGGCGTTCGAGCTTTGGGTCTGCGCCGAAGGCCGCGGCGTGGCGAGTCAAGAGGTCTTCTTCGATGACGTCGATGCCGATACCTTCGGTTCGAATCTCGGTTCCTTCGAAGTATTCGGCGATGAAGTCCGACGAGAGACCGATGGCTTCGAAGATTTGGGCACCGCGGTAACTCTCGACCGTGGAGATGCCCATCTTCGCCATCGTCTTCAGGATGCCATCTTCGACGGCGTGGATGTAGGAGTCGATGGCTTCGGCTTCGTCTGCACCGTCGGGTCCGGCGACGATGTCTTCGATAGTCTGGTAAGCGAGGTACGGGTTCACCGCGCCAGCGCCGTAGCCGATGAGCGTCGCGAAGTGGTGAACCTCGCGTGGGTCGCCGGACTCGACGACGAGTCCGGCGTGGTTGCGAAGGCCGTTTCGGACGAGACTGTGGTGGACTGCCCCCGTCGCAAGGAGGCTCGGAATCGCCACGCGGTCCGGGCCGACGTTGCGGTCCGAGAGGACGACGATATCTGCGCCCGCTTCGATTGCTTCCTTCGCTTCGTCACGTACTCCTTCGATTGCCGACTCGAGGTCGCCACCTTTCTCGTAGGTGGTGTCCACGACGGCGCTCTGCATGTCGTCATCGAGGTCTTTGATGGCACTCGTCTGCGCGTCGGTGAGAATCGGCGAGTCGAGGACGAGTTGCCGGGCGTGGTCCGGCGATTCGGACAAGAGGTTACGCTGGTAGCCGAGTCGAGATTCGAGACTCGTCACCAACTTCTCGCGGATGTAGTCGATAGGCGGGTTCGACACCTGCGCGAACAGCTGTTTGAAGTAGGTGAAAAGCGGCCGGTTGAGGTCCGAAAGAACCGACAACGGCGTGTCGTCACCCATCGAGCCGACGGGGTCCTTGCCGTCGCGGGCCATCGGCTCTATCATGTGGTTGAGTTGGTCGTGGGTGTAGCCGAAGGAGGCCTGTGCCGCGCGGAGTGCTTCGATACTGTCGATTGCGCGAACGCCGTCGTCGGCGATGTCGTCGAGGTGGCGCTGTTGTTCGCTGACCCACTCGCCGTACTTGTCGTCGGTGAGCGAGTCGAAGACTTCGCCGTCGGGGATGACACGACCCTCGTCGGGGTCGGCCATGAAGATTTCACCGGGGCGGAGACGACCGCGCTGTTCGATTTCTGCGGGGTCGGTGTCGAGCGCGCCGACTTCGCTGGCGAGGATGAGCCTCCCGTCAGTCGTCACTTCGTAGCGACACGGACGCAGGCCGTTGCGGTCGAGGACGGCTGCGATTCGGTCGCCATCGGTTGCGGCGACGAGCGCGGGGCCGTCCCACGGTTCGACCAGCGAGGCGTGGAAGTCGTACCAGTCGCGGCGTGCGTCGCTCATCTGGTGATCGCTGCGGTAGGATTCCGGGATGAGCATCCGGAGGACGTGGGGAAGTTCGCGGTCACTCTTCAGGAGGAGTTCGACCACGTTGTCCACGCTCGCGGTGTCGGACTGGTCGGCCTTCGTAATCGGCTTGAGCGTATCGAGGTCCGCGCCGAAGGCCTCGTGTTCGAGGTCGGTCTCGCGGGCACGCATCCAGTTGACGTTGCCACGGATGGTGTTGATTTCGCCGTTGTGGATGACGTGGCGGTACGGGTGGGCGAGGTGCCACGCGCCGAGCGTGTTGGTCGAGAAACGCGCGTGAACGAGCGTCAACTCGGACTCCATGCGCTCGTCAGAGAGGTCTGGGTAGTACTCGGGGAGTTGCTCGGCGGTGAGAAGGCCCTTGTAGACGAGCGTCTTGCGGTCGAGCGAACAGACGTAGAATCGCGCCGCGCCGGGGAGCGTCAGGTTCTCAGCGGCCTTTTCGGTGGCGCGTCGGGCGACGTAGAGTGCGCGGTCGAATTCATCTTCATCCATGTCGCCTGCGGGTTCGACGAAGACCTGCCATACGTCGGGTTCCGAGTCGAGTGCGGTCTTGCCGAGTCCGTCGTTGTTCGTCGGCACGTCGCGCCAGTGGAAGACAGAGAGGCCATGTGATTCGAGCGTCTCTTCGACGAGTTCAGCTACCTGTTCGCGTACCTCGTCGTCTACCGGCATGAAGACCGACCCGACGGCGTAGGTCTCGGGGAGGTCGGTTTCGACGATTGCTTCGATAAAGCGGTCGGGGCGCTGAATCAAGATGCCAGCGCCGTCTCCTGTGTTTTCCTCGGCACCGGTGGTGCCACGGTGTTCGAGGTTTTCGAGGAGTTCGAGACCATCGGCAACGACGCGGTGCGAAGCGCCGTGTTCGAGGTCTACAACGGCCCCAACACCGCAGTTGGAGCGCTCGTCCGACGGGTCGGCCAACCCGGGTCGAGACAGAGGAGTGTCTATGTGTGGCTTGGTCATACTTCGAAGAAGTAACTACCCGCATAAGCACCTTTTCCTGAAACCATAAGGGTGTTTTAATCACATATAAGGTACTATGCACTGTTAGTATCTAGCACGACTTCCCTTCGACGGGCAACGAAATAGATGAAAAATCGTGAATAACCGCCAGCGGGCGGTAGGTCGAACCGTCCTAGTACGACTTTGCGAAGTACGCCGTCTCTTCGGCGCCGTCGCCACAGATGGCGCAGTCTTCGCCGTCGTGAATCTCTGCGTCTTCGTCGTCGAGTGGGACCATGACGATTTCCGCCGAAATCTGTTCTTTAATCTCTTCTTCACAGGATTCGGCACCGCACCACGGCGCTTTCACGTAGCCACCGTGCTGGCCGATTGTGCCGAGAATCTCGTTGCGCGAGGACGCCTCGCGGACGTTGGATTCGAGGTTGTCTTCGGCGGCGGCGTAGAGTTTGGCGTACACTTCGTCGAACTGGTCGAAGACGGCCTCTGCGATGTCGTCGCGGGCGACTTCGACCGATTCGCCGTCGGGTCGGTGGACGACGGTGATAACCTCGTCATCGACTTCGTTGGGGCCGATTTCGAAGCGGACAGGAACGCCCTTGAGTTCCCACTCGTTGAACTTGAAGCCGGGGTTGCGCTCGTCGCGGTCGTCGAGTTCGACGCGGACGCCTGCCTCTTCGAGGTCTTCGGCGATTCCTTCGGCGTAGTCGAGGACTTTCTCCTGCGTATCTGCCTGCCAGATGGGGACGATGACGACCTGTTCGGGAGCGACCGTCGGGGGAAGCACGAGACCTTGGTCGTCAGAGTGAGTCATGATGAGTGCCCCGAGCGAGCGCCACGAGAGACCCCACGAGGTCGTGTGGGCTGGAATATCCTCTTCGTCCTCGTCGGTGTAGGTGATGTCGAACGCTTGGGCGAACGAAGTTCCAAGGTAGTGCGACGTCCCTGCCTGGACGGACTTGCCGTCTGGCATGAGTGCTTCGACCGTCGTCGTCGTGTCCGCGCCGGGGAACTTGTCGTGGTCGGGCTTTGCGCCGCGCAGGACCGGAATCGCCAGTACGTCTTCGTACAGCGATTGGTACTGCGAGAGGCGCGTCATCGTCTCGCTCCACGCGTCGTCGCGCGTCGCGTGGGCGGTGTGGCCTTCCTGCCAGAGGAACTCCTTCGTGCGGAAGAATGGCTTCGTCTCGGTGGCTTCCCATCGGACGACAGACGCCCACTGGTTGACGCGAAGCGGCAGGTCGCGGTGGCTGCGGACCCATTGCGCCATGTACGGTGCGATGATAGATTCAGAGGTTGGCCGGACTGCCAGTCGCTCTTCGAGTTCGTTATGCCCGCCGTGGGTGACCCACGCGACCTCGGGGTCGAACCCTTCGACGATGTCCTTCTCACGTTCGAGGTAGCTCTCGGGGATGAGAAGCGGGAAGTACGCGTTCTGGACGCCCGTCTTCTTGAACTCGCCGTCGAGGTAGTTCTGGACGGACTCCCACAGGGCATAGCCGCGCGGGCGCGTGACGATAAAGCCGCTCATGCCCTCGGGACCGTAGTTCGCGAGGCCTGCCTTTTGGACGACTTCGGCGTACCACTCACCCGTGTTGTACTCTTTCGACTCGGTGATGCCGAGTTCCTGCTCGTCGCTCATTGGAATTCGTTTGCCTCAGCGCACCCTTAAACACCCCGAAGGGACGGCCACCCCACTGCTTCGACTGTGCTGTTCGTGTCGGTGGTATTTGTTTTCGGTGGGGACTGTCGGTGAGGCTGATGAACGACTAGTTGATACTACGAGCTATCGTACTCTCGACCGGGTGATATGCGTGCTAGCAACTGACATAGGGGTGAGTGATGAACGCCCACGACAGACACGTCCCTCTCTTCGAATCCAACTGTGGATTCTCGACGGCGAACACAGCGAGTTCGAACCCGTATTGAACACACTCGACGAGTACGTGCACCGAGGGTTGATAGACCACTACTCGGTCGAAACGTGGAGCAGGTTCGTCGACCTCTCCGGAAATCTCTCGTACCGTGAGCAACGCATTCGAGAACATCTCGATGCGTACGCGCGTTGGGCCGTGATGCACGGCAAGCCACTTTCGGGGTTGGGCGACCTCGTCGTTCGTGGCGTCGGGCGGATGGGGCCCGAACGAATGACGCGCCGGGTTCCACGGGCCGTGATGGCCGAATACGAAGATGGGGTTCTCACGACGGTCACTGCGTGTGAGGAGGGGGTTGGCACGCTTCACGACCGACTGTGCGAACTCGACGACGAGTGTACTCGGCGGGAGGCGAGTACCACACTCTCTGTCGAATCCTAATTTTTTGGCGGACTATCGAACGGACATTCTCGTTCACGCCACGACCACCCGGGCAGTCGCGTTTGGAACCCTGCGGCGAGTGCGGCATCTAAATCGTCGAGTCCGGCAGGGCCGTCCGTGTGGACGGCGACATCTGCGAAGTGGAACGTCGCTTGCGCCAAGAGGCCGAGCGGGTCGCCACCGGCAATCGTCGAGGCGAGTTCGCGTCCAAGGACTTCATCGACGACGAACCCAGGGTAGTCGTCTTCGACGTCGAGGTCGCGGAGAATCCGAACGTAGGCGGCGACGTTGACGCCGACCTCGCCGCGAGCAAAGACCGTATCGGCCTCTGCTTTGACCATCGCCTCGTCCACGGGGTCCACAGTCGTATCGAACAGCTCGCCGAGTTTCGCCCGCGTCTCGTTGATGAGCAGGGCGATTCTGTCGGCACGGTCGGAGACCCACTGGTGTTCCTCGGAAACGGCCGCTGGCGTGAGCTTCATGCACCCTCTTGGAGACCGGAGTCCTTCGATTTTGCGAAGGGTTTTATAGTAAAGGTGTGGTAGAATCGAATAAGCGGGTTTTCCCCTGCCTCTTCCCGCGCAGAGATACCACTGTATTCAGTTCACTATGCTCTCTCCGCAGTTGACCGAAGTGGACACCATGCTGTTGGGTCCGACTATCGGTAGCACCTCTGAGGCAGCGGCCCCCGAGACTCGCGGGCATTTGACCGCGCGGGTCGCTCGTAACTATGAGCTCCGTAGATAAGCAACTCGAGAATTTGAAAGCAGAGATTACGACCGAACTCCCACGTGACATCTCCGTTTCCGATGTCAAGTACGAGGGTCCCGAACTCGTCGTTTATACACGTGACCCAAAGAAGTTCGCCAAGAACGGCGACCTGATTCGAAAACTGGCGAGTAAGCTCAGAAAGCGAATCACGGTTCGCCCCGACCCCGACGTACTTTCGGACCCGCGCGAAGCCGAACCTCAAATCATGGACGTCATCCCCGAGGAAGCGGGCGTGACGGACCTCGATTTCCACGCCGACACGGGAGAAGTCGTCATCGAAGCGTCGAAACCGGGTATGGTCATCGGCCGCCACGGTTCGACACTCCGCCAAATCACCCAAGAAGTCGGCTGGACGCCCGAAGTCGTCCGAACGCCGCCTATCGAATCGTCTACTGTTTCTAACGTCCGTAACTTCCTGAAGCAAGAACGCGAGGACCGACGCCGCATCCTCGAACGCACCGGTCGTCAGATTCACCGCGAATCGCTCTCGAACGACGAGTGGGTCCGAATCACGACGCTCGGATGCTGTCGTGAAGTCGGTCGCGCATCGTTCATTCTCTCGACGCCCGATACGCGAATTCTCATCGACTGTGGTGACAAGCCCGGTTCCGACGACGTGCCGTACCTCCAAGTCCCCGAAGCACTCGGTTCGGGTGCGAACTCGCTCGACGCAGTCGTTCTCACGCACGCTCACCTCGACCACTCCGCGCTCATCCCACTGCTGTTCAAGTACGGGTACGACGGTCCGATTTACACGACTGAGCCGACCCGCGACCTGATGGGACTGCTCACACTCGACTACCTCGACGTTGCCTCGAAAGAGGGCCGCGCACCGCCGTACGAGTCCGAGATGGTTCGTGAGGCGATCAAGCACACCATCCCGCTCGAATTCGGCGACGTGACCGACATCGCCCCCGACGTGAAACTCACGTTCCACAACGCAGGCCACATTCTCGGCTCTGCTGTCTCGCACTTCCACATCGGCGACGGTCTCTACAACGTCGCGTTCTCCGGCGACATTCACTACAAGGACACTCGCCTGTTCAACGGCGCGGTCAACGACTTCCCGCGCGTCGAAACGCTCGTCCTCGAATCGACCTACGGTGGCCGCAACGACTACCAGACCGACCAGGCGGACTCCGAAGAACGCCTGCTCGAAGTCATCAAAGAGACCTACAACAAGGGCGGCAAAATCGTCATTCCGGCGTTCGCAGTCGGTCGCTCGCAGGAGATTATGCTCGTCCTCGAAGAGGCCATGCGCTCGGGAAAGATTCCGGAGATGCCCGTCCACCTCGACGGGATGATTTGGGAAGCAACTGCGATTCACACGACCTACCCCGAGTACCTCCGCGACGACCTGCGTGACCGCATCTTCCACGACGACGAGAACCCCTTCCTCGCTGAGCAGTTCAACCACATCGACGGCGGCGAAGAAGAGCGCCAAGACGTCGCCGACGGCGACCAGTGTATCATCATCTCCACCTCAGGGATGGTCACCGGCGGCCCCATCATGTCGTGGCTTCGCCACATCGGCCCCGACCCGAAATCCCGTCTCGTCTTCGTCGGCTACCAGGCCCAGGGAACGCTCGGTCGCCGCATCCAGACTGGCTGGGACGAAATCCCCGTCAGCGACCCCAACGACGTTGGCCGCTCCAGCACGCTTCAGCTCAAGATGGACGTCGAGACGGTCGATGGCTTCTCCGGCCACGCCGACCGCGAAGGGCTCGAAAACTTCGTCAAGACGATGAACCCACGTCCCGAGAAGGTGCTGTGTGTCCACGGTGACGAACGCTCTGTGCAGGACCTCTCGTCGGCACTCTACCACAACTACAACATGCGGACGTTCGCGCCGAAGAACCTCGAAACGTTCCGGTTCAAGTAACGGGTTTCTCGCATCACCACCGATTCTGTCGTATTGTTTTAAATGACACCGTGCCGATAGGTGGCTGATGGATATTCTCTCTCGAAAGCCCGATGGTGCGTTCCTACTTGGCCTCGTTGCAATCGTCGTCGCAGGACTGGTCCTCGCCATCATTGGCACAGTTATCTTCGCCGGAATCCCCGGCACGTTCGTCCTCAGCTCTGGGGAACAAGTGAATCCTTCTGGGGAGCAGGTGAGTTCCGCCCCCGCCGTCTCGTTCCAGTTTGGCTCCGGCGACGGAACGGCGACGGTCGAACACGCTGGCGGTGACACGTTTGCGGCCGACGAGGTACTCGTCGTCGCTGGCGGTGCAGAACAGTCGTGGGGCTCACTATCCGGGGAAGACGGTGTCGTCGACCCGGGCGATTCGGTTTCGTTCGAGGTTGCGAGCGGTGAGACGGTCGAACTCGTTTACATCGGTGGCGGAGAGCGCGAACCGATTGGGCGCTTCACCGCATAACGCCTACCTAGTCTCTCGTCTTGGGCGAAGATTCATGGTAACTGTCGAATGACTCTCACCTATGCGTCTCGCACTCATCGCCCACGACGAGAAAAAGCCCGAACTCATCGAGTTCGCACAGGAGCGAAAAGCCGACCTCGAACGCTTCGAACTCATGGCCACCGGGACGACCGGACAGCGACTCATCGACGCGACGGGACTCGATATCGAACGCAAGCAGTCGGGCCCGCTCGGCGGCGACATGCAAATCGGCGCGGAGATTGCCGACGAGACCTGTGACGGCGTCATCTTCCTGCGCGACCCACTGACCGCCCAACCACACGAACCCGATATCTCGGCACTGCTTCGTCTGTGCGACGTTCATCAGACACCACTCGCGACCAACCTCGCCAGTGCCGATGCAGTTCTCGACGAACTCTGTGACCAACTCGACGTCGGGGAGTAGCCGGAACTCTCAATGTCGATAACTGTCACGGAATCTTAAGCAACTGTGCAGCGTAAGACACGTATGGACGTTGTGATGCGTGTCTCTGCGATACTCGTTATTATCATTCTCGTCGTTTCGAGCCCCGCCGCGGCTGCGACGCAGACTTCGCCGTGTTTCGCAGGTGAGGGCCACCAGTTCGATATCGGCGGCAACGGCGCGGGTATCGACCTCGTGGTGTTCCTCTCGCTGTTCGAAAACCTCGGCGGTGAGGGTGGTTTCGGCATGGAGGCCCACGGTACGATAGGGAACCAGTCTATCATCCAACTCCGCGCAGGCGTCTCGTTCGACGGTGTTGGCCCGCTCAGACACTTCCTCTCGAACCCCTTTGCTCGCTTTAGCATCGTCTCGAACTTTTCGATGGACCTGCCGATGTTCGCCGGGACTGGTGTCGAATCGAGTTACAGCGACGACTCGCCGGTTGGTGGCGTGCGGACGAAGCAGTGTTAGGTTAGTTGGCTTCAGCAGGGTCTACGACTGACTGAGATTCGATATCGACGCCGACTTTCTCACAGATATCCACCATCGGACACGCTTCTTCGTCATCCAAGCACACCGGCTTTCTCGCGGTGCAGAATTCACGCCCAAATTGTATCATCGCTGTATGCCCGAAGCCACACTTCTCAGCGGGAACATCACGCTCTAAGTATTCCCGAACTTCTTCGTGGTCGGCATCCGGGGGTGCAAGTCCGATACGGCGTGAAATTCGGTGGACGTGGGTATCGACGGGAAAGACACCATCGCGCCCGCCCGCGAAGAGAAGGACGCAATCGGCCGTCTTCGGGCCGACACCCTTCATCTCCAAGAGTCGGTCACGGACAGTCTCCGGGTCTTCTTCGCGCACGTACGTATCAAAGTCAGTCTCGCTCCCGAAGTCGGCCAGCACGTCCTCGGCGACTCCGATGATGAGCTTCGACTTCTGATTGTAGAGTCCGGCGCTTCGGATGGCGTCGATGAGTAATGCGCGGTCGGCGGCGGCGAGCGATTCGGCGAGGTCTTGTTCTCGCGGGCGATGCCCGCTCGAATTCTCTGCGGAACGATGTCCCGCACTTCCCGAAAACTGCGCCATCAACTCGTCGTGTGCGGGTTGACTCGCCTTGTCGCTCGTGTTCTGACTGAGAATCGTTCGGACGAGACATTCGAAGCCACCCTGTCCGCCGTAGGCTTTCCGCCAGTACATGTCCCCAAGGCGGTCAACGACGACGGCGGCGCGGGTTGCACTCATCTCGTCTTCAGGGTCGAAGACGACGTCGCGGCCGCCACCGCTGGGACCGCCGCTGATGTTCTCAGACGGCTCTTCGGGCATAGGCGGTCTTGTGACCGAAGAGAGAAAAACGTCGCCGTGAGCCTATTCGCCAGGTTCGACGCTGAGCGTGAACGTCACGTCGCCACCCCCAGTGAGCGCGGCCACGAGGTCGCGGTCGAAGCCGTCGGCGGCGTGTTCTGCGCCGACCATGCCGGTTCGGTCGTCGGTGTAGTCGCTCGTTCGGAGGACGATACTTCGGTCGCCTTCGAACGTCAGGTCGGGATGACCGCGGCCGACGACGGACTGCTCGTACGTTTCGTCGCCGTTCGAGACGGTAATCGTCGCTTCGAGCGTCGCCTCGTGGGACTGGCAGGCCTCGACGAACGCCTCGCCGAAGTCAGCAGGGGTTCGGTCTGCGTCGATAGCGAGGATACAATCGCCCGCGGGCGTGAGCCAGTCGTCGCTCGTCACCTCGAACGTACTCGCGTGCTTCGCGGAGACGTGTTCGTGACCGCGCGCGCGAATGACTTCTTGCATGCGACAAACTCAGCGTAGCGACCGTTTATCCCCCTCGGTTTCACGCTCGTTTAAATACAAATATGTTAATTGGTAACATGGCGTATATGGCTGTTAGGAGCGGCGTGGTAACGGTTTTCACCCGTTTTGGCACCGAAGTACTTATTACTGGGACGCTTGTATGCTAAAGTACCTGAACGCCTCCGGCGTTTCGGTGGCATCGCACGCAGAATGATCGGGAATTTCTTATCCACGGTCGGTTGCAATCATATAGCCGCCGCTACGCTTGGAGTGGTGATGGTATCGAGGCTTGATCACGAATGGTAACGAAGCAGGAAGTGCTAGAAGAATTCGACGTACAGAAACTCGACGATGACCGAAATGTTGACCTCCCAGACGAGAAGCTGGAAAGTGGCTCTAAGGGCGAACTAATCAAACTCGCAGGACAGCTCCGCGACCGCCGCAACGAGCTGAACCAGATGGCTTCTGAGCGCGCATCCAAGCGCGACGACCTCAACGCAGAGACACGCGAGAAGGTCGATGAAGCACAGAAGCACCGCGAGCAGCGCGACGAGATGAACTCGGCTGTGCAGGAACACAAGAACCTGCGCAACGAACTCAACGCGAAGGCCAACGAACTCTTTGACGAGGTCGATGCGATGAAGAGCGACCTCGAACTCGACGATGGCAAGGACATCGACGAACTCAAAGAGGAAATCGAGCAGCTCGAATTCCGTCAGCAAACTGAAGTTCTCTCGACCGAAGATGAGCGCGAACTCATCGAGAAAATCGAGAAAAAGCGCGACGAACTCCGCGGAAAAAAGGAGAAAGTCGAAGAAAGCGGTGACCTCGAAGAACTCATCGACGAGGCAGAAGAGGTCCGTTCCGAGGCGTCCCAGCACCACCAGAAGGTGACCGAGCTGGCAGACGAAGCCCAGGAACACCACAACCTCATGATCGAGGCATACCGCGAGGCCGACGACATCCGCGACAAGGCCGACGAGATGCACGAACTCTTCGTCGAAGCCCAAGAAGCCGCAGACCGTCACCACGAGGACTTCGTCCGCGTCCAGAAGCGCCTCCGCGAACTCGACAAGAAGGAAGAGCGCCAGCGCAAGGACTCCCGCGCAGAACAGCGCGAGGCCGCAAAGGCCGAAGCAGAGGAGATTTACCAGAAGTTCAAGGAAGGCGAGACGCTCGATACCGAGGACCTGATGAAGCTCCAGAAGGCGGGTCTTCTCTAAGTCCGAATCCGGTTTTCTCTCTTTGTCGCAGTTGCGACATTGTATTTTTATGCTGACTGCGCCCCGAGCGACGGCTATGAGTGAGTTACTATGACTAGTCAACTAACCAGAGCGCTCCGCATCGGCATCGTCCTCGTGGGTGCAGTCCTCGCTGCAGTCGTCGGCTGGATTCTGTTCTACAGCGTCCCCGACACGCTGGCCGACCTGCTCGGCATCCTCCTCGTCATCGTCACGATTATCATCGGCGTTCGACTCGCTGGACGAGTCGCCGGGTCAATCTATCCAGAATACGACGTTGCGGAAGTCGCCGTCGAAGGCCCAATCTCTCGCGATGGTGACGGCCCGCCGATTCCCGGGCGAGGCGGCGGTACGCCCTCCGATGACATCGTCGAGCAGATTCACGCCGCCACGGACGATTCGAACGCGGAGGCGCTCATCCTCAAACTCAACACACCGGGCGGAGAGGTTCTCCCGAGCGACGACATTCGCCGCGCGGCGATGGAGTTCGACGGCCCGACTGTCGCGTACGCAACCGACGTGTGCGCCTCCGGTGGCTACTGGATTGCCAGCGGGTGCGACGAACTCTGGGCACACGATACGAGCGTCGTCGGGTCGATTGGCGTCATTGGTTCGTCGGTTAACGCCGCTGGACTGGCCGAACGACTCGGAATCACCTACGAACGATTCGCCGCAGGGAAGTACAAAGACGCAGGCAACGTGCTGAAAGAGCCATCGAGCGACGAACGCGAGTACCTTCAGGGACTCATCGACGACTACTACGACCACTTCGTCGAGCGCGTCGCCGACGGCAGAGAGATGGACCCACAGGCTATTCGTGAGACGGAAGCCCGTGTGTATCTCGGCGTCGATGCGTACGACCTCGGCCTCGTGGACCACCTCGGGACCAGAGATGACGTGGAAGCCCGCGTCGCCGAACTCCTCGGCCGCGACGAAGTTCAGGTGCGCGAGTTCACCCCACACCGCCGACTCGCCGCACGACTGCGCGGCAGTGCGCAATACCTCACTTACGCGTTCGGTGCGGGTCTCTCTTCGTCGCTCGAGAACACCGATGGCCTGCGGTTTCGATTCTAAGACCAGAGTTCGACAACCGAGGGGGTTTTTACCTCACGCCTGCGTTTTGTCGCGTCGTGACAACGCTCGTTCTCTGTGTCGACCGGACGAACGACATCAGTCGGAAGACTGGCCTTTCGATGCCGGTCGTTGGCTGGGAGGCCGTCCGCTCGCTCGTCACCGAAGTCGGTCTGTCTGACCCAGAGGACTCGAGCGTCAACTGTTTACTCGAAGCCCTTCGCGTGACTCGTGAACTCCGCGACGAGCGCGAAGATGCGGAAGTCGCCGTCATCTCGGGGACGAGCGATACGACGGTCGGTCTCGACCGGTCGGTCGCGCTCCAACTCGACGACCTCGTTGCAACTTACGATGCCGAGGCGGCCGTCGTCGTCATCGACAGTGCAGAAGACGAGCGACTCGTCCCCGTCGTCGAAAGTCGTCTCCGCGTCGATGCCGTAGACCGAGTGGTCGTTCGACAAGCCCACGACATCGAATCGACGTACTACCTGCTCAAGCAGTTCTTGGCGGACGAAGAACTTCGTTCGACGGTTCTCGTTCCGCTCGGCGTCGGTTTGTTGCTCCTCCCGCTGTTACTCGTCCAGTTCACGCCTGCGGTTGCGTTGGCAGGCCTTGCAGCACTCGCCGGTGCCGTCTTTCTCTACAAGGGATTGGCTATCGACAAGTTCCTCTCGGAAACACAAGAGCAGATTCGAGACACCCTGTACTCTGGGCAGGTCTCGGTCGTTACCTACGCCGTCGCTGCCGGGCTTGCAATCGTCGGGATATTTCTCGGCGCACTCGAAATCCGCGGCCCGGCGATGGAGGGTGACGTGCTGGTTCCGTCGGTGCTGTTCGTCTACCACAGCGTTCCGTGGCTCGCACTCGCCGCACTCACCGCGAGCGCGGGTCGCCTCCTCGACGAACTCATCGGAAGCGAGGGAGTCCCCTCGTCGTACATGAACCTCCCGTTCGGTGTCATCGCTATCGGATTAGTCGTCCGCGGTTTTGCTGGCTACCTGCTCGAACGACAAGGCTTTCTCGACCACCTCGTGTTGCTTGGCCAGGTCGAACTCTCTCCTGTCCAGCGATTAGCGATGTTCATCACCGCCGGTATCATCATCAGCCTCGTCGGTGTTCGAATCTCGGCGAGCGTCTCGAACGAGACGTTCGAGGACGTAGTCGAACAGCGAAACGAGAGTTAGATTAGAATTAGTTGGCTGCGCGGTACTCACCGTGCTTGATGCCGAGCGCGAGACAAATCGCGCCGAAGACGAGCATCGCGGGCGTCACCATCATCAAGACCGTCGCCGTCGCCATGAATCCCATTCCGATGAGCGCGAGCGTTCCGAGCAGGACGAGTGCGACGAGCAGGGCGACTGTCCGTGTCAGGTCAAATTCCATACGCGTCTGTCGGGACGGCGTAAAGAAATCCGTTACGGCGAACGAATGCGGCGAACGCGAAAAATCAGCGTGTGGTGATGGTGAGGCTCGAGGGCGGCTTCTGCTTACCAGGGCGCAAAGCCGGGGTCGACACGGCGGTCCACCGTCTCGATGGTGTCGATGGCGTCGATATCTTCGTCATCGAGTTTGAGCGAGAGCGACTCCCAGTTGTCGCGGATGTGGCCTTCACTCGTCGCTTTCGGGATGGCGGTTACGCCTTTCTCACGGAGCCACGCGAGCGACACCTGTGCTTCGCTCACGTCGTGTTTCTCGGCGATTTCGGTGAGCGTCGGGACGTTGAACACTTCGCCACGGGCGAGTGGAGAGTAGGCGACGATTTCGACGTCTTCCTCGGCGCAGGCATCGCGGAGTTCTTCCTGCGGAAGCAGTGGGTGGAGTTCGATTTGGTTCGCAAAGATGGGTGCATCGGAGAGTTCGACCGCTTCACGAACTTGGTCGGGTTCGAAGTTCGAGATGCCGATGCGCTTCGTGAGGCCTTCTTCGACGAGTTCGTTGAACGCATCGAGCGTCTCTTCGGGTTCGTACTCGCGTGCTGGCCAGTGGATGTAGAGCAAGTCCACGTATTCGACGCCGAGTTTGTCGAGGCTCTCGCGGGTACTCTCGATAACGTCGTCGTAGGAGAGTTCGTCAATCCAGACCTTGGTTGCGAGGAAGATGTCGTCGCGGTCGACGTCGGCGGCGGCGAGACCTTCACCGACTTCTGCTTCGTTGCCGTAAATCTGGGCAGTGTCGATGTGGCGATAGCCCATCTCCAGTGCTGTCTTCACTGCATTTGCACAGTCTTCGGGGTCCGTATTCTCCCACGTGCCGAGACCGAGTACGGGCATCCCGTTCGCAGACGGTACGCTCTCTGCAGACAGCTGTTTCGTCATGTGCGACACGTGGGTTCCGAGTTGAAAAGGCGTGTCGAAAGAGGGGTGAATTTCCGCCTCTGCCGAATCTCGATTCGTTCTCAACTTCGAGTTTCTCACCGAACGTGTCATGTCGTCTGCGCGCGTTAGAGATGCCATGCGACCCACAGTACCGCTCGCTCTCGTCGTAATCGTCGTCCTCGCTGGCTGTCTCGGCGGAGCGACGACGCTCTCGGCAGAGCCTGCAACGATTCCGGCCACAGCATACGAATCACACGGTTACATCCACGGGAATACGACTGAAGTGCCGATATCGCAGGAAGTGAACGTTGGTCCTGCGTCACGTGACGTGCGGGCCAACGTCTGGATTTCGGGCTATTCGAGGCCGTCGAACGGGACGGAGTTGACGGCGGTAACGGTCATCTCGTCGCCGAACGTCGAAGTCGCCGGGCAGTCGGTGAACCCACTCGCCACGCTCGGAAGTCGCGAACTCGTCTCGACCGGTCTCTCGCTTTTCGCCCAAGCCCAGTCGACCGCGAACGCGCCGGAACTCAACAACATCCGCGAAGTCGGGTCACAAGACGTGACGATACTCGAACGCGAGACTGAACTCGTCACCTACGAGGGAACCGTCACCATCGAACCCGGTGAACGAACCGTCGATGGTGAGCAAGTCCAGTACGAAGGCGGCGAAGCGACTGTTCGAATCCACGTTGCGACCGTCGAACACGACGGTGACGTCATCGTCGTCTTCGCGCTCACGGGTACAGGTTCGGGTGAAGCCGAGACGATAGCAGCGCTAGCGAGTGCTGTCGAACATCCGGGAACGGTCGAAAACGAATAGAAAACCGAGGGTGCGAGTTAGTAGAACTCGCGGACGAGGTCCATCGCGTCGTCGGGCGCACCGGTGCCGATTTCGGACATGTTCTCGGTGACGCCGAACTTCTCTTCGTAGGAGGTCGAGCCTTCGTCTTTGTAGATGACGCCCTCGTACTCCTTCGAGGAGTCGAGAATCTTCGTCTTTGCGGCCTCGTAGTCCGTTGGGTCGTGGTCGGTGTCTGCGAGGTCCACGAGGTTGTCACGGAAGTAGTCGTAGGTGTCAACGTCGTTGAACGTGACACACGGACTGAAGACGTTCACGAAGCCGAAGCCGTCGTGTTCGATAGCCTGCTGGACGATTTCGGCGTGGCGCTTGTGGTCCGTTGCGAACGACTGCGCGATGAACGTCCCGCCTGCGGCGAGCGAGAGTGCCATCGGGTTGACCGGAGGCTGTTTGGGGCCTTCCGGCGTCGTCGAGGTTTCGAAGTCCTCGCGCGAGGTCGGCGACGCCTGACCCTTGGTCAGGCCGTAGATGCGGTTGTCCATGACGACGTACGCCATATCGACGTTGCGGCGGACGGCGTGGATGAAGTGACCAGCACCAATCGAGTACCCGTCACCGTCACCACCGGCGGCGACGACGGTCAGGTCGGGGTTCGCCAGTTTTGCACCGGCGGCGACGGGGAGCGAACGGCCGTGGACGCCGTGGATGGCGTACGCGTTCATGTACGTCCCAATCTTGCCGGAACAGCCGATACCGGCCACGAAGAACGTGTTGTCCGGGTCGGTGCCGGAGTTGGCGAGTGCTTTCATGATGCCGTTCATCGTCCCGAAGTCCCCACAGCCAGGACACCAGGTCGGTTGTTTGTCGGATTTGAAGTCGGTGAAGCGAACGTTTGAGCTCATGCGGAACCCTCCTCGGCGATAGTCGCCTTAATTTGTTTTGCGAGTTCGTCGGCCTTGAATCGAACGCCGTTGTACTTGTTGATGCGCTTGACGCGCGTCAGCGTGTCGTGTTCGACGATATCGGCGAACTGTCCCGTCGCGTTACACTCGACCACGACGACTTCGTCTGCCGATTCGATGGCATCCGAGAGGTCCGGACGTGGGAAGATGTAGGGGACAGAGAGGAAACGGACGTTGACGCCCTCTTCTTCGAGGAAGTCCATCGCCTCGATGATTGCGCCCTCGTTCGACCCCCACGAGATGACGAGTTTGTCGGAGTCACTGTCGCCGAATTCGCGCGGCGAGAAGTCCTCGGTGTCCTTTGCGGTCTGCACCTTGCGGTTGCGCTTGTCGACCTGCTCGATGCGCATTCCCTTGTCCTCGGAGCGACGACCGAGTTCGTCGTGTTCGAGGCCGGTGGACATGTGTGCGCCCTGTTCCGTGCCGGGGAAGGCGCGGGGGCTGACACCGTCGTCGGTGATTGCGTGTGGTTGGAAGCGACCCTTCTCGTCGAGCCATTCTTCGATGGAGTCGTCGTCGACGACCTTGCCGCGGTCGATTTCGACTTCGTCCATGTCGAACGCCTCAGGCGGGAACGTCTGTTCGGTGACTGCGAGTGCGAGGTCCGCACCGACGTACACCGGAACCTGGTACTTCTCGGCGAGGTTGAACGCCTCGACGGTCTTCCAGAAACATTCGGAGATGGTCGTCGGCGTGACGACGAAGCGTGGAATCTCGCCGTGGCCGCCGTAGAGCATCATGTTCAGGTCGCCCTGTTCTTGCTTCGTCGGCATCCCAGTCGATGGACCAGAACGCATGACGTCCACGATGACGAGCGGAGTTTCGGAGGTTGCGATGAGACCGAACGTCTCGGCCATCAGGTCGATACCCGGGCCGGAGGTTGCGGTCATCGAACGCGCACCGGCGCGTGCGGCACCGAGTGCGAGGTTGATCGCGGCGAGTTCGTCCTCTGCTTGGACGACGTGACCGCCGTAGCGCTCGATACGACCGGTGAGGTACTCCATCACGTTCGTCGCCGGGGTGATGGGGTAGCCAGCGTAGAACCGGCATCCGGCGGCGAGTGCGCCCATGCCGATTGCCTCGTCACCGTTGAGAAGAACGTAGTCGTTATCCGTGGTTTCGAGGTTGTAGTCCGGTTCGACTTCGAACTCCTCGTTCACGTAGTCCCGCCCAGCGCGAGCCGCTTTCTTGTTGTTCTCCACGATTGCTTCGCCCTTGCCGCCGAAGCGTTTCTGGAGTGCGCTGTCGAGGTTTTCGATGGGGAAGTCCGCGACTGCACACGCCGCGCCGAGTGCGACGACGTTGCGCATGATAGCCCCACCCGCTTCCTCTGCGAGCGCTTTGAGGGGAACGTCCAGCCCAATCATCCCCTCAGGGATTTCGACGTCCGCCATCGTAGAGCGGTCGCCGTCGTAGATGATTACCGAGCCCTCGTGGAGCTCGTCGAGGTTTTCCTCGATAGTACGTGGTGTGAGTGCGATGAGAACATCGAGACGGTCAACGACACTTTGCACGGGGTCGACAGCCGTCCGGACCTTGTACGCCGTGTAGCCGCCACGGATTCGCGATGCGAAATCCTTGGAGGTAAACACGTGTCGTCCAGCCCGAGACAGTGCCTGAGCGAAAATCTTCCCCGTGGAGTCAATGCCATCGCCAGCCTCGCCACCGATGGCCCAATTGAAGTCCGCAGGCATGCTGAGTGAATCGTACCCATAGCCGGGTGAAAAGCCTTCTGAAAATTTGTGTCATTTACTGATTCGAAACGTGAACGAAATCGGGTGATACGGCCTGTGTAACGGTATATTATGGTGTTGTGTGATTTTCGATTGCACACACAATATGTGCGAATTGGACAATCGTCCAGTTATTCATTCCGCGAGAGGGCTTGGGGAAATTATTGCTCCTTTTTCGAGATTCGGTGTCGGCATGAGAGTACGGGAAAGCAAGGCCCTTGTGAGGGTGCGACAAAGCCCACCGTATGGACGCATCTGTGACTGTTGCCGCAGTCCGCGACGTTGGACCCGATACGGTTGCCATCGAGTTCGAGACGCCCGACGGTTTCGAGGCCGAACCCGGTCAGTTCGTCAAACTCGGTGCCGAACTCGACGGCGAGTCCTACGCGCGCTTCTACACACTCTCGTCGCCCAGCGTCACCGAGACGTTCGAAGTGACCGTCGGTATCGACCCCGACGAGGCCGGACCGTTCAGCAAACACCTCGAATCGCTCGAAGCGGGTGACGAACTGACGCTCACCGGCCCCTTCGGAGATAGCTACTACGCCGCAGACGAGCGCGTCGTCGTCCTCGCCGGTGGACCCGGTGTCGGCCCCGCAGTCGGAATCGCCGAAGCCGCCATCGCAGACGCCAACGAGGCCGCAGTCGTCTATATCGACGACGCGCCCGCACACGAAGAGCGACTGAACGCACTCTCCGACAACGGCGCATCGGTCGTCATCGCTGACGACGACTCGGCGCTCACCGACGCCGTTTCCGACGCCCTGACCGGTGCAGACGGCGAGCAAGTGTTCGTCTACGGCTTCGCCTCCTTCGTCGAGGCGGCAATCGAAGCCCTCGAAGCCGCCGGTGGCGACGCCGACGCTGCAAAAGTCGAAAACTTCGGCTGAACACGACCACCCAATTTTCTGCGACGTCGGGTTATCGGTCCCACGCAGTCGCAACCGCGAGAAGCAGACTCCCACCGAGCCACGCGAACAACCCGACGAGCGCGAGCAGTGGCGACGCGGATGATCCGGAATCGACGGCGAGCGAGAAGACGAGCGTACGAAACGCCCCGTTCGGGCTGAGTGCGAGCAACGCGGGTGCAGTCTCTAATCCGAACGTCCCCGAGAGGACGCCCGCAATTGCCGTGGCGTCGATACCGACGACGAAGACGACGAGTAGACCAATTGCGACCGCGAGTGCCTGCCGCGTCGTTCGCGCCGCCGCCGAGATGGCGAGTGCAATCGCCGCAGTGGTGAGTGCGAACAGCACTGCGAGGACGCCGAACCTCACGAAGGCGAGCGGCGAGTCGGCGGCCGTGTTGAGCGCGAGAAACGTCGGCGCGGGCGGCGATAAGACCAGCACGGTCACTCCGGCGGCGACGAGCGACACGCCGACGACGGTGACGAGCGTGAGCCCACGCCCGAGGTAGATACCCCCGACGTAGGCCAACCGGGAGACGCCGAAGGTTCGAAGCACGTCTATCTCGCCGTGGTCGCGGTCAGCGAGGATGACGCGATAGCAGAGTGCGAACGCGAGCAGTGGCAAGAGGAGTTCGACGAAGGGAAGCAAGTCGAGGACGAGCGGAACGAACCCACCGCGCGCCCCCGACCCGGCGGCCGCGACGGCGACGATGGTGAGCGTGAACGCCCCCGAGAGCGCAATCATCGCAGGCGTTCGCGCCATCGTCTGCAACTCGCGGGCGGCCACCGCGAACAGGTCGTCCATCTCGCTCATTGTTCGACCACCTCGTCCGGGGTCGAGTTCGATTCGATAGTCGCCGGTTCGTCCCCGGAGACCAGCGACTTGAATGCCGTCTGGAGGTTCGGCGCGCCGCTCTGTTCGACCAACGCTTGCGGCGTTCCCTCCGCGACGATTCGGCCCTCCGAGAGGACGAGAACCCGGTCTGCGATTCGTTCGACCGGGTCGAGGTTGTGCGACGAGAGAACGACGGTCCGGCCATCCATTGCAATGTCCGAGACGATAGCGAAGAGACGCTCGACCATCTCGGGGTCGAGTCCGCTCGCGGGTTCGTCGAGGACGACGAGCGGTGGGTCGCCGAGGAGTGCTTGGCCGAGTCCGAGCAGGCGTGTTTGACCACCCGAGAGTGTCTCTGTGTGCTGGCCGCGAATCGCCGCGAGACCGATTCGTTCGAGCGTCGCGTCGATATCCGCGCCCTCGACGAATTTCGCGTAGAAGGCGAGTGTATCTCGAAGACAGAACCCGGCGCGGAACTCGGGTTGTTGGGGTAGGTACCCGACCCGCCGTCCACCCTGTCGTCCTTTTCCACCTTGTCGTCCTCCTCCACCTTGCCGCCCTTCAGTCGATTCGCGCGTGATGCTCCCCGAATTCGGGGTTCGGACACCGGCGAGGAATCGAAGGAGGGTGGACTTTCCAGAGCCGTTTGGACCGATGATAGCGACGATTTCACCGCGCTCGGCCGACAGCGAAACCGAATCGAGGACTTCTACGTCGCCGAACCGATGCGAGATGCTGTCGGCGACGAGTGTCGATGTCGAATCGGTCAGTCCGGTCTGGTGAAGTTCGTGGTTAGCCATCGGCACTCTCTGTGTTCGTCGTGTCAACGCGCGCCGACGTGTTGAGTAGTCTGTCCATATCGGTGTGAACTGGTGTCGTTCTCGGGGCAGTATCGACCACGCCAGACCCACGCAATCCGGCGATTTCGTCGCGCATCGTTCGCAGGGCGTCCATCACGGGCGACCGAGACAAGACGAGCGCCGAGGGGTCGCGGCCGAGGTTTGCATCGACCGGATTCGACGGCTCGAACGCCCGGTCGTATGTCCCGTCTCCGTTGGAGTCGGCGAGCGGGAGTTCGCCCCAGTAGTTGCCGTGGCCATTCGCGGTCCACGTCCGCATCGGGCCGAGTTCGGATTCGACGCGCACGTCGTTGCCGACGATATCGTTGTGGACGACGACGTTCGTGGGGAACGTCGAACTTCCTCGAATCCCGACTTCGTTGTCGGCGACGACGTTTCGGACGTACACTTGCCGGTCGCCGCTCACGTCCATGCCGTACTCGTTCTGAGCGAATACGTTGTCGGCCACGTAGGTGTCGCTTCCAGCGGGGATAAAGCCGAATCCGGAGTCCCGAACGTCGTTTCCAACGACGAGATTGCCGACCGGGCGGGTCATGATGATGACGCCGATTTCGTTCTCTCGAACCACGTTGTCGGCGACGAGCGTGTCCGAGGTGTACATCTCGTGGACGCCGTAGCGGCCACTCTCCATGTGGTTGTCGCGGATGACGCTCCCGTCGGCGCGGTGGGTGTAGACGCCATCGCGGCCATCGAGGAAGGTCGAGTTCTGGACCACCGATGGCTGGCCGATGAGGACGACGCCCATAAATCCATCCGAGGGTGTCTCTGCGCCCTGCACGGTGAGATTCGAGATACTCGTTCGGCTCTCGCGGACGATGATGCCGCTCGTGGGTGTGTCGATGCGAACGTCTCGAATCACGGAATCGTTCGCAGCGTCGAAGACGATTCCGGCGTCACCACGGCCGTAAGCGAGCGTGACTCGCGTGTCCCAATCCACCGATTCGTTGGTGGCTTGGACGCGACGGGTGCCGACGTCGCCGACGCCCGAAATCGAGAGGTTGCCGACGGCGGCCGATTCGGCACGGACGTGGACGACACTGCCGTTTCCGTCACCGACGAGTGTGGTTGCTGGTCCTGCGCCCAGGAGCGTAATCGAGCGATTCAGTTCGACCGTATCGACTTCGTAGGTTCCCGGCGGGACGTAGACAGTCGTGTTCGCGGGTGCGGATTCGACCGCCGATTCGATGGTCGGTGCGCCCTCTCCGACGACCACCGAGACGGGCCGGTCGAACAGCAGTTCACTCGCAGCGACGGTCTGGTCTGCCAGTGTGTGGTGGGATTCGACTGAAGACTCGAACGACGCAGTTCGTGCCGGGAGCGAACGCTCTGCCCGGTTTTTGACTGCGTTCCACCCAACGACTTCACCGCCGTACTCGCTTGCGAACTCGCGGGCGGAAGCGCGCTCCGAGAAGGGAACGACGATAGGCCCGGAAGCGACGCGTGCGCCGGAATCGACGACGAAAACGGCGTTCTCGGCTTTGACCCACCCAGTCGCTCGATTGTGTTCGGTTCGGAGATGACCATCGTCGCCGACGAGTGGTGTCACTGGTGCATAGTCGGTGACGAAGACGGCGAGCGGGTCGCCGAACTGCCGGGCGCTCTCGGGTGATTGGACATCTGCCGCGGCGGTCTGGATGTCGTAGTAGCCCATGACGTAGCGATATCGAGAGAAGTGGACCTGCGCGACGGGGACTTCGAAGCCGTCTGCGTCGGCCTGTTGGACGTCTACTGCGGTGCCGCCGGTCTTTATCGTGTCGTCGAATTCCACGGGCGACACCGACCCGGACGCGGGGACGACGAACGAGAGACTGGCGAGGACGACGAGGAGTCCGACGATGCCAGTTACCCACCGCGTCGCACGTTGCGTGAGAAGCGCCATCTGTTGCTATTCACGAGGTGTAGGAACCCACGGGGTGATATGTGCGATGGTATTCGTGTCGAATCCGGTCTTGGTGTCGATTCGATGAATCGATTAACGAGACAGACCCGAATCCTTAATCATTGTCCATCCGACTTGTGAACTATGTACGACGAGGAGGACCTCGAATCGATTCGTGAGGCGCGCGAGAAGTGGGAAGACGAAACCCGCGACCCACTTCTCGACCGATTCGGTGAGCGCAAAGAGCGCTTTGCGACCGTCTCGAATCACGAAGTTGACGACCTCTACACCCCCGACGACGTTGCGGACCTCGACTACGAGGAAGACCTCGGTTTCCCCGGCGAGGCACCCTACACCCGCGGCGTCTACCCGACGATGTATCGCGGCCGGACGTGGACGATGCGGCAGTTCGCAGGCTTCGGGACCGCCGAAGAGACGAACGAACGGTTCCACTACCTCATCGACAACGGCCAGATGGGCCTCTCGACGGCCTTCGACATGCCGTCGCTCATGGGAAAGGATAGTGACGACCCGCTCTCCGATGGCGAAGTCGGCAAAGAGGGCGTCGCGGTCGATACGCTCCGTGATATGGAGATTCTGTTCGAGGGCATCGACATCGGCGAAGTCACCACCTCCTTTACTATCAATCCGAGCGCGCCGGTCATCTACGCGATGTACGTCGCACTCGCCGACGAACGCGGCGTCTCCCGCGAGCAAATCGGTGGAACGTTCCAGAACGACATGCTCAAAGAGTTCATCGCGCAGAAAGAGTGGGTCATCCCGCCGGAACCCTCGCTGAAACTCGTCACCGACACGGTCGAGTTCGCGGCCCAAGAGACGCCGCGCATTCGGCCCATCTCCATCTCGGGATACCACATCCGCGAGGCCGGTTCGACCGCCGTGCAGGAACTCGCGTTCACGCTCGCAGACGGCTTTGCATACGTCGAAGACGCCATCGACCGCGGCCTCGACGTGGACGACTTCGCGCCGCAACTCTCGTTCTTCTTCAACTCGCACAACTCCATCTTCGAGGAAGTCGCCAAGTTCCGCGCCGCCCGCCGCATCTACTACAACGTCATGTCCGAGTGGTACGGCGCAGAGAAGGAGGGCTCGAAGCAACTCAAGTTCCACACGCAGACTGCGGGCCAGTCTTTGACTGCTCAACAGCCACTCATCAACATCGTTCGCGTGACGATTCAGGCGCTCGCTGGCGTCCTCGGCGGCACCCAGTCGCTCCACACCAACAGTTTCGACGAGGCGCTCGCGCTGCCCTCCGAAGAGGCAGTCACGGTCGCACTCCGCACGCAGCAGATTATCGCCGAGGAATCTGGTGCCGCGGACGTGATGGACCCGCTCGGTGGCAGTTACTTCATCGAGAAACTGACCAGCGAAGTCGAGGCCGAAGCGATGGCGTACATCGAGGAACTCAAAGAACTGGGCGATGGGTCGGTCCGCGACGGTATCCTCGAGGGCATCGACGAAGGGTACTTCCACCGCGAAATCAGCGACGCCTCCTACGAGTACCAATCGCGCGTCGAAACCGGCGAAGAGACTGTCGTCGGTGTGAACAAGTACGCGACCGACGAGGACACGCGACCCGACCTCCTCCACGTCGCGGACGAAGTGCAGACGCGACAACTCGCTCGCTTGGAGGAAGTCAAAGCCGAGCGCGACGACGAGGCCGTCGAGGCCGCCCTCGACGAACTCAGAGAAGCGACGAAGAACGGCGAGAACGTCATGCCCGTCCTCGTCGATGCGGTCAAGCAGTACGTGACGATGGGCGAAATCATGGACGTGTTCGCCCAAGAGTACGGCACGTACCGCGAGACGATTGGCGTGATGTAACGGCGAACGGCACCGTCAGACCGCGAGCAGAAACACCGGTTCGTCTGCTTTTTCGAGATGTTGTTTCAGGCCAAAATCGCCCGTCCGTACTGCGATACTACATACATTTATCATGCATGATTATACAAGTTAACACGTACTATGGCAGACGGTGACGGAGAACTCGAAGCACGGCTGGTAGAGCAAGAGGAGTTTGAACCCTCGGAGGAGTTCGTCGCGCAAGCGAACGTCTCCGACCCGGCCATCTACGACGAGTTCGAAGAAAACTGGCCCGGCTGTTGGGAACAGTCGGCCGACATGTTGGACTGGTATAGTGGGTATGACGAGGTTCTCGACGATTCGAACCCGCCGTTCTACAAGTGGTTCACCGAGGGCAAACTCAACGCATCGTACAACTGCGTTGACCGCCACGTCGAAAACGGCGACAAGAACCGCGTCGCAATCAAGTGGGAAGGCGAACACGGCGAGACGCGAACCTACACGTATCAAGACCTCTACCGCGAGGTCAACGAGTTTGCATCTGCGCTTTTGGACCTCGGCGTCGGCGAAGACGACATCGTGACGCTCTATATGCCGATGATTCCGGAGTTGCCGATTGCGATGCTGGCGTGTGCGCGCATCGGCGCGCCGCACTCGGTCGTCTTCGGTGGTTTCTCCGCCGACGCGCTGGCGACCCGCATGAATGCGGCCGACTCGAAATTCCTCGTCACCTGTGACGGCTACTACCGCCGCGGTGACCCCCTCGACCACCTGAAGAAAGCGAACGAAGGTCTCGACGGCGTGGACCACGGCGTCGAAGCGACTGTCGTCGTGGACCGATTGGGAGACGACGGCTTCGGCCACGACCTCCGCGGCAACCAGCACGACTGGGGCGACCTGATGGACGAACACACAGGCGAGCGCATCGACCCCGTCGAGCGCGACGCCGAAGACATGCTCTTCTTGATGTATACGTCCGGCACGACCGGTCAACCGAAGGGTGTCAAACACACCACTGGAGGCTATCTCGCGTACGCGACGTGGACTTCCCACTCCGTCCTCGACATCAAAAAGGAAGACACCTACTGGTGTTCGGCCGACATCGGCTGGATTACGGGTCACTCCTATATCGTCTATGGGCCGCTCTCGCTCGGAACGACGACGGTGATGTACGAGGGAACGCCGGACTTCCCACACCGCGCTCGGCTCTGGGAACTCATCGAGAAATACTCCGTAGACATCTTCTACACCGCCCCGACGGCGATTCGTGCGTTCATGAAGTGGGGTTCGCAGCACCCCGAAAAGCACGACCTGTCGAGTCTCCGCCTCATGGGGACGGTCGGCGAACCAATCAACCCACGCGCGTGGAAGTGGTACTACAAGCACATCGGCGGCGAGAAGTGTCCGGTCGTAGACACGTGGTGGCAGACCGAAACCGGTGGGATGATGATTTCGACACTCCCCGGAGTGAAGAAGATGAAACCCGGTTCTGCCGGGCCGCCGCTCCCCGGAATCGACGCCCAAATCGTCGATACGAAGGGCGAGCAAGTCGATGCCGGACGTGCTGGGTATCTGACGGTCCAGAAACCGTGGCCGGGGATGCTCCGGACGCTCTACAACAACGACGAGCGCTTCATCGACGAGTACTGGCGTGAATACTCTGATACGGACAGCGACGACCCCGAAGATTGGGTGTACTTCCCCGAAGACGGCGCGAAAATCGACGACGACGACTACATCACCATCCTCGGGCGCGTGGACGACGTTCTCAACGTCTCCGGCCACCGCCTCGGGACGATGGAAATCGAATCGGCCATCGTCGGCGTCGAAGGCGTCGCCGAGGCCGCCGTCGTCGGTGGCGACCACGAGGTGAAAGGTGAAGCAGTCTACGCCTACGTCATCACCGAAGAAGGGCAGACCGAAGACGACGAGATGCGCGACCGCATCGTCAAGGGTGTCGAGGACGCAATCGGCCCGATTGCCCGTCCAGAACAGGTCATTTTCACTCCTGAACTGCCGAAGACCCGGTCTGGAAAGATTATGCGCCGCCTCCTCGAAGAAATCGCAAACGGCGAGGAACTCGGCGACACGACGACGCTTCGGAACCCCGAAATCGTCGAAGAGATTCAGCAGAAAGTCACCAACGAGTAACTCTCCGGTCGCTTTTTATTGGTGCGCTTCGCTGTGTTCTTCGAGCCACGCGTTGAGTGACTCTCTGTCGCGGAAGTACAACCGCGAGCGGATGCCGTCTTTTTCGAGGACGACGAGGAGGTGTTTCTCCGACAGGACGAGTTCTTCGCCACTGTACGTACACGGTTCGACACGCTCTCCTTCCGGTCGCCACAGTCGATGTGGGGCGACCCGGACGATCGTTTCGCCGTTCCCACCGAGTGACTGACCGACGTAGTCCGAAAAGGACATGCGAGTACCCACAACACCCACCATTATGTTATTTTCGTGTATAGGGCAGGTAGTAATATAGTCTGATACACGCCGTTCACAACCGTATTGATTCTTTCATTGACAACAGTTCACATGGCTGCGTGATATGGCACCACCCTACACATTTATCCATAATGTTTGTGAACAACCTGACGTATGGAGAAGCCACTCCTCGTGACGGAATTCCTCGACCGAGCGCGTCGGTATTACGCCGACAAAGAAGCGGTCGTTGCAACGACGGGTGAACGATATACGTACGGTGAACTGGGTGACAGAGCAGACGGGTTCTCTGCTGCCTTACAAGCCCACGGTGTCGAGAAAGGAGACCGGGTGGCCGTGTTGGACCCGAATACACACTTCCACCTCGAAGCGGCTTATGGGTCGATGCAAATCGGTGCCATCCACATGCCGCTAAACTACCGCCTCGTCCCTGCTGATTTTGAGTACATGCTGAACGATGCGGAGGTGAACGCGATTTACGCCGACTACGCCTTCGCCGACAAAATTGAAGCGGTGCGAGACGACATCCCGACGGAGATTTTCGTCACCAACGACCCCGAAAAAGTCGATGGCGATTGGCTCGACTTCGACGAGTTCATCGCCGATTCCACTGACTACGACCGACCGGAGATGAGCGAAGACGAACTCATCACCATCAACTACACCTCAGGGACGACCGGCGACCCGAAGGGCGTCTGCCGAACCCACCGCGCCGAGACGATTCACGCGTATCTCATCTCGATGCACCAGCACATCACCGACGACGACGTGTATCTGTGGACGCTGCCGATGTTCCACGTCAATGGCTGGGGCCACATCTATGCAATCACTGGCCACGGTGCGAAGCACATCTGCACCCGCGGTGTCGATGCACAGGCAGTCGTCGATGCGATTCAGACCGAAGATGTGTCGTACCTCTGTGCCGCCCCGACGGTGCTGAACATGCTCCAGAAGCTGTATCGCGAGAAGGGCGGCCTCGAAATGACCGGCGCGAACCCGGTCCGTGCAGCGACTGCGGGTGCCGCACCGCCGGAAGCGACGATTCGAACGGTCGAAGACACGTTCGGATGGCACCTCATGCACGTCTACGGTGCGACTGAGACCGGGCCACTCATCACGACATCCGATGCGGCACGCTTCTTGGACGACGGTGACGGCCGCTTCGGGGTGATGAAAAAGCAGGGAATCGGCTATCTCGGAACCGACGTCCGGGTCGTCGACGACGACGGCAACGACGTGCCACGCGATGGGACCAGCATCGGCGAAATAGTCGTTTCCGGTAACCAGGTGATGGACCGTTACTGGAACAAGCCCGAAGACACCGACGAGGCGTTCAACGCGCGCTTGGAAGGCTACTACCACATGGGTGACCTCGCTACCATGGACGAGAACGGCTTTATCAGCATTCAAGACCGGAAGAAGGACATCATCATCTCCGGCGGCGAGAACATCTCCAGTATCGAACTCGAAGACACGCTGTTCGACCACGAGAAGGTGGCTGACGTGGCCGTCATTCCGGTCCCCTCTGACGAGTGGGGTGAATCACCCAAAGCGTTCATCGTCCCGACGAGCGGCGACCCAGACAGTCCGGGGACGACTGTCGAGGAACTCATCGACTTCTGCCGAGAGCGAATTGCGACATATAAGGTTCCGAAAGAAATCGAGTTCGTTACAGAACTTCCTAAAACTGCGACCGGAAAAATTCAGAAGTACGAGCTTCGAGAACAAGAGTGGGAAGGCGAAGATCGAATGGTCGGCCAAGGATAATCGTCTCCTGTCTAACGGTTTCTTCTGTCACTGTCGAACGCGTTTACTCTCGGCGTCGTGAACGTCTCTGAAGCTGGCTCAAAACGAGCCAATCAGTGGATAGATGGCTTATAAACTGCATTTACCCAACAATTGGGTCTCGAAGTATTGTTATGCACATCTCGCAAAATATGAATACTATATTAGGAAGTATATACATAACTATTATTAATAATGTATCCGCCGACTATCCTATGGCACGGGATAACAAGCCACTCAAGCGACGAGATGTGCTGAAGGCGACTGGTGCTGTGGGTGCGGCGGGCCTGGCTGGTCTGGCTGGCTGTACCGGCGGTGGCGGTGGAGATGGCGACGGCAACGGCGGCGGCGGCGGCGGTGGAGGCGGAGATGGTGAAGATTACCCCGCACTGGGTAACTTCCCAATCGAAGGTGACACGGCAACCTTCGGATTCAACGTTCCACAGTCTGGTCCGTATGCGTCAGAGGGTGAAGACGAACTTCGCGCGTACGAACTCGCAGTAAAGCACCTCAACGAAGGTGGCGGCTGGGTTGACACGCAGTTCGACGACCTCTCTGGAGACGGCGTCCTCGACTACACCATCGACCACGTTGACGGCGACACGGCGACCGACGCCGACCAGGCACGACAGTCTGCCTCCGGGATGGTGCAGCGTGACGGTGTAATCATGATCTCTGGCGGGTCGTCCTCGGCAACGGCAATCGCTGTCCAAGGGCTGTGTCAGAACGAGAAGGTCATGTTCATGGCCTGTCTGACGCACTCGAACGACACGACCGGCAAGGACTGCGTTCGCTACTCCTTCCGCGAGATGTTCAACGCGTACATGACTGGACAGGCGCTCGCGCCTGTTGTGCGCGACGCCTACGGTGAAGGACTGTCCTTCTACCAACTCTACGCGGACTACAGTTGGGGACAGACCCAGCAAGCGTCGATGAACCAATTCATGACCGACGTCGCGGGCTGGGAAGAAGTCGAGTCTGTCGCAACGCCGCTCGGGACGACCGACTACTCCACGTACCTCTCCGAAGCCCAAAACTCCGGTGCGGACGTACTCATTCTCAACCACTACGGCCTCGACGGTGCAAACTCCGTCCAGCAGGCCGTCGACGCTGGCATCAACGAGGACATGGAGATTATCGTTCCGCTGTACAACCGTCCGATGGCGGAAGCAGCAGGCGGCGCTATCGAGGGTATCTACGGAACGGTCGCGTGGGACTCCCAAATCGACAACACGCCGTCCGAAGAGTTCACCCAGGCGTTCATGGACGAGTACGACCGCTCGCCATCCGGACCCGCACAACTGGCGTACGCGCAGACGCTCCAGTACGCCGCGGCAGTCGAGCGTGCAGGGACGTTCTACCCGCCGGAAGTCATCAAGCAACTCGAAGACTTCGAATACGACAACATCGGCATGGGCGCAGAGACGATGCGCGGCTGCGACCACCAAGCACAGCGGGATGTCCCCGTCGTGCAAGGACTGCCGGGCTCTGAACAGTCCTCGGGGACCTACTTCGAGATTGTCAACATCACGAGTCGAGACGACCTCGGATACGCGTGCGACGCTGGTCCTGCAGCAGAGTGTGAACTCGGTCCGTACGAGTAACTCACTCTCGTCTCACGACATTACGATGGATATTTATCATGAACAAACTACTTGCGTGTAAATGAGTCAGTTTAACACACCCATGCCAAACGGTATCAAAACTAGGAGATCTCGAACATGAGCATTCTCGCAGACATTCTCACAGTACTACTCAACGGGCTTCAGCAGGGCGCCATCTACGTCTTGCTCGCAGTGGGGCTGTCGATTATCTTGGGGACGCTCAAGTTCGTCAACTTCGCCCACGGCGCGCTCTACCTCGTCGGGACGTACGCAGGCCTGCTCATCGCGTTGAACGTCCCGCTTTCAAACGGGAAACTCCAAGAGTGGGGCTTCTCGACGTTCGGGCTCGATTGGGGCTTTTTCGCCGCGCTGCTGTTGGTCCCGATTGTCGTCTTTATCGTCGGTCTCTTGATGGAGCGGTTCGTCGCACGACCGTTCTACGACCGCCCGGATACGGACCAGATTCTCGTCACCTTCGGGCTCGCAATCGTCGTCCAAGAACTATTCCGGGTACTCTTCGGGAGCAACAGTCTTCCGTTCGACCAACCAGACCGCATTCTCGCGTTCGGTTCGTTCGCTGGTCTCCCTGTCTCCGGGCCGATTGCACTCCCCGTTGTCGGTAACTTCCCACAATGGCGACTGTGGGTTATTGGCATCACTGCCGTCCTCGTCTTGCTCGTGTACGCCCTCGTCGAGTACACCGACTTCGGACTCGTCGTCCGCGCAGGCACGCGCGACGCGGAGATGGTTCGCCTGCTCGGTATCAAAATCACGCGTCCCTACATCGTCGTCTTCGGCATCGGTGCCGCACTCGCCGGTATTGCGGGTGTCGTTGGCGGCCCCCTCAACGTCGTCAACCCGACGATTGGGACCAACATCCTCGTGCCAGCGTTCCTCACCGTCGTCATCGGCGGTGTGGGTAGTATCGCCGGTGCAGTCCTCGGCGGAATCGTCTTCGGACTCACGACGGCGGCACTCGTGTCGCTCGCACCCGCGTGGTCACAGGTAGGACTCTACGCTATCGCGGCAATCGTCCTCCTGCTTCGACCACAAGGTCTTCTCGGTAACGAAGAGGTGGCACCATGAGCGAGGAAGAGACTACGGCCGGGGCGAAAGAACAGTCGGCAGTCGTCGATTCGACGCTCCTCGAACGCGTCCAACAGTTCCAAGAACGAGAGGGCGCTGTCGTCGGGTTGACCGCGATTGTCGTCGCACTCTTCCCGTGGATTTTCGCCCGCGCTCCGTTCATCTCCGACTTCTTGCAGGGTTACCAGAGCCTCGCAACGCTCATCCTCATCTGGGGAATCTTCGCCATCGGTTTCGACCTGTTGCTCGGGTACACCGGCCTGCTGTCGTTCGGTCACGCCGCCTTCTGGGGCGGTGCGGCCTACGCCGCAGGTGTCATCGCAAAGAACGTCTCTGGCGACCCAATCGTGATGGTCCTCTCGGGGACTGTCTTTGCGATTCTCCTCGCGTGGGTACTCGGATTCCTCTCGCTGCGTCGCGGTGGGATTTACTTCTCCATCCTGACGCTGGCGTTCGCACAGATGTTCTACTTCATGGCCGCATCACCACTCGCGTTCCTGACCGGCGGCGAAAACGGTCTGACGGGAGTCGATGTGGGCTCGCTCTTCGGGATGATTCATCTCGAAGCCGACTTGCCATCCGTTCTCGGGACGCTCCTTGGCACGGGACTGTACGCCTTCGTCGGTGTCTTCTTCGTCGGTGCCGTCGCACTCGCCTACCGCATTCTCAACTCGCCGTACGGGATGGTCTTTCGTGCAATCCGCGAGAACGAACAACGGGCGGAGTTCGTCGGACTCAACGTCTGGCGCTACAAGCTGATGGCGTTCATCATCTCGGGTGCGTTCGCAGGCGTCGCAGGGAGTCTGTTCACCATTCACGGGTCGTACGTGCCGCTCCAGTCGCTCTTCTGGACGGAGTCCGGTGACATCGTCGTGATGACGGTCCTCGGTGGTGCAGGGTCGATGTTCGGCCCAGTGCTCGGTGCCGCGTTGTACCTCTACATCGAGAACATCGTCAGCACCATCCAGGCACTCACGATTCCGTTTACGGGCATCGTACTCGTCAACGACTTCGGCTACTACTGGCACTTGCTCCTCGGCATCGTGTTCGTCGCAGTCGTGTGGATCGTCCCCGACGGCCTATGGGGTATGTTGCGAAAAGTCCGTGATATCGTCGTCGAATTTATCGGAGGTATGCGCTAATGGCACTTCTCGAAACTAACAATCTCGTCAAGGAATTCGGTGGTCTCGTCGCAACTGACGACGTGAATCTCACTGTCGAACAGGACGAACGCGTCTCGATTATCGGCCCGAACGGGGCCGGGAAATCGACGCTCATCAACCTCATCACCCGCCGTCTCGACCCGACGAGCGGCGATATCAAGTTCAAAGGTGAGTCTATCGTCGGCCTCGACCCACACGAAGTGGTCCAACGAGGCGTCTCGAAATCGTTCCAGACTGCCTCTATCTTTCCCGGACTCACTGTCCGTGAGAACGCAGAAATCGCGTCGCTTGCGGCAGAACGCGGTGCATTTGGGTTCGAGTTCTTGAAACACCGCGACAGCCTCACCGACGTTCACGAAGTCGCCCGCAACACGCTCGATTCGGTCGGGTTGCTCGGCCAAGCGAATACGGTCGCAGAAGACCTGCCGTACGGTGACAAGCGGCGTCTCGAAATCGGCATCGCACTCGCCAGTGAACCGGATTTGCTCTTGATGGACGAGCCAACCGCCGGGATGTCTCCCGAGGAGACGAAATCGACGGTCGAACTCATCGAGCGAGTCAAAGAAGAACACGGCCTGACGTTCGTCCTCGTCGAACACGACATGGAAATCGTCTTCAGTATCTCCGACCGCATCGTCGTTCTCAGTCGCGGTGGCATCATCGCGGAGGGAACACCAGACGAGATTCGAGGCAACGAGGCCGTTCAAGAGGCCTACCTCGGAGGTGTCGAACTATGAGTATCCTCGATATCGACGGCATCGACGCCTACTACGGCGAGAGTCACATCATCCGCGACCTCTCGATGAGCGTCGAAGAGGGAGAAATCTGTGCGCTTCTCGGCCGCAACGGTGCCGGGAAGACGACCACCCTTCGATGCATCTCGGGGGCGACGCCGCCAGACATCCGAAAAGGGAGTATCACCTTCAAAGGAGAGAACGTCACGAGCGTTCCCGCAGAGGACGTCTCTGTCAAGGGAATCTCGCTCGTTCCCGAAGAGCGCCGAATCTTCCCCAACCTCACGGTCGCAGAGAACCTTCATCTCGCGGAGGTCGTGAACAACAAATCCAACACGTGGGGCCGGTCGCTCTCGTTCGGCCACAAGGGGATGTCCACCGAAGAGGTGTACGCACAGTTCCCTCGTCTGGACGAACGGCAAGACCAGCGTGCAGGGACGCTCTCCGGTGGGGAACAACAGATGCTCGCTATCGCACGCGCCCTCAAGCAGAACACCGACTTGCTCTTGCTCGATGAACCGTACGAAGGGCTCGCACCGAAGATTATCGAGGACGTCGAAAACGCCGTCAAACGCATCAGCGACAACGGCACGACCATCCTCTTGGTCGAGCAGAACGCGGCGGCGGCTATCAAACTCGCCGACAGAGCGTACGTTATCGACCAAGGCCAGATCGTATTCAATGGGACCGCTGACGAATTGCGAGACGATGAAGAGACTCGGCAACGTTACCTCGGTGTATAACTCATGGCAACGGCACACACAGACCCAGAAACAGCACTCGACACGCTCATCGAAGCAGGCGCCGTCGACGAGTCCGACAGTGGCGAACTGACGGTCACCGACGAGTTCCAGAAAGTGCTGGCACTGTATCACGATATCTATGGTGCAGTCTCCAACGACGAGTTCTACAGCACCGTCGGAGACATCTTCAACCTGTCTCCCGACGAGGCCGAAGTCGAAGTCGATAAGCGAGGCATCTCGCGCGAAGACGTGATTGCCTACCTCGCAGCGAAGTCGTTCCTCGACATTCCGGTCGAACAGGAACTCCTCTCGGTCATGGCGTCGATTATTGTCGAACTCGAACCCTCGTCGTCGGTTCCAGAAGGCATGTTCGAACTCACAGACTCGACGTACGAGTCGTTCCTCGACGTGAACGACGAGGCTGTCGTCACGGTGTGGAAACGCTTCTGTGAACCCTGTGATGCGATGAAAGCCGAACTCGACGAGATACTCGACCGTCTCCCGTCGGACGTTGCGGTTGCTGCCGTCGATGGTGAGGCCCAAGACGACTTTTGCCAAGCCTTCGACATCACGGCCGCACCGACAGTCGCATGCTTCCGCGATGGCTCACTCGTCGAGCAAGAGTCCGGGCAGATGACTCCCGACGAAGTCGAAGAGTTCGTCGCCCGGTCGTTCTGATTTTAGGCTCGGTTCGCAACGCCCGTCACCATGACGGGCCGACCCGAGTTGAGAATAACCGTCTGCGTTACGCTCCCAAACAGTGCTTTTCCAGCTGGCGAACGCTTTCGCCCACCGATGAGGATGAGGTCTGCTTCTTCTTCTTCGGCGAAGTCGATGATGACGTCCGCGGGGTCACCCGAGGACTCGTTCACATCGTACTCGATACCCTGTTCGTCGAGATACTCTCCTGCTTCACGAATCGACCGGATCTGCGTCGCCGAGGCCCCACTCGGGTTGTCGGTGAAACTGTGGACGAGTGTCACCTGCTTTTCGGACGCATCGCCCGGCATTTTCGCGACTTCTTCAACGCACGCGAGTGCGTGTTCCGCATCGTCGTCGACGCCGATTACCACGTGGTACATACTCTCACGTCTCCGTGACCGCTCTTAGTAGTTGTGCCGAATAATCATCAAAAATTGCCGACTGCGCGCGATTCTGTCGCTTCAGACCGCTTCGTCGTCGATGCGTTCCGAGACGAAGATTACGAGGACGAGTGGGAGGCCGAGGACGAGTGCGAGTGTGAGCGCACCGTAGGCCGCAAACCCGAGCGGTGTCGGCGGAAATGGAATTAAAAACAGGAATCGCGGTGCTGAGAGGTCGGAGACGAACGTTCCCGTGAGAAAGCCAGCGACTCCTGCGACGGTGACGAGTGCAGCGTACAATCCAAGGACGAACCGCCGACCACCAAGGTTCGAGGGCACAGGTATCGGTCGGGAGCGAGTCTGGTTAGTGGTTATTATTCTCTGCGGGCCGACTCGCACCGATTAACCTTTTGCTCCACAGTGGTAAGCCTCGCGTATGTCTGATACGGACCTGCTCGGCATTATCCTCGGGGCCGTCGCGGTGCTGATGTTCGTGACCGGAATCCTGCTTGTCACCTGAATCGCGGTCGATTCAGGGTTCACGAGAACGACGGCCAGCGGAACCGTCCCTTATTTTTCTACCGTGAGCGGTGGGTGTGGCTCTCGCCTGCTGACGTTCGAGTAATTGCACAGCGAACTGAGCGCGTCCGCTCTCGGTTGTGGGTCTAAAAAACGAAGAGTGTGCAGTTGGTTACTCGTCCGATTCGGCGGCCAGAGTGCCGCTGTCGGATACATCATCCGACGAGGCTCCTCCTTCGGAGAAACCGCCGGTTGACGGAACGTCAACCGTGGATTGTGAATCTCCGATTCGCGCACCACCGTCAGTTGCGAGCGTCTCGTCTTCTTCGCCGCCGTCCGTCACAGCGGTTTCGAGTTTGCGGTCGAACCAGTCCCACTCGGAGGTGAGCAGACCGTCTTCTGCGAGTCCCCATGGGTCACCGTCTTGGATGACTGGGCCTTCCAGCCACGACTGGACGATGTTCCAGACGAAGATTATCTGACCGATGAGCAGGATGAACGCACCGACCGTCGCAACTTGGTGGAGCGTGGCGAACTGGGGCAGGTAGGTCGCATAGCGACGTGGCATCCCACCGTAGCCGAGCAGAATCATGGCGAAGAACGTCACGTTCGTGCCGACCATCGACAGCCAGAAGTGCCACTTACCGAGGGTCCGCTGGTACATCCGACCCGTGTAGATGGGGAACCAGTAGTACAGGCCAGCGAAGCCTGCGAACGCGATGGCACCCATGACGATGTAGTGGAAGTGACCGACGACGTAGTAGGTGTCGTGGAGTACGAGGTCCACCGGAATCGACGCGAGGAAGACGCCCGTCACGCCGCCGATGATGAAGTTCGAGACGAAACCGATACAGAAGAGCATCGGCGTCGTGAGTCGAATCTTCCCGTTCCACATCGTCGTAATCCAGTTGAACGTCTTGACTGCGCTCGGAATTGCGATAGCCAGCGAGACAGCCATGAACGACGCGCGAAGACGCGGGTCGATACCCGTCGCGAACATGTGGTGGGCCCAGACACCGAAGGAGAGCACACCAATCGCGAGCGTGGAGTACACGACGAACTTGAACCCGAAGAGGCGACGACCCGCAAAGCGGGGGAGTACGAGGCTCACGATACCCATCGGGGGCAACACGAGAATGTACACTTCGGGGTGACCGAAGAACCAGAACAGGTGTTGCCAGAGGATTGCACCGCCTTCAGCGGCGAAGAACATCGTGTTGAGGTTGCGGTCGAGCAGCAGCATCACGATGGCGCTGCCGAGCAGTGGGAATGCGAACAGAATGAGACCCGACTGCGTCAGAATCGTCCACGAGAAGATGTCGAGGTTCGCCCACGAGACCTTCTCGTTGCGCTCGGTGAAGATGGTCGCGATGAAGTTGATCGCACCCATCGTCGCCGAGACACCCGAGAGGTGCAGGCCGAGAAGCATCAGGTCGACACCAGCGTTTGCCTGGTTCCCGGAGCCAACACCCGCAGAGAGCGGGGTGTACATCGTCCATGCGGTCTGGGCGGGAATGAGGTCTGGGATGGGGAAGAACCCTGCCCAGATGAGAAGTGCTGCGGGTGGCAGCAGCCAGAACGCGATGGCGTTGATTCGCGGGAATGCCATGTCATCCGCGCCAATCAGAAGCGGGATGAAGTAGTTCGAGAACGCCGCGATAATCGGCGTCCCGAACAGGAAGAGCATGGTAATCCCGTGACTAGTGAGCAATGAGTTGTAGAACGTGTTCGAAATGACACTCGATGCTGGGTCCGCGAGTTCGACGCGCATCAACATGACCATCAGGCCACCCACGGCGAACGCAATCAGGCCGTATGTGCCGTAGAGTAAGCCGATGTCCTTGTGGTCGACAGTCGTCAACCAGCGGATGAGCCCAGCAGGCTTCTCCTTCGAGACGTACTGCTCTTTGGTACTTCCGACGGCCCCACCGCCCGCGAGTGGGGTGTATGACCGCCAGTCTTCTATCCGCGCGAGCCACGCGGCGACGGCGATGAGAAAGGCTCCCATCAACACCGTCAGTGCTAGCTGTCCGTTGACCTCCATAGAAGTGGCTGAGTAGTGCAGGGTAATGAAAGATTCGGGAACGCGCTGCGTTTCGAGGGGGGTTTACGCAGTCTCGCCTTCGACAGCAGCGGCGTCTTCGGCAGTCGATTCTTCGAGTTCGCTTTCCTCTTCGTGGAGTGGTTCAACACCGGGGACGGTCGCTGCTCCCGGTGGGTAGACCGTCCCGCTTTGTTCTGCACCAGCAATTGCCTTCCCCGACAAGTACGTGAGGATTGCCAGTGCCACGAACGGAACGATGAGGAGCGCGAACTGAAGCCCCGACGGCAGCGATTCGACCCCGAACGGGTTGACGACGGCGAAAGCCACCACGAAAAACAGGATGATGGCCAGCGGAACCATGTTGACCACCAGGTCAAGGATGGTGTCCTTGTCGAACGTCTTGTTTGCCATACTTGAACGCTCGGGGACGCCCGACAAATAGATTGTTGGTTTCGGCTCTCTTTTCGGGTACCAACCTCGCTGACGCTCACGGTGACTCGTCGATTCGCTGAAAACGAGTACGGCGCGAACTCAGATGTCCTGTTGTTGGTCACGAACGAAGAGTTCGAAGACGACACCGCCGAAGAGGAGTAAGGCTCCCGAGGCGATGACTGCGTATCCCCGCGTCACGAGCGTGCCGTCCATGAAGACGAACGCGCCGCCGATGATGAACAGCAGTACGGAAAAGACACCGAGTGATTTCCAGATTGATTCGACGTATCCAGACTCCTGAAGCATTCCTGCGATGCTCCCACAGAAGAGGAGTAAGCCACCGACTGCGAGGGGAAACAGGTCGAACAGGAGACCGAGTTCAGAGATTGGGATACCGAGTGCGACGAATACCGGCCACGGGCTGGCCATGCGGTACTGGTCCGAAAGTCCCGGTGCTTCGTCCATGCTCGAAGCTTGGACTGTACAGTAACAAGCGCTTCGGAATGAGCGTCCGTCAGGGAACAGAAATCCCGTGACGGGCGAGAAAGTCGTTGACCGCGCGAATTACGACCGGGCTTCCGATAATTCGACACATTCCATCTCCGTGCGGGAACACTGTCACGGTGAACTCTGCTTCGAGTTCCTCGCGAATCGGGTCGAGCATGTCGCAGGGAAGCACAATTTGTGTGCTGTCGCGAAGCATCGCAGGGTCCGGCATCGGTTTCCACCGGTGGGTCGTAGTGGTCCTGTATAATCGTGCCGGTATCGTGGCTAAATGTGTGCAGACATGTGCAAATTTGTAACCCTGGCTGATTTTCTTTTATCAGAGAATGTCTTCGGGGCGCAGTCTTTCTGCCGAATCTGTCGCGGTATCTGTGCGCTGACTCCCGATTACGGGGCAGTTTTCGCCGCCTTCTCCCCGCGCGCTCGAAGGAAAGGGTTTTTCGACAGACACGGCGGAAGTTGTGACGATGGGACTGGAGGAGGAGATCGAAGACATCCGCGAGGAGATATCCAGTACGCCCTACAACAAATCGACCGAAGGTCACATCGGTCGGCTAAAGGCGAAACTCGCGGAGTTGAAGGAAAAACTCGAAAACCAAAGCTCGGCCGGCGGTGGCCAAGGCTACGCAGTCGAGAAGACCGGCGATGCGACCGTTGCCTTGGTTGGCTTTCCCAGTGTCGGAAAGTCGACGCTCATCAACGCCCTCACCAACGCCGAAAGCGAGACGGGCGCGTACGAGTTCACCACGCTCAACGTGAATCCCGGGATGCTCAAATACAAGGGTGCGAACATCCAGATTCTCGACGTCCCCGGCCTCATCGAAGGGGCCGCAGGTGGTCGAGGTGGCGGCAGAGAAGTGCTGTCTGTCGTTCGCACGGCAGACCTCGTCGTGTTCATGCTTTCGGTGTTCGAAATCGACCGCTACGAGCGACTGCAAGAGGAGTTGTACGCCAACAAGATTCGACTCGATTCGACGCCGCCCAACCTTTCGATTACGAAGAAAGGCAAAGGCGGCATCCGCGTCACCAAGAGTGACAGCGTCGAGTTGGAAGAAGAGACCATCAAAGGTGTCCTTCGGGAACACGGCTTCGTCAACGCAGAAGTGACCCTTCGTGGCGAGACGACCATCGACGAACTCATCGACGGCATCATGAAAAACCGAGTCTACTTGCCGTCTATCGTCTCGGTCAACAAGGCCGACCTCATCGACGAGAACTACCTCCCCACGGTCAACGAGAACCTCCGCGAAGTCGGCTTGGACCCCGACGAAGTGACGTTCATCAGCGCAGAGGCGGAGAAGGGACTCGATGTGCTAAAAGAGAACATCTGGGAGGCGCTCGGCCTCATTCGTGTCTACATGGACAAACCGGGTCGCGGTGTCGATTACGACGAACCGCTCGTCCTGCGAGAAGGCGACACCATCGACGACGCGATTACCAAACTTGGCGCGAAACTCGAACAAGGATTCAGATTCGCGCGCGTGAGCGGCCCGAGCGCTAAACACGACGAGCAGCAGGTCGGCCGCGACCACGAACTCGCAGACGAAGACGTCCTTCGAGTCATCACGACCCGGTGACACCGCTTTGCGATTCTCCTCGCTGCTGTCGCGTGTGACGCCCGCAGGGAGGCGACTTCTCCTCGTCCTCGGTGCCGGTCTCGTGCCGTGGTCAGTTCAGACCTTTTCGACAGGTTCCCCAACGCTCCTGTTCGCGTGGGGACTGGTCAATCTGGTTCCGCTCAACGTGACCACGCTCTTCGACTTCCTGTTTCGATTTACGATGGGGCTTCCAGACTACATTCTCGCGTGGCCGGTGGGCGTCGTCTGCTACCTCGTCGCGCTCGCCAGTGCTGTCGTCGCCGCTCGATTTGGCCGCGAAGACGTTCGGGTGACGGTCGCTGGACTCGTCCTCGCTGGTATCACGCAGTTGGAAGTCGCTCGCGGATTTTCGATTCAGCCTGGGCGGACTGCGTGGCCCGTCGGGACAGTTTTCTTGTGGGCAGTCGCAGGGTACCTTTACTGGTCGCGCGCGCCTTCGAGTACGCGTGAGTGAAAATATAGCCGTAGGCCGAAGCCCAGACCGTAATCACGTTTAGTCGTCGTCCGCCGCTGTTCCGGGGCGATAGTTCCGACTGACCACCTTCCACGTTCCCGTTCTGAATCGGTAGTAGTTGAGTGCCGCAGGGATGGTCGTCTCGGCGAGGAATGCGAGATACAACCCGGTGAGACCGAGGCTCGTCGTCGCACCCAGATAGGCCAGCGGAATCGACCCGCAGAACATCCCGACGAACTGGCTTCCGAACGTCCAGCGAGTGTCACCACTCGCATCGAGTGGACCAGCAGACCCACCGGAGACGCCCTGTAAGATGACTGCAACGCAGGCGACGTAGACGAGTGTGACTGCGATTTGGACGACGCGGCCACCCGCATCATCGACGAAGAGAGCGACGATTTGGTCTGCAAAGATGGCAACGAGTACCGCCGAGACGAGATAGGTTGCCACGGCAAACGTGATGATTTCGTTGCCGTAGGCTTCGGCAGTCTCTTCGTCGTCTTCGCCGAGCGCCTGTCCGACAAGGCTCGACGATGCGAGACCGAAACCCCATCCTGGTGTGTTCATCAGACCCCAGATGCGCCGCGTGATGACGAACGCGGCGACGACATCCCGACCGAAGATGTTGAGGATAGCGAGCATCGGGAACTCTGCGACAGTCCAGACCAACCCGCGACCCATCACTGGAAGGCCGATTTCGACCAAGTCGCGGATGGTCTCCATATCGAAGTACGACCCGAAGAAGTCGATTTGAACGGGGAACTCACCGATGCCCGGAAGCGCCCCGCGGGAGAGACCGAGGATGAACCCAGAGGTGACGATGACGTTCGAGAGGACGGTCCCGAGTGCCGCCCCTTCGACACCCAAACCGAGGCCGAAGATGAGTACTGCGTTGATTGCGATGTTCAGCACCGCGCCAGTTGCTCTGAGTACCATCGCCGTGTAGGCGTCGTCGGTACCGACGAGGACGCGACTTCCGACGAGGTTCAAGCCAGCAAACGGGACACCGACCCCGACGATACGAAGGTATGCTGCGCCGAACTCGATTGCTTGCTGGTCACCAGTCAGCACCGACAGCAATTCCACAGGGAAGAGCCAGAAAATCGCCGCGATTGGAACCGTTGCGAGGACGACGAGTAGCCCACTCGACCGGACTGCGGTCCCCAACTGGTCGAACGCTTCTGCGCCGTATCGCTGCGAGACGAGTGCAATTGTCCCGCCCGCGATACCGCCTCCGATGGCGAACGCAAGTCCCCAAAACGGTCCTGCGAACCCGACACCAGTAATCGCAACCGGCCCCAACACGATGCCGACCATCGCCACGTCGACGGCGTTCTTCGACATCCGTGCGAGGCCCGTGATAATGCGTGGCCACGAGAGGTCGGCAATCCGGACGGCACGCTCACGGTCAATGAGTCCGAGTCGTGAGAGGATCAGACCGATGCCGCCGATGAGGGCACGAACGGGGTTGGGGACCGAAGGCACTACCGGTCGTTATAGCGGTCCCTATTTAGTGCGCACGCAATCGGCACGCCATTCCCCAATGAGGGGCCCTCACACGGTCGCGTGGGGCAACCACACGGTGTTCCGCGTCCGGTACGTTTTTCGACGCGGCGAGACTTGGTTGAACCATGTCAGGAACCCTCGACCACGTGATGATGCGCGTCGAAGATCTTGAGGAGTCGCTCGACTGGTACACGACGCACCTCAACTACGAAGAGAAAGGTCGGTGGGAAGCAGACACGTTCACGAACGTGTATCTCGGTCCCGAAGACCTCCACGAAGAAGGTGCAGTCCTCGAACTTACCTACAACCACGGCGACAACACCTACGAACTCGGCGATGCGTGGGGCCACATTGCAGTCCGCGTCCCCGAAGACGAACTCGAAGAGTCGTATCAACAGCTCATGGACGAAGGCGTCGAAGATTACCGAGACCCCGAATCCTGCGGCGGGCGCTATGCCTTCGTCAAGGACCCAGACGGTCATCAAGTTGAAATCGTCAAACGCGACTATGGCGCGAAGTGGAGCCTCGACCACACGATGATTCGTGTCGAAGACGCCGACAAAGCACTCGGCTACTGGACGCGGAAATTCGAGTACGAACACACCAAACGCTGGGAATCCGACACCTTCGCCAATTACTTCATGAAGCCCACAGACGCCGCCGAAGAGGCAATGGCTGTCGAACTCACCTACAACTACGATGGCCGAACCTACGAGATGGGCGACGCGTGGGGGCACCTCGCTGTCCGTACCGACGACCTCGGCGACTACTGGGAGGATTTGATGGTCCGCGAAGCAGAAGACTACCGCGACCCCGAATCGTGTGATAACCGCTACGCGTTCACCAAAGACTTCCAGGGTCACGAAATCGAAATCCTCCCGTCAGACTTCGAATCACCGGAGTAAAGCACCACAAACCCTGATTTTCGACGGTTTGCCGTTCACGAATAGAGGAGTCTCTACTTACCAAGAAATTGCGCTATTCCACAAAGTATTTACCGCGAACAAACTGTGTCCGAATTGTACCCCTACCCAAGGTGATCCAAGCGAGTAGCCCACTGTCCGATTCTACCCCGGACAGTTCCGGATGAAAGCTGTTTCGCCGCTTATAGATTCATCTATAACCATGAAAGGAAACAAACAAATCCGCGCAGTCCTGCTCGCTGTGCTGATGGTCATGTCGGTCTTCGCCGGCTCCATCGCATTCACAGGTACGGCTGCTGCGGCCGCGGCAGGAGTTTCTGTCGCAGACGATACGGTCGAAACAGGCTCCAATGCTTCTGTTTCGGTTACTGTCGACAACAGCTCCAACGCTGGTGGCGACTATACTGTATGGCTCGATGACGGCGACGGTCTCTTTGAGGCCGGCGAAGTCAACGAAACGTTCGAAGCTAACGGTGGGAATCCACAAGAGATTCTTGAAATCCCAGATGTCGCCACGGGCGACTACAATGTGTCCGCTTACGAGGGCGCAGCAAATGCAGGGACCACCGTTGCCGAAGCAAACACCTCACTGACCGTCACGGCAGCAGAGGGTCCTGAGCTCCTCTCGGCAATCCACTACCAGAACGGTACCTCGACGGCAGACGGCGAGGTTGAGGTTGCATTCGACGAGGACGTCTCGCTCGACTCCGCAAACCTCTCCGTTGACGGCAGTGAAGTCGCTGACGAAACCGACGCAACCGTGTCTAACGGTCGCGTCCTCTTCGAAGTCGGCTCTGTCGAGACCGGCGACGTTGAGTTCGAGTACACCGTCACCGACAACAGCGGAAACGAAGCGACCGACACGGTTGACGTCACGTTCGCACCTGTCTACGTCGCTGGTAACCAGAACGCAACGGGTAGCGACGCAGCCTACAAGGGCTCCACCGTTGCAGTTGTCTCGAACTCCACGAACGAAGACGTCGAAGTCACCGCAACTGACGAAGACAACGACTACCAGTTCTCCGGTTCCACCGGTACGAACAGCAAGGTCTTCCTCTTCAACACCGCAAACCGTGACCTCGGCACGTACGAGTTCGCCTTTGACGGTGGTGTCTCCTCGGTTGACGTTCGTGACCTCGGTCTCGACGTCACCGTTGACGAACTGAACACGACGGACGCAGACGACGTCACCGGTACGGTCACCGCTAACGCAGGCGGCCGCAACGTTGACGTTGTTGTCCTCGACGAAGACGGCGACGAAGTCGAATCCGCTAACTTTGACCTCGACGGTCAGGGTGAGGGCGACTTCAACGTCGGTCAGCTCGACGCTGGCGACTACACCGTCGAAGTGACGGACGTCCTCTCGGGCGTTACGGTCGAATCTGACACGGTCACGGTCACGGCGGCCGCTGACTCCAACGCAGACTTCGGAACCTCCGTTGTCTCCGAACAGGTCGGCGACATCGCAGAAATCACCATCACGATGACGGGTACGTCCACGGCTGATGTCACCATCGGCTCGGACGACGTTGGCTACACGGCAGACGTCACCGTTGAGGACGGCAACGACGACGGCGAAGTTGTCCTTCTCTTCAACACGTACCAGCCAAACACGACGGCTGCATTCGATGTTGACGACAGCGACGACTCCGTCTCTGACATCAACGTCACGACCGAAATCGGCGACTCGCTGCTCGACGCTGGCGACTACGACCTCGAAGTCGCAACTGGCGGCGACGCTGACAACGTCGGTACGCTCGTTCTCGAAGAACGCAGCACCGACGCCCAGGCTATCTGGACCGCACCAACCGGTGCAACCCTCGAAGACTCTGACGACGTCTACGCAGCCATCGAAGATGGCACCGTGACCGAGTCCTCTGAGGTCGCAAACGGCGACATCGTCGTCCACCAGATCTCCGCAACGGGTCTCGAAGGCGCATTCGACGCGAAGAACTTCAGCACGCTCGTCTCTGACGGCGAAATCGAAGTCACCGTCGAACAGACGAACCCTGGCCCGAACCGCGAGCCAAAGGAACTCGCTCTCAACAACCTCACGGTCATCGCTGACGGCGAGAACGACACGTACTTCCTCGCATACGACCTCAGCGACCAGGACGTTGCTGACGACGACGAGTTCAACGCGACGTTCACCGTCCTCGAGGACAGTGAGCTCGCAGAAGAGAACGAATCTGTCTCCGCTGAATTCGCTGTTGTCGAGGAAGAAATCTCCCTCGACAGCGACGAGATCACGGTCGAAGCCGCTGCTAACCAGTCCATCTCGGGCACGGCAACTGTCGCACCCGGTACCGAGCTGACGTACCGCGTCCGCTCCTCGGGCGACACCCAGCCACGCTTCCTCAAGACGGGCTCGGCAGTCGTTCAGGCTGACGGCACGTTCTCGGCTGACTTCGACTTCAGCGAACAGGTTGAGAACGACACGTTCGACGTGACTGTCTCTGTCGACTCCGGCACGGCTGCTGACGCAACCGCTGACGGTACGGTCGGTCAAGTCGCCGAAACCACGACGGCAACTGAGACCACGACCGAAGAACCGACTGAGACCACGACTGAAGCAACCACGACGACGGAAGAGCCAACCGAAGAGACGACCGAGGCTACGGAAGAGCCAACTGAGGAGACCACCGAGGAAACCTCCACCGGCACGCCCGGCTTCGGCATCGCAGTCGCTCTCGTCGCACTCGTCGCAGCTGCACTCCTCGCAGTCCGCCGCGACTAAACTTCAGTAACTAACCGGGAACCTCCCGGTCCCCACACTTTCTTTATACACTACACCCCACAGCGACAGCGTTCGTGATAGAACTCGTGTAGGGGCGTATCGGTCGCACAGCGTGAGCGCACGCAACGACAAGGGATTTATTCAGTGCATCTAATCAAAACGTATGCCCGGACTGTTCTCCGACGCCCTCGCGTGGGTGGCGATTGCCACCTTCGTGGCCGGTGTCGTCCTCGCCGGTCGAAACCGCGATCTCGGACGGCAAGTGACGACGCTCGGGTGGGTCTTATTTGCGGCATTTTGGCTCCAACTCATCCCACACTTCACGCTCGTCCACAAGAGCTACATCGAGGGATTGCTCACCATCGCGGCCGTTCCTGCGTGTCTCTACGCAGGATTGCTCCTCTACCGCGGTCGTGACTCACTGTTTATCCTCTCTCGTGCAGTCGCCGCCATGGGTGTCGTCTACTTACCCTTCGAGACGATTCCTGCATTCACACTTCTCGGAGCGACGATTCCAGCACCTCGCGGTGTGTTGATGGAAACGGTCGCCGCACAGACGAACTTCCTCATCGAACTCCTCGGTTACAATCCCGAGATGATTCTTGGTGATGAAGGCTACCTGAACACGTTCCTGTGGATGCAAGGGAGTCACCGCATCGAGGTTGCCGTCGTGCTTGCGTGTACTGGCCTTGGAAGTATCGCTATCTTCGCAGGGCTCATCGCCGCAGTCGATGCCCCGATGCGGCGCAAACTGCGTGGACTCGCCATCGCGGTGCCCATCATCTACGCGCTGAACCTGTTTCGGACGACGTTCATTATCACGTCGGTCGGCAAGCAGTACTTCCACTTCTTCGTCGATGAGATTCTCTTCCTCTTTGGGTCCTCAGATCCCTATCTGGTCTCGTTCTTTATCTCGGACCGCATCATCAGCCAAGTACTCGCCGTCGTGGCACTCATCGGGATTACGTACCTCGTCGTCCGCGAAGTGCCAGAACTCCTCACGGTCATCGAGGACGTACTATTCATGCTCACCGGCGAAGAGTACGACTTGCGCGCTGAGTTAGGAATCGAGATTCCTGACGATAGTAGGGCGTAGAGCGAACAGTCGTTTTTTCGAAAGTAGTCGTCGCTGAGTCAGTCGAAATCGAACATGTCCGCAGGCGCCCCACCGAGTGCCGTCAACGAATCGGCTTCGACGTGGTGGACTTCTCCCGGGATGATGAGCATGTGGAGTGGGTCGCCGAAATCACGCTCTGCGAGGTCTTTCAAGCGGTCTGCCTCGACGACTGGGTTCGGGCTTCCCGCCCGGCAGACGACGACACCGAGCGCATCTGGGTCCCAGTGTTCTGCAAACAGTTCTGCGGCGTAGTCCGCCGTCATGTATTCGTCTTCGTCGAGTTCGACACCGCGGCGACCCTCCCAGCCGACTTTGATATCTAGATAGACGAGGGTGTGTAGCCCGCGCTCTCGGTTCGCTTCGAGTGACTCGACGACACTCTTCGGAACTGGGTCGCCGCCGTGGACGTACGGGAATGGAAGCGTGACTGCCTTCCCGAACCGGTAGTTCTGGAGTCCGGTGAGGCCGCTCGCGGCAGACTGTGCGGTCACACCATGAACGAGATGCGTCTCGATACCACGCTCTTCTGCACGAAGCCGAAGATCGACGTGCGTCGTCGAAATCATCGTGTCGCCAGCAGTGAGAAAGACGACGTCTTCCGCTTCGGCCGCATCGAGAATCGGTTCGGGGTCCTGTTCGACGCCTGCGCGGTCGCGCACCTCGATATCGATGTCGTGGTACGCTTCGAGGTCTTCGACGGTCGCACCGACGAGATGGCTCGTGTAGAACTCTGCAAACGCACGGTCGGCAGAGGCGAGCGCCTCACGTCCTTCGACGGTGATAGAGCGCTCGTCGTACAGACCGAGTCCAACGAAAGTGAGCATAGGCGATTTCTATCGTGCGAGAGCATAAGCGGCGTGAACTACCGAGGCACGACTACGTGTGTGATACACAGTCAAACTCATAATGGCTGACAGCAAATAGTACCTCGCCATGGCAACGAGTAGTCGTGTCCTTGACACAGAAATCTTCGGTCAATCAGTGGAGTTCGAGTATTCGGAACGGTGGGTTGGGTACTCTCTGTTCCTACTCCGAATCGTGATGGGGTGGACGCTATTCCAGGGTGGGGTTACGAAACTCGTCACCTACCTCGATGCGGACCCGTCAAACAACTGGACCGCCGCAGGGTATCTCGCCAATGCGATTCCTCCAGGGAACCCGTTTGGGGGTCTCTTTGCGGCGATGGCCGGAAGCCCGCTCATCGACATCCTGAACATGTGGGGGCTCACCCTCGTCGGCTTGGGACTCATCGTCGGCGCGTTCGTTCGGTGGAACGCCTTCTGGGGCGCGGTCATGATGCTGTTCTACTGGGCAGCGGCGCTCCAAGGCGGCATCTTGGCTGGGTTCCCACTCGAACACGGATGGCTCGTCGACGACCACATCGTCTACGCCGTCCTCCTCTTTGGCCTCGGTGCCTTCGGGGCCGGACGGATTCTCGGTGTGGATGCCTACCTCGAGAACATGGAATTCGTCCGGAACAACCGCTGGATGAGTTACGTGATGGGCTGACCGCAACAACGTTCGAACTATTTTTTCAGACAGCACTTCCGTTGACCCACGGTTCGGCCACGCTCGCTTGCCACGTCGGCTCTGACCCGACGACGTTAATCTCTGTGGCCTGTTTGTGACGACTAATGACCGACAACCGAGCAACGGTTACCTGTCCAGCGTGTGGCCTCGAAGAGTCTTTCTCAAAACTGGCTCATGCTCGTCTCTTTATCGAAAAGCATCGAGACGAGACTGGCCACGACCCAGTGTGGGAGTTGGGTCGGTTTCCTTCGGGTGTCGAACAGATGGGCGACGAAGCGGGGGTGTGTGGGATTCCGGAGTCGTTTGAGTAGATTTGTTTGAGAACTTGGTGAGTCACGAAAGCGGGTGCGTATGGCGGACTTCGACGCGCTCGCTTCGGGATTTGAGTTTCTCTATTGCCGTTTTTGCGTCTGACCCCCGTGCAAGGTCGAAGTTCCCAAAGACCAAACAGTAGGTATCGACGTGGTTTGGAAGACCAACAAGGCGGTCAATATCATCAGCAATCAGGTCGAATCGCTTCGACTTTTCTCGAAGATACTTCGCGTTCTTGATAAACTTGAGTTCGACTGCCGTTGTCAGGTCTTCGACGTTAAATTTCTTGCTTCCACTTTCGAGTGATAGCGACACTTCGTCTTCGAAAAGAACCAAATCGAGCCGCTTCTGGCTGCTTGCCAACCCGAAATTAGCGCCGCTCACTTCGCAATGCGCTCGGTCGAACTGCTGATTTGACACGATTGCATCGGCGTATTCGCTATGGTCGAGAACTGCACCTCGTGCGTTTCCTGAGTCGTGTGTTCCAAACAGACGGGTCGGTGGAAGCTTGCTGTTGAGTATCCGCTTCAATTCGAACGCCAATTCGGCCTCGACGAGGTAGTTTGCAGGCCGCTCGACGAATTCGCGTTCGAGTTGGTGAATCGAGTCGGAGATGTCCATGTGTTGGGTGCTTTTTCGTGTTTGAAAAAGATGGTTGCAGAAGGGAGGGATTTGAACCTCACTCGCTCCTTGCAGTCGCTCGCTGGTTCAAATCCTCCAGTCGCATATTTATCCGCTCACGAGGGGTCGAGTACACGAGGTACTCGGGGCGTAGTTCGCGGAAAAAGTAAGCCGCCCGTTCGAGGAACACGATATACAACCACCTCGAAAAGCTGAAAGCCGGACAAGTCGTCGATTGTGTCCACGAGCCGACGCGTCTGTTCCGCCTTCTTCGTGATTCCCGTGAGGAGGATACAGGTGACTATACAAGCAACACCTGACCCACTTCACGTACTGTGTCTGGAAACCATCAATGAGTAGTCTCAACTGACCACTGAATTCCCCACGTACACCCAAACAAGACCGCTCACAGAACAAAAGCCTCGAATTGACGCTCATGAAGGCATTCAACGACCTAGAAACGACGCTCATTAGCTTTTTAGATGACATCGTGAGCTGGCATTTTCTTTTTGCGATATGATTTTCAAACAAGAAGGGAATAACAAGTCAACCTTTATATTATATGAATGTAAATTGACAATTGTGGTTGAACGCGTGTCAGTGAACCGAAGGAAAGGCGGGATATTTTTGATGATTGGTATTATATTGCTTTTATCAAGTATTGGGCAGCTCACCGGCTACATTTCTGTGTCTGTACCTCCAGTAGTATATGCCCTTGTGGCAGCTGCGCTATTGTTGTGGGGTACTTATGAGATATTTGTAAATGATTGAAATTCGCTTGGGATAAAAATGAAATAGCCGACTATTTACTGGGACGACGGCCGTGACTTCTGGCTTTCCAAATGGAGGCAGCCAATCAATCTCGACTTTCGATCGGGCAGGTCGTGTGTTCATATCATCACCTCCTTTGCAAAGAACAGAACCCGAACCCACTTGAAACGGCAAGAAGCACTTCTCACACATATTTATATGAGGTGTGTTTTCGAACTTCACAGGCCTTCTAGAGCCCATTGACAACTGAAAGAATCACCAAAATTGACGCGGAAGAAGTTGTTCGCTCACCGACGAAAGCCGTCGCTCAAAATTAATCGAACCGAACGACAGAAATTACGTTTCCTGCCTGCGCGGCGTCAACATCAGTAATGATTGAATAGTGAATAATACTCGGGATGCTACGCCGACAGCTCTTTCGCACGGTCCCCGGCGTGAAACATGATTGCCAACCCAACGAGAACCACGGATGAAACTAGCAATTTATACGTCGGTACGAAATTTGTCGTGATCCCGAGTAACTGATAGGACGCTACCGCGGTTCCAATCATCAACCCGGCCGTTGCTACGTAGATAATAGTCGCAAAGAGTAGTACAGCCACTCCGACGGAAAGTTGGTATGAGAGTTGAGTCATCAGTGGCGAACGAACTCTCTTTGCAGTAGCGAAGCCCACAGGTGCGAACAGTCTCTCGAAGAGCCTCTCAAACGTGCGTTGGTCTACGGTAGGATCGGGTTCTTCTACGCTCGCATACTGCGACAACCACTTCTTGATTCTGTGGACTACAAGACCAGTTGCCGATAGAATTAGTCCGAGTTGCATGATGCTCACGTCTGTAGCGATTACTGGAAGTAGATGATTTCCGGTGCTTCCAATCTCCATACATTATTTACTTTACAAAATCACAAAAGTATTCCCCCAGATTGAGAAAATCTATAGCTAATTTTGCTCAGAAAGCCCCTCTTCTTTGAACACTTCTCGAGCCTGCCGAACTCCCTCTTCCGCATCCCACGTCTCTTCGGTCGGGAAGTAGTGCCGCCATCCTGCCCGAAGCGCTGCGACCAATCCTTCGTCGAGGTCGCCGAGTGGCGACAGCTCATGATGAGCAGTATCGACGGCTCGACTGCCGGGGCCGGGATAGATTCGGATGTGCGTCTGCCACGTGCCAAACAGCCCCTTCTTTCGAAGCGGGTAACTCCCGATTTCACGACGGCCATCCCCCGATTCCAGACCAGCGAGGTTCACGGCAAACATGTGGGCGCGAGCTTTGAGCGCTGCACGAACCTCTTCGGGCGACGAGTCAGTCCGAGACACCCACAGCCGGGGTTTCGAGGTTGAACTGTGGCGTTGTCGAAGAATGAATTGAAGCCGGTGGAGGGGATTGTGAATTGCGGTCACTTTGCTCGCTCCACTCGCGTCGCTCCCTAGTTCAAATCCCTCACGGGGCTACGTTTGAAGCTCACAGACTCGTCGCTTCGCTCCTCGGTTAGTTCGCTTCAAAAAGAGCCGGTGGAGGGGATTGTGAACCACAGTCGCTCACTGTCGTTCGCTCCTTGATTCAAATCCCTCCACGCGAGGCTTCTCAACCTCACTGTGTTCGGTAGAAGAAGCCGGTGGAGGGATTTGAACCCTCGGCCTATTCCTTACGAAGGAATCGCTCTGCCAGCTGAGCTACACCGGCGTGGTGTGCTTCTGAGTGCATTATTTCGTACCCCGGTTACGTAATTAAGACTTGCGAATCGGGGCGGTGAGTGCCCGTCGTCACCACGCCTCGGTGGTCGATTATGGCCGTTTCGTCAGGCGAACGTCGGCACAGACGTTGACTTCTTTCGGGGAGTAGGACCGAACGACTCGCTCTGTGAGAACTTCGACATCGTACTCGGGTTCGGCGGCGGCACGAATCTGCTCCAAGCCCGGACCGAAGGGGTCGTCCACGTGTTGGATGTCGTAGAAGTGGATGATGCACTCGTCGCCAGCGAGTCGAACCGCGGTGTCGAGAAACTCGTTGGCACTGTGTGGAAGGTTCATGAGCAGTCGGTCGGCCCAGCCTTCGTAGTCGTCGGCAACCTCACGCACGTCGCCGTGAATCGCCGTAATTCGGTCGGCCACGTCGTTGCGCTCGGCGTTCGATTCGAGATAGTCGATTGCGGCTTCGTTGAGGTCACAAGCGACGACTGTCGCTCCAGCGGCGGCCGCCGGAATCGAATACGGGCCGACACCAGCGAACATGTCGAAGACCTGCTCTCCCGGCGAAATCTGCTCGATAATCCGGTGGCGCTCGGTGGCGAGACGAGGAGAGAAGTAGACGTTGGCGATGTCGAGGTGGAACTCGTGGCCGTACTCCTTGTGGACCGTCTCGGTGGAGTCGCCCACGAGAACGTCCCAGTCGCGGACGCGGAGTTCGCCTTTAATTTTCGAGGCGCGGTTAACCACACTGTCGGCTTTGAGGTCCGAGGCGACGATGGCGTCGGCAATCTCGCGTGCTTTTTCGGGGTCGTCTTCGTCGATGATGACGATATCACCCAGCCGTTCGAGAGACGGTTCGTAACCGAGAATGTCGGCGGGTGTCGTCTGCGTTTCGCGGCGCGGGGCGTCGTAGGTGACGACTTCTAAGTCGTCGGGGACACGCTCTGAGTCGGTCACGGGAATATAAAGCGCGCCTTCGACGGAGGTAATCCGGTGTGCGTGGTCCAACACACCTGCCTCGACGAGGCGCTGTCGCGTCGCTTCGCCATCTTCGCGGGCAACGCGGACACACGAGACGTTCATACCAACTCCACTTCCTACGTCCGAGTAAGGGTGACGTTTCAAATCTGCCTTATATCCTCCTGAGTGATACGGGAGTAGCTATACGGCATTTCCTCTGCTAATTAATACGCCCGCACTACTGTACCGTAATTGGCCGAGTCTGTGGGCAGCCTCTGACTGGACTGTCGGGTCAGACCCGACTCGACGTGTCCCCTTTGAATCGTGTTAGTTCAGTTCTCAGAGAGGAGTATCGCGTGCAGCGCGAACGTCTCAAATCTCGTCGCTAACTCGCCGTTGACGCGGGTGCCGACTGTCTTTTTCCCGTCTGCGCGAGAATCGATACTCGTGAGTCGTGTCCCCCACATCTTCCAGTCGGAACGCGACCGGCGAAGAGCAATCGTCGTCGCCGTCGCCGTGCTGGTCACAATGTTGGTCGGTGGCGCACTGCTCGTCAGATGGCTACCACTGCTCTCTAATTCGGCCGCACTCCGCGAGTGGGTCCAATCGTTCGGTCCGTTCGCTCCGCTTGCGTTCATCGCCGTCCAGGTGTTCCAAGTGCTGGTCGCACCTATCCCGGGACAGGCACTTGGATTCGCCAGCGGGTATCTCTTCGGCGCGTTTTGGGGGACTGTGTACAGTCTCGTCGGTATCGTTTCGGGCACTGCTCTTGCGGTGTTCATCGCCCGGTATTTCGGCCGCCCGTACGTCGAACGCGTCATCGACCCCGCAGTTCTCACGCGCTTCGACGACCTGACCGCGACACACGGGCTTTCGGTCCTCTTTCTCATCTTTTTGATACCGGGTCTTCCCGACGATGCACTCTGCTTTGCCGCCGGTCTAACGGATATTCCGGTGCGCCGTATCGTCGTCGTGGCAGCGATTGGACGACTCCCCGGATTCCTCCTCGTGAACTACGCGGGGTCGGCGGCGGCCAACAACAATGGCTTTCAAGCAGTCCTTGCGGTAACCGTCCTGTTGGCCGTCTCGGTCCTCGGGTATCTCTACCGCGAGCCATTGCTCTCTCGACTGAGCGAGAAGATTCCGAGTCGCTGAGAGTCTCGATTCGGCGGTAGCATGAATATCGAGGACGTCACAGTTTCTGCTATGTGTGGGGGCATACACCGGGAAACAGAGCAGTATGGCGTTCGTCGCGTGTCAGTAAACACGCCCGTGCCGGACGAACCTGGCCGACCACCGCAGCGACACGAGAGGTGGAACCGATGACGACGAACTCTCCAACGGAGACACCGAACTCTGCACTCGCAGATGCAATCGGCATCGGACAGGGCGAAGTCGTCAGTGTCGTCGGCGCTGGCGGCATCAAACCACTCTTGTATCGACTCACGAACGAACTCGGCGGCGTTCTGACGAGTACGGTGGGAATTCCGATATTCGACGAGTACGTGGCGACGCTCTCAGTTACCGAAGACCCCGTTTCGGCACTGCAACGCGAATCGACTCGCCCACTTGGACTCGTTCCGTCGCGCCAATCGGAGGAACGATATCACGGCTACGAGACCGAGATAGTCGACCAAATCGGGAACGCCACCGACGACGCGGTCATCGTCAAATCAGACGGCGCTCGCTCACGATGGCTCAAAGCCCCCGATGTCCACGAGCCCCAACTCCCCGCAACGACGGATATCGTCTGCCCGCTAGTCAGCGTGAAAATCGTCGGCCAATCACTCACCGAGCGCCACGTCCACCGCCCAGAGCGCGTTGCCTCGGTCACTGGGTGTTCGCCGGGCGAGTCGCTCTCTGCGTGGGACGTTGCGGCGACCGTCACCAGTCACGATGGTGGATTAAAACGAGTTCCACCGACCGCTCGCGTCGTCCCGGTGCTGACGATGGCCGAGTCGCCCACAGAAGAGAAAACTGCTGAACGAATCGCAGAATGGGTACGCGAACACCCCCAAGTCGAGCGCGTCGTCGCCGCCCAACTCACCGAATCGAATCCAGTTGTCAGTGTGTACTAATCTGTTCTCCCCACACCTTGCGTCTTCACCAACCACTCAGCGAGCGGTCTTCCGCCCCGTCAACTTCTCGGGGACGAGTTCGAGCGGAACGAGCTTCAGGTCGGCGATATCCTCGTCGAAGACGCGGAGTGAACGATACACAGTGTTCAGTGTCGTCTCGTCAGGGAGTTCGTCGTCGGGCAATCTTCGAATCGCTCCGCGAGCGATGATACTCCACGAGTCTTCGCCTTCGTCGCCGTAACAGATGAACGTGGCTTCCTCTGTCGAATCGATGAACTCGAACTTCTCGCTTCGCCCGTCGTCAGAGAGTCGAAAGAGAAGTCTCTCACTTTCGTCGTCGTAGTGGACGTGTACGGGAATCGCGTAGGCACGGTTGTCGGCCGCCAGCGAGAGGACACCAGAGTCGGCGTCTTGCAGTCGCATCGCAACCTCCTCGTCGTCCATCCCCACCGTGTAGACGTATCTGACGTTTTCCATGCATGCACTTCGCGCCGATGACACATGAACCGGTGACCCGATTCTCCGAAACAGACTTACTCGATGGGGATTTGGCTCCCACCGTTTCGGTTGTCACTCCCGACGAAGGGTCGTTCGTCGAGGACGAGACAGAGACTGAGCGGTTCGCCATCGCGGAGTACATCGACGGCAACCGGTTCGCTTGGCCGTGTCTCGGTGATGAGATAGCGCATCAACTCCTCGTGGGTCCGAATCGGGCGGCCTTCGATTGCGACGATAACGTCGCCGCCGACGGGGACGCGCATGCCGCGAACTTCGACTGCACTCGAACAGCCACGTAAGCCATCGTCTTCGGTATCGTTTGTCCCGCCGAAATCGACGACGAGGACGCCGCTGGGTATCACAACGTCGTTGACATCTGCAATCGTCGGCGTCACGTCGAGGGTGCGCGCCCGGAGATACGAGTGCCGGTAGCGTCCATCTTCGACGAGACTCGGGAGGATGTGCTGGGCGATGATTGGCGAGACCGCGAAACCGATGTTGTCACCCGACTTCGCTCGGTTGACGCCGACGACTTCGTACGCAGGGCTATCGCTCTCACTTGCGGCGACGACGCCGACGAGCGGGCCACCCGAGTTACCGGGGTTGATTGGTGCGTCGGTCTGGACCACGTCGGGGATTGCAAACCCGTTCGACGTCGGAAGCGAACGATTCGAACCGGAGACGATGCCTGCCGAGATAGACCCGTCGAGACCGAGTGGATTCCCCAGTGCCGCGACGTGGCGACCAGGCGCAGGGTTGTCGATAGCGAGTGCTAGCGGTGATGCGTCGTCGGGGAGTTCGGGAACCGAAATGACGGCCAAGTCAGTATAGGCGTCTGAGCCGACGACGTCGCCGACTCGCCACGACCCGTCGGCGAACCGAAGTTCGACGCGGTCGTCGTCGGTTGCGAGTCGCGCGACGTGTTCGTTCGTGACGAGGTGTTGGTCGTCGTAGACGAACGCACTCCCCGCACCGCCTGTGCTTCGTCGTCGTCCGTTGACGTAGACGGAGACGACTGATGGAATCACCTCACGGTACAATCGTTCGAGGTCGATGTCTGTCATGATACGGCGGCGGCAACGCAGTACAGACCGCACTCGCCGTCGCTTACCTCACGTTAGTGCCGAGCGAATTTGAGCATGTCGCGTGGTGGCACAGGACAATCACGTTGCACTGATACGAAACCCATCCAGTAAACCTACCATCCAGTACCTTCACCGCGAATGGTGTAGAGAAGACTGCCTTTTATTAACTAATGTAGTAAATACCGTACTGACAATGGGAGTATTCGACGTACACGAGGATATGCAGCGACTCATCGACAGCGGCGTCGTCGCGGTGATGCGCGGTGCCGACGCGGACACCATCATCGAAGTCGCTGACGCCCTCAACGACGGCGGTGTGACGGCCTACGAAATCACCGCGGACAACCCGAACGCGATGGACCTCATCAGCGAGGTGTCGGCGTCGTTCTCCGACGACGAAGCAATCGTCGGCGCGGGAACCGTCCTCGACGAACCGACTGCAACGTCGGCGATTCAGGCGGGCGCAGAGTTCGTCGTCGGCCCGAACTTCGACGAAGGCGTCGTCGAAGCGTGCAACCGCTACGGAACGCTCGTCGCACCGGGTATCGTCACGCCCACCGAAGCGGTCAACGCCTACAGTGCTGGTGCTGACTTCGTGAAAGTGTTCCCGGCCTCTTCGTTCGGACCCGGCCACCTCAAGAGCATTCGTGGTCCGCTGCCACAGATTCCGATGATGCCGACCGGCGGTATCGGTCTCGACAACGTGGCTGACTACATCGAGGCGGGTGCCATCGTCGTCGGCGCAGGCGGTGCTATCATGGACGACGAGGCGATTGCGAACGGCGACTTCGAGACGATTACCGAGACCGCACGCGAGTTCTCGAAGATCATCGAAGACGCCCGAGCGTAACGTTCGACAGAACGAGGGCTACGTTTCTTCGCCGTCGCCGAACGCCGTGTAGGGCCGCCGGTGCGTATTCCGAATCAAATCCTCGTCCGAGACTTGCAGACCGAGTTCGTCTAACTCCTCGCCGATTCGACTCAGGTCGTCGCCGTCGATACCGATAGCCTGGACGAGTACGTTTGCCTTGCCTGTCATCACTTCTTGAACTTCGACGACGCCCGGAACCTCAGCGGCCGCCGCGGCGAGTTCTTCACGCTCCGGAATCGGTGCTGTACAGACGATGAGCGTGAAGAGCTGGTACCCGGCCGTCTCGTAATCGACGTCGGCGTGATAGCCGCGAATGACGCCGTCGGCTTCGAGTTGTTGCAGACGGTTTCGAACCGTACTCGCCGAGACGCCGTGTGACGCCGCGATATCGCTCGAAGACGTCTGTCGCGCTTCGGTCTGAAGTGCATAGAGAATGTGTCTATCCAGGTCGTCCAACTCTCGGGTCGTCATTTGACTCTGCGTTCTGGAGCCATCGCATTAACAGTGTTCACACCCTGTTATCGAAACGAGAATTTCACCAGACAATATTGCTCATTCAGCAATGGGGTATATCAAGGAACGGACAACCACCGAGTTTTAGCGTCTGGAGACGCAATCGTCGGGCACAGCTAAATGACCCCTCTCGAGATCGGTCTTCGCCTCGTTGCCGGTGTGCTGCTCATCCTCGCTAACGGCTTTTTCGTCGCCATCGAGTTTGCACTCACCCGTGCTCGCCAGTTCACCGAAGACGAGTTCATCGACGGTGATTCCAGACTCGAACGCGCGTGGGAGATGACACAGGACCTCGAACTGTACCTGACGACCTGCCAGGTCGGGATTACGGCGTCGAGCATCGCCGTCGGTATCGTCGCCGAACCCGCACTCGCCGCACTGTTCGAGCCGCTGTTCGCCGGGTCGGCACTCGCGACTATCGGTGCGGGTGCCGTCATCGCCTACCTCATCATCAACCTCGTCCACTTGACCCACGGCGAGCAGACGCCGACCTACCTCGGTGTCGAGCGGTCCCGAATGGTCTGTCGGTACGGTGCAGCGCCGCTGTACTGGTTCTACGTCGTCATCTCGCCGCTCATCAAACTCGGCGACTGGGTGGCGAAGTGGACGCTTCGACTGTTCGGTATCGAGATGAGCGGAGCGTGGCTCGAAGCCGAAGAAGATGTTATCGAGTCACGGGCGCAACTGCGTACCCGACTGAGTTCGCTCTTGGAGCGCGGTGAAGTCTCCGGCGAGCGCCACGACGAAGTGCTGAACGCACTGGAGGCCGGGACTACCCCGGTGAGCGACGTGATGGTCTCCGAATCCAACATCGTCGCGCTCTCGACTTCCTGCTCGGTCGAAGAGAACCTTCGCCGGGTCTCGGAGACGCCGCACACTCGCTATCCGCTCTTCGGCGCGGATTCTGAGGAGTTCGAGGGTATCGTCTACGTTCCGAGTGTCGTGGACGAGATTGACGAGTTGAAAGAGGGAACGGCGGACTTCGCGTCTATCGCTGCCCCGCCGATGACCGTCTCGGCGGACACCTCTGTCAGCGACGCTATCGACCAGTTCCAAGCAGAGCGGCAGGAACTTGCACTCGTGATGTCGGACGGAGAGGTCGTCGGTCTGGTCACCGTCACCGACGCGCTCGAAACCGTCATGGGTGAACTCGAAGACCCACTGGACAGACCGGCGAGTTCGACGCGCTCGACGGGGAGTCACGCCTAACTTCGGTCGCTATCGAAGCGATTTCACACGAGAGGCGAACCGTTCGGGAACCAGTTCGGTGAGTGTCTCGGCGTCTGATTCTCCGTTCGCGGCGACGAGATACACGGCACCATCTTCCGCGCCGTACGCGTGCTGGAAGTCGTAGACGAAACCCCAACAGTTGGTCGCTTCGGGAACTTCTCGGCTCTCGCTCAGGAACTCGACTTGCCGGACGACGGCGTACTCCACGAGTCGATTGACGGCATCGTCTGCCGGTGTCGTCTCGTCGAAGAGACCCAACTCGCGTGCTTCCTCGACCAGGGGCACGAGACGAGAGAAAGACGCCTCGACGGCGGGCGGGACGTCGCTGAACTCGTCACCAGAGACCAAGTTGTATGCGGCTGTAACCGCCCCGCATCCCGTGTGTCCGAGGACGACGACGTCGGAGACGCCCAACGACGAGACGGCGTACCCAACAGCGTCGTTGACGACGAGTTCGTCGTCCACGTGTGTCCACACCTGGTTCCCCACGTTGACGGACTTGAAGAGTTCGCTGGCCTTATCGACATTCCAGACGGCCTCGACTGCCACACGTGAGTCCGAGCATCCGACAGAGACGATAAGTGGATGCTGTGCGCCTCGATGGCCTTCGAAGTGGTCCACAGCGAGTTGTTCGACGTGGCGCTCGTTGCCGGCTAAGAGTGATGCCAGTATCGAATTTGTCATTGTTTGGAGAACTCACTCTGTGGTAGTAAATGCCAAGGATGGAGTGGGTTCTCGACAGTTGCCGGGAGAACGAGTGGACACTCGGCCAACGAGTCAGTCGTCGGCGGCGATTGGTGCCACTGTGGGTTTCTCGCTCGCTTCGACCTGTGCGGCCTCCTCGGGCTTTTCAGGAGTCGTCCACGACAGGTCACCGTCGTAGTGGAAAGCCGTGCCGTCGCGTGTCGGGTCCACGACGGTCAACGAGAGCCATCCGTTGTCGAGCAAGTCGGTCACGTCGGCGTTCACTTCGAGGATGTCGGTCACGCGCTCGACTGGTGCGTGAATCACCGTCGAGAGGCGGAGCGGTTGGTGGTACGGCACGTCGTCGGACGCCATGAGTGATTGCAGTGGGAGACCGGTCATCAGGTCGCCGCCGTTGCCCTGGTAGACGCCGACGTTTCCGACGGGGTTCTGGGTGACCTTCGAACCGCTGCCGTACACCGCGTTGTCTACCGTCGAGAAGTAGTACTGGCTGTTTATCCACTGGGTGACGACGAGTGGCCCACCGACGATAGCGGCCAGCGCATCGCCCGACTCGTCTTTCTGCCAGTCGTACGAGTGGAGGAACGAGCGGCCATCGAGATTCACGTCCTCTGTGAGTGAACGCGGGCCGACGACGAAACCAGCGTTCCCGGCAAGGCCCCACTCTGGCCGAGTCTCTGCCCAATCGGCAGCGCGGCGTTCTGCTTCACGAGTCCCCGGCGACGACGCGCCCATCGACGCGGTGCGTTCGGCGGTCGAATCTGCGCGAGCAGTCTCGAGGTCGCGACGGAGTTGTTCGACGTCGGCCTCGTGACTCGCCGGAATATCGGCGGTGAAGAGGCTCACTTCGTCGGTCGTGGTGTTGTGTTCACCGGCGACGAAGACGGTGTCGGTGGGAATGTCGAATCCGCGGTCACGAAGTGCGGATTTGACTTCCTCGTCGTTGCATATCGTGGCGAGGACGCGTGCGCTCGGGCCGCCGGGGTTGCCAGCGCAGGCACCGCAGTCGAGACTGGATTCGAACGGATTGTTCGAGGTCTGACTGGCGTGGCCGACGAAGGCGACGACCCGAGCGAACTCGTCCCATCCCATCAGTTCGAACGCCGTCGTGGCGTACTCGACTTTCTCTTCCGTGGACAGGCCGTGTGGGAGACTTCCCTCGCCGTGCGGGTCGTGGTCGAGTCCCGGTTCACAGAAGTCGGCGTGTGCCGGAACGCGCTCTTCGGTGGCGGTGAGGATGTCGTACACCTGCGCCGGAAGGAGTGTCCGGGCAGTGAGCGCGGCACCGTAGGCACTTCCAGTACTCTCGACGAAGCTGAAGACGGTCGCAGCGTTCGACGTGAGCGACTTGAGGGTCTTCTTCGCAGTACGCTTGGTCTCCACCCACGTGTCGTACCGGTCGTGGTCGTGGTCGTGACTGGCGACTGGTTGGTCGGCGACGAAGTGTTGTGCGTCGAGAATCGGTGGGCAGGCGTCTGTCGTCACCTCGGAGTCGTAGGCCTGATAGCGCATCGGGATACCGAAGAACCCGGCGTAACCGTAGGTTTCGTAGGCCCCCGTCGATTCGATGTGGCGACGAATAATCTCCGAGCGCGTGTCGATACAGAAGACCAGTTGTGCATCCGGGCGTCCACCGTCTCCGGGCGTCTGGGGCGACTGACTCGTCTCGGTCACGGCATCGACGAGTTGCCCGCGGTACGTGGCTTCCCACGCACGCAACCAGCACTCGGCGAGTGGAACGTCGTCGCTGGGGTGCTGTTCCTGAGTCGATGCCGCTGTCCACTCAGCAGGTGGAGTCAGTTGTCCATCGAGGTGGTCCGTGAGGACGACCCGAGCGGCGAGATACTCCGTGAGAGTAATCGGCGAAGCGGCGTTCCAGTCGCTTTCGCTGGCCTCGCGTTGCTTGATGAGACCCGTCCAGCCGGGGAGCCTGCTGAGGTGGTACTCGAAGAGCGAGGCCCAGTCTTCCTCGGGAACGGTCGAGAGTACCGTCTCGAGTGCAGCTATGGGGTCGTCCGGATAGGTTGTGATGGCACTCCGGTTCGGGAGCGACTGGTCGTGACGAGCAACAGAGCGAAACGCGGCGTAGAATCCCTGCTCGCGGTTCGGCATCGACCACGAAGCGTGCCCCTCGTCGAGGAAGGCCGCGAGCCACTTCGTCAAGGTTTCGTCGATGGCTTCCTGCCCCGTCGTTTCGTCGTCTCCCTGCGGAGTCGTTTCGGATGCGGACTCCATCTGCGCCAGGAGCGTCTCCGGGTCTTCGTCGTATCCGTGTTCTGCTAACTCGTTCTGGAGTGTCTCGAGGTCGATTTGCCCTGCTTCGAACGCAGCGCGGAACACGTCGGCACTCGGGTACCCATCTCCACCGAACAGCGACTCAGCCTGTTCGACGGCTTCGTGGAAAGGCCGGTCTTCGAACCCGCTGAGTGGGTTCGCCGTCACGAACGAGTGGAGCGGCCAGACCCGTCCGACGGTGGTTGCAGCCTGTTCGATGGCGTCGAGTATCGTGTCGTTAGTGTTCATTGTACTCCTCTCTGGTAGTCGTAATCGTTCCTGGTGCGGGTGTCGTCGCGTTCACGAGAGTCACGTACAGGCGGTGACTCCGCTGGTAGACGCCACTCTCGATGGCGAGGTACGCGAAGACGAACGCCGCGGCGACGGCGAGGTGAACGACCGTCAATTCGGTCGGAGCCGTCACGAGCGGGACGCCGACCAGCGCGTGTTCGATGAGTGTGTACACCCACGCGTAGACGGCGATTGCCGGGAGGAAGACCAGCGCGACACCCCCGTATCGAAGGGCCGCTGGCAACGACGAGTTCCGGACGACCCCACGGGCGGCGTGCATCGTCGTCAAGACGACCAACCCCGCGAGAAGCAGGCCACTGTCGAACGCCGTCCCTTCGCCGGTGAGCGTGGCGAAGACGACCCCGCCTGCGAGTGCGGTCACCAGTATCGCGGCGATTCCGGCAAGGCCCAGCGATTGTGGTTCGGCGTTCGGTGCGCGTGGATTCTGCTGTTCGACGTTGTTCCCTGCCGAGAGGAACTGGTAGGCTTTGTAGAACCCGTGGAGGATGAGGTGGGTGATAGCCGCGCCGAAGAAGCCTAGTCCCGCTTGCATGAACATGAACCCCATCTGTCCGATAGTAGAACAGCCGAGTTTGCCTTTGACGTCGGTTTGGACGGTCTTCAGAAGCTTTCCGAGGAGGGCACTCACCGCGCCCGCGACCACGATGACGAGCATGAATCCATCGTCGACGGTGACGACCGGCGCGAACCGAAGTAAGAGGATGCCGCCAGCGTTGACGAAGCCAGCGTGCATCAACGCGGACGCGGGCGTGGGTGCGGTCATCGACGACAGAAGCCACGTGTGGAACGGGAGCAGCGCCGATTGAACCATCGCTGCCAACAGAAGTGTCGCCGCCGCGGTGAGTACTATCACCGAGGGTGCCACTGCCGACGCGGTGACCGCGGAGATGGTCGTCGCACCGGTTTCCCACCACACCAGTCCGAGGGCGACAGCGAGCAATCCACTACTCGCGACGAAGTACCGGCGGGAAGTGGCGGCAGCACGGCGGGCCTGTGGCCACGTATCGACGTGTCCGATGAGGCTGCTCATCACTAATCCCATGGTCAGCCAGAGGACCGCAAAGACGACGAACGAGTTCGAAGCGACCAGCGCCATCACGACGAGCGTGAACGAGAACACGCGGGCGAAGAACGCCGAGAGTGCGCTGTCACCGGCCATGTACCGGCGAGAGTAGCTGTGGACGATTCCGCTGAAGAACGTCACGACGACCCACATCACCACGGTCAGCCCATCGACGGCGAAGAGACCCCACAGTGACCACGTCTCGGTACTCGACAGTCGGACGGCAGTCACGACGACGCTCACGAACCACAGTGCCCACACGACTCGCGTGAGAGTCGCAGGCAGCCGTGACGTCGAGATAGCTGGTCTCGGAAGCGGTCCGATTTGTGGTTGTCTCGTCTTCTCTGTCATCGTTCGTGGATTGTGGCCCGTCCGTGGACGACCTCTCACGACGAGAGCGACGAACACGGAATGTCCTTATCTCGACGTATACACGAACACATTGGGTAATAAAATCTCCTATTGGAACATTATGTTCGGAGAGATGGGGTGTAGGAACGCATTGGTAATCGTTAACATACTACTGTCTGTTCCGCGCGAGCGTGTAGGAGAGTCCGGTTGAAGACGTTCGACAGTCTCACTGAGCGACTCGATGGAAAAGCGAGAGAATGAGGGCTGCCGTCGTCGCAGCACGGCGATTTCGTCAGTCGCCTTCGTCTGAGAGAGTGCGGGTGAACCCACCGAACGGTGTCGTCTTGTGGGTTCGGACGAGTACTTCGTCGGCGACAGTCAACCCGAGGTCGAGGAGTTCCTGTGCGACCGGCGTGATGTCGTCGTCGTTCTCGCCGACGACGGTGACGAGGAGGTTCTTCTCACCGGTGACCAACTCTTGGACGGAGACGACGCCGTCGATAGCCAACACGTCTTCTATCTTTTTCCCTCGTTCGGGAATCGGCGCGGTACAGAACAGGAGCATCTGGAGCGGATAGCCGGATTTCTGGTAGTCGATGGCCGCGTGGTAGCCTTTGATAATCTGACGTTCTTCGAGGCGCTTGATTCGCTTTCGGACGGTGCTGTCTGATGTCCCAGACCGTTTTGCGATTTCGCTCGACGACAGATTTCGCGCGTCTTCCTGTAGCGCGTAGAGGACCGCTCGGTCAACGTCGTCGATATCGTCGGTAGCCATACCAGTACGTATCAACGGCCTGAGAAAGATATTTTGTTCTCGAAGGTCGGTTAGCGACGGTCCGAACTAGTTCCACCATCGTAGCCGGAATCGTCGCTTTCGTCGGGTTTCGATGTCGATTTGTCGGCATCGCCCGTCTCGGTGTCTTGGTCTTCCTCCGAATCGACTGTGTCGCCATCCTCGTCGCTGTCCTCGTCGTCGATTCCGTCGCTCGCGCCGCCGTTCTCCCCGTTTTCGACCCCATCCTGCTCGTCCGACCGAGTAATTGGACCAGAGTAGACGAACGGGTCCGCTGGTTCGTTGGTAGTGCGGTCGGCGTCGGCGTTGTGGTTAACGTTGGCAGTGTCGTCAACGTCGGAATTGGTGTCTGCGTCGGCAGTGTCGTCAGCGTCGGTCACATCTGACTCCACGTGGTTGCCACCAGTCGAGATACCGAGTGCTGCTTGTCGAGCGCGCTGCCGCTGTTCGCGGCGTTTGACGAGTGCGTCACCGAGACGCTCGTTGAGTCGATTCTGGAGGACAGTCGCGTCTCCGGCGTCGATATCGACTGCCGCCGCGTCGCCACCGACCAGCGAGAGCGTCCCCGCAGTGTCGGCGGTGACTGTCGAAACCCGCCAGCGACGTTGGAACGGCGTTCGCCGTTGGATAATCGTCTGAATTCGGTAGTACGGAACGAAGCGCGTCGTCCGTTTCCAGAACCCGTTTCGCGTCACGAAGTGGTTCTCGGTGAGCCCGTGGCCCCGATGTCGCCACTGGTAGACGCCTGCCATGACCGCACCGGGAATCAAGATAAGCGGTGCGTACCACGGAATCGCCTGTGGAAGTACCCAGTTCATCGCGAACAATCCGAGCGTAATCGCAACCAGCACGAGCGAGTTCCGGACCGCGTAGCGTCGGCGGATTCGCGTGGGGGGACGTTCGAATTCCGGCGGCGAGACGCCTTCGAGGTCTTCGATCAATTGGACGACGCGCTCGCGCCGCGAGAGTGGAATCGCGGCCTCTGACCCACGTCGCGCACGGCCCGACCCCGAACTATCGCCGCCGGGCGTGTATCCCGCCGTCTCGACGTAGAGCGTCGCGTAGCCGAAGTGGCGCTTCAGTGGATTGTCCTCGATGGTGAGCGTCTGGAGTTTGTCGAGCGGAATCGACCCGTTGTATCGTTGGAGCAAGCCACGTTCGTATTGGAGTTCGTCGCCGACGCGAGTCAATCGGAAGCCGTAGTAGTTGAGGACGGCCGAGACGAATCCCGTCGCCCACGCGATGAACGCGACGAGGAGTACCAGCAGGCTGATACCGAAGAGTAACGCGGCGATTCCGGTGAGTGGAATCGGAATGTCGGCGAACGATGCGAGAACGGGGAAGATACTCGACCCGAAGACGAGTACTGCACCGGGCAAACGCAGGTCGAACGATAGCGCGCCGACGATGGCGAGTTCGCGCGGCTCTAACTCGAAGAGTACGTCGCGGTCGGGTTCGGGTGCCGCTTCGTCTGCTTCGCCGCGTTTCAGTCGGGCGACTTCGCGCTGGATGCGGAGTGCCTCGTCGTAGCTGACGAAGTGCAGACTGCCTTCGGTATCGTCGCCACCGGCGGTTTCGAGGTCCACCGCGGCGATGTCAAAGAGGCGCTGCGCGATGTTACGCGAGATATCGACGTTCTGGATTCGTCGGTACGGAATCTCGCGGTTCCGACGCGAGAAGACACCCGAGCGGATATCGAACGTATCGGGGGTGAGTTCGTACTCGAATCGCTGGTAGCGGGCGAACTCGAAGCCAACGATGGCGAGGATGACAAGGCCCGCCAAGAGGATGCCGCCGAGTGCGCCGAGGAAGCCACCGAGTGCGGCCCCACCGGAGAAGGCGAAAAACGCGAGCGCGAAGACGATGCTGATGCTCCGCTGGGCGGCCCGATATGGCACCGAGAGGAGCGACAGTTGCGTCATACCGCGTCTTCGCCCTCGGCGCGGATAGCGAGGCGCTTGAGTTGGTCTTGCAAGTCGTCGGCGCTGTCGAGTGCAAGTCCGGGAACTGAGACGTCAGCGCCGCGAGACCCTGCCGTGTAGACGATAGTCGATGCGAGACCGATGAGGCGCTCGATGGGGCTTCGTTTCGTGTCTACGTGTTGAATCCGGACGAACGGAACGACAGTTTTCACCTTGGTGAGTACGCCGCGTTCGAGGTACAGCGAGTCGTCGCGAATTTCGTACTGCCACGCCCGGTATCGGAGTAGCGCGCTGGCCACCCCGACGACGAGTACTATCCCGCCCAGACCGACCGACGCAACTGCCCAACTCACTGGAAGTGGTATCGTCGCAAACCGTAGTGCGAGTCCGACGCCCACACCGACGATGAGCGCGAGAACGACCGCACGGAGAAGCCAAAGAAGCCGGATACGAGGGTGCAGTCGAGTCACTGCACAGCCTCCGTTCGCAGAATCATATGCACACCACTCAGTGAATCGCTAAAAATGTGTGGCTGACGAAGAACTCAAACCGAGTCACGGCGTCGCGGCGAGATGGCGTTCGACACGCCGACTCGCCGTTTCGATAACTTCACCGAGTTCGGCCAGCGTCGCAAGCGTCGGATACCGAGCGTCGAGCTTCTGGTAGAGAAACTCCGTCACGTCGGCGTGCAGTGGGGACAGCGACTGTCGGTGGGCGACAATCGTCGCCAGCCGGGTCTCGAGGACCGTATCGAGTCGTTCGTGGAGGTCGCCGACTGATTCGTACAGTGCCCAAAGCGCATCGAATCCTCGGTCAGGAAGCGGGACCCTATCGAGTTCGCACAAGCGTGCGTGGATTTGGACTGCTTCGTCGCGGACTGCTTCGAGTGACGACGCTTCGGCATCGACGACTTCGATAAAATCGACGCGTTCGACGTACGAGGCGGTCGCCGCGGAGACCATCCGTTGTCGAAGCGTCTCGGAAAGTCCGTTCGAGGACTGGAACACCGCCGCAACGTCGGGTCCGAACTCCTCGCGCAGACTAGTTTCGAACGAATCACCGTACTCGGATTCGTAGTGTGGAACCGACATGACGGTCCGTTCGTACGACCGCTGCACCCGTTCGAGCGAGTTGTCCGTCTGCTGTCGGGCGCTCAAGAGCGGCGGTGTCTTCGTCGGCACGGATGTTTTCTGATTGACGATGTCGGCGTGGAACGAGCGGAAGGCTTCGCGCTCGTCAACACAGCGGCGGCGCTCGGTCCGAAGGGCGTGTTGGGCGGCGTCCAGTCGGGGCAAATCCACCCCTGATTCGGGAGATGATGCGTTCATCATCGCTCGATTGTCCGACTGTAGGTTCCGAGTTCGGTCGCCCGGTAGACGCGGATGTCGCCGGAATCTCGACACAGCTCGATGTGAAGTGATGTCTCGGTGACGGCAGCCTCATCGTCCCGTTGCATACACGACTACCGACTCGGTGGGGGAAATTAAACATGTCGTATAAAATATATATTTTAGAATAGAGTTATGCATACTCTCCGTACGGCTCCGGAGTTCAATTGAGAAGCAGGCCAGCGTCGATGAGGAGGAACACCGCGACGACGGCAGCACCGAGGTAGAACGGCGCGGCGTTCTCGGCGGGTGTTCTGACCTTCTTCTGTGCGAGACCGTCTTTCGCTCGGCTACTGCCGATTTCGACGAGCGCCGTCAGGACGAACCACAGTGCGAGCATCGTGAGTACGAGGTGGCCGCGACCAGACCCGAAGAGCGACCCAACGGTGTAGCGAGTTCCGGCGAGGTGGCCACCGGTAACGAACATCAACAACGCGGCGATACGCGAGCCCATGGTGAGACGAGAGATGATGACTTCGAACGCGGCGGCGCGGATGTTACCTGCGCGAGCAGTCGGAAGCACAGCGGCGGCGAAAAAGAGGACGCTCCCAGTCCACAGACCTCCGACGAGCAGATGCACTGTTGCCATCACAGTATCGATAAGTGTCATAGGTGGTGCTTCGTTCCTCGATGCTTGAACGTTTCACTTCCCTACCGTTAGCGAAGTATCGATGGCAGTTCGGCAGTCACGGCCACACCCTCCGAATAGTGGACGAGCGGCTTTCCCTCGGGATGTTCGAATCCGCAGGCCTCGAACAGCGTGTTCGCTCGAACTTCGAGCGTCGCCGCTTCGAGCGGCCACGGTTCGTGGTCGATTTTCCCGATGACGATGGGCCACTCGTCGGTGTAGAAGCGGTAGTTTTCGACCAGAAACTCGTCCAGTGACCCCCGTTCTGCGGTAACTGGGTCGCTCGTTGGTCGACAGGTCGCATCGATGTGAGACGCAGGATTTCCGGAGATTCCGGGCCGATAGCTCTGGATAGTCACCGAATCGTCGTGCCGTCGAAGCGACATCGTCGCCCGGTGATACGGGAGCCGGACAGTCGCTCGTGCGACGACCACGGCGAGCAAGTCAGCTGCATCGAGGGTGAAAAAGTAGACACCACGCTGGCCGCCGGACGTTGGTTCGACGTAGGTTCGGAGATTCACTTCTGGAAACGACAGACTGAACGGCACGCCTCGTGGCCTGATATCGTCCATCTGGAACGTGACGACACTGAGCCACGCCTGCCCGTCGTAGGTTGCAACCGAGAGGTCATCCGGTAGTCGCGATTCTACGACCGCCGGGGCGACAGGCCAGTGGGCGAACATCGTGTCTCGCCACTGCATCGAGAGCGCGTCCATAGCGGAGAGAGGAAGGCCAGGGGTGAGTGGGTTTCGGCAGAACACAGAGAGGTTCGAATGACGCTTTGCACGTGCAGTCGCACGCCTCAGTGTGAGGTAAATTCGGGTTTTGCCCCCGGCGACCCCCGAATTTATGTCACACCATGTGAATGTGTGTCGATATGGACGACGAGACGGACGACGCCGAACGTGCTTTCCGTCGTCGCATCCGGCGTCGAAAGGTCCTGAGAGGTATCCTCTTCGTACTCATTCCGCTGAGCGCCGCCTGTGGATACGTGCTTCTCTGGGGGAGTGCCTTTGGACACTCACTCTCTGAAGCGCTCCCGTTTCTCGGGATTATCGTCGCAGCCGCCGTGTTTTGCGCGTTGCTGACGGTCGGCATCACCGCGTTGACTTCCTGACTGACGGCGACACAGGCACGCGCCGAAACGGCCACCTTTCTGGCGGTCGAATGAGAGGTATGGTCCTGAACAACGCGAGCGACACGTTCGACATCGGCGGCGAGATGACCGTCCACCGACTTGGCTTTGGCGCGATGCGAATCACGGGCGAGAACATCATCGGCGAACCCGACGACGTGGCCAATGCGAAGAAAGTCCTCCACGAGTCCATCGCTCGTGGCGTGGACCTCATCGACACCGCCGACTCCTACGGCCCGGCCGTCTCTGAGCGACTCATCGGTGAGGCGCTCGCACCCTATCCCGACGACCTCGTGGTCGCGACGAAAGGTGGCCTCCTCCGAAATATGGCTGGTGAGTGGAAACCGAACGGCGACCCCGACTACCTCAGAAACGCCCTTTTGAGCAGTCTCGACCGCCTTCGAGTCGATACCATCGACCTGTATCAACTCCACCGACCCGACCCGCACACACCCTTCGAAGACTCCGTTCACGCCCTCGCAGAGATGAAAGACGACGGGCTAATTCGGCACGTCGGTCTGTCGAACGTCTCGGTCGACCAACTCGAAACCGCCCGCGATATCGTCGAAATTGCCACCGTACAGAATCGCTACAACGTCGGCGACAGAGACTTCGAAGCCGTCCTCGACGCCTGCGAAGATGCGAACATCGGGTTCATCCCATGGTTCCCACTCGGCGCGGGTGATTTCGAAGCGAAAGAAAACGACGTGTCCGCTGTCGCCACGAAACACGACGCGACACCACAACAAGTCGCCCTCGCGTGGTTGCTCCAGAAGTCCGAGGTGATGCTTCCGATTCCGGGTACCTCCAGTGTGTCGCACCTCCGCGACAACATCGCCGCCTCGCACCTCACGCTCGACGAGGAGGATATGACCAGACTCGGTGAGTAACGTGGACTGCCCGGTCTGTGAGACGCCATCAGATTCCGTCTCGGTCCACGACCACGGGGTGATGGTAAACCTGCTCCATAACGCTCGCTACCGGCGAGTCTGCTTCGAACCCTTCGAAAAAGACGGTCGCCCGCACATTCGGTTCTATCATCACACGCACGAGCAGGTGGGCACTGACGACGTGACGCATAACCAGCGCGACGCAGGCGCAGGCGGCTAAATTAGCTCCACGGACGCTCGGTGAACTCTCCGGCCTCGATTTCGCGTTCGATTTCACGGAGCGTCTGGTCGTCCACGCTCACGAGGTGGCAGAGTGGGTGGCCGGGGGCGGCGACAGGATTCTGGAGGACGCCAACGACGAGTCCGGTAAACGGCACGGCGACCTGGCGCTCACGCGTCTTGAAGTGGTCCGAGATGGTGCAGATAGTGTCGCCTTCGTAGACCAACGGAACGTCGCCGTACTGCATTTCGACGAGTCCACCAACGTCTGCTCGGAGCCACGTCTTGTCCTTTGCGGAGTCGATGATTCGCGTCCAACCGGGCCAGTGAACCGCCTCGCCGGGGAGGACGCCGTACTCGGCGAGAACGCTCTCGACACCATCGAGTGCCCGGTCCACGAGCGCGAGTTGGAACCGGTGAGCGCGACCCATCTCGACGGTAATCATCGGAATGCCGTCGTTGGTTGCGACGGTGCGGAGCGACCCTGCTTCGGCCTCTCCCGAGAGGATGAGGTTGGCACCGAACGCCCGAGCGAGTCGCGCGACTTCTGGGCGGTTCATGTCGGCACGAACGTGGTACATCGTCGTCCGATTCCGCGTCGAGGTGTGGAAGTCGATACCGATGTCGCAGGGTTCGACGAATCGCCGGTAGATTTGATTCGCCATCCGCTCGGCGGTGTTCGCGCCGTCACGCCCCGGAAACGACCGATTGAGGTCGAGGTCGTAAATCGGAATGTAGCGCTGTTGGGCGAGATAGCCGGGAACGTTGGCGACGTGAATGCAGACGAGCGTACCGTGGATATCCGCTGGTGAGTAGGTGTCTGCGACTTCCTGCATCACCTTTACGCCGTTGAGTTCGTCGCCGTGCAGTGCGGCGTTCATGAACACCTTCGGGCCGGGATGCTCGCCGTTGATAATCGTCACCGGAATCTCGACGGGGTCGCCCAGATACGTCTCGCTGATTTCGTAGCGGACGTGTCGGGTTTCACCCGGTGGGACTTCCGCGTCGTATCGGAACGGTTCGGGTTCCATTACCCGGCAATCGGGCGGACGTGGCAAAAAGTGTGAGTTCCACGGCGCGCCGATTTTTATCTGAGGCAACCAACTGGATGTCATGACTCACCCGCGTCTCGACGACCCACTCGATATCGGGAGTGTGACACTCCCGAATCGGTTGTATCGGGCACCCCTCTTGGAGTGTGCCGGAACCGGACCGGAGGCTGTTGAGACGCTCATCTCCGAACTCGAACCCGCTGCACGGGCAGGCGCGGGACTCGTCTGTCAGGGTGCGACAATCGTCGCCGACGAAGGCGGGTGTGCGGCACCCGAGATGACTCGCGTCACCGATCCAGAATTTGTTGCCAACCTCCGCGAACTCACCGACCGAATCCACGAACACGGGGCGAAGATTGCCATTCAGTTAGAACACGGCGGCCTTCGGAGCATGGAGACGTGGCACACCGAGTACCGAGATGCCAACTCGGGACTCCGACAACTCGCCGTCTCACCGGTCCCGAAACCGCTTCGACTGCTGGACCGACTCGGCTTTCTCGACTACGACGCACACGTCCTCGACACCGACGAAGTGTACGAACTCGCACGCAATTTCGGCCGGTCGGCGGGGATGGCAGTCGATGCCGGATACGACATCATCCATATCGCGGGTGCGAACATGGGAATCGTCCACCAGTTTCTCTCGCCGTTCTACAACCGCAGAGCCGACGAGTTCGGCGATGGCCCTCGATTCCTCGAAGTCGTCTACGACGAGATTCGCGCGCAGGCGGGCGACGTGCCAGTGATGACGAAAGTGCCCGCCGAGACGGCTGCACCGCCCGGAATTGGCCCGCACCTCACCGAAGACGACGCACGTTCCATCTGTCGCCGACTGGCCGAGTACGGATACGATGCGGTCGTTCCGGTCTCGGGGTCTGTCGTCTGGGATGCGAGCATCGTTCGCGGGTCGTATCCGGCACGAGCGTGGGAGGACGAACGCTATCAATCCGGCTACGAGTCGGCGTTTGGTGGGAAAGTTCGGTCACGGCTCGTCGCACTCGGCAACCGAATCGAGGCGTGGTGGTACGACTTCGACCCCGCGTGGAACGGCGAGTTGTGTCGTCGCGTCCGCGACGAGGTTTCCGTACCCGTTCTCTGTGAAGGCGGCATCCGCGAACGGGGCGAAATAGACCGATTACTCGGGTCGGCGTGTGATGCGGTTGGGATGGCGCGGCCGTTCTACGCCGAACCAGAACTTCCGGCGCGCTTGCTTGGCCGCGATGTGACACCGGAGACGCGGGCCGTCTGCGAGAGTTGTAACAACTGTGCAGTTCCGCAGGTCACCGGTGCGCCGGGTGTGTGCCGAACACCGTCTGTGCTTCGTGCTGCTGGCGAACTTCGAACCGTGGGTGCCTACGACCGACCTGCGAAATCGGTCGATGACGTGCCGACCGACCCGGAGGGTTAATAAGATGTTCCTCAGTCAATTGATGTAATGGCGCGCGACCGGTCTGCGATGGAGTCAGCCCAATTGGCGGCGGTACTCGACGCGCTAGACGACACGGACGCACGAGCCATCATCACAGGACTCGAAGAACCAATGACGGCGAGTGAAATTTCTGACGTGTGTGGTATCCCGCTCTCGACGACCTACCGGAAGTTAGACCTGCTAACTGATGCGGCGTTGTTGCGAGAGGGCACACAGATTCGTGCGGACGGCCATCACGCGACCACCTACGAGATCGCGTTCGACCAAGTGAGAATCGCACTCACCGAAGACCGAAGTTTCGTGGTGGATATCGAACGACCCGAGCGCGCACCCGAAGAGCGCCTCGCGGATATCTGGTCTGCAGTTCGGAGGGAAACGTAAATGGGACACCTCAGTGGCTCACCGACGGTTGCAACGCTCATCATCATCGTCAAGACGGGGATTCTCATCCTCGGTGGCTTGATTACTTACTTCAGTCTCAAGGCGTATCGCCGAACCGGCTCTTCGGCGCTTCGAGCCTTGGCGCTCGGATTCGGTATCGTCACCTTCGGCGCACTCCTCGCAGGTGCGTTCGACATGCTGTTGTCTATCGACTTTGCCACCGGTGTTCTCGTCGACGCGGTGTTGACGTTCGTCGGCTTTGCGGTCATCACGTATTCACTCTACGTCGAGTGATGCGTGTGCTGAGCGGGCACGACACCTCGACCCATCCCTGACTCTCACTGAGACTTCTTTGCCTTCGATACCACACTCACCCGACCAATCGTAGATTCACACTGAGGGTTGTTCGCACACACCGCGACATTGTATTGTCTCAAATGTGCAAAACTCTTATTTCGATTCGGCCTGTACCGTGTTGTATGTCCGACGAAGAACTCGAAGCAATTCGCCAGCAGAAACGTGACGACCTCTCGGAAAAGGTTGAACGAGGAGCGTCTGAAAACGGAGAATCTGCCGGTGTGCCCAGCGAACCAGTCTACGTAAACGGCGCGACTGAATTCGAAGATGTCATCTCATCGTACGACGTCGTCCTCGTCGATTTCTATGCAGACTGGTGCGGACCGTGCAAGATGCTCGAACCAACCGTGAAAAAACTCGCCGCCGACACTGACGCGGCTATCGTGAAAGTCGATATCGACCAGAACCAGCAACTCGCCATGCAGTATCAGGTTCGTGGCGTCCCCACCGTGATGGTCTTCGCCAACGGCCAACCCGCCGAGCGCCTCGTCGGCGTTCGTGGATACGAGGATTACGAGAGAGTTATCGACTCGCTTCTCGCCTAATCCGGTTTCTCGCCTGGTTCGGTCTCGTTTTCTGGGTGACAGTTTATCGCACTCTCGCGCCAAGATGAGGCATGGAACTCGACGTGGAACCCATCGACATCGGGTCACGCGCACCGACGGTTCTGTTGAACGAGGCCGATGCCGCTGACCTCGGCGTCCACGCCGTCGAGCGCGTCCAACTCCGTCACGCGAACGGTACTTCGGTCGCTATCGTCGAACTCACGGACAAACTCGTCCCCTCCGGCGTCCTCGGTGTGACGCGCCGCCTCGGACACATCGAAGGTCCGGTGACCGTCTCTATCGCCCCGCAACCAGCCTCCGTCTCGGCGATTCGCAAGAAACTCGACGATATCGAACTCGAGCACCACGAACTCCACCAACTCGTGCGCGACATCTACGAAGAACGCCTCTCAGACGTCGAACTCGGTGCGTACGTCTCTGCGGTCTATACGAACGGACTGTCGCTCACTGAGACGCTTCACCTCACCGAGTGCATGGCCGCTATCGGCGAGCAAATCCAGTGGGACGAACCAATCATCGCCGACAAACACTCTATCGGCGGCGTCGCAGGCAATCGCGTCACGCCGATTCTCGTCCCAATCGTCGCCTCTGCAGGTGTGAAAATCCCGAAAACATCGTCGCGCGCGGTCACGTCCGCCGCAGGGACTGCCGATACGATGGAAGTGTTGTGTGATGTCGATTTCTCAATCGAAGAGATACGACACATCGTCGAAGACGTTGGTGGATGTCTCGTCTGGGGCGGCGCGGTGAATCTCTCGCCAGTAGACGACCGCATCATCCGAGCCGAGACACCGTTGTCTATCGACCCACGTGGGCAACTCATCGCCTCCGTACTCTCGAAAAAAAAGAGCGCAGGTTCGACCCACGTCGTCATCGATATCCCCTACGGCGAAGGCGCGAAAGTCCTCTCACTCGCCGACGCTCAGGAGTTGGCGACCGATTTCAAGCGTGTCGGTGAACATCTCGCGATGAATATCGAATGTGCGATTACAAATGGCGCTGCACCGGTCGGCCGCGGCGTCGGACCGCTACTCGAAGCGCGCGACATCCTCGAAACGCTCGCCGGAGAAGGACCGTCGGACCTCCGAATCAAGGCGATTCGACTCGCAGACCTGTTGTTCGAATTGGTCGGCGTCGATGCCGATGCCGCACAGATATTGGACTCGGGTCGCGCAGAAGCGACCTTCCGCGCGATTCTCGAAGCCCAGCGCGGCGACCCAGATATCCGGGCCGACGACCTCGTTCCCGGCGAGCATACGCATCGCGTGTACGCCGACCGACCCGGCGTTATCACCCACATCAACAACATCCACATCAACGAAATCGCCCGCCGTGCAGGCGCGCCAAAGGACCTCGCCGCAGGACTCAAACTCGGCCACCGCCTCGGTGATACCGTCGTCGAAGGCGACTTGCTCTTTACGGTCTACGCCGAGTCGCCCGACAAACTCGCTGATGCGAGAAAACTCACGACGCGCGTCGAAGCCGTTCGGGTTCGGCACCCCGACGAAGCACTCATCGACCGCGTGTGAACTGCGTCCAAGCGGTCAATTGCTGCTATCATTTTTCCCGCTGACGAGCGTAATACGAGCATGACCGACCGCGTCCATCCAGAGGTCCGACGAATCGCGGACGATATCGACACGATGGAGATTCGCGGTGCCGCGACGATTGCGGATGCGGCCGCCCGCGCCCTCCGCGTGCAGGCTATCGAGAGCGATGCGACAGACCCCGACGTACTCCGTGCTGACCTCCGTGCGGCCGCTCGAACTCTCCTCGAGACCAGACCGACCGCAGTGAGCCTGCCGAACGCACTTCGCTACGTCCTTCGCGGCACGAACGCCCAGACCGTCGAGGGAATTCGGGAGAATGTCGAGGCGGCGGCGACGGAGTTCTGTGCCCGACTCGACCGCGCCCAAGCCGACCTCGGACAGGTCGGTGCGAACCGCCTCCGCGACGGCGACGTCATCATGACTCACTGCCACTCGACCGACGCGCTCGCCTGCGTCGAAGCGGCGGTCGAACAGGGCAAACACATCGAAGCAATCGTCAAGGAGACACGCCCCCGCAATCAGGGTCACATCACCGCGAAAGCACTCAACGAGATGGGCGTGCCGGTCACGCTCATCGTCGACTCGGCGGCCCGGCGCTATCTGAACGACGTGGACCACGTACTCGTCGGTGCGGACGCAGTTGCGGCAGACGGCAGTGTCATCAACAAAATCGGAACGAGCGGTCTCGCGGTCAACGCCCGCGACAGAGGCACGCCAATCATGGTCGCCGCGCAGACGCTCAAACTCCACCCCGGCACGATGACCGGCCACACGGTCGATATCGAGATGCGTGAAACTGAGGAAATCATCGACGACGAGACGCTCGCCGAACTCGGCAATCCGACGGTCAAAAACCCTGCATTCGACGTGACGCCGCCGCGCTACGTCGATGCAATCGTTACCGAACGTGGGCAGTTCCCGCCCGAGAGCATCGTCATGCTGATGCGCGAACTGTTTGGCGAACACACGACCGAACCGTGGGCCGAACCCTGATTTCGATGCTCGTTAGCGCGGTGTCTCGGTGCCCCACTTGTCGAGGGCGACAGCGAGTTCGGGCGTCTCCTCGGCGGCTTCACTGATTGGTTTTCCGTCCACGTAGGCGTCGATAGCGGCGCGAAGGGCGATTGCTCCTGCGCGGGTGCCATCGGGGTGGCCGTGGATACCGCCACCGAGTTGGACACAGACGTTGGTTCCCGTTGCATCGAGGAGGTCTGGAACGAGGCCGGGGTGCAGGCCGCCGGAGGCGACCGGAAGCACGTCGGTCATGCCGTACAGGTCGCCCGCAAGCCACTCGTTGATACCGACGGTGTCCTCGTTAGCGAGTTTGCCGAGTCCCGCCGTCCCGGTGTGGAGTTGGTCCACGCCGCAGAGACGAGAGACCTGTGCGAGTACACGCATCGAGACGCCGTGATTCGGCATGCGGTCGAAGGCGGCGTGCATGGCCCGATGGGCGTGAATCGCCATGCCGTGTTTCTCGGTTCGCTCGCGGACGGTCTGGAGGCCCGCCCAGCCTGCGGTGATGATATCGACCATGACGTACTCGCCACCTTGGGCGGCGACTTCGTCTACTCGGTCGAGCATCGTGTTCGTGTCTGCGGTGACGTTGATGAGGTACGATTTCACCTCGCCCGTCTCGTCTTGGGCGTCGTCGCGGAGCGCGAGCGACTCAGTGAGCCTATCTGAGAAGGGATTGAACGCCTGGTCCGTGAGGTTCTCGTCGTCCTTCAGGAGGTCCACACCGCCGACCCACGCCTCGTACCCGATTTCGGCGTGTGCGGCGGTCGAAAGGCCGACCTTCGGTTTCGGAACGGTAGCCGTGATTGGCCGGTCAGTGACGCCGAAAATCTCTTTTCGTACACTGGACCCGAAGTGCGGGCCGGGGTAGGTAGAGACGACTGCTTCGGGCCACTCGCAGTCCACGAGGCGAATCGTATCGACTGCTTTCATGCCCATGATGTTGCCTGCGATGCAGGAGAGTACCTGCGGCATGTTTCCGGGTTCGAACAGCCCAGCGGGGTAGGCCACTTTGATGATGTCGCCGTCTATCGAAAAGGCGGTCGCACCCATGTCGGTGAAGTCCGCGCCCGTTCGGAGGGCGGCCCACGTCCCGTTGGAGGATTCGGATGCCACCCGACTTGCCGCCGCTTCGGTACTCATTCCGGTCGCGGGGTCGATGCGGAACGTACAGACCAAGTCTTCGCTCGATGGTTCGTAGCCGAGGTCGAGGAAGTCTTCGTAGGTGATACCCATAACCCGCTTCTACGCGACGCGGGAGCATAAAACGGCATCCCGAGGTGACTCTCGTCCCCTGATTGGAAACAATTCGGTCGGTAGCTATGGCGACAACAACGCCCGAACCTCTCTGAACTGCGGCACGTCCACCTCAAGAACGCCGCAAAGTGCATCCGCCGCACCGAGCAACCACTCGGCGCGCTCGATGCGCGATTCGAGGTCACCCGGCCCGATGCGGTACTGGTCCACGAGGTCGTCGATACTGACGCCTTGGGACCACTCGTGGAGGATTCTCGCAGTTTTGACTGCCGTCAACCACTGCTCGAAGGATTCGGCTTCGCCCATCGCAGTCGTGAACTCTGCGGCGTGGGTGCGGGCGTACTGGTACATCACCGCGCGTTCACGATTCCCAAGATAGGTATCGAGCATGTCGTGCGTGTCGCAGATGACCTCCAGCGCGGTTCGCGCCGTTACGTTCTTCTCGTCCATCGTCTGAATCGTTCGGATACCATCGACGATGCTCGCCCCAGTGGTTGGCGAGATGTACTGCCGCGAGGTTTGGAGGCCGAGCGGTGTGGCCGACAGCGACTCGCCACCACCCTCGATTTCGAGCATCTCCAACTCTGAGAGTTCGAACACGACATCTCGTACGAGGTCGGTCAGGTCGCCGTCTGGATTCTGGTGGGCGTAGTAGGTCGCCGAGAACACGTCCGCAACGCCATCCAAGGAGTCTGCGAAGTCGGAGGCGACGACCGAGAGGACGTGCGTCCGGAGGGCTTCGGGGTCGGCGAACTGCGAGTGAATGGCTTCGGCGTCGGCCTCGACGTAGCGTACTCGGAGGTCGTCTTTCGTCGTCTCGTCGCCGACGAGGACGGCTTCGCCGTATGGGTCGAGATGCGGGCGTCCGGCCCGACCACACATCTGGTGAACATCCAAAACGGGAATCCACGCCATCTCCTCGCCCGTGTAGCGTTTCTGGTCACGGATGACGACGCGACGGGCAGGGACGTTCACGCCTGCGGCGAGCGTGGGTGTGGCGCAGATGACGGCCAATCGCTTCTCTCGAAATGCGTTTTCGACGGCCATTCGGTGTGTGCTTCGAAGACCGGCGTGATGGAATCCGACGCCGGTTCGCGCGCAGTCGGTGAGTCGCCGACCGGTCATCGTTCCGCCCAGTTCTTGGAGTTCGTCAGCGAGGTTGGGGGCCGAACCGAGTTCTTCTTCGGCGAGTCGCTCGGCGAGTGCTTCGGCCTCTCGTCGGGAGCGAACGAACGCGAGACACTGGCCGCCGTTGTCGATGGCGTCGGCGACGAGTGAGACGGTCGCCTCGGTATCGCCATCGTCGTTCGGGTCGAGTGGTGGAATATCGACTGCGAGCATCGACCCGTCGTCGAATTCGACTTCCCTCTCGCAGTAGACGCCGGTTCGGAGCGAGACGGGTCGCCACGTACTCTGGACGAGTTCGGCATCCAGCCACGACGCGATATCTTCGGGATTATCGACGGTCGCAGAGAGTGCGACGATTTGGAGACCGGGAACCCGGCGCTGGAGGGTAGCGAGCGTCACTTCGAGCGTCGGGCCGCGACCCGGTGCGCCGAGCAAGTGGACTTCATCGACGACGACACAGGCGAGGTTTTCGACCCACGACGCGCCGTTTCGAATTGCAGAATCGACTTTCTCGCTGGTGGCGACGACGATGTCGTACTCGCCGAGGTCTTCGTCTGGTGCGTCGAAGTCACCGGTCGAAATCCCTGCGTTGACGCCCGGCAACGAATCGAACGTCTCGTACTTCTCGCGGGCGAGTGCGCGAAGCGGGACGATGTAGAGACCCGGCCCGTCGGCGGTGAGCATCGCCAGCTCGGCGATGAAGGTCTTGCCACTGGCGGTGGGGATTGCGGCGACGACACGGTCACCGTTTGCGACCCCCGCTTCGACGGCGGCGGTCTGTGGTGGATACAATTCCTCGATGCCTGCGTCTTCGTAGTGGGCGACGAGGGCCGACGAGAGTGGAAGGTCGCGCACGTGCATCTGTCGGATTCTCGGTGCGGACTGACTTAACTATCTTCGCCCACTGGAAGCGCCATGTCTCCTCTGTGAGAATATAGCAAGGTTCAGACAGTCTTCCCCGGCAACTATTTTTCTCACCTCGGCGATATATTAGATGAACAATGTTTCGTCGTGCCCTCTCACTCGTTCTTCTCCTCACCGTCGTCTTGGCAGGGATTCCCGTCCAACCAGTCGTCGCGCAGGCGTCTGTCTCTATTACTGATGTGACGGTTACGCCCAGCCAGCCATCACCGGACGAGCGATTTACCATCACGGCCACGATTCAGAACGCACAGGGGAGCGCCGAAGACTTCGAGGTGACCGACGTATTCGTTCGCCAAGCAGGAAAGACGAACGACATCGCCCGGGCAGAAGACCTCGGGACGGTTCCGGTCGGGAGTTCGCTGCAAGCACCAGTGACGGTTCAGCTTACGGAGACGGGAACCTACGACCTTCGTCTCACCGTCGTCGGTCGAACGAGTAGCGGCACCCAACGGCTCGAATACCCACTTATCGTCCGCGTTCGTGAGGGTGGCCCGCAAGTCGCCATAGAGACGGCGGACAGCGTCGTCGGCACCGAATCACCAGTTCGCGTCACCGTCTCCAACGGCGAGGACCAAGCGATTCGAAACCTCCGCCTCTCGCTCGAAGCGAATCCGGGGACCGTAGAGAACGACACTCGCGTCCTCCCGACGCTCGCCGCCGGGCAAGCACAGACCTTCGAGTTCGCAACCACGCCCGACACGACCGACAGCGAAGTGACCGCGACCCTCCAGTACACGACGGTCGATGGGTCGAGTAAGACTGTCGTCGTCACCGAATCTGTAGCGGCCGAACCGCTCCGCGAGTCGGTTCGAATCGACGCGAGCGTTGGCTCTGGAGCGCGCCCGGCAGTGATTGCGGACGTGACGAACCTCGGAAACGCCCCGCTCGAAGACATCGTACTCCGGGTTTCTGACGGCGACCGAACGATTATCGAACGACCAGTTGCTTCGGTTCCGGCCGAGTCGGCACAAGCGTACCAACTGAACGTCTCGTCTATCGACCGCGCGACGCTCGATGTGACCGCGACCTACCGAACCGGTGGGCAACCGGGTGAGGCACAGACGTCGCTCGAGTACGCCGCCTCGCCCGGTCGTATCCAACTCACCGGCATCGACGTCGAACAGGAAGACGATCGAATCCACATCTCGGGCAGTGCGAGTAACGTCGGCCTCAACGACGTACAGGGTGTCGTTGTTCGCGTCGTTCCCGCCGATGGCGTCGAACCTGCCCGACCCTACGAAGAGTACTTCGTGGGCACCGTCCCCGCCAGTGACTTCGTCTCGTTCGACCTCTACGCGAGAGTCGATTCGGGGGTCACCTCGGTCCCCGTCGAAGTGACGTACCTCACCGATAACGGTGAACAGACGATGCAGGCCGATATCGACGTCTCCGGATTCTCCGAGGACCAAGAAGAGCCATCCGCCGGAGGACTTGGAGGAGGCCTTGGTTCGATACTCCTCGTCGTTGGTGGCGTCGTCGCCCTCCTGGTCGTGATTGGTGTGGGTATCTTCGCGTACCGTCGGCGCTAACCACTGATGACGCATCTCCTCGAACTCCAGAACGTCTGGAAACGGTACGATACCGGCGGCGAAATCGTCGAAGCACTGCGAGACGTGGACTTCCACGCCGACCCCGGTGAGTTCGTCGCCGTCATGGGGCCATCCGGAAGCGGGAAGTCTACGATGCTCAACGTCCTCGGGTTACTCGATACGCCCACCGAAGGGACGGTCCTCCTGGAAGGAAACGACGTGACCGACCTCTCGGACCAAGAGATGACGGTCCAACGCAAGCAGTTTATCGGCTTCATCTTCCAGAGTTTCTACCTCATTCCGACGCTGACCGCACTCGAAAACGTCGAAGTGCCGACACTCTTCGGGAACGACCCCGAGGCCCGTGACAGGGCGCAATCGTTGCTCGAACGCGTCGGCCTCGGTGACAGACTCGACCACCGGCCCGACCAACTCTCGGGTGGGCAGAAACAGCGCGTCGCCATCGCTCGTGCGCTCATCAACAACCCACGCATCTTGCTCGCAGACGAACCGACGGGGAATCTCGACCGCAAGACGGGTCGGAGCGTCCTCGACCTCTTCGACGAGATTCGGAAGGAAGACGACGTGGCGGTCATCGCCGTGACGCACGACCCGCAACTCGCGGAGTTCGCCGACCGGACGGTGAACCTCATCGACGGGAGGGTACAGTGAGCTTTCTCGACGACCTCTCGCGTCGCGTTCCCGCCATCCTCATGGCTCGGCGCAACCTCTCGCGGAACCGCATTCGCTCGGGACTCGCCGTCCTCGGTATCATCATCGGCGTCCTCGCTATCGCCTCGCTCGGCATGTTCGGGACGACGCTCAGAACCGGTGCGAGTGAGCAACTCGGCGATATCGGCAACGAAGTCAGCATCTCGCCGAATCTCCAAGAGGGGGTCGAAGAACTCACCGAGCGCGACGTAGACGAGATACGTCGCGTCGTCGACGACGGAACTGTCGTCCCCATCCGTCGCGGAACGGGGGTGGTCGCCCGCGGGCAACAAGAGACGGTTGTCAGCATCTTGGGGATGGAGAATCCGGGGGCGCTCTACACCGCCAGCGACGGGCGTATCCCCGACCGCCTTCGCCAAGGCGCACTCGTCGGGTCTTCGGTCGCCGAAACGCTCGACGTAGAGGCCGGAAACACCATCGAAGTTCGGGGTCGAACGTACCGCATTGCCGCCGTCCTCGAACAAGAACAGGGAATCTCGCTCGTCAGTCCGAACAACGCAGTCGTCGTCCCAATCGACGACGTGGATGGGCCGGGCTACTCCGAAGTCGTCGTCAGCGCCGACTCGGGACAGGCGGCCAACGAATCGGCAATCGCTATTCGCGAGGCACTCAACGAACGCGAACAGCGCGTGACGGTGTTCGAACTCGCGGTGATTACCGAGAGTATCAACCAGTTCTTCGGGATTTTGAACACGTTCCTCATCGGTATCGGGTCGATTTCGCTCGTCGTCGCGGGTGTGAGCATCCTCAACGTGATGCTGATGAGTACCATCGAACGACGGCAGGAAATCGGCGTGCTTCGCGCGGTCGGTGTCCAACGCGGCGACGTGATTCGGATGATTCTCGCCGAAGCAGGACTGTTAGGAATCGCAGGCGGCGTCATCGGCGCGATGCTGTCGCTCGCGGCGGGCATGGCGCTCAACTTCTACGTCCTCAACGACGCACTGGCGACGTTCCAACCGATAAACATCCTCTACATCCTCCTCGCCGTCGGCTTCGGCGTGGCGACGAGTCTCCTCTCGGGACTGTATCCCGCGTGGAAGGCCGCCAACGAGCGTCCGGTCGAGGCGTTACGTAAATGATGGCTCACTGAGTGGGGTGGGCTATGCGCCCTCCACGTCTCGATTTCTCACGACGGTCGTTTCTTCGCAGGATTGGCGTCGGCGCGTCGGTCGGTCTCGCTGGATGTGTCGATTCTCTTCTTCGGCGTGACCCGCCTGCAACGCCCACTGAGAGCGAGATTCCGCGACCGGATGACGCGGGATACACCTACACCCACGTGACCGGTAATCGATATCTCGATGGACGCGGCGACCTCGATGTGGTCGAACCGGTCGATGTCGAAGTGCCCGGAACGCCGGTCTGGGTTGCAGGCACTCGTCCCTACTTCGGCACGGCAGAAGCCGATACACAGTGGGCCGTCGTCCTCGACGATGGGAGCGTCCACGGGTTCTTTGCCGCCGCTGACGGCGACGTCACATCGGCTTCGATTGGTCCCGACCGCATCGACGGCCCACCCGTCATCTCTTCCGAAGCGCCGCGAGTCCTCACTCACCCCGAATCGTCGCCCGACACGCATCCATTTCCACTGGGCGACCGACTCGTCACGATTGACGAAGCGGGGACCGTGACCGTCCATCCGAATCCCGAAGACGAGACCCACGAGCGCCGAACGTTCGAGATAGACGCACTTCCAGACGCCCGTATCGTCGCAAAAGGACGTTCGCTGTACGTCTTCGCCGATGCGACAACTGAGTACGACCACGACGTCCTCGGCGACTCGCTCGAAGCGGGCAGTATCGCCGTCATCGACACGGACGATTGGTCGGTCTCACGACTCTCTCCTCCCGAAGGGACTGTCTTCGAAGGTATCGCGCCGATAGTCACGTCCCTCGAACGTACTGACTCGACGCACGCCATCGCCACCGCCAGCGACGCCCAAGTCGGCGCTCGCGTGGTCGCTATCGACGTTGAAACGGGCGAAACCCTGTCGGGGGCGCCAATCGGAAGCGGGTTCCGGTGGCGACATCCGATTGCAGTCGAGGACTTCGGCCCGGGCGATACGCAGGAGATTGCGGCGGTTCGAACGCCACACATCGGTGGTGTCGCGGAGTTCTACCGACCGACCGAAGGCAGGTTAGAACTCGTTGCAACCGACGAAGGTGACTACAGCAGCCACGTCCTCGGCAGTCGGAACCTCGATGGCGGCCTCGCCGGGAAGTTCGCGGGTTTCAACCAGGAGGTGCTGGCGCTTCCAACCAGCGACCGCACGGAAATCGCACTTCTACGTCGGGTCGAAGACGGAGTGAGACAGAACGCGACGCTCGCCGTCGGTGGCGAGTTGACGACGAACCTCGCGGGAGCGAACAAGAGCTACACAGTCGCCGCCGGGCGCGACGGAAGCGTCCGCTTCTGGATTGGCTGAGCGTGTAAAGAACGGAGAGAAATCGAGAACGGAGCGAAGAGAGGGTGTTTAGATGTAGTCGTGTTCGGCGAGGCGTTCGACTGCCTCGCGGAGACGCTCTTCGCTGGCGGCGTAGGAGATACGGGCGTAGCCCGGTGCGTTGAACGCGCTGCCGGGGACGGTTGCGACTTTCGCGTCCTGAATCGCACCTTCACACCACGCTTGGTCGTCGTCATCGACGGGGAGCATCATGTAGAATGCGCCCTTCGGGACGGCGACTTCGACGTCGTGTTCGGCGAGCAGGTCAACGAGCATGTCACGGCGCTCTTCGAACGCCTGTCGCATCTCTTCGACGGTGTCGTCGGTGCGCTCGGAGAGTGCCTCGACGCCCGCGTGCTGGACGAAGTTGACCGCACAGGAGACAGAGTGCGAGTGAAGCTTGCCAGCCTGCCCGATGAAGTCGGATGGGGCGTGGAGGTAGCCGAGACGCCAGCCAGTCATGGAGAAGGCCTTCGAGAAGCCGTTGATGGTAATCGTGCGGTCTGCCATGCCGTCGAGCGAACCGAGCGAGGTGTGTTCGAAGCCGTCGTAGGTGATGCGCTCGTAGATTTCGTCGGAGATGACTGCGAAGTCGTGTTCGACCGCGAGGTCACGAACGCCTTCGAGTGCCGCATCGGAGAAGACGCCACCCGTCGGGTTCGACGGCGTGTTGACGACGAGCAGTTTCGTCTCGTCGGAGACCGTCTCGGCGAGTTCGTCGAGCGCGGGTTCGAGTTTGAAGTCGTGTTCGGCGAGGCTGAGGCGCTTGAGCGACCCACCGGCGAGTTTGACCATCGCCTCGTAGGAGACCCACGCGGGGTCGAGGAGGACGACTTCGTCGCCGTCGCCGATGAGCGTCTGGAAGGTCTCGTAGAGTGCCTGCTTGCCGCCGGGCGTGACGATAATCTCGTCGGCCTCGGCATCGACGCCGTTACCGCGGAGTTTTGCGGCGATAGCCTCCTTCAGTTCCGGAATCCCGTTCGAGGAGGTGTAGCTCGTGTGGCCAGCGTCGAGTGCGTCCTTTGCGGCCTGTACGATGTTCTCGGGCGTCGGGAAGTCAGGTGCGCCTACCGACAGGTCAACGACGTCTTCGCCCTCTGCTTCCAGTTCGCTTGCGAGGTTCGAGATGGCGAGCGTCGCGCTCGGTTCGACGCGTCCAACTCGGTCGCTAAAGTCGAAGTTCATGCCAACGCCTCCACCATCTCGGTCGCAGCGTAAACCGCTTCCGCACCTTTGTCGATACGCTCGCGGGCTTCGGCACCGCTCATTCCGGGGCCGGAGACGCCGAAGACGACGGGCTTGTCGCGGTCGAGCGAGATTTCGGTGAGCGATTTTGCGGTGGCGTCCGCAATCACGCGGTCGTGTTCGGTGTCGCCGGTGACGATTGCGCCGACGACTGCGACGGCGTCGATGTCGTCGCGTCGGGCGAGGCGGTCAGCGGCGAGTGGCGAGTCATACGCACCCGGGACGTGAATCGTCTCGACCACGTCCGCGTCGCGTTCGCTGGCGGCGTCGCGGGCCGCCGCTTCCATCTGTTCAGTGACCGACGAGTTGAATCGGGCCACTACGAGTCCCAAAGAGACCATAGCCGACCCTACCCGTGGCGGCTAAAAGAACTACCGACACCTGCCGATTTTGTCCGCCTGCGAGTGATAGGACAAAATCCCGTGGTTGTAAACAAAAACGTTGTATTCACGCAGTTGGCATGATGAGGCATGCAAACCGACTCTGAGGGTGGGGTGGTGTCCCGCTCTACTGTCGCTCTGTCCCTCCTCGGCGTGGCGGCGGTCGCCCTCCTCGTCCGCCTCGTTGACCTCGGCGGCCGCATCTTCCACTGGGACGAAGGTCGCGTCGGCTACTGGATTCTCCGCTATCACGAGACCGGCGAATTCGCGTATCGGCCGATTATCCACGGCCCGTTCTTGCCCGTCGTCAACGACTACGTGTTCGCACTTCTCCCTGCAACCGATTTCACAGCGCGACTCCCCGTCGCGTTCGTCGGCGCACTCCTCCCGCTTTCAGCCTGGCTCTTCCGAAAGCATCTGCGCCGTGACGAAGTTGTTGCACTCGCACTCTTCCTCGCGTTCAACCCACTTCTCGTCTACTACTCGCGTTTCATGCGCAACGACGTACTCGTCGCGGCCTTCTCGTTTATCGCGCTGGGACTCGTCGTCCGCGCCTACGACACCGGACGCCTCGGCTACCTGATTCCCGCAGGCGTCTCGTTTGCAACCGGCGCGGCGACGAAAGAGAACTACATCGTCTACCTCGCCTGTTTCCTCGGCGCGGGGGCGCTCGTCCTCGACCACCGACTCTTGGCGCGCACGTCTGCGGGAGAATCTGCCCGCGACATCGTTTTCTCGGAGTGGCCGCGGGCACTCGTTGAACGTGTCCGAAACTACGGCGCTGGCAGTCTCTCGGCAGGCGGAGTCAGACTCGGAGCTGGAATCCTCGGCGGTCTTGCGGCGTTCTTCGTCGTCTTCGTGTTCTTCTACGCGCCGCGTCCAGACCTCTGGAACGCTATCGGCAACCCATCGCAACTTCCGGCCGTCATCGACGCCGGGTCGGCAGGTGCGTTCTCCGAGATGCTCGATAGTTGGCTCGGCGGCGGCCACCAGTCGCACGACTATCTCCCCTACCTCGAAGACTTCCTCGAGACGTTCGTCTACGGCGCACCGGTTCTCATCGCGTTCGCCCTTCTCGGTATCATCGTGGACCGATACGGTGTCGTCGCCGGGCGGATTCGCTGGTTGGTCACCTTTGCGACCTACTGGGGCATCGTGAGCATCTTCGGCTACCCGATTGCGACCGACATCCAAGCGCCGTGGGTCGTCGTCCACGCCGTCGTCCCGCTGGCGATTCCCGCCGCCGTCGGTGCTGCGTACGTCTTTCGGTCGGCGTGGACCGCGTTCGACACCAAAGATACGGTCGGACTCGGACTCGCGGCCATCGTTCTGCTCGCGTCTGTCGGCGGCGTCGTGGCCGCGAACGCCGATTACTGGAATGCTTCGACGGAGGAAGACAAAGAAGTCCTCCAGTGGGCACAACCCGCAAACGACCTCCAGACGACACTCGACGATATCGACCGCATCGCCGCGAACAACGACGGAACCGACGTCATCCTCTACGGGACGCACCCACCGAACAGCGACGAGACGCACTTCTACGTCTCAAACGAGTCGAACCCACTCGGAGGCCCGTCGTGGCACAGTCGCCTCCCACTCCCGTGGTACTTCGAGAAAGCGGGCGTCGAACACATCAGCACGCCGCCAGAGGCTGAACCCGGCGACGTCTCCGCCCGTGGCGCGCCGGTCGTCATCGCCTACGAGTGGGACCGCGAAGAACTCGAATCCGAACTCGATGGCTACGTCGTCCGCCAGCACGCGTTCAAACTCTGGAGCGAGGATATCGTCGTGTTCATCGACGCGGACGCGCTCGAAACGGCCAACGAAACGGCAGTCTGACGACACCCCGATTTTCTCCCCCATCCCGATTTCTATACACGTTCGTGACCAATTTGGCGTCTTTTTCGGCAAGTTTTATGCACTGACGTACTGAACCCGCGACTGTGACCGTCACCGTACCCGGACCAACGCTTGGCGTCGTCGGCGGGGGCCAACTCGGGCGGATGCTCGCCGAGGCCGCTTCACCGCTGGGCGTCGATGTCGTCGTCCTCGACCCGACACCGAACTGTCCTGCTTCCCGTGTCGCCGACCAAATCGTCGGCGCGTTCGACGACCCTGATGCGATGGCGGAACTCGCCGCACGCGCAGATGCGCTGACGTTCGAAATCGAACTCGCGGACCCGGACCTCCTCGACGAACTCGCAGCGAAAGAAGACATCCAGGTCCATCCCTCGCCCGATGCCCTCCGAACTATCGAAGACAAACTGATTCAGAAAGACACCTTCGGCAAGGCGGGCATTCCGATTCCGCCGTTCCACCGCGTGGACGAGGCCGACGACCTCCACGCCGCCCTCGACGAATTCGGCGCAGTCATGCTGAAAGCTCGAACCGGCGGCTACGACGGACGCGGCAACGTCCCCGTCACCAGCCCCGACGAAGTCGAAGACGCACTCGATGCTGTCGGTGGCCCCGCAATGGCCGAATCCTTCGTCGAGTTCGAGCGCGAACTCTCCGTTATCGGTATCCGCGGCACCGACGACATTCGCACTTTCCCCGTCGGCGAGAACGTCCACGAAGACGAGATTCTCTACGAGACTATCGTTCCCGCCCGAACCTCGGATGCCGTCACCGAAGAAGCAGACCGTGTCGCGCGCGAAGTTCTCTCGCACCTCCCCGGCCGCGGCGTCTTCGGTATCGAGCTCTTCGAGACGAGCGACGGAGACGTCCTCGTCAACGAAGTCGCCCCACGTCCACACAACTCCGGCCACTGGACTATCGAGGGCGCACTCTCCTCGCAGTTCGAACAGCACGTTCGGGCCGTTCTCGGGTGGCCGCTCGGTGCGACCGACCGTCGCTCGCCGACCGTGATGGCGAACATCTTAGGGACTGTTGATTCGTCGCGCGAAGCCCACTTGGGCGGTCTCGATGCGCCACTGTCCGAGTCTGGCGTCTCGCTCCACTGGTACGGCAAGGACGAGGTTCGCCCGCTTCGAAAGATGGGTCATCTCACCGCCGTCAGCGAAGATGACGCCGACATCGAATCACTCCTCGAACGCGCACGCACACTCCGTGATGGAGTCGAATTTCAATGACCTCTGAACAGAACCTCATCGACGAACTGTACGCACAGGCAGACGACGACCGCGACCCAGAGACGACGCCCGACGTGGGTATCATCATGGGGTCGGACTCGGACCTCGACGTGATGTCCGGCGCACACGAGGCGCTCGACATGCTCGGATTCGGCGAGCAAACGGAGTACGGAAAAGCACCGCACGAGCGGTTTACCTACGAGACCTACGTCGTCTCTGCGCACCGGACGCCGGACCTCATGTACGCCTACGGTGACACCGCCGCCGACCGCGGTATCGACGTCATCATCGCGGGCGCGGGCGGCAAGTCTGCCGACCTGCCAAACATGACCGCGTCGATTGCCTATCCAATTCCCGTAATTGGTGTTCCTGTGCAGGAGAAATCGGTCGATTCGGTCATCGGGATGCCCACCGGCGCACCCATCGTCGCCGTCGATGCTGGCAAGTCGTTCAACGCCGCGCTGTCGGCTGTTCAGGCCCTCTCGCGCGCGTACCCTGAACTCCAAGACCGCCTCGTCGAATACCACGAAGACCTCGTCGCGGACGTGGCCGAAACGTCGGCGAGACTACACAATCTCGGCGTGGAAAAATTCCGCGACACGAGCCAGTAATTTCGGCCTATTTTTGCCGAAACGCCCCCGGCGCACGGTTCGGGGCTTCTCTCCACGTATCTTTGGGATAGACGGCTTCTCGCCCCCGAAAGACACAAATCAACGCTTATAGGGGAGCGCTTCTAACCGCCGCACGTCAGGGAGACTACGGCATGAGTGAATGGATTGCAATCGGTGCGATGGGCCTCGTCGCTGTCGGCATCCCAATCGGGATGATGTTGGCATCGGCGCTCCTGCGCCCAAGCGTACCGGAACAAGGAAAGAGTGCCACCTACGAGAGTGGTGAGGTGCCGACCGGCACGGCACGCGTCCAGTTTAACATACAATACTACATGGTCGCGCTGCTGTTCGTCGTGTTCGACATCGAGACTGTCCTCATTTTCCCGTGGACAGTCATCTACCGCTCCGCCCTCGAACAGGGCGCAAGTCTCGGGACGATTCTGGCACCGATGCTCGTTTTCATCGGTGTACTCGTCATCGGACTTGTCTGGGCGTGGCGCAACGGCGCCGTCAAGTGGGTCAAAAGCCCGCAGGCGAGTCGTCGTAAGACAGAGAGGCAAGACGCATGAGTAGCGAACAGAAACCATTCGTCACAGACGATAGACAGGTACAGACCGATACCCGCGACGCCCGCATGACTGGCGCGGACGACCGGTTCAACTCTAAGCTTCGTGAAGCGTTCGGCTCGTCGCCGTTCATCCTCACGAAGTTTGACAAGTTCATGAACTGGGTTCGTGGGTCTTCGATGTTCATGCTGCAGTTCGGTATCGCATGCTGCAGTATCGAGATGATGCACACCTACGCTATCAAGCACGACTTGGACCGCTTCGCGGCAGGTGTGCCCCGCGCGTCGCCACGACAGGCAGACGTGATTATCGTGCCGGGGACCATCGTCTCGAAATTCGCCCCGCGCATGAAGCGCGTCTACGACCAGATGCCCGAACCGAAGTTCGTCGTGGGCATGGGTTCGTGTACGATTTCGGGCGGCCCGTTCCAGGAAGGCTACAACGTCATCAAGGGCGCAGAAGAGGTCATCCCGGTGGACATCCACATCCCCGGTTGCCCGCCGCGCCCGGAGGCACTCATCTACGGTATCGCAAAGCTCCAAGAGCGAATTGCGAACGGTGAGTCCAGCCCCGTGACGGTCAAGCCCTACGAACTGGAGCAGTTCGGCGACCTCGAACAAGACGAGATTGTCAACAAATTGGCCGACCAAATCGACCAAGACGACCTCGTGATGCGCTATAACTGGGCTGATTCGCCATGAGCCTGGAACCACAAGATGCACCCGGCGAGACCGAACCGGTCTCCCGTGGTGACGAACTCGCGAACCTCCTCGGTGACCTCGTCATCGACCGCGAAGAGCATCTCAACGCACCGGGTTTCGTCATCCGACCCGACCAAGTACAGGAGACGCTGTTCAAACTCCGCGACGAAGCGGGCTTTGACCACCTCTCCTGTGTGACCGCTCAGGAGTACGAGGACCGTTACGAGTCCATCTACCACCTGACGAAGTTCGACGATCGCACTGACGAAGTGAGCGTCGTCGTTCCCACGTCGAAGGACAACCCGGTTAGCGAGACGGCAGAACCCGTCTTCCGGACGGCCGACTGGCACGAACGCGAGGCGTACGACCTCGTCGGCATCCAGTACGAAGGCCACCCCGACCACCGCCGCATCCTCCTTCCGGAGACGTGGCAGGGTCACCCGCTCGGTCTCGACTACGACCAGAACCGACCACAGATTGCGACCCTCCGCGAGCACGCGAACCCGCTCGCAGAGGACCACCGCGATGCCAACGACGAGAACACGATGTACGTCAACATCGGGCCGCACCACCCTGCGACCCACGGCGTGCTTCACGTGAAGACGGTCGTCGACGGTGAGCAGATTGTCGATCTCGACCCCGACATCGGCTATCTCCACCGCTGTGAAGAACAAATCTGTCAGCAGGGAACCTACCGCTACCAGATTATGCCGTACCCCGACCGCTGGGACTACATCTCGGCGGGCCTCCTGAACGAGTGGGCCTACGCCCGCACGGCAGAGGACCTCGCGGATATCGAGGTGCCGGAGTACGCACAAATCATCCGGACGATGGGTGCCGAACTGTGCCGTATCGCATCGCACATGCTCGCACTCGGTACGTTCGCACTCGACGTCTACGGTGACTTCACGTCCATCTTCATGTACGCAATGCGTGACCGTGAAATCGTCCAGAACATTCTGGAAGACCTCACGGGTCAGCGTATGATGTTCAACTACTTCCGCCTCGGCGGCGTCGTTTGGGACCTTCCCGAACCCCGCGAGGAGTTCTTCGAGAAGATTCGTGACTTCATCGACGACCTCCCAGAGGTCCTCGAAGAGTACCACGACCTCATCACGTCGAACGAGATTCTGCAGGCACGTACCATCGGTACGGGCGTCCTGCCGCCGGAAGTCGCCAAGTCATACGGTGCGACCGGGCCGGTTGCCCGTGGCTCTGGCATCGACTACGACCTTCGCCGCGACGACCCATACGGGTACTACGAGAACCTCGATTGGGACGTCGTCGTCGAAGACGGCTGCGACAACTTCTCGCGCCTCCTCGTGCGCATGCGCGAAGTCGAGGAATCTGCGAAGATTATCCAGCAGTGTGTCGAACTGCTCGAAGACTGGCCAGAGGACGAACGGAACATTCAGGCGAACGTTCCGCGCACTCTCAAACCGGACGAGGACACCGAAATCTACCGCGCCGTCGAAGGTGCGAAGGGTGAACTCGGTATCTACATCCGCGCAGACGGCACCGACAAGCCAGCACGCTTCAAGATTCGCAGTCCGTGTTTCTCCAACCTCCAGACGCTCCCCGAGATGTCTGAAGGCGAGTTCATCCCGGACATGATTGCGTCGCTCGGCAGCCTCGACATCGTTCTCGGTGAGGTGGACCGGTAATGAATCTGCAAACGGTCCTTCCAGAGACCATCAGTGGCCTGCTGGGCCTCGAAGGTATCCTCGGAGACGTCGTTGGCGGACTCATCGGTGCGTTCCTCATCGCCAACATCATGCTCATCACGACCGCACTCGCCGGTCCGTGGGCAAAACGGAAGATTACGGCCGCATTCGGTGACCGCATTGCAGTCAACCGTCTCGGGCCGTTCGGTCTGCTCGTCATCATCCCGGACGCAGTGCGTCTGCTCTCGAAGGAACTCATCGTTCCGGAGGGTGTGGACCGCCCGGCATGGGACATTGCACCGATTATCATTCCGTTTTCTGCGCTGCTTGGGTTCGCCGTCATCCCGATGGGTAACGGCATCCAACTCGCCGACCCCGAAACTGGCCTCGCATTTGCGTTCGCCGCAGGGTCGATTGCGTCGCTCGGTCTCGTGATGACCGGCTACGCGTCGAACAACAAATTCTCGCTCATCGGCGCACTCCGCGCTGTTGCAGCGAACATCGCGTACGAAATTCCGCTCGTCGTCACCGCCGCTTCGGTCGTCATCTTCACCGGTTCGCTCCAGATGAGCGAAATCGTCGCCATCCAGGCAGAACCGCTTCTGACGGTCGCTGGCGTGACGATTCCGACGTGGTTCGCGTTCGTGAACCCCTTCGCGTTCGTGCTCTTCCTCGTCGCAAACATGGCGGAAATCGGACGGAACCCGTTCGACATCCCCGAGGCACCGACCGAGATTGTGGCCGGATACCAGACCGAGTACTCCTCGGTTTACTTCGTTCTCATCTACCTCGGTGAGTTCATCCACATCTTCCTCGGTGGCGCGCTCGCGGCGGTGCTGTTCCTCGGCGGTCCAGCAGGTCCGTTCCTGCCCGGATTCGTCTGGTTCTACATCAAAATCTGGGCGTTCTTCCTGTTCACCCAGTGGGCGCGTTCCGCAGTACCGCGTCTTCGCGTCGATCAGTTCCTCGAAATCGGTTGGAAGGGCATGCTCGTGCTGTCCTTCGCTAACCTGGTTCTCACGGCCATCATCGTGGGGGTGATTGCATGATTGGAATCCTGAAAAGCATGGCAGTGACGATGAGACACGCACTCGACGGTGAGACCTTCACGGTCGAGTACCCCGAGACTGCACCGGAAGTGAGCCCACGATTCCGTGGTGTCCACAAGTTCAGCCAAGAACGCTGTATCTGGTGCCGTCAGTGTGAGAACGTCTGTCCGAACGACACGATTCAGATCGTTCAGGACGACAAGCGCAACGGCGAGCAGTACAACCTGCACATCGGCCAGTGTATCTACTGCCGACTGTGTGAGGAGGTCTGTCCCGTCGATGCGATTCTGCTCACGCAGAACTTCGAGTTCACCGCCGACACGAAGAACGACTTCGTCTACAACAAAGAACAGCTCAAGAACGTCCCGTGGTACAAAGACATCGACCCACTCAACTCTCGCAACCCCGACCGCAACGCGTGGATCGGCGAGGGTGAGGGCGAAGTGGACTACCAGTAAGATGCCTGTAACCACGACCGAACCGGCCGAGTCACGTCCACTCAGCGGTGCTGCGGACGTTCTCGAAATGTTCAAAGGGATATCTCAAGGAGACACACACAATGGTTTATGAAACCATCGCGTTCGCGCTGTTCGCCCTCATTACCGTGGGCTGCAGCCTGGGCGTCGTCCTCGTGCGGGACATCTGGCACTCCGCACTCTTACTCGGGGGCGCGCTCTTGAGCGTCGCGGTGCACTACGTGATGTTGCAGGCGGAGTTCCTCGCCGCCATGCAAATCCTCGTCTACGTCGGCGGGGTGCTGATTCTTATCACGTTCGCCGTGATGCTGACGCGAATCGACCCGGAGGTGAGTAGCACATGACCACAAAACCGCAATTGAAGCTCGGTTCACACCTCGTACCAGGGATTGCCGCCATCGCACTGTTCGTCGTGATGGCCGCAGTCTTCATCGGTGCGTCGTTCCCGAACCCACAAGGCTTCGCACAGGACGCGAACATTACCGCGAGCATCGGCTACACGATGTTCAACCTCGGCTTCGGCGACGTCGAAGGCGAGAGCATGCTCATCGCGTTCGAAATCATCGACCTCGTGCTCGTTGGCGCGCTCGTCGGTGCGGTCCTCCTCGCACGCCGCGAGGACGAAGGCGGTCAGATGCGGACGATTCTGACCGACGGTGGTCGCGAACTGAAGCGCACGCTGTTCGACAACGACGAGGAGGGTGACCACTGATGGTGCCCGCCCAATACTATCTGTTGTTGTCGGCGGCGGTGTTCTGCATCGGTATCTTCGGTCTCTTGACCCGTCGGAACGCACTGTTGTTCCTGATGTCGGTCGAGCTGATGCTGAACGCGGCAAACATCAATCTCGTTGCGTTCTCGCTGTACTGGGGTAATGTCACGGGCCAAACGTTCAGCCTGTTCACGATGGCGCTGGCGGCCGCAGAGGTCGCTGTCGGTATCGGCATCATCCTCGTACTCTACCGCAACTTCGACGGCGTGGACGTCACGAAGGCGACCACGATGAGGTGGTAACTCTATGGCAGGCATTCTCGACTTCGCTCCGGCCATCGTTCTCCTCCCCTTCCTGTCGTTCCTGATCGCACTCGGGGCAGGGAAGTACATGCCAAAGGGAGGCGCACTGGCAGGCATCGGCGCGACCGCAGGCTCGTTCCTGCTCTCGCTCGCGACGCTCTTTGCTGTCAGTGGTGGACAGACATACAACCAAACAATCTACACGTGGGCAGAGGGCCTCGATGCGGTCAACCTGACCTTCGGTCTGCTCATCGACCCGCTGTCGGCGATGATGCTGGTCATCGTGACGCTCATCGCGTTCCTCGTACACGTGTTCAGTCTCGGCTACATGAACGACGAGGGCGAAACCGGTCTGGCACGGTACTACGCCGGTCTCGGCCTGTTCACCGCGTCCATGCTCGGGTTCGTCGTCGCAGACAACCTGCTCATGGCGTTCATGTTCTTCGAGCTCGTCGGCCTGTGTTCCTACCTGCTCATCGGGTTCTGGTTCCGCCAGGACGGCCCGCCGAGTGCAGCGAAGAAGGCGTTCCTCGTCACCCGCTTCGGTGACTACTTCTTCCTCATCGGCGTCGTCGCCGTCTTCGCGACGTTCGGTTCGGCGGCCTTCGCTGGCCCCGACGCGTTCCCGGTACTCGCAGAAGAAGCACTCCACGGCGAACACTCGGTCAACACGTTCCTCGGCATGGGCGAACAGATGTGGTTCACCGTCGTCGGCCTCCTCGTTCTCGGAGGCGTCGTCGGCAAGTCCGCACAGTTCCCCCTGCACACGTGGCTTCCGGACGCGATGGAAGGTCCGACGCCCGTCTCCGCACTCATCCACGCAGCAACGATGGTTGCGGCCGGTGTCTACCTCGTCGCCCGGATGTACGGTTTCTACGCGCTGACCCCGACGACGCTCGCCATCATCGCCCTCATCGGTGGCTTCACTGCCCTCTTTGCGGCGACGATGGGTGTCGTCAAGAAAGAAATCAAGCAGGTGCTCGCGTACTCGACTATCAGCCAGTACGGCTACATGATGCTCGGCCTCGGTGCCGGTGGCTACGTCGCCGCGACGTTCCACCTCATGACGCACGCTTTCTTCAAGGCACTCTTGTTCCTTGGAGCGGGTTCGGTCATCATCGCCATGCACCACAACGAGAACATGTGGGACATGGGTGGTCTCAAAGAGAAGATGCCCGTGACCTACTACGCGTTCCTCTCCGGGTCGCTCGCCCTCGCGGGTATCGTCCCGTTCGCGGGCTTCTGGTCGAAAGACGAAGTCCTCTACGAGACGCTCATCCACGGCCTCGGCGGCAGTCCAATTCTGCTCGCCGCGTACGCGATGGGTCTGCTCGCCGTGTTCTTCACCGGATTCTACACCTTCCGGATGGTGTTCCTCACCTTCCACGGTGAACCTCGCTCTGAGACGGCACGCAACCCGCACGGCGTCCGCTGGAACGTCAAGGCTCCGCTCGCCATCCTCGGCGTGCTCGCCGCGACCGCAGGTCTCGTCAACATGGTTCCTGTCGAGAAACTGCTCGGCATCAAGGGAATCGACTTCCTGCACCAGTTCCTCGACGGGAGCTTCGACTCGCTGAACGCACACCACTACGCCGAACTCATCCCGTACAGTTCGGGCTACATCGGTGGTGAAGCAGGGACCGTCGCAATCGGTGCGGCCGTCTCGCTCGGCCTCGCACTCGCTGGGGCTGGCCTCGCGTACGTCCTGTACAACGTCCCTGAGCCTGTCGAACACACCGACAAGCTCGGGAGCATCAAAACGGTACTGTACAACAACTACTACCAAGACGAATACCAGGTCTGGATTGCGACGGGCGTCGTTCAGCCCATCTCGCGCGTCCTCGACAAGTTCGACCAGGGCGTCGTTGACGGCGTCGTCAACGGCATCTCCAGTGTCAGCCTCTTCGCTGGCAGTCGCGTCAAGCGCATCCAGTCCGGTGTCGTGAGCAACTACGCGGCACTCTTGACGCTCGGCCTCACGGCCCTGCTGCTTGGTCTTGGCCTCATCGGAGGATGGTTCGCATGATAATCGAAGCGCTCATCGCAGTCACGTTCCTCGCCGCGTTGGTCACCTTCGTCCTCCCGGACCGCTATGCCGGGAAGGCAGCCTTCGCGCTGAGTCTGGTTCCCGTCGTCGGGAGCCTTCTCATGTGGCAACAGTTCGACGCAACTGGGAACGCCTTGCTCGGCGGGAACATCGCGTTCGAAACAGACGTCGTCTGGCTCCAACTCGGCCAGTACGACCTCCACTGGATGGTCGGCGTAGACGGAATCAGTCTTCCGCTCATCGTTCTCACGACTATCCTGACCACGCTCGCTATCGTTAGCTCGTGGACTCCCATCTCGGAGCGCCAGTCCCAGTTCTACGGACTCATGCTCCTCATGGAGGCGAACCTCCTCGGCGTCTTCACGGCGCTCGACTTCTTCGTCTGGTTCGTCTTCTGGGAGGCCGTGCTCGTCCCGATGTACTTCCTCATCGGTGTCTGGGGCGGTCCCCGCCGCAAGTACGCGGCTATCAAGTTCTTCGTCTACACGAACATCGCGTCGCTCGTGATGTTCATCGGGTTCATCTCGCTCGTGTTCGGTCTCGGCGACTCGATTACGTCGCTGCGACTCCCCGAGATTGCCCAGGCGTTGCAAGCCGGTCAACTCGGCGGCTTCGCTGGTCTCCCGGCCGGCACGCTCGCCACCGTCGCGTTCGTCGCGATGTTCCTCGGTTTCGCGGTCAAGGTTCCGGTCGTCCCGTTCCACACGTGGCTGCCGGACGCACACGTTGAAGCACCCACGCCAGCATCGGTCATGCTGGCTGGTGTACTCCTGAAGATGGGTACCTACGCCCTGCTTCGGTTCAACTTCACGATGCTGCCGGAGACGGCGCGCAGTCTGGCACTGCCAATCGCACTGCTCGCAGTCGCCTCCGTCATCTACGGCGCGCTCCTCGCGCTGGCACAGCAGGACCTCAAACGCATCGTCGCGTACTCCTCTGTGTCCTCGATGGGCTACGTCATCCTCGGCCTCATCGCCTACACCACCTACGGTGTCGGCGGTGCGACCTTCCAGATGGTCGCCCACGGTCTCATCTCGGGACTGATGTTCATGGCCGTCGGTGTCATCTACAACACCACGCACACGCGCATGGTCGGTGACATGTCCGGTATCGCCGACCGGATGCCCGTCACTGCGGGTATCTTCGTCGCCGGTGCCTTCGGGTACATGGGCCTGCCGCTCATGGCCGGATTCGCAGCGGAGTTCTTCATCTTCAAGGGCGCGTTCGAATCCACGGTCATGGAGGCGATGCCCCTCTTTACCGGTGCCGCGATGTTCGGTATCGTCATCGTCGCCGGGTATCTGCTGTTCGCAATGCAGCGTACCCTGTTCGGACCCTTCCGGTTCGACGGCGAGTACGAAGTCACCGAAGCGCCGTTCCACGACGTCGCACCGCTCGCGGTGCTTCTGCTGTTGACCATCGTCCTCGGTGTCTCACCTGACATCTTCTTCACGATGATCCAAGAAGCAGTTAACCCGATTCTCCAACTGGGAGGTGCGTTCTAAATGACGCCACTGCAAACGCTCCCCGAATGGACGGCAACAGCGCCCGCAATCGTCCTCGGACTGACGGCGCTCTTGCTGCTCATCGTCGATAGTATCGACCCCGACACGTCCAACAACGGCCTGCTCGCCAGCATCTCTGGGCTCGGCGCACTGGCCGCAGGCGGTATCGCTGGCTGGTTCCTCATCCAAGGAACCGGCATGGAATCGACTGGCGGCGCAATCACCCTCTACGGAGACGCGCTCGTCGTCGACGGAGTGAGCCTGTTCTTCACGCTCATCTTCACCAGTGTCGCCGCGATGGTCACCGTCGCCTCGTACGACTACCTCGAAGACCAGCGCTACCAAGCAGAGTACTACGCGCTCGTCATGCTCGCCGCGACGGGCATGACGCTGATGGCGATGTCGAACTCGCTCGCAACCGTGTTCGTCGCGCTCGAACTCGCCTCGCTGCCATCCTACGCGCTCGTCGCGTTCCTCAAGAAGGACCGTGGCAGCATCGAAGCGGGTCTCAAGTACTTCCTCATCGGTGCGCTCTCGTCGGCCGTCTTCGCCTTCGGTATCAGCCTCGTGTTCGCCGTCACTGGCTCGCTCGTGCTGCCCGAAGTCGCGGCCAACCTCTCGAACGCTGACGAACTCGTCGGCGTTCTCGGCCTCGGCGTGCTGATGATTGCCGGTGGGTTCGCGTTCAAGACCGCCTCCGTGCCGTTCCACTTCTGGGCGCCGGAAGCCTACGAAGGCGCACCCGCGCCAATCAGCGGCTTCCTCTCGTCGGCCTCGAAGGCCGCCGGGTTCGCCGTCGCGTTCCGCGTCTTCATCGTCGCCTTCCCGCTCGACACGGTCATGTCGCTCGGCGGTGGCACGGTCGATTGGTCGCTCCTGTTTGCGATTCTCGCCGTCGTCACGATGACGCTCGGTAACTTCGCCGCAGCGACCCAAGAGAACGTCAAGCGCATGCTCGCGTACTCCTCGATTGGACACGCAGGCTACGCGCTCATCGGTCTCGCAGCAATCACCGTCGATGGCGGTGCCGCAAACGGCAACGTCCTCGGCGCCTCGATGGCCCACCTGCTCGTCTACGGCTTCATGAACACGGGTGCGTTCCTGTTCATCGCCATGGTCGAAAAGTGGGGTCTCGGCCGAACCTTCGAGGACTACAACGGCATCGCAGCCAAGGCACCTATCGCCGCAACCGCGATGACGGTGTTCATGTTCTCGCTCGCAGGGCTCCCACCGTTCGGTGGCTTCGTCTCGAAGTACGCCCTGTTCTACTCGGCTATCGAATCTGGCTTCTGGTGGCTCGCCGCCGTCGGTGCGGTCAACAGCGCACTGTCGCTGTTCTACTACAGCCGCGTCGTCAAGGCGATGTGGATCGAAGAGCCCACCCAGCCAATCGAAATCAGCAGTCAGCCGACGGGCCTGTACGTCGCCGTGGTCTTCGCCGCGGTCGGTACGGTCCTCCTCCTGCCGGGCTTCCAGCCCGTTATCGAGACGGCACAGACTGTCGCCGCGGCCCTCTTCTAAGAGCGGCCCTCGGTTTTCGTCTCGTCTCACGATTTATTTTTCACACCCCAGACGTCGAGCGACAGCGCTCTCGCGTCGAAATGACGGTAGGGTTTTCCCACCCGAGACTAACCTCAAAGTATGGTACGTCGCCTGGTTCTCGGGTGCGGCCCCGTCGGCAGTGACCTCGTCGATGGTCTCGTCGACCGTCCGGGGAAACTCACGGTCATCACCAACCGACGCGGGCTTGCCGAAGACTATCGTGCCGACGGTATCGCGGCGACCGAAGGCGACCCGACGGACCCAAAGACCTATCCGAAAGAGGCCGACATCGTCATCGTCGCCGGGCGACGCCCACGGACCAACCGAAATGCCGCGCTCGCCGCGCGAGAACACTTTCCCGACGCATTTCTCCTCGTCTACCGCCCTATCGACACCCCACCGGAGGTAGCCGCAGAACTCGAACAGGTGGCAGACAAAATCATCGAGCCGTGGGGAGAACTGACAGAGCGCCTCACGGGGATGGCCGGGAACTCCCATACGAGTCGGATTCGTCGCCTCATGCGGGTGCTTCGAAACCTCGATGGCCGCCTCGCAATCGTGATGCACGACAATCCCGACCCCGACGCAATCGCCTCCGCTATCGCGTTGCAGGCGATTGCAAAGCGAGCGAACGTCGAGAGTGACCCGTGCTACTTCGGCGACATCTCGCATCAGGAGAACCGCGCGATGGTCAATCTCCTGAATCTGGATTTGACAGTCCTCTCGAAACCACCGAGAGAAGACGAGTACGGCGGTGTCGCGCTCGTTGACCACTCGCGACCGGGTGTGAACGACCGCATGCCGGAAGATACACCCATCGATATCGTCATCGACCACCACCCCCCGCGAGCGCCGGTCGAAGCGAGTTACGTCGATCTTAGACAGGACGTTGGGGCGACGAGTACGCTCTTGACCGAGTATCTCGACCGTCTCGGCATGGTTCCCGACAGCGACGTTGCGACGGCGCTCCTGTTCGGGATTCGCGTCGATACGAAGGACTTCACGCGCGAGGTTTCGACCGCCGATTTCGAGGCGGCATCGTTCCTCATCCCAAACGTCGATACGGACATTCTCCAGCGCGTCGAGAGTCCGAGCATGACGCCGGAGACGATGGAGACGCTCGCACGGAGCATCGCCAACCGCGACGTTCGAGGAAACGTCCTCATCTCCAACGTCGGCGATATTCGTGACCGCGACGCCCTCGCCCAAGCGGCCGACCACCTCATCGACATGGAGGATATCGACATCTCCATCGTCTACGGCCTGATGGGCGGAACTGTGTACGTCTCGGGTCGCTCTCGTGGGTCGAGCGTGGACCTCGGAGAAGTGCTTCGTGACGCGCTCGCACCCATCGGGAGCGCCGGTGGCCACGCCGACATGGCGGGCGCACAGATTCCACTCGGCATCCTCGACGACGTGGGTGACGATTCGAGGGAGTCACTGGCGACCATCGTCACGGGCATCGTCGCTGGACGCATCTTCGAGACGCTGGAACACGCACCGGCGGCCCTCGATTTGGACACCGACGTGACCTTCGAATCACCGCTCGACGAGTAGCGGGGCCCACATGTTTTTGCCGTCTGTCGCCCTACCTCGGAGCGATGAGTGCGAAAGCGACCGTCAAGGAGTACATGACACGCGAGGTGCAGACAGTTTCACCGAGTGATACGGTCGCTGATGTGGCCCGCCGCATCGTCGAGAGCGACGGTCACAACGGATTTCCGGTCTGTGAGGGCCGGAAAGTCGAGGGATTCGTCACCGCCCGCGACATCCTCTTGGAGGACGAAGAGACGACGATTGACTCCGTGATGGCGACGGACCTCATCGTCGCCCACCCGGAGATGGACGTCAACGACGCCGCGCGCGTCATCCTCCGCTCTGGGATTCAGAAACTCCCCGTCGTGGACGACGCGGGAAACCTCGTCGGCATCATCTCGAATACCGACGTGATTCGGAGTCAAATCGAGCGCGCCACACCTGAGAAGGTCGGGAAACTCATGCGAACGCTCGAACAGATTCACGGAATCACTGTTCACCAAGAACGCGGCACGGTTTCGCTCTCGGACTTGATTCCGACGCAAGCGCGAGTCTATGCCGACGAACTCGAAGGCCGAAAGTACGAACTCGAACGCGGACTGGCCGAGCCGTTGGTCGTCATCGACAACAACGGCGCGGTTCTGCTCGCCGACGGCCACCACCGCGTCTGTGCCGCCGACAGGGTCGGCATCGAGACGATGGACGCCTACGTCATCGTCATCGACGACCCCATCGAACTCGGCATGCAGCGAACCGCCGAGAAGGAAGGTCTCTCGTCGATTGCCGATATCGACATCGTGGACTACGCTCGACACCCGCTGGTGGAGCGTACCCAACGGTTGCAATGACCGACCCCGTTATCGAAGTCTCCAACCTCACCAAACGATACGGCGACGTGGTCGCGGTCGATGACGTCTCGTTTTCTGTCGCTCCAGGAACGATAGTCGGTGTCCTCGGCCCCAACGGTGCTGGAAAGACGACGATGCTGAAAGCGATACTCGGACTGCTCGTCCCGACAGCGGGCGAGGTCCACGTCTGCGGCATCGACGTTCACGACCACCCGGCACAGGCCTATCGGAGCGTCGGCGCGACCCTAGAGGGCGCACGAAACGTCTACTGGCGATTGACCGTCCGCGAGAACCTCGCGTTCTTCGCTGGCCTCGCAGGTGATTCCGCACGCGACCTGGCGGTCAGAGAACGCCACGACGACTTGCTCTCGCAACTCGGGTTACTGGACCGCGCCGACGACGTGGTCAACGAACTCTCGCGCGGGATGAAACAGAAAGTCGCACTCGCCTGCGCGCTCGCCCGCGACATCGACGTGGCCTTCCTCGACGAGCCGACGCTCGGCCTCGACGTGGAGAGTTCGCTCGACTTGCGACGCGAACTCAGGCGACTCGCGGACGAGCGTGGACTGACGGTCATGCTCACCAGTCACGACATGAGCGTCATCGAAGACCTCTGTGACCGCGTCATCGTCGTCAATCACGGCCAAATCGTCGCCGACGACGCCGTGACCGGCCTCGTGGAACTCTTTCGAACCAGCGCGGTTCGAATCATCGTCGATGGCCCGCTCTCGGATTCGACCGAGACAACGATTCGCTCGCAGTACACCGTCGAATCGTGGGACCGCGAGGGTGACCGAGTGCGGCTGGTCGTCGCACTGGAGGACGGAAACGAACTCCCGGGACTGACTGCCTCGTGCATCGCAGACGGCGGACGACTCGTCTCGGTGAACACCGTCGAACCCAACCTGACAGAGGCGTTCCTCAGATTGACGAGACAAGAGCGAGACGACGCGCTGGAGGTGTCGCCGTGAGCGTGGCAGCCGACACCCGAGCGTTTGCCGTTCTCGTGAGCGCGGTGGCGCGAAAACAGTTCATCCTCCTCAAACGCTATCCCATCAATACCTTTGGCGCGCTCCTCGGTATCTACGCGTTCTTCGTCTTCCTCTTCTTCGGCGGGCGAACGGTCGCTGGCCCCGCGTTCGACGACTCACTCGATTCGCTCATCGTCGGCTACTTCCTCGTCACGATGGCGTTTTCGGCCTATCAGGACCTCGCGGGCGCAGTGATGCGAGAAGCACAGTGGGGGACGCTCGAACAGCTCTACATGGCCCCGCAGGGATTCGGACACGTCATGGCCGCCAAGACGATTGTAAACATCGCGTTTAGCCTCCTGTGGGGCGGGGCGATTCTCGCGTTGATGCTCGTGACGACCGGCAACTCGCTCTCGGTGGACGTTCTGACGATCGTCCCGCTTGGCGCGTTCGCACTCGCTTCAGTCGTCGGTGTCGGGTTCGCAATGGCCGGGTTAGCCCTGCTCTATAAGCGTGTCAACAGTATCTTCGGGCTCTTGCAGTTCGGCTTCGTCGGCCTCGCGGCCGCCCCCGTCGAACAACTGCCTATCCTCAGAATGCTTCCACTCGCGCAAGGAAGTTACATGCTCCAGCGGGCGATGACGGACGGTGTTCGTCTCTGGGAATTTCCCGTAACCGACCTCGTAGTACTCGTCGTCGTCGGTGTCGGTTACGTCGCCGTCGGCTATCTGGTATTCCGCTCGCTCACGACACGGGCGCGAAAGAAAGGCGTCCTCGGCCACTACTAACCGAGTTTCCCATCTGGGGCTATTCGACGTCGTACTTTGCTTTCCACTCGGCAACAGTCTCGTCGGCGGATTCTTCGTCCGAACACTGCACCGTGTCGTAGCCACGTCCTTCGGGCGACTGGTGGAGTCTATCGAATCGAACGTGCCAGCCCTTCGGCCCCTGGCGAATGCGAATCGTTGCGTGTCCATCGCTTCGTTCCCATTCGACGATACGCTCGTCTCGACGGACTTCGGTCCAGCTCATACGCACACGTCGCCTGCGGCCGCCTTGTGGCTATCCATCTCCACACGGGCGCTCAGAACGCTGGCAACTCGCTTGCAAACTTGCGGACTGTCGGTCCGGTCGTCACCCCACACGATGGGCAGACTGCGTAGCCCAATCGGTCGTATGGGATGTCTACTGACGACTTTGCAAGCCCGCAGTTGTGACAGTGAAAGTATGACACCCACTCGAATGACATATCCAGATAGAGGAATTTCAGCATCTTAATTAATGACCGCTTACTGCCGTATTGAGACCGGTGTGGTTATTCGACCGCCGACCAACCGCTCTATCAATGTCTGTCGAGAACCCACGTCGCGCCCTCGGCGTGGTTTTTGTCATCGTCTTCGTTGACCTGCTCGGGTTCGGGATTCTCATTCCTGTCATCCCGCTGTACGCCCTCTCGTTCGGTGCGACAGAGTTCGTCGGAAGTCTGCTCATCGCCTCGTATTCGGCGATGCAGTTCCTCGCGGCCCCGGTTCTGGGTCGCTTCTCCGACACTCGCGGGCGACGGCCCGTCCTCTTACTGTCACTTTCTGGGAGCGTCATCGCGTGGACGATGTTCGGTCTCGCCGGGTCGTTGGCGGTCCTCTTTGCGGCACGCATGTTGGCCGGTGCGATGGGCGGAAACATCGCAACTGCCCAAGCTTATATCGCCGATATAACGCCTCCTGAGGACCGCGCGAAGGGCCTTGGACTGCTCGGGGCGGCGTTCGGTCTTGGGTTCGTCTTCGGCCCGGCGCTCGGGGGGTTCTTCGCCAGCGAACCCGTCGTTTCGGGCGCACGCTCGCTTCTTCCGGCGTTCGTCCCCGTCTCCGAGTTCTCACTACCGAGCTTTGCGGCTGCCGTTATCACCGGCCTGAACCTCGTCGCCGCGTACGTCATTCTCCCCGAATCGAGGCCACCAGAAGCGCGCACGGTCGTCTCCGAGGAGCGCGAGTCGCGTCTCGAACAGCTCGTGTCTGCGCTTCGGACCCACGGACTGAGCGCGCTCATCATCTCGTTTTTCCTCGTCTCGTTTGCCTTCTCGGCGCTCGAAAGCCAGTTCATCTTCCTGACGAACGACCAGTACAGCTACGGTGCGACCGAGAACGCGATTCTCTTGACCTACATCGGCATCGTCATCGCCATCGTCCAAGGTGGCTTTATCGGCCCGCTGACCGAGCGCTTCGGCGAATATTGGCTCGCACTGACTGGTGTCGCTATTCAGGTCGTGATGCTCGCGGCAGTGCCGTTCTCGCCCATTCTCGGTGCGGTCCTCCCCTCGACTGGAAACCTCGTTTCGTTCGGCCCGACGCTTCCACCGGGCGTGATTGCGCTCTTGATTATCATGACGCCGCTCTCGGTCGGAAACGCGCTCACGAACGTCTCGTTGAACACGCTCGTCTCGCGGTCGGCGACGGCCGACGAGCAAGGTGGTGCGTTTGGCCTCACACAGAGCGCAGGCAGTCTTGCTCGGACGTTCGGCCCGGCGCTCGCTGGCGGTCTCTACACGGGAATCGCCTTTTGGGCACCCTTCGTCGCGGGCGGGTTGCTGATGATTCCAATTCTCATCTTGCTCGCACGAGTAGACCGAGAGGCCGTCAGCCCGTCGACAGCCTAAAAAGAAACAGCGAAAGTTGCTTACGCGGGTGCGGCACCCTCAGTCGAGGGTGAGTCGTCTTCGCTTCTGAATCCCGATACGAGGTCGAGCGATTCGTCCGCACGGCCGAGGACGAACAGCGAGTAGTACCGGAAGTACGTCACGACGGGCATCTGGACGAACGCGGCGGTCGCGATTGCGGCGGCCACGAACAGCACGCCGAGGATGCCGAGCAAGACCAGTCCAACAGTCGAGAACATCGAGACCTGAACGGCGGCCAAGCCGAGGACGATTACTCCTGCGACGATGGCGAACGGAATCGCAACGACGAGGAGGACCAGCGCCGTGGCGATGCCGATTGCGATGCTCGCGAGGATTCCGAGGACGAACCGGAGCAACACGTACAGGCCGAACTCAGAGAACTCGGCGCGGAACAGTGGTGCGACGCGGCGCCACGACGAGATGACGTTCCGGTCTTCGGCAATCATCGTCGGGACGACGAAGTCCGTCGTCAACTGGAGTGCCAGCGCGACGACGAAGAACAGGAGTATCGCGAGGAATATCAGCGGGATGGCGAAGAGGAATATCGACGCCGAGATGGACGCGCCGCCGACGATTAACGCGGCTGCTGGAACGCCGATGAACAGCAGGACAGCGAGGATAATCCCGAGTCTGAAGGCGAACAACCGTAGGCCCAGTCCAAGGCGTTCTCTGAAGGGCTTGCGAATGCGCACGTCTTTCGAGACGACGCCATCGACGAAGACGAACTCCATCACCGAAGCGACGAGCGTCCAGACGAGGCCGACGAGGAACGCCAAGACGGCGAGGCCGATGATAAGCGCGAAAACGCTCTCGGGTGTCACCCACGTGGGAAGTGCATCGACCGGGATATCTCCGGTCTGTCCGAACCCACCGGTTCCACCATCGACTGGCGTCCCGCCTGAACTACTTACATTCGCGCCACCACCGCCGCTACCAACGCTTCCGACGAAGAGTGCGATGAGTGCGAGCCGCGCCCATCGCCCGATATCTACCGGGAGGAGGAGCGACGCTGTCGCGTCACGGGCATCTTCGAGCGCATCGATTGCGTGCCAACTCATGCATAACTGTGCGACGCGTAACCCAATAAAGTTGTTTGGGAGATTATGTTTTTAAAGAGACACGAATTGCGTCTCGTTCGACTCGCGTGTCGAAATCGACCGCAGTAACGCGAATTACTCGCTGACTGCTGCGAGTGGGTCGAGCAGTCCGGCCCCGTAGTACGACTTGTCGTATCCGTCGGGGACGCTCGCGGTTTGCTTGAGTCTCGATTTGACCTGGTCGGCGTTCAGGTCGGGGTCGAGCGACCGGACGAGCGCAACCGCAGCGGCGACTTGTGGGGCGGCCATCGACGTGCCTGCCTTCCAGCCATAGCTGTTGGTCGAATCGACGTACGTCCCGTTCTCGTCGTATTCGGGAACGGAGATAGTGCTGTACACGAGGTCGTAGAACCACGTGTTCGGGTGTGATTCGATAGCCGGGAGATAGGCGTCACCACCGGGCGCGCCGAGGTCGATGGCGTTGGTTCCATAGTTGGTGTAGAACGCCGGACTCTCGGGGCCTTCTTCGACGTCACCTGCGTCGAACGCGAACCCTTTCGGACCGGTCGCGCTGATGCTCAGCGCCGCCGCGCCCTCGTTGGGGAGGCTGATGACGCTCCCGTCGTGCTGGAGGTCTGCGGCGTCGTTTCCGGCGGAGATGACGAGAACCGTTCCCTGACTGTTCGCGTAGGTCATCGTCTTGTTCAGCACCTTGCCGTAGAACTGGCCTTCTTCCTGACGCGGAACCGGATAGGCACCGAGGCTGAGGTTCGCGGCGTCACAGCCGATTTCGACGCTGTAGACGATGGCCGCGAGGATGTCGGCGAACGACGCACCTGCTGCGGTCGAAAAGACGCGACAATCCACGATTTCCGTCTCGGGGGCAGAGCCAACGATTCCCGTTCCGTTGGCGTCGTTGCCCGCGATGATGCCTGCGACGTGGGTTCCGTGGTCGCCACCCGCAGGAACTCCCGAACCGAAGTCGTCTGCGGTGAAGTTCCGCGAGAGGTCTTCGTTGACGGCGGCTTCGAGGTCCGGGTGGTCGGCGGCGACGCCGCTGTCGATGACAGCGACGCGAGTACCTGCACCGCGAGTGACGTCGTGTACGTCGGGAATCTGTTGACTCTGTTTGTCCCACTGGATGCCGTATCCCGGTTCGTCGGTCGCACCCGCCGGAACGGCGTCGTTCACGGCTGGCGTCTCGAGATGAATCTCCACGTCGGGTGCATACGCAGTCGTGACCGACGAGAGATTGGACTCACTCCCTTCGACGACGGCGACACCGGTCGCAGAGAGGTCGTAGGCGACGTCTAATCCAGCACGTCGCAAGTCCGCGACACTGGCATTCTTCGTCTCGACGATGAATCGGTCTGTTCGCGCTGCTGCCACCACGTTCGAACCGACCGCGAGGCTACCGAGGAGGGCACCACTCAACTTCAGGACGGAACGTCTGCTTTGTTGACGCATACCAAATTTTGATAGGACGAGAGAAACATAGTTGTTACGGCACATTTTAACGTTTAAAATAATTCTTTGACGATTCACAACATCACGTCGTGGCCGACAACCTCAGGGGCATCGAGTTCGAAACGCGGACACTCATATGGTAGGTGTCGAGACTGCACTCCGTCTCTTCGGCGGCGTCGTGTTGTTGTTCGCAAATGGCTTCTTCGTCGTCTCGGAGTTCGCCATGACGCGTGTGCCCCAGTTCGACCAGTCGAAGTTCGAGGGCTCTCGCGGACTCGAACTCGCCTGGGAGATGACAGAGCGTCTCGAAGTCTATCTCTCAGGATGTCAGGTCGGGATTACGATTGCCAGCGTCGGCCTCGGTGTCGTCGCCGAACCGGCACTTGCGGCCGTCTTCGACGTCTTTCTCGGCGGCGGCGGAAGTGGCTCGCACACCGGGCTATCGGTGATTCTGTCGCTGGCGCTCATCAACCTCGCCCACGTCGTCATCGGCGAGCAGATTCCGACGTACCTCGGCGTCGAGCGCTCGCGAACCGTCGCCAAGTACACAGCACCGGTCCTCTACGGATGGGCGAAGCTGATGTACCCCGTCATCACTCTCGCCGACTGGCTTGCCAAGACGATTCTCGGCGTCTTCGGCGTCGAAATCACGCGCTCGTGGCAGGAAGCCGAAGCAGAAGGAGAAGGTGAAGAGGGCCGCCTCTCGCGGAGCGAACTCCGCAGTCAGATGGGCGACGTACTCGCTCGTGGGTCGCTCCCCGACGAACGCCGCGAAGAGGTCCTCAACGCGCTCCGTATCGGTGGTTTACCGGTCAGAGACGTGATGGTGCCTGCCGACGACGTCCTCGCGCTCTCGACCAACTCATCGACCGACGAGACGCTCGAGCGAATCAAAACCAACCCACAGCACTCGCGGTTTCCTCTCGTCGGTGACTCGCTGGACGACGTTCGTGGCGTCGTCTACGCTCCGACCGTACTCGCTACAATCGACCGCCTCGAAGCGGGTGACCGGAGTATCCAAGACGTTGCCGTCCCGCCGCTCGTCGTCTCGGCTGAGTTGTCGGTCAGCGACGTTATCGACCGATTCCAAGCGGAGAATCAGGAATTGGCGATGGTTCGTGACCCCGACTCCGAGGAGATAATCGGACTCGTCACTGCCTCTGACGCCTTCGAATCTATCACGGGACAGTTGGACGACCCACTGGACCTCGGAGCCTAACGCGAGACCGACGAGACTCCCTGGGCTGGACCGGCCACACTTTTTTCACCCCCTGCGTAGCCACGTGTATGACGCCCTTCGAACGACGAGTACGCGCCTGTCAGCGACGACTTGCGAGCGAAGACATCGACGCGCTCGTACTCTTTCCGAGCCAGAATCTCTACTATCTCACGGGATTTGACGAGTCGCCGGGTGAGCGCCATCTCTTCTTGTTCCTCCCGAGCGAGGGAGAGCCCGTGTTTCTCGTTCCCGAACTCTACGAGACACAGGTTCGCGCCGAGTCGTGGGTGAGCGATATTCGGACGTGGGGCGACGACGACGACCCGAAAGCCGCCACCGAAGCCGTCGTCTCTGACCTCGGGCTCAGTGACGGACACGTTCTCGTTGACGATACGATGTGGGCGCGGTTCACCCACGACCTGCGGGCGGCCATAGCCGACACGGAATTCGGCCTCGCAAGTACCGTAGTCGCGCCCCTTCGCGCCCAGAAGGATGACGCCGAACTCGACGCACTCCGCCGTGCTGGCGAGGTTGCAGACGCAGTTGTCGAACGCCTCCGTGAGATGGGCGACGACGCAATCGGCATGACCGAAACTGAACTCGCACGCCACATCGAACGGTTGCTCGAAGAAGCGGGTGGTGAAGGTATCCCGTTCGGCCCTATCGTTGGGTCGGGACCGAACGGGGCGATGCCGCACCACATGTACGACGACCGAATCATCGAAGCGGGCGACCCCGTCGTCCTCGACTTCGGCACTCGCGTAGACCACTACCCGAGCGACCAGACGCGAACGGTCGTCTTCGGCGGCGACCCTCCAGCCGAGTTTGAGACTGTCCACGAAGTCGTCGAGCGCGCCCACGCGACCGCTATCGAAGCTGTCGAACCCGGCGTGACTGCTGGCAATATCGACCGCGCCGCCCGCGAGGTCATCGAAGACGCGGGTTACGGAGACCAGTTCATCCACCGAACTGGCCACGGTGTCGGCCTCGACGTTCACGAAGAACCCTACATCGTCGCCGACAGCGACCGCGAACTCGCCGTTGGCAACGTCTTCAGTATCGAACCGGGCATCTATCTCCCCGACGAATTCGGCGTCAGAATCGAAGACCTCGTCGTCGTGACCGAAGACGGCGCAGAACGACTGAATTCGACCGAAACAGGCTGGCAGTGTTAACGGTCGCTTGATTCGGCTTGTGCGTCCGCGTCGGTGGGTTCCGCCGGAGCTAGTTTCAGGCGTACTGTCGCTGTCGTCCCAGTCTCGTCTACGTCGAAGTCGATGGTCCCTCCGGACTGCCGAACGAGCCACGTGACCAACCACAGTCCAATCCCACTGGTGTGATGAAGCGGCGTCTCCCCGGTTTTGATTGCCGAAATTTCGTCCTGTGGAATTCCCGACCCGTCGTCGCTGACGGAGATTATCGCCCACTCGTCGCCTGTCGTCACTGCCACCGAAATCGTCGGTGACTCGCCACCGTGTTCTGCGGCGTTCTCGATGAGGTTGTAAAAGAGCGATTCGGCCGCGGATGTGGCGAGGACATCAACTTGCTCTGGTCCCGAAAGCGAAACTGATGCACGCTGCCAATCTTGATTCACGCGAGTCGTGACCTGCTGGAGCGTCTCCATCAACTGAAGACGCGTTCGGTCGCCACGATGGTCGAGTCCCTTCTCGATAGCACGTATCTTCTCGGCGAGTTCGAGCAGTTCCTCGCTTCTATCCTTGATTCGTTCGGCGCTGGTCTGTCTCTCCTCGGTGTCCGTCTCGTCGTCGACGACGAGTTCTGCGTAGCCGTCGATGATGTTGAGTCCGTTTCTGATGTCGTGACGAAGGATTCGATTGAGGACCGCGAGTCGTTCTTCACGTTGGCGGACTGCCGTCACGTCGTGGAGGGTGATGATGTTGCCACCCATATCGTTTCCGGGGCGTGAGAACGGCGTGACTTTCACGTTGTAGGTTTTGTCCGTCTCGGCGTGGTGGAAGTTCGATTGTTCTTCGGTACGCGAATCGATTTGGCGCGCGAGTGTCGGTGCCGCCGCGCTGAGTTGTGTCCCGACGAGATGCCGCAGTGGGATATCGAGTGCCTCCACGAGCGCCGGATTAACGTCGGTGATGACGTTGGACCGGTCGACGACGAGGACACCGTCGCCCATCTCTTCGATGACGTGTTCGCGTGCAACGTCTCGGGCCAGTGGGTGGACGATGAACAGTTGAAATCGCCGGTCGGCCGCCACGAAGAGGAGCGTCGAGATGGTGAACGCGAACGGCGTCGGGTCGAACTTGGTCGGCAAGAGATTCACGTGGTACACCGCATTGGGTACCAGCGCGACCAACAGCGCGAAAACGATGAGGCGGTGTTGATATCGGGACGTCTCCCGCGTCGCCATGACGTGACGAGCTAACTTCGCGGCCCCCCACAGCAGCATGGTGTACGCGTAGACGAAAAAGACGTAGTACAACGGGCCTTTCGTCGTCGAAAGCGCTGACAACTCGCCAATCGAGATGACCTCGATACTGACCCACGTCGCGCGCACGGCGGGCCACAGTAACACGGACGAAAGGTGTACGACCGTGATACCACCAGCGACCACCCACCCCGCGAACGGAAGTTGTCTGGACCCTGTGAACGCCGTCGCAAACGCGAACCACAGCGCCGGTGTAACGGCGATACAGACGTACATGAGTCGAAGGAGATATGTCATCTCCTGTTCAGATGTGGACGACAGGATGAGAGCGTACAACCCACTCCACGCACCGCAGACGAGAAGGAGCATGCTGAGTTCGCTCGCGCCGGGGCGGTCGCTTCGTCGGTGAATAAAGGTGCCCGCCACAGAGAATGCCAGCACTGTCACACAGACAAGGAGGACTATTGGAAACGGCGGAACACCAACCATCGAAGAGGGTTATGTTACCAACATATTACGTCTTGTGAAGATTGTACTGGTCGAACTATATTCTTCAAAAGTTGTACGTCTCACCCGCCTCGAGGCCTGTTGTTTCCTAACCGTGTCCGATGCGGATCTCGGACTGGCGACCAAGAGCGCTCACGCGCCCAAGCCATTATTCGGTTGACGCGCCAAGCAGTGGTATGGCTCCGCGCGAGAATTTAATAACAATCTTGTTCGTCGTGGCGGCCCTCCCGATTGCCTACGGCGTCGAGAACGTGACTGGGCAGTTCTCCCTCGGAATGCTCGCGCTACTCACGACTGGCGTCATCATTCCGACGATTATCAACGAGTACGAGCGAACGCGACGAAGCGACACGTAGTGTCGGAGGACTTCGAAGAGAATAGAATAGAATCGACGACAGCGAGCAGGTGCGCTCAGTCGTCAGACGGCGAGATGCCGCCGATGATGGCGTCGATGTCGGTGTGTTCGTACATGAGGTCACGCATGCGCTGGACGGTTCGCTCGTCGCGGGTACGACCGGTGCTGACGATATCTTCTGCGCGGTCGGTGACAGAGAGCGTGTCACCGTTGACCATCAGGACGGGCACGCGCTTTTCTTCGGCTTTACCGATGACGGCACCGACTGGTCGGTGACCGCCGGTGAGGATGAGACACTTGACGCCGGGGGCTTCGAGGGCCGCGCGCTGGATGTTGGCGCGGTCACCGCCGGTGATGACGGCGGCGTTCTTCGTGCGTCGGAAGTAGCGAAGTGCCGCGTCGCCGCCCATCGCGCCGACGAGGAATCGCTCGACGAAGGCGTCGGTGGGGGCGTCGGTTGCGAGTTCTGCGCCGAGTTCGTCTGCGAGGTCGGAAACCGTGACGCCCGCGAGGTCTTTCTCGGTGGGGAGTACACCGATGACCGGGATGCCGCGGGCTTCGAGGAACGGCGCGACGTCGGTTTCGAGTTCGTCGTACATCGCGTCGGAGACGCGGTTGAAGACGACACCTGCGAGACGGTCGCTACCGATGTCTTCGACGGCGGCGACGACGTCGTCGAGGTCGGACGAGTCCTTGTAGTCGGCGACGAGCAACACGTCAGAGTCGAGCAATTCGGCAACGTCGGGGTCAGTCAGGCCGACGATGCCGCCGGTTCGGTAGGAGCCACCGCCCTCGATGAGCATGAGGTCTTTGTCGGAGGCGAGGTCGTCGAAGTGGTGCGAGATGACCTCGGAGAGTTCTTCGTTGCTCTCGCGCCCGCGAATCGCGCCCTGAATGAACGTCGGCGAGTAGACGACGGGTTCGAGTTGGTGCATCTCGGCGTCGAGGCCGAGGAGTTCGCGCGCCAGCATGGGGTCTTCGTCGAGCGTCTTGCCCGTACTGGACTGGAGGCGCGTCCCTTTGGGCTTCATGTAGCCCACGTCGAGGCCGCGTTCCTGTGCGAGCAGTCCGAGTGCCAGCGTGATTGCTGTCTTGCCGGTGCTTTCGCCGGTGGAGGTGACGAGTACTGAGTTCATTGGATTAGATAGGGTGACTGTCGATTTTAAAGTTCGTCTGGGTCCACGGTGAGGCGAACGTCCACTGCCTGCACGCCGTCTGGAAGTGCGACGAGCGGGTTGATGTCGAGTTCGAGAATCGCCGGGAAGTCCGTGACGAGTTGCGACAGTCGCTGGATGGTTTCGGTGATTCCGCTGGTGTCCACGGGTTCGCGGCCACGAGCGCCACGGAGGAGCGGTGCGGCGTCGATTTCACGAGTCATCTCGTCGGCTTCGGACTCGGAGACGGGCGCGACGCGGAACGTCGTGTCTTCGAGAATCTCGACGAAGATGCCGCCGAGACCGAACATCATGAGCGGCCCGAACTGCGGGTCACGGTTCATGCCGACGATGGTCTCGACACCGTCGTCGAGGTCCACCATCTCTTGGACTTGCACGCCGAGGATGTTGGCGTCGGGTTGGTAGTTCCGCGCGCGGGTGATGAGGTCCTCGTAGGCGTCGTAGACGTCCTCGTTGGAGACGCCGACTTTGACGCCGCCGATGTCGGACTTGTGGAGGATGTCGGGACTGACGATTTTCATCACGACGTTGCCCTCGATTTCTTCGGCGACTTCGAGTGCGTCCGCAGGGTCGTCAACGATTGCGCCCTCGGGCGTCTCGATTCCGTATGCGTCGAGGAGGTCCATCGCTTCGACGCCGAGGCGGGTGTCGTCACGCTCTTTGACGGATTCGAGGATTTCGCGGGCGCGCTCGCGGTCCACGTCGAACTCTGTCGGTGCGTCGTACTCACGGCGCTTGATGTCTGCGTAGTCGGCGAGTGCTTGCAGGCCGTCCACAGCGCGGGAGGGGTCGAAGTAGTTCGGGATGCCCGCGTGTTGCATGCGGTCCGCGGCGGATTCGACGCGCTCGCCACCCATGAAACAGGCGGCGATTGGCTTGTCGTGTTTCTGCTGGAGTTCGACGGTGTCCTCGGCGAGTTGGTTGTAGTCGAGGACCGCCGTCGGTGCGGTGAGGACGATTGCACTGCCGACGTTGTCGTCTGCGAGTGCCACGTCCAGTGCCGTCTTGAAGCGCTCGTTGTCGGCGTCGCCGACGATGTCAACCGGGTTGTAGATGTTCCCTTCCGGCGGGAGCGACTCGGAGAAGTTCTCCAAGGTTTCGTCGGTAAAGCTCGCCATCTCGAGGTCGGACTCGCCGATGGCGTCGGTCGTCATGACGCCGGGACCACCGGCGTTCGTGATGACGGCCACGTCCTTGTTTTCGGGGAGGGGTTGGTCGCCAAGCACGCGCGCGGCGTCGAAGAGGTGCTGAACCGAGTCGGCGCGGATGACGCCCGCCTGTTCGAGACCGGCCTCGTAGGCGGCGTCAGAGCCAGCAATCGTCCCGGTGTGCGACGAGGCGGCCTGTGCGCCAGCGTCGGTCTTGCCGGACTTGACGAGGACGATTGGCGTGTCCTTGGTCACGTCGCGGGCAGAGTCGATGAAGTCGCGGCCCGCGCTGATACCTTCGAGGTAGCCGATGATGACCTCGGTGTCGGGGTCGTCGTTCCAGGCTTCGATGAAGTCGGCTTCGTCGAGAACGGCCTTGTTCCCGAGCGAGACGATGTCCTTGAAGCCGATGTCCTCGTCGTTGGCCCAGTCGATGACGGCCGTGATGAACGCACCCGACTGGCTCATAAAGGACATATTCCCATCCAGAGCCATCTCGGGGCCGAACGTCGCGTTCATGCCGACGTCCGTGTTCATGATGCCGAGGCTGTTCGGGCCGACGACGTTCATGTCGAACTTCTCGGCGATTTCGCGGAGTTCCTTCTCACGGGCGGCACCTTCGCTGCCCGTTTCGCCGAAGCCAGCAGTGATGACGACGGCGTCGGTGATGCCTGCTTCGCCCGCGGCTTCCATCGCAGGGAGGACGACTTTCGGAGGAACGACGATGACCGCGAGGTCGGCGTCGGTCTCTCCAACGTCGCCGTAGCATTCCAGGCCGAACAGTTCGTCGTATTTGGGGTTGACCGGAACGACCTCACCCGCGAACTTCTCGATGAGGTTGTCCATGATAGCCCGGCCAATGGCCCCTTCGCGCTCAGTCGCACCCACCACTGCGATGCGCTTGGGCGCGAACAACTCAGATAAGTCTCCCATCGTCTGATGATACCCGACATAGATTGATAAATTCGGGGGTGTGGGCCGTCTCACGGCCTTTGGGAGCATATTACAGTGATGTGATTAATCAGGATGGATACGCCCGAATTCGGGTGATTATTCACAGTAGACATACGATTGTCACGTTGTCGTCTCGCCGTGATTTCTTTTCAAAACATCTAACATGTCGAGGATAGAGGATGTGTGTATGTCCTCCTCGTCAAATTTCGTTCCCCTCCGGGCATCACGTCGTGTTCGTCTCGCGGCCGCTATCTTCCTCGCATTGATACTCTTCTATTCGGTGGTCATCGTCCAGCAAATCCTGTTAGGCGTGATGGTCGTCTTCTGGATTGTCGCTCTCTGGTACGGCGCTCGACTCATCGTCGCAATCGAAGGAATCGCCACACAGCTCGGTCGTGTCGCCGATTCGAACACAGTACAAGAAGAGACCAAATCACTCAAATCAAGCAGAGATTAATTCGGTCACCGCATCACGGATTCTGAGAGCCTCTCCGAGCAGTGTGCTTCCGAAATTCGAATACATCATCTCTCCACACTGTCTCCCCAACCCCCCCGTGAATCTGGGATTTCAGACTCTCGGTGTGTACGGAGTTTCCGATTTACAGGCCCATTTTTTCCAGAGTGTAAAATGGCTAACTAAATTTGGGACATGCCAATCTCCCAGTTGGATATGTACGTCCTTCAGCTAACGATACCAGAATCGATCGCTCAAATCGTATTTTCGATTATCACCTTCTTGCCACGACTCATCGGCGCGATTATCGTCCTCCTCCTGGGATGGTTCATCGGACGGTTGGCGGCACGGTTGATCGCCGGATTAGCCGACCGCGTCGAACTCGACAAGGCAGTCCTCTCGACCCCGCTCGGTGACATCCTCGGTGGAACCGAACAGAGAGTCTCACACGCCTTCGGGACGTTAGCGGCGTGGATTGTCTACGCGGTTGCCATCCTCGCCGCGGCGAACGTCATGGCACTCGCGTTGCTCTCTGAATGGGTTGCAACGGCTGTCTCGTACGCCCCCGCATTCGTTGCCGGGTTGGCTGTCATCGTCCTTGGGTTCATCGTCGCTGACTTCATCGGTGATGCAATCATGCGCACCCGTGCGGCGACCCAGACCTCTTACACGTCTGCGTTCGCAGTTGGAACGCGTGTGTTCCTGTACTTCACCGCCGTCGTCATCGGTCTGAGTACGATGGGTATCGACGTGGCCATCCTCTTTACCATCGCGCGGGCGTTCGCGTGGGGTCTCGCCGCCGCGTTCGCTATCGGTGTCGGTGGTGCCATCGCCTTCGGTGCGCGCGACTACGTCTCTGCGAACGTCGAAGGCTGGATGGGTTCGGCACGGTCTGTCGCACAGTCTCCGACCGGTCCGATGGGGTCCGACGACTCTCCAGAAGGTGCGTCGGCCGCAGACGACTGAACCACTGTTCGAACCGTATTCGACCGAATTTTTTCGGGATGTCAGCGCCTCCCCACGAGAGATATCGACTATCTCGAAACTCCATACTTACCAAATCCGATAGATTATCTCTAGGACAGATTTTCGGCCCATCTAAACCGTGAAAGCGCCGTATTTCACTGTTTCAGATTTAGGCCTGCCAAAATTTGTCTGAAATATGATAATGCTTATCGGCGTCCAATTCATACCAGTCGTATGGAGCAACTCACCGCGCTCGCGTTCGTGTTCGTTGCGGGGCTTATCACCGCAATTGCGACCGGAATCGGCGCGGTCCCGTTTTTCTTCGTCTCTGACGTGAGCGACCGCTGGAACGTGGCGCTCTGGGGTATCGCATCTGGAATCATGGTCTCTGCATCGCTGTTCGGTCTCATCTTGGAAGGACTCGCCAACGGCACGCCACTTCAGTTAGGAATCGGTCTGCTCGCAGGTGTCGCCCTCGTCGTCGTCGCCCACAGCATTATCGAAGGCACAGAGGTCTCACCGGAGAAGTACGAAGAGGCCGACTTCCGAAAGTTGTTGTTGATTTTGGGAATTCTCACCGTCCACAGTTTCCCCGAAGGTGTCGCCATCGGCGTCTCCTTTGCCGACCTCGGACTCGACGGTGGCATCCAACTCTTCGGCCTCGCCGTGCCGCTCCTCGCGGTGTTCATGACTATCGCCATCTCCATCCACAATATTCCAGAGGGCCTCGCCATCTCCATCCCACTTCGGTCAATGGAGGTCTCGAACTGGAAGATGGTCTGGTGGGCGATTTTCTCCAGCCTTCCGCAACCAATCGGCGCGGTCATCGCGTTCTACTTCGTGCGTATCGCCCGCGAGTTCCTCCCGCTCGGGTTCGGCTTTGCCGCCGGGGCGATGGTCTACCTCGTCTTCACGGAGTTCATCCCCGAAGCGTTGGAACTCGGTAAACGCCTCCCGAGCGGCGGGAAACCGGAACTCATCGCTGGACTGGTCGCTGGGTTTGGTATCATGATTCCACTCGCGTTCATCTGAGTGGCCGCCGCTCGCCGTGTGAAAACAAAGAATGGATGAAACTCGCGTTTAGTGCGAGTGACCGAGCGCATCGGCGAGCGACATGCCGAAGCGGTCCTCGAACAGCTCTTCCATCTTCTCGTTGATTTCGGCGATGTCGGCCGGTGCGCCGCCTTCGCTGTGGTGTGCGACGACGTGTGCCTGTTGTGCCATCGCCTGCACGACGATGTCGGCGACGACGTTCGTGCCTTCTTCGCCCTGTTCTGCGAACATGTCGACGAGGCCCTCAGGGAGTTCGAAGTCTTCGGTGTCTCCGTTCGGTCCTTCGATGGTGTACGTCTCAGTTTCGACCATACCCCCACGTGGGCACGGGCGTCGGTTAAGGCTTGAGTTTGCGGGTGCAAACTGCGCCCATCTGCTGCCCAGTTCGCTTGCTGTGGTGCCTGTTTTCTGAGACGCCTCTCTACTCAGTCGGTCTGCGGAATCGCCAACGTTCCGGCGACGAAGAATCCGAGAGACAAGACGGCGAGGATTGCGAGGTTGCCAATCCAGTCGCCACCCGTGTAGGTGAGCGCTCTGACACCGCGCGCGAAGTACGTCAGCGGCGAGAGGTTCAGCGCCGGAACGAACCACGCGGGAAGCAGGTCGGGCGTGATGAACGTCTCCGAGAGGAACAACAGCGGCAGTGCAATCGCGTTGCTCGCCGCAATCACGCCGTCTTGTGAGTCGGCGACGCGTCCAATAATCGACCCAAGCCCACAGAAGAGCGTCACACCGAGCGCGACGAAGGGGATGATAGCGAGCGTCGAGAGCGCGACTGGGACTGCCGCACCGGTGACCAACACCGACAGGCCGAGCAACAACAGTGCGGCAAGCCCGATGATGACGACGTTGACCAGCGAGTGAGCCAGAAGCCACTCACTCCGCTTTAGCGGGGTCGTCGCTAACTTCTCGAAGCGGTTGCCTTCGCGGTGCCGGGCGATAGTACTCCCCACCCGCGATAGCGGCGTAAAGAGGACGACGACGGCGAGGTAGCCCGCGATGTAGTACTCTTTTGGCTCGGCAAAGAGGCCGCCGCCGGTCGGTTGGGTTTGGACGAGTGCCCCGAAGATGAGGACGATAATCGCGGGGAAGAAGAACGTGAAGAACACCGCGGTTCGTCGGCGGAGGAACGAGTGCCACGACGCGACGAACTCTGCCTGCACGCGACGGAGCGAACTCATCGTTCACCTCCCGCGAGCGCGACAGAGGCCGGACGGGCCGCTTCGAACTGTTCGCCCGTCAGCGAGAGGTACACCTCTTCGAGACCCGGTTGCTTCCAGACGAGCGATTCGTACTCGACTCCGGCGTCGTCGAGTGCGTCCACCGCAGGGCCGATTTCTCGGGGGCCGATTTCGTGGATGGTGAGTTCTGTCCCGTTCACGTTGGTGGCGAACTCGCCGGGGAGTGAGACGGATTCGAGGGCAGTGGCGTCGTCGGTGCGGACGACGAGGCGACTCTCACCACCGTGTTCTGCCACGAGTTCGTCGGGGCGGCCGACGGTGACGAGTTCGCCTGCGTTGAGGAGGCCAACCCGGTCGGCGAGTCGTTCGACCTCTTCCATCGAGTGACTCGTGAGAAACACCGTCGTTCCGCGGTCGGCGAGGCGTTCGATGAGTGTCCACAGGTCGCGGCGGCCTGCCGGGTCGATGCCGGTCGTCGGTTCGTCGAGAAAGAGTACGTCCGGGTCGTTGACGAGCGTGAGTGCGATACACGCCCGGCGCTGTTGGCCGCCAGAGAGGTTCTCGTACCACGTTTCGGCCGACTCAGCCAATCCGACTTCGGACAAGAGGTCGTCGGTATCGCGGGCGTCGTCGTAGAGGCCGCCGTAGTAGTCGATGAGTTCGCGGGCGGTCAGTCGCCCGGCCGGGCGGAACTCTTGGGGGAGCAACCCGAGGCGCTGGCGGTCCACGTCGGTCGGGTCGGCACCGAGCAGTGAGACGGTTCCGGCATCGACGGCTGTCGTCCCCGTGAGCGCGCGAACTAACGTCGTCTTCCCTGCGCCGTTCGGCCCGATGAGTCCGAACACCTCCCCTTCGGCGACAGACAGCGAGACGCCCGAGAGCGCCGTCACGTCGCCGTAGGATTTGCGGAGGTCTGCTGCGACGAGTACCTCGTTCATGGATTGGAGAGGGGTATGGCCGGTGGTAAGCGGTTCGGAATCGACGTCCCTTCGAGGACTGCACTAGGCTTAATCGCTTCCCGGTACATGTCATACGTGTGATGTGGTCCCGGCGTCGATTCCTCGCGGTGAGTAGTACAGCCACCCTCGGCGGCCTCGCTGGCTGTTTCGGACTCACGGGAGGACAACAGCAACCGACAGAATCGACAACGCAAACGACACCCCCCAGTGCGAACGGAACGCCCCGGCCGATGCCCGACACGCTCGAAGATGTCGAACTCGGGCTTGCGACCCTCAGCACAGGCTTCACTTCGCCAGTTGACGTTGCCATTCCCTCCACGTTCCAAGGCACGCGTCACTTCGTCGTTGACCAACCCGGCCTCTTGTGGCTTCACGACGAGACTGGACAGCGAGAAGACCCGTATCTGGACATCCGTGACCGAGTAGTCGATCTCGGCGGCTACGACGAACGCGGTTTTCTCGGGGTCGCCTTCCACCCGAACTTCGGCGAGAACGGGAAGCTTTACCTTCGATACAGCGCCCCGAACCGACCGGGAACGCCGTCGAATTACAGTCACACGTTCGTCCTGAGCGAACTCACTGTCTCACCCGACGCCACCAGTGCAACCGCCGACTCCGAGCGAATCCTCCTCGAAATCCCGCAACCACAGTCGAACCACAACGCGGGGTCGCTCGCGTTCGGTCCAGACGGCTATCTCTACGTCGGCGTCGGCGACGGCGGCGGGAGCAACGATTCTGACGGCGGCCATGTCGATGACTGGTACGACGCTGGCGATGGCGGTAACGGACAGGACGTGAGCCAGAACCTCCTCGGAAGCATCCTCCGAATCGACGTGGACACCGAATCCGGAGGCCGCCCCTACGGAATCCCCGACGACAATCCGCTGGTTGGCAAGGGACCGTTCGAAGAACAGTACGCGTGGGGCTTCCGTAACCCGTGGCGCTTCTCGTTCGACCGTGAGGACTTCTACGTCGCCGATGTCGGCCAAGGTGCGTGGGAAGAGGTGAGCCTCGTCGAAAAGGGAGGAAACTACGGGTGGAGCGTCCGCGAAGGCGCACACTGTTTCCGAGCCAACGACTGCCCGACAGAGACACCCGACGGCGACCCACTCATCGACCCGGTTATCGAGTACCCACACTCGGGTGATGGTCCGACTGGAATCGCCGTCATCGGCGGGTTCGTCTACCGTGGTGCGGAGGTTCCCCCACTCGACGGGGCGTACGTCTTCGCCGACTGGAATGCACAGGGCCGACTCTTTGCGGCGATTCCCAGCGAGTCGCGCCCGTGGGATATCGTGGAAGTCCCCTTCGCAGACGATGTTGACCTCGGAACCCACATCCTCGCGTTCGGCCGCGACGCCCGCGGCGAACTCTACGTGTGTACGAGCGACCAATCCGGTGTCGGCGGTTCGACCGGTAAACTGTGTCTGCTCACGCTCCCGTAATCACGCGCGACACACGGCGAGCATGTGTTCGGAGAAATCCACTGCGGTTCGGTCTTCGCGGAGCATGCGAACCACGGCCCGAACGTCTTCGAGTGCCGCCGAATCTGCACCTTTCAACTCGTCTTTCATCCGGTTCGCAACGTTTTCGAGACCAACGAGGCGCTCGATTTCGAACCCAGCCTCTCGAAGCACCGTCTCGAACTCGTCTACCCGGAAGCCGTGGCACTCGGCCCATCCCTCTCCGTCTGCGTGTTCGGCGACACGCTCTGCGGTGTAGTCGCCGTCTGCGGCGATTGGTTCGAGCAGGCCATGACTCGTCTCCAGCGAGAACTTGAGGATATCGCGAAGCATCGCAAACCGACTGATAACGGAGATGAAAACGGGCGCGTCGGGTGCGGCGACGCGTCGGAGTTCGGAGAGGGCCGCCGCACGCCCCGACTCACCCATGACGTGGCTCAGCGGCCCGCCGAGACAACAGACTGCATCGAAGGAGTCGTCTGCAAACGGGAAGTGTCGTACATCACCCTGCTGGCAGGTGACTCGGTCGGTCTGGCCTCGCTCGGTAACCTTCCTGCGGGCGATACGAACCTGCTCGGCACTCACGTCGAGGTGTTCGACCTCGAATCCTCGCTCGGCGAGCCACACCGTGTATCGACCTGCGCCAGCACCGGCATCGAGGACGCGGCCCGAAGGAGGGAGAAATTCGTCGAGATACGCGACTGTATTTTCGAACTCTAATCTCGTTACCGGGTCGCGTTCGAGTCGCTCCCACTCTCGTTCAGCAAACTCGTCGTAGTAGTCTTGGGGGTCCAAATCGGCCATCTCGTCGGTGTTCGACATCCAGTACAACAATCTTGTTGACAAGAATGGGCGAGTGGGTCGACTGTCGGGGTCAATCGAGGTCGATGTCGATATTCACGCGGTGGCCCGTCGTCGCCGACTCGTAGGCCGCTTCGGTGAGTGCGATGACTTTCAGACCGTCCTCGGCGGGAATGAGCAGGTCGGCTTCGTCGCGGGCGGCGTCCACGAAGTTCCGGAGTTTCTTCGTCGTCAGCTCCTCGAATTCGGGGACTCTCGGCGTCGTCTTGTAGGTCATTCCGTGTTCGGTCAGTTCGATGGTCTCGCCGTCGTACGAAATCATTCCGTCCGTCCCGAGGATGCGCAAGGATTCACCGGGGTCAGGGATGCTCTGGCCGTCGCCGGAGACGCCAACGCTCCCTGTAATCCGCGAACCTTCTCTGTCGAGAACAACCGCGAGCGCGGAGTTGACATCGACATCGTACTCCTGGTCGTCGATGGCGGCGGCAACCGAAACTGGCGTCGAGCGTGTACACCAGAGCATCGCATCGAGGATGTGCGACCCCGAGTCGTACAACTGGCCGCCGCCGGAGAGTGACGGGTCGGCTCGCCACTGGTCTTTCGTCCATCGAATCCACTGCTGTTCGAGGTGGCAGATGACCATGTGCGGGTCACCGATGCGTCCCTCGTCGATGAGTCGGCGTATCTCGATGAACCGCGGGTCGAAGTGACGTTGATACCCCACTGCGAGCGTCACGTCGTACTCTTCGGCGCGGTGGATGAGTGCCTGTGCGCCGCCGAAGTCGGTGACCATCGGCTTTTCGAGGTGGACGTGCAGGCCGTGTTCGATAGCCGCGAGTGCTTGGTCGAAGTGCAGTGTGTGCGGCGAGACAATCGTCACGGCGTCCAAAAACTCCGAGTCGAGGAGGTCGTCCACATCTTCGTAGGCGGGTGCGTCGAACTCCCATTCGAAGTGGTCACGAGCGTCCGGATTCGGGTCTGCCCCTGCAACAATACTGACACCTTCCAGTTCGTCGAAGAGGCGGCACTCCAGCATCCCGAGGTCACCCAGTCCGATGGCGGCAACACGAAACATGAGTTACATGTCGTGTGGATTCGCCAAAAGCGTGCGGGCAGACAAAAGTGCTATGTGGCCGTCACGAAAGGTGCGAGTCTGGATGATGCATCGTCCCAGCGGTTCGGGATTGCTCTCACGATTGTCGGCGCGGTCCTCCACCTCTAGGTCGTACAGTACGCCACCCCTGGGTGGGCGACGTTCGGGTTTGCAGTTATGGTCGTTGGATTGCTCGTAACGGCGTCACCGCTCGGACCACCGTCTGCGACAGAGGTATCGAGCGGCGACGACCGCCCCTGAACATCTCGCCGCAACTCCCACCCTTTAGTCGCTGTCGGTCGTGTCACTTCGTATGAGCCTCGACTACCGACGACTCGGTTCGACTGGCACCCGCGTCTCCGAACTCTGCTTCGGGACGTGGCGCTTTGGCCGACGGACGGGCGACGTACTCGAAACGGACGAATCGCAAGCCCACGACCTGCTCGATACGTTCGCCGAACTCGGTGGGAACTTCATCGACACCGCCAACGTCTACGGCGACCCGAACGGCACCTCCGAGGAGTACATCGGCAACTGGCTCGCCGAGCGCGATAGAGAAGATTACGTCATCGCCTCGAAGGTCTACTTCGGCTTCGACGACGACAATCCGAATGGAAGCGGCCTCTCGCGCACGCACATTCGGAATCAAATCGACGGCACGCTCGACCGCCTCGGAACCGACTACCTCGACCTCTACTACATCCACCGCTGGGACGAGAACACACCCATCGAAGAGACCCTCCAGACGCTCAATCGACTCGTCGAAGACGGGAAGGTGAACTACCTCGGGGCCTCGACGATGGCGGCGTGGCAACTCACGAAAGCCCTCTGGAAGTCAGAGGTGAACGACTACGCCCGTTTCGACGTGACCCAACCACTGTTCCATCCCGGTTACTACGAGGACGTGAAAGACTATCTCGACGTGTGCGGCGACCAAGACATCGCGGTCTGTCCATACTCGCCACTCGCGGGTGGGTTCATGACCGGAAAGTACGAACGTGCCGACCCCGACGACCCGACGAAGTACGTCGCGCCAGACGGCGCACGCGGGGCGTTCGACGAGCGATTCGAGCGGTTCTACGTCTCCGAACGCGGTTGGCACGTCCTCGACGAGATTCGCGCCGTCGCCGACGAAGTCGATGCGAGTCCCGCACAAGTCTCACTTCGCTGGCTGATGGACTACCCCGAGGCGACCGTTGTGCCCATCATCGGCGCGCGAACTGAAGAACAGATGCGCGAGAACGTCGGCGCGGCCGACGTGGACCTTTCAAACGAGCAGTGGGAACGCATCATGAACGCTCGCTACGAAGAAGACGACAAGGTCTGGGGCCACTAGCTCTCTCCTTTCTTTTCACGCGATTCCGCTATCTCTGAGCAAGTCGCAGACGATGTGTGCGTAGATGACGACGCCGACGAATGCGGCGAACACCAGATTTCCCGATAGAACCAATCCCACCACGGCGACGCCGCCGATGAGTTGGTGGCTCAAGAGCCGCTTCAGATTGAACTCACGAGGGAAGTCTTCGAACACTTTCTCCTGTTCGAGCAAGCCGATTCGAGGATTCGTCACGGCGAGTTTGAGATTGGACCAATCGCCGCGCTCGAAGCGGGCGAGGACGAAGTGGTCGAGGTCGATGAAGACGCTCAAGAGGACGGCGAGGCCGACCAACGCGACGAGCGACCCCGGAGGGGTTAGTGTGAGTGCTGCAATCGTCCCGACGACGACCCCGACGGTGGCGTGTTCGAGCGATTTCACGGGCGGAGATGTGGGCGAACCCGTCGGAGAATCAAGTCGAGGTCGAATTCGTCTTCAGATTTGTCCCAGACCCGCTCGCCATCGACAGAGACAGTGAAGACGCCGTCGTCGCCGGTGACGAGAGAGACGCGGTCGAGTTGCTGGCCGAACTGTTGGAGCAGATGATGCTGAACCGTCTCGGCACGGTCCAGAAAGCCGCAGGGGACGCAGTATTCGATTTCGACAGCAGTCATTGGCCGTTCTTCTCAGCGAAGCGGTAAAAACGAGGTGGAGCAGGATGCGAGCGGGGTGAACTATCGGAATCCGGGTCGCCACCGGAGGAGCGCGACGGTGACGACGAAGACGAGCGTCGAGAGGTCGTAGGAGAGCGACGTGGCAGTGAGCGCGAGCGCCGTCCCACTCCCGAAGACGCTCGTGGCAATCGACGCGAGGACGGGCCACGAGCAGGAGACACACGAGAGCAGGCCGACGATACCCGAGACTGCCGCGCCCGAGGCTTCGATGAACGTGTCGTAGACGAGGTACGCGAGTGCGACGTAGCCGACGAGACGCGCGGGCATCAGAATCACGTTCACGAGCGACCCGGCGTAGATGAGTGCGGGGCCCCATCCCGGTGGGAGAAACGCGACGCGAAGGCCCGAGTCGCCACCCGGAATCGCTGTCGTGACGATTCCGCCAGCGACGGCGAGAAGCGCGAAGTAGCCGACTGCGACGAGTGCGGCACGGCGCTTGGTTTTGGTCGATGTGGGCGGCACTTCGACGTCGAAGAGTACCCACAGACCGACTGCAACCCAGATAACGCCGTACACTGCGTATCGGAGAGCGCCAACGTCTGCGCCAGTGGCGAGAACGTAGACGAGGCTGAGAACGAGCGTCGTGTTGAGCGCGAACGCGCCGTGGACGAGCGTGCTGCGCGACGGACGGAAGGTCGAGGTTGCGGTAGCCATGGATTAGAGAACGAGCGTATCGACGACGATTGCGAGGAGCAACGTGCCGAGGTACGCGTTCGAGGCGTGGAACGAGCGGAACGCGGCGGTGTCGTCTTGGTCGTAGTGGAGTTTGACGACGAAGTAGAGGAACAACCCGCCGAAGACGACGCTCGTGAGCAGGTAGACCGCGCCGAGGGCGTCCATCACGCCGAGGATGGCCGCCGAGAGGAGCGTCGCGCCGAGCCACCAGAGGATGTGCTTGCGCGTCTCGGTCTCGCCGCGTACGACTGGCATCATCGGGAAGCCGCCACGAGCGTAGTCGTCCTTGTACGCGAGCGCGAGGTTGTAGAAGTGCGCGGGCGTCCACATGAAGATGACACCGGCGAGGATGAGCCCGCCGAGTCCGATTTCGCCCGTGACGGCGACCCAGCCGATGAGTGCCGGAAGCGCGCCCGCCGCGCCGCCGATGACGGTGTTCTGGACGGTGTTCGGCTTCAAAATGAGCGTGTAGACCACGCTGTAGAATGCGATGGCGGCGAATCCGAGGACGCCGACGAGCAGGTTGACCGACGCGAACATCGCCACAGAGATGAGCGTCAAGAGAACGCCGAAGGCGATTGCGTTGCGGACGGGAACGAGGTCCACCGCGAGGGGTCGGTCACTCGTTCGCTGCATCTTGCGGTCCACGTCGCGTTCGAGGACGTGATTGAACGTCCCCGACGCGCCAATCGAGAGGACGCCGCCGCCGAGCGTGAGGAGGAGGACGCGCGGCGTCAGGCCGGGCGAGACCGTCCCGGCGAGTGCCATACCCGCCGATGCGACGAGACAGAGCAACCACATCAGTCGTGGCTTCATCAGTTGGAAGTACGCCCACGCGGTCGCCTTTGCCCGTGCGATGGGTTCGGTCGGTACCTCGGGGCGCTCGTAGTCTTCGACGAGTTCGTCGGCGCTCTCTGGTGGTGCGACTGGTCTGTCGCCTGGATTTCCAGTCTCGGATTCGAGTGTCCACGCGAGCGCGAGGATAAATCCACCGAAGATTGCCATCCCAACGAGGAGATGGAGCAACGAGAGGGACGCGCCGCCGCCGACGGTAGCGACGACCGCGCCGAGTCCGGCTTGTGCGGGGTAGAGAACGGCAGACGCGGTTACGGTAGCGCGGACCCGTCGAGACGTGTTTGCTCGCCACGCCGAGACGAGCGTCGCGAGGACGAGCAGTCCGACGAGTACCGCGGCGATGCGGTGGCCGACGGCGACCCTGCCGTCGAACGTTGTCGGGAGCGTAAAGCCGTCTCCGCAGATTGGCCACGCCGTACACGCCGCTGTCGCGTCCGTGAGTGCGGTCGTCGCGCCGACGAGAAGGAGGACGTAGACGCCCATCGCCGTCGCAGCGAGCAAACCGTGGAACGTGTTTGAAGCGCGCGTTGTGGCCACGAAAGTCACCTACGACTGAATTGGGACGTGGTGTATTTAGGATCCGCGCTTTCTGGGCCGCCGTATTCGTAATCGAGTGGTTCGAAAACCGAATGGCTGGCATGAGAGTCGGTATGCATTTATGCAGCTATTCCTAACCCTCGGACAGCATGAGAAAGACGCGTTTCGCGCTCGCGTCCCTGCTCGTGACGGTCGCGGTTGCGCTCTTTGCAACACCCGTCGCGGCGCAGACGTCTGCCTCGTCAGAACTTATCAACCAGCTGAACGGGAAGCTGCTCTACATCGCAATCCCGATTACGCTGCTCGTAGAGGCCATCCTGCTCTACACAGTCTATAAGTTCCGCAACTCCGAGCGCGCTCTGCCGACCAAGGAGAACCGCCGTCTCGAAATCACGTGGACCATCGCAACCGCGATTATCCTGCTCTTCGTCGGCGTCGCCTCCTACGGCGTGCTGGCAAACGAGAACGTCACGTACCAAGCGGACTCGATTTCGGCTGACGAGGACCCGGTCGTCGTCCACGCCGAAGCCTACCAGTGGGGCTGGAACATGTACTACCCCGAAGAGGGTAACTTCACCTCCGGCACCGAAATCGTCATCCCGAAGGACCGCCCAGTGGTGATTCAAGTGACCTCACAGGACGTGATACACGGTTTCCACGTCCCCGACTTGGCGCTGAAGACTGACGCGCTCCCGCAGTCGACGAACACCATCAAAACGGTCGCCTACGAGGAAGGCACCTACCAGGGCTACTGTACTGAGTTCTGTGGTGTGGCTCACTCGCAGATGTACTTCACCGTCGAAGTCGTCTCCGAAGAAGAGTACCAGACCTGGCTCGACGAACAGCAGCAGTCGCAGTCCAGCGAATAATCGCTATTCGCTTTCTCTTCGTTTTCACTTCCCGTGAGCGGATGTGCTGGATTTCTCTTGGAGAGCGCGAGCGTTGCGACTCACAACGTAACACGCAGAAAACCGCGATACCTGGCTCACCCGCGACGTTCTAAAACCCGGTCGATGATGCGCCCCGTCGAGAGCAACTCGTCTTCGTATGCGGGGTCGCGTGGACTCGCGCGGGCGACTTCACAGTCGATACCGCGCTCGGCGAGCGCCGCTTCGAGGTCGGCCTCGTCGTGGTGTTGGTCGTAGCCGAGGACGATGAGGTCGGGGTCGATTTCCTCGATTGGGACGAAGATGTCCGTCTCGTGGCCGAGGTGTGCTTCGTCGACGACGCCGAGTGCGGCGACCATGTCTCGGCGCTGGCGGTCGTCTAAAATTGGTTTGGCCTTGTGGGTCACGTTCGAGGAGCGGGCGATGATAACGTGGAGTTCGTCGCCCATCGCGGCCGCATCGGAGAGATAGTGAACGTGGCCGGGGTGGAGGATGTCGAACGTCCCTTGGGCGATGACGCGCGTCATTTGTCCAACTCCGCGTCGATGTCTTCCTGCGTGAAGTCGAAGAACGATTCGGGGTCGGGGAGGTCAACGTCGAGGACCGGCAGGTCACGAACCTCTCCCGCTTGGTCGAAGGCCTTCCAGTCGTTCGGGCCGTAGGGAGCGCCGATGATGATGTGGGCTTTGCCGCTGCCGAAGGTGTCGAGGTCGGCGTCGCTCGGGCGAATCACGCCGTTCGGGTGCGAGTGAATCGACCCGACGGCCCGAAAGTCGTTCGGCACGAGGTCGTTTCGAACCGTCGCGCTGTACGGGTCGGAGACCGTCCCCGGAATAATGAGTACGTCAGTGATGACGTATCCATCGCGGTCGAGGCCGAGACGCGTTGCGTCTTCGCCGCGGAGCAACCCCATGTACTCGTTGGGGTGGGTCTCCGCCGAGGCTTCGAGTGCGAAATCGAGCGCCTCACTGGCGATTCCAATGACCTCCCGCGACCGAAAGAGTCGCATAGAGTGTCGTCCGACCGCGCGGCATCTAAGGGTTCCGAAACGGTCAGTGAATACGAGAGACAGGACCGCCATACTGAGGTGGTCAGCCGACGGATTATCGGTGTGACGCTCGATTCTGAACTCGTCGCCCGCGTGGGAGACGCCCTCGGTGCCGACGGGGCGCCGACCACGACGACCGAACTCAACGGGGGGCACGTCTGACGGGTCTGCCGACTCGATTTCGACGGACTCGACCCTGTCGTCGCCAAGGTCGGTGATACGCTCGTTGTTGCTGGTGTTCGTGCCAAGTCACTTCGACGCGAATCGCTCCCACACGCGAGACATTTGTAAAGCTTAACACCACCCCCGAACTTAAGCCGACTATGAACGACGAGAACGCCGGGGATTCCGGCGGCGACTCGGGTCCGAATTCGGACTCGCGACCAATCGTCTACGACCTCGCTCCGAATTGCACTGCTGACGACGCTGATGTCGGCGCACACTACCACGCTGTCGTCAACGGCGTCGTCGAATACGGCATCTTCGTTGACGTCTCTGACTCCGTCTCCGGACTGATTCACGAGTCCAACCTCTCGAACGAGTACAGCGTCGGCGACCGACTCGTCGTCCGACTCGACGACGTCCGAGAGAACGGCGATATCGCCTTCGTCGAAGACACGCCCGATAACTACCGCACCGAAACCGTCGACCACGAACCAACGATTACGCCGATTGCCGACCTCTCGACGGGTGAGACGGTCACTATCGAAGGTCTCATCGCCCAAATCAAGCAGACTGGCGGCCCAACGGTGTTCCGCATCGCCGACGAGAGCGGCATCGTCGCCGCGGCGGCCTTCGAAGAAGCGGGTGTCCGTGCGTTCCCACACGTCGAACTCGACGACGTGGTGCGCCTCTCGGGCACCGTCGAAGACCACGAAGGCACGCGCCAACTCGAAGTGGACGACCTGACGAAACTCGACGGCGACGCGGAAGCCGACGCACGCGAACGCATCGACGCCGAGTTCGCCGAGCGCGCCCAACCCGAATCGGTCGAACCACTCGTGGAATGGCCCGCATTCGAAAAGCTCCGCGACGACCTCGAAGAGGTTGCGACGCTTCTGCGCCGGACGGTCCTCGAAGGCCGCCCACTCCGCGTCCGTCACCACGCAGACGGCGACGGCATGTGTGCCTCGGTCCCTGTCCAACTCGCGCTCGAACGCTTCATCGAAGACGTTCACGACGACCCCGACGCTTCGCGCCACCTCTTCAAGCGCCTGCCCTCGAAGGCACCGTTCTACGAGATGGAAGACGTGACGCGCGACCTCAACTTCGCACTCGAAGGTCGCGCACGGCACGGCCAGCGCCTTCCGTTCCTCCTCATGCTCGACAACGGCTCGACCGAAGAGGACGTCCCCGCCTACGAGAACCTCGCACACTACGACGTTCCCATCGCTGTTGTCGACCACCACCACCCCGACCCCGAGGCGGTCAACCCACTCCTCGACGCGCACGTCAATCCGTACCTGCACGGCGAAGACTACCGAATCACGACGGGTATGATGTGTGTCGAGCTCGCGCGGATGATTTACCCCGACGTGACCGACGAACTCCGTCACGTCCCCGCTGTCGCCGGTCTCTCGGACCGCTCGAAGGCCGAGGTCATGGACGACTACATCGCACTCGCCGAAGCGGAAGGCTACGACCGCGAAGAACTCCTCGACGTCGGTGAAGCGCTCGATTACGCCGCTCACTGGCTTCGCTACAACGACGGTGCGTCCATCGTCAACGACGTCCTCAACGTCGGCTGTGACGACGACGAGCGCCACGAGGAACTCGTGGAATTCCTCTCGTCGCGTGCAGAGCGCGACGTGGACCGTCAACTCGAAGCGGCGGAGCCTCACCTCGAACACGAGCGTCTCGACAGTGGCGCAAACCTCTACAGCATCGACCTCGACAAGTGGGCACACCGCTTTACCTACCCAGCACCGGGCAAGACCACGGGCAAACTCCACGACCGCAAGGTCAAAGAGACGGGCGAGCCGGTCATCACCATCGGCTACGGCCCTGACTTCGCCGTCCTCCGCTCCGACGGCGTTCGTCTCGACATCCCACGGATGGTCGCCGAACTGAACGAGGAAGTCGTCGGCGGTGGCGTCTCCGGTGGCGGCCACCTCGTCGTCGGTTCCATCAAGTTCGTCAGCGGCATGCGCGAGGAAGTCATCGACAGCCTCGTCGAGAAGATGGCCGAAGCGGATATCGACGAAGAACTCTCTTCGACCGCGTAAGCCCCGAACGAACTACGGTTCGAACTCGATTTTTCGTAGCGCGACCAGTCCGGCGAGCAATGCGCATCCTGCGAGTGCAACGAGAACCGGGCGTGGCCCGCGATTGCTCGCTCGCCAGTCTGCATCGAATACACGACGGTAGTACGCCGCGGCGTCTGGGCTGTCGAGCGCGACGACGATTTCTCTGTTCTCGCGTGCCGAGTGCCGGTTCCAGTTGAGACTGCCGACGATAGCCGTGTCGTCGGCGACGACGCCCTTCGCGTGGATTGCACCGTAGCGACCCGCAGGCCGGGCGAGGCGCACCGACAGCGGGTTGCCGGTCCGTTCGGCCCACGCGTTCAACTGTTCGGCGAGTCGCTCGTTCTCCTCTTCGACGTACCACACGCTCCCGAGCAAGAGGCGGACGCGAACACCGCGCTCGGCGGCGCGTTTGAGCGCAAAGACGAACGGGGAGTCTGTTTCGACCGTCGGTTGAACCACGTCGATTCGTCTCTCGGCCGAATCGAGACGACGAATGACCGCTGCTTCGGCGTTGTCGGGCGCGCGGAGGACGGACACTCGCTCGACGCTCACCTGTGCTGGTTGTACTTGCGATGGGTACGGTCCACTCGCGGCGTCGGCATCGACGAACGATTCGCCGAGTCTGTACTGGCTCCACCTTCGTGCCTCCGCCAGCGACGAATCGTCTTCGAACGTTCGCGCCAGGTCGGCAGCGACTGACGCAGACTCCATGACGACGCCCCAGCCGCGACTCTTGTTCCCGCCCGTGCCCGACGGCTTCCAGTTCTCGGTCATGACGAGCGCGTGGTCATCGACCACTGCGTACTTCGCGTGATGAAATGAGTGTGGGCCACCGACGACGCGGACCGTCACGCCCGCCTCGACGAGTCTATCGAGGACGCGAGCCGATTGTCGCGGAAAGCCCCCGACTGGTGCGTCGTCCACGAGTACCTCAACGCGAACACCCCGTTCGTGGGCGGCAACGAGTTCGTCCCCGATTTCGGGCGACGAGACGACGTAGCCTGCGAGCAAGATTCGTGTTTCGGCATCGCTGAGTGTCTCCCTCGGGACGGTTGGCGAATCTGGAAGGGTAAAGAGCGTCGCGTTCGCCGGACCGTGGGTTGTGACTGGTCGTTTTGGGAGCGTTCGCGGCCACCACGACCACCCATCGTCGTTCCGCGTCACAACCGCGCCTTCCTCGGCGTTGTCGTACGAAAATCGGTCTTCGACCGTTCCGTTGACGCTGAGTGTGACGGTCTCACCGCCGTTTGCGAGACTGAGGCCGGGTGTGATAACTGGGTACTCGGTGAGATTTGCGGCGACGTTGGGAGCAGAGGCGACGGCGACGACGCCGCCGGACGCGACGAACGAGACCTGAGTCTCGCCATCGTCGAGCGTGACCGTCGTGCCTGTGGGTGCCTGCACCGCGATGAACTCTCCTCGGTCGTCGGGTGTCGCGGGGTTCGGAAGTGCGGCGACGAATTGGGCCGAGGACGTGTGTTCGGTCCGTTCACCGGTCTCGGGCGTTGCGGCCGCTGGCGTGACGACGAGTAGCGAACAGCAGAGCAAGACGGCCACGACGCGGTGGGTGTACGACACACCCCGCGGTGGTCTCGTCTTCCGATAAAAAGATTCGCCGGGTTAGACCGTCGCTTCGTGCGTCACGTCGTCGCCGAGGAATTCGGCGGCGAGTTCAGCCTCTCGCTGGACGAGATAGGAGCGGTCGTCCGCGTAATCGGCGGCCGCTTCGAGTGCGGTTTCCGTGCCAATCTGTCGGAGTGCCCACGCCGCGCTGGCGCGAACCGAGTCGCTCTCGTCGTCTGCGAGTACGTCCGCGAGCGGGTCGACGGCGCGCGTGTCGCCGAGGATACCGAGCGAGCGTGCGGCGGCCGAGCGAACGTTGCCGTTTTCGAGTTCGAGTTTGTTCGCAATCGGTTGGGTGGCTTCTTCGGAGCCAATCTCACCGAGTGCTTTGAACACGACCTTCTGGAGTGCTGGGTCGTTGTCGCTGTCGATGTAGTCGATGAGCATCTCGACACCCTCTTCGGCACCCATCTTGCCGATTGCCTTGATGGCACCCTTGTCACGGCGCTTGGCTTTCGTCGCCATCGCGTCGTAGCCGCGTGGGTCGTTCATGCGCGTGAGCGTCTCGATACAGTACTCCTGCATGAAGTTGGACTGGAGGCTCTCGAACGCGAGGACGATCATATCGACGTTGCCGCGCTTCTCGTGTTCTTTGAGCGCCGAGAGTTCCGGCGGGTAGTCCTTGTAGTGGCCGAGAACGTCGTAGAAGCCCTGTGCGTGGAGTTTCTCGCGGACTTCGAGGTCGTCCCACTCTTGGGAGTCGTCGAGGCCGGTCGTGAGACCCTCGGTGACTTCGAGGAGGTCCGCGATGGTCTCTGCGTCCTCGTCGGCGTCGAGGTCGGCGGCTTCGATGGCCGCGATTGCCTCGTCGAGCGCGGCGTTCAGGTCGGATTCGTCGCTTCCATCGACAGAGACGTCGGCGTCGAGGACGCCGTTGAACGCTTCTGCGAAGGATTCGACGGCGGCGACGATTTCGTCCTCACCTTGCTCGGTCCAGCGGGTGTCCGAGATGGTAGTCTTGGCATCTTCGAGGTCCTCGACAGCGTCCTCGGCGTACGGACCGCGCTGGTCTTCGAGGTCGTCACGTAGGTCGGACAGTTTCGAAGTGAGTTCCTCGGTTGGGTCGTCTTCGTCTTCGTCGTCCGGTTCGGGCAGGTCTGCCGCCTCGATATCTGCGTCGATGTCGTCGAGCGTCGCTTCGACGTCGTCGAGGTCGGCTTCGGTCTCTGCGGCTTCGAGGGCCTCTGCAGCCTCGTCTAGGCGTTCGTCGAGGCTCTCGAACGAGAGTTCCGTCGTATCGTCGTCCCCGTCACTCATATGACGGAAGTCCGTTCGTTGGTAAAAAGAGCGTTTCCCTTCGCTTCGGCGCTCGCCCCAACGTTGCCTCTATTCCGGGGTGTTTTTTCGCGGGAGGGCGTCTGTTGGGCTATGACCGGTCCCACCGTGGCGATTCCACAGCTCTCAATCGCCGATTTAGCCCCCAAAGAGAACAAAACGAAGATTCGAAATCGAGCGGAAGAAATCCCCGAACGTGTCGATATCGCTCTCTTTCCCGAATACGCACTGACGGGCTTCGTCGCCGACAACCGCGCGTTCAGTGGTGCGCTCACCCGCGACGACGCACTCGGTTTTCTCTCTAGACTCGCCGACGAACACGAGTTCGACGTACTCGCGGGGTATCTCGAACAGGACGGCGAGACGTTGTACAACGCGACTGCTTACGTTCCACACGACGGAGAGCCAACAATCTACCGCAAACGCAACCTTTGGGGTGACGAAGCCGCCATCATCACACCAGGCGAGGAACTCGTCGTCATCGACACGCCCGCGGGCAAGACTGGCCTGCTCACCTGCTACGACCTGAACTTCGTCGCCGAGAGCGCCGCGCTCACCGACGAACGCATCGACGCGCTCTTCGTCGTCGGCGCGTGGCCCGCCGAATATTCGGAGAACTGGCGACTGCTGTGTCGCGCCCGCGCGCTCGATGGTGTGCGATGGCTCGTCGGCGCGGGCCGAACTGGGAGCGGGTCGATTCCCGGGTCGGACCAGACAGAATTCGCAGGTCGCTCGCTCGTCGTCAGACCAGACGGCTCTGTCGCGGCCGCGTTGAACCGCGACGAGCGCGACCTCGTGTGGACGCTCGACCGCGACGTACTCGACGACCACCGCGAGTTCGTCGGGTCGGTCGAGAAGTAAAACCGGCCTGCATCACCGCAACCGGGTGGGGCTTATTGTTTCGGACGCAACGAAGGTCCAATGACGGACACGCTCTTTACTCCGCTGACGCTCCGCGAGACCGAGGTTCCAAACCGAGTCATGGTCTCGCCGATGTGCCAGTACTCTTCGACCGACGGCTTCGCCGACGAGTGGCATCTCGTCCACCTCGGGAGTCGCGCGGTCGGCGGCGCGGGAATCGTCATGACCGAAGCCACGGCGGTCTCTCCAGAGGGACGCATCTCCCCCAACGACCTCGGTATCTGGAGCGACGACCACGCCGACGCGCTCGCCCCGACCGCCGAATTCATCAGTGAACACGGGAGCATCCCGGCGATTCAACTCGCTCACGCGGGCCGAAAAGCGAGTATCGCTCGCCCATGGGAGGGTGGCAAGCCGGTTCTCGAAGAAGACGGTGGATGGACACCGGTCGCCCCGAGCGACATCCCGTACCCACGCGACGAGCCCGCTCCAGACGTTCACAAGCTCACCACCGAAGAGATTCAGGACGTCATCGACGACTTCCGCGACGCCGCCGAACGCGCATTGGACGCTGGCTTCGAGATTGCAGAGGTCCACGCCGCTCACGGTTATCTCCTCCACGAGTTCCTCTCGCCGGTCGCCAACGACCGAGACGACGAGTACGGCGGGTCGTTCGAGAACCGAACGCGACTCGTCCGCGAGGTTACCGAGGCCGTCCGCGAGGTATGGCCCGACGACAAACCCGTCTTCGTCCGCATCTCGGCGACCGATTGGCTGGACGACCGTGAGTCGTGGGACCTAGCGCAGTCAATCCGTCTCGCGTCTGACCTCGAAACACTAGGCGTAGACCTCATCGACGTGAGTTCGGGCGGCATCCACCCCGACCAGCAACTCCCGAACACCGGCCCCGGCTACCAGACACCGTACGCCGAGCGCATCCGTGAGGAGACGGACCTTCCGGTGGGCGCTGTCGGAGGGATTCGGACCGCTCGCCACGCAGACGAACTCATCCGCAACGAGCGCGCTGACCTCGCCATCGTCGGGCGCGAACACCTCCGAGACCCGTACTTCACGCTCCACGCCGCCGAAGAACTCGGCGAGGACGTGGAGTGGCCAGTGCAGTACCGTCGTGCCTAAATAGGCCGTTTTCTCACGTTCTCGCCTTCTCCCCATCACCCCGCCTCAAACGCTTATCCCCACAGCGACCGAATCGTCGGGTATGAGCGACCGACGACGGAACGACGAGGTACTCGACCTGCTCGAAGACCTTGGGGAGACACTGGACGAACTCGGTGCAGAACTTCGAGCAGAGCGCGCAGGCGAGCGCGACACGCTCGGCCAGTTCCAACCGCCGCGCCCGCCGACTTTCGGCGAGGTCATGCGTTTTACCGAGTCCTACACCATCCCGACGGTCATCGCCGTTCTCGAAGCGACGATTGCCTCGCTCGAACTCCTCCGTAAACTGATGCGCCTTTCGGACCCCGGGCGTGCCTTCGAAGACGACCGACTCACGTCAGACCAGCGTCTCCGCGAAGCACCACGTGTCGCCGTCTCGGGTGTCGAACGCGCCCTTGCAGAACTTCGAACTGCACTCTCGGAGGCCGACCTCCCGACGAATCCCGAGGCCCGCGATATCCTCGAACGCGCCCGAACGCTCACCGACGAATTGGACGCCCGAATCGACGAAGCCCAGCGAGACCGCTCGGACCGCGAACGTCGATGGCGCGACGACGAGACGCGATTCGAATCTCGATGGCGGGGTAACGAACGTCGCGGCGGGCGGTCGTACGCCGACTCGACGCCCGTCCGAATCGACGTGACCGACGAAGGCGACGAGCAGAACGCTGTACAGGAGACGCCTGACGAACCCACAGAAATCGACGTGGATGCCGAACTCGAATCTATCAAGCGAGAAGTGAACGGCGACGAAGATGCGGACGACGACGGCGAGAACGACGAAAACTAACGAGCTGGTCTCACGTTTACTTCGAACAGCCCTGAGAGCCACGCGGCGAGCGCAATGAGGGTGATCCCGGCCAAACCAGTCACCAATACCGGCGTGCGCTGTGTACTCACGAGGAGGACTCGAAGTGCGAACAAGAGCGAGAGAGTGCCGACAATTGCCAACGCACCCGCCGCCCCGAGTCGCCAGTGTGGGAGGTCAGTTCTTCGAGAGACCGCGCGGAGAACACCGGCGAGCGCCGCCGCCCCGACACCGAGTGCGACGAGATAGACACCGAACAACAGGTCGTAGTTCGCGCCCGCAGAGCCGAATGCCACTTCGATGAGGTCGAAGCCGACGATGAGGAGGTATCCCGGAATCTGGAGGGGTTGGAACTGAAGGCCGAACGCGAGGCCGTACAGGCCGACGAGGACGGCTACCGTGACGACCGAGTCACGGAGGAACAGGGAATTTCGGGCGTTCATACGTCACCTACGATAGGTTGACGTATCAACATTTGGGCGCTTACGTCGCGCTGGACTGGCGCTCGCCGTCGGTTCGCGCGACATCGTCTGCAACGTCGGCATCTTCATCGCAACAAATCGACTGCCGTAAACCGGCTTCTGCGATTCTGCTCGCGTGTTCGACGGTCTGTCCCAGACTGTCGAGGACGCGAACGAGTCGGTAGTCTGCATCCTGTGCTTCGAACAGTTCGCGTTCGAGAGACTCGAGGTCGGAGAGAGTCGCCTCTTTCGCATCCAGTACGTCGCGGGCGGCCTCGACACTCCCCCCGGCGAAGACCGCATCGACCGCCGTTTCGACCGCATCTCTGGTTACTTCCGAGAGCGATTCGAGTTCTGTAGTGATTCCTTCGGAGAGTGGCTCTTCGAGTTCACTGACGACCGTGGCGATACACTCGGTGTGGTCGGCGACGCGCTCGACTTCTCGGGCGACGGTGTGCAGATAGAACAACTCCTGTCGCGTCTCGCCGAGAGCGTCCACCTCGTCGAGGCGGGCGAGCGCGCGAGTGAAATGCTCCGACAACAGATGGTTCCGCTCCTGATTGCGGACGTCCGCGCCGAACTGACCGACGTTCAAACGATGGCTCCGGAATCGGCATCCGGCGAGGATATCTCAGAGATTGCCGCCCGCCTCGATACGCTCGAGACACGCGCAACCGACATCGAATCGGCGCTCGATTCGTTCGAGACGCCTGTCTCGTGGGCGGCCGTGAAATACGAACTCGAACGCGCGCGTCGGGCCTAATCAGACTATTTGGTTTTCTCACAGATTCCAAAAATGAACGTGAAAATATAGAACTGCTTTAGAGCGGTTCGAAGCGGTAACCGTCCCACTCTTGACTCGCCGGTTCGCGGATTCCTGCACCGGGTTCGCGGAGTTCTTCGCAGTAGACCGGTTTCACTTCGTCGCCGATTTCTATGTCTTCTGTGGTGACCTGTCCGAGTGCACGAACTGGCTCGCCATCCACGTCGAATTCGACGATAGCGAGTGTGTTTGGTGCGCGAACGCCGGGAGGCGTCGCCGTCGAGGTCGTCCACGTGAGAACCGTTGCGGTGTAGTCGCTCAGGTCAACCGTGCCGATTGCTTCCTCGCCGCCGGGTCCGACCGGGTGGCCGGGGTAGGTGATGCTCCCGTCGGGGTAGCGGTACGCTTCCATAGGTGGCTGTTCAGACATTATCGGGACTCCATGATGGTGGTGGTGACGCAGTTGCCAAAGCCGCCGACGTTGCAGGCGAGACCCACGTCAGCATCGACTTGGCGCTCGCCCGCGTCGCCGATGAGTTGCTTGTAAATCTCGTACACCTGTGCGACGCCGGAGGCCCCGAGCGGGTGGCCCTTCGATTTGAGTCCACCAGACGTGTTGATTGGGAGTTCGCCGTCGCGGTCGGTGACACCTTCTTCGACTGCCTTCCAGCCCTCTCCTTTCTCGAAGAAGCCGAGGTCTTCGGACTGGAGGAATTCGAGGATGGTGAACATGTCGTGGAGTTCGGCCACGTCGATATCTTCCGGGCCGAGGTCGGCCATCTCGTAGGCGATTTCCGAGGAGTTGACGACGCCACCCATCGTGGTCGGGTCGGCGCGTTCGTGAACGACGTGGGTGTCGGTTGCCCCGCCGATGCCCGAGATGACGGCGTAGTCGTCCGTGTACTCGCGTGCAACGGACTCAGGACAGAAGACGAGTGCCGCCGAACCGTCGGTGATGGGACAGAAGTCGTAGAGTCGAAGCGGGTCCGCGACGATAGGCGAGTCGAGGACGGTTTCGAGGTCGACTTCTTTCCGGAACTGGGCGTGTGGGTTGTCGAGGCCGTTCTTGTGGTTCTTGACGGCGACTTTACCCAGCGACTCGCGGGGTGCGTCGTAGGTGTCGAGGTAGAGTCGCGCGGTGAGTCCTGCGAACGAGGGGAGCGTCACGCCGTGTTTGTACTCGACCGGGTGGGTCAACGAGGCAATAACGTCGGTCGCTTCGGCGGTCGTTCGATGCGTCATCTTCTCGCCGCCGACGAGCATCGTCATGTTCGACGCGCCGGAGGCGACAGACTGCCACGCGGCGTAGACGCCAGCGCCGCCGGAAGACGAGGTTTGGTCGATTCGTGCGGTGTACGCGGGCATCGCCGCGAGGTCGTGCGCGAGGGCGTTCGGGACGCCGGTTTGGCCCTCGAACTCGCCGCTTGCCATGTTCGAAACGTAGAGGTGCTCGATTTCGTCGGGAGAGACGCCAGCATCCGAGAGTGCCGCGATGCCCGCTTCCGCGAGCAATTCTCGAATCCACGCGTCGCGCTGCCCGAATTGGGTCATCGATGCACCGATGATCGCTACGCGGTCCATACGCGCACGTCGTCGCAACACGATTTAAAACCGGCCAATCGTATGTCGTTACGTCTCACATCGTTTATCTGTCGGACACCCGAACGGCCGGATATGGATGTCGAACGTCTCGCACCGACCGTCGGTCTCGTCGGTGCGGTCTGTCTCGTTGGTGCGGTTGCGCTTCCGGGCATCGTCATCGCGCCCGGTGGTGGTCCGACCGCCTCTTACTACGCCTCTGGGCCGATTGGGCTCTCTATCGTCGGCTTGCTCGCGATGCTTTCGGTCATCGTCTTTCTCTCGGGACGCCAGAACCGAACCGACCCTGCGACTGCCGCCGGATTGGCGCTCGTTCTCTCGCTCGCAATGCTCAGCATCGCAACCATCTGGGCGTTCAGTATCAACCCAACGGTACTCTTCAGTTTCGAACAGGAGTATTCGTGGCTGGAGTACCACCGCTGGAGCGTCCTCGCCGCGGCACTGCTGACCTTCGTCGGTGCGGCGGGGTACGCTCGGAGCGTTCTCTGAGGCCTTCGTTCTGTTTTCGACGCGTGGGCGAGACCCCTCCGGTGTCGCTCGATTATCTGCCCGCCGAGTCGAAAGGCCCTTAACAGTCCGTGGATTAGGAGGGAGTGGACTAGGTCGGGCAGTTAGGCCCTGCTCTCTACCCGCGAAATAGGTCTTTAGCGGGGACCGAACACGGGCGCGTCCGGTCAGACCGGTACGGGCCTCGGAAGCCAACGTAGAAACCTCGTCCTTCGGGGACAGCGGCTCCGCGTACCCCTTCCGCAGGGAAGGGCTCGCGCGGTTCATCGGTGGTACCCCGCCAGGCGCGGAAGCGAGCAGCGGACCATCGGACGTGCGTCGCTCGAGGGATCGCGGGGTGGAGGAGGCAACCGAGATTCCCCGTATCGGAACGCCGGGCAACCTCGCTGTCCGCCCATTCATCTTCATTTACTCGGTGAGTGTCGACGCTCGTCGTGGTCTGGCGTACTTAGAACAACCGAGAGCGTCGACACTCACCGGTGTAGAATATGCTGGAACGAACCAGCAGAGAAGTCTTAGTTTTCTTTCTCGGTTTCGGTGTCAGCCTCTGCCGACTCTTCGTCGTCGTCGTCGCTTGCTTCGGACTCTTCGGCACCCTTCTTGAGTTCGTCTTCGATTTCTTCGCGGCCACGTCGGAACTCACCCATCGCCTGCCCTGTCGAGCGAGCGAGTTGGGGGAGTTTGTTCGCGCCGAAGAGAAGCACGACGATGAGCAGGACGATCAGCAGTTCCGGGCCTCCCGGCAAGCCGGGAAAGAGTGGAATAAGGTTTGACATTACATTCGCCTAGGACGGCGGGGAAGATAAGACAGACGGTCCGTCTCGTGTGTCGAATGTTAGCGTTGATTTGCCGGTTTTGACCAGATAGAAGGGATGAGAACACCGTCAGTGAGCGCGCCGGTGGTGCCCTGATGGAATTTGTCTAAAAACCTGTCAATTCGGCACCGTTGTTCCAACGACGACAGGATAGCCGAGACTCGCTCGTGGCGGCCAAAGAAGTTTGAGTCTGATTACTTTTTGTCTACCGTGAAGCCGACTTGAAACACGCCGGGCGTCTCAGGGCAGTCTTTCTCTTTTCGCGTCCAGTGGTAGGTGAGTCCCGGCACGATACTGTTGTCACGCGTGTAGAGGCGCAGTAGTTCGCCCTCCAATGGGCCACTGACGTACTTGATGTTCCACCACGGGAACGGAATCGAGCCACCTTTTCCCGGAGGGAACGGCCCGCCAAGCCCGTTGCATTGGAACAAGATAGACTCGTCACGACACGAGCCGTACGGCGTCTGATTGTCGCACTCTTGGGCTTCGAGAATCACAAACGACTCGTCAGGGTAGTATTCGTCCTCGGGGATGATCGCCTGACCACCCTTTCCGTTTGCGGATGCGGTCCCTGCACCGAGTAACAGTGCGCCCGACCCGGCCGCCGCTTGCATAAATCGCCGCCGAGGGACACCGGTACTCTCGCTACTTTCGGTCTGTTCGTTCTGGTCGTCTGTCGATGAGTTGAAGTTGAACACCACATGTCTGGACAGATTGGAACTGGTTAATTCTTTTCTCGGTGAAAGTACAGTATATTGTTACTATACTCTGACACACGTTTGTTTTCCGAGCAGTCTCCCAACACCCCGTGCTGAAAAAAGAGACGCCTGTGTCGATGCGATACGACGAAGCGAGGCCGTGAACTACGCACACCGGACGTCTGTCCATCCCACTCAACGCCAACTCGTCCACCCGCCATCGACGACGATGGATTCGCCGGTGACGTACTTCGCCAAGTCACTGGCGAGGAAGACAGCGACGCCAGCCACGTCGTCGGGTTGGCCCTGTCTACCGAGTGGAATCAGTTGTTTCAACTGCTCCATCTGTTGTGCTGCCTGCTCTTCGTCTACCTCCATGTCTTCGGGGCCAATTTTGGTCGCAATCGCACCGGGGTGGATGGCGTTCACTCGAACACCCTGTCCACCGAGGCCGTGCGCGAGCGAGTACGAGAGCGTCCGCACAGCGCCTTTCGAGGCGGAGTACGACGGATACCCACCGTTGCCGTAGATACCGTTCACGCTGGAGACGTTGATGATACTCCCACTGCCACTCTCGACCATCCGCTTCGCTGCCGCCTGCGCGCCGAAATAGACGCCCTTCAGATTGATATCTATCATCTGCTGGAACTCTTCTTCAGTGACTTCGAGGAAGTCCTCGGGTCGCCAGATACCGGCGTTGTTGACCATGATATCGACGCCGCCAAACTCGTCCGCGGCGTCCATCGCGTCCTCGAACGCCGCCGGACTCGTCACGTCGAGTTCGACGTACGTCGCCGAGGCGTCCGTGTCTTCTTCGATTTTCACGTGCGTCGGGCGTCCACCCTCTTTCGGGTCCTCACGGATGTCGCAGACGACCACGTCTGCACCCTCTTCGGCGTAGGCGAGCGAGATGCCTCGTCCGATACCTGAACTACCACCGGTTACGACCGCGACGCGGCCTTCGAGTAGTGTCATATGTGTCACACCACCTGACAATTAGTGCAAAATGGCTTAACTTTAGTCAGAGGCTCGAGGGGTGGACCGGATACTCGTCTCGGGTTAGCGCCCGGTCATCACGTCGGTACTCCCGCACTCTGGACACTGTGTCATCCTCCCGAGCGACACCTCGACGGTGGCCCATTCGTTACTGCCCGAGACAGCTGTGAAGCCACACTTTAGACATCGAGAACGTGGGTCTGATGCAGTTGCACTCATGATGGCTAATTCATCACGATTGTAAATAGTCGTTATTCAGGATGACGTGAGGGTTGGTTGGGAGATATGGTCCCCCATCCGGATTTGAACTCCACTCGCTCACTATGTTCGCTCGCTAGTTCAAATCCCTCTGGGGCGCATTTCTTCACTCCACAGAAATTCGGAGTCTAACGACTCTTCGTTTGGTTTCGTTCAGAAAGTGCGCCGGCCGGGAGTCCCGCGAGCACAGCGAGTGGGACGTTGACGAGACGGAGTCTCGTCAGGAGTTGAACCACGGTCGCAAATCGAAGATTTGCTCCCTGATTCAACTCACCGGCGTAGCGATTTCTCTGCTCACGTTGTTCGCAGCAGAAAGTGCGCCGGCCGGGAGTTGAACCCGGATCGTTGGCTTGGAAGGCCAAAGTCATGCCATTAGACCACCAGCGCATACGTGCTCACACTGAGTCCACCTCAGCGCCAGCGACATCCATCCATTCACGACGCTACAATAAGGATGTTACTTTTTCGTCCAGCCGTCTCGGTCACTGATTTTAGCCTCTGAGTCGTCTGTAAACGGGGGATTTCACCCAATGCGACCGACTTAGTCGTCGGCGTGGGATTCGTTGAACTGCTTGGCCTTCTGGAGCAGGCCGGGCGAGATGCCGGGTGCGTCTTCGACCGAAACCTCTCCATTCGCTCGAATCTCGTCGAGGCTCTTCGGGAACTCGCGGAGTTCCATGTGGATGGCGATACCGGCTTTCGCACCCTTGCCCATGGCGACGGGAATCTGGTTGTGGCCGGGGGTGATGTCGCCGACGGCGTAGACGCCATCGACGCTGGTCTCGCCGTGGTCGCCGACTGGGACGGTCCCGTCGTCGTTGAGTTCGACGTCCAGTTGCTCGAAGAGTGTCGTGTTGTAATCCGACCCGTACATGGCGAATCCGCCTTTGTACTCGCGGGTGGTTCCATCCTCGAAGGTGAAACTCTCCAACCAGCCATCCTCGCCCTTGGTCATGCTGTCGATTTCTTCTTCGACGATGTCGATGGGGTGTGCGCGGACGAGTTCGTCCGTCTCGTCGGACCACGAGGGGTCGTCGCCGCGGAGGAGGATATCGACTTCGTCGGTGAAGTTGAGCATAATCATGGCGACGTACGCCGCGGAATCAGAGTGGCCCATCACGTACACCGACTCGTCTACGAACATGTAGGCATCACAGTGGAGACAGTAGTGGAGTCCCTTGCCGGTTCGCGGGAGTGGTGGCTTGGGTCGTTTGTCGTTGAAGCCGACACCGAGAACGACGCGTTCAGCGACGAAGGTGTCGTCGTTGGTGGTGAGCTTGAACCGGCCGTCGTCGAGTTGCTCGGCTTCGGTCACGAGGTCGCGGTAGAGGTCAGTGCCGTACTCTTCGAGTTGCTGACGAGCGGTTCCGAGGAATTCGTTGCCTGAGACGTCTTCGGTGATGCCGATGACGTTGTGCGTATCGACCATCATCGCCGCACGACCACCGCCGCGGTCGATAAGCGCGGTATCGTGGCCCAACCGGGTCGTGTACAGCGCAGTCTGCAACCCGGCAGGACCGCCACCGATGACGACCACTTCGTACTCCTTGGATTCGTCAGTGTCGCTCATACAATGCGATTCGTCCACGCCGTCTTAAGCCCACATCACCTGTGCGCTGGCCACAACCAGCCGCCAACTGTCACCACGCGGCACGGTGAATTGAGACGCTACTGACCCGAGACGACGGCGTAGCAGTTCCCGCTCGAAATCCGAGAATCGACGACCGTCAAATCGCTCGCGTCGAGGTCGGCGTCGAACTCGTCGGGCGCGTAGATGTGATAGTAGCGAGGAACCGTCTCGCCGCCGGGGAGCGTCCAATCGACGGTCGTATCGAACCCATCCTCGCGGTCGAACGTGTCGTGAGCGGTACTCCACGCGCTGACGAGCGCAGTTCCATCTGCATCCAAGACGCGGGCGAGTTCGTCCAGACTTGCAACGCGAGTCTCGCGTGGCGTGAGGTGGTGAAGTGTTGCGACGTACACACAGAGGTCGAACGAATCGTCGTCGAAGGGAAGCCGAGACGCATCACCTTGTACGAGGTGTGCGTCGAATCCGCGGTCTGCGGCGCGTTTCGTCGCTTCGGTCAGGAGGCCACGACTCACGTCGAGGCCGACAACCTCGTCGGCGTAGGAACGCAGCAGTTCGACGTGGCGGCCGTTTCCGCACCCAAGGTCGAGCGCGCGAGTGGGGCGTGAGTCTGCAGTCGCGTCCTCGACGAACGATTTGACTTCAGGCCACGGATACTCTCGCGTCGAGGCGAAGTGTGAGGCGATACGGTCGTACGTCTCTTTGACCGTCTCTCGGGGCTCGTCCATGTCATGAGATTTCGGTAGCGAACCAAAGACCACACGGGTCTGTCCCGACCCTCAGATGAGGAGGAAGACCGCGTAGGTCAACACGAGCAAGAACGTCGCGTGTTTGATGCCATCGGCGACACTGCCTTCTCCGAGTTGTCCCGCGATGATGCCGGAACAGACGCCTTGAATCGCGGTGATGTGGAAGAACAAGAGTTCGTACGAACTCGTCTTCACGTCGCGGAGTCCGTCGAACGTCCCCGACGTGACGCCGACAGTGCCGGACCCAGCGAGTGCGCCAGTACTCGCCTGTTCGACCGCCGGAATGAACGAGATGGCGAGTGCAGCGACGATACCGAGGAAGACGAAAAACGAGATGTAGATGACGACGAGGTAGGTCAGCATCTCTTGTTGGCGCTCGCGGGCGAGACGGCGACTGTCCTGTGCTTCGGTGGCGGCGATGCGGACGACCGGTGCGATATCCCCGCTCGCACTCATCGCGTTGGTCAACAGCGTGACCGACCGCGACACCATCGGACTTCGGGTTCGGCGGTCCATCCGGCGGAGGGCAGACTCGGCGTCGGACCCTACGTCGATATCCCGAATCGTTCGCTGGATTTCGTCACCGAGTGGGCCGAGGTCGGATGCAGAGACGCGCCGGAGACTCTGAACGATAGTCAACCCTGCTTCGTTGACGCTCGCAAGCCGGTCGAGGAAGTCTGGCATGGCGCGCTCGAGAGAGCGGAGTTGCCGTTTTCGAACTTCGTGTATCACCGAGACGATGGCCATCGAGACGATGGCAACCTCGACGATGTGGTGGTCTGCCGCTGCGACGACGGTTCCTATCGAGCTACTGAGTTGCGGCCACAACGTGGGACTGACCGCGGCACGCAGGAGCGACGTGGTCTCGGTCGAGCTGAGTGGGACAGTCGTCTGCACTAGCACCCACAGAAGCCCAATCGGAACGGTGACGACGAGCGTCGCAAACGGGTTGTGAAGGACCGAATCGACTGGTTGGTTCATCCATCGGCGAAGCCAGCGAAGTCGGTCGTAGATTGCCAGTCGCTCGGCGTTCGCCTGCCACCCTGCAATCGCTTCACCACCGTCTGTGCGCGTCGTCTCGTCAACGGGTGAGTGGTTGATGAGTTGGTGGGAATCAGCCGCCGCGTCGGCGTCGATGTTCCGCGAGACGACGCCACGAAGCGACCGCGTGATACTGCCGAGGTAAACGACGAACGCAGCACTCACAGTAGGAATTGCGACGTAGCCGATGACTCGGATGAACGTGAGCGTATCTGCGAGGACGAGTCCGATGACGACGAGGACGGTGATGAGAAACAGCGGGCCAGCGACGAGGACCGTGACGTACACCTCGGCGAGCGTCGAGAGGAGTTCGAGGTACTGCTGTTGTTGGGCCGCGGCCTCCGTCTGGAAGCGTTCGTACTGCTCGCGGAGGTATCGAGACAGGTTGCGGCCACTCCCGAGGACGCTGGCGAGGTTCTCACCGAACTCTTCGAGGTTCTCGCTCGGCGTCCGTTCGGAGAGCGATTGCAAGGCGGTCAGTACGTCGGTCCCGAACGCATCCATGTCTCGGACGGCAATCCCAACTTCGCGGGCCGCCTCGCCGTATACTGCTTCGTTTCGCGCCAGCGTTTCCAGCACCTTCGGGAACGCCATCCCAGACCGAGAGAGTGCGTAGATGAACGCGACCGTTCGTGGGAGTGTTGCTTCGATTTCCGTCGCACGGGTGTTCGCACGCTCGGTGAGAACGTACCATCGAACCCAGTACACACCGAGTGCGAGTGTCGTCCCAATCGTCGCACTCGACAACGTCAAGAGGACGAACAGTTCACGGAGCGAGAGCGCGTCGAGACTCGTCACACCGCGTAAGAACTGAACCTGTGCGGGCAACCCGACCCACGTCTCCGGCGTGAGCGAGAACGTCGCCAGGAATGCCGCCGCCACGTACACACCGAAGATACTGCCGACGATACCGAACACGGCGGCCATGAGGAGCGTCCGCGACGCATAGACCCGGTGGGTCACGCCGACGTGAGCGGCCCGTAGTCGCCACTGTTGCAGGCGATGACGCTGGTTTTCGCTAGCGACGTAAAACCCGAATATCGGGAGTGCAACCTGCGAGACCAACAAGTTCGCACGACGGTTCACGGGACTCAAGAGAATCGGGGCGATGAGAGCGAGTGCGAAGAGCAACGGTAGCAGTGAGAGTCCGGACAGCATGCTATGTGCCGTCCACGTCGCTGACGATTGTCTCTGATTCGACGCGTTCGAGGACGTCCTCGGGATTCGAGTAGTACTCGTTGATGAGTGCGGTAAAGCGGCGGTAGTCCGAGACACCATTGTCCAGCAGGTAATTGAGGAATTTCTCGCGTCGCCGAAGTTCTCGTCTGAGATCGGTTCGGGACCAGCCGTTGTCGCGCTGAATCTCTTCGAGGACGCTACTGTCGCTCTGTGAGAACGAGTCGGATTTGGCGTCCCACGAGAACGACGCGGAGTAGTCGAGTTCGCCCGTCCGTTGGTCGATACTGCCAATCTCGCCGATCGCTTGCGACCGCCGGACACGCTCGCCGTCGAAGCGAGTGAGTGTCTGAATACAGAGCAAGTCGAGCGATTGCACCATCGCACGAGGCACGTTGATGGGCTCGTTCTCCAGACGGTTGATGACCGTCTCGATGCTGTCTGCGTGCATCGTCGAGAACGTGGTGTGACCCGTGTTCATCGCCTGAAAGAGTGTGACCGCTTCGTCGCCACGAACCTCACCGACGATGATGTACTCTGGGCGGTGACGGAGTGCCGACCGAAGCAGGTCGTACATCGAGATGTTCGTCCCGTCGTGGATGCGCTCGCGGGTGACAGACGAGAGCCAGTTGTCGTGGTAGAGGGCGAGTTCGCGGGTGTCTTCGATGGTCAAGACCTTCGAACGCGGCGGGATGAACATCGACACCGCGTTCATCGAAGTTGTCTTTCCTGACGCAGTACCGCCAGCGAAGATGAGACTCTTGTTGTGTTCGATACAGAGCCACATGTACGCCATCTGTTCGACCGAGAACGTCCCGTAGTCGATGAGGTCGATGGGCGTGAACGGTTCGTCTGCGTACATCCGGATGGTGAAGGCCGACCCGCGCGGGGTCACTTCTTCGCCAAGCGCTAATTCAGCGCGCGCGCCGTTCGGGAGCGTCGTCCCGAGTACCGGGTCGCCGACGCTGATGTGGCGACCGGAGCGCTGTGCGAGTCGAATGACGAAGTTGTCTAACTGCTCGTTGTTGAACGAAACGTTCGTCGAGATGTCGGTGTAACTGCTGTGGTAGATGAAAAGCGGGATATCGTAGCCATCACACGAGATGTCCTCGATGTGCGGGTCGTTCATCAGCGGTTCGAGGCGACCGTAGCCGTGGAAGTCGCGCCGAAGGTAGTACAGCAGCGTGTAGAACGAGTGCATATCGAGGTCCAAGCCGTACTGCTCGATGAGCGACTCCAACTCTTCGACGAGCGTCTGTTCTTTCGTGGGGTCCTTGTCGTCGCGGTACAACAACGGGTCGCGGATGTCGGTTCGAACTCGTTCGAGCAACGCCGCTTCGAACGAATCGAGGTCCGGTTCGACGACGTGATACCGGTGTGTCGTCGCGTCGGTATCGTAGGTGACGACCACGTACGCAAACGGTGCGTCTACCCAGTAGCGTTCGACTTCCTCGTGTCCCGCTGGAATATCGAACGTGCCCAGTGGTGTATCGTCCGTCGAAAGGGGTCGAATATCGAGGCTCGAACCGCGGAGCATCTCTGTGGTCCGCCGTAAAATTCGGCGGGTCTCAGAAGCAGCGAGGTCGAACTCGCCGTCACGGAGCAGTCTGAACACGCCCCGGTTGGAGGAACCCCCTGTTGCCGCCGTTGCGTTCGGTGGTGTATCTTGTGGCATCGTCACCCGAATCAGTCGGTCGTTTGGTATGGCGGGTTGGTACTTAAATCGTCCGCGCAGTGTTACTCGGTCCGTTCGACGGTGAGCAACATGCCGCTGAGAACGAAGAGAACGACGATGCCGAGCGGAACTGGAATCCCCGGGAAGCCACGGGTTACGAGCAGGTACGTAGACAGACTGAGGACGAGTGCCGCCGCCCCGAGCAGTCCTCCCATGAGTCGAACGGGGTCGATTGGCCCTGCTTCGAGTTCCTCTTCGCGCGCGTAGTAGACGAACGAGAGCAACACGGCGAATGCGAGAACGCCAGCACCGATTGCCCACGTTTGATACGCAACCTCGATCGACTGGCCTGCTTGCAGCGAGAGCGCGGAGAGGGGATTCGAGAGGGCGACTCGCTGTGCGACGTCGATACCCCACGCGTAGCGGACTTGGAAGAACGGAAATCTGACGAAAAGAAGGCTTCCACCGGCGATATCCGGTGAATAGGTGATATTCCACGGGATGAGCGCGCAGAGCCACGCAGAGATGACAGACAGCGCACCAGCATACTCAGAGCGAACCCAAACCATGCACAATCGGCAGAGGCAGTCGGGTAAAAACTATCGACAGAAATACTATCCAAATTGACCAGTGTGCGTCACGTTAATACGTCGCGCACAATAAGAAATCATACAGAATGCGGCGCGACTACTTCGAACTCGACGTAACCAATGTCGATTGGTATGGGACGGGTGAACCGCCCCGCCAACCGGCGGTTTCGATCGATTTCTACGGACCTCCGGAGTTGCTTCGTGAACGATTCGCTGCGCCGACGGGAGAACTACTCACCGCTGACGAACTCGACGTTGCGCTTCGCTTGCAGGGCCCGATAGACGACCCCGACACGACTGGTGTCGTCAGTGTAACAGACCGACTGACGGGTGATTACGTCTTAGAACTCAACGTCGACGCCGACGACGTGTTGCACTTTATCGGCGCGGCCCGAGAGTACGGCCGCTCTATCGACGTAGAAAACGGGCACTACGAGGTCGATATTGGTATCGAAGACGAACATCTCGTGACGCTCGAAAAATCGACGTTCCTCGTCTACGATGCCGACGGCGAACTGCTTCGGGGACAGAGTCTCATCCCCTCTGGCGTCGAACTCTAATCTATCGTTCACGCTCGTTCGTGGACAACGTTGAGACGAACCACGGATTCTTTATCAGCGCACTCCTGAGAACGCATCGTGAGGAACGTAACCGACCGCACGAGCAACCCGTTTGGCATGCGACCGTCGTGTGACCGGTTCGTTCCGGGCTACGGCGACGCCAACGCCGACTTCCACGTCATCGGAGACCACCCCGGCATCCACGGTGGAATCGACACCGGCGTCCCCTTTACGAACGACCCCGGAGCGAAACTGCAGGCAGCACTCGCGGACGCTGGATTGTTGACGACCACAGGCGAGGAACCCGAAGTGAACACCACGTTCTTTTCGTATCTCCACATGTGCGTGGCCGACGGCACGCCGACTCCGGCCGAGTACACCGATATGGAGCGCTTTTTCGACGCGGAACTGCGCGCAATCGCGGCGCACGTACTCATGCCCGTCGGCGACGTGGCCACCAAACACGTGTTGGAAAACTACAGTTCGATTGCGTGGAAGACGGACATCGATATGGAGTCTCTCCACGGCACGGAACTTCGTGGAAGTGGCTTTCTCATCCTTCCTATCAAGGACCCACTCGAATGGGACGACGATGACCACGACGAACTCGTCGCGGGCATCATGGAACTCCGTTCGACCGACTTCCGGCGTGAAACGGACCTCGGCCGATTTATTCCCGGAGACGACCCATACTACGTCCGCTAGTCACTCTCACACACGCTCACGAGTGCTGAGTCGGCTGATTTTTGCTTTTCTTCATGATTCTTACATTGTTCGTCCACTAAGAACCATGAAGGTTTGGAAACGTTGACTTTATCCGGCTAAACGGTCCACATAACCGCAAGTTTATCCAATGCTTCTGTATGGCATGGCCCTTATTGGCGCGAACAAAGGACTTTTTACAACTAGACCCAAAGTGGATGTTGACGCGCGTGGTTTGATACAATTCCGCCGGGCGCGTCAGGCAACTGTGAGATTGGTGCTCCTCGCAGTGGCTTGGTCAGTCCGGGGATTCGCGCTCGGTCGCGGTCCCCGCTCTTTACAACGACGAGCGAGGCCACTCCTCGCTCTTCTTGTTCAGTCTCACATACTCTCTGCGAGCGCCTGCAATTTCCCGTAACCGTACTCTTCGAGCGGATTCCCGTGTCCCATCGCAATCACCTCGACCGGCGGGCATTGCGAAACCAGCGCGTGAATACTTCGATTGTTTATCTCGGCGTCCGCCGCCATCACCCACGGAAGAACAGTGAGTTCGCCCTTCTTCTCGCGCACGAGGTCACCGACGAAGGCCACACTGAGTGGCTCGTGGACGAACGCTGTGTGCCCTAACGTATGGCCGGGAGTCCGATAGGCGATGAACGGCCCAATTTGGTCACCGTCTTCGACCGTCTCGATTGGTTGCTTCGGTTGGCTGACGAGACGTGACCCGAGTCGCTGGAGCGCACCTTTCCGCGAGGTAACCGGGGGTTTTGCACGTCCAGAGAGGTATGATGCGTCCGGTTCTGCGATGTAAATCGGAGTGGACTCGTGCAATCCGAGTGACCCGAGTGCGCCGACGTGGTCGATATCGTAGTGGGTGACGAGTACCCGGTCGATATCCGAGACGGTGTGCCCGGCAGCAGCAATTCCGGAACGAATCTGCTCGCAGTCCCACGGTGTGCCAGCATCGATGAGCGTGAGTCCGTCGTCGTCGCTCACGAGATACGCATTTACTCCGCGCAACCGAAGGCGGCGAACTTGCTCGCCGAGATTGCTCATACATGTCAATAAGGATTCAAAGGGCAAAAACCGTGATACCGGTTGGCGCTATCGGGCGGCCCACAGATACCGACCGGCGTCCACGACGAATCCACCAGCGCCGAGTAGGGGAAGGACGCCCAGTGCAACGATGTCAACCGCGAGCGGTCGGACCATTCCGACACTCCCAGCAGCCACGAGCGCCAGCGGAGCGATAGCCGCGAGTGCGTAGAGCCACGTCGCCCACGAGTGGCCGAATTTCGCCACCGTTCCGACGAGTGCGAGCGCGAGTACGACGGATGCCGCCGGGAAAATCAGCGTCGTCGGCGACGAGGCTGCTGCAGTTTGAAGCGTCGCAAGCGTCGGAAGCGAGAGCGGCGACGATGCGAGCAACGCAGGAACTGGTGCGGCAGTATCGATGGTCAACACCGTCTCGACGAACGCGCCACCTTCCGTCGAGATGAACCACCCAACTGCGCCGAGGTAGGCGAGCAACGCGACGAGTGAGACCGACCACCCGTACCACAACGGGTTCGTCTTGGACGACTCTGTGGACTCACTCGACGACGAATCGAACCGGTTCGAATCTCCGTTGCGCGCGCGGCGTGACCGGCGGCGACGACTGGAGGAACGCGACGAGCTTCGACTTCCAGTCGATGATCGAGACGAGGTGGACGACGAACGTGAGCTTCGTGACGACGAGTTTCGTGAAGACGACGAGCGACCCGAAGACCCGGAACCACTGGTGCGCGACGATGACCGAGAGGACGACGAGCGAGAAGAAGTGGTGGACGACGTGCGGGACGAGGAAGTTGACGAAGAACGCCCCGACGACGAGGTGCCGGACGTCCGAGAGGAAGAACCGGACGACGACGAGCGACGCGAACGACTCGAACTCGTGGACGAGGTGCGCGACGAGGACGAACGAGACGACCCAGAAGAGCGACTCGTGCCATTCGACCGTGACGTACTGGAGGTAGACGTACTCGACGACCCGTTCTGGCCCTTTCCTGCTTCTCCGGGGAACTTGAACTTCCGCAAGCCATCGAGTCGTTTTTCGACGTACGTACTGTGGCCCAGTCGGTCGTAATCGGCACGCTCCCGCTCGTTGGTGAGTACTTCGTAGGCTTTTCGCACGACGGTGAACTGCGCCGTCGCCCGCTCGTCATCGTTTACGTCTGGATGATACTCACGGGCCATCTGACGGAACGCTTGTTTGATGTCGTCCCGTTCGGCGTCTCGGTCAACGTCGAGCAACTCGTAGAAGTCCACCGGCATTCGACGTGGGGGACGACGTAGGGGTAGACTTTGAATGTAACGGGCACAATCTCTGTGTCAGACAACGACACCCGCACACAGTTCCGTATTCGGAATCATGATAAACGCCGACGGTAAGTTGCTCGCATGGAACGTATCTCGCTCGGGAACACCGTGTTCGAAGGGAGCAACAATTCCTATCTCATCCCCGGCGACCAGTTGACGCTGGTCGATGTCGGCGTTTCGACCGACCACGTTCGGTCTGACCTCCGAAACGGCATCGAAGCCGCAGGCTACGAAATTGCAGATATCGATTCGATTGTTCTCACGCACTGGCACGCAGACCACACCGGTCTTGCGGGTGAACTCCAAGCCGAGAGTGGGGCGACTGTCTACGCCCACACCGCCGATGCCGGACTCATTGCGGGCGACGAAGACGCGCACTTCGCAGAGACCGAGATGCGCGCTCAACGCTTCGAAGAGTGGGGCATCCCACAGGAGTCGCTCGACGAACTCACCGACTTTCTCAGCATCCTCAACGACCTGATGGGCGAGGACGTGGACGTGACGCCCGTCGAAGACGGCGACACCATCCCTGCGGGCGACGGTGAGCTCGAAGTCGTCCACCTTCCCGGCCACGCCGCCGGTCTCTGCGCGTTCGCGTTCGAGGGCAACTCGGGCCGCGAGGCGTTCATCGGCGACGCCGTCCTCCCGAAGTACACGCCGAACATCGGCGGCGCAGACTTGCGAGTCGAGCGCCCGCTGGCGACGTATCTCGATAGTCTCGACCGAGTCGTGGACGAACAGTTCTCTCGTGTGTGGCCCGGCCACCGCGACCCAATCGACGAACCAGCAGAGCGCGCCCGCGTCATCGCCGAACACCATCGAGAGCGTACCGGGCGCGTTCTCGACGTACTCTCTGAACACGGCCCAGCCGACGCGTGGACCGTGAGCGCACACCTCTTCGGTGACCTCTCGAATGTCCACATCCTCCACGGCCCCGGCGAAGCGTTCGCGCACCTCGACCACCTCGTCGAAGAGGGCGTCCTCAGCCGAGACGGGAACGAATACGCGCTCGAAGACGCGGACGTCGATGCAGACGCGCTCGTTGCTGTCCCAGAGACGAAACGTTAAAACGCCGCTGGACGGAACGGAGAGCCATGGAACTGCGGGTCATCGACAAGACCGACGAGGAACTCCGCATCGAGATTGGTGGCGAGGACCACACATTTATGAACGTCCTCAAAGGTGCGCTGCTCGAAACCGACGGCGTCACCGCTGCAACCTACGACGTGAATCCCGAACAGTCCGGTGGACAGACCGACCCTGTGCTCTCTATCAAGACCGAAGAAGGCGTTGACCCACTCGACGCCCTCGCAGATGGCGCACGGGCGGTTCAGGACACCGCTGACGACTTCACCACGGCGTTCAACACCGCGCTCGACGCGTAACTGACGAGTGTTCTTCTCTCGTTTTCTCACTCGTGAGCGACGCGTTTGGGCGTACCAGCGAGGTGGTTAGTCGGCGTGGCCGTGCCCGTGCCCGTGCTGCGACTCGTCGCCACCTGCTGGGCCTTCGTAGTCTTTCTCGCCCGCTTCGATACGAACGCGAAGCCAGTTCTCCATCGGGACGAGCGGACATTCGTACCGCGGTGAGTAGGCACAAAACGGGCTGTACGCGTAGTTGAAATCGACTTCCCACAGGCCGTCTTCGTTAGGGCCGTCCAAGTCGAGATAGCGCCCCGCACCGTAGGTCTCGTGCGTGTTGGTCTCGTCGCGGAACGGCACCCATAGCCGGCCGTCTTCGGGACTGGTTCGATACGCATCGAGTCGGTAGCGCTCGCCATCGACGTCGAACTCGAAGTAGCCCCAAACGAGATAGTCGCGCTCGCCTTCTGTCGTCGTTGCGATGGTTATCGTCTCGGGGTTGTCGTACTCCAGTAAGGCCAGTTCGAATCTGAGGTCTGGGTCCGGCTCGAAGTAGTCGAGGCCGTCGAAGAACTCCCGCTGGTCGTGTGGAATCGGCGAATGCTGGTCTCGGGCGAAGTAGTGGTCTTTCTGCTCGCGGTGGGCTTCGAGTGCGGCGCGCCACGAATCGGTCGTCATCGTGGCACACTATACGCGCGTTTCGGAGGTTAAGCTTGGTTTCGACTGTGCGACGTGCGCACGACCGAGAAAGAAGCGTCGGAGAGCTTAGAGCCGAACCGGAACGTCGTGTTCGTCGAGATACGACTTCACGTCCTGAATCGAATACTCGTCGAAGTGGAAGATAGAGGCCGCGAGTCCGGCATCCGCGTTGGCCTCAGTGAAGACTTCGTACATGTCTTCTGGGCCGCCACAGCCGGACGAGGCGATGACGGGCGTCGAAACGTTGTCACAGACGGCCTTGGTCAAGGGAATGTCGTAGCCGTCTTTCGTCCCGTCGGCGTCGATAGAGTTGATGAAGAGTTCGCCAGCGCCGCGTGATTCGGCCTCGCGTGCCCACTCCACGACGTCCACGCCGGTTCCTTCGCGGCCGCCTTTGATGGTACATTCGAACCAGCAGGACTCGCCATCTACTTCGACGTAGTGTTCGCCTTCGTCGTCGTATCGACGCCGGGCGTCTACGGAGATGACGATACACTGGCTCCCGAAGGCCCGTGCGCCCGCTTCGATGAGTTCGGGGTTTTCCAGTGCGGCGGTGTTGATAGACACCTTGTCGGCCCCGGCGCGGAGCGTCTCTTTGATGTCTTCTTTCGTTCGGATACCACCGCCCACGGTCAGTGGGATAAACACCTCGTCGGCGACCTGCGAGACGGTATCGAGCATGGTCTCGCGGCCGTCTGCCGACGCCGTGATATCGAGAAAGACGAACTCGTCGGCACCCGCTTCGTTGTAGAGTTTGGCCATCTCGACGGGGTCGCCGGTGTACTTCAGGTCCTCGAAGTTGACGCCCGTGTAGACGGCCGGGTTGCCGTCGTCGTCGAGGTCAACGTCGATACAGGGGATGATGCGCTTCGTAAGCATTCGATATGAATTTGTACTGCATCGCAGTACCAAAAGGAGTCCGACACCGGTACGAATCCAAGCCTTGGTTCTCAATACGTCGCTCTGAATTCAACTTTTAACAATTCACAGACATGGGACCACCGGTGCTAATAAAATTCCCAGTCCAAACAAAATGCCAAGAAATCCCAGCCCTAAGGATATGTAAGCAAACGTCTCGATAGATACTGTATCAATAAAAAATCTGTCAACCGGGCCTTTTGTCCTGGTAGTTACTGTTGACTGAATCGCAAACGGATTATCCTTTTTACGCGGATTGAAGTCATCGTTCTCCTGGGTTTTGAAAAATCCAGTTGCTGTGTAATGTTTGTCAATCATATTCTCCAATATCTGGCGCTGGTCTTCGGCGTTTATTTTCTTCTGATTGTACGAAATAAGAACTGCACCAATACCAAGTGCTGCAAGTCCTCCCGCCAAAACTACGAAACCAAATTTAGGTGATTCATGAAATGGGCCATCTGTATTTATAGATGTGATATGGCCCGAGAATATCACGACAGAAATCAAGATGAAATAATATGAATTGTGCATGAGTCCGTCACGGTATCGGGATTCTTCACTATATTGTACATATGATTCTATTAGTTCGTCTTTTGTCGGTCTACGCGATTCTGGAGTATCGGTAGGTTTTGTATCGCTATCCGTCATATCACAATCTGAACAACAGTGGATATTATCACTTGTGTACGAACGTTTGGAGCTACATCTCAGAAGCCGATATCTTGAAAAACGCTCCAACAATTGATTTGATAATGGTCCCCTCGGTCTTCCACCTCCACTATCAGACCCCGGATATCGAACACGCGACCGCAACACTCGCGGACCACGGCATCACGCCGAACGCGAAGTTCGGGTCTGCCGATGGCGAATCTGTCTCACTGTCACCCGACGAAACCCCGCCGGACGAGTTCAAACTTCGACTCCAGACGAACCGTGGTGGGAGCGCAGACGTGACGCTCGCACCGGGGCCGCGGGTCAAATTCGACCACTTCGGCGTCGTCGTCGAAGATGTCGCTGCCGTCGTCGAACGGGCCGAAGCACACGAGTGGCCGGTCGTCCAAAACGAGCGACGGACCTTTCTCACCACGCCGTGGCGATTCAGAATCGAGTTGCAAGCCGCCGACAGCGACGTTGTTGCCGAACTTGGCGACCGCAGCGACTGCGAATTAAGCGAGGTGTTGCTCGCTGTTCCAGTCGAAGCGCGCGATACGGTCGACCGAGAGATTCGCGCAGTTGTGGGAGACGTATCGAACCTCCGGGTCGTGCCTGCTCGCGGGCCGGAAGCGGGAGTTAGACAGGCGTTCCTCTCGGGGACGAACGTCGAAGACCCACACTTGCAGATGTCTGCGTTGGCTCTCTCGACAGCAGACGACGGGCGGAAAGAACGGGACTGAGAGCGATTAGTGCAGGTCGTAGACGCGGGCCTCCCACGGGCGGAGGACTGTCGTCTCGACCGAAACGATGTCAGACTCGTAGTTCGAGATGAGCAGGTCGGCCGCTTCACCGCGGAGGTCACTCGGCGGGTCGAATCGCGTTTCTTCGCCAGCGAAGTTGAGGACAACCAAGAGCGAGTCCTCTTCCAGCGTTCGCGTGTAAACCCACAGGTTCTCGTGGTCTTCGAGTCGCAGGTCGTAGTCGCCGTAGACGAGTACGTCACGCTCTTTACGGAGGGAAATGAGGTCGCGATAGTAGTGCCAAATCGACTCGGGGTCGTCACGCGCGTCTTTGGCGTTGATGTCGTCTTTGTTCGGGTTGACCGGCATCCACGGCGTCGCCTCGCTCTCGGTGAATCCAGCGTGTGTGGAGTCGTTCCACTGCATCGGCGTTCGGGCGTTGTCACGGGTCCGGTAGCGAACGAGGTCCATCACGTCAGCGTCGTCGATGCGACCCGATTTCCGGGCGGCACGAACGTTCTTGATGGTGTCCACGTCGCGCACTTCCTCCAGCGAGTCGAATGGGTAGTTCGTCATGCCCAGCTCTTCGCCTTGGTAGATGTAGGGCGTCCCGCGAAGGGTGTGAAGTAAGGTGGCGAGCATCTTCGCCGACTCGCGGCGGTAATACTCGTCGTCACCGAAGCGTGAGACTTGCCGAGGCTCGTCGTGATTGTTGAGGAACAGTGAGTTCCAGCCTTCGTCTGCGAGGCCCTCCTGCCAGTGAGTCATGGTCTCTTTGAGTTCTTGTGGCGACCACTCGCGGTAGGACCACCGGCCTGCGTCGGTCATATCGAGGCGCATGTGGTCGAAGGTGAACACCATGCTCATGCCGTCGCCGTCGCGTCCAGTGTACTGTCGTGCCTCTTCGACCGAGAGTTCGGCCATCTCGCCGACGGTCATCGCTTCCTCGTCGAGTACTCGGTCGTGGAGTTCTTCGAGATAGTCGTGGACGCGCGGGCCGTTGACGAACTGCCCTGCACCGCGAACGATTGCTTCCGGGTCGTCGCTGTTCGGCAGTCCGTCGGGTTTGGAGATGAGGTTGATGACGTCCATTCGGAAGCCGTCGATACCCTTGTCGAACCACCATTCCATCATCTCGAAGACCTCGTCGCGGACGGCCTCGGTCTCCCAGTTCAGGTCGGGCATTCGCTCGTCGAAAATGTGGAGATACCACTCGCCAGAGTCCTCGTCGTAACTCCAGGCTGGCCCGCCGAAGAAGGATTGCCAGTCGTTCGGTGGGACTTCGTTCACGTCGTCGGGCGTGTCGTAGTCCTCGGGGTCGAGGTCCGTCTCCTCGGGGTCACGGCCTTCGCGCCACCAGTAGTACTCTCGGAAGTCGCTATCCCCCGAAGACTGAGAGTTGAGGAACCACGTGTGTTCGTCGGAGGTGTGGTTGACCACGAGGTCCATGATGAGTTTGATGTCTCGTTTGTGCAACTCGTCACGGAGCGTCTCCCAGTCGTCCATCGTCCCGAACTCGTCCAAGATGGAGCGGTAGTCGGCGATGTCGTAGCCGTTGTCGACGCCAGGTGAGTCGTAGACTGGATTCAGCCACAGACAATCGACGCCGAGGTCGTCAAGGTAGTCTACTTTCTCGATGATGCCCGGAATGTCGCCCAGTCCGTCGCCGTCGGAGTCGTTGAAACTCCGGGGATAGACCTGATAGACGACCGCTTCTTTCCACCACGTGCGGTCGAAAGTCGTCATTACCAGAAGTTCACTCGGAACCGAATTTCACTCCGTCGGTTTGGGTGGTGTCAGTGGGCTAAGGAATGTGTGGCGGCTATTTTGGTCCTGTTGGAACTTTCACTCACTGGTAGTTTGTCGAGTCCGCGTTGAGTACAGGGCGCGTATCGGTCACGGCGACTCTCCAATTTTGGCCCGACGTACAAATCAGGTATCGCCGTCAGCAGAATTATGTCAGCATGCGTACCATCTTCGAGTAATGCAACCACTCCTCGTCGCCGTAGGTCTCCTATTCGTGGTGGTTGGAGCGGCCTCTATCCGTTTTCCGCACCGCGTGAGGAACTACGTGAGCGCCCGAGAGTGGCAAGACAATCCCGAGAGAGCGAAGCAAAAACAGGAACTCTATGCACGTCTCGTCGGCGTATTCTTCGTTCTCGGACTTGGTTGCCTGTGCATTTTTGCCGGATTGGTTCTATAGCTTGGTGACTTCGCACACGTTACTTTTCGGCTAGTTCGGCACTGAATGGGGAATAAGCGAAGAGTCCGTCAGTGCGACTTATCGGAGGTCGTAGACGCGGGCCTCCCACGGTCGAAGCACCGCGTCTGCAACGTCGCTAACGTCGGCTTCGTAGTTCGAGATGAGTATCTCTGCGTTTGCGCCTTTGAGGTCTTCCGGCGATTCGAACTGTGTCTCGTCGTCCGAGAAGTTGAGGACGACCAAGAGCGAGTCGTCGCCCAGCGTTCGCGTGTAGGCCCACAGCGACTCGTGGCCCGGGGTGAGTGGGTCGTAGTCGCCGTAGACGATGACATCGTGTTCCTTCCGGAGTGAAATCAGATCACGGTAGTAGTGCCACACCGAATTTTGGTCGGCGCGTTCGGCTTCGACGTTGATGGTCTCCTTGTTCGGGTTGACGTCAATCCACGGCGTCGAATCGGGGTCGGTGAAACCCGCGTACTCGCTGTCGTCCCACTGCATCGGCGTCCGAGCGTTGTCGCGACTCATCGCTCGTGCCCTGTCTTTGACTGCTTCGAACGACTCGATTTCACCGGCTTCGAGCGCACTTCGAATGGGATTGAGCGTCGCCACGTCGCGGAAGTCGTCCAGTGACTCGAATGGGTAGTTCGTCATGCCCAGTTCCTCACCTTGGTAGATGTACGGTGTCCCCCGAAGGGTGTGAAGCAAGGTGGCGAGTAACTTCGCCGATTCACGACGGTATTCGCTGTCGTTCCCGTAGCGAGAGACTTGGCGGGGTTGGTCGTGGTTGTTGAAGTAGAGCGAGTTCCACCCCGCTTCGGCGAGGCCATCCTGCCAGCGGTCGAAGATTGCTTTGAGGTCCGGGAGGGTCCACTCGGTCAACTCCAGTGCGTCGTCGCCCCGGTCGACGAGTACGTGTTCGAAGTGGAAAATCATCGAGAGACCATCTCCTTCCGGGCCGGGCGTCACGTACTGTCGCGCCGTCTCCATCGGCATCGGCGCGCCAATCATCTCACCCACGCTGAGGAAGTCAGGTTCCAAGACGCGCTCGCGCATCTCGCCGAGATAGTCGTGGACGTTCGGTCCGTTCACCGCACGGTCGATGGTCTCGATGTCGTTTTCGGGGTCGGTGTCGGGCAGTCCCTCGGGTTTGGAGATGAGGTTGATAACGTCCATCCGAAAGCCGTCGATTCCCTTCTGGAGCCACCACTCCATCATCTCGAAGACCTCGTCGCGGACGGCCTCGTTTTCCCAGTTCAGGTCGGGTTGCTTGCGGTCGAAGAGGTGGAGATACCACTCGCCAGAGTCCTCGTCGTAACTCCAGGCTGGCCCACCGAAGAAAGACTCCCAATCGTTCGGTGGGACTTCGTTCACGTCGTCGGGCGTGTCATAGACCTCGGGGTCGAGGTCCGTCTCCTCGGGGTCACGGCCTTCGCGCCACCAGTAGTACTCTCGAAATTCGTTGTCGGTCGATGCTCGGGAGTTGAGGAACCACGCGTGTTCGTCGGAGGTGTGGTTGACCACGAGGTCCATGATGAGTTTGATGTCTCGTTTGTGCAACTCGTCACGGAGTTGCTCCCAGTCATCCATCGTCCCGAACTCGTCCATGATCGCCCGATAATCGGCGATATCGTAGCCGTTGTCTGCGTTTGGCGATTCGTACACTGGGTTCAACCAGATACAATCGACGCCGAGGTCGGCGAGATAGTCGGCTTTCTCGATGATGCCGGGAATGTCACCGACGCCGTCTCCATCGGAGTCTTTGAAACTCCGAGGGTAGATTTGGTAGACGACCGCCTCTTTCCACCAGCGCCGCTCTTCGTCTCGCGGATGTGATGTCATCTATCGTAGACGACTGTCGCGCGTGACTTAGGTCTGTGCGCGGATTCGAATAGCAGACTCCATCGGCTACTCCCGAACGACGGTTAGGTGCGTTTTTGTATTGCGAACCCGTCGCCTCGCGTATGAGCGACCACGACGACCATCACGACCACGGCGACGAGGACGGCCGCGTCACCTCGCCGATGCAGGACTTCACGATGAGCCAAGTTACGACCGGAATCGTCATTTTCGTCATCGGCGTCGCCGTCACGTTCGGCCTCCCGCTGCTTCTCGCCTGAGAACGCGATAGCACTTCCGCGTTCTCCGCATTTTTCTGTCCTCGGGCACACCTACGTGTATGCGAACTGTCGTTGTCCCCGAGTACGGTTCGAGCGATGTACTCGACGTCCGAGAGACTGAAGCTCCCGAACCCGCCCCCGGCGAGGTCAGAATCGCGGTCGAAGCCGCAGGCATCAATTTCGCCGATATCATGCAACGCCGTGGCCACTACCGAAACGGCCCGGAACCGACGTACACGCCCGGAATGGAGGCCGCAGGAACTATCGACGCAGTGGGTGAGGGTGTCGAGCGCGAAGTCGGCGAGCGCGTCGTCGCCCTGACTGGTGGCGGTGCCTACGCGGAGTACGTCACCGCGTCCGCGACTGCCCTGTTCGACGTTCCGGAGTCGATGTCGTTCGCCGAGGCCGCTGGATTCCCGATTCAGTTCCTCACTGCCTACAACTGCCTCCACGAATGGGGCGGACTCGAAGCAGGCGAACGTGTGCTGATTCACGCCGCGGCGGGCGGCGTCGGAACCGCGGCAGTCCAACTCGCCTCGCTCGCGGGTGCCGAAACCTTCGGAACTGCCAGCACCGAGCGGAAGATTTCGCTCGCACTCGACCTCGGTCTCGACCACGGAATCCAGTACACTGAGACCGACTTCCGCGACGTCATCGACGGCGAGACCGAAGATGGCGTGGACCTCGTTCTCGACGGTGTCGGCGGGAAGACCTTCGACCGAAGTCTCGACGCACTCTCGGACTTCGGTCGCATCGTCACCTACGGGGCCGCCTCCGGCGAGGTTGCCAAAGCAGACACCACGCGACTGCTCTTCGAGAACAAGTCGGTCATCGGCTTCCACCTCGGAAACGCGATGCAGAAACGCCCCGAGTCGGTACTCGGTGCGGTTCCCAAACTCTCTTCGCTTCTCGCCGACGGAAAACTCGAAGTCGTCGTCGGTGAGACGTTCGACCTCGAAGACGCCGCTGAGGCACACCAGTACGTCGAGGACAGAAAGAGCGTCGGCAAAGTGGTACTCGAACCGTAGTTAGTCGAACCGTACGGCTGACGGGTCGTTGGCCACGTCGGCATTTTCGAAGAGCCATTCGACCGCGGCGTTCAACGTCTCTTCGTCGGTCCCGCTGAGTTTGATTCGATTCGGTGTCTCCCCGCGAGAGGCATAGCTTCCGACGGTCACGTCGAATCGGTCAGAGAGAGAATCAAATACGTCCGTCATCATCCCTTCCGGTGTCCCCGTGTAGAGCATCGTGCTTGTGACCGCGCCATCGAATCGGTCTGCCACCTGCTCGAACATCGACTTGAGTTCGTCCGGCGGTCCCGGGAAGACGAACACGTTCTCGACGACGCATCCCGGTGACAGACCAACGGTGTTGATGAGCGGTTCCGCACCTGCCGGTGTTGCCGCCCATGCATCCACATCTAATTCGAGTCCATCGGTATCCTCGAACAGTTCCGGATTGGCTTCCTCGTAGGCGCGAGCAGTCGCGACCACGTCCTGTCTGACCGCCGCTTCGACGACGAGTTCGCGACCGAACGCGTCCGCGACGGCGTCCATCGTCACGTCGTCGTGCGTTCCACCGAGACCACCTATGACCACGACAGCGTCGAACGTGGCCTGCCACCGCCCTACCCACTTGGTGATGAGCGATTCGTCGTCGGGGAGGGTGAGGATACGCGTGACTGTCGCCCCACGGTCGGCCATCTGGCGGGCGACCCACGAGGCGTTCGTGTTCTCGATGTCGCCCGCAAGTACCTCGTCGCCGACGGTGAGAATCGCAATTTCCATTGCCGAATTCATGTGACGAATGGCGGTAAACGTGCGGGTCGCGGCCGCCGAAACAGAGAAAGAGCGTTCGAACTGTGTCGTTAGTCGAGTTCGCGGGTGAGGACGCCGCGCAGGTCGGCGATGGCTGACGCATCGAAGGCAACGTAGTCGTCATCGACCGTCACACCCAGATATTCGTCGTCGGTCGTCGTTCCGAGTTCGTAGACCGGTACGTCGCCAGTGAGTTCGACGAGTGCATCCACGTCAGTACTCTCGACGACGACGCGACCTGGCGTCTCGTCGAAGAGTTGGATAACGTTCTCGACGGCGATGTCTGCGCCGATTTCTTCGGTGACCATCTCGGCGAGCGTGACTGCGAGACCTCCGTGGCTCACGTCGTGGACTGCGAGCGTCGAGTCGTCGGTTGCGACGGCGCGAATCGCAGCGAGTACGTCGGCCGCGGTTTCGCCGTCGGGGAGCGTCGGGAAGGCGTCCGAGCCACCTTCGTGCTGGAGGAGCGTGGACCCGCCGAGCGCGTCGCCTGGGTAGCCAACGAGGAACAGGTCGCCGTCACCCGAGAGCGACATGCCGGGCGAGGGGCCGTCTGCCGAACCAACCATCGCGAGCGTCGGCGTCGGCGGAATCGGACCGGCAACGGAGTCGTTGTAGAGCGAGACGTTACCGCCGACGACAGGCACAGAGAGTGCGCGACACATGTCGGCGAGACCATCGACGATGCCTTTGAACCCGCCGTACACGTCGGGTTTCTCGGGATTACCGCCGTTGAGACAGTCCACTGCGGCGAGTGGGGTTGCGCCCTTCGCGGCGAGGTTCGTCGCGTTCTCGAAGGCGACTGCGCGCGCGCCGTCGTACGGTGCTGCGTTGGTCCAGTTGGGGTCTGCACCTGCGGTGAACGCGAGTTTGGTGTCTGCCTCGGGGATGTCGAGGAGTGCGGCGTCGTCGCCGGGCCGTCGTGCAGTCCGAAGGCCGACTTCGTGGTCGTATTGGCGGTAGACCCACTCTTTGGACGCGGTGTTGGGGTCCGAAAGGACCGCCTCGATGGCTTCGAGGAGCGAGACTTCGGGGAGGTCACGCGTTGCCTGTTCGGGCTCGGTCGAATCGAGGTCGTTCATCGGCGCGCCGTCGGCGACGTACTCCGGTGGCACGTCCACGACTGCTTCGCCGTCGAACGTACAGACGTAGTTGCCTTCGGCGACTTCGCCGATGACGGCACTGCCGAGGTCGAAGCGGTCGGCGAGTTCTTGGACGCGCTCGACGTTCTCCGGGGTGACCTCGTAGCACATGCGCTCTTGAGATTCGGAGAGGAGAATCTCGAAGGGGCGCATCTCGGGTTCGCGCTGGTGGACCTTGTTCAGGTCGATGGTCGCACCAAAGCCGCCCTTGGCGACGAGTTCGGACGACGCACCGCCGAGACCTGCTGCGCCGAGGTCACGGCAGGATTCCACGATGCCCTCGTCGATGAGGGCTTCGCTGCATTCGATGAGGAGTTTTTCAGTGTAGGGGTCGCCGACTTGGACGGCGGGTCGGTCTTCGGTTTCGGCGTCTTCGCCGAGGTCTTCGCTGGCGAACGATGCGCCGCCGAGGCCGTCACGGCCGGTCGAACTACCGACGAGGACGAGTTTGTTACCTGCCTTCTGTGCTTCAGCGGTGATGAGGCGCTCGGCAGAGAGAAGGCCGACACACGCGACGTTGACGAGCGGGTTACCTTCGTACTTCTCGTGGAACGAAGTCGCGCCCGCGACGGTTGGGACACCGATTGCGTTACCGTAGTCGGCGATTCCTTCGACCACGCCGTCGAGGAGGTAGCGAGAGTGTTCGCGGTCGAAGTCGCCGAAGTAGAGGCAGTCGGCGAGTGCGATGGGGTATGCACCCATCGAGAGGGTGTCGCGGACGATGCCGCCGACACCGGTTGCCGCGCCGTCGTACGGGTCCACGTACGAGGGGTGGTTGTGGCTCTCGATACCGAGGGTGATGTACGTCTCGTCGTCGAGTGAGACGACTGCGGCGTCGTCACCGGGGCCGATAACGACTTGTTCTCCTTCCGAGTCGAACGCCGACAGCAACGGCCGGGACGACCGATACGCACAGTGCTCGCTCCAGAGGTTCTCGAACAGCATCTCCTCGGTCGGTGTCGGGTCTCGACCGAGTTCGGCGACGATGAGGTCGCGGTCCGCGTCGGGAAGCGTCATTCACTGGTATGGTCATAACGCAGGTTGTAAACCCTTTCTATATGCACAAACGTGCCCAAAAAATCGAATGTCCCGAAAGTCGCCTCCACTGCGACTTATGCGGGTGTGTACGGCGGTGACTCAGCACGGATGATTTGCGAGAGTTCGTGCATCTCGTCTTCGAGTAACACGAGCAGGTCGTCGGCCGTCACGATGCCGCACAGTTCGTCACCGTCGACCACCGGTGCGCGTCGAACGCCGTGTTCACGGAGTTGTCCGAAGAGTTCGTAGACGCCAGAGTCGGCATCGACCGTGAACGGTTCTTCGACCATCACCTCTTTCGCGGTTAGTTTGTCGGGGTTTCGTCCCTCTCCAACGACCTTGATGGCGAGGTCTCGGTCGGTGACGATGCCGTGAATCTCGTCGCCGTTGGCGACGATGACAGAGCCGACGTTTCGGTCTCGCATCCGCTTTGCGAGTTCGCGTACTTCTGTGTCCGGTTCTGCTGTTACCAGTTCGTCTTTTGGACGTGCGATGTCTCGTACAGTCATTGCAGTTCTCCCCAGTGGACACCAACGCGGTGGTTCCCACTGTAGTATTCATTCGCTGGACACGATTAAATATTTGAATGCTGACATTTCATCCAATCTTTCGGGTAGTTCGCAGACGAGGGACTCTCCGACCGAAGGAAGGTTCGTGGTGAATAGAGCGTCAGTACTGGCCACCTCATGAGACAAGTGCTAGCAATCTGCAAGACAGTGACGCCAGGACCGGGGCGCTTTTTTAGCCGCCACTGGTAGATTACATCGTGTTATCGGTCGAGTTGCACTCGCATTCGTCGCTGTCGTACGATGGACGCGACCCAATCGAGTACCTCCTCGAACAGGCGGTTGCGGTCGGTGTAGACGCACTTGCGGTCACCGACCACGACGAAATCGACGCGAGTCTCGAAGCCGCAGAATTAGCGCCCGACTACGGACTCGTCGGCATCCCCGGCATGGAAGTGACGTGCGCCGCAGGGCACGTCCTCGCGATGGGGGTCGAAGAACTCATTCCCGCAGGTCTCTCCTACGATGAGACGCTCGACCGCATCCACGACGCGGGCGGCATCGCTATCGTTCCCCACCCGTTCCAGAAATCTCGCCACGGCGTCGCGCCGCACATCTCGCGCGAGCAACTCGCCGCGGCGGACGCAATCGAAGTCTACAATTCCCGGCTCTTGACCGGGATTGCCAACCAGCGCGCAGAGCGATTTGCAAAGCGTCGTAACCTCCCGATGACTGCGGGAAGCGACGCGCACATCGCCGAGATGGTCGGCCAAGCGATTACCGAAGTCGGCACAGACACACGCTCTGCCGACGCCATCCTCGAAGCAATCACCGAAGGCCGAACCAGCGTCGTCGGGAGTAAGACCCCGTGGCGCATCTCGTTCCAACAGGCCGCAGGCGGCGCGAAACGACGACTCAAGCACGCGCTCGCCGACCTACTGTGATGCGCGGCGCATCCGAGTCACAGGTGCGAGATGCCCTCGAATCGGGTGACCCACTCCCCGGCACTGCTGGTTTTGCGGGCGAACTCGACGGAGTTCTCGTCCGCGACGTCCTCGGTCGCCAACCCATCTTTTCGGAAGCAGGCGACCACACCACGTGGTCGTTCGACCACCGCAATCTGTCGAACCCGGTTGCAGTTCCTCCGGGCCACACACGCAACACGAACGGTCTCGAACAGGTCTGGGAACTTCCCAACCCACCAGCAGAGACCGACCGCGAGGCGGCACTGGAACAGGTCAAAACCGCAGTCCTCGAATCGACGCGCGAAGTCGAGTCCGAGGGACTCGCAGTCGCCTTCTCGGGTGGCGTCGATTCGTCTATCGTCGCCGCAGGCGTCCCCGACGCACCGTGTTATGTCGCCGGATTCGAAGGCTCACACGACATCGACGCGGCCTGCGACGCCGCAGACGCGATGGACCGCGACCTGCGCGTCGTCGAACTCACCCACGACGAACTGAAACGCGCAATTCCCGAAGTCGTCGCGGCGCTCGGGAGAACCAACCCGATGGACGTACAAATCGTCCTCCCTCTCTACTTGCTTGCCGAGCAAGTCGCCGCCGACGGCTACGACAAATTGGCGGTCGGACAGGGTGCTGACGAACTCTTCGGCGGCTATGCGAAAGTCGCCAAAGCCCCCGGTGACCACCGAGTCGAAGCCGAGACGATTCGCGGTGCGGCCCGCGAGATGATTCAGACGCTCCCCGACCAACTCGAACGCGACTTGCTCACCTTGCGGGCGGCGGGCGTCGAACCGGTCGCACCACTCCTCGACGACCGAGTCGTTTCGGCGGCGCTTCCGCTCCCAGACGAGTTACTCGTCGATGTCGAAGCGAGTCGCCGTAAGGTTGCCTTGCGGGAAGCCTCCCGCGACGTCCTTCCGGAGTCGGTGGTCGAAGCCAACAAGAAGGCAGTCCAGTACGGCACGTACGCTTCACGCGAACTCGACCGACTGGCGCGGCAGGCGGGCTACAAACGCCGGATGGACAACCACGTCGAACAGTACATCCAGTCGCTCGTCGGCGAGAATTAGTTCTCTATTGCCGCCTCGTCCGCAACGACGTCGATTGCTTCCAGTGCGAACTGCACCGTGTCGGGGTCGATGTCGCTCTTCTCCAATTCAGACTCGTTGTACCACTCCCACACCTCGGCATCGACTTCGCCGTCGTGGGGGTCGATTTCTCGGGACTCGACGCGGGCGTAGTAGATGTGGTCGATGTGCTGGTGGCCGACCCGACCGTCCTCGTGGACGTTGATGTCGTAGAGCATCTGGTGTCGCGGTTGCGGGAGGACTCGTCCGTCAGGCGCAGGGACGGCGTCCGTCTCATCGACCAATTCTGCTTCGAGACCGGTCTCTTCTTTCACTTCTCGAAGCCCTGCCTCGTGCGGGAGTTCGTCGCGGTCGATGTGGCCGCCCGGTGGGATGCGAATCCCGAGTCGTTCGTGTCGGTGCAGGGCGACGGCACCGTCGTTGACGATGTAGACGGTGGAGGTGAAGTGACGAGTCGTCTCCATAGCTGAGGCTCTGCCTGTTCGCCTATCGGTGTTGCGAAAACGCAGTTGAAAAACGCGATTCCGTTAGGACATCTCGAACTGCTCTTCTGCTTCGAGCAGTTCGTGATACCGGTTACGGATGGTCACTTCAGAGATGTTCGCCACATCAGAGACCTCGTTTTGGGTCACCTTCTCGTTGGTCAGGAGACCAGCGGCGTAGACGGCCGCGGCGGCGAGGCCGACAGGCGATTTCCCCGAGTGAATACTCTGTTTCTTGGCGTTCTCCAGGAGTTGGCGCGCACGGCGCTCGGACTCCTCGGAGAGGTCGAGTTCAGAGGCGAAGCGGGGGACGTACTGCACGGGGTCCGCAGGCTTGATTTCGAGTTTGAGTTCGCGGACGACGTAGCGGTAGGTCCGCGCAATCTCGTCTTTGTCAACGCGCGACACGTTGGTAATCTCGTCCAGCGAGCGGGGTGTTCCGGCCATCCGGGCCGAGGCATACAGCGCTGAGGTTGCGACGCCCTCGATAGAGCGACCCGGGAGCAGGTCGTCGTTGAGTGCGCGGCGGTAGATGACACTTGCCGTCTCGCGGACGTTGTCCGGGAGACCGAGGGCAGATGCCATGCGGTCGATTTCGCCGAGCGCCTGTTTCAGGTTGCGCTCTTTGGAGTCGCGGGTTCGGAAGCGCTCGTTCCACGTTCGGAGTCGTTGCATCTTCTCACGCTGTCGTGAGGAAAGCGAGCGCCCGTAGGCGTCTTTGTTCTGCCAGCCAATGTTGGTCGAAAGTCCCTTGTCGTGCATCATGTTGGTGGTCGGCGCACCAACACGGGACTTTGAGTCTTTCTCGGCCGAGTTGAATGCACGCCACTCGGGACCGTGGTCAATTTCGTCTTCTTGGACAACCAGTCCACACTCGTCACAGACCGTTTCGCCGTGCTCTGTGTCGGAGATGAGATTCGACGAGCCACATTCTGGACAGGCGAGCGTCTCGCCCTCTTCGCGCTCGTTCGACTCTCGTTCCTCTGATTCGCGCACGCGCGCGTTTCCGGTCGTGAAACGTCGGACACTTTCAGTCATTGTGTGTTCGAGAGAAGCAACTGGGAACGGTCGTTCTCCATCAATTTGTATTGAGGCCGGTTACTTATATCTGACGGCATCGGAACGACGGAATATCTGTGCGAGAGTGTGTCACGGGGCGGTTACAAACTTTTTGGAATGGAACGACCACACCGAAACCCTTACTCCCAGTCTCCGACACTGCCGAAGTATGAGCGATACGCCCGTCGATGCCGACGAAGTTCGGCACGTCGCCGAGTTGGCGCGGGTTGACCTCGACGATGACGAAGTCGAAGAGTTCGCAACGCAACTCGCGGACATTCTGACGTACTTCGACGCACTTGACGAGGTTCCCGAAGTCGACAGCGAAGACGAACTGGTGAACGTGATGCGCCCCGACGAGGTCAAAGACGGCCTCACCCAAGAGGAGGCGCTCTCCAACGCGGCCGAGACGGAAGACGGCTACTTCAAAGGACCCCGGGTGTCGTAATGTCGCTGAACGCATTCATCACCGAGGAGACCATCGAGAGCGACGAAGACGGCTCTCTCAGTGGAAAGACCATCGCCGTCAAGGACAACATCTCCACGAAGGGCCTGCGAACCACCTGTGGCTCTGCGATGCTCGAAGACTACGTCCCGCCGTACGACGCAACCGTCGTCGAGCGCGTCAAAGCCGCTGGCGCGACCATCGTCGGTAAGGCCAACATGGACGAGTTCGGGATGGGCACGACCACCGAAACGTCCGCGTTCGGGCCGACGAAGAACCCCGTGGACGAAGAACGCGTCCCCGGCGGTTCCTCTGGTGGCTCTGCGGCCGCCGTCGCCGCAGGCGATGCTGACCTCGCACTCGGGAGCGACACGGGTGGCTCGATTCGCTGTCCCGCCGCCTTCTGTGGCGTCGTCGGCATCAAGCCCACTTACGGACTGGTTTCACGCTACGGCCTCGTCGCCTACGCGAATTCCCTCGAACAAATCGGCCCAATCGCGCCGACCGTCGAAGACGCCGCCGCGCTCCTCGACGTGATTGCTGGTCCCGACGCTCACGACGGAACCACCTACGACGAAGGCGAAGACTCGGACTACGCTTCGGCCGCCGATGGCGACGTCGATGGCCTGAAAATCGGCGTTCCCACGGAGTTCGTCGAAGGCGCAGACGACGGTGTCGTCGAAGCATTCTGGGACGCGATCGAGGAACTCGAAGCACAGGGCGCAGAGTACACCGAAGTCAGTATGCCCTCGGTCGAGAAGGCGGTCGCGGCCTACTACGTCATCGCCATGTCCGAAGCCTCCTCGAACCTCGCACGCTTCGACGGCGTTCGCTACGGCAAATCCGGCGGCTACGAGGGCAACTGGAACGAGGCCTTCGCCCGCGCCCGCGAGGAAGGATTTGGCCCCGAGGTCAAGCGCCGCATCCTCCTCGGCACCTACGCCCTCTCGGCAGGCTACCACGACAAGTACTACGCGAAGGCACAGGACGCCCGCGCGTGGGTCAAACAGGACTTCGATTCTGCATTCGAGGACGTGGACGTACTCGCCTCGCCGACGATGCCGGTGCCGCCGTTCAAACTCGGCGAGAGCCTCGACGACCCGCTCCAGATGTACCTCGCCGACGCTAACACCGTCCCCATCAACCTCGCCAACCTCCCGGCTATCTCCGTCCCGGCAGGCGAAACTGACGGACTGCCAGTCGGTCTGCAACTGATTGGCCCGAAGTTCGACGAAGAGACGATTATTCGCGCCGCATCTGCGGTCGAACAGTAAGCGACTCGAACGCGATTTCGCCCAACGAAAAATCGGTTTCTGTCGGGGGATCTTCTCCCTCGAATCTTCTTTCTCGGGTGGATTCAAACCCCCCCGCTCCGTAGACCCGTCATCATGGCATCATATGTCCGCTGGGGGGACTACGGCGCGACTGGTATCGACCCAGCCGACCTCGAGCTGGTGTACGACCCCGATTCGAAGTACGGTTTTTCCCCCAGCGTGGCAGCGACTATCCAGCAGGTATGGGATTCTGTCGCCGGCAGAAACGACCGCCTCTTCGACGGAAATCTACTGAATGTGGTCGACGTTGACGAGAATGGACGACGACTGTTACTTGGCCCGGCACAGTTCAGGGATTATCTCGTTCGACGGCTCATTCTGTCCCGCCACGGTGCAACTGCCGACATCGAAATATCAGACGAAGTGCGTACGGCTCTTCGGTTACAAGTCCGCGTTCTCTCGTCGTTTGTCGCCGTCGTTGCTGACGACGGCCTGTTGGTTGGTGTCCGAGCGGGCGAAGACGACACCGGGGCATTGCTCTCATTCCCCGGAAGCGGCTATCTCGATCGAGACGAAGACGTGACACCGAGCGGGACGGTGCGACCGACATACGAACTCATCGAGCGGGAAGTCGAAGAAGAACTGGGGCTTGCTGACCGGATCGAAACGATTCGGTGTCTTGGCGTGTTCGAAGACCTCGTAGATTCGACGCACTACAATCCCGCCCTCTTTTCGGTCGTCGAAGTTGCTGCCACCTCCGAGGAAGTTATGCAGTCGATTCAAAAGGCAGATGATTCCTGGGAATTCTCCGAGTTCTTCGTCGTTCCAATCGATGAAGGCACACTCATCGACCTCGTTCAGGTGGGCCTCCCGAATGATTCAGTTTCGGCCCAAGCGAACGAATTCATTCCATCAGCGGTCGAGGGGACGACGAGCAAGACGTTGCTCATGCTTGCATTGCTCGGTCGCTACTGGTTCGGTGACGACTGGTTCGATAGCCTCCGAGAACAACACCCAGAGATCGAGATCAGAGATGTAGAACTATCCAGTGGCGAGTCAGTAGACGACAATCTCCGGACGGATGGTGGAGAGTATTTGCAGGCAGAACTCGACCACTGGTACGACAGTGGCCACGAAGATGACGAGACGTTGGGATGGGGGTTAATCGAAGACCCAGATGGAAACAACCGACTGCGGTTGGTCTTCGACATCATCCAGAAAAAGGTCGATTCACACACCCAAGGTAGACGCGCGTTCTTGAAGACTATCGGGAGTGTGGTCGCATCTGCCAGCGTTCTTCCGGTCACGTCAGCGGGGACGTCTGAGTCACTCCAACACTTCTGGCCGAACGCGCTCTGCGGCGAAGAGTCTGAAAATGCTCTCGATTTGGATACCCTAGATACACTGCTGTTCGACAATCAACTCGACTGGAATCAGTTCAAACAGCAAAGCCAAGATATCATCACCGACCCGGACATCGTCACCAGTTACGACGACGTTCACCTTCTCTCAGTCTTCTTCCGGTCGATCGATGTCGATTTTATTCGAGCAATAGAGGCGTCAGCATCACGAGCAAATCAAGTGTTCGTCTATTTTGCCGACCCAGTTAGCCACCGAACCGAGGAAACGTCCGCCTTAGAACTCCACGAAGATATCGAACTCGAAAGTTTCCGACACCTGTTTCAGGACACCCAGTGGGGGCAGTTTTATGATGCTGCTACGGCCCACCCGGCCAACGGTCGTGTTCCACACCCGGATAGCATCATACTCAATCGGGTACGGGCACTGGCCAACGCACTTCGGGCGATTCAGATGGGTGTGTTTTTGACGACGACGATGAAGAACGTTCACATTCGACTCGTAAATCATCACGAAATCTCACTTCGCGGACGACTCGTTGGAAATCACCACGCATCGTTCGTCCTCAATCCAAAAGCGACGATTGGAACGACCCCTCCGAGAGCAGGATTCATCACCAAAAAGGGGGTGATTATCGGCGAACTCCACGAAGAGCGTCGACGAATTACGACAAAAGAAACGTACAGTGCGCCTGACCTTGTGGAGATGGGCGAACAGGTCCGCACACGAATCGAGACGCTACTCGACGAGGCACTCGTACGTGATGAAATCGAGCTGTCTACCGCCGCCGAGATTCGGACACACGCAGACACACTAACACTTGGGGCCGCCGCCGACTGTAACACGTCACTAGACGAGTGGGAGGCTCGAGACCGAACCAATCGAAAATGCGTTCATCAAGTCAGACAACTGGTGAACGAGGCCCAACCGTTCGACGAATCGGCTCGAGTCAGCGAACAGTCACCACTTCCGCCGGGAGAGTTATTCTCGAAGATTGAAGCAGGCATTCTCGAACAAGGGCGTTGACTTCTAACGAGGAGTCGGGTATCTGTTCCCGGAGTATTGGATTGCAGCCAAAAACGAACTGATTCCGCATTTTTCTTCTTGAGGTTACAACTCTTCTCCGGCTACGACTCGCCTTCTCGCAGGTCTACGACCGTTCCCATACTCCCACGTCGCCAATCGAGTATGAAGGAGGCACGCGAGTATTCGTCCGATGCTGGGAGTGGTAACTCGAACGTGTGACTCCACGTCGCTGTGTCCTTTGCGGGGACTTCGAATACGACTGCCTCTTCGGGCGTGTACGCTACATTCGGTCCAACTCGGTCGAGCGCGCCAACGAAGGTGCCAGCGGTCGAACTGATGTTTCTGACTTCGATTTCGACGTCTACGTTTGCGAGGCCGTCGTCCCGCAACTCTGCCGAGACTCCGTGGACCAAGAACTCAGCCGGTGGACGTGTGAGTTTCGAGACTGAGTTCGAATCGAGTTCGTATGACCCACCGGGCCATCCGAGCGCGACAGACTCGGATTCGATTGGCTTCGGGAGTCGAAAGACGAGGGTTCCGGACGCACCCGGTGTGTACTTTCCACCACTTCGGGGCCACTGTCGGTAGTATCGACCGTTCTCTTCACCAGTTACTGGGTGAAATACTTCGCCGTCGTAGACGAGTTCGAATTCTTCGAAACCGGGGCCGTAATGGTCTGCGGACGCGACGTCGGCGACGACGAATTGCTCGTCGCGGTCGCCGACAGTACTGGTCGAATCCGGCGAGTCGAAGGCGACCAACTCGGGTACGACGCTGATGGAATTCACGTCCACGTCGTACGACGGCGTGGGCGACTCGGTGGTCTCAGTCGTCGGTGTCGTAGTTGTGGTGTTCGTCGTCTCTGTTGACCCAAATTCATGTACTGGGCCAAGACATCCTGCGAGAGAAGCGAGAAACGTCGCGCCAGCACCGAGAAGGGCGCGACGGGAGGGACGGTGCATACTTGTCAAAGTTCTATCCACAGTAATAGGTTTTCAGGCGGCGGTGTCGGCAGAAGACGCCCAACTCAGCCACGGAACAGATTCATCACTTCGTCAGAGACGTTCGACTCCACGGCGAGGACGTACCGATGGCCTGCCTCCAGTACCGTATCGGGGCCGCCGAGTCTGTCGCCGTGGTAGTCCACGATAATCAGGCTCCCGCGCGGAAGTCGAACCTCGTCGAGTCGGCGTCCGGCGACGGGTGCGTCGTCTGCGACTTCGACCTCGACGACTTCGACGCTGCCGCCGATGTCTTCGATAGTTCGGACGCCGCCGTTCGCAATCTCGTTGGTCGCGGCGCGCGCACCCAGTCGCTCGGGGAAGACGAGTCCATCGACGAACTCCTCGTACAGTTCGTCGGGTGCCTCTTCGATTCGCATCACGGTTCGGGCGTCGGACATGCGCTGGGCGGCCAGACAGATAGCGAAGTTCGTCGCTTCGTCGTCGGTCAAGGCGGCCACAACGTCGCTGCGCTCGGGTTGGGCCTGTCTGAGAATCTCCGGGCGTGAGGCGTCGCCTTCGATGATGGTGGCGAGATAGCGGTCGGCTACGTTCTGGACGCGGTCTGGGTCGGGTTCGATGATAACCACGTCGTGGCCGCGGTCATCGAGGAGTTCGGCGGTTCGAACGCCCATCGAACCGCCCCCAGCGATGATGACGCGTAAATCGTGTGTGGCTGTTTCGGTCATTGGTGTGTCTACGGGTTACGATGTTGTATGTGTGCGGTCAGTCGTCGGTCTGTTCTGGGGTCTGAATCGGTTCTGGTTCTTGGATTTCGGGCGTCGTCGGTGGGCCGGTGATTCCGCGACGCGAGAGGACGAGGTACACGCCACCACCCACAGCCAACCATCCGAGTGCGAGTACCCACGTGAAGGGGTCGATAAAGAGTCCCAACAGCAGGTTACAGACGATGCCGAGAACTGGCGTGAGCGGATAGTAGGGAACCTTGAACGGTCGCTGTAAGTTGGGTTGTCGGCGGCGAAGGCGAATCAGCGCGTAGTTGACGATGATGAATCCGAGGAGCGAAAACAGGCTTGCGAGGTTCCCGACGATACGAATCGGGACGACCACCACGGCGATGAGCATCACCACGGCAGACGCGAGAATCGCAACGAGCGGCGTCCCGTATCGGTAGTGGAACCGACCGAGTGCGGCCGGAAGTTGCCGCTCGCGACCCATGGCGAAGGCGACACGCGACGACCCGATGACGACGGCGTTGAGCGCCGAGATAGTCGAGAACACCGCGCCGAAGGCGATGAGTGCCGCGCCAGTTCCGATGAGTGGGAACCTCGGCATGAAGCCTTCTGCGGCCTGTGCGATTGCTGTCTCGCCCGCGCCTGCGAGTCCGTCGGCACCGAGCGTTCCGATGGCGACGAAGACGACGAACAGGTAGACGATGACGGTGACAACGACTGAGAGAAGAATCGCTCGCGGGATGTTCTTCTGCGGGTTTTCGACCTCTTCGGTGACGGTGGCGATGAGGTCGTATCCCTGAAACGCGATGAAGGTGAGACCCATCGCGGGGAGGACCGACAACGCACCGTTCGTAAAGAGCGGGTCGAACTCGTTGACCTGCGTCGCGGTGAGCCCAAATCCGACGAAGACGACGAGAATCGCGATTTTGACGAGCGTGATTGCAGTCTCTCCCCTCCCGGATGCTTCCGTCGAGAGCGCGTTGAGTGCGACGAGTACCGCGACAGCGCCGAGTGCGTAGAGAACTGGCGGGCCGGGGAGCGTGATGCCGTAGATGTGGCCGAATTCGATGAAGTTCGAAGAGAACCCCAACGCGTAGAGTGACCCGGCAATCATGTAGGTGAACCACCGCGTCCAGCCCATGACGAACGAGACGGGTGCAGAGAAGACCTCTCGGACGTACGCGTAGCCACCACCATTTCTCGGGATTGCCGCTGCGAGTTCGGCATACGACAGCGCTGTAAACGCAGTGACGCCCCCGTTGAGCGCGAACGCGAGTATCGCGGCCGGACCCGAGATTTCGACGGCGAGTCCGGTCAGCACGAAGATGCCCGCGCCGATCATCGCTCCGATGCCGACCATCGTGGCATCGAGGAGGCTGAGGCTCACTGTCGGCTCACGCCCACCGGAGTGACTCACGAGCTACCCCTCACGTGATGTCTCGGTCGGGGGTGGGTGACCAACTCGCACATGTGTGTTGACGTACATCATGGCGAATGATAAATCTTCGATAGGTGAAGGACACGACCACATGGAGAATTTTGGCTCGATTGGAGTCTGACACACGTCTTCATTATACTCCTGTTTCGAAACATTCGATGACGAATGTGGTCGCCGATCAGATGTTCTCCAACAATTCGCAGGCCAACAGACTGCTCGTCATGCCGATAGCTTTTCCACTGCCGGTTACGCACGGCGGAATAACATGTACATCATCGTCGTTGGGGCGGGCAATATCGGCACGCCACTTATCGAAATTGCGACCGAAGGCGGCAACGAGGTTGTCGTCGTCGAACGCGACGAAGCCAAAGCAGAGACCGCGGCGGCAACGTTCGATTGTCTCGTCCTCAACGACGACGCCACGGTGAAACAGACGCTCGTCGAGGCCGGTGCCGAGCGTGCGGACGCCATCATCACGACGACGGACAAGGACGCGACCAATATCATGGTCTGTCTGCTCGCAAAGGAACTCCAAATTCCAGATATCGTCTCTGTCGTTCACAATGCCGAACACATGAGTCTCTACCGGCAAATCGGCGTCAACACGATGGAGAACCCACAGCGTCTCATCGCTGAGTACCTCTATCGGGCAGTCAAGCGCCCCTCTATCGTCGATTACATGCGCGTCGGCGACCACGCTGAGGTGTTCGAAATCCGAGTGGACGAAGAAGCACCCATCGTCAACAAGACGATTCAGGAGGCCGCCCAAGGTGGACTGTTGGGCGACGACGTACTCATCGTCGCCGTCGAACGCGCCGACGAGAGCGACCCAATAACCCCGCGTGGTAACACGACAGTCCACGTGGGCGACCTACTTACCGTCTACTCCGGTGACGGTGCAACTCCCGAAGTGACGGACGTCTTCGGCCATTACGAGGACCACTGATGTCTCGTCGCGGACGGACTGTTTCTGGGTGGCCTGCCGACCTCGCAATCATCGGGCGCGACATCGGGTCGTTGCTCGCGATGGAGTCGGTTCTGATGGTCGCCTCCGTACTCGTCGCGGGTGTCTTCGGCGAGTGGTACGCCGCGCTCGCGTTCCTCACGGCCGCAGGATTCACTGCGTTCGTCGGCCTCGGCGCGCGGAGCGCGTTCGAAGAAGCACCGGTCCCGCGAATGAAACACGGGATGATTATCGCCGCTGCTGGGTGGTTTGCGACTGCCGCGTTTGGGGCGCTCCCGTTCGTCCTGACGGCCTACTTCGTGCCCGATGCCGCACTCGCCGCGCTCGTACCACAGGGCGTCGAATACACTCAATCGAGCCTCCTGTACTTCCGAAATCCGCTCCACGCGTTCTTCGAGTCGATGAGCGGGTGGACGGGCAGTGGATTGACCATGGCGATTCACGAACCGTCGCTCCCTCGGTCGATTCAGTGGTGGCGCTCGCTCATCCAGTGGGTCGGCGGCGTGGGTGTGATTGTCCTCACCGTCTCGATTCTCTCGCGCCCCGGCAGTGGGAGTTACGCCCTCTACCGCGGTGAGGCACGCGAAGAGAAAATCCACCCGAGCGTCGTCTCGACGGTTCGCACTGTCTGGAAAATCTTCGTCGGCTACACCGCGCTGTCGATTCTGGTACTCTTTATCGCAATCAGCCTGAGCGACTACGGAGCGACGATTCCGACGTGGGAGGCCGCGTGGCAGGCGTTGAATCACGCGATGACCGGTCTCTCGACCGGCGGGTTCTCGGTGACCGACAACTCGATTGCGACCTACAACTCGCCGCTCATCGAGACGGTGTTGCTCCCGATTATGGCGCTCGGGGCGATTGCCTTCCCGATTCACTACGCTATCCTCCAGAATCACGAACTGAACAAACTCTGGAACGACCTGCAAACGCGCTGGCTGTTCATCATCTTCGGCGTCGGCGTCGTCGGTCTCTCCGTCCAGAACCTCGTCTCGCTTCCGACGACGGCGGGGTCGGCGTTCGCCGAGACTGCCAACTACTTCGACCTCTCGCTGGTCGTCGGTGGCCCCGGTTCGGACGTGATTCGGGATTCGACGTTCCAATGGATTAGCGCCCTCTCGTGTACTGGCTTCCAATCCGCACCAATCGGCCAGTGGTCTGACGGCGGGAAACTCATCCTCTCCAGTGCGATGGTCCTCGGTGGGGCCGCCGGTTCGACCGTCGGCGGTATCAAAATCATCCGTGGCTACACGATTTCGAGAGGCATCCGCTGGCAGTTCTCGCGCGTCTTCCTCCCCGACAGCGCCATCGTCTCGCTCAAGATGGATGGCCGCCGACTCTCTCGGCCCGAGATGGAGCGCGAGTTCTCCGAGGCGTCTATCGTCTCCTTGCTGTGGCTTTTCGTCCTCCTCGGGTCGAGTCTCCTGCTCGTGAATCTCGCCGGACCGGAGTTCACGTTCGCAGATGCACTGTTCGAAGTCGCCAGCGCACAGGGGAACGTCGGCCTCTCGACTGGCATCACCGGCCCGACGATGAATCCCTTTGCGGAAGCGATGTTCCTGCTCAACATGTGGGTCGGTCGTTTGGAGATTATTCCCGTCTTGGTGTTCTTCCGGTCGATTCTCTACGGACTGAATCCGTAAGCGAACGTTCGAAACGGGAGTTTTCTGCTTCGATTGAACGCTTCAGCGCGGGATACCCGTCTCACACGAAGCGCAGTCACACTTCGATTTTCCCTTCACGAACAGTCCCGTCGTCAGCGATCTCCAGCATGTACCCCTCGTACCACGCGATGGACCGCCTCCAAGCGCGTGACCCGTTCACGTGAATTTCAACCGTTCTCCGTTCGTCTGCCGGGAAGTGCCCGCTCAAATCTATCTCTTCGGTGTGGTTCGCAGAGTAGCTCTTATTGAAAACCACCTCCCGCGACTCGCCAGTGATTCGCACCGAGAAGTTTCCGGGGTAGTTGTCTTCGATGACGAGTTTGTTAATTGGTGGCTTCATTTCGGAATCTGTACTTTGGCTCCTCTCGGTTTCGGTGGGCTCTCTGTCCTGATTCAGTGGAGAGTCGAGACACCCACTGGTGAGCATCAAAACGAGTACCGTCGCGAGCAGGATTCGACTGCGCATCTGCGCAAGTAACTGTCAATCGAAAGTAAATGCCTTCTGGACGCGTCGAAAGTGCCAGCGGTGCCCTATCTCCGCCAGTACTCCGGCGTGAACACAACGAGGACAGGGATGATTTCGAGACGTCCGACCCACATCAACAGCACCATGTAGAGTTTCGAACTATTCGAGAAGTCGAGATAGCTCCCCATCGGGCCGACGACGCCGAATCCCGGCCCGACGTTGCCGAGGGTTGCGGCGACGGCACTCATCGTCTCGAGAATCGTGAGTTCGAATCCGATTCGGGTGGCATCGAGGTGCAAGAGACCCGTCGAGATGAAGAACAAGACGAGATAGAGGAGCGTGAAGGCGTATATGCCGCGAATCGCGCGCTCGTCCACGGCGCGGCCTGCGAGTCGAACCGGGCGAATCGCCTCGGGGTGGGAAGTGGTGAACAACTCACGGCGGAGCGATTTCAGCACGATGTACCAGCGGACGATTTTGATTGCCCCACCAGTCGAACCGGCAGACCCACCGATGAACATGGCAAAGAGAAGTCCGTACTTCGTCGTCGAACTCCACGCGTTGAAGTCCATACTGGCATAGCCAGTGGTGGTGATAATCGAGACGACTTGGAAGACCGACTGTCGGACCGATGCTTCGGCGTCGCCGATGAGGGCAACGCGGATGCTTTCGAGGTAGAGTTGGTCGAACGTCTCGCCCATCGGTGCGACCGAGAGCAGGCCATCACCGATGAAGAGGACGGCGGCGAGAATCGCAGAGAGGACACCGATGATGCCGAGATACGAGCGGAACTCGGTGTCGCGGAAGAGCGTCTTCGGCTCGCCGGTGAGGACGTGCCAAAAGAGCGCGAAGTTCGTCCCGGCGGCAATCATGAAGGGGATGATGACCCACTGCGCGGCGGCCGAGAACGCCTCGATACTGCGTGCCTCGGGCGAGAACCCGCCGGTCGGCATGGTCGTCAATCCGTGGGCAACTGCGTTGTAGACGTCCATATTCGGCGCGTAGCCAGCGAGGTACAGGCCGTACAGGAGCAGAATTTCGAGGACGGTCAGACCGAGGTACGCACCCCACAGTGCGCGTGCCGTCTCAGCGATTCGGGGGGTGAGTTTCTCGATACCAGGACCAGGTGCTTCGGCGTCCATGAGTTGTGCGCCACCGACCGAGAGTTCGGGCAAAATCGCTACCGCGAGGACGACGATACCCATGCCACCGAGCCATTGGGTCAACTGTCGCCACATCATGATGCCGCGTGTGTGCGACTCGAACGAGATGTCACCGAGGACGGTCGCTCCAGTGGTCGTAAAGCCGCTCATCGACTCGAAGAGCGCGTTCACTGGGTTCCCGAGGGTCGATTCAGGATGGAGTGCCGAGACGACGAAGGGGATGCCGTGGGCTTCGATGAGGAAGGGAATCGCCCCGATAATCGTCACGGCAAGCCACGTCGCCGCGACCATCAAGAATCCCTCACGCGCGCCGATGTCGGGTTCTTCTGCTAGTTGCTCGAGTCCAGTCCCCACGAGGACGGTGATTGCCATCGTGATGACGAAGGGCAACACCGATTCGCCGTAGTAGAGCGAGACGACGAGCGGGAAACAGAGTGGGACGGCGAGATATTTGAGAACCGTCCCCACCAGACGAAGACTCGCTTTGTAATCTACCCGCAGTTTCATTCGTGAACGAACGTTCTACACGCAGGACTCTTCCCTGTTCGGATTCCGATTCGAGAAACGTGTGGGTGCGCGCCGGTTAGAGTTTTGGTGCGACGCTATCGACGACTTCGTTATCGACGAAGACGACGACGTGGTCGCCGGGGTTGATGACGGTGTTCCCGCGAGGGGTGATAAACTCGTTTTGGCGGGTGATCGCACCGATAACGACGCCTTCGGGGAGCGAACTGACTGACTCACGAATTGGTTTTCCGGCCAGCAAGCTTTCGGCGTCGATTTCGATTTCCAGCACTTCTGCTTTGTCTGATTCGATGAGTGCGATATTCTCTGCGCCGCCGTCACGCGTGAAGCGCGTAATCTCTTCGGCGACGACTTCGCGCGGACTCACGCCGATATCGACGCCCACTGCCTCGAACAGTTCGACATAGGGTGTGGTGTCGATGACGGCGACGGTTCGCTCTGCACCGAGACGAGAGGCGAGCAGCGAGACGAGCAGGTTCTTCTCGTCGGAGTCGAGCGCGGCGACGACGATATCCGCCTCGTCGATGTGTTCGCGCTTGAGGAACTCGATGTCCGTCGCGTCGCTCTCCATGACGATGGTCTTGGGCAGGTCTTCGGCGAGTTCCCGTGCCCGGGCGCTGTCCTGCTCGATGAGACGGGGCTTGAATCCTCGTTCTTCGAGGAGGCGCGCGACGTGATAGCCGATTTCGCTCCCGCCGACCACGACGACTTCCTCTGCCGGGCCGACTTCCTCTTCGGGGGCGATGGTTCGGGCGAACTCTTGGACGCTCTGCGGACTGCCGATGACGACGACTCGGTCGCCGCTGTGGATGACCGTATCACCACGCGGGATGATGACAGAGCCATTTCGGAGCAGTGCTGCGAACGTCAACGAGTCGAATCGGTCTGCCTGCTGGACCGTCTGGTCCGTCACGGGACTCGTCTCGTCGACTTCGAACTCGGCCATCTGAACCTTTCCACCGGCGAAGGGGTCCACGTCGCGGGCGGCGGGAAGGCCGACGACGCGAACGATAGATTCCGCGGCCAGCAGGTTCGTACACACCATGAAGTCCACGCCGAAGGCCGTCTCAGAGCGCTGCCACGTCCGGAGGTATTCGGTGTTCTTCACGCGGGCGATGGTGAACGCGCTGGAAATCGCTTTCACCGTCGCACAGACGACGATGTTCGTCTCGTCGTCGTCGGTTGATGCGATGACCATGTCCGCGCGTTCGACGTCCGCCTCTTCGAGCGTCGAGACTGCCGTGCCGTCGCCTTCGAGCGCGAGGACGTCCAGTGAGTAGTTGAGTTCGTCTACCCGTTCCGGGTCACAGTCGATGATGACGACTTCGTGTGTTTCATCCAGGTCTGCGGCGATAGACGACCCAACCTGACCAGCGCCGACGATGATTACTCGCACGAAATCCCAACCTCTCTCATTGTCGATACGTGAATCATCCGAAGGTATGTGCATTTCTGTTCGGCGGCACTATTTGCCCGTTCGGTGTGCGAGAGAGACACGCGATTCACGCCCTCGAATTGGTGTGAATGGTGATATCGACGTGTCGCCGCCGTCCTTCGATGTCGGCGACGATTCGTTCGACGATGTGTTCTGCCTCTCGTTGTAAGATTGGCTTGATGCGGTTGATGACCCAACTCAACGAGACGAATCTGGGCAGGTCGATACTGCCTTCGTCGACAGTGTCGGTGTCGAACCTCACGTCGAAAACGACGCGTGAGGCCGTCTCGGCGTCCATCGGTGCGTCTTCCGGGAGTTCGTCGAGCGGTTCGACGCGCCACTGGCCGACGGCGTGAATGTCTTTGGTAATCTTGAAATCGATTTGTGTCGGCGGGTCGACTGCGGTGACCTCCGATTCGGCCGTGTAAGTCAGTTTCCACCACGCGAATCGCAGTTGGTAGCGCGTCCCCGGTGACCCGTCGCCCGCCTGTCGCACGTCGGTTAGGTGCTTCGAGTAGTTGGCGTACCGCGGGAAATCGACGAGAAATTCGTAAATCTCCTCGGGCGGCAGATAGACAACGGTACTGACGACAATCTCGTCCACGACCACGAATTGGTCGGCGGGAACAAAGCCCTTTAGGCGAGAATCCATCGACCAGCGGGACACTGGCGACCACAACTGCAACCGATTTGCTTTTTCGGTCGATTCGATAACCTCCGAGTATGGAAGACACACGAGATGTCCTCGTCGTCGGTGGCGGTGTCGCCGGTCTCACCGCGGCGACGTTCCTCGCTCGCGCCGGTCTCGACACGCTCGTCGTCAACGATGGCGAGTCTATCGTCCGCCGAAACGCACACTTGGAGAACGTGCCGGGTTTCCCCGCCGGAGTGAACAGTCGTCTCTTTACCGACCTTCTTTCCGAGCAGGCCGACCGTGCGGGTGCAGACCAGCAAACCGGACGCGTCGTCGCCCTCGACGTACTCGGCACTGCCGACGACCCCGAATTTAGCGCGACCGTCGAAACCGAAGACGGCGAATCGACTCTCACCGCTACGCGCGTCCTCGCGGCCTCGTGGTCCGATGCCTCGTATCTCGAAGAGACGGGCGTCGAACTCCGCGCGGCAGGGTCGAAAACCTACGTCGATACCGACGAACTCGGGCGAACGAGTGTCGAGGGTATCTACGCCGCTGGCCGTCTCACCGAAATCTATCACCAGACCGTCGTCGCGGCGGGCGACGCCGCAGAGACGGCCATCACACTCGTCCACGACTCAGAGACACCGTTTTACAACGACTGGGTTGCGCCGGAAGGCTACTTCACCGACCGTGGGCGCGAAGTGCCGCCAGCGTGCGAGGAGATTCCGCTCGAAGAGCGGAAGCGCCGCGAAGACGAGTCCCGAGAGGTCATGCAGTCGTTCTTTGCAGAGCCACATTCTGAACCACAGCGCACACACCCCAGTCTCGTCGAGGACGAGCTAGGGCGATTGGACGAGTAACACGACTCGCTTCGGTTGCCGAGTCGCACACCATTGGATTTTCGCAGCATCACGACGCGAATCCTTTTAACCAATTGCGGGCGCAGTTTGAGTGAATGCTCGAAGGTGTGAACGTCGCGCTCGGGGTCTCCGGGAGTATCGCGGCCGTGAAGGTTGTCGAGTTGGCGCACGAACTCCGTCGGCAGGGGGCGTCAGTTCGAGCGGTGATGTCGAATGCCTCTACCAGTATTATCCACCCGTGGGCGGTCGAGTTCGCCACCGAGAACGACGTGGTCACCGAGATTACCGGCCGCGTCGAACACGTCGAACTCTGCGGCCGAGAAGGTTGGGCCGACGTGTTTCTCATCGCACCCGCAACCGCCAACACCGTCGGGAAAATCGCCGCCGCCATCGACGATACGCCCGTGACGACGTGTGCAACCACCGCCCTCGGCGCGGACGTGCCAGTCGTCGTCGCCCCCGCGATGCACGAACCGATGTACGACCACCCCGGCGTCCTCGAAGCCATCGAGAAAGTCGATTCGTGGGGCGTCGAGTTCGTGGACCCACGAATCGAGGAGGGCAAAGCCAAGATTGCCACCGAGGACGCCATCATCACCGGCGTCGCCAAAGCGACCACCGAGCAGTCGCTCGCCGGGAAATCTGTCGTCGTCACCTCCGGTTCGACGACCGAATCTATCGACCCGATTCGGACGCTCTCGAACCGCGCATCCGGTCGGACTGGCCGTGCTGTCGCCCGTGCGCTCGCTATTCACGGCGCGGACGTGACGCTCGTCCACGACGGCCCAGACGTTCACTACGCCGACGTGAAACAAGTCGAATCCGGCGCGGAGATGCTCGCAGCAGTCGAGGAAGCCGTCGCCGATGCAGACGCACTCATCTCTGCGGCCGCCATCTCGGATTTCACCGTCGAACAGGTCTCAGAGAAGATTCGCTCCGGCGAGGCGCGAACCCTCGAGCTCGAACCGACGGCGAAGCTCATCGACACGGTTCGCGAGGCGCATCCCGACCTTCCAATCGTCGGGTTCAAAGCCGAAACGTCGGGTGACGACGACGCGATGGTCGCCGAAGCGCGGCGCATCATGGACCGTGTCGGACTGGCATTCGTCGTCGCCAACGACGCCTCCGTGATGGGCGAAGACGACACGAGAACGTTGTTCGTCCGCAACAGCGACGTACAGGAGTTCGTCGGGACGAAAGCCGAACTCGGCGCTCGGCTCGCAGCAGAACTCGAAAAAGAGATGTAAGCGTTAGTCGTCGTCCGGTTCTGTTTCTTCAGGCTCGACCGGCCACTGGACCCCATCGAGGAAGGGGACACCCATCTCTTGGGCGGCCTGCGAAATCATGTGCGCACCGGTCGGTGCCGTCACGAAGAGGAACAGCACCGTCACGAGCGACATGAGGCCGTCGCCAGCGGGCAGGTAGAACACCGACCCGGCGAGGGCGATAGACGCCGTACCGAGGGTCGTCGCCTTCGAGGTGGCGTGCATCCGGTTGTAGACCGTCGGGAACCGGATGAGACCGATGGTCCCGACGACGAGGAAGAAACTCCCGACGAGCGTGAGCAGGATGACGAGCGCCGCGCGAAGCGGGCCGACCGTCACTGCGGCAGCACTTTCGGCGGTCATTCGATGATGTCCCCCTCCGTGACGTACCGCGCCACGGTAATCGTGCTGATGAAGCCGATGATGGCGAGGACGAGACTCACGCCGACGAAGTAGCCCTGTTCGGACCAGATGGCGTAGAGTACGGCAATCGCCACGACGTTCGTGCCGATGGTGTCGAGTGCGACCACGCGGTCAGGAATCGTCGGCCCGCGAATCACGCGGTAACTCACGAGGAGCGTCAACCCCGCCGCGAGGATGAGCGCGCCGTTGAGGACGAGTTCCATCCACGAGACGAGCGCGGATTCAGCCATGGCGTTCACCTCCCGTCTCGGAGTTGCCGCCATCGGTCTGCACGCGCGGAACTGGGTCGCCGGGCTTCAACTCTTCGTCGAAGATGACGAGTGCGTAGTCTTCCCACCGGCGGATTGGTTCGAGGATTCCCTCGACGTCGCTTCCGTCGATGCTGTGTACGTACAGCGTGTTGGTGTCGTCGTTGTAATCCATAGTCAACGTCCCCGGAGTGAGGGTGATACTGTTCGCGATAGTCGTAATCGCAACCGGCGTTCGAACCCGAAGCGACACCTCGACGACGCCGGGGTCGATGGGCATCGACGGCGACAGCGTTCGGCGTGCCACGTCGATGTTGGCCGTGAGGAGTTCCCAGAAGAACGTGGTGAGGTAGAGTACGATGTACGGAACCACTTCCACGCGCTGGGCGAGTGCGGGTTCGTCGCTGTAGAAGCGACGGAAGAGGAACGCGATACCCAACCCGACCGGAAGTCCGATGAGGAACTCTTCGAGGAGTCGAATCGGCGTGAGGTCCACACCGCGGACGAACACCCACAGACCAGCGAGTGCGAGACCGATAAGCGGCCAGCGGCGGCTCATCAGTGCCCACCTCCTGCGGCGGTCTCGGCTCCAGAACCGACGCCGATACCCGGTCCGTGCATCACGGCATCGACGTAGCCGTTCGTGTCGAGCGCGGCGTGTGCGGCGGCGTCGGCAGAGGCGAACAGCGCTTCGAAGCCGATACCGAAGCTGACGATGGCGACAGCGAGCGCGACGACGATTGCGACCTGTGCGATGAGTTCGAGGCGTTCGAGTTCGCCCTCACCGCCGTCGGTCATCGCCACGTCACGGCTCCCAACCGACCAGCGAGACGGAAGCGCGGTATCGACGACTTCGCTCGCGCGGCCCCAGAACACGTTGTTCCACGCCCGCGTGTAGTAGGCAATCGTTAAGATTGCGCCGAAGAGGACGGTTCCCAAGGCGAGAACTGACCCGGCCGACCCGAGTGCGTAGGCATCTGCGGCGGCCTGGAAGACGAGATACTTTCCGAAGAATCCCGAGAGCGGCGGAACGCCAATCAGCGAGAGTGCGCCGAGGAGGAACGCACCGGCGAGTACGGGTGCCCGCGAGGCGAGCCCACCGAGGTCGGCGAGTTGGTCGCTGCCGATGGCGTCTTTGATGGTGCCGCTCGCCAAGAACAGGAGACTCTTGGCGAGGCCGTGGTTGAACGCGTAGACCAGTGCGGCGGTGACACCGAGGATGCGGACTTCGGTCGATGGCACCGTCGCCGCGATTGCCAAGGGGAGGATGATGAATCCGACTTGGCTGATAGACGAGTAGGCGAGGATGCCGTCGAGGTCGTCGCGGCCGACAGCGCCGAGCCCGCCGAAGACGATGCTCACAGCGGCCATGACGAACATGACCGGGCCGAAGAATCCGAGGACGGAGTCACCCGTGATACCGAGGAAGCCGAGGTCGAACACGCCCGCGGCGAAGATGGTGAAGTAGAGACGCACGATGGCGTACACACCGACCTTCTTGACGACACCAGCGAGCATCGCCGTCACCGGCGAGGGGGCGGCGCGGTAGGCCGCCGGAACCCAGAACTGGAACGGTGCGAGTCCGGCCTTCAGTGCGAACACCGAGAACAGGACGGCCGAGAGACCGAGGACGGGCAAGACCGCAACGTCGTAGGTGACGGGGTCGGCCAGTCGCCGTGCCATGTCGGCCATGTTGAGCGTGCCAGTCACGCCGTAGAGACCCCCGATTGCGAGGAGCATGACGGCGCTCCCGATGAGGTTGAGTACGACGTAGTTGAGCGCGGCTCGCGTGTGTTCTGGGCCGGAATAGAACAGGACCAGGATGTAGCTCGACATGAGCATCACCTCGAACCAGACGAACAGGTTGAAGATGTCGCCGGTGAGGAACGAGCCGGTCACGCCGACCATCATGAAGTGATAGAGCGGGTGGTAGGTGAGTCGCTGCCCGTAGGCGGAAATCGAGCTAATGGAGTACGCGAGTGCGAGCAGGCCGACGAGTCCGGCGAGCGCGAGCATGAACACCGAGAGGGCGTCCGCGACGAGCGTGATGCCGAACGGTGCGGCCCAGTCGGAGACTTGGTACACCAAGATTCGTGGTTCGCTTCCGAGCGGCAGAATCACGGCATCGAACAGCGCCGCGACGACGCCGAGATACGCGATACTACCGAGGAGGCTGACGGTTCGTTGGAGTACGTCGCTCGGGCGGACGAGCAGCGTCAGTATCGCTGTCACGAGCGCCACGAGCAACGGTGCGATGACGAGCGTGCTCATGAGTTACCTCCGAGTTCGTACATGTCGATAGTGCCGTGTTCCTCGTAGACCCGGTAGGTCAAGACGAGCGCGAGCGCCGTCGTCCCGAACCCGATGACGATGGCGGTCAACACCAACGCCTGCACGAGTGGGTCGGTCGGGGCAGCGCCTTCGGCACCGTGGCCCGTGAGAATCGGCGCGAGTCCAGAGAACCCGCCCATCGTCACGAGATAGACGTTCGCTGCTTGGCTGATGATACTGATTCCCCAGACGACGCGAACCACGTCGCGTCGGAGGACGAGGTACGTCCCGATGCTGAAGAGGATGCCGAGGACGGCGGCGAGAATGACTTGCGTCATTCAGCACCCACCTCCCCGACGATGGTGAGCAGTCCGCCGACGACGGCGAAGAAGACGCCGAGGTCGAAGACGAACGCGCTCGCCACTTCGATTTCTCCGTAGAGCGGGATGTGTTCGACGAACAGCACACCCTCGGTCAAGAACGGATAGCCGAACGCGATTGGGACGAGACTCGACGTGACTGCGATAGCCAGTCCAATCGCACCCATCCAGCGGTAGGCTTCGACGAGTCCGTGGCTGTCGGAGCCATCGATTGCCATGCCGAGGATGTCGCGCTGGAGGTAGTCGAGTCCGAAGATGATGTAGACGAGTGCGAACGCCGCCACTGCGAGGACGGCCCCGATAAAGCCGCCACCGGGGAGGTTGTGTCCACGGAGGAGCAGCGCAATCGCCGTCACGAGTGTAATCGGGACGACGAGTCGCGTGACCGTCTGCGTGATGACCGTCGTCCGGCCGTCGGACCCCGTCATTGGGTCTCACCTCGGCCACGCATACGAATCAGCGTCAAGATGGCGAGCGACGCCATCACGACGACGGAAATCTCACCCATCGTATCGAATCCACGGAAGTCCACGAGGATGACGTTCACCACGTTGGACCCGCCACCGAAGTCGGTGAAGAACGCCCCGTGTTCGGCTGGGACGCCTGCACGCTGGACGAGGAAGTCCTTGAGAATTGGTGCGGGCGACGCGCTCGTGGCGAGCAGGACGGTGATGAACACCGTCGCGCCGACGCCAATCGAGAGCAGTCCGTCGCGGATGGAGACGGTGCGGTCCGGTGCGTCGCCGTAGAACGCCGGAAGGCGGTCCAAGACGAGCAGGAAGATGACCAACACGAGCGTCTCGACGACGAGTTGGGTCAGCGCCAAATCGGGCGCGTCCGCGAGGATGTAGAAGATAGCGACCATGAAGCCGAGGATGGAGAGCGTCAGCACACCCGCGACGTGCGAGGGTGCGATGTCCACCGCGATGGCTCCGACAATCGCCACCAAGAGGACCAACACGATTGGGATGGTCAGGCTGATGCCCTCGATTGCGGGCAGTGAGACGCCTGCGGCGGCATAACCACCGAGTGCGAGTGCGATGACGGCAGCGAAGCCCCACGTCGCGTACGTGCGAATCAGTCCGGTCTGGACTTTCGGGGTGACCTCGATGCTCGTCGTCGTCAGGCCTTCGACGAAGTTGTCGTACCACCAGTTGGCACGAACTGGGCCTTTGAGAATCGCGTTGATTGCGTCGTGGAGGCGGTCGTAGAACGGGAAGAGCGCCGCGCCGGTGACGATAGTGATGATACTCATGATGAAGTACGGCGACAGCTCGGTCGGGAGGTGGACCGAGAACGAGTGTGCCTCACCGGGAACGACACTGCCGTACACCGAGCCGATGAGTGCTTCGATGAAGAAGTTCGGCGCGATGGAGATGGCGAGGACCAGTACGCCGAGGATGGCGGGCGGCACGAGCATCGCCAGCGGTGGGCGGTGGACGTGACCCAGTTCCTCCGGTTCGTCGCCGAAGAACAGCGAGGCGAACTTGATGGAGTAGAGGAACGTAAAAACGCTCCCGAAGACTGCGACGACTGGGAACACCCACGCGAGTCCACCGGCGTCTTTGGCGGCGTAGTACGTCGACTCGAAGAGCAGTTCCTTCGAGTAGAAGCCGTTGAACGGTGGGAGACCGGCCATCGACAGCGACGCGACGACCGCGATAATCGCCGTGATGGGCAGGTGTTTTCGAAGCCCACTCAGACGGTCGATTCGCCGTGTTCCAGCCTCATGGGCGATGATGCCAGCGACCATGAACAGGGCCGCCTTGAAACTCGCGTGGTTGAGGATGTGGAACGCGCCTGCCTCGGCACCGTAGGAGTTAGCAAAGCCGAATGCGGCGATGATGAGTCCGAGGTGCGAAGCCGTCGAGTACGCGAGTAGTTCCTTGATGTCGGTCGCGCTCACTGCGAGGATGGCAGCGACCGTCATCGTGAGGAGTCCGAGAACCGCGAAGAGAAGCGTCCAATCTCCGAGAACGGGTGCGCCCTCAGCGACGAAGAGTGGGCGGAATCGACCGACGAGGTAGACTCCGGCTTTGACCATCGTCGCGGAGTGGAGGAACGCCGACACGGGCGTCGGCGCTTCCATCGCGTTCGGAAGCCAGATGTGGAACGGAACTTGCGCGGACTTCGTCGCCGCGCCCAGACCGATGAGGACGAGAACGGGCACGAGCAGTCCACTGGCCGAGAGGACTTCTCGAATCGCGTCGGCGTTTTCGATGAGGACCGGGATGCTGTAGGTCGTCCCTTCGATAGCCGTCGTTTCGCCGGAGACCCACACGAGAAGCAGGAATCCGACCAGCATGAACAGTCCACCGGAGACAGTGATTATCATCGACTTCCGGGCGGCGTACTGCGAGGCTTCCTCGCCGGTGTAGTGACCGATGAGGATGAACGACGACAGACTCGTCAGTTCCCAGAAGACGAAGAGGGCGACGAGGTCGCTTGCGAGTGCGACACCGAGCATCGACCCCATGAACGCCAACAGCGTCGCGTAGTATTTCGCCTGGCCCGGTTCGCCGTGCATGTATCCTCCCGAGTAGGTGAGAATCAGCACGCCGACGCCACTGGCGAGGAAGGCGATGAGCAACGACAAACCATCGACGTAGAACGCCAGTGAGATTCCGAGCGAGGGAATCCAATCGAACGAGACGGTACCATGCGCCCCCGCGAGATAGAGGTCCGTCACGAGGCCGAGTGTGGCCAACGCGACGGCGGCCGCGTAGTACGCTGTGCGCTCCCCGAGAACCCGATAAACGGCCGGGGCGAACGCCGCAGCGAGAAACGGCAGGAAGACGACCGCGAGGACGACTTCCGGTGTGGGTTGCACGCCCGCATCTGTGAGTAGAGCAGACTTAGGTGTTGCCAAAGCCGTCGGCAGTACGGCGGTCTTAGGTGGCCGAATACGGCATATTTCACCGACTATTTTCACCGCAAACGACCAGGGGTTTCACCTGCTCAGTCCATGATTATGTAATTGACATATTCGTCGCTTGAACCACTCAATTACATGCAAATAATCGTCCTTCTGAGAGGTAGCACCAATTGTTGAATTGTGGGTTATCGCCCTTGTATGGCCATTTTTCTGGGCGTTAGGAAGTTCTTAACTCCAAATATCCGTAGTTGATGAAAGTTCACCTCTAGTTTTATATGACTATCTGACTATCACTATTTATGGTAGGTCCAGGCGCGCGCTCCGGGCAGGGAGACGCGCAGCGTCAGACCGAGGTGGGATTGCATGATAATTGACCCAGCGCGGATGGCTTCCGTCAATACGCCGGGTCCACGAAGCGAGTTCGTGATGAACGCAATTCAGGAAACGTCGAAGGGGGACGTTCCACTGGTTGCTGTGTACGGCGCGACATCGTTCGACCTCTTTCACGTCGGCGAGTCCGTTCGGACAGCGTTCGAATCACGAAGCGACCTCGTGTCACACTTGAGTGACCTCGCAGAAGAAACACGCCGTGAGTTCATGGAGCGGGGTCTCTTTTCGGGACTCAGCCCGGTGCAAAACAGCGTCGAGTATCGCTTCGAAGACGAAGGGGACTACGCTGTCCTGCAGGTGTACTGCGGCGGCCGCGGTATGTTGCTCTTCGTCGAAGATGACGAACCAGCCGAACCGCTGGTCAAGACTGCGTCCCACCTCCTCGGCGGGATGTAACGAGTCGGGAACTGTTCTTTCCGACTTCGATTATGCGATGAGTGACCACGCTCACGCGACTCCATTCTTCGTCGACCAGCACGCCACGTGAGTCGATACCGTCCATCGTGGGTCTCTGTCACCGACTCCCGCCGAACCGCCACATTTTATGCCTAACCCGGGGAACGGGCGACATGGACCAGTTGCGGCAGTCGCTTCTCGACGCGCCAATCATCGAAAAAGGCGATTACGAGTACTTCGTGCACCCCATCAGTGACGGTGTTCCGATGCTGGAACCCGGCCTCCTGCGCGAAATCGTCATCCGAATCATTCGAAAGGTCAACCTCGAAGACGTTGACAAGATTGTCACCCCTGCGGCGATGGGTATCCACATCTCCACCGCCGTCTCGCTCATGACCGACATCCCGCTCGTCGTCATCCGCAAGCGCGAGTACGGACTGGACGGCGAGGTTTCACTCCACCAGCAGACCGGCTACTCCGAGGGAGACATGTTCATCAACGACGTGAGCGAGGGCGACCGCGTCCTCGTCCTCGACGACGTCCTCTCGACCGGTGGCACCATGACGGCCGTCCTCGACGCGCTCGACCACATCGGCGCAGACGTCGTGGACACCGTCGCCATCATCAAGAAGGCAGGCCCGAACGAACTCGACGACACCGACCACCACGTCAAGACGCTCATCAACGTGAAAGTCGAAGACGGTCAGGTCGTCATCGTCGACGAACACGGCGACGACTAACCGGCAGACTACACGCTGTTTTCTGTCTCGAACGACTCGCTCGATACGGATACGTCTGCGAGAACCCACGGTGGCTTTCCGCCACCACGGAGCCTTTTTCTCGCGAGTTCGTACGTGGTGGTGATGACCTCAGCACTGTTCATCGTCAGCGAGGAAGGCTATTGGGGCGAAGAGTGTATCGAGCCACTGACGACGCTCGTCGATGCGGGTGTCGAGGTGACTGTGGCGACGCCGACGGGCGGCGTTCCAGTCATCGACGAGCGCTCGGTCGACCCCGGGAGCGTCGGAGAAGAACTCGCCGAACACGTCGTCGAGATTCACGAGAACGACGAGCGCATGCAGAATCCCGAAGCACTCGCCGACGTGGATGCCCGCGACTACGACGCGGTCGTCCTCCCCGGCGGCCACGGAACCGAGTGGGACGTCAATCAGGACCGTCACGCTCGCCAAGCCCTCTTGCAGGCAGTCGCGGGCGAAGAAAGCAAGGCACTCGTCGTCTGTCACGCCGTCGGTATCCTCGGGTTCACCCGCGAGGCAGATGGCTCGTTCCTCGTCGATGGTCGCGAGGTGACTGGCTTCCCGAACGAGTGGGAAGCAGACATCGTGGACGAGCAAGACCGGATGCCTGACGGGCGAAAACTTCCGTACTGGGTCGAAGACGAAGTGAAGGCCGCCGGTGGTCTCTGGGACGCGGAACTCGACTCCGAGACGAGCGTGACGGTCGATGGCGACCTGATTACTGCTCGCGGTCCCGGTTCCTCGTCCGCGGCAGCGCAGGCACTCTTGGACGAACTGGGCGAATAAAAACTGGGTTCGAACACCCGATTACTCGATTTTAAACACTGCTTCTTCGATACCTTCGCTTCGACACTCCGGACACCGCGAGGGGTAGTTTACGGGGTCGTCGAAGGCGCTAAAGCCACAGTTGCGGCACTCTGGTGGGGCGACGAGGAACTGTTCGCCGTTGCCGTGGACCGACTGTGCGACGTGCTGGAGGTGACCGTAGACGGACGACACTGGGACGCCGACGGTGGTCGAGAGGTCCGAGGCAGTAGCAGGGTCTTCCCGCAGTGCATCAGCAATCTGCTGGCGGGTGGTGGCGGCCTCCGAATCTGTCATCACCGACCGTTCGAGTCGGAGACGAAAATCTGTTCCGCCGGGTTTCAAAAATGTCAGCTATTCAGACATGATGGGAAAAGGCCTTGCCCCCGTGGTCTGATTTCAACGTATGAAAGCAGTTGTCCTTGCTGGTGGGTATGCGACACGTATGTGGCCGATTACGAAGTACCGGCCGAAGATGTTCCTCCCGGTTGGTGAGCAGACAGTCATCGACACGATTTTCGAAGACCTCGAAGCAGACGACCGCGTCTCTGAAGTATTCGTGAGTACGAACGAGCGATTCGCAGATAGTTTCGAGAACTACATCGCCGAATCGTCGTTCGAAAAGCCAACGCTCTCTGTGGAAGACACGAGCGAAGAAGACGAGAAGTTCGGTGTGGTTGGTGCCCTTGCCCAACTCATCGACCGCGAGGGAGTCGAAGAAGACCTCGTCGTCATCGCCGGTGACAACCTCATCAGCTTCGACGTGGCGGACTTCGTCGATTTCTTCTACGACAAGAACGAGCCGTGTCTCGCCGCCTATGACGTGAAAGACCTCGAACGCGCCAAGTCGTACGGACTGGTCGAACTCGACGGTGATCGCGTCGTCAACTTCCAGGAGAAGCCCGACAACCCGAAGAGTACGCTCGTCTCGATTGCGTGTTACGCCATCCCCGCTGACGACCTGCCGAAGTTCGATGAATACCTTGCGAGCGACAACAACCCAGACGAACCCGGTTGGTTCATGCAATGGCTCCAGCAGAACGGCGACGTGTTCGCTTACACGTTCGACGGCGCGTGGTTCGACATCGGCACGCCACAGAGTTACCTCGATGCAGTCGCGTGGTATCTCGGCGGCGAGAACTTCATCCACGAGTCGGCGACGGTCACCGACACCGAACTCGGCACCAACGTCCACATCATGAAAGACGCCGTCGTCGAAGGCTCGTCGCTCGAAGAGTCGGTCGTCTTCCCCGGCGCAACTATCCGCAACGCCGAATTGAAACAGTCCATCGTCGACGAGGAGACGCTCATCGAGAACCTCGACCTCTCGAACGCGCTCATCGGCGCGCACTCCCGGTTGACCCAAGAATAAGTCGTCGCGTCGAAACTCGTTTTTTGAATTTTTGAGTCTGGTCGCTGGATTCTCTAGCCGAGGTACGCGTCCGTAATCTTGAGTCGGCCGTGGGTGCCTTCCCACTCGGTCTCGTATTCGAGTTCGATTGGGCGGTCCATGTGCGGGCCGTCGGTGACGAGCGTCTCGAACTCGCCGCCTTCGCCCAAGATGTGGACGCCGTACTCATCGTGGAGTTTCTCTAACTCGTCCAGTGCGTCTGCATCCAAGGTTCGGCCGAGCCACGATTCGTCGAGGCCGTGGGCCGCCACCTGAATGATGGTGATTTCGAACCCTGCATCGAGCATCGCATCGCCGAGTTCGCGGGGGTTCTCCTGCCAGAGCGGTGCAAAGAGGTCGATACCGAGGCGGTCGCACATCCCCTGAATCCGATTGGTCTGGAACTCGCTCTCGATTGCACCGGCAGTCACGCCCGCGATGTCGATTTCGGATTGGAGGTCGGTGAGTGCGGCTTCGAGTGGTTCGAGTTCTGCGTCGCCCTGTTCGCCCGAGTCGGATGCGGACGAGGCTTCGAGGTCGCCCGGGTGTACGTCGATGAGTTCGATACCGAGGCTCTCGGCGGCCAGCGTGGTGAGTTCGGTCGCCGGAACGTGGTACATGTAGGAGTCGTCGCTCGGGTGGACGGTGAGGAGTCGGGTGACGTTCAGACCTTCTTCGAGGGCCTGGTAGAGCGCCCACGAGGAGTCCTTGCCCCCGGAAAAGAGACTAACCCATTCGTCTTCCATGGGGTCGGTAGCGAATCGGGGGAGATAGGCGCTACGGTGTGAGTTATGGTTTCTCTTTGCTGAAACACTCCGAGCACGACAAGAATTGTGTGCTGGATGTCGAGGGTGTATGCAGCACGACCGAACCAACTATTTGTTCTCTATCAAACGTGGCAAACAAGAGTCATATGAGCGAACAAGAACGACCCCCTACCTACAACGGGCTTCTAACACTCCTTCTCCTCGCTGTTCTCTTGGTCATTGCTCTGGGAATCGGCTATGTACTAACGTTTGACTGTATCATCGGCTGTCCCGGTTAATCGGGTTCCACAACTATACACGCCTCGCGTCCTGTATTCCGCACAGTTTGAATAAAACATCACTATTACATCGTTTCAGAAGAACCGAGAAATTCCAAAGATACTGCACCGTGCGCGAGCGAAGCGAGTCGCTCGGCACCTTTTTAGTCGAGGTTTTTGCCGCGACGGGTCGCGGAGCGACCCCGAGCGAGTAAAAAAGTCGGTCGTTACATATAGCCGAGGTCGCGGAGACGGCCCATCAGGTCTTCTTTGTCCTGCGCGCGGCCTGCGCGTTCCTTGCTCGCGGCGAGGTCTTGGACCCATGCGGGTCGGTCGTCGGTCTTCGCGGACCCGGATTCGGTGCCGAGCGAGCGGTAGCCCTCGAAGTACTTGGGCGAGACGGGGAGGTCGGCGGGTTCGACGCCCTCGGGGAGGTCCGCGGTGCTTTCGGGGACGTGGCCGACGGGGAAGTCAGGAACGCTGTCGGGGACGATGTAGTTCCAGAACGCGCCCCAGATGTCAGCCTCGGCGAACTGGAGGATGGAGTGGACGCGGTCGTGGGGCGGGTACTTCTCGGACTCGTGGCGTGGGCTGAAGAACGTCTCGTCGGCGCGGGCGTCCTGTTCGTCCCAGCGGACGCCGGAGAAGATGCCGTCGAAGCCGTACTCTTCGATGACGTCGTTGAGTGCGACGGTCTTCAGGAGATGGTTGCCTTCGAAGGTGTCGGCGTCGAGGACGAGGGTGTCTTTCTCATAGCCGAGGCGGGCGAGTTCTTTTTGCGTGTGTTCGCTCAGGTCGGCGACTGGAATCTCGTCGCCGGGGGCCATGCCGCGACCGGCGAAGTCCTCGTTGCGGGCGACGATGAGGTCGAGGTTCCAGCGGTCGGCCCAGTCGTAGACGAACTGCTCGGTCTCGTCGAAGTGTTCGAAGTGGTCGATAAAGACCACGGGTGGGACTTCGATGCCCATGTCGGCGGCGACTTCGCGGACGACGTAGAGGACCACAGTGGAGTCCTTTCCGCCGGTCCACATGATTGCGGGGCGTTCGTACTGTTCGAGGGCGGTCTTGGTGACCATCGCCGCCTTCTCTAGTTTGTCTTCGAGGGTCGGGTACGCTGCTGCGGTTTGGTCTCGTCCCTCGGTGTAATCCAGGCTAAGATAGTCTGGGAACGTGAGAGCCATGCAACACGCATGGTCGGGAGACGTTATCTATGTTTTCGGGCTAACGCGACGTTAGACGCCGCCTAGCGGGCGTTAGGTGCTGAAGAACAAGGTCAGTGGGTCGGGGCGGAAAATGTGACCTGAATTGCACCGAGTGCGAGCGAAGCGAGTCACTCGGGGTCTTTTTAGTCGAGGTTTTTGCGGTGAGAGGGTCGCGGAGCGACCCCGAACGTGCAAAAACGTCGTTACATATAACCGAGGTCACGCAGGCGTTCCATCAGGTCCTCTTTGTCCTGTGCGCGGCCTGCGCGCTCGGTCGTGTTCTCCATGTCCTGCAACCATGCCGGTTCCTCTGCGGACTTGTCCGTCGAGACTTCGCTGCCGAGACTGCGGAAGCCAGCGAAGTACTTGGGCGAGACGGGGATGTCCGTTTGTTCGACGCCCTCGGGGAGGTCGTCGGAGCTTTCGGGGACGTAGCCCTCGTCAGGGTAGTTCTCGACGGTGTCCGGAATGGCGAAGTGCCAGAATGCGTCCCACACGGCGCGCTCTTCGAACTGGAGAATGGGTTGAATGCGGTCGTGGGGTGGGTAGATGTCCGGGTCGTGTCGCGGGCTGAAGAACGTCTCGTCGGCGCGGGACTCCTGTTCGTCCCAGCGAATGCCCGAGATGACGCCGTCGATGTTGTGCGATTCGAGGGTGTCGTTCAGTGCCACCGTCTTCAGCAGATGGTTGCCGACGTAGGTGTCGAGGAGGAACGGGAAGGTCTCGTCTTCGTATTCGAGAATCTCGCGGACGTGGTGCTGATTGTGTTCGCTCAGTTCGGAGATGTCGATGTCGTCGCCGGGTTCGAAACCATTTTCTTCGACGTACTCGCCGACGTTCTCGTTGCGTGCCCAGATGACTTCGAGGTCCCACTCGTCTGCCCAGTACTTCACGAAGTCGATGATTTCGTCGAAGTGCTGGTAGTGGTCGATAAAGACCGTCGGAGGCATTTCGAGGTCGAACTTCTCTGCGACCTCTTTGATGAAGTAGAGTGTCAGCGTCGAGTCTTTCCCGCCGGTCCACATGACGGCGGGGTTCTCGTACTGTTCGAGGCCCGTCTTGGTGACCTCGATGGCTTTCTCGATTTTATCCTGGATTGCTGGATAATCATCCGGGGTCTCACCCTCACCGTCGGTGTAGTCGACGTCGAGGTAGTCGGGGAAGGCTTGCGACATGACTCGTAATTAGATATAATTAGGATGTGTAAATGATTTTTGGCCGAGACCGCCACTGTCCCGTGCTATCACGAACCATGACAAAAAATGTGCGCGCGCCACGCAAAGCGTGGAGACCGGAAGTAAGGGGGATTCAGGAGATGAACTTGTTGTCGCGCCAGTTGATACCGGTGTCGCTGGACCCATTCTGTTGTGGGTTTTCAACGACCTCGACGGATGCAGCGCGGCGTTCACCTTCTACGATACGGGTTCCGTGAAGTTCACCATCGTCTTCGGTGATGGCGGTGAGCGTTCCTTTCTCGGAGCGCAGTGCCACTTCTCGCAGAACGAGGAACATCGGGTACTGGAGTGCGGTGTTCTGAAGAACGGTTTCGAGGTCGCCTTTGAAACAGGCGAACTCGACGAGTTCCGATGGAATCTCTTCTTCTTCTTCGGTACCCCAGTTCGGTGCTCCTGCGCGTGGTGGTTCTTCTTCGTACACCCGGTTTTCCGTCACACTCGCTTTCAGTTGGGCCGTCGGCGTGTACTTGCTGAGGTTATCGTCAGCAGAGACGGCCTTGATGATGAGCGTGTTGTTACGGCGCGTGATGTCCACATCCTCAACCTCTGGTGGGAGTTCGGGATTATTCTCGAAGTAATCAAGTACGTCTTCGAGTGGCAATTCCAACGTCGAATGGAGTCGATATACGCGGCCTGACATTGTTGGCTTCGGTATCGTCGAGCGTCACGGTGCGGGCGCGCACGCGGTTTTTGGCGATACCTGTGTGCAAGTAGGAGTCGGAGCCTTATATGGCCTACTCTTCGAGTCAGCCAGTAGACAAAAGTGTCAACGACACCTAACGAACCTTACGCGTCGCCCGCGAGCGTCGCTTCGAGTTCGCCGCGTTCGTCGAGTTCGGCGAGGATGTCGCTGCCGCCGATGAACTCGCCATCGACGAACGTTTGCGGAATCGTCTCCCATCCACTCACTTCGTTCAGCGAGGCGCGGAACTGCGGCAGTGCGGGGAGTACGTCGACCGTCTCGAACTCGTCTTCGTACTGCGAAATGAGTTCGAGCGCCTTCGCGGAGTAACCGCACTGGGGCATGAGTCGGTTGCCCTTCATAAAGAGGACGACGTGGTTGTTCTCCAGTGCTTCCTCGACACGGGCGTTGACTTCTTCAGCGTCGAGTTGCTCGGGTTGGAACGTCATAGGCCCACATTACGCCTCGGCCGACAAAGGGGTTGCGTCCGTCGCCTTTCGTTACTGTTCGCCGACGCGAACGACGTTGATGAGCGAGTACACGGGGATACCGTCGATTTCGTCCACGCCTTGTTTGTCCACGATGACGACACACGCTACCGGGTCGCCGCCTTCGGCGCGGATAGCCTCGATGGTCTCTTTGAGCGTCGTGCCACTCGTTACGGTGTCGTCCACGATGAAACAGCGCTTGTCTGTGACCTGTGCGAAGTTGCGAGAGAATCCGCCACCGAGGTCGTCGATGTCGCCTTCTTCCCACTGGTGCTTTGCAGGTGCGTACGACCCGAGCGAGGTTTCGAGTTCGCGCGAGACGGCAGTTGCGAGTGGGACACCCGCTTTTTCGATACCTACGGTGACCTCTGCGGGTTCGTGCGTCTCCGTCAGGAGGTCAGCGAGCGCGCGGCCGATGTAGGTAAGACGTTTGCCGCCGCTTCCGATTGCGTTCCAATCGACGTGGATGTCGTCTGGACCTTCGGGCTTCGCTGCAGGGGTTTCGGGTTTGGTTGCCGCACCGCTTCGTTCGACCAACCAACTTGCAGTCTCACGCGAGACGTTCAGTTCGTCGGCGATTTCGCCTTTCGAGAGGCCTCGGTCTGCGAGTTCCTTGGCGCTGGCGATGAGGTCATCGACATTCTTCATATAGTACCGAATTCGATGGCCGTTTTTATAGTCGTGTCGTCGTCAACGAATGCCGCCTCGAAGTCTTCGAGGTCGTAGATGCCAGTGACGAGGTCTTCGCGGAACCACTGGGGAAGCTTCGTGAACGAGACTGTCGCTTTCTCGAAGTGCCGAACGTGTGAGTTGACGCTGCCGACGAGTGCCTTGTTGTGGAGGACCATCTCGCGGTGGAAGGCACCGGCATCGACTTCGAACTCCCAGTCGGTCGGGACGCCGAGCAGGGCACCGACGCCGTTTGGGGCGAGTGCTTGGACGGCCTGGAACGGGTGTTTCGGGAAGCCAGTCGCTTCGTAGACGAAGTCGATGTACTCGTGTTCCTCGGGTATCTCGTCTACAGGAACCTTCCGCGAATCGACGTACGTCGCGCCGAGTTTCTCGATGATATCGATAGTCGGGTCTGGACGGTCACGGCGGCCGAGACAGTAGAGGTTCTCGTAGCCCTTGTCGTCGGCTTTGAGCATGGCGAGCGTCAGGAGTCCGAGACTGCCGTTGCCGAGGACGAGCCCGCTCGTCGGGTTCCACTCGAACGACGAGCGACTTGCATACGCGAGTTCGAGCGCCTTTTCGGTGATGGAGATGGGTTCGATGAGGAATCCGAGGTCGGCCTGCGACTCGGGAATCCGGACCAGATACTCTGCTGGAGAGGTGAAGAAATCAGACATAAAGCCGTGTTCGCCGACGATGCCGCGTTCGACGTACATGCCGTCGGGGGCCATATCGGGTTCGCCGCGCTCGAAGTACTCGTTAGTCCCATCTGCGGGGGGACGACGAACCGTCGGGACGACGATGTCACCCTCTTCGAGGTGCGTTCCGTTCGAGTCGACGACGATACCGACTGCCTCGTGGCCGAGGACGAGGTGGTCTTCTCCCTCAGGGAATCCGCCGTGGCCACCGGCGATGACCTCGTGGTCGGTGCCATCGACGCCGACGCGGAGCGTACGAACGAGTGCCTCACCCGGCTGAGGCTCCGGTCTTGGCTTTTCGATGATGACCGGTTTTTCTTCCCCTCGCTTGACAGCGATTGCTTGCATGTCCTCCCAAACGCACCACCCCACCAAAAGACTTATTCTACGACGAGTAAATAATTTGACTACGGTGAGCGCCACGCGTCTGCATGACCAGCCCATGACGCACCGCCTCGTGCGGAACACCAGTCCAGCCCGATTGTACGCGTTCACCGACCCGTGCCCAATCACCCACGGCTGACATTCCACCGTGCCTGTCAGCCTCCGGGTGATGCCCCATAACACTCTTCAGCCGCTGCTTCTGACTCACTGAATGTCGAAAAACCGAATTGGAATGTGACGTGTGCGTTTTAGAGGTCGCCGACGAGTTCGTCTGCGAGTCCGACGTACGTCGCGGGCGTCAACGCGAGTAATTCTTCGCGCGTCTCGTCGTCCACGTCGAGTTCTTCGAACAGGTCGTAGAAGTCTTCGAGCGTGACTTCACGACCACGGGTGAGTTTCTTGACTCGTTCGTACGCCTGCGTGTCGCCCTCACGCCGGAGAATCGTCTGGACTGCCTCGCCGATAATCGCGGGCATGTTGTCCAGTTCTTCGCGCATGACGTGTTCGTTCGGGACGATTTTCCCGAGGCCCTTCTGCGTCTTTCCGTAGCCGATGAGACAGTGCGCGAACGCCGCACCGATGTTGCGCTTGACAGTGGAGTCCGAGAGGTCGCGCTGGAGGCGCGAGGTCGTCACGTAGTCTGCGAGGAAGGTGAGGTCTGAGTTCGCCTTCGACAAGTTCCCTTCGGAGTTCTCGAAGTCGATGGGGTTGACCTTGTGCGGCATCGTCGAAGAGCCAGTTTCGCCTTCGACGGCCTCTTGGCCGAGATATTTGTCCGAAATGTAGAGCCACATGTCGAGGTCGAGGTCGATGATGACGTTGTTGACGCCGCGGAAGGCGTCGAACAGGGCGGCAAAGTCGTCACACGGGTTGACCTGCGTCGCCAATGCGGTGTGGTCGAGACCGAGTGACGTGACGAACTCACGCGAGAAGGTTCGCCAGTCAACGTTCGGATAGGCGGCGACGTGGGCGGCGTAGGTTCCGGATGCGCCTGCGAGTTTTCCAGAGAGTGAGTCGGCGGCCGCTTCGACGCGAGCGAGCGTGCGCCCGAGACGCGACGCGTAGACAGCGAGTTCCTTGCCGAACGTCGTCGGCGTCGCGGGTTGACCGTGGGTTCGCGCGAGCATCGGAATGTCTCGATACTCCTGTGCGAGTTCGACGAGTTCGTCGCGCATCGCCCGGAGTTCGGGGACGAGAACGTCCTCGACCGCTCCCTTGACCATCAGACGGTGCGAGAGGTTGTTCACGTCCTCGGAGGTGAGTCCGAAGTGAATCCACGGGTGAACTGACTCCGGCGTCTCTGTCCTGATAAAGTACTCCACTGCTTTCACGTCGTGATTCGTCGCGGTGTACCCTTCCGCACCTTCGACTTCGAGGCGCTTGACGAGGTCGGCGTCCTCGGCGTCGAAGCTCTCGTACAGGTCTCGAAGGTCGGCGCGTTCGTCGTCCGAGAAGGAAACCGGGGTTACATCGAGGTCAGCCAGCGCGAGCAGATACTCGACTTCGACCTGCACGCGAGCGCACATGAGCGCGGCCTCACTCACGTGCGGCGACAGCGGCGCAGTTCGAGAGGCGTATCGCCCGTCCAGCGGTGACACCGCATAGAGCGGATTATTTCGGTCAACGGTGGTCATGGCTGAGTGCTCTCGGTCACATGGGTTAAACGCCGGGGGTTCGGCTTCGAGACCGAGCGATTTTTATGCACGATTGTGCTTCTAAATGCCCCAAATTCGATTATCGAATCCAGTAAATGAACACAATCGAGTATAGTTTGGCCTCCGAGGACCGCAACCACTTTGAGGAATGCCGCACGCTCACTGAATATGGTCATCATCGCCGGTCTCGCGAGCAACCGTGGACGAAACCTGCGCAACATCGCCGACCGCGCCCCCGGCGGGGCGGAACTCGGCGTCGTCGTCTCGAACAAGCCCGACGCACCTGTACTCGAAGCCGCTGAAGAGCGTGGTATCCCGACAGTCGTCGTCGAACGCGGCGACGACGAATCCCGAGAATCCCACGAAGAGCGCATCCTCGATGCCCTCTCGGAGTACGACTTCGACATCGTGTGTCTCGACGGCTACATGCGCGTTCTCACCTCGACGTTCCTCGACGGCGCGCCGACGACGCTCAACGTCCACCCGTCGCTCCTGCCCGCCTTCCCCGGCATGGACGCCCACGAGCAAGTTCTCGACGCCGGTGTGAAGACCACCGGTTGTACGGTCCACGTCGTCAACGAGGAAGTTGACGCTGGCCCAATCGTGACACAGGAAGCCGTCCCCGTCTACGAAGGGGACGACGCCGACGCCCTCAAGTCGCGCGTCCTCTACGACGCCGAATTCAAAGCCTACCCGCGTGCAGTCCGCTGGTTCGCAGAAGACCGCGTGACGGTCGAAGACGAGAAGGTCTCCATCGAAGGTGACGAAGACGCCGGTCTTCCATCTCGGCGCGTCGTCTCCGAAGACCGCTACGACACGCTTCGCTACGGCGAGAACCCACACCAGGACGCCGCGGTCTACATCGACGAGACCTGCGACGAGGCATCCGTCGTCGGCGCACCACAACTCAATCAAGGTGCGAAAGCCCTCTCCTACAACAACTACAACGACGCCGACGGCGCGCTGAATTTGATTAAGGAGTTCGACGAACCTGCCGCCGCGGTCATCAAGCACACCAACCCCGCAGGCTGTGCGACCGCCGACACCCTCGCCGACGCCTACGCCGACGCGCTCGCAACGGACCCGATGAGCGCCTTCGGTGGCATCGTCGCTCTCAACCGCGAGTGCGACGCCGAGACGGCCGAACTCATCATCGACTCGTTCAAGGAAGTCGTCGTCGCGCCGGGCTACACCGACGACGCCCTCGACGTACTCACCGAGAAGAAGAACCTTCGCGTACTGGATGTGGGCGAACTCGGCGAGCGCACCGAGACCTACACCGAGAAGTCCCTCGTCGGTGGCCGACTCGTCCAAGAGCGCGACACGTGGGTGCCCACGATGGACGACCTCGAAATCGTCACCGAGACCGAACCCACAGAAGAACAACTCGAATCCATGCTCTTCGCGTGGAAGGTCCTCAAGCACGTCAAATCCAACGGCATCCTGTTCGCCAAAGGAACTGAAACCGTGGGCGTCGGCATGGGTCAGGTCTCCCGCGTCGATGCCGTTCACCTCGCCGCGATGAAAGCCGAAGAACACGCAGAAGGAAAAGGCCCAGAGGGCGCAGTCATGGCCTCTGACGCGTTCTTCCCGTTCCCGGACGGTGTCGAGAAAGCCGCAGATGCGGGCATCGAAGCCGTCATCCAACCCGGTGGGTCCGTCAACGACGACAAGGTCATCGAGGCCTGCAACGAGCGCGGGATTGCGATGGTGATGACCGGACAAAGGTGCTTTAGGCACGACTGAGCGAAGCGAAGGAGAGCCTAAAGCTCGAAGCGCTCCCGTAGGGAGTGATTCGGTGCTTCCGGCATGACTGAATGGAATGAAGGAAAGCCGGAAGTCAGTGAGATGAACGAAGTGAGTTTCACGCGATTTCAGACACGACTGAAGGACTGAAGGAGTGTCTGAAGTTCGAAACACGACTGACGCTCTAACATTCTTCTTTTCGGTTCATTCTCAAACTCGCAGAACTGCCACAGAGCTTCAAGTGTTAACGAGTCGAAACTACGTCCATGTACGAGCACATACTCGTCCCGACTGATGGAAGCCCCGGCACGATGAACGCGCTCGCTCACGCCCAGGAAATCGCCGGACCTGACTCGACGATTCACGCGCTGTCGGTCATCGACCAGCGCATCTACCTCGCGGCCGGTGGCGACCAGCAGGACGCAGTCATCCAATTCCTGCGAGAGGACGCCATCGACGCAGTAGACGACGTCGTCGATGAGATGCCTCGAACGATGGCCACGACAGAGGCAATCCGCGAGGGCGTCCCGCACCGCGTCATCCTCGAATACGCCGACGAACACGATATCGACGTCATCGTGATGGGAACGCACGGGCGCACGGGGCGCGACCAACTCGCGGCGCTCGGGAGCGTCACAGAGCGGGTAGTCGAAAACGCACGCTGTCCGGTACTCGTCGTTCACATCGACCAGTAATTTCGGTGACGGACGGCGGGGTCGGAGCGTTAGGCCTAAGCCGTCCCTGCGGGTTTTTCGCGTATGGAGTACCACGAGGCGGTGAACTTCCTCTTCGACCTCCGGCGCTTCAAAATCAAGCCCGGAACCGAGTCGATTCAGCGGTTGCTGTCGTTCCTCGATGACCCTCACGAGGGCGTCTCATTCGTTCAAATCGCTGGGTCGAACGGAAAAGGAAGTACTGCCCGAATGCTCGAATCTATCCTCCGTGAAAGCGGGCGGAACGTCGGTCTCTACACTTCTCCACACTTCGATGACGTGCGCGAACGGGTCCGCGTCGATGGGCGGAAGATTCCCGAATCCGCGCTCTGTGAGTTTGTCGCCGAAGCCAAGCCATATCTCGTCAAGCGCGCGGCCGACGGCGACCCAATCACCTTCTTCGAGGCGATGACTGCCCTCGCTATCTGGTATTTCGCCGACGCAGACGTTGATGTTGCCGTCCTCGAAGTCGGCATGGGCGGCGAGTTGGACGCGACGAGCGTCGTCGAGCCCGTTGCGAGCGCGGTGACGAACGTCTCGCTCGAACACACCGCCGTTCTCGGCGACACTATCGAAGAAATCGCCCGGACGAAAGCCGCCGTCGCGCCGAAAGATGCCCCCCTCGTGACGGGGGCAACCGGTGAAGCTCTCGACGTCATCCATGTGGAAGTCGGCGACGTCCGAACCGTCGGCGAGGCCGGAACCGACGCGGACGTGCAAGCAGAGTACGAAGGCCGCGTCTCGCACCAAGAGGGTTCGATTGCGCTCGATATCGACGGTGACCACCTCGACGTTCGCGTGCCGGTTCTCGGTCGATACCAAGCACAGAACGCTGGAATCGCCGTCGCACTCGCTCGCCAGTTCGCATCCGATATCGACACCGAAGCGATTCGCCGAGGGCTACGAAAGGCCTACTGGCCAGGTCGGTTCGAAGTCATGTCCACCGACCCGCTCGTCGTCCTCGACGGCGCGCACAACCCCGGCGCGTTCGCCGAACTCGCAACCGTTCTCGCAGATTTCGACTACGAGAACCTGCACCTCGTCTACGGCGCGATGCACGACAAAGACCACCGCGAGATGGTCGCCGAACTCCCCGACGTTGCGTCGGTCGTGACCTGCCAAGCCGATATCTCGCGGGCGGAGTCACCCGAAATCCTCACCGAAGTGTTCGAAGATGCGGGCATTCCCGACGTGACGGCCGAACACGCCGTTTCGACGGCGCTCAAACGGGCACGCGAACACGCCGGACCGAACGATTGTGTACTCGTCTCCGGGTCGCTCTACTGCGTTGCAGAGGCGCGGACGACGTGGACGCGCGCGCTTGTGCCGAAGGTGCATCGAACACTCGAGGAGGCGACAGCGACGCTCGAACAGGCACACGTCGATGCCGAGACGCTCGAATCCACCCGTGAGTCCGGCGTCCATCGCGTCATTAGCACGCGCGTCCAGCAGCGACAGGCACACCTCGTCAGAGAGGATATGCTCGCCGTCGGCGGCGAGTGTGCCATCTCCGGGGCCACGTCGGCAGGCGAACTCATCGACGTGGTGTTGATGGGAACCATCTCGCAGTTTGCCCACCTCGTGGACCGACTCGGTGACCGCCCGCACGGCCTTCCCGAACTCGCCGACGACCTCTGTGCGCAACTCGGCTTCGACACCGACGAGGACCACGGCTATCCGTGGGACGACGGCACGTCGGTGATGGGAATTCTGAACATCACCCCGGATAGTTTCCACGACGGTGGCGACTTCTACGACATCGAGGCCGCGGTCGAACAGGCACGGGCGATGGTCGATGCGGGCGTCGATATCATCGACGTTGGTGGCGAGAGTACCCGCCCCGGCGCGGAGGAAGTGCCAGTCGATGAAGAGATTCGCCGCGTCGCTCCCGTCATCGAAGCCATCGCCGACCTCGACGTACTCATCTCGGTCGATACGCGAAAGGCAGCCGTTGCGGAGGCTGCGCTCGACGCGGGCGCAGATATCCTGAACGACGTGACCGGTCTCGAAGACCCCGAGATGCGATTCCTCGCCGCTGAACGCGACGCCCCAATTATCGTCATGCACAGCATCGACGCGCCGGTCGTCCCAGAACACGAAATCGACTACGACGACGTGGTCGAGGACATCATCGACGAACTCGCAGATACCGTGTTATTGGCCGAGAAAGCGGGCGTCCCACGGCGAAACATCATCGTTGACCCCGGCATCGGCTTCGGAAAGTCGAAAGTCGAGAACTTCGAACTCCTCGGCCGAGCGGACGAGTTCCGTGCACTTGGCTGTCCGATTCTCATCGGCCACTCGCACAAGTCGATGTTCTCGCTCGTCGGCGAAGAGACGGGCGACAACCTCGCGGCGACGATTGCAGGAACGACCATCGCCGCCGACCGCGGGGCAGATATCGTTCGCGTCCACGACGTGCCCGAGAACGTCGCGGCGGTCAACGTCGCGCTCGCGTCGCAGGACCCGAGTCGATTCGAAGAGTAGGTGACCCGAACACTCTTTTCGCCCGCGAAAGTCACCCGAGTATGTCCCTCCTCTCGTACGTACTCCCGATACAATACCCTGGATTCGTCGCCATTCTCGTCCCACTCGCACTGGTAGTATTGTTGGTCGGTGGCCTCGCCCTTCGATCTGTTTTCGACTGGTTTTCGGTGACCGACGACTCGCAGGTCGAAGACCTCGAACAGCGCGTCGATGAGCTAGAATCGGTCGTCGAGGAGCGTTCTAACGAGTAATCGAGAGAATAGTAGACCGGTCCCACCGGGAGACAGACGTTTTTCCGCTCACGGTCCCTATCGCCACGCGTGTGTACACTCATCCTCGCGTGGCAAGTGTTCGAAGACGCGCCAGTCGTCGTCGCTGCCAACCGCGACGAACTCCTCGAGCGACCCGCAGAATCACCGCAGCGCTGGACTGACGGTGAGGGTCCAGCAATCGTCGCTCCCCGCGACTCGCAAGCGGGCGGCACGTGGGTCGGCTACAACGACGAGGGTGTCTTCGTCGGCATCACGAACCGCTGGGTCGAAGTCGAAGGCGGTGGCGAGCGTTCCCGTGGCCACCTCGTCCGCGACGCGCTTCGGCACGAGACTGCCGAAGATGCCGCCCGATTCGTCGAGCGGAGCGTCCGTGACCACACCTACGACGGATTCAATCTCGTCGTCGCCGACGAGAACGCCGCGCTGATGTTCGAGTGGGATGGCGTCCTCTCGGTGCGGAACTTCGACCCCGGCGTCCACGTCGTCGTCAACGTCGGGACGCCCGATTCGTGGTTCGTTCCCGCAGAACGACCAGAAGTGGGAGAACAGCAAGCCGAGAACGCTCGGCGCGTCTGGGAGGCCTTACAAGTCGAGCCCGGCGAGTCGATGCAGTCGTGGCGCGAACGGGCGACATCGGTCCTCGGCGACCACGACTTCGGCGTCTGCGTCCACGACCCCGAAGAGCGATTCGGGACGCGTTCGTCGTCCGTAATCACGCTCGGGACGACCGAATTCGAGTACGAATTTGCCAATGGCCCGCCGTGTGAGACTGTCTTCGAACCGGTCGAACGTCAGCATTAAATCGCTCGCCCGACGTGTACGTATTATGAGTGTGAGCGAAGCCGAATCTGACCTTTCTTCCGATGAGTACGCAGGGCTTGAACTCATCCGCGAGACGGGCGGCATCCACCAGAGTGACTTTTGGAAAGAACTGGACATCTCCTCCCGCAAGGGAAGCCGCATCGCTGACGTGTTGGAATCGGTCGAACTTATCAAGCGAACCCAGACGGTCTACAACGGCCACACCACCTACTATCTCGAACCCACCGCGCGCGACCTCGAGTTCGCGATGCTGATGGCTGGCGACATGCTCTCACCCTTCATCGGTGAAGAAGAGATCAACCCGAACAGTAACGCGTTCTCGCAGTGGTTGATGAACCTCGCCTACGAAGGCTACTGAACGCGCTCGCAGTCTTTTCACACGTTTCGATTGGTTCGAGAGACCCATCGCTCGGTGTCTCAGCGTGCAAGTCGAAAAGCAGCCGCTCAGCACGTAGTCGAAAACAAAACCGCGAAACGAATTATTCGTCTGCGGGTTCGTCTTCCTCGGAAGCCAGCAGGTCGTTGGCTTCGAGGTGCGTCTCGATTTCGTCGTTCGACAGTTGCACGAAGCGCTCGGTCTCGGTCGAGACGGAGGCAACGTCGATGCCGTCGGGGGCGATGCCGTCTTCACTGGTGGAGGCGACCGCTTCCAGTGCGAGTTCGATGCCCTCTTCGAGGGTCAGGTCGTCGCGGTAGTTCTCTTCGAGGTACTCCTGAAGGTCACCGCGCTCGGCACCGATGGAGACTGCTTTCCACTCGTAAGGCGTCCCCGAGGGGTCGGTCTCGTAGAGGCGTGGCGTGCCGTTTTCGACGCCGCCGATGAGGAGGGCGACACCGAATGGGCGTGCGCCACCGACCTGCGTGTACTGCTGGATGTGGTCGGTGACTTCCTTCGTGAGCGTCTCGATGCCAATCGGCTCGCCGTAGCGCAGGCGGTTGACCTGCGACTGGCGACGGGCGAAGTCGATGAGTTGGCGAGCGTCGGCGACGTGACCGGCGCTTGCGATGCCGATGTGGTCGTCGGTTTTGTGAATCTTTTCGACGCTGGTCGGTTCCATCAGTGGCGAACGAGACCGCTTGTCTGCCGCGAGGACGACTCCTTCAGGTGTTCGAACACCGATGCTCGCGGTGCCGCGTCGGACGGCTTCACGAGCGTATTCGACCTGATAGAGACGGCCATCCGGCGAGAAGATGGTAATCCCGCGGTCGTACGCCTGCTGTTGTGCTTGTCCCTGCATGAATATCACTCGAAATCGAGTTGCGTCGCGCCCGTGAACCCGTCAGAACCCGCTATGTCCAAGAGTGAGTCGCGGACAAAGGCGGTTCGTGGTTCGTTCTCGAACACGACGTTTCTCTCCCTCGAAAATCCGGTCCGGTCGTGTAAATACCTTTCCGAACAGGCACGCACTGTCCCGGAGACGCCTCTCACTCTGATACCAACCGGGTCGTCCTGAATGTCGTCGATGCAAGCGAGTGCTGCGCGTGCCGCCTCGACGTGGCCGCGACGAGCGCGAACAATTGTCTGGGCGATGCCATCTTCGAAGTCGAATCCGAGAACGGTCAAGTCGGCGTCTGCGCTCCCCGAGTCGCCGAAGAGGTTCTGTGCGGCGTACCACAACTCGCGCTGGAACGGCCCGCGTGAGAGGGTCGCATCGGGCCACGCCTCGATTTCGACGGCGAGGTATCGCCACCGTGGTCGGAGGTGCTTTGGCAGGTGTTTCATCTATTCGAGTGGGACTCGTTCGGCCACTAGAACGCCAACTTGGTCGTGGACGGTTTCGACGGCGGTGAGGACGAATCCGGCATCCGTGAGTGCATCGGCGAGGAATCCGACGGTCGATGGGAGGTCAACCTCTGGCGAGTAGAACGGTTCGTCGGGGTCGGGCGTCCCGAAGAACATCACGTCGCCGAGGACGAACCGCTTCGGTTGCAAGTCAGCGATGACCTGAATCGCCTCGCGTTTTTCTTCGTCTCCGAGGTGGTGCATGGCGAAGTTGGAGACGACGATATCGACGTTCTCGTCCACGCTCGGGTCGCGGAAGCGTCCCTCACCGAACTCGACGTTGTCGAGGCCGACTTCGTCGGCTTTGCGCTGGGCCTCTGCCAACATGCCCTCGCTGATATCGCGGCCGATGACGCGCTTGGCATCGCCAGCGAGAGCGAGTGCAATCGCGCCGGTTCCCGTCCCGAGGTCGAGGACCACATCGTCCGAGGAGGGGTTGGCGTAGTGGACGACGAGCGACGCACAGGCCTTGTACTCCTCGGAGTCTTGGGACTCGTCGTACTGCGAGGCAATCTTCGAGAAGCGGGCGGCGTGTTCCTCAATCGTCTTCTTCATACTGACCTCGTTTGACGCCGGGCGCAATGAACGACTCGGACGCTCGCTCGCGGTTGCGGGCGGTCAATCGCCCCCACTCTCGTAACCCATCCATCACCTGCTCGCGGTCGAATCCGATGACCTCCCCGAGTGCGGCCAGTTCGCGCGGTGTGCGAAGTTGGAGATGTGAGCGTGCGCCCGCGCTGACGACGTACGGTGCATCGTAGTACATCACGAGTTCGCGGAGTTTTCGCAGATTCGAGAGCGCCTGTACTCGTGTTCCGCCCTCCGACCGAAGCACAGGTCCGAAGTCGAACTCGACACGGACACCGTGGTCGCGGGCGGCTTTGGCGAGTACGTGGTTGAAATCGCCGTTCTCACGCATCGGTTGTGAGAGTACATCGACGCGAGATTGTTCGACCGCAAACCGATTCAGCGCGTTCGTCCCGCCACGGAGGATAACGAGTTCACGCTGTGGGCGATAGTTCCCGACCGCACCACTCGCGTGTTCGGGGTCTTTTGCCTGAATCTCGACCGCATCGACGAGGTCCGTTTCGAGGTGGTCTCGCAGGCGGTCGTACTCTGGGTGCGCATCGACGGCGCGAATCACGATTCCGTCGTAGCCGTACCGGTCGGCGGCGCGGGCGAAGCGACTGGCCGTACTCTCGCCGTCCGGGTGGGCGTAGACCGCCTCGTACATACGCGACGATTGCGGGGGTGGAAAAAGGGCGTTGCGTTCTGTCGGCCGTCAGTGACGCACGAGCAGTGCGGTCACGAGTAGGGCGAGTAGCCCCGCGACGAGGCCGAAGCCGGGGACTTCGATGCCAGTCGACGGGGAGTCTGTCGTGGTCGTCTTCGTCGTCGTCTCGGTCGTGTCGGCCACGTCAGGTGTCAGCGTCGAATCGGCGGGCATATTGTTCGTCACGAGCGTCGCGTTCGTCGCATAGAGACGCGATTCGTTGTGGCGAATCGCAACTGTCACTGGTCCGCCACGGAGGGGAGCTAACTCAGTGAGGTCGAACTGCACGTCGAAACTCCCGTTGGTTCCGACGCTCACCGACTTCGACATGAGAAACGGATGTGTTTCGCCGCTCGACATGACACGGACGTTGATTACCGTTCCTTTCTCGAACGTTGTGGTTCCGCGGACGTGCTGTCCGGCAGTTGCGTCGAGTACGAACTGCTCACCTTCGTAGTTGATGTTGAACCCACTAGCAGCACCCCCAACTCCAGAGATGAATACGAGGAACGCGAGACCAACATAGAGAACTCGGGGAGTACGCATCTGCCAAAACTTCTATGCTATCGAACAAGAACGTTTTGATTGTCAGACATTTAGCTGACGAGGGATGCGACCGCTTCCGAGAGCGCGTTTGCGGCCATTCGAACGTCGGCAGTCGTCACGTACTCGCGTTCGGCGTGGGCGACTGCGCCCTCGTCGTCGGCGAGGTCGCCCGGACCGAAGACGACCACGGGGGCGTGTGCAAAGTAGGATGCTTCGGTCGCCGCAGTAAACGGACGAACTGCTCCGGACCCCCCTGCCCCACGTGACGCATCCGAGAGCGTCGAAACGAGTTCGTGGTCCGGGTCGGTGGCGAAGGCTTCGAGGAACGGCGTCGGGCGCTCGGTCAGGTTGAACTCGACGCAAACCTCCTCGGAAACGGCCTCGCGGAGCTGTGATTCGAGCGAGTTTCGGAAGCCGTCAGCGGTCTCTGGCGGCACACTTCGGCGGTCAACCACGAGGTTACACGACGCTGGAACCTGATTCGAGTTCTCACCGCCATCGACCATCGTCGCCGTCAGACTGGCCGCCCCGAGGTCCGGATGTTCGTCGCGCCCGTCGTCGAACTGGTCGATTACGGACAGCACCGGCGCGAGCGCGTCGATAGCGTTGGCCCCCGACTGCGGTTCGGCGGCGTGAGCCGCGACACCCGAGAGCGAAATAGTCCCCTCGAATCGTCCCTTGGCGGCGGTACACACGTCGAGGCCGGTCGGTTCGCCGACGATGTACATGTCGCCTTCGACGTCGAGCGCGTCCGCGCCGAGCGAGAGAAGTTCTTCGTCGGGGGTAATCGCCAATGTCACCCGCGCATCGTCAGCGGGTTCGACGGCGAAGAAGGCAGAAAGCAATGCCGCAAGTGGCCCCTTCGCGTCGCACGACCCGCGTCCGTGGATGATACCTGATTCGCGCTCGTACGGCACGTGTGGCGACACCGTGTCGATGTGCGTGTTGAGTACGAGGTGCGTCTCTGGGTCGGCCGAACCTTTCGAGGCAAGCGTGTTGCCCGCGTCGTCTACGCGCGCGTCGATACCCTGTGCCTCGATTGTCGAGACCAGTAGGTCACGCATCTCGCTCACGTCTTCGTTGGACGCGACCGGAACGGCCCGTTCGAGGAAGTCGATGGGGTCGAACCCCGACCCCGTGCCGCTCATCGTTCGCGGAAGACGGTGTCCGCTTCACCTGCGCCCTCGCGGACTGCCGGGCCGCCGAGGAGTGCCGAGCCCTCGTCGGGAACCGTCACCGAGAGGTTGCCACCCGGTGGGGAGACACGTACTGGGTCGTCACCTTCGACGAGTCCGACGCGCTTTGCGGCGGCGACGACGGCGACTGCGCCCGTACCACACGACCGGGTCTCACCTTCGACGCCGCGCTCGAAGGTTCGCTGGTCGAATCCGCCGTCTCCGTCGGGCGATGCGAGCGTCACGTTCGCGCCCTCGGGGAAGATTGGTGCGTGGCGAACCGCCGGTGCGACGGCTTCGAGGTCTACGTCGTCAACGTCATCGACGAACGAGACGGCGTGCGGGACGCCGGTGTTGACCGCGGTGACAGTGAGCCCTTCGACGTCGGTTTCGACGAGGGGTTCCCCGCTATCGACTGGAACGTCTCGGGGGTCGAACATCGGTGCGCCCATCTCGACGGTCACGTCGTCGTCTTCGATGAGGGCACGTCGGGTGCCCGCCGGGGTGTCTATCATAATCTGGTCCGACCCGGTTCGCTCGGCGGCCCACGCGGCGGCCACGCGAGCGCCGTTGCCGCACATGGCGGCGACAGAGCCGTCGGGTTGGACGAGGGTCATGACGACTCGCGGTGGGTCGTAGCGGTCTTCTAAGGCGAGAAAGAGGACGCCGTCTGCGCCGACTCGCTCGCTTTCTTTCAGTACGATGCCGCCGTCTCGGTCGCAGTGTGCCCGTGCGAAGGCCGGTCGGTCCGGGACGGGGTCGTCTGCATCGACGACGAAGAAGTCGTTTCCAGTGCCGTGGAACTTTTCGAATGGTACGGTGTTTAGTACGCTCATGATTCTGTGTGTGCTTGGTCAGTTGGGGATGTGTTCAGATGCGGTTCGTTCGAGTGTGGTGATGTCCTCGAGGGTCTCTGCGCGACGGGCAACGCGTGGGCCGTCGTCGTCGAGGACGACTTCGGCGGGGCGTGGCCGTGAGTTGTAGGTGCTTGCCATCTCGTAGCCGTAGGCCCCGGCGTTGCCGAACGCGAGAACGTCGCCCCGTTCGGGGCGAGCGAGTGGTCGGTCGTCTGCGAGTACGTCGCTCGTCTCACAGACGGGTCCCGCGATGATAGTCGATACCACCTCGGCGTCGGGCCGAGAGAGGTTCGACACCGCGTGGTACGCGTCGTACATCGCTGGTCGGAGCAGAGTCGTCATACCAGCGTCAGTGCCGACGACGGTCGTCTCGGGAACGTCCTTCACGGTGTTCACTTCGGAGAGAAGAACACCCGCGTCGGCGACGACGTACCGGCCCGGTTCGATTGCGAGGTCGGCTTCGGTCTCGCCGAGTGCCTCACGGGTGGCGTCGGCGACCGCTTCGAGGTCGAGTGGTGGCTCGTCTTCGCGGTAGGGAACACCGAACCCGCCGCCCACGTCCACGAATTCGAGGCCCGGAATCGACCGTTCGAGGTCACCCATTCGACGCACCAGTTCGCGGTGAGCCGAGAGGTCGTCGCCCGAGATTCCACTGCCCGCGTGGGCGTGGACGCCGACGAGTTCGACTTCGTCGCGGACGGACTCTGCGATGTCGGGAACGCGGTCGATTGGGATACCGAACTTGGCGTGCGCGCCGGTCTGGACCTTCTCGTGGTGGCCTGCACCGACACCGGGATTCGCGCGGAGACAGAGGCGGCCATCGAAGCCACGTTCTTGGAGTCGGTCGATGGTGTCCTCTGCGCCGACTGTAATCGTCAGGTCAGGGTTCGATTCCCAGTAGGAGACGACGATATCGAGGTCTTCGCTCGGTGGGTTGACTGCGGTGTAGCGGACGCGATTTCCTTCGAATCCGGCGTCGAAGGCGCGGACGAGTTCGCCCGCAGAAGCGCACTCTGCATCGAGTCCTGCTTCACCGACGGTTTCGAGGACGGCCTGTCCGGTGTGGGCTTTGACCGCGTAGCTGATGTGCGCTTCAGGGAACGCGTCTCGAAGGCGCTGGCAGTTCTCTTCGACGCGTTGGAGGTCGGTGACGTACAGCGGTGCGCCGAACTCGTCGGCGAGCGATAACAGTTGCTCGCGGTCCCAGTCGGCGAGTCGCCGTACTGCCGGACCTCCCGCGCTCATTCGCGGAGTGCCTCCTCTCGACGGGTCGCATCGAGCGTGTCGTCCTCGATGTCGAGTGCGACGACGGCGGGTTTGTACGCGCCACTTTCGAACATCTCGTGGTCACCGAGCGACGACTCCACGAAGCGAGTGAACGCGCGACGGTTCGCTGGCAGGTGCCCATAGTAGATTTCCTCGTCAACGAGGTCGTAGACCGGGATTCGCGGGGTGAGAAGCGTGTTTTCGCCAACGATAGAGTTCTCGCCGACGCGGAATCCCGAGGTGACACGACAGCCAGCACCGAGTGCCGCGCCGTCTTCGATGACGACGGGGGCGTCTTCGACGGGTTCGAGAACGCCGCCGATGAGGGTGTTTGCGCCGAGCTTGACGTCCGCGCCGATTTGGGCACAGGAGCCAACGGTGTCACAGGAATCGACGAGCGTGCCGTCGCCGATGTATGCGCCGATGTTGACGAACGAGGGGCTCATCATAATGCAGTCAGAGCCGAGGTAGGCTCCGCGTCGGATTGCGGTTCCATCGGGTGTGTTGCGCGTCCCGCGCTCACCAAGGTCAGCGGTGTCGCGGAGAGGAAGCACGTCGTGGTAGCGAACGTCGCCGTACTCGCGGGCGAGCGTCTCGCGCAGGCCGAAGTTGAGGAGGATTCCTTGCTTGACCCACTCGTTGGCTTCCCACGAGGTCACATCTGACCCGGTCTTCTCTGCCGCGCGCACCTCGCCCGCTTCAAGGGCGTCGAGGAACGCATCGAGCGTGTCGAGTTCGTCAACAGTCGCCGATGCGGCGTCGATTTCGTCGTTCTGATACTGCTGCCATAGGCCTTCTACGTCTGATTGTAAGCTCATTCGAGTACCTCCGTGAAGTCGTACCAGCCAGCGTCGCGGCCCGAGAGCCACGCCCCGGCGTCGAGTGCCCCGGCGGCGAAGACGCCGCGTGACCCGGCACGGTGTGTGAGTGATAGTGACTCGTGGTTTCCAGCCAGTAATACCTCGTGTTCACCGGCAATATCCCCGGCCCGTCTGGCGTGTACTCCTATCTCGCCGTCACTTCGTGGGGCTTCTCCCTCGCGGCCGTGGACGCGCTCGGCGTCGCCGCGAACGTCGTCTATGTCTTCTAAAATCGTGAGTGCCGTTCCGCTGGGGGCATCGCGCTTGGCGTTGTGGTGCGTTTCGGTCAGTTCGATGTCGTAGCCATCGAGTGCGGGAACTGCCTCGCGGACTGCCCGTCGAAGTGCGGCAATCCCCCGCGAGAAGTTCGACGCGTAGAGGACTGGCACGTCCTCGGCGAGCGATTCGAGCGCGTCGAACTGCTCGTCGGACAGGCCGGTCGTACCCGTAACGAACGCAACGCCTGCTTCGGCACAGGCGCTCGCGTATTCGAGACACGAGTCGGGTCCGGTGAAGTCGATAGTCACGTCGGGTTCGTTTTCGGTGAGGAGTTCGGGCAGGTCGGCGGTCGATTCGACGGCGACGCCTTCGACTTCCGCCCCCGGCGAGCGACTGACAGCGAGGACGACTTCGACGTCGTCACGCTCGCTCGCGGCAGCGAGTACTTCGCCACCCATTCGGCCAGTAGCCCCGGTGACTGCGATGCGGACCGTCACTCGTCGAGTCCTCCGTCTGCGAGTGCCTCGGCGGAGGCGAGGCCGTCGAGAATCGATTCGAGTTCGCCAACGTGTTCTTCGCTCAAGCGTGTGAGCGGTGGACGCATCGTTGCCGGACCGTAGCCGCGAATCTCCATCGCTTCCTTGACCGGAATCGGGTTCGTCTCGATGAAGAGTTGGCGGCACAGCGGTGCGAGGTCGTGGTGAATCTCTCGGGCGCGTTCGTAGTCACCTTGCAGAGCCGAGTGAATCACCGCCCCCGTACGTGCGGGTTCGATATTCGCGGCGACAGAGATTGCGCCGACGCCGCCGACCGAGATAATCGGGAGGTTGAGTCCATCGTCGCCCGAGAGGACGGCGAAGTCCTCGTCTCGGGTGTATTCGACGACCTGCGAGATTTGTCCCACGTCGCCGCTGGCGGCCTTGTAGCCTGCGATGTTCGGGTGTTCGGCGAGCGTGGCGACCGTCTCGGGGAGGATGTTGCTTCCCGTTCGGCTGGGGACGTTGTAGACGATTTGCGGGACGTCTACCTCGTCGGCGAGCGTTTCGTAGTGGTCGATGATACCCGACTGTTCGGGCTTGTTGTAGTACGGAGAAATGAGAAGGAGTGCGTCGGCGCCAGCGTCTGCGGAGCGTTGTGAGAGTTCGAGTGCTTCGCGGGTCGAATTCGACCCGGACCCGGCGATTACCGGAATCTCTTCGACGGCTTCGACGACGGCTTCGACGACTTCGATGTGTTCGTCGTGGGTGAGCGTCGCGGACTCACCAGTCGAGCCGACGGGAACGAGGCCATCGACACCTGCTGCTTCGAGGCGTCGAACGTCGGACTGGAGTGTTTCGAAGTCGATACTGCCGTCTTCGTGGAACGGCGTTGTCATCGCGGGGAAGACCCCACGGAGGTCGATTGATGTCATGGGTGGTGTTGGTGTGATGTGTGGTGTTCGTCGATTTGACGACTGCGCGCTGTGAGTTCAGAATCCACCCGAGACGGGGTCGCTACCCCCGCAACGAGCGATCAAGGAGCGCGTTTTTTCAAAAAAGGACGCGTCGCTGTCGACCGTGTGGGTGTGACGGGCGGCCGAACAGCAATGTTCACACTGGCAACGAGTACCTCGGAACATGATATAGTTTACGTCCTTCACATCACCTGCCGTCTCTCGAGTCGGTTTCACTCGGTTTACCGACGGATATTAGCGTCGTGCGTGTGTGTGGTCCACAGATGACCGAGATTCACCAAGATCAGCGTGTCGCTATCTTAGCCGACGCGCAGAATCTCTACCATACGGCACAGAGTATCTACTCCCGAAATATCGATTATTCGTCACTCCTCGAAAAAGGGGCCGCAGAGCGCGCACTGACGCGGGCGATTGCCTACGTCATCCGCGCGGACTCTCCAGACGAAGAGCGATTTTTCGATGCACTCGTCGATATCGGTTTTGAGACGAAGATTAAGGACATCAAGACGTTCGGTGACGGTTCGAAGAAAGCCGACTGGGACCTCGGAATCGCCCTCGACGCGGTGAGTCTCGCCAACCACGTCGATACCATCGTCCTCTGTTCGGGCGACGGTGACTTCGAACGACTGTGTTCGCACCTCCGACACGAGGGCGTCCGCGTCGAAGTGATGTCGTTCAGAGAATCCACCGCAGACGAACTCGTCGAAGCGTCGGACGCGTTCATCGACCTTTCGGAGCGAAAAGAGACGTTCTTGTTGTAGTTATTCGAACTCCGGAATCACGTCGTCGCCTTCGATGTCGGGGCCAACATTCGGCGCTGCGTGTGCCTGGTAGAAACTGACAGCGTACGTGGAGACGAATGCAGTGAGAAGCATCGTCAGCGCCAGCGAGATAGCCGACAGCGAGAGGACTTCGACCAGCGAAAGGCCGAGACCTGCGGCAGCGTTCGGCATCGCACCACCGGCGGCCTGTGCAGATTGTACGTCTTGGATGTTCTGGAAGGTTCGGAAGATAACGAATCCAGTCACGGGGGCAGTGACGATGGCACCGGCAATGAACGTGATAATCCAGTAGCCTATGGCGGGGAGGATGTTCGCACGCACGAGACGATAACTGTCACCGAAGGCTTCGATTGCTCCGGCGTCGTCCACGACGACTGCGACGGGGAAGAACTGGATGACGAACTGGATGATAAAGAAGACCAGAGCGAGCAGTGCCACGACGACGAGCGCGATAATCGCGCCGGTACCGAGGGCGAAGTCGCCACCACCGGCGAGTGCGCCGATACCGATTGTCGCTACTGCGGCGACGGCGACGATACCGAATACGATGATAAACGCGAGGTAGATGCCGAAGTTGACGAGGTTCGCCAGCAACAGCGGGACGTACTTCTCACGACCGACGGCGGTGAACGTCGAAAACGACGTCTGTTGATTCGAGAGCGATTCCTGTGCCATCCCGTAGATTCCGGCGGCAACGAAGGGCATGATGAAGAACGTCAGGATTTGCAATCCTGTCGGAACGAGCGGAATCCCTGCTAACTGGGTGGCGAATTGTGGGAGCGTTACCAATCCGGAGATGAGACCCCCGAAGAATATCACGGGGTTCCGCCGGAGGGCAGAGAGGGCTGTAAAGAGGGAACTGATAGCTGCCATACCCCGAATGTGTTGTTGTCGCTATATGTAATTTGGCAAGAACTCTCAGCTCGCTTGTGAAGATGCTCGGAAGACGGCCGCGACGGCCCCAACTGAGGCGAGCGCGGCGAGAACGACGGGCAATCGCCCGTCGATGGAGGTCTGCACCAGAATCGCGCTACTCACGAGAAGCAGCGCGGTTCCGAGTGCAGCGAGACGCATATCGGCAGTCATTACCGGAAAACCGTCTCTCCCAGACTTATGACTTTCCGTTGTATCTGAGTGTGTGATATAATCTCAACCCCTCGTTCAGGACCGCGACCCACTTTAGCCGGTAGTTGATACACTGGGGTATGACCAACACTGACGCCACTGACCTCGCCGACCTTCGCGTGGTCGCCGACTACCAATTCGGGAAAGGCACAGGCGATGCGCTCTTTCCGCCAGATAGCGAAATCGAACTCTCACGCTCTCGAAGTGGTCGCCCGCGACAGGTCTACGTCGAAGGCGAGCGCGTGACCTCCTACGGCACCGACGGCCGATTCACCCTCGGTATCGCCGGTGGCCGACAACTCGTCGAGAGACTCGACGAACCAGTCTATCGTGTCCACGTCGGCGACGAGTCGATTCCGTTCGTCAGCGACGGGAAGAACGCGTTCGCCAAGTTCGTGACCGACGTCAGCCCAGACGTTCGCCCCGGCGACGAAGTGGTCATCGTCGGCCCCGACTCGGAACTCCTCGGTGTCGGCCGCGCGGAACTCTCTGCGGACGCGATGCTCGACTTCGAGACGGGGATGGCGGTTCGCGTCCGTGAGGGTGCGAACGACGAGTAGAGAGAAAAGACGAATTCTACAGATACGGTGCGAGTCCGAGCGCCGCCACGATTGGCACGCCCGAAATAATCGACCCAACGAGATAGCCGCCGATTGCGCCACCGTTGAGGAGCGGCAGACCAGCGTGTGCGCGACCCTTCATCACGGCCCACATGAGTGCGCCGAGGCCGAGGAACGTCCCGACCATGGCGAGCAGTGCGGGCAGGTTGAGCGCGGGAAGCGACGCGATTCCGAGGGACGCGGCGGGCGAGAAGAACGCGGCAGATGCGACCATCACCGTCGGCATCACGGCGTCGCCGAGGCCGATAAAGAAGGCGTCGCGGTCGGCGGGGTCTTTCTCCTCACTCTCGGCGTCGTCACGTTCGCCTTCTTCTTCGTCGCCGATGTCGTTCGCGTCCTTCGAGAAGTCCTCGTCCAGAAGGGAGTACGAGAGCGTCGTCGGAATGACGAGGACGACGGGGATGCGAAGGTCCATGACGCCCTCGGCGAGGTCGAGCATGTGCTTGGTCTTGTAGACGCTGATGGCGTCGTAGACGGCGAGAATCGAGAGCAGGACGAGTGCTGGAAGGAGGCCAAAACTGATGCCAAACAGTCCGGCCGCGCCAGCGCCCATGAGCGCGCCAGCAACGTCGATGACGTACCACTCGGGATAGACCAAGAGTGCGAGCGCGACGGCACCTGAGAGGGCGATTGCCGCGAGCGTGTTGGGGAGAATGGCGGCGAAGACGTACCACGCGAGGACACCGCTGGTGAAGACGATGAGCAGTCGAATCAACTGGTCGAGGTCGTACTTGAACGCGGCGAGCATGAACGCGGTCATGCCGATAATCGCCCCGATGTAGAGGAGGCTATTCGTCGGGTCCGTGGGGTCTTCGACGGTCTGGTACCCCTGTTCGAAGAACGTCGGAACGAGAGCGAGTGCGCCGACTTGGACGACGAGGAAGATGAGGGCGATGAGGGCAACACCTCGATAGGCGCGACGTGTCATGTGCGGGGCTTTCGACCCGAGGGCTATGGGGATTGCGCTTGTTATCGGGCGTAGAGTTTCGTCCCGACGAGGCGGGCGGGCGTGCCGTCAGTCGGCGTAATCGCTACGTAGGGGCGCTCGACCGGCCCGAACACGTCCACGACTCGTCCGACAGTCGAGAGCGATTCGTCGATGACCATCGTACCGATATCCGGGTGCGTTTCGTCGTCGAGACGGACGATTGCGAGTCCTTGTGCCGTCCGTGAGACGGTGCCAATGCGTTGCATCAGTCCCGCAGGATGCCGACGTAGGCGGCGACTGCCTGTACGATGTCGTTCTTCGTCGCGTCGTCGGAGTTATTCACGAGTACGCGCCCACGAGTTTCGAACTCGCGGGAGTAGCGCTTGTCGCGCTCGATAACCGCATCGTAGCCAACTTGCTTGACGGCTTTCGCAATCTCGTCCACGGTCGGTTCTTCGACCGCGAGGTCCGCTGCAACCCGTCGGCCCTCGCTGCGCGAGCATTCGGCATCGAGGTACGCGGGGTAGATGACGTTCTCGACCATGCGTGTGTTTCGGCAACCCGACGGTAATACGGTTGTGGTCTGTGCGACCGACGCGAAGAAAAATCGAGCGGCTGGTTATTGACGGCGGGCGAGGAATGCGACTGCCGCGAGCGCGACGAGGGAAACAACGAGACCGAATCCGGGTGCCGCCCCCTCGGTCGTCTCCGACGCGTCAGTCGTCGGCATCGATTCTGTGGTCTGTTCGTCGGTCATCGTCTCGGCTTCAGTCGTTGCATCGCTCGTCGTCTCTGACTCGTTCTGCAACTGCTGATATCGCTCGTATGCGTCGGGGTGGACTGCTTCCAGAATCGCCTCGGAGGCGTCGATTGCGCGCGGAGCGGGTTGCTGGAGGTTGTTCGCATCAACGACGATGACGTTGCCTTCCTGAATCGCCGTCGTGCTGTTGTAGGCCGGGCCGCTCGGAATCGGTGCGTGCGATGGGACGACGATGTACTCGGGGTCCATCGTCACGACGAGTTCCTCGTTAATTTGGCCGAAGCCGGTGATATTGGCTTCTGCCGCGCCGTTTCGGAGTCCGGCGTTCGTCATCACTTCGGAGATGAACGTCCCGCTGCCGGAGGTGTAGCCGAAGAAGGCGTTGAGACCGACCGGTTGCTCCACACCTTCGAGTGCGCGCTCCATGTTCGCAATCGAGGTTCGCATCTCGTCGGCACGTTCGGCACCGGCCTCACAGTTGCCGGTGATGTTGCCGACGCGTTCGACTTTGTCCGCGACGCCCGTGAGAGAGTCACCGGATTCGAAGACGGCGACGGTCAAACCTGCACCACGGAGTTGCTGAATCTTGTCGGGTTCGGTGACGTACGTCGTGTTCGGAACGAGTACGAGGTCCGGTTCGAGTCCGATGACTGCTTCGACGTTCACACCGCCCGACCCGGAGACGTTCGTCTTCTTGCTCGCGCCGTCGAGGTACAGCGCGTACTGTGAGAGGCCGACGACTTCGTCCTGCGCGCCAATCTCCCACATCGTCTGGGCGGCGCTCGGGTTCGTCGTCACGATGCGTTCGGGGTCTTCACTAATCGTGACTTCAGTTCCCGTGGCGTCGGTAAACGTCATCGGGAACGTACACTGGTCTGCCTGTGCTGTTGCCGCGACTGGCATCGGTGCGGCAGAGAGTATCACTGTGGCGGCGAGGAGGACTGCCACAAATCGTTTGAACATACCTGTCGCCTCCACGCTAGTTCAATAAATATTTACCTAATGAAAGCGCGGTTGTGTTCGATGAACATACGGACGCGAGCGGTGACGTGGACAGCCGGTTTGACGGCGCTTTTAGCCGCTGTAGTCGTGGTAAGTGCCGGAATCGGCCACGTCGCTATCCCGCCGCGCACCGTCGCCGCGATACTGCTCGATGCACTCGTCGTCCCCGTCGGCGTCTCGCTTCGCGGCGCAATCGTCTTCCCCCTCCTCGGCCCTGTTCCGGCCCCGAGCATCGAGTACACGTCTGTCTTCGCCGCGACGGTTCCAGACTCGTCGCGGATTATCGTCTCGTCTGTGCGCCTTCCTCGTATCCTCCTCGCCGCGCTCGTTGGAGTCGCTCTCGCAACCGCAGGCGTCGTCATGCAGGGCTTTTTCAGAAATCCGATGGCCGACCCCTCTATCGTCGGCGTCTCTTCGGGCGCGGCCGTCGGCGCGGTTGCGACGATTGCCCTCTCGATATCCTTCCCGTTCGGCCTGCAAGGTGCGGCGTTCGCGTCGGCTATCGTGACCGCATTCGTCGTCTATTCGCTCGCAACCGAAGGTGGCAGAACGCCGGTTGCGACGCTTCTTCTCGCTGGCGTCGCGGTCCAGACCTTCCTTGGTGCGGTCATCTCGTTCATGCTCCTGCAAGCGGGCGAAAGTCTCAGACAGGTCGTCTTTTGGCTCATGGGTCACCTCTCGGGGGCGACGTGGGACGAAGTGGGCTTGCTGGTACTCGTGTTGCCGCTTCCGCTCTTCGTTCTCCTCGTCCACGCACGCGACTTGAACGTCCTCCTCCTCGGCGAAGAAGACGCGCACGCGCTCGGCATCGAAGTCGAACGAACCAAGCGACTCCTCCTTGCAACCGCCAGTCTCGTCACCGCCGCGGCAGTCGCCGTCTCGGGGGTGATTGGCTTCGTCGGTCTGGTCGTCCCGCACATCCTCCGGCTCATCGTCGGCCCAGACCATCGAATTCTCCTCCCGACCTCGGCCCTCGCGGGTGCGTCGTTCCTCGTCATCACCGACACCATCGCACGGTCGGGGGCCGCCGAAATCCCCGTTGGCGTCGTCACGGCGGCACTCGGCGCGCCCTTCTTCCTCTATCTGCTCCGGACGCGGGAGGTACGCTCGCCATGAGTGACCACGAAGGGCCGTTCGATGCGCCTGCGGCAATCGAACTCGACGATGTTGCCGTCTCGCTCGGCGGCCACGATATCCTCGATGGCATCTCGCTGTCTATCGACGAGGGAACCTTCGTCGGCCTCATCGGCCCGAACGGCGCGGGAAAGACGACCCTTCTCAGAACACTCAACGGCGCGCTCTCCCCGGCTCGTGGGTCGGTCACCATCGCCGGACAGAACATCCACACGCTCTCTTCGAAAGCGACCAGTCGAGTGGTCGCAACCGTGCCGCAGACGACCGAAGTCACCTTCGACTTCCCGGTGCGCGAAGTCGTCAAAATGGGCCGCACACCGCATCGAGGCCGGTTCGATGGCTGGTCGGACGCCGACGAGAACGCAGTCGAATCGGCGCTGGACCGAACTGCGGTCTCACGACTCGCCGAACGCCCAATCAACGAAGTCAGCGGTGGTGAGCGCCAGCGTGCCCTCATCGCTCGCGCACTCGCACAGGAGACGCCCGTTCTCCTCCTCGACGAACCGACCGCCAGCCTCGACATCAACCACCAGGTCCGAACGCTCGAACTCGTCACTGACCTCGTTGGCGACGGAACGACTGCGATAGCCGCGATTCACGACCTGAACCTCGCGGCGCACTACTGCGACGTGTTGGTCCTCCTCTCGGGTGGCGAAGTTCTCTCCGCGGGCGACCCCGCAACTGTCCTCACCGAATCGAACCTTCGGTCGGCTTTCGATGCCGAAGCAATCGTCTCGCGCCACCCAGTGACCGGGTCGGTGTACGTCACCGCCCTTCCCGACCCGACGACCGAAGGAAGCGGTCGGGTTCACGTCATCGGTGGCGGCGGAACCGCAGCACGAACACTGCACGTCCTCTCGGCGGCAGGCTATGGCCTCTCTGCGGGCGCGCTCAACGAAGGTGATACGGACACCGAAGCGGCGCGGCGCGTCGGTGCCGACCTCGTAACCGTCCCACCGTATGCACCCGTCGATGACGCCGCACAGAGCGCGGTTCGCTCGCAAATCGACGCCGCAGACGTGTGTGTCGTCGCCGACGTCGAAGTTGGCGACGGGAACCTCTCGAACCTCAAAGCCGCGCTGTCGGCCGACCGTCTGGTTCTCGTCGAAGAACGACCATTCTCGGAGCGAAACTACGCGGGCGACGACGGTGCCGCGGTCTACAACCGTCTCCGCGAGCGAGGGACTGTCGTCCAACCGAGTAACGTACTCTCTGTCGTCGGCGAACTCGCCTGCGAATCGCTCGGCGAGCAGTCAACACAGGCGACAGATGGTGGTTCTGCCGACGAGAGTCCGAATTCCTCATCCTCCGTCTAACCGGTTTCTGAGCCAGTTATACACGCCATACCAATGCCGAGTAAACACGTTGTATGGAATGAATTTCTCGGAGGAGTACAATATGAAACTCGCACTCATCGGCGTTGGACAGGCAGGCGGCAAGATAGTCGATTCGCTCATCGAGTACGACCGGCGAACCCGAACCGGCTACATCGTCGACACGATTGCGGTCAACTCGGCGCGTGCAGACCTCAAGGGACTCCGAAATATCCCCGAGTCCCGGCAAGTACTCGTTGGTCTCGCCCGCGTCAAGGGCCACGGCGTCGGTGCCGACAACTCGCTCGGTGCAGACGTGACCGCCGAAGACGTCGGTGACATCCTCGCCATGGTGGACAACTTCCCCATCCACGAGATTGACGCCTTCATGGTCGTCGCCGGACTCGGCGGCGGAACTGGTTCCGGCGGCGCACCCGTCATCGCGCGCGAACTCAGCAACATCTACACTGAACCCGTCTACGGCCTCGGCGTCCTCCCGGCAAGCGACGAAGGCGGTATCTACACACTCAACGCCGCTCGCTCGCTCCAGACGTTCGTCAAAGAGGTTGACAACCTTCTCCTGTTCGACAACGATGCGTGGCGCAAGACTGGCGAGTCTGTCGAATCCGGCTACCGCGACCTCAACGAAGAACTCGCTCGCCGTCTCGGGATTCTCTTCGGTGCTGGCGAGGTCTCCGAGCCTGGTGCAGTCGCGGAATCCGTCGTCGATGCCTCCGAAATCATCAACACCCTCAGTACCGGCGGCATCTCCACGATTGGATACGCCTCGGTCGAAATCGACCGCCGGAAACGCGGCCTACTCTCTCGACTCACTAGCGACCCCGTCGAAGACGATAGTGGCGATTCGACCAATCGCGTGACCAGTCTCGTTCGCCGTGCGGCACTTGGCCGCCTCACGCTCCCCTGCGACATCGGCAGCACTGAGCGCGGACTCGTCATCGTCGCTGGACCGCCGAGCGTGATTTCCCGCCGTGGAATCGAACGCGCCCGGACGTGGCTCGAAGAAGAGACCGGAACGATGGAAATCCGCGGCGGCGACTACCCTGTCAACTCTGACTTCCTCGGCGCGGTGGTCCTCCTCTCGGGTGTCTACAGCGTCCCACGCGTCAAGAACCTCCAAGCCGTCGCAATCGAGGCCCAGCGAAATATGCTCGCCAAGCAAGAGACCAGTGGCACGGCACTCGACGAACTCGTCCACTCGGGTGCCGAGGCGCTCGACCCACTCTTCTAATTCGTCTTTCTGACCGCGCTTTTCTCACGCCGATTCTTGGAAATTCGACACGAAGAGCGCCAGAACACGGGGAAACGTCATATCCTCTGGCTACAAACACCCATTCGATGGCCGAGTACCCTTTGAAACAGCGGTTCGTGCTCGACACCTCCCTTTTTCTCACCGAGGAAATCAGAGACGACGACGAGAACTTCGAAGAAGCCGTCGAACGCCTACTCGATACGATTGCGGCCGCCCGACTCGACCTGAACATCTCGTGTTATATGCCGCCTTCTATCGCGGACGAACTCGTCCAAATCCTTCGTGAACGTGGGGTTTCGGACGAAGTACTCGGCAAACTCGACACGTGGGTCATCAAGAAACACCCCGACCGCTTCGAGGTGTACATCCCCGCGGAAATCGTCTATCGATTCATCGACGAGATGTCTGAACGCGTCAACCGAGGGCTCCGAGTCTCCGAAAAAGCCGTCCGAAAAGCAGAAGAGTCGAAGCGACAGGCAGACGGCGGAGCGAAGATGAGCGAGGTGGACAAGGTGATTTCGGACCTCCGCGACGACTATCGCGGCGCGCTCAGACAGGGCGTACTCGACTCACGCGAAGACTTCGACTTGCTCATTCTCGCCCGCGAGTTGAACGCGGGCGTCGTCACCGAAGACACAGGCATCATCAGTTGGGCGGCCGACTTCGGGCTTCGAAACCTTCGCGGACGGGCCTTCCCGACGCTCCTCAACGAATACCTGACGGCACTCGACGGGCCACAACCCAGATACCGAGACGAGAGACAAGAACCGTAGTTATTCGACGACGACGATACCGACCATTCCGAGCGTCTCGTGAGGGACACACCGGTACTTGTACTCGCCAGTCTCGTCGAACGTGTACTCGAAGGTGACGCCTTCCTGTGCGGCGAGTTCCGATTCGAATACCCCATCCACCTCTTGGACGTTGTGCGACCCACCGGCACCCGTCCACTCCCAGACGACGGTCGTTCCGGGTGAGACTTTCACCGCCGCCGGTTCGAACACGTAGCCGTTGCCTGCGCCGACTTCGACAGTGACCGTCTCCTCGCCGGTTCGGTCGTGGACACCATCGTAGTTGGGCGTTCGGTCGAACCAGCCATCGAACGAGGGTTTGTCACGACTCTCGCCACCGTCTCCGTTTGCAGTTCCGTCGTCGCCTCCAGATTGGTCTCCCGAACTCGCACCACCGGTACATCCTGCGAGAAGTGCGATACCAGTCGAAACAGCAGTTACACGGAGAAACGTCCGACGAGAGAACTCTGCGGTCATTGCTAGGCAGTTCTAGGTCGGGGGATAAATCGAATGCTTCGATTCTCACACGGTGAAAAACGGGAATGAGTTACGGGGTGGTCTGGACGTTCGATGTCGCCCGAAAGTCGAGATTAGGCCTTACTCTGCCGGACTCGCGGCGGCCTGCTTCTCTTCGCGTTCGAGGTCTTCGAGGTAGGCGTCGGCGTCGAGTGCGGCCTTTACGCCCATGCCGCCAGCGGTTGCGGCCTGCTGGTAGTGGTAGTCCACGACGTCGCCCGCGGCGAAGATGCCGGGAACGTCCGTCGCCGTCTGGTTGCCGCCGGAACCGCCCTTGGCGACGATGTAGCCGTCGTCGTCGCGCTGGATGCCGGTTCCTTCGAGGTAGTCCGCGTTCGGCGTGTGGCCGATGGCGTAGAACACCGCGCCGACGTCGAAGTCGAACTCTTCGGTCTCGGGGTCGTCGAGTTTGGCCGTCGGGTGGCCCTCTGGGTTGCGGACGAGCGTCACGTGTTCGACGCCCGCTTCGGGCGACCCGTGGAGTTCGGTTGCTTCGGTGTTGAGCATGAGTTCGATTTCGCCGTCTTCGACCTTCTCGTTCAGGCGGTCGACCCAGTAATCCTCTGCGCGGAACTCTTCGCGGCGGTGGACGAGATAGACAGTAGAGGCGAACTTGGTGAGGAAGTTGGCTTCCTCGACTGCGGCATCGCCGCCACCGATGACCATGATTTTCTCGCCGCGGAAGAACGCGCCGTCACAGGTTGCACAGGTGGAGAGACCGTAGCCCATCAGGTTCTCTTCGCCCGGGATGCCGAGGGTACGGGCGGATGCACCGGAGGCCGCGATGATGGCGTCGGTCGTGTACACGTCGCCGTTCTTCATCGTGACCGTGAAGGGCCGCTCGCTCGCGTCAACGGATTCGATGATGCCGTGGCGAACCTCGGTGCCGAAGCGCTCGGCCTGCTGTTTCATGTTGTTGATGAGTTCCGGCCCGGAGATGCCCTCAGGGAAGCCTGGGTAGTTCTCGACTTCCGTGGTGAGCGTCAGTTGCCCACCGGGCTCGTCACCCTCGAATACGAGTGGTTCGTTGTTGGAGCGAGCGGCGTAAATCGCGGCCGAAAGCCCAGAAATCCCCGATCCGGCGATGATGAGCTTTCGATGCTCGACGAAGGAATCAGCGTCGGTTGTCATTACCCCTCGTTTGCGATAGACCTGCCTTAAGCTTGCGCTGTATTGCGAGGAATGTGACATCACCCCCACACACTGACACGCACACCCGAGAGCGAAAGACCAGTATCCATCCCGTGCGCACCTCTTCGCATGACCGCCGACCTCGAAGAGAAGACGAACCGGTACGAACGGATGCTCGCCGACGCGCTCGACGAGGCCGTCCAAGCCGTCCCCGACGAGACACCACTCGGAGACGCTGCCGCCGACTGCCTGGAGATGGCCGAATCCTACCTCGGTGACGGGCGACACTTCAAAGCCAACGACGACTGGGTGAACGCGCTGGCGTCCTTTTCGTACGGCTACGGATGGCTCGATGCGGGCGTCAGAATGGGTCTCTTCGACATTCCCGACGACTCACACCTCTTTACGATGTGAAAGACAGGTACGCGATTCGGCTGGCGAGAGTTTTCACGACGGGTCACGTAAGACTACTATGGCTTCTACCGCCACGTCCACCCCCCGCGTGTCGGAGACGCAACGAACGCTCGAACAGCGAGTGATGAACCCCTTCCTTCGACGCGTCCTCCAATCACCACTGCACGGACTCGCCAGCAGGTGGGTCGTCCTCGTCTCCTACGTCGGCCCGAAGAGCGGGACACGATACACGTTCCCTGTCGCCTACGAACGAGTTGGTTCCGCGCTCGTCGTCGTCACGCCGAAAGCCGAGAGCAACTGGTGGAAGAACTTCCGGCGACCGATGGAGTGTTTCGTCTGGTTCCACGGCAAGCGACGCAACGTAACGGGCGAAGTTGTCGAAGACGAGCGTAAATTATCGCTACTCAGAAGGTACGCAGAAGGGCACAGACTCGCCGCTCGTGAATTAGGTCTCTCGGGTGACTCCTCGGAAGAACACCCAGAAATCGCCGTGGTTCAGTTCGCGTTTTCGTAACCGAACGTTCGATTACTCGAACCGGAACGTCGCGCCGTCAGCACTGTCTTCGACTTCCACGCCGAGTGCGTCGAGGTCGTCGCGGAGGTCGTCTGCACGTTCGTAGTTGCCTGCTTCGCGTTCTTGCTCGCGCACGTCGAGGATGAGTTGCACGAGGTCGTTTGCGATGGTCACGTCGCCGCCCTCGGCACCGTCACCGAAGGAGAGACCGAACACGTCGCCGCCGAACTCTTCGAACAGTTCGATTGCCTCGTGGAGCGCGCGGTAGTCGTACTCGTCGGCGTCTTCGAGGTGACGATTCACAGCACTGGCGAGGCCGAGTAGTTCGGCCATCGCCTCGCGGACGTTGAAGTCGTCGTTCATGGCGACGGTGAAGGTCTCGCGGAACGAATCGAGCGTTTCGCGCAACCCCTCTGCTTCGACTTTCGTTCGAGCGTCGGGGCTGTCGCAGGCTTCGACAGCAGATTCGTAGGCGCGTTCGAGGCGTTCCCAGCGCTCTTCGGCTTCGGCGATGGTCTCCTCGGAGTAGGTCTGTTCAGAGCCGTACGCAGTCGAGAGGTAGAACGTTCGAATCACGTCCGGGCCGAACTCCGAGAGGGCGTCATCGACGTAGAAGAAGTTCCCGAGACTCGAACTCATCTTGTCACCGTCGGTCTGGAGGAGTCCGACGTGAAGCCAGTAGTTGGCGAACTGTTGGCCCGTCGCGGCCTCTGACTGCGCGATTTCGTTCTCGTGGTGCGGGAAGACCAGGTCGCGGCCGCCGACGTGGATGTCGATGGTCTCATCGAGATGCGTCATCGACATGGCCGAGCACTCGATGTGCCAGCCGGGTCGGCCCTCGCCCCACGGTGACTCCCACGTCTGGCCACACGGGTCGGTGAGTGGTTCGAGGTCCGGATTTCGATGCTCGGCGGCCGTCTCGGGGGTGACTGGTCCGGCCTTCCAGAGCGCGAAGTCGGTCGGGTTGCGCTTTTCGGAGCGTTCGGACTCTTCTCCCTGTGCTTCCAACTCCTCGACCTTCTGGTTCGAGAGTTTGCCGTAGTCGTCGTACGTCGAGACGTCGAAGTAAACCGAGCCATTGGATTCGTAGGCGTGGCCGCGGTCGATGAGCGTCTCGATGAGGTCGATGATTTCGGGGATGTGTTCGGTGACGCGCGGGTAGACCTCTGCGCGTTTGAGGTTGAGCCCGCGCATGTCACGAATCACGTCGCCGATGAAGTGTTCTGCAACGTCCGATTCGTCGTCGCCGAGGTCGTCTTCGTCGATTCGGGCGGCGATTTTCTCGTTGACGTCAGTAAAGTTCTCGACGTGGTGGACGGTGTAGCCCTCGTGGTCCAGCCATCGGTGCATGATGTCGGCGTGCATCCAGAGGCGGGCGTGACCGAGGTGGGCGTCGTCCGAGACCGTCAGTCCGCAGACGTAGAGCAACACGTCGTCGTCACGTTGTGGCTCGAAGTCCTCGCGTTCTCCCGTCAGGGTGTTGGTCACGGACAGCGTCATCGCAACACGGTACACCGGCCTCATTTTTCAACCCGTCGGAACCGACGGCGTCCAGGCACGGGGTGACGCGCCTGCTGCTGTCGGTCTGTCTCGTTCGAGGTTACCGATATGCAACATCGACTGCACCTTCGACGATTTGGAGCGCGGTCGCTCCTTGACGCCGTGGGACGACGACGAGCAGTGCGTCGCCTGCGACGCCCGCCGCATCGACGACGACTGACTCGGCATTGAGTCGCGTGAGAATCTCCGCGAGAAGTTGGGTATCGACGTTTCCATCTGCGATAATCGCGGTCAGTGGACCACTCGGAGCGAGTTCGACGCCCGAGACTGAGAGGACTGCCTCGCCATCCGGTTCCTCAAGGTCCTCGCCGACGAGTCCGACGCCGCTTCGCATCGTCACCACGGCGTCGTGGCTCGTCGCTTCTAGTGCCGGGAGGTCGGCGGCGAATCGGCGGAGAGCGGCGGCGACGGCCTCTTGTTCGCCGATGTCGAGAAACTCGGCGGCGGCCGAGTAGTTGACGACTCCGGCGCGAAGTGCGGCCAAGAGGAACGGTCGCTTTCGGACGGCATCGCGGGCATCGGCGGCGAGAGACATGGCGGGTTGTTGTCGGCAACCGAGATAATTCTCTCGTCACCGACCGTGGTGGCCGGAAAATGAACGCGGTGCGAACGCGTTTTGGTTCAATATGAAGATTCCTTTTCGGGATGCGAAGTCCATAAGGCGACTCCCTCACAACGCCCGGACATGCAAGCGCTGGTTATCGTGGCGCACGGGTCGCATTTGAACCCGGATTCGAGTACGCCCACCTACGACCACGCCGACACGATTCGAGACGTCGGCGCGTTCGAGGAGGTTCGAACCGGCTTCTGGAAAGAAGAGCCGTCGATTGCAGAGGTGCTTCGGACCGTCGAAGCCGACGAGGCGTTCGTCGTCCCGCTCTTTATCAGCGAGGGCTACTTCACCGAGCAGGTCATCCCGCGCGAACTCAAACTGGACGGCTGGGACGTGGCCGACTGGGACTCGGACGGCCTCTCCGCGTCTCACGTCACCCTTCCCGCAACCGACGTGCCCGACAAGACGGTCCACTACTGCGGGCCGGTCGGCACCCACGAAGCGATGACCGACGTCATCGTCCGCCGCGCCGAGACGGTAACCGGAGACCCCGACGTTGGCGACGGGTTCGGCCTCGCGGTCGTCGGCCACGGAACCGAGCGCAACGAGAACTCCGCGAAGGCAATCGAGTACCACGCAGAGCGCATCGCGTCGATGGACCGCTTCGACGAAGTGCAGGCGCTCTACATGGACGAAGAACCCGAAGTTGACGACGTGACCGACTACTTCGATTCCGAGGATATCGTCGTCGTCCCGCTCTTTATCGCCGACGGCTTCCACACCCAAGAGGACATCCCCGAGGACGTGGGCCTGACCGACGACTACCGGACGGGATACGACGTCCCCACCGAAGTCGAAGGACATCGAATCTGGTACGCTGGCGCAGTCGGCACGGAAGGACTGATGGCCGACGTGGTACTCGAACGCGCCGCAGACGCAGGCGCAAACATCGGCGACGCGCTCGAAGTTGTCCGAGAAAAGACCCGAACCACGCAGGAGGCCCCACGTGAGTAATCACATCGACGCGGTCATCGACGCCGCAGACGACGGTATCGAACACGACGGATTTGCAGTCACCGCCGAGGACGGAACCTACCGACTCGTCACTCCAGACATGACCTTCGAATCACTCTCCGAATCCGAGTTCCGCGACGCCCTCGGCGAGTACGCCGACGAATCCGCCCACGACTGGCACTTCTGGTCGGACGTCGTCGGCGAGGTAACCCCGCACCGTCGCGCCTTCTTGCAGTGGCTCGAAGGTGTAGACGAACTCCGGCTCGCTGACCGATACGAGGCACTCCGAAGCGGCATCACCACAGAGTGGGGCCAACTTCGAATCACAGTCGAACTCGACGACGAAGGGCGTACCTACGACGTTCGCCACGTTGCCGACGGCGATATCGACACCGATGGACTCGACACCTACCACGACCCGTTGGCCGCCCGGCAACTCGCAACCTACGACGAGAAGGGTCGATACCGCCCGCTGAAATCCGGTGCGAACCTCGCCGGTGGCTGGGTGTTCTCCGACCTCGACGCCCGCGACGTGGTCGAAGCGGTCGAAACGTTCTACCCTGCGTCCGTGCCGAACTGGTATCGCGAACGCGAAGGTGAACTCGACGTGGTCCACTGGGAGGATGCAATCGGCCGCCAGTCGGGGATGTACGGCGTCGTCAAGACGTGGAATCGCGGTGACGGCCACGAACACGTCGATTGGGTCGCCGAAGCGATGTGTGACGACTCACAGTGTGTCAAACGCCGCGAGTGGCAGTACGACGACGAGACGGACCTCGATGTGGATGGTGGCGATGGCGCGTTCCCGTGTCGTGAGCCGTGTTCGGTCGTCATCGCCGCCTCGCGCAAGTGGACGCGACTCGAAGCCGAAGAGACGCAGACCTACGAGTTCGACCTGACGCCCTCCGAGAAAGAACAGGTCGAAGCCATCATCGACGCCGTTGCAGACGACCGAATCGACGAGATTCGAGAAGCAGACATCTACGAGAGTGCGAATCGCTATCGAACGCGGTTCCTCCGTGCAAAATTGTTCGACGAGGACGGAAACCTCTGCGGCGTTCCGACCGACGACGAGTAACGTCGCGCTCGGTTTTTGTTATCGGACTGCGAGTACGATTCCCACGAGAACGCCGAACACGACCACGCCAGCGCCGAGCATGATTGCGAAACTGTCGAAGGCGCTGGCGATGCCTGCGGCGAGTGCCAAGGCGACGATGCCGAGTAAGACGAGCGGGAGGACGCCCGTATCAATCGAAGAAACCGACGCCAGTGCGCGCTCGGCACCGGTGGGCTTGGGTTCGATACCACCCGGTTGGGTGAGCGTGTCGTCGATATCGACACGTGGTTTCGACCCCGGTCCCGGTTCGATTGTCACATCGACGTAGGCCGTCTCCGAGCCGTATCCGGAGACGATTTTGAGCCGTCCGTGAACCGACTCCTCGACGGGAGTCACGAACACTTCGACGGCCATCTCTTCGTCACCTTCGATGTAGTGGTTTCCCGACGAGAGCGTCGCCACTTGCGAGAGCGTGTCATCGAGATTGAGGTGGATGTGGACGGGCTGGCCGAGGTTTTCGAACACCACGGCGAACGTATCCGTCGTCGAAAACGAATTCGTGACCGAGAGGTCGTGCGGGCGCTCCTCGTTCAGTGTGACGGTGAGCGACTCGTTCGACACAGTACGACGCTCGAAGTGAAAGTAGAAAAACGTTCAGGTGGTTAGTCGTCCCGCATGTCCGGGGGAAGCAGGTTCGGAATACCGTCTTCGATGGGGTACACCTCGCCCGTGACCGTCCCGATGAGTCGTCCTTCGACGATTTCGTCTCCGTCGCGCTCGTCGACTTCGAGGGTCAACTCGCTCTTGTCGAGGGGGTCACAGAGGATGTCCATCAGGGATTCTTTCATTGTCAGATTCGAAGATAGGACGGGCTAAAAACGTACGGGTTCTGCCCGACTACTTTAGGTCGCTCGCTCGAACAACTCAGCAGACCGCGATGCCAACGATTGTCTTAGAGACGCATATCGACGCCCCTATCGAACGCGTGTTCGATTTAGCGCGGAACGTCGAACGGCACACAGAGACGATGGGTCACGGCGAGCGTGCAGTCGCAGGAACCACAAGCGGACATCTGGAAAACGGAGACGTCGTGACGTGGCGGGCGACCCACTTCGGTATCCCGATGGAACTCACCGTCGAAATAACCGAGATGGAGTCACCAGTGTACTTTCAAGATAGGGAAATCGACGGTCCATTCCGTGAGTTGACTCACGACCACTACTTCGAGCAACTCGCTCCAAACAGCACTCGAATGAGAGACGAATTCCAGTTTACTTCGCCTGTCGGCCCGCTCGGGTGGGTCGTAGATACGCTCGTCCTCACGCGATACATGCGAAACCTCATCGAACGCCGAAATCAGGAACTCAAAGCAATCGCCGAGGGGCAATTCGACTAGCTAGGTGGCCACCGGAAAACGAGTGCTGAATCGGGTCTCACCCGACCCGTGGAGGCGTCGTTAGTTGTCGAACGGGTTCGCGAGTTCGACAGTCTGCTCGCGGTCCGGTCCGATACCGACAGCGTAGACGGGTACGTCGAGTTCTTCGGTGAGGTAGTCGAGGTAGTCCTGTGCGTTAGCCGGGATCGCCTCGTAGCCTTCTTCGGCGACTTCGGACCAATCGACTTCTGGCCACGGTTCGAACTCCTTCAAGACGGGTTCACACTCGGCCCATCGCTCGGTCGTCGCGGGGATGGTCAGACGTTCTTCGCCTTCGAGTTCGTAGGCGTGGCCGACCTTGATTTCGTCCAGTCCGGCGAGCACGTCGAGGTGGTTGACGGCGATACCCGTAAATCCGCTCACGCGAGTTGCGTGACGGAGCATGGGAATGTCGAGCCAACCGATACGGCGCGGGCGACCGGTGACGGTCCCGAACTCGCCGCCTTTCTCGCGGATGAAGTCTGCGAGTTCTTCGTCTCGGTCGTCGTCTTTCAGTTCGGTTGGCATCGGCCCTTCACCGACGCGTGAGAGGTAGGCTTTGACGATACCGACGACTTCACCTTGGCCGGTGACGGTCGGGCCGAGACCCGAACCAGTGGCCGCGCCGCCAGCGGTTGGGTTGGAGGACGTGACGTACGGGTAGCTTCCGTGGTCGATGTCGATGAGCGTTCCCTGTGCGCCCTCGAACATCACGTTCTCACCGGCTTCGCGGCGTTCGGCGAGGAAGTCGCCACAGTTGACAGCCATGTCGTTTTCGGCGAGACGACGGCCGAACTCGGTGTACTCGTCGATGAGGGCTTCGATGTCACACTCTTCGCCTGCTTCGAGGCCGTAGACGTCCTCGATGAGCGCGCGCTTCTGCGGGACAGCGTACTCCAGTCGCTGGCGAAGGACGTCGGGGTCGAGTAGGTCGCCGATGCGAACACCGCGACGACCAGCCTTGTCCTCGTAGGTGGGACCGATGCCGCGACCGGTCGTCCCGACGACGAGGTCGGAGTCGGACTCTGCCTTTGCTTCTTCTTCGATGTTGTCGAGACGACGGTGATACGGCATGATGACGTGGGCGCGTTTTGCGACGCGCACGTCGGGGTCGAGACCGCGCTCGCGGAGGTCATCAATCTCCGAGAAGAGGGTGCGCGGGTTGACCACACAGCCGTTACCGAGGATGCCGATTTTGTCGCGGACGGCACCGCTCGGAACGAGCGATAGTTTGTACTCTTCTCCGCCCTCAACGACGGTGTGGCCGGCGTTGTCGCCGCCCTGATAACGGACGACGACGTCCGCATCGCCACCCCAAAGGTCGACGAGCGCGCCTTTGCCCTCGTCGCCCAGTTGTGAACCGACGATGGTAACAGTCATACGTCGGTCGTTCCCCGCGGCACACTAAACAGATTACGGTCCTTGCCGAATAGCGATACAAGATTGTGAACACTTTTAGACATCTCGTCGGCAGAATATGCAACAAACACGCATCACCATGGCCGAAGATAACACAACGGTTAATTACTGGCCTTGGTAAAGACGAGGTATCATCTTTTTCGCCACCCGAAGAGGGCAAGGCTTAAACTCTCCCAAGAAGAGTTAACAAATGGCATGATAGACCGACTTGAGAAGGAAGTCGATATGTTGGAGCGCCATCTTCAGGTTCTGAAGATGGTCATCGAGAGCGAACCGATTGGCATCGTGAAGATGTCGAACGAAACTGGTTACCCACACCACAAGGTTCGCTACTCGCTCCGTGTTCTCGAAGAAGAGAACCTTATCGAGCCCTCCAGCCAAGGTGCAATCACGACCGAGCGCACCCAAGAGTTCGTCGACGAACTCGATGGGAAACTCGACGAGATTGTCTCCAAGCTCGAATCGATGAAGATCGAAGAAGCAGCCGAAATCGAGAACTAAATCCGAAAACACGCGGTCGTTCTATCCCCTTCGCACGGACGCCTTCGCTGACACAGATACGCAACTCGCGTCAGATGGGACCGTTCAACGGGATACACCGGGTTGTCGGGACGATACGACCGCCGAACGGTTGTCTCTCCCCGCAGCAGTAGCACGGGATTTCTCATTTTTCTCCCGTGTGAACCCGACACTGAGAGCGGTGACTCCGCATCGCGAGTGGTGACGTCCCGTATCGCCACTCCGAGTCCTGACGCTGAAAAAAGAACGCGCGCTGTCTCAGATGTCGGGGACGTTCAGGTGGAACTCGCCACTGCGTGCCTCGACGAGACACAGGTGGTAGCCCTGTTTGCGAGACAGTTTTACGAAGCTCTTGCGTTTGCTTCGACTCAGCAGTCCACCGCCAGTTTCCGCGGCCGTCGCTTCGAGTGCTTCCGGTTCGAAGAAACTCTTTGTCACGACGAACGCAGAGCCGAGGGTGTCGCCGGATTCGGCGACTGCCTTGGAGTCTTTGATGAGCTGTCGAACCATCCCTTCGGTGGCCGGGTCGCGCGAGTCGTTCATGTTGGCGACGAAGAGCGGTTCGCCCATCTGGTCGCGGAAGATGACGTCGAAGCGGCGCGTCTCTGCGTCGCCCTCGTCACCGAGCGGAACCGAGACAGACCCGTAGAGTTCGACGCGGTCGACTTCCGGAATCGAGTTGAACACGCCTGCGAGTTCCGAGCGGTTGCCCGTCTCACCGATTTCGTAGAGCAAGTCGGTGACGACCCACTTCGCGAAGCCGAACTCTGCGGTTGCGTGCAGGAACGATTCGTAGGGCTGGCCATCGACGCTCAGCGATTCCGTATCAAAGGTCGTGTGGTGTTCCAACCGGAGGTTCTCCAAGAGTTCGTCTCTCTTGACCTGCCCGCTGTGTGCTTTTTCCAGTGTCGCCTCGCCTTTCCGCTTGTAGCGAACGAAGAGGTTGGTTCCGCGGAGTGCCTCCTCGATACCCATCGTCTGGTCGGCGGTGTGGACATCGACATCCGCAAGACTGGCTTCGAGTTGTTCGATTTCGGATTCGAGTTCGGACACGCGAGCTTCGAGTTGCTCGTTTTTCGACTGTGCGCTCTCGAGTTTCTGTCGCAGTGATTCTTTCTGCGACTGGAGTTTGTCGCGCTCGGCGGTCACTGCCGTGAGTTTCTCTTTCAGCGCACCCGATTGCGCGCTATTCGACGTTTGAGAAGGTTGCTGGGATTGTGCCCGTTTCGGCGAGCGTTTGCGATGTGTTTGCTGTGCCTCTTGGGTTTTGTTTCGCCCGGCAGGTTTCTGTTTTCGCCCACGTTTCGGACTACTCGTTCGCTTCTTCCGCTCGGAGACGGACTCTCCGGTGGTGTTCTTGGGGTCGAGCGACGGAATCGAACGTGCGTTTCGCCACTGTGCTTCCTCGGAGAACACGTCCGAATCTGACGCGTCAGACTGTTCTTGTTCGGCGAGTGGGTCTGGTTTCGCCTCCGCCGTTTCGGCAGCAGCCGCCTCTGTCGAAGGCTCGGTATCCGTCGCTGCTGGAGTCGGGTCCGGTTCGGGTGCGGTCTCTATTGTTTCCTCGGTTGCAGTCCCCGACTCTGTCGTCGCGGTGTCGGGTTCTGCATCAGCGATGGGTGGTTCGGCGGGCTCGGATTCCGGGGTCGTCGCCTCCGAGTCAGTCTCGGGTTCAACGTCGCCGTCTTCGGGCTCGTCAGTCGCCGACTCCTCGGGTTCTGGTTCTGCGTCAACGACTGGTTCGGCCGCGGACTCGTCTTCCGGAAGCTCGACGATGTCGAGGTCGACGTCGATGACTTTGTAGATGCCAATCTCGTCGTTCGCGCGGTCGAACGCTTCGTCGTCGGTGATGAGTTTCCGGCTGTTGCCGACGTAGGCCGCACTCATCGACTTTCCACCGTGATAGACGACGTAGTAGTCGCCCGAAAGCACGTTCTCCGAAAGCTCGATGTAGCCCGTGAACCCACCCGATTTGAGCGTACTATCGGCATCGGAAAGCGGCGTCTCTTCCGTGTAGTACTGTGCGCGCGTCTCGCCGCCCGTCTCCATCATTGCATACAGCAGTGGCAGTGACGGGTCGGGAGAACGATGCGCTTCGAACGATGCGTCGTCGAAGTCCTCGATGGTCCCGTCGAACACGCCAAGCAGCCGTCCGTTGAGCATGAAGCCCCACGTTAGGCTGGCAACAACGGCACCGGTGAAGCCGTTGTCTGCGAGTTCCCGGAGGCCCGCGTAGCCGCGTCCGGCCGGTGCGGAGTCCCACCCAGTCACCGCGTCGATAATCTCGCTATCCATTTGGGGTTAAATCACTGCAAGCGAATCAAATAGTTTCCGGGCGATTTGCGCGTTTCATCGAGATTTTCTCGAAAATCGTGTTTTCTTCCCAACAATTCTATATTCGATTTCAACCTCGGTGGTGAGGGGGCGAATAATTATGCCACCCCCCTGAGACAACTTGGTCGTGACTCGCCACGACGAACGATTCGTCCGCTATCTGGAAGCGAAGGAACCGGTGGACGACCACGCACTTCATCGCCCGACGCTCGCTCGGCTCAGCGACTTACTCGAAGCCCGTGCGGAATCCCGACCGGGCAAGCCCCTTCGGGTGGTCTCTGTCGGTGCTGGAACCGGTGCGATGTGTCGACGCCTCCTCTCGTGGGGAGTCTTCGACAGCCACGACGACATCAAGTACGTGATGGTCGATAAGCAGGAAGGCTTGGCAGACCGTGCGGCGGCGGCATTCGCGCGGTGGGCACCCGCCGCAGGATGGGAAGCGACGCCGACGAAAAACGGGTTTCGAATCGAGCGACACGGGCGACGTGTCGACCTCACCTACATCACCGGCGACCTGTTCGATGCAACCGCAGTCTTGCCGCAGGCAATCGACCTCGTTATCGCACACGCTGTGTTCGACTTATTGCCACTCAAGCGGGCGACCGAGTCGCTCGTCTCTCGACTCACTGAGCGCGGTCTGGTCTACGCGCCGATTACGTTCGACGGGCACACCTCGTTCCGTCCGTCCCACCAGTCGGACGAACGAGTACTCGATGCGTACCACGAGACGATGCAGACCGAGGACCACAACGGTGCGACGACCGGTTCGGACCTCTTCTCGGTGTTCCCCGCTGTCGGGCTGTCGCTCGTCTCCGCGGGCGGGTCAGACTGGACTATCCACCCGCCCTACGACGACACCGACCCAGTCTTCCTCGACCAGATTTTGCGCTTCGTCGAGCAATCACTGACCGACGAGGGTGTCGAAGCGACCGAGCAAGAAGGTGAGAGAGACGGGACGACTGTGTCGGATGGCGGCGAGTCGAACGACGAGTTCCAAGACGAACTCCAGACGTGGCTCAGTACGCGGCATCGGCAACTCGAAAGGGAGTCGCTCACGTATATCGCACACAACGTGGACCTACTCGCACAACTCGACTAACTTACTCTTCGGCCGGGGTGGGCGTGCTTTGGCGTGCTGGTTCTCCGAGTCGCCCCGAGACGTAGAGCCAGTCGCGGGCAAACCCGAGTAGTAACCCACCGGCGGCGAGTGCGGCCACGCTCGGAATCCACTCGTCGGCGATGCCTGGTGCGAGTGCGACGGGGACAAACGCCATCTGGAGCCCCGCGAGTACGCGACGGGACTCTCGCGGCGGCAACTCGAACGTCGGCTTTCCAACTCGGTGTCGCCACCAGAGACCAGCGACGAACACGTACCGAGCGACGCCGACCGAGAGATACCACCACGGGAGTTGCCCGAGCGCGACGCCCGCGAGTGGAGCGACGATGAGGCCCAGCGCATCGACGGTCATGTCGAGTCGAGAGCCGAGTACCGTCACGCGATTCGTTCGCCGAGCCAGCGCACCATCCACCGAATCCAAGGCCGCCGCGATGCCGTACCCAATCGCGGCGAACCACGCCCACAGCGAAGACGACTCTCCAAGCACGACGAACGCGACGAGGCCGCCAACCCACGCGATAATCGTCCCGCGAAAGAGGGTAACAGCGGTTGGCAGGCCAATCCAATCGTATCGCTGGTGTGTCGTTGGCGAGCGATTCTCTGCGGCGAACGCGCCGGTGTAGACGAACAGTCCGAGCGTCAGCAACGCGGCGAGTGCCAGCCATGCGGCCCCGACTTGGCGTGTCGTCCCGCGCCCAATGACGAAGCTAACGAGACTCGTCGCGGCCAGTGCAACTCCCGCGGCAACGAGGAGCGTCCCACGGGTACTACGCATCGCCGGTGAGTGCGCGAGCACCGACTGCTCCGAGCATCGGCAGTGCGAATCCGATTGTGACGCTCAAGACGAGGATAATTCCCATCTCGAAGTACGCAGCGAGGCCGCCGCTTCGCCACACGAGCGCCGTCTGGAGCGCGAGCGCAAGCCCGCCGAAGGTGAGCCCGGAGACGACGGCGTAGCGGACTGACGTGGCGAGGACGCCCACGAGGACGCCACCAGCGACGAGTCCTCCCCAGTGAACGGTCGATACCGCGAGTCCGACGGCAGTTGCAACGACCAGGGCGAGTTCGGCGTATCGGCCCGTTCGAATCGCAGAGAGCAACGTCATTGTTCACCCCTAAACACGATGTCGGGGGACTTGGTTGGTCTGTCCAAAGTGAGCGGTTTGTACTCACCCAGTGCCCACTCGTCGAGTTGGTCGTAGTAGTGGTCGGACCAGACGACGCCGCTCTGCCCACCAGGAATGACACCCGAGGAGTCATCGTCGGCCGAGAAGTCCACGACCATCCGCCAACTACTGCCCGCTTGGGTCGAACTCGACGACCGGAAGTTGAACACCGTGAACGCAGACCCATCCATCGGTCGCTCTGGGTAGTTCACAAACGCTCGATTGAATGGGTGGTTCATATCGAGGGTGTTGTAGTCGCCGTAGGTCTCCCATTCCGCGTCGCTAATCCGCTCGGCGGTTCGGTTCATGGCGAGTGCGGCCACGTCGGTTCGGGTTTCGGTTGCCGAAGCGGTCGTTCGGTCGTCGAACCACCTCGAATCAGAGTCGAGCATCTGGAGGGTGTAGAGACGTGGGTAGTACGACTCGTCGAGACCCTCTGCACTGAATTCGTCGTGGAAGGTCGCGTTCTGGAACTCTTCGGTCCAGATTCGATAGACGAGTGCCGCGCGCGAATTCGATCGCACCTGGTAGTTCCAGCCATCCAGTTCGGTGGTGAGTTCCCGTGCTTCCGGAGACATCTGCGAGACAGTCGTCTCGTCGGTCGCATAGGGGACGAACCCAACTGCCGCTTCGGAGCGAACGTCGCGCTGGAGTTCGCGCATCGTCTCGGCGGTCATCTCACCGTCAGCCGCCGCGGCGTCCAACTCGTCATAGATTCGCTGGCCGCGGTAGGGGTCGGCGTAGGTCATCGAGGTACCCATGTAGAATCCGGCGTCGTCGATGGTTCGCTGGTTGGCCGTTGCAAGCAGGTCGGGATTGTCCACGTGCGGAATCGACTCGAAGGGGACGAACCCATCCCACGACGAGATTCCGTACGGGTCGTACCCTCGCCATTCGCCCTCACCGGCAGAGCCGTTGAAGACGGTATCTCCGCGGACGACTTCGCCATCTGTGACGCGAATCGGGTACTTTCCGGCGGGGTAGTAGAGCGTGTTTCCGGCGCGGTCGGCGGCGACGAAGTTCTGGGCTGGCACGTCCCAGACTTCGAGCGCGTCACGGATGTCGGAGACGGACCCAGCGTGGTTCAGTTTGTAGACGCCGAGCGACTCGTTAGTCGCCGAGAATCCGGGCCAGGCGACACCGACTGTTTCACCGTCGCGTTCGATGACCGGCCCGTGGACGGACTTTCGAACGTCGATGGTCACGTCCTCACCACCAGCAACTTCGATGACTTCGGTATTGGTCTCGAACTCACGGACTTCGCCATCGTAGACGTAGCCTCCGTCGCGCATCTCGTAGGTGTAGAGGTCGGTGAAGTCGCCGCCGACGTTGGTCACGCCCCACGCGGCGTCAGCGGTTCGACCGATGACGACCAACGGAATGCCGGGGAATCCGACGCCGCGAACGTCCATCTCGTTGGCCGAGAGGTGCATCTCGTACCAGATTGGCGGGACGGTGAGCGAGAGGTGCGGGTCGTTGGCGAGTAGTGGTGCGCCCGATGCGGTGTGTTCGCCCGAGACGACCCAATTGTTCGACCCGTACACGGGGTCTTTATCGTAGGCGTCGGTCCAGTCGGCGAGCGCGCCGAAGTCGCCATCGACCGATGCAGTGGAGGAATTAGAGACCACAGGTTGCGGGTCGAAGGGTGCCGCATCAGATGCAGACGAGTCGCGGATAATCGGTACGTCGTGGTCGAGCGAATTTGGATAGAGCGCCGAAGCTTCGGGGCCGAGACGTGAGATTGTGGTCGAGCGCCGCAAGTCGGAAAACGACCCGGAGAGTTGCCACGAGATGAGTTTTCCCACTAAGAGCGTATCGACCGGTCGCCATGACTCGAACTCGGCGTCCACCATGGCGTACTCCGGTGGGAGAGGTTGCGAGTCAGCGTAGGAGTTCACGCCCGCAGTGTAAGCTTCGATTGGGGCGCCAACGTCCGTTCCTCGGACCGACTGCCACGACGCTTCGGCGGCGGATTCGAAGTCCAAACTTCGATAGAATGTGTCCGAGTCGATGGTCGATTCGCCGACGACAGCCGAAAGCCGCCCCGAAATCAGTCGGCGCTGGAGGTCCATCTGAAACAGGCGGTCTTGTGCCTGGACGTAGCCGACGGCGAAGTAGAGTGCTTCTTCGGACTCGGCTTCGATGTGGGGAACACCAGCGTCGTCGTACCAGACTGTCGCCTCGCCGTAGGGACTCTGGACTTCTTCGACACCCGCAGACGCCGACGCATAGAGACCACCAGAGAGCGGCGCGGCGAGTGCCAAGTACGACCCGCCGAAGACGGCGGAGACAACGAGCGCCCCCGCGCAGACGACGGCGAGGGCCGCGCGGGAAGTGAGATTCATGCACAATCCGCGCGTGGAGAGTTGTTAAATATTGCCCCGTTGATGTGTTTCGCTCCGGCCACAGGCTCACGATTCGCGTCTGTAGTCTCGAATGCTCACTGCTGCGAGCAAGCAGAGATACGTCACGAGTCCGCTGAGGACGACAACGAGAATCTGCGGGTCAACGAGTGCGACCCCAACCATGACGAGGAGTGCCCCACCCACGACCACAGAGAGTTGAACACTGGGCCGACGCCACGCTGTCTGTACTCGCTCGCGGTTCGATAGTAACACGAGTTCGAGGACGATTGTTCCGAGTGCGCCATACAAAACAGACTCGGGGCGGATTGGTGTACCACGAACGACGACTGCGAGTGCGAGCGGAATCGCCACCACGACGGTGAACACGGCGTCTCGGCGGCGACTCATACACACACTCACGCGGCAGGGGTCTTTTAGACAGCGACGGCCGAAGACGGTGTATGTCTATTTCGGGCGACGGACCGGGACTGTCCAAGGCGAAACAACGCCTCGGGCGGTACCTCGCAGCGGCAGCGACCGCGATTCTTCTCTATGCAATCGTCTATCAGTGGGCGCTCGGCTACTTCACCGACGAGACGACAACGTTCTTGCAGGCACTCCACGTCGTCGTCGAGACGTTCACCACCACTGGGTACGGCGAACAGGCAGGACTCTGGGAGGAGACGCCACCGCTGCTCGCTCTCTCGATTGCCATGCAGTTGACGGGCGTCGTCACCGTCTTCCTCGCGTTGCCGCTGTTTCTCGTCCCCCTCGTCGAGGACGCCTTGCGGACCGACCCGCCCACGTCGTCGTCGCTCACCGACCACGTCATCATCTGTACGTACACCCCGCGAGGCGATGCACTCGTGGACGAACTCGAATCGATGGACGTGCCGTACGTCATCGTCGAAGGCGACCGCGACCTGGCCGAAGAACTGTACGCCGAAGACTACACCGTCATTCACGGTGACCCCGAGTCGGTCGAAGTATTGGAGGACGCGAACGCGAGCGAGGCACTCTCAATCGTCACCGACGACGACGACGAGACGAACGCGAGTATCATCCTCGCCGCCAAGCAGGCCGCTCCCGACTGTCGGGTCGTCAGCCTCATCGAAGACCCACACGTCGCCGACTACCACCGCTATGCCGGTGCCGATGCGGTCGTCTCACCGCGACGACTCCTCGGCGAGAGCCTCGCCGGGAAAGCGACCACTTCCGTCAGCACCGAACTCGGCGATGCCGTTGAGATTGGTGAGGACTTCGAAGTCGCAGAACTCCTCGTCCAGCGTGGAAGCCCGGTCGAAGGAAAGCCAATCGCCGAAAGCGGAATTGCGAACCTGACCGGCGCAAACGTCATCGGCGCGTGGTTCTCCGGTGAGTTCGTCTCACCGCCCGCACCGGATGCCGTCATCGACGAACACACCATCCTGCTCGTCGTCGGTCGCGAGAAACAACTGGAGAAACTCCGCGAACTCACGCTCTCGTCGGCCCGGCGATTCCGCCGTGGTGCGATACTCATCGCTGGCTACGGCGAAGTCGGTTCGACTGCCGCCGAGACACTTGCGAGTTCCGGCGTCCCGCACGTCGTCATCGACCTCGAAGACAAACCCGGCGTGGACATCGTCGGCGACGTGACGGACCCACAGACACTCATCGAAGCGGGCGTCAAGGAGGCCCGCGGGGTGTTAGTCGCGCTCAACGACGACACGACAGCCGTGTTCGCGACGCTCGTCTCGGAGCGGGTGTCGGAAGAGACCGAAGTTATCGCGCGTGCCAACGAGACCGAGAGCATCGCCAAACTCTACCGAGCGGGAGCCGATTACGTCCTCGCGCTCTCGACGGTCGCCGGTCGGATGCTCGCTTCGACGGTACTCGACGAAGAGGTCATCGCACCGCAATCGCAGATCGAACTCGTCCGAACACACGCCGACAAACTCGTCGGCAAGACGCTCGCAGAAGCGGACGTTCGGGCCAAGACGAACTGTACGATTATCGCCGTCAAGCGCGACGGCAACCTGCTCACAGAGATTGGGCCGGATTTCCGAATCGGGAGGAAAGACGAACTCATCGTCGCCGGTATCGACCAAGACATCTACCGCTTCAACGAGCAGTTCGGCTGAGAAGGACGGGTCGGTTTCACTCGCGGCGCGAGAGTATCGTGTGACTGCCAATACAGACGAGAGCGCGAGCACCTGGTCAAACCAGGACAACCCATGGCAGGTGGACGCTCACACGCTCGTCGTGTATCAGCGATGCTGTGTCATCGACGGGGTGTCTAAAAAGAATCGGTCGCAGGTGTGTGTTCGACGGGTGATTACGCGCCGATTTCCGCGCCGACGTAGAGGACGACGACGAGGAAAATCCACACCGCGTCCACGAAGTGCCAGTACATGGATGCCGTACTGACCGAGACGTGACGTTCACCGGAGTACTGCCCGCGGAGTGCGCGGACGAACACGATTCCGAGGAGGACTGCGCCGAGGGTGACGTGAAGCCCGTGGAGGCCGGTGAGACCGAAGAAGGCCGACCCGAAGAGGCCGGAGGTGATGGTGAACCCTTCCTCGATGATGAACACGTAGTACTCGTAGACCTGCCCGCCGATGAAGATTGCACCGAGGACGAGCGTGACGGCGAGACCGAGCAGGAAGTTCTGACGGTTGCCTTTCTGGAGTGCGCCTTCTGCCCAGTGGAGCGTAAAGCTCGACAGGACCAAGAGACCGGTGTTAATCAGCACGAGCGACCCGACGAGGTGCGGAAGCTCTTGTGGCGGCCACGTGCCTGCGCGGATGAAGAAGTAGTATCCGAACAGCGCACCGAACGTTCCGAGTTCGGACCCGAGGAACGCAATCATTCCCCAGCGGAGTTTGTTCTCGTCGTGTTCGCTCCGGTCGCGGTTCCAGAAGCCCTTGACGAACGCGTGGTAGAGCCACCCGAACAGGCCGACGAGGAAGAGCGCACCGCTTCCCGCGGCGACACCGACCGAGGTCGTTTGTCCAATACCCATGACGTACAGGGCAGCGGCGACGTAAATTCCTGCACCGCCAATTGCAGTGACGAACGGCCACCAACTCGCCTCACCGAAGCCCCGCGGCCAATCCTCCACTGCGGGCAGGTGGTGTCCGTGGTCGTCGTGTCCTTCTTCCGAAGTCATAGCCGACCGTTATGCTTCGGTTACTAAAAATCCTCCCAAGCGCGTTCGAGACTGGTTCACGAATAGAAGTGTGTGACTCCACCGCCGTCAGTGCCAATTCGCCCAACTTCGGTCAGTGAATCGTTGCCGAGGACGCCACTGACGACAGCGAGCGCATCGAGAACGGGTGTGGACCCTACTCGGCGTTCATCGTCGCGCGGTGGAACGGTTGCTGCGAGATGATTTCGCGCAGGTCGCCGAGCGCCGCTGGGTTGTTCTCGTTCATCGCGGCCATCACGGCGAAGACCTCCTGCCGCGAGATTTTGACGCCCTTGCCCGTGACCGCGTCCTCAGGGTTCGCGAGGAGTTCGCGGAGCGTCCCGACTGCGAGCAGGAACGGAATCCCCCACGCTTCGAGCGTGTTGCCGTCGCGGAGTGGGACTGTCTCCAAGTAGGTCTGTGCATCGTCGAGAAGCGAGCGCGCGTGCTGTGCGGTTCGCTTGACGACCGATGCCGTGCGTGCTTCGTGTCCGGTCGCGACGACCTCTTCTTGCGGCACACCGGCATCTTCCAGCCACTCTGCGGGGAGATAGACGTTGTTCTCCGTGCTGTAGTCGTCGTAGACGTCTTTGGCGATGTTGACCAGTTGGAGGAGTTGGCCGAACTCCTCTGCGGTGTCATAGAGGCGGGAGCGACGCTCGCTGTCGATGTTCCCGCGCGTCACGAGGTTCGTGATGAGGTTGCCGACGGTTCCGGCCACGTAGTAGCAGTACTCTTCGAGTTCTTCGCGTGACTGGATGCGAAGGCCGCCAATGTGGGCGTACCGTTCGACGAACATCGCCATGCCGGTCACGAGTTCGCGGACCGGAGGCGTGACTGCCTCGTGGACGTCCTCGGGGAGCGCCTCGAAGGTTCGGAAGATACGTGGGGCGTTGGCGACGACGTCCCAATCGGCAGACCGCTCTGCTTCGGATGGGATGTATGGTTCGACCGCGGTGACGAACTCGTCGATGCCGGTGTCGTCGTCGGGGTCGAGCGCGCGGTCGTAGAGTCGAAGGAGGTGTGCCTGCTCGTCGGGAGCAATCGACGACGAATCTTCGATAGTGTCGGGGATACGGCAGAGGAGATATCCAATACAGATGTACGAAGACATCGGCTCATCGAGGACGTTCACGGTCAAAGCAAAGGTCCGTGAGACGCCTTGGACAGCATCGTGACACCACGTGAGGTCGTCGTCAGTTGCCGGTGGCCTGGCATCGGCGTGTTGAGACATTCGAAGTATCCGAGTCTAAGGAGGGAGGGATAAAAAGTTTCGTGGGGAATTCCAGCGCATCGCTAGGGAAAACCATAAGCATAGTCAATGAAAGAATCAGGCATGGATTTCTCCCTTACTGCCGAGCAAAAGCAAATCCGCGATATGGTTGCCGACTTCGTCGACGAGGAGGTGAAGCCTCGTGCGGCGGAAATCGACGAGACCGACGAGTTCCCCGCAGACCTCATCGAAGAGATGGGTGAACTCGGACTGATGGGTATGCCCTTCCCAGAAGAGTACGGTGGTGCTGGACTGGATTACCACTCCTATGCGATTGGTCTCGAAGAGATTTCGCGCGGGTCCGGCGGCCTTGGAACCATCGTCGCTGCGCACACGAGTCTCGCGGGCAACATGCTCTACGAGTTCGGGAACGAAGAGCAGAAACAGACCTACCTCACGCCAGTCAACGAAGGCACCGACATCGGCGCGTTCGCCCTCTCCGAACCCGGTGCAGGCAGTGACGTTCCGGCCATGGAAACGACCGCCGTGAAAGATGGCGACGAGTACGTCGTCAACGGCGGCAAACTCTGGATTTCGAACGGTTCGGTCGCAGATACGGTTGTTCTCTTTGCGAAGACCGACCCCGACGCGGGCAACAAAGGTATCTCTTCGTTCATCGTCCGCCCCGAGGAAGACGACGGCTTCATCGTCGAAGGCACGGAGCACAAACTCGGCGACAAGGGCTGTCCGACCGCTGAACTCCGCTTCGACGACATGCGCATCCCCGCAGACCGCCTGCTCGGCGACGAGGGCGACGGCTTCATCCACGCACTGAAGACGCTCAACGGCGGTCGCATTACCATCGCGGCACGCTCTATCGGTATCGCCCGTGCCGCCCTCGACGACGCCGTTCAGTACGCTGGCGAGCGCGAACAGTTCGACCAGCCAATCGGCGAATTCCAGGCTATCAAACACAAACTCGCCGACATGGACACGAAGGTCCAAGCCGCGAAACTCCTCATGCACAAGGCTGCTGACCTGAAGATGCGCGACGAGACCTTCATCAAAGAGGCTGCACAGGCCAAACTCTACGCCAGCGAAATCTCCCGCGAAGTCGCCAACGAAGGCATCCAGATTCACGGCGGCTACGGCTACACTAAGGATTTCGCCGCAGAGCGCTACTACCGTGACGCCAAACTCAACGAGATTTACGAAGGCACGAGCGAGATTCTCCGTAACACCATCGGCGACTGGTTGCAGAAGTAAGCGTCCTCAGTTCGCGGGTTCTTCGTCTACTCGGGTTGTCTTTTGCTCGCTGTTTTCCACGCGCTCTGAGAGCCACACGTAGTACGATTCGACTCGACTCGAACCACCATCGGTGAGTGCGTACACGTCGTAGATTCCCTCTGTTCGTCGTTCGAGGTGCCCCGCATCGACGAGCGATTCGAGAGTCATGTAGAACGACTGGGGTTCGATTCTGGTGTCGTAGTAGCGCTCCAAGCGCGTCTTGAGCTTCTGACTTCTGAGTTCGCCCGCGTCGTAGAGAATCGCACAGAGGTCACGGCGACGGCCACTCTGAAACCACATACGCGTTGGTCGGAGGTGGGCTATTCGTCAGTTTCGTTCTGTGGTCGGAGCAACTCGGTCGAAGGTCGTTCGCGGCTCTGTTGTACTCTCAGGTCGATGAGCGGGCCCAATTACGTGAGGGTGACTCGTTGTCGTTCACGAAAGCACTATCACACTAAGCAGTCAGGAGAATAACAGATGAACTTCCTCTACCTCGTTGCCGCGGGAGTAATCCTCGCACTACTCTCGCCCCCAGTCGGCCTTATGCTAATTATCGTCGGATTGTCGTTGCATTTCTTTCAGAAATACCACACTCGTCGTCTCGACGAGGAAGGGAGACGGGAGAGGCGAACCTAGTCATTCGTCGCACTCGGTCCTCGATAGAACCGGTAGTTTAGACACGACGTACTCCCAAGCGACTCGCATGAGCGAATCTGTGGCAGAAGCAAACGACATCACTGCCCGATACTACGTCACCGAGTCCGAACGCGTCCTCGAATTCGAAGCCAGCGGCAAGACAGCGGCAGTCGCCCAGAACATCTCCGGCTACGCGATGCTGAAAGTCCGACCGACCGTCGATGGCGACGAACTCGAACGCTACTACGGATTCGACATGGCGCTCGACCACGCCGCGGAACTGCTCGGTGTGTCGCCCCACGACCTCCCGATTCCGGAGGACGCCGAAGACATGGGGATGTAGCTTTAACTTCCCCAGTAGAATCGCGGCCCTAAGAACAGATACCCGAGAGCGAGAAACAGCAGGCCGAACGAGAATCCCATTCCAAGCCGTCCTGAGAGCAGAATTGCGAGTCCCTGAACGACACCCATCACGAGCGCGTCTTGTGCGTGCAGGTCGGGGTAGACGACGTCCGAAATCATGAGCAGCGCGAGAATCCCAGAGAGAACGACCAAGAGCATGGGGTCCACGAATCCGACGAGGACACCGGCAGAGAGAATCGTCGCGGCCAGCGTCGTCGGCACGCCCACCGTCTCGTCACTGTCGCTGTCGTACGCGGTGTAGAGTGCGAGTCTGACGACCGCCATGGCAACGAAGAACGCGGCGACGGCGACGCCCGCGAGGAACCGAATCTGGTCGAATCCCCACGTCTCGCGGACGACAGCGACGACGAGGAGTGCGGGCGCGACGCCGAACGAGGCGACATCAGCCAGCGAATCGAGATACGGCCCGGCGTCGCTACCGCCGTAGCGTCGCGCGAGAACGCCGTCGAGTCCGTCGGCCATCGCACCGATGAGGATGACTTTGGCAGCTAGCCGCACGTCGATTGCCGTCAGGACCGCGGCGACGAAGCCGAGGGCTGCGTTCCCGGCGGTTACGACGTCGGCGACCCCCAATCGGCCGACGAATCGGGGCTTCATACCCTGTGGATTGCGGACCGCCCCTTTGCCTTTTACGTTTGGCCGCGCTTCGGCACGTGAACCACGCGACATTTATCGTTCGCGTCCTGAACTGCGACTATGCGAGACGAGCGCCCCAATTTCGGGCAACAGACACGTCGCCGATTCCTCGCGACCGCAGGTGCCGCCGCGACGGTTGGCCTCGCAGGGTGCGCGACGGTGCTATCTTCCGACAGCGACTACGACGTGGGAATGACCGCGGTTGCGTTTACGCCCCCGACTATCACCGTCGAAGTCGGCGACGAAGTCGTCTGGCAGAACACGAGTTCGCGCGGCCACACTATCACGGCCTACGAGAACACCCTCCCGGAGGGCACCGAATTCTTCGCCAGCGGCGGCTACGAGGACGAACAGACCGCCCGCGACGCTTACTCCAACGAGATTGGCGGCCTCATCAACAGCGGTGAGTCCTACTCCTACACCTTCGAGACGCCCGGCGAGTACCAGTACTTCTGTATCCCACACGAACAGGCCGGGATGGTCGGCACTGTCGTCGTGGAATAACCGCTCTTCGTGGAATAACCGCTCTTCTCTTGCGTTCGGTCACTGCATAGCGCAGTCGCTCAGGACGCGGGCGGTGCAAAAAGCGTGAGAATCGGCGTCGCAGAGACGACTTACTCTTCGTCGTCTTCGATTGCGACGTCTTCTTCTTCGATGTCGACAGCGGCCTCTTCTTCGGCTTCGACTTCCGACGGACGGGCTTCGAGGCTGAACTTCTGGACCTCGACGCGGCGAAGCGGATAAATCTGCTTCGCGTCGGCGTAGATAGCCGAGGAGAGACGACCTTCGACGATGCTGTTGATGAGCTCGTTGAAGGTGTGGTTGACTGCGGACTCGCGGGTCAGTTCCGTCATGATGCGACGGATTTCCTGTTCTTGGCTGCGGTCTGCCTTCTTGGTCGTGAAGGCGACAGGCTGAATCTGGACGCGGTAGTCGTCCTTCGTCAGCACCGTGACGTTGGCCTCGACCTTCGAGGCACCACGGCGGACGAGACTACGAAGGTAGTCTCGGGTGAGTTCTTGCTGGACGAACTCGGTGTAGGCAGCGTCGCTGCCGACGTCGTTCACCTTGAAGATGAGTTTGACGTTGTTTGCGCCTTGGTCGTTGTTGAGTTCGCCAAGGGTGGTTTCGACGGTACGGCCGTAGACCTTCTCAGGCTCGTTGGCGAATGTTTCGCCGAGTTCCTGACGGTCAAAGTTCTCGGGAGCGATGAGGGTGTACCATCGCTTTCCGCGCTTCTGCTTCGAGACGGATCGTTCACTCATGATTTGTGTCTGTGTGCGTTCTGGTGGCGTCAATAACGGTCTGTGCGACCGTGACATTGACGACGTAATCATCGACTGTGGACTGGAGTCCACCGGTCGAATCGCGTTCAATTGTCGCAACGAGCGTGTTCCCTTCGACGGATGTGTGCATCGAGTCGGTGTTGTCCGGCGCGACTGCCGCACGGACGACCTCGGGGTCGTCGTGCGTCGTTCGCAGGCGTGCGCGACGAGTCGAACTCATCGGCGCACCTCCCTGACTGCCGAGACGATATCTTTCGGTTCGACCGAGGGGTCGAACGAGAGCGTGGCTTCCGCGGGGCCGCCAGTCGCCGTTGCCTCACCAATGTTGGTCGCAGCGGCGGCGAGTTGGTCGTCGAGTCCGGCAGGGCCGGTCGAAACGAGTGCGGCGGCACCGGTTCCGACTGCAAGAACAGTCGGTTCGGGTGCGCGGAAGTCGCGGGCGAGACGCGCGACAGTCGCAAGCCGTCCGGGCGAACTGAGGTCGCACGAGAGCGCATAGAGGCTCTCGTAGCGGCCAGTCGTCGCGCCATCGAGGGCGGCGTGGACTGCCTGTGCGTGGTCGCGCCACGCGTTCAACGCTGTCTCTCCGACATCGTGACCCAGTGCGAGCGCGATTGCAACGCCCGGCGTCTCGCGAACGGTCGCATCGAGTACGTCGGCGAATCCACCGACGGTTTCGAACGGGCCGTTCGGCGTCACGTCCGGGTGAAGGATGCGCTCGACGGCGGTTGCAGCCTGCGACGTTGCGTCGCCAGTCGTCACATCGAGTGCGACGGCGGAGGCAACGCGGCGGTGTGCATCCGCGTCGAGGTCGGTCGGGAGCGACAGGTCGGCGAGCATCGCCTGTGTCGCCTCGCGGTCGCCAGACCACGGCGCGTGGACGAGCGTCGAGTGGGCGAGTCCGTCGGCGAGGTCTGCCGTTGGGACAGCCACACCGGGTCGAGACTCGACTCCTCGCTCGGCCATCGCGGTTTCGAGGTCGGCGTCCGGTTCGACACCGCTGGCGTGGAAACCAGCCAGTGCGCAGACCGGGTCGGGCTCGACGCCCAGTTCGCGGACAACTGTTGTCGCGTCCGTGGGGTCGAGTTCGAGGTCGGACGACTGGTCCGACGTACCGATAGTCACCGTGAGGTCGTTATCTGTCGCGGCTTCGGGGGCACCGGTTGCCCGAATGCGGAAGGGAACGTTCGACGTCGAGAGTGCCCGACCGATGACGCCCGCAGCGGCGACGGCCGCACCGCTGGCGTGGACGCGAAGACGAACGAATGTCGCCTCGCTGAGCGCAGCGGCGGCGTCGGAAGCGGGCGTCTGTTCGGCGGGACTCATCGACATCTAGCTTATCCTTCGAGGAGTTCGACTGCGACGTCGTAGCTGTACGTGAAGTCCTCGTCGAGCTTGTCGCCACGGTAGTAGGCGACCAGACGGCGAATCTTCGACTCCGTGTTCTGGAGTGCGCGACGGTTGGACTTGTCTTGCTGGTTCTCCTCCATGTGTTCGCGGAGGCGAACGGCGCGTTCCATCAGGTTCCGGAGGTCCTCGGGGAGTTCGGGTGCTGCGTCGTTCTCTTCGAGGATGGCGGAGACCTTCTTGCCGGTTGCGAGCTTGACGTTAGGGACGGGAACGCCCTTGACGCCTTCGTCGCGCAGGGAGAGACCAATCTGGCTTGGGTCCTTACCCTGTTCAGCAAGTTCGACGACGCGTGCTTCGATGTCGCTTGCGTCGACGTCGCTCCACTCCGGGGCTTCGTCTGCCACCGGCTTGTCCGAACCGGACGAGCCACGGCGGCGGGTGTGCATTCGTGCCATTGTTGCGGGTTGGAACCGCACTGACCGCAGAAACGAGTACCCCGCAGTCGCATACACGACTACTGGGGCACTACCGCAATCCCAAGCCCAAAACGGGCGAGTCAGATTTGCGGCCGTGCTGGATTCCCGTCGAAGTGTCCACACTCGGCGGGTTAAATCGTTTCGACTCGTCGCCACAGAGAATCGAAGGGCTTCTAAACGACTGGTGGCTCTATCGTTGTGAGGGCTCGTAGATCAGGGGTAGATCACTCCCTTGGCATGGGAGAGGCCCCGGGTTCAAATCCCGGCGAGTCCACTCACTTCTGTTCGGTCGTTTCACTCCCTCCAGTCGTTCGTGGACTCGCCGACGTCACGTTCGCGCTGCTCACGTGACTCCCGGCGAGTCCATCAAAATTTGTCCAGACCATCGCCGACCCCATTCTAAATGGGTCAAAACGCCACAATCCCAGTACACTCAAAATCCACTGACAGTATTCAAATTGCTGACAATTTCTATCTTATACGACGGCGTACTTTCTCCGATGACCCGAAATGTACTGGTGCCGGTAGATGGCGGACCGCTCGGAATTGAGACGGTCGAACACGCAATCGAGACCTTCCCGGATAGCGAATTGATGCTCCTCTACGTCATCGACCCGCGCTACACTGCTGCGGACGACGACGAACTGCACCCCGACCGACTCTTCTCTGACCTCGTTGACCTCGCCGAACAACGACGAATTTCAGTTCGAACCGAGACGCGAGTTGGACACCCGGGTCGTGAAATCGTCGAATACTGCGACACGAACGACGTTGACGAAATCGTGATTGGGAGCCACGGGAAAGACCACGATGCACGAATTCTCTTGGGGAGCGTCGCAAAACGAGTGACGAGGCGAGCGCCGGTGCCTGTCACTATCGTTCGCCCGAACCAACGACACGGGTCGCTGCACTCTCTCGTCGCACTGGACCACTCTGAACAATCACAGAAGGCACTCGAGTACGCACTGGCCAACTTCCCCGACACAGAACTCACCATCTTGCACGTCGTCGAATCGAGGGGACGACACCGCGAGAGCGCGGACGAGGCGGCGGCGCTGGTGGCCGATGCACGAGAGAAGGCACTCGACCACGGCGTCGAGGTACGGGCCGTCAGCGAGGATAGAGGCGAAATGAAACCAGCACGCGCAGTCCTCGACTACGTTATCGCGAACGACGTGGACCACGTGATTGTCGGGAGTCACGGTCGCTCCGGGGCGTCTCGAATCTTACTCGGGAGCGTCGCAGAGTCGATTTCGAGGCGTTCACCAGTGCCGGTGACCGTCGTTCGATAGGTGGGGGCCGTCAGCAGACTTGCTCCAGCGAGTCACTCCTTCTCACTCCAATGAATCTCTCAGCGAGAATATCTCTCGTGTTCGCTGACGTATCTCTCGTGTTATGGGAGTACGAATGGTGGACTCCACAGAGCCGTAGGATACTCGGTACGGTTACCCTTGCGCTCGTGATGGTGTTAGCGGGGTGTATCGGAGTTGGCGATGGCTCGACGAACGACGCGAACGAAACAACACGCGAACAAGTGACAGAACCGGATGAGACGACGCCCGAAACAACTGTCGAACCGACCGACGAGTCAACTGATGAATCGACTGATGAGCCCACTGCTCAGCCGACCGATACACCTCAGACAGAGACGGAAGCCGCTGGTAATGGAGACACCGAGTCGAACAATCTCGGACCGACTACATTGCTGGCAATCTTGGCGGTCTTCTTTCTCGGGTTGGTCGCCGTAGGGGTTCTACGAGGGAGAAATCGCTCCTCGACAGATGAATCGCGTCAGGCGCACCCCGCCCACCCCGACAGTGAGAGAGTAATCTCGCTCTTACACGAGAATAACGGGCGGATGTTCAAAGACGTCCTCGAAAAGGAACTCCGATGGTCGCCCGCACACACGCAGCGAGTCCTCGATGGACTCGTGGCAACCGGCGACGTTGAGCTCGAAGCGACTGCCGATGGAACGTTAGTCCACTCCGTGGCGGCCACGTGAGAGTTGACTACGCCGAACCTCCCACGGCTTCGCTATCGGAATCGAAGTCACATGTGAATATCCAAAGAATTGACCGGTTTTCTCGGGCTAAATCGCCACGGTGCCGTCGCCACGTAGTTGTATCGCCACCGTTTCGTCGTACCGCCACGTGACGTCGGCTCTGTTGTCTTCCCAACTCCACGGTTCGGCGAGGACGAGGTCACCTTCGTCGATCCAACTTTGCCTGCGCATTTCGCCTGGGATTCTCCCCGCTCGTTCTATGCCATCGCTGCATTCGAGGCGGACACCTCCGAACCCGGTTAGCTCGGACACCACCGCAAACACCTCGGTCCCCGTAGGCAATCGAATCTGTGGTTGCCCGGATTCAGAAGTCATCCCACACTGATGGAGCCGAACCATGATAAATCATGGTATGTTATAACAAACTGTGCTTTCGATGATTGCTTTGATGGACGAATGTCGCACCGCGACACCGTGGCAGAGGTCGGTCGATTCGAAGCCCTTATTTATCCCAGCGGGAAAGTGTGGGATGCGTTAGAGGGCTCGTAGATCAGGGGTAGATCACTCCCTTGGCATGGGAGAGGCCCCGGGTTCAAATCCCGGCGAGTCCACTCACTTCTGTTCGGTCGTTTCACTCCCTCCAGTCGTTCGTGGACTCGCCGTACTCCCACTCGCGCCGCTCGCGGGAGTCCCGGCGAGTCCACTACCTTTTGACGATACCATCCGTCGAGACGTGAGTCCGATAGGACTTCGTCTCGTTCTTTCGGTGTCGTCAAAGTCGTGACTGTTTGAGACGGGATTTGAGCAGCGAGCAAATCTCTGATTTGCGAGTGAGTTCAAATCCTGTGAACCAAGTTCACAACCTTCGTAAACCTCCGGTTTGCTCAGTCCCGTCGAGTCCACTATTTTCCGCGACGACACGCACTGAGCAACGGTTTCCAGACCGCTATCCAACGGTGTTGGCCACAGGTGCCCGCAAAAGATATGTTGATATCTCTGAATGAATTCACATGAGCTACCACACACCCACGAAAGCAGGTGTCGGGGTTGCAGGGGTTGGTCTCGCTCTCTCGTTGCTCGTGACGGCGTTGCTCTTTTTCGTGCCGGAGTACGTCCTGTCCGGCAGTGCAAGTGACGCGTACCTCAGTACGTGGACACCTTCTATCATCGCCGTCGGGAGCGCTCTCAACCAGTACGGACTGGTGGCGCTCAGCGCGGGACTTGGTTATTACTTACTGGACCGGAGTCACGACCCACAGAGCGTCATGGTTGGATTCGTCATCGGCGGACTCCTCCTCGGCGTCGGCACTGAACTACTCAAAGTGACCCTTCCATCTCTCGTTTCGGGCGGCCCGGCGTACAGACCCTCGATAGTCACCCACATTCTCGATGTCGTTCGACTCGGTGGCCGTCTCGTTGTCGGCGCGTCCGTCGGTGTCGTCTGCAACTGGGCTGTCAATCGCTCCTTCTAAGCGAACGTCGGTTTCGGCGTACAAATTGCCTCACGTGAACTCGCCGGGTTTCCTGTCATTCAGCAAGAAGTGGAACTAGGAATATGTCGCTCCTGCACGTACTTTTCGCGGAGACTCTGTCGGTGTCTCGTGTTCGTTCGATGTACCGACCGACTCTGTGATTACATGGCCTCTGATACGACAGACTCCCCGACACAGTTCTACTTCATTAGCGACCTGCACATCGGCGGCGACGAGCAACTGGAGGCGGTCGATTTCGAAGACGAACTTCTCGCGTTTCTTCGCGACCTCGAAGCCGAAGGTGAGAACACCGAACTCATCGTCAACGGCGATGCCTTCGGGCTGTGGGAGTTCACGGAACTCGAAGGCATGGAGAAGTTCGACGCACTCGTCGAAACCTATCCAGAACTCTTCGCACAACTCAAAGCGACCGGCGAACACATTCAAATCACGTTCATCCCCGGTAATCACGACTACGAACTCGCGTGCTACCCGGAGTACGTCGAGCGATTGGCCGAGTACAACGTCACGCTCGAACAGGAAGTCGTCATCACCCGTGACGTCGGTGACCGTGTCGTCTGGATCGAACACGGCCAACAGCGCGACCCGAACAACAAAAGTCCCGATTTCGGGAATCCGTACGCCAATCCGCCAGGATATTTCGTCAATCGACACATCACGAGTCGTGCAGGAAAGCTCTCGGGCCGGGGGAAGTTCAACTGGCTCAAAGATATCCAGTCAGTAACGCCGATGACCGAAATTCCCGATTGGATGATTTCGAACTACTTCTACCGCGAGATGAGCCCGTTGCTCCGATATGCAGTGCTTCCGTTTCTCTTGCTGTTCAACGTTAGTCTCCTCTACCTCGCCTTGTTCATCCTCGCAATCACGGGAATTTGGACCGTTCCGATAGAACTCGTCGACGACGCAATCCGATATTTCGGCTTTCTCGGAACGCTCCTCGATATCGTTCTCGTCGTCAATATCGTCATCATCGCACTGCTCACGGTACTTTCAGTCCCGTTGTTCTTCTTCATTCGAGATGCGCGAAAGACGCTCGAACGATTCGGGCTGATAGACCTTGGAAAACCAGAAGAAGTCGCAAACACCTACATCGAGGGTGCCCGTGAGGTGTTCGACGCACACCCTGACGTTGCCGTGTTTCTCTACGGCCACACCCACCGGGCATCACTCACGGAAATCGGTGGTCGGGTCGTCGTTAACACTGGAACGTGGCTGAAGCGACTCCACCGAAAATCCGTCATGTTCGGTCTGCTGCCGTGGGTGTTCTATCCCTCGTTCCTCTTGAACTACTTCCGAATCACCGAGGAAGATGGGTCGGTCGTCATCGAGTATCACATCGTGGACAAGTCGAAACCCGCGGACTTGTCTCTCTTAGAGAAACTCTTGACTCGAACGCCGAAACTGAACGCATCGATTCCCGAGTGTACGGTTATCGACGGCGACTGGGACAACCAACTGAGCGAATCGCACGCGTCTTCACGTGAACAGGTGTCTTCGACCGACCCCACCAACGATTGAAACTACGTCGAAGAGTCGAATCTGTCCAGTTTTCTGACTGTCATATAGCCAATGACGTTTTTACCCCTGCGGGTGTTGTACCCTTCAATGACGAGCCGCCGGGTCCCGTGGCTGTATCGTGTTGTCCGCGACCGGACAGCACAGACCTCACCAATCGCTGTCGTCCTCCTCCTCGTTATCACTATCGCGGGGACAACAACTGTCATCACGCTCGGTGGACAGGCTATAGAAGAAACCAAACAGGAGTCGCGACTCTCGCGAGCAGAACATACGATGACGCTGTTCGACTCGCGTGTCGCAGTCTCCGCACTCGGCGACGCCCAAACCCAAAAGATGTCGCTCGGCGGTTCCGGAGGTGGTCAGTACGTCGTCAACGACGACTCAGGCTGGATTCGAGTCACACACCGAAACTTCAGCGACGATGGGACTGACGCGGTCATCTACAACGAAACGTTAGGAAATATCGAATACCGTGATGGCGACACCACGATTGCCTACGAAGGTGGCGGCGTTTGGCGAACGCAGGCCAACGGAACGTCGATGGTTTCGCCACCGGAGTTCCACTATCGCGGGGCGACACTCACACTCCCAATCGTGAGAGTGGGCGGTTCTGGTGCGGCCGCAGGGAACGTGAACGCTGAAGTGAAGACGACCAAACAAGCACAGCGAATCTATCCCAACGAATCGACGACGTATCCCAGCCTATCGAGTACGTACGATAACCCCGTGAGCAACGGCACGGTGTCGGTCACGGTCCACAGCGCGCACTACAAGGGTTGGGCGTCGTTCTTCCGCTCACGAACTGAGGGGAACGTTACGGTCAACGACGCGAACCAAACCGCGAGCGTCGAACTCGAAACGCTCGGACTCGTCGGAGAGTTCCAGATGCCGAACGAGGACACCTCGCTCGATATCCGCGGGATGGCAAACGGCCACAACGTCTCGGCGTTCACGATTACGCTCGCCAACGACCAACACCTCCAGAACATGGAGTGGGGAATGTACTACGACGGCGAGAAGCAAGACCTCGAACTCCACGTACAAGCCGACGAGAAGTGCCAAGCAGACGATAGTTACGATGGCACGATGGACGTCACCCTGTACTATGCCAACGAGAGCGGGCAGTACCATGGGTGGCAGGCCACGGGGGTTGACCCCAATACGAGTCCGCTCGTGAATATCGACTGTGCGAAAGACCCCACCGAGATTCAGGTCAACTTCACCAGCAACGAACTGATGACCTACGGCGACATTCCGAAACAGAGCGTCGGCAACCGTAACAAGTGGCACTTCGGGCCGGAAATCAAAGACGGCGACGCGTACAGCTCGGTGACGTTCGACGAACACGCCATCGACGGTGGCCGAACGTTCACCGACGGCAATACGGAGCAAATGGACTTCCTCACGAATCACTACTTCTCCATTATCGCACCGGAGTTCGAACTCACAGTCACTGACGGGCCGGGGAACAGCCAAAGTGTGGACGAAAGAGGGTCGCGTGGGAACCTCGTCTACGACCAAGCAGAAGGCGGCCAGTTCATCACGTTCCTCCACATCACGGAAAACGAAGTCGAAGTCGACGTCAACTAAGCTACTCGGCGACGTTCGGGCTTAGTCGGAGAACATCACGTCGACTGTCGTCGAAACGACGTACACTCGTTCTGCATCTTCGACGTGGCACGACACTTCTGGCAGGTCGTCTGGCGTGGCGGGCGCGACGACCGGGTCGCAGGAAACATCGTCGTGACGGAGGAGTTCGTCTCGCCACAGATTTGCCCGCGGCGACCGAATCGTGATGTTCACGTCGTACTGAGTGCTGTTCGACCGCGCAGCGAGGACGCTCGTCGCTGCTTTCTCACCGCGGACGAGGAACGTTCCTGACCCACCGACGGCGAGGGATGCAGACTCGTCCGGGCGAGTGACGAACGCCGGAACGAGGACGCGTTCTTTCGTGAGGACGAGCGATGGGCGGCGAACGAAGGTGCCGCTGTCACCGCGAGTTCGCAGGAGACTATCGAACACGTAGACGAGTGTCTCCTCGCTGGCTTCAGTTTCGTAGACGATAGGCGAAACTTCGTACGTGTTGGTGAAGTTGCTCGTCGGGTCCGTCGTCGATTCACCGTAGATGGACACCTCGATTGGGTCTGCGAGATATAACTGTGCATCTTCGACTTTCACTTCGGTTGCACGACTCGGGGCACCGCGGTCGGCGATGTCCTCCATGTTGTCGCCGAGGATGTCGAACGCGCGTTCGGCGTTGTTGATGCGCTCGACGTCTCGAGTCGATTGGAGGCCATCGAATCCTACCGCCGTGACGACGCCGATCGTCGAGAGGACGATTGCGAAGACGAAGATGAATCCGAGCGTGTCGCTCACTGCACGATTCATCCACTCACCTCGATTTGGGGCGATGCGTCGTCGTAGGTGATGACAACGTCGCCACCGGTGGCACTCCCCGGAGCGAGCGCGATATTCGTCTTCACCGGAACGGTAACCGTAACGTCCGGGTTTTCCGACGTGAGAACGAGTTGGTTCGGTGTCCCCGAGTTGAGTTCGATTGTGTACGTCGTCCCGGCCACTCTCGCTGGGAGTTCGACGGTCGTTTCGAGACTCACATCACCGCTCACTGACGCGGTTCTGTCTGCTGCCTCTATCCCTGCGGCGAGTCGGTGACCGACCACTTCGAGTTCCGTTTTCGTGACTCGCTCTCGCTCGTCCGAAACGAACCCGCCGCTTGCGACCATCAATCCCGAGATGAGGATGACGGTAATCGAGAGCGTCAGGACGTAACTGAGCGTGGTCGAAACACCGCGCGTATCGCTTGCGAATGGCTTTCTCATGCTATCTCCCCCGGTGCGATACGAACCTCGCGTTCGACTCGCGTCTCGCCCGATTGAAACACGTACGAGACGTCTACGGCATAGAGTGCTGGCTCCGAAGTTGGGCCAGTATCGGGGCCAAACAGACCATCCCACGCCTCGTCGAACGCAGTGTATAGGTCGTCGGTGTAGAGTTCGTACGTTCCGACAGCCTTCGAGCCTTCTTCGAATTCGACGGTGAGTGTCCCATCGAGGTCGTCGTGAATCGCATCGAGCGCCGAACAAGGTTGGCGGCCAAGCATTCCATCAGTCACATCGATTGTGACGTACTCTCCTGCCCCAACAGGAGTCTCGCAGGTCGAGACTCCACTGGGTGCGTCCACGGTGACGATGACGTGCGTTGCGTTGCGCGACAGTTCGGTCGTCACAGTGTCGCTCCCGTCGTCTAACACGAGTTCGAACGGGTCTGACCCCGTCTCGAGCGAGTTACGCGAAACGTTGAATCGAATGCCACGAACGTGTTCGTTCGTCGAGACAGTCCAGTCGTCGCTTCCGCCAGTGAAGTCCAGACTGGCGTTCGACTGTGCGATTCGTGTTCCTCGCGTCTCGTCCACTCGTGTCGTGTTCGTCACTCGGCCACGGGCAGCACCCAACGTCGCCGTCGCCGAACTCCAGTTTTCGTAACTGCTGTCGAACTTCGTCTCCAGTTCGCCGTAGGTGCCACCCTCTCGATTTACGGCATCGAGTAACCCACCAGTCCCCTCTTCGAGTGCTTCACCGTACGCGTTCGCATCAGACAGGTGTGTATCAGTCGTCCGTGTCGCGAGATTTTCGGTGTAGATTGCGGTGTTCAGCGTCAGTGCGAGCCCGACGAGTAACACTGCGATTGCGAGCGCCGCTACGAGCATGAGTTGCCCGCGTTCGTCTCGCATCACATCCGCCATACGACCACCTCCACTTCGATGACACCGTAGAGTGTGCCGGGGTCGGCATCGGGCGTGTAGAACATGGTTTCGGACCCAGCATCGACCTCACCCAACGTCTCCGATTGTGCGACCGTGCTTCCACTTCCGTCGGGGGCGTAGAGCGTGTCGTTGTCGTAGAGTGTAAGAAACCGAGTTTGGGAGATAGCGTGGTCACTCGGTTGGCCCATGTAGACCATTCGAATGGTCCGGCGGGCCTCGCTGTCGCGGAGGTAGTTGACGTAGACGTTGAACGCGATACCGTTGGCTAAGAACGTCTGGTTCAACATCTCACCAAATGCCGTCGGCGGCCCGCCGTCGATGTAGTAACCTTCGGCATCTGCATCGCGGAACGTGCCGTTTTGTGGGTACGTGAGCAGTGCCGTTCGCTTGAGCGTCCCGTTCTCTGCGGCCGCGGCGAGGAGGCCCTCTGTGATGGCTGACTGCTGGTTTTCGATGTGTTGGCTGGAGGTACTCGCAGTCAGTGGAGTGACTGCGGTCACCTGCAACGCGAACGTGACGCTCGCCAAGAGTACCGTCGCGGCGACGAACGCTTCGAGCGCGTGTGCTTGTGCCCGGGCCATTCACCACACCTTCACACTGAGTTTGTGTAGTTCGCCGTCGAAGTAGACCGCTCGACGGGCAGAGACAATCGTCGTCGAGGACGGAACCGCCTCACCGGTCTCAGCGAGAGTGGTTCCCTGTTTGGAGAGGGTGATGTTCAACCCATAGCTGTTGCTCAACCCGGTTGCTGTGTGCGGGTCTGGGTCGCCGTAGTGACAGTCTCCTGGTGGGTCACCGTCGAAAAAGGCCATCGTACACGTCTCGTTGAGAATGCTCGATTCTCTGTCCTCTGTGAGCAAATCTTTCGTTAGCGAGTCTGCTGCTCGATTCGCAACTAACGGTTGTTCTTGACTCGCATCGAACGGTTGGAGAATCTGCGGGACGGTCCCGACAATCCACGCGACGGTGATGAGGAACAATCCGATACCGATGGCGAAGTCGATGGTGGTCTGTGCGCGATTGCTTCGACCCGTTCGAGAGTGTTGCGACCGACACATCAGCCAACCACCGTCCACACGGCCAGCGCGAGCGTCTGAAGGATGACGACGAATTTGACCCCCGCCAACAAGTTCGCGTTACGGATGTACCCGCTGATGAACCCTGAAAGCACCGCCTGAATCGTCACAGCGTGGAAGAACAGCAGCGAGAGCAGGTCGGGGTCGATAGAGCCACCGAAGCTCGGGCCGCCGGACGCCGAGCCGCTCGAACTGGCGGCTTGCGAGGTCAGTCCCGCCATCACGTCGAGGAACTGCGTTTTGAGAATCGCCATCACGGCGAGGAGCGTCACGTAGGTCATGAGGATAATCGCGACCTGCATCCGGGTACGAGAAATCCGTTCGCGCATGATGTCGTCCTGATTCTCGGATGCCTGTGCGGCAGTCGTCAGCACCTCCGTAATCTGGCTGGACGCCTCCTGTGCTTTCGTGATGAGTTTGACCGTCCGAGCGAGGCGCGGGATGTGGTACTTGTTGTTGAACTCGATGAGCGCCTCTCGAAGGCTCATCCCGTAGTGGACCTTCGCGTACATGATGTCGAACTCGTCGGCGAGTTTCCCCGACGACGTATCGGAGACGGTCTTGACAGATTCGAGGAGCGTCTGCCCAGTGTCGTTGGCGCTGGACAGTTTTCGGAGGTTGTCCGAGAGCTTCCCCGTAATGGCGTTCCGCGAGTGGACGTTCCACTCGTGGAAGAAAGTAAGCGGGATAGCAATCAGGTAGATTGGCACGTACATCCAGATGAACGTCCCCCAAACGGGGCTTGCAATCATTCCTTCCCACGTCGTCGGCGCGGTTCCGCCGAGAACGCCAAACGTGAGTAGGACGAGCGCCGCCGGGAGCGTCAGTGCGAGCGTAAACAGTGGGTGCTGCTTGAAGAACAGGTGTGGCTGACGCAGCAGTTCTTTCGTCTTGAACGTCCCTTCGCGGTCTTTGATACGCGAGAAGAGGCTGAACTCACCGACGTACGACTCGATGAGTCCCATGTGAATGAGGCCTTCTCGTTGCACACCCTCCAGTCGGTCACTGCTGTCGGCCGGGTGGAGATAGCCGTCACCCAACTCGTCTTGCTTGACCGTCGAAACGAGGACGAGAAAACCGACGCCAGTCAGTGGAATCAACCCGTAGACGGTCGCGTACAGGAGTTCCTGCTGGGCTTTTCCGAGCATGCTCATGATGACGAGAATGATGATGAGAAGGAGGGGAAACAGCGAGAGCGTCATGTACATCTCGCCGAACAGTTCCATCGTTTCGAGGGTCTGTTCTTGTTGTTGCTTGGCCGTCCGCAGGTGTTTGTCCTTCTTGTCGTTGAGGAAGCTCTGCATGTCGCCACCGGAGTTGACGATAGAGAGCATGTCCGTGAGGAACTGCGAGAGTTCGTCCGAGGGCGTCGTAATCGCTTGTTGGCGGATGGCGTTCCGGTAGTCGGTCCCGAAGTACTCCGTCTCTTGGACGATGCTCTGGAACTCGCGTGAGACTTCGCTGTAGGTGTCTTCGGCCATCGCCATCGCCTCCAAAATTTCGAGTTGGTTCAGACCGCCGACCGAGAGCGCGTACATGAACGAGATGGCGTCTGAAAGGAGCATGTTGATCTCGCGGTTGCGTGCCGACGCTGTCGAGTACGGAATGGCGACGAGCGTCCCGAACCCGAGACCGAATCCAATCGACCCGAAGACGAGTCCAGAGATGACGATGGCGACCGGTTTGGCGAGCGAGCGAAGAAGGTTCGCAGTCGATTCACTCGAAACCGGAATCCCGAGACTCAACGAGTTCGCTGAGAGGATACCGAGCGCGAAGAGGCCGTAGCCGATGAGCGTCCCAACAATCCAGAGCGAGAGTCCGACGAGGACGCCCACCGCGAGCGCCCGCGACAGGTACAACTCGACGGTATCGGGCATCCGAGCCTGCTTGAGTTTCGTATCGAGGTCGTCGACGAACTCGCCATTCTCGTCGAACAGGAGTTGGAACAGCGGATAGAATGCGTCTCCGAGTGCGTCAGTGCCCCGGTCGAGACCCGATGAGTTGTCCGCATCGACGTTACTCATCTATTCGTCCTCGCCTGCTGTATCGTCCGCTTCTACTGCAGTGTCTCCGTCTGGACGCGACTCCGCCGACTCTGAGTTGTCTGTCTCCGAGTTCTCTGGCGATTCTGGGTCTACGTCCGGCTCGGCAGCTTTGAACCCACCCCATCCTTCGTCACCCTCACCGCTGGTATCTTCGACTCCTTCGTCCTCGAACGCGCTGAAGAACTCATCTAAGTCAACGTCGTCGTCTGGGGCGGGGAAGTCGGGACTGTCTCCGGGTATCTGGTCTTGGAGTGCATCCCAGAGGTCTTCGTCCTTTCCGGATTCGAGTGCAGGCGTCTCTTCTTGACCGTCGAGCGACGACGGTCCGTCGTTGCCTTCGAGTTCAGACGGTGAATCACCTTCTTCGAGGCTGTCGCGTTCGACTCCCTCGTCGAGTTCGGCGTCGTCGGTTCGTTCTTCGAGTGCCGTGAGTTCGTCGCGAACGCCGGGTTCGGCCTCGACGTCTGGTTCGCTGTGCATGTCACCGAGGGCGTCCGAAACGTCGCCGACAGGTTCGTCTCGATAGTCGTCAAAGAGTTCCTCTTCGGCGCGTTTGAGAATCTCCTTGGCGAGTTTGAGGACGTGTTCCGGTGGGTCTGGCCGCGGCACCATCGCTTCGCTCTCGGGGTCGATGTTGATGTGAACCGACTCCATCTCCCGAAGGTCTTCGAGACTCCGTTCGAGTTTGTCGTTCGCCATCAGGCCGATGATGGTGTCCTGGTCGTTGATGAACGCCTGGAACGTCGCTGCGACTTGCGTGTAGGTGTTGAGACCGTGGACGATGAGGTACGCGAGAACGACTTCTCGCTTGAAAACTTCCAGTTCGAGCGTCTCTTGGTCCCAACCGCGGTCGAACTTGATCTCCTCGATGGTGTTCGACGCACCCATCTGGAGGAACTCGTCGGTCTCTGCTTGCCACTGGTAGACGTCCTGAACGTTGATTTCGTCGTTCTCGGGGTCGTAGTGGTTGATTTCGGTGAGCGACTTGTTCCGGCGCACCTTGTTGCCGCCAACCCGCGTCGAGGTCTGAATCGACACGAGGTCGAGCGCGGTGAACATCGTCTTCGAGACGTTGATGGGTGCGGTCGTAAATCGCTTCAGAACCTCGCCAACGGAGTCCGCGTGGAACGTCGTGTACGTGGTGTGACCCGTGGACATGACCTGGAACAGCGTCCGGCCTTCTTCACCACGAATCTCACCCATAACGATGTAGTCAGGGCGTTGACGCAGTGCCGCTTCGAGTAGGTCGAACTCGTCCACGTCGCCTTTGTCGTCGTCAGCGAACGACGGGCGCGTGACCGACGCAATCCAGTTGCGCTGTGGGAGTTCGACCTCGCGGGTGTCTTCGATGGAGACGATTTTCGTGTTCGACGGGATGAACAGCGACACTGCGTTCAGCGACGTGGTCTTCCCGGATGCGGTACCGCCTGCGAAGATGAGACTCTTGTCGTTCTCGATACAGAGCCACAAGAACGCCATCTCTTCGAGCGAGAACGTACACCAGTTGATGAGGTCGATTGGCGTGAACGGAACGTCCTTGAACTGGCGGATGGTGTAGTTGGTCCCGTGGTCGGACACTTCTTTGCCGAGAGTGAGTTGCGCACGCGATCCGTCGGGGAGCGTCGCGTCAACTTGCGGGCGACGCTTCGAGATACCCTTCCCAGAGCGCTGGGCGAGTTTCACGACGAAATCGTCGAGTTCGCCGCGACCGTGATAGACGTTCGAGATAATCTGCTCGTAGTCGGAGTGGTAGACGAACACCGGCGAGTTGTAGCCGTCACACGAGATGTCCTCCACGTTGATGTCGTGTTTGATGCCGTCGATGCGTTCGTAACCGATGAAGTCGCGCCGAAGGAAGTACTGGAGTTTCTTGACCTGGTACTCGGTCAAGTCAGAGGAGTCGTCTGCGAGGACGGCGGGTTCCGGTCGCGCCGCGATTCCCTCGATACCACCGAGTTGTTGGTCTCTTCGTGTCCCGGTTCCGTTCCCACCGAACACGCCACCGAGACCAAGCCGTTCACCGAACCCACCGAAGAGTCCGCCGCTGGCGGCTGACGTAGGTGCCGGTCCGTCGTTGGCCCTCTCGGACGATTCGGACTCCTCGTTTTCCCCGAACATGCCGCCCAGACCGAGTCGGTCGAGGAGGCCGGGGGTATCGGATACGTCGTCTGCATCGTCAGTTTCAAACGTGGGTGCTGGGCCGTCGTAGAGGTCGTACCGACCGAGCAATTCGTACGTCTCCGATTCGATGACCTGTGCGCGATTGTCGTTCCCGCTGACGATGCTCTCGTCGTTGTACTTGATTGCCGTCCGCAGTTTGCCGGTGAGGAACTCCGTCAGGTCGTCCTCGATGCGGTTCAGATACGGTTCGACGAGGTAGTACTTCGTCTCATTCTCCTTCGAGGAGTGGAAGATGATGACGAACGCGAAGGGCTTGTTGACCCAGTAGCGTTCGACCTCTTCGAAGTGGGTTTTCTTCTCCAAGGCGACGGTCTTTTCGAGGTCGTAGCGGTTCACAAGCGTGGTCGTCCCGTCGGCACTCGTGAAGAACTCGTCTTCGTCGAAGTCGGTCTTGGTGTTGACTGTGCGTTCTTCGACGAGTTCGTCGAGTTCGTCGGCGCGCTGTGTACCGTGGGCGAGTACGGCCCCGATGTTGTCGGGGTCGAAGCCGAGTGCGTCTTCGGCGTCGAAGCGGACGATGTCTCCGTCTTTGTCTCGGGGGCGCGAGCCATCGTCTTCGTAGTAATATTCGCGCTTGTAGTGTTCCCACATCCACTCGTCTTTGACGACGGGTGTCGTTTCGGGGTCACAGAACGCCTCGAACTGTTCGTGAATCTTCGTCGCGTGCGCGCCGCGTTTCCCGACGAATGTATCGACGTCTACCGGGTGGAAATCGAGATATGGTTCGGGGTCGAGCGACACATCCTGCCAATCTCGGCGAGTCGGACGCTCGATTGTTTCTTCTTCGGAACTCCCCCACCGTGAACTGCCCGGCGCGTCGGTGCGCGTCCGCGGATCAGTCCCATACAGTGCTTCGACATCACCCTGTTCTCCGAACTCGTCGAGAAAATCTGCCCACGTATAGTCGCCGACGCGGGCGTTCGGCGCGTCTGCGTGGACGCCGGAGTCCACGGGGTCCTCCGTCTCACCCTCCAACGGTTTGGGTTCGGATGCTTCGGCGTCCTCGGTTGCCATGCTCTCGGGATATTCGGGGCAGTGGAAAAGTCTTTTTCTCGGAATAGTTATACTTTAATGACTGTTTTAAGTAGTGTTTTTATACACCTTTATCATGGGTCTTAGTACGGATTTTCTACCAAGTCCTTGTTTAAATCAGGCATTTATGGGGGGGTAAAACGGCATTTCTTTCGCCTCAATTCGCGCTCGTTATCTAAGCACCATTACTGTGAAGGGGTCTCACCAGCAGGTGGTACCGGTTGAGCCACCCACTGCAAGTCGCGCCCGGTTCGTCACTACTGCTTACTGTCGTTCGCAGAAGGTGACGGACGTGACGGGACTCCCGCGAGGCTCGCCGAGTGGGAGTCAGGAACGCTCGCTGAACGAACGAAGTGAGTGAAGCGGGCGTGACGGGATTCGAACCAAGACGAGACTCGCTACGCTCGCCTCGTAGGGGTGCGAATCCTGCGGAGCCGTTTTTACGGCTCACTGGTGTTCGCCGAAAAACGGGCATGGCGGGATTCGAACCCGCGATCGAGAGGTTAGGAACCTCTCGCCCTATCCACTAGGCCACACGCCCCACAGAGAATTGTCTCTGAGGGTGATAAAAATCGCGTGATTCGACCCCTGTGGGGGCCGTGGAAACAGGAAGAGGAGCTGCGGTTACTGCTCTTTCGCCGTGGCGGACTCGGTGGAAGCCTCGCTGGTTTCCTCTTCGTCGTCGCCGTCATCCATCTGCTTCAGTTCATCTTCGATTTCTTCGCGTCCACGTCGGAACTCGCCCATTGCTTGCCCGGTCGACCGTGCAAGCTTCGGAATCTTGTTCGCCCCGAACAGCAGTACGAGTACGAGGAGGACGATGAGCAGCTCCGGCCCGCCCGGGAGACCCGGGAACAGGGGGGTAATGGTCTCGAACATCGCTATTTCTGCGTTACCCAGTGGCAATTATAGGCTTTTTGCTCGCTGGCTCCGATTTGTACCGCTTTCGATGAAGGTATACCTTCCTGACCAAAGGATTACCGTGTATGGTATCCATCGGCGATGACGCACCCGATTTCACGGCACCGAAAACAGATATCGACGGCGACATCGAGTCGTTCACCCTCTCGCAGAACCTCGATGACGCTCCAATCGTCCTCGCGTTCTTCCCTGCTGCTTTCACCGGCACGTGTACCACCGAGATGTGTACCTTCCGCGACCAGATTTCGAACTTCGAGGATATCGGTTCGACAGTTCTCGGCGTCAGCATCGACACGCCGTTTACGCTCAGTGAGTTCGCCACGAAGCACAACCTGAACTTCGAACTCATCAGCGACACCAACCGCAACCTCATCGATGCCTACGACGTAGAGATGGATTTCGCAGACCTCGGCGTCTACGGGGTCGCAAAGCGTGCGGTCTTCGTCGTCGATGCCGACGGCGAAGTCACCTACTCGTGGGTTAGCGACGACCCCGGCGTCGAACCCGACTACGAAGCAGTCAAGCAGGCGACACAGCAGGCATCCTAAGACACGGTATCGCCTGACAGGGGCGACTTGCTAGCCCCAGTCCTTTTTTCCTCGTACTGCGACTGTAGCCTGATGAGCAAATCTGAAGATACAATCAACGGTGGTCGCGTCTACGACCCGAATGCAGACCACAGTTTCCCGGACGAGAAGCTCAACGAAATCCTCCCCGTCCTCCTCGAAGACGAAGAGATAACCGCCCTGCTCGAAGCCCAGAACGTCAACGCAGTCGCACGAAAGGGGTACAACGACCACGGCCCCAAGCACATCGAAATCGTGCGCAATCGTGCCCTCCGCCTCTACGACCTGCTCAAAGCCGGTGGGTGCGTGTTCAACGGCGCGCGCGACCAGGGACTCGATGAAGAAGACGAAGCCGTCATCATCGCCCTCGCCGCACAACTCCACGATATCGGCCACATCGTCCACCGCGACAACCACGCCTACTATTCGATTCCACTCGCCGCAGACGTGTTGGATCGCTTCCTCCCGCAGTTCTACGACATCGCGGACACGGTCCGCATGAAAGCCGAAGTCCTCCACGCGATTCTCACCCACCACCGCGAAGAAGACCCCCTCACGCTCGAAGCGGGCGTCATCCGCGTCGCCGACGCCCTCGACATGGAACGCGGTCGTTCGCGCATCCCCTACGAAAAAGGTGGCCGCGGTATCAACACGCTCTCCAGTCGAGCGATTAGCAACGTCGCGCTCAAGCCCGGCGAACAGTCGCCCGTCCTCGTCGAAATCGAGATGGTGAACGCGGCGGGTGTCTATCAGGTTGACAACCTCCTGAAGGCGAAGCTCGACGGTTCTGGCCTCGAAGACTACGTTCGAATCGTCGCGGTCAACACGCGCTCGGAAGACCAGTTGGTCGAGCGTATCGAGTTATAAGAAAACGGGCGTGGAAGACCCACGCATCGACAGGTCGGTTTTCAGTCGTTCGACTGTGTGAGTCGGCCCATCCCGGCAACCGTCAGCTCGCCGCTGAGCGTGCGGTTCGGGTACGGGAAGTCGATTCCCTCGTTGTCGAATCGTTCTTTGACGGCCGTGACGTACTCGCCACGCGTCTTCACGAAGTCGGCGCGACTGGGTTGCGAAATCCAGATGCGCGACTTGAGGACGACCGATGAGTCGCCGAGTTCGGTGAGTCGGACCGATGGCTCGGGGTCCGACATGATACCCTCGTGGGCGCGTGCCTCTTCGAGGATGATGTCGGTCGCGGCGTTGATGTCGTCGTCGTAACCGATGCCGAACGGCACCTGCAGTCGGAGTTTGTCCTTCGCGACGGGGTTCTTGATGACGCCGTCGGTGAGTTGCGAGTTCGGAACCGTGAGTAGTTCGTTGTCGAACGTCCGAACGCGCGTCACGCGGAAGGAGATGTCTTCGACGACTCCCGAATTGCCGTCCCACTCGATCCAGTCGTTGATGCGGAACGGTCGGTCGGTGAAGATGAAGATGCCAGCGACGAAGTTAGCGATGACATCCTGCATCGCAAAGCCGATTGCGAGCGTCGCGGCCGCGCCGATCGTTGCGAGCGACTGAAGGATGCTCGGGAATCCGGCGAACCGGAATCCAGCCGCGAGCGCGATAAAGGCCATCACGAGCGACGAAATCTTCATCAGCGGCTTCTTCGCGTGTTCGTCTGCCCCGCGCCGGTCGAGCCAGCGACTCAGGACTGACGAGACGACAGCCTTGCCGACGAGGTAGACGACGGCGAAGCCGAGTGCAAAGCCGAGAATCGCACCGAGCGCCCCCGAGTACGGAATCCCTTGGTTCGCGAGGAACTGGCCGACAGGGCCGCCATCTCCCTGAAGTATTTGCAGTGGGAGCATGGTGCTTATCGGTGGAAGACCGCCGTTTTCCCGCGTGTTTCTATCAGTTCTGCGTTCACTCGCTCTGCGAGGTCCGCTGCGGATTCGTCGACGGTCGTTCCACCGAGTGCGGCACGAAGGAATTTCGCTTTGACGAGATTTCGCTCAGCGAGTTGGTCGTTCAATTCACCGACGACTGCCTCGATGCCACTTTTGCCAACCCAGACGGTTACGTCGAGGTCGTGCGCCTCTTTTCGAAGGTCCTGCGTATTCATGTGTAGCTAACACTATGTCCCGTGCCCCTTGAATACTAAGCCTTCGGCCGCGGAAAGGTGCGTGTCACCGTGACTCGTCCCGCAGAATCAGTACGGATAGCGTTTCGTCGCCCCGCAGTCGCAACGAACGACGACGTGCCCACCCGATTGTGTCCGGAAGCGGGCGTTGACACCGGGGCGGAGGTACGCATCGCACTCGTCGCAGATGAACCGACGGAACGCCTTCGGCAGTCCACAACGATTTCGCTCGGCGACGCGGCGGGCGAGGCGCACGTACTCGCGAGCCAAGTCGAAATCACCCTCAGCAGTCGCTTCGTGTGCGAGCTGATGTAGTCGAGTGATACGTTCCTCCGCGATGCCCATACTGCTTCGGGAGTACGGTTACAACAAATGTATTCCGAACTTTCCCCAGAATCCAACCCGGTAACGTCAAATCACCCGCACAAGTATCGCCGAGCGTGCGCGTCTTGAACTATCTCGAGTTGGCTTCCCAACTCGACCGCAGCGGTATCGGGACTGCGACCGACCAACAGCGCGCGGCACTCGAAACGACCGACGTGGACGTCGTCACGTCGCCGTGGCCCGAATCACCCGGTTCCGCTGTGTCTCGCGTGGCAGGCGGTGACGGCTTCTTCGCCGACTATGACGTTGCTCACTGCAACCTCATCGGCCCCGGGTCGGTCGCCGTCGCACGCCACGCCAAGCGGAACGACATCCCACTCGTGCTTCACGCACACGTGACGCGCGAGGACTTCGCCGAGAGTTTCCGTGGTTCGACCGCAGTCGCACCCGTACTCGGTAAATATCTCAAGTGGTTCTATTCGCAAGCGGACGTGGTTCTGTGTCCTTCGGAGTACACCAAGCGAACGCTCGAATCCTATCCCGTCGATGCGCCGATTCGTCCCATCTCGAACGGTGTCGATGCGGCGGCGCTGGAAGGCTTCGAAGACTTCCGAGATGAGTACCGAGAGCGATACGACCTGACCGAGATGACTGTCTTCACCGTCGGCAACGTCTTCGAGCGAAAGGGCCTCACGATGTTCTGCGAACTCGCCCAAGAGACCGACTACGACTTCGCGTGGTTCGGTCCCTACGACACCGGCCCCCACGCCTCGAAGAAGGTGAATTACTGGGTCGAAAACCACCCAGAGAACGTCACTTTCACCGGGTGGATAGACGACATTCGCGGTGCCTTCGGCGCGGGCGACGTGTACCTCTTTGCGACGAAAAACGAGAATCAGGGTATCGCCGTCCTCGAAGCGATGGCGTGCGGCAAGGCCGTCATCCTCCGCGACATCCCCGTCTTCGAGGAGTTCTACACCCACGGCCACGACTGTCTGAAGTGTTCGACCAAAGAGGAGTTCCGCAGAGCGCTCGACTTACTCGCTCGTGACCCCGAACTCCGAGAGCGACTCGGTGAGAACGCCAAAGAGACCGCCGCAGAACACAGCTTAGACCGTGTGGGCGAGCGATTAGTCGAAACGTACGAAGACGTCCTCTCTGGACGACTCGACCGATAGTCGATATCACACAACACGACAGCGGAAAGTCACAACCGTTTATCCCTTCCACTGCGCAGAGAGTGCCATGCAGACGGTCGCCGCGTTCACGGACACGTACCTGCCCACCGTCAACGGCGTCACGTACACGATTCAGACGTGGCGCGACCGGTGGCAACGCCGCGGCGGCCGCATGGATGTCGTCTTCCCGGGTGACGATGCCTACGAACCCGAACCGGGGGAATACCCCGTTAGAAGCCTCCCATTCCCGTTCTACGAGGGCTTCCGAATGGGCCTCCCGCGAATCCCCGAACCGGTCGAACAGGCAGACATCGTCCACGCACACACCCCGTTCGGGATGGGTCTGGCCGGGCTTCGACTCGCGCGCCGCGCCGAGATTCCGCTCGTTGCGACCTACCACACGCCGACGAGCGAGTACGCCGAGTACCTCACCTCAGTTGGCGCAGTCGAACGCCGCGTCGAAAACGTCTCAGAGCGGTACGAACGCTGGTTCTTCGACCGCACTGATGCCGTTATCGTCCCGAGCGAGGACGCAAAGCGCCGCCTCCGCGACGATGTTGGCGTCGGCACGACAATCGTCGTCCTCTCGAACGGCATCGACATCGAACGGTTCGTCCCGAGCGACGGCGACGAGTTCAGACAGAAGTACGGCCTCGGAGACGGCCCAGTCGTCGGCTACACCGGTCGCCACGGCTACGAGAAGAACCTCTCCGAACTCCTCCGTGCTGCGGCCGACCTCGATGTGACGCTCGTCCTCGGCGGCGACGGTCCCGCCCGCGACGACCTCGAAGCACTCGCCGCAGACCTCGACGTAGACGCTCGCTTCTTGGGCTTTCTCGACCGCGAAGAACTGCCCGCGTTCTACTCCGCGCTCGACGTCTTCGCCTTCCCGAGCCCTGTCGAAACGCAGGGTCTCGTCGCGCTCGAAGCCAACGCCTGTGGGACACCAGTCGTCGGCGTCAACGAGGGCGCACTCGAAGATACGGTCGTCGATGGCGTCACCGGCTATCACTACGAATCAGGCGACTTAGACGGGTTTAGAGACGGGATTCTCCACGCGCTCGATGGCTACGAAGACCTGCGACAGGAGTGTCTCGCCCGACGTGAAGAGGTCAGCGTCGAACACTCGGTCGACCAGCTGGCGACGCTCTACGACCGAGTTGGAAAACGGTAGAAGTGTGTTTTAGTCGCGGTCTTCGAGTGCGTCGGCGATACGGCGGAGTTCGCGGTTCACGTCACGCACTTCGTCGCGGAGTTGGCGGAGCTCGCGCACGACGCGCTCGTTGTCGTCGCCACCCTGACTTGGGTCACGCTGTGCAGCACCGGGGCCGCCCATGCCGCCGCCGCCCATCATGCCGCTCATCATCTGTGCGAAGGGGTTGCCGCCGCCGCCCATGCCGCCGGGGCCGCCACCCATTCCGCCCGGACCGCCGCCCATCATCTCTTCGGGGCTTGGTCGCTCGCCGTTCTCTCGCTCTTCTTCGCGGCGCTTACGAATCTCTTCGACGCGCTCGCGGAACGACTTCTCCTCTTCGCCCGATTCTTCTGCTGGCGTCGTGTCGTCTGCGGATTCGTCTTCTGCCATGCGCCGCAGTTGACTGTCCATCGGGAAAGTGCTGACGGTCCGGAGAGGTCAGAATAGAACGGATACTTGCACGAGCGCAGTCCGGCTACTCGGCATCTGACTGCGGTCCATCGACGGAAACGGCAGGCGGTCCGGAACCGACGAAACTGATGACGATTACAAAATCTTCGTTGGACACGTTCACGACTCGGCGAATCGTGTGCGGCGGTACGTACACGAAGTCCCCCGAATCGAGAAAAACCGATTTTTCGCCTGCTGGCCCGTACTCCAACGTCGCGTGGCCGGTTACGACGTATCCGTACACGTGGCGGTCGCCATTGTGATGCCACCCAGTCGTGACCCCTCCGGCGACCCGCGACTGAACCACGATGGTCTCCTCGGTTTCGAAGACGACTTGCCGTGATACATCGGAACCCTCGTCAGGCCTATCCAGTTCGGATTGCGTCGTGACTGTCAGCTCTTCCATCTCAATCCCCGACAGAACAGAGGACCGGCAGTGAGATAGCACCGCTGCTCAGTGATGGATGATATCACGCGAGGACAGTCACGAAAATGCGCCCAAACTGGACTGCAACTCCCTATCTGTTCCGCCTTCTTCCAGCTCGTAGCCGACGAGGTTCCGCATATCCACTGCATACGTCGTCCCAGCGTTGTCGAGAACGAGTACGCGGCCTTTGATGCCGCGAATCGTCCCCGTCGCAATGGTCTCGGCGAGCGGGGCATCACTCAGTTCGAATCCGTAGTCGAACTCGAACGTCTCGAGAGGGTCGAACTCGTCGCAGAGTTCGTCCCATCGCTCCGCATCGACATCGCGGCCGAAGCCATCGATTTTCGTCGGCACGCGCACGCGGTCAACGAGTGTCTGAGCGATTTCGGCTTCGTACTCGCGGGCGACGCGGCCATCAGACATGGTTCGGATGTGTGCCGCGCGGTCGGCACCCTGCTCTCGGAGGCGGGTTTCGAGTCGCCAGAGCCGAGTGACGCCGACTTTGAACACGTCGGGGGCGAACGCCGCCAGATAGACCGCGTGGTCCTCGTAGCAGTCCATCTCGTCTTTGAGACAGGTGCCGGTACACTTCGCACACACCCACGTGGATTGGTGGTCGAAGCAGTACGGCGCGCGCTCGTTCGAACACGAGATGTGGGTGTCGTCGTGGAGCGTTCCGGCGCAGTGTCGGTTTTCGAGTGAGAATTCGAGTTCCGTGCCGGGTTCGAGTGACACCGTGTCGATGCCGTCGCTCGTACTCACGTAGAGTGCTGGCATTCCGCTGTCGTACCCGACGACTTGCACGAGAAACGGTAGGTATCGGGGGTAAAAAGGTGCCTCGTTCCCGGCGGCCAGCGACTGTTCACCCAACCGACCTGCACATTTCGTCGGGGATTGCAACTACCGATAGTATATCTTTAACCAATTAACTACCATTTTGATTGAATATCCGGCCATTAGAACTATAACTAATTGTTACATTTTGCTGCTTGTTATGTTCTCCCATGGCAGGAAGACACGACGTGACGTACTGAAAGCGGCTGGCGCGGCCGTTGCAACGACTGGCCTTGCTGGACTTGGCTCAGCAGCACCAGGAACCGTCGAAGTCAACGTCGGCTACAGCGACACCAGTGGTAAACGTGCGGCGCTGGCCGAAGCGAGCGATGTCGTCCGAGAATTCAACTTCGACGCGGTGACGATTCGAGTCAACGAGAACGCGATTGAAGGGCTAAGCAAGCGCCCCGACGTGCGCTACGTCGAGGTGAACGGAACGATGCACGCCCTCGCTCAACAGCTCACGTGGGGTATCGACCGCACAGACTCGGAGGTCGCTCACGCGAACGGCGACACCGGGGCGGGCGCTGATATCGCTATCTTAGACACCGGAATCGACTCGGACCACCCGGACCTGCAGGCGAACCTCGGCGCAGGTACAGCATTCGTCTCCTCGAGAGGGAAATTTGCGGAGTCGTGGGACGACGACAACGACCACGGCACCCACTGCGCGGGTATCGCCAACGCCGACGACAACAACCAAGGCGTCAAAGGCGTCTCGACCGAGGCGACACTGCACGCGGTGAAAGTACTCGACAAGCGCGGGTCGGGGAGCTTCTCTGACATCGCCGCCGGAATCGAGTACACCGCCGACCAGGGCTGGGACGTGGCGTCGATGAGCCTCGGAGCCTCCTCTGGGTCTCAGACGGTGAAGGATGCCTGCACGTACGCCGACGACCGCGGCGTCTTCCTCGTCGCCGCGGCGGGTAACTCCGGACCGTGTACGGATTGTGTAGGCTATCCTGCCGCGTACAGCGAGTGTATGGCGGTGGCTTCCTCGGCGAGCGACGACTCGCTGTCTGGGTTCTCCTCGACAGGGCCCGAAGTCGAGATTATCGCACCCGGGACGGACATCTACTCCACGGTTCCCGGTGGCTACGACACCTTCTCGGGGACGTCGATGGCGACGCCCCACGTCGCTGGCGCTGCCGGGCAGTTGATGGCCAACGGCTACACCAACAGCGAAGCCCGCTCACAACTCAAGGCCACCGCAGAGGATATCGGTCTTGCGTCGAACGAACAGGGCAGCGGACTGCTCGATACGGCCGCCGCCCTCGGCTACGATTCGAGCGACAACTGACTTCGAATCTCGGCGGCGACCTGTAATTTCTTTTTCGTGGCCCCCACACGCAGTCGTATGGGTAACTCGCTCGATACTACGTTGACTGTCGCCCCGATAGCCGACGGCGTGTCGCTGACGCTGACGGTCGAGAATGCAGGACAGACCCCGATTAACCTCTCGTTCGCGGACGGCCAGCGCGCGGAGTTCGTTGCCGTCGGCGACGAGGGGACGGAAGTGTGGCGCTGGAGCGACGGGCAGATGTTCGCAATGGCACTCGGAAGTGAGACACTCGCGCCCGGCGAGTCGGCCGCATACGAAGCCGAGTGGTCGTCGCCGCCCTCTGGTGAGTACGAGGTCACCGGGTCGTTGGCGGCCAGCAACGTCGATGCGTCCGAGACGATGCTGGTCGTGATTCCTGCAAAAGAGTAGCCGAACGCGACTCGTCTGTTACTCGTACTCGGTGCGCAGTTCTTCGACAAGTGCAACGGCGGCCCGACGAACAGCGTCGTCGCTCGACCCTTCTGGTTCCCACCCGAGGGCGCTCAATTTCTCCACAGATAAGCGCATCTTCGGCACGTCGCCGGTCCATCCGCGGTCACCGCCGGTGTACTCGTATTCGGGGTCGAGACCCATCACGTCGGAGACGATGTTTGCGATGGTGGTCACGGAGGTCGTCGTCCGCGTGCCGAGGTTGTAGACGTTGTACTCGCGGTCGGCGTTCTCGACGACGTGAATCATCGCGTCGATACAGTCCTCGACGTGGAGATAGGACTTCTCTTGGCGACCGTTGCCGAGAATTTCGAGCGTGTCGGGGTCTTCGAGGAGTTTCTCGATGAAGTCCGGAATGACGTTCCCGCGCTGTTTCGGTCCGACGATGTTGGCGAAACGATACATGTAGACCGTGAAATCGTAGGAGTGAGCGAACGTCGAGAGCAGGCCTTCGTCGGCGAGTTTCGAAGAGCCGTAGATGCTGATGGGTTCGAGCGGAGCGTAGTCTTCGGGCGTCGGGCGAGGTGCTTCGCCGTAAATCGTCGAAGAAGACGTGAAGGCGATGTTCGTCACGCCGACTTCCTTCATCCGTTCGAGGACGTTGTAGGTCATCTCGGTGTTCTCCTCGAACAGTTGGCGAGGGTCGTGGTAGTTCGTGTCCGTGTAGGCTGCAAAGTGGAAGACGATATCGAGGTCTTCGGTAATTGCTTCGGCAACGTCGTCGGGGTCGGTCATGTCCGCTTGGACGAATTCGACGCCGCCGGGGACGCGCTCGCGGGTTCCTTTCGAGAGGTCGTCCGCGACGACGACGTGGTTGTTCTCCGATAAACGGGCGGCCAAGTGAGACCCAACCAATCCAGCACCACCAGTGACGAGAACACGCTTGTCAGAGAGCGTAAGCGACATACCTCGACAGTCACCACCGAGCGATAAGTCGGTTTCCCTCCGCTTAGCTACCAGTCGCCTCTGCGTGACTCGTTTCGTCGGGCCACGACAGGCCGGTTAACTCCTCGCTGAGCGTCCACACGTGTTCGACCAGTTGCTCGTCGGTCGCGTTCGATGCGGGCGTCTTCAGCGCACAGTCAGAGAAGTAGCGACCAGATACGTCCGCAACCTCTGGGGACGCGGCGAGATAGACGAGCGTCTCGGCGGCCGTCGCGGAGGTGTCGATGAAGCCACCGGAGAGGAACGCCGGGAGCCGAGAGAGCAAGCCAACGCCCGCACGAACCGGGAGAGATGCATCGCGCCACAGCGCACTCGACGGGACGAAGCCGGGGTGACAACAGTTCGCCGTCGGGCCGTCGAGACGACGGGCGAGTTCGACCGTAAAGAGGACGTTCGCCAGTTTGGACCGCGCGTAGGCGTCGAGTCCGTCGTAGTTCGAGAGTTCGGTCACGTCGAAGTCACGCCCTGCGCGGCGATGAACCTCTGAAGAGACGGTGACGACCCGGCCATCGTTGGGCACGAGGTCGAGGAGGTCGTGTGTGAGGACGAACGGTGCGAGGTGGTTGACGGCGAACGTTCGCTCCACGCCGTCGTCGGTCAGCGACCCCTCCGAGAAGTGAGCGCCCGCGTTGTTAACGAGAATGTCGAGACGGCCGGTCCGACTTCGAATCTCGTCGGCGAGGGCGTGGACTGTCGCCTGTTCGGCGAGGTCGGAGCGGAAGAAGACTGCCTCACTCCCTGCATCGTCGATTGCCGCGGCGACTGTGCGACCAGCGTCGCGGTCGCGACCGTGGACAAAGACTGTTGCCCCGAGTCGGCCGAGTGCGAGGGCGGCCTCGCGGCCCACGCCGGAAGTCGAACCAGTGACGAGCGCGATTCGATTCGAGAGGTCCACCTGTGAGACTCCGGCTCCAATCTCAGGTCTGTCAGGCATGCCACTGTGTTGTCTCTCACTCAGCATAAGCATCGACACAGTGGCGAGCGCGTTCCGAAAGCACCACTTTCCCCCGCCGTTTTCGTACACGCATGCAAGGCGAACCCGAGGTCGCCGTCCTCCGGTACGGCCACAGACCGGGACGAGACGACCGCATGACGACCCACGTCGGCTTGACGGCCCGCGCACTCGGCGCAGACCGAGTCATCTTCCCCGACAACGCTGGCCACTCGCTGGAGACGGTCGAAGATATCACTGGCCGCTTCGGCGGGCCATTCACCGTCGAACTGACCGACTCACTCAACGCAGTGATTCGCAACTGGGAGGGAAGTGTCGTCCACCTGACGATGTACGGAGAGCGCGTGCAAGATGTCGAGAAAGACATCCGCGACGCACAAGCCGACGAACCGTTACTCGTCGTCGTCGGTGGCGAGAAAGTCCCCTTCGAAGTGTACGACGAAGCGGACTGGAACGTCGGTGTGACCAACCAACCGCACTCCGAAGTCGCAGGGCTCGCCGTCTTCTTGGACCGCCTGTTCGATGGCCGCGAACTCGACCGTGAGTGGGAGGACGCCGAAAGTACGGTGATTCCCATGGCAACAGGGAAGAAAGTCGTCCCTGCTGACGAAGAATAGGGCAAATCTCCGGGGGCGCATCCGGAACTTTGAAACGACTGTCCGGCGGATGTATCCAATATGGCTTTTGAGGAGTTGCTGAACGACCCTGTCATTCAAAAATACCTCCACGAGTTGGTTGGGCCGACGGGGATGCCGGTCGCCGCGGCACCGCCGGACGGAGAGGTTACTGACGAGGAACTCGCCGAAAAACTCGGTCTCGAACTCAACGACGTTCGCCGAGCACTGTTTATCCTCTATGAAAACGACCTCGCATCCTACCGTCGCGTCCGCGACGAAGATTCGGGATGGCTCACCTACCTGTGGACGTTCCACTACGAGAACATCCCAGAGAACCTCGAAGAGGAGATGTATCGCCTGTTAGAAGCACTCGAAGAGCGCGTCGATTACGAGCGGAATCACGAATTCTATCTCTCCGAACCCGCGGGCATCCGCTTCGAATTCGCCGAAGCGATGGAACTGGGTTTCCAGTGTCCCGAGACGGGCGCACCGCTCGAACCGATGGATAACACCGACCTCGTCACCGCGATGGAGACGAGAATCGACGAACTCCGAGACGAACTCAACGTCGAAGTTACAGGGTCTAACCCATAGATGGTCGTTCTCGCAACGAAATGTTACATCAGCGGCGAAGCACAGACACGCGCACTCGATAGCCTCCAGTCGCTCATCGCGAACGACATCGGCGACCTCGAAGTCGAATACGACATCGGTGTCCGCGACGACGACTTCATCTCGGTGACGATTTCCGGTGACGACGAAGTCGTCGCCCGGAACGTTCTCCGCGACGAGTGGGGGGCGGTGACGCCGCACTTCTCGGAAGGCGAAACGTACGTCGGCACGCTCGAATCGTGGGACGAAGACGGGTTCATCCTCGATGCGGGCAAGAACATTCGCGTCAGCACCGAAAACCTCGGCTTGGGTCAAGGGACGCCGAGCCAGATTCGCGACCGCTACGGACTGGTCCAGCACATGCCGCTTCGCTTCGTCTACGGCGAAGACCACTCGTCTCGACTCGCCGACGAAGAGCGTGACAGACTCTACGATTGGACGCGCGGTACCGACCGCGTCAACATCAACAGCGCCACTCGCGGCGAAGTTCGCGCGACGGTCAACCGCGCGGGTCACGCACACGATATCGTCACCGTCGAGCGCCTCGGGCTGCTCGAACAGAGCGTCATCTGCCGCGAGGAAACCGACGGCCCCGGTCTTCTCTCTAGTATCGGGTCGTACGTTCCAGCAGAACTCAAGTGTGTGATCGGCCAGTAAGACGATGAACCGACGACTCCTCGCTGGATGTGTCGCACTCGCCCTCCTCCTGGTGACCGCTGGCTGTCTCGGCGGCACATCGACCGTTCCTAACGACCAACTCGACGCCGCGCCAGACGAGCCCTACGCGTGGGACGCCGACACGGATGCGCACATCACCGTTCAAGAGAACGGTCAGTTCCGCGCCGTCTACGAGATGAATCAGTCGTCTGTCACGCTCTACCGACTCGATGGCTTCGGCAGTCGGACGCCGCTTCCGGTCGAGGCAGTCAGATACCAGTACACCAACGGGACGGTGCTGACCGGTTCAGAACTCAAAGCACGCGGCGGGAACGTCACGCAGAACGACCGGATTACCACGATTGGGCTTCCGGCGGACGCCAACCGTGATGGGAAGATTGCCTTCACGTCGTCCTCGACGCCGAAGCGATTCTCACTGCCGACGTTCGTCGAAGGCTCCTACGAGGTCGTGCTTCCCCCGGACCGCCGCGTTAGCTTCCCCATCTTTGGGGCGGTTCGACCCGGTGGCTACGAAACCGAGGTCATCGACAACCACCTGCACATCCGCTGGGAGAGCGTGACGACAGATTCCGTCGTCGTCCAGTTCTATCTCCAACGTGACCTGTTCATCTTCGCAGGTATCGCAGCAATCTCGATACTCGTCGGTGGGGCAGGTATCGTCTACTACCGCCGCCAAATCGAAGAACTTCGAAAACGACGCCAAGACCTCGGTCTCGACGTCGAAAAAGACGACAGAAACTAACCGACGCGTTCGCCGGGGGCGGACGCCTTTTTGCTGTCCAATTCCCTACTCAGGACCATGCAAGTTGCCGTGGTGACCGTCGGTGACGAACTGCTCTCCGGCGACACGACGAACACCAACGCGACGTGGCTCTGTCAGGAGTTGACCGAGCGTGGCGTCTCCGTCGAGCGCGTCACGACGGTCCCCGACAGAATCGGCGATATCGCTCGCGTGGTCAACGAGTATCACGCCGAGTACGACGCGGTCATCGTCACCGGCGGACTCGGCCCGACCCACGACGACGTGACGATGGAGGCCGTCGCGGCGGCGTTCGGACGCTCGCTCGAACGGCACGACGAGGCCGCCGCGTGGCTCGAAGAACACGGCGGGTACTCTGCGGGCGACCTCGTCGAAGGGACGACCCACCTCCCAGCAGGGTCGAAGATGCTCCCCAACGAGGAAGGCGTCGCACCCGGTGCGGCCATCGCTTCTGTCTACGTGCTTCCCGGCGTCCCCGGCGAGATGAAGCGTATGTTCGGACTCATCGTCGACGAGTTCGCAGGAGAGAAGACACACGTCGCGTTCGTCCACACGTCTGAGCCTGAGAGTTCGCTCATCGAACGATTCGAGCGACTACAGGACGAGTTCGACGTGACGGTTGGCAGCTATCCCAGTGACCACGTTCGGGTGAAACTCGCCGGGCGCGACGAGACGGTGGTCGAAGCGGCGGCGGCGTGGCTCACCGAGCGCGTCGAATTGTACGAACAGGAATAGCGAGTTATCGCTGGAGATACCAGAGCCAGCCAGCGGTCATCAGCACGCCAACGAGCAGGACAGTCGCCGCGGTCTCCGACATTGGAAACACTTGTTCGGCAGTTTCTAACGGAATCATACGTGACAGTTGCGCCGACCCGTTCTTAAAAAGTAAGGTTCCGGCGACGCGATTCGAGACCACCGACCGCGGGGCTTTTCTCCGGCGCACCAGTCAAAGCGAGTATGCGAATCGGCGTCGTCGTCAACCCCATCGCGGGAATGGGTGGTCGAGTCGGACTCAAGGGGACAGACGGGAAGGTAGCCGAAGCACGACGCCGCGGTGCCGAGCCACGTGCGCCCGAGCGCGCGCGACGCGCGCTCACCAACCTATTGAAACGCGCACCTGACACCGAGGTACTCGTCTGGGACGACCCGATGGGTGCCTCGCTCGTCCGCGAGGTCGGATTCGACCCCGACGTACTCGGCGCACCCGTGGGCGACGAGACGGACGCGAAGGACACGCTCGCGGCCGTCCAGGCATTCGTCGATGCTGACGCTGACCTCGTTCTGTTCGTCGGCGGCGACGGGACTGCCGCTGACGTTGCTGAGGCACTCGGAGGGAGCGACGTACCGATGCTCGGCGTCCCGGCGGGTGTGAAAGTTTATTCGTCAGTGTTCGCCGTCTCACCCGAAGATGCCGCCGTGATTGCGACGACGTTCGAACGCACGGAGGCACGAGAGGTCATGGACATCGACGAGGACGAGTATCGCTCTGGTTCTGTCCACCCCGAACTTCGTGCCGTCGCACAGGTACCTGTCGCAGAGGACTTGCAGTCGTCGAAACAGACGAGTGGCGGCACCGTCGAAGCACTGGCCGCAGGCGTCGCCGACGACATCCGCACGGGTGCGGGCGTCACGTACATTCTCGGGCCGGGCAGTACCGTCGGCGCGGTGAAAGCCGAATTGGATATTGAGGGGTCGCCACTCGGAGTTGACGTCTACCGCGACGGCGAGGTGTTGGTCCGCGACGCGACGACAGCAGAGATTCTCGAACACCTCGGCGAGAAGAACGTCATCGTCGTCACGCCCATCGGCGGGCAGGGATTCGTCTTTGGCCGGGGCAACCCGCAACTCTCACCCGAGGTGATTCGAAAATGCGACGTGTCTGTGGTCGCCTCTCGGTCGAAACTGGAGACGATTCCTGTCCTGCGAGTCGATACCGACGACCCCGAACTCGACGAGGAACTTCGTGGGTGGACCAAAGTCCGCGTTGGGCGGGTCGAACGCCGGATGATGAAAGTCGAGTAATCGCGTCTTCTGTGCTAGTTTGTCTGACAGTCGTCAATACATCGCACTACTTCTCCAATTGACCTTACACAATACCCCAGTTGTGGTCCCATATACTTGCCATATAGTGGGATTTAAGGTCATTGGATGGCTGTAAGTCACATATGGAAACCCGGAAAGTCCAGCGGCTTGGCCCCTCAACGCTGGCAATGACGCTCCCAGCGGAGTGGGCAAGCGAACACAACGTGCAGAAGGGCGACGAAGTTTCTATTCGGATGAGTGGAAAGGGGACACTGACTGTTCTCCCTGAATCTGTTAGTACGGAAGATGCGAAAGCGACGATTCGTGCGGACAGCCTCAACGCAGAGGCGCTCGAACGCGCCATCGTCGCCCAATACGTCCTCGGGCGACGCGTCATCCACATCGAAAAGAGCGAAGGCGCACTCGATTCCGAACACATCAACGCGGTGTACAAAGCCGAAACGCAACTGATGGGACTCGGCGTCATCGAAGAGACGCCCGAGCGTATCGCCATCCGCTGTTCGGTCGATGCAGAGGACTTCTCGCTCGACAACCTGCTCGAACGCCTCGAAAATACGGGCAGTACGATGCGCGGCGAAGCCATCAAAGCACTCGCCCACGGCAACGCTGACCTCGCACAGCGCGCACTCAACCGTGAACGGCAGGCGAACAAGATTTTCGTCCTCCTCCTTCGCCTCATCTTCACGTCGTATCAGAATCCGAACCTCGCTCGCGCAGTCGGTCTCGAATCCGGCTTCCCGCTCATCGGCTACCGTTCTGTGGCGAAGAATCTCGAACTCACCGCGGACAACGCCGAAGACATCGCAAACATCGTCCTCGAGGCCGAAGGCCACACCATCGACGTCGACCAGGGGACCATGCGACGAATTCGCGAGTTCACCGACCAAGTCGACGAAATCACGACGACGGCGGTTCGTGCCGTCGTCGAGCGTGACTACGACCTGACTATCGAGTGCCGCGAGTTGTTCCGCGAAATCAAGGACCGCGAGCGCGACATCCTCAACGACCTGCCGGAGATGGAGAACCAGAAACTCCTCCAGATTCGCGAAGTACTCGTCAGTCTCCAGCAGACCGCACAGTACGCGATGCGGAACGCTGAGATTGCCGCGAACTTGGCGCTGAACGAAGAATCAGAACACGTTACGATCGACTGACTGCGTTCAGTCGGCGAACACCTCTATTTCTGCGCCGTCGTCGACGTTCTTCGACTGCTTTTCCCCGGTGAGTGGATTCCGACTCGAAATCCGGCAGTCGAAGGCTGGATGCTCGCCGAAGTGGCGAATAATCATGTGGCGACGCGACCCGGTGATACCGGTTCGACCGATGTCTTCGGCTGTGAAGTTCGTCGGGAGGCGGTCGTACAAGCGGCGCAGTTCGTCGAAACTGGTGAACACCTTCGCGTTCCCAGTCGAGTCGGCACCGCGCCGCGAGACGACGTAACTCCCGTCTCGGCGGTACTCTCCGGCCGTTCGGAAGAACTCTCGTTTCTCAGTGAGTGCCGAGCCGATGGCTTCTTGTAAGTCAGCAGCAGCATCACGGGACAGTTCACACCGTTGGTCACCGAACTGGACGACGATGCTCTCGTCGTCGCTTTCGACCGTTACGGGATTCTCATTGCGGGAGAAGAACTCGATCAGGAGAATGGGTACTCCGTGTCATACCCTGTGCTATCGTCGCCCGGTGTAAAGAGTTGTCGGCTGAGTCAGAAATGACCTGCCTCAGAACGCGTAGATGATTCCGTCGTCGGTCGTGGTCGTGTCGTCAGCCGACGTGGTCGTTGTAGTCGTCGCCGTATCGCTCTCGGTCGTCGTCGCGGTCGAATCGGTCGTTGTCTCGTCTGCCGAAGTCGTCGTCTGCGTCGAGTCGCTTGAGTCGCTCGTCGTTGTCTCGTCGCTCGTGGTGGTTTCACTACCCGAGTCGCTGGTATCGGACGGGCCGCCCGTCGAGGCTTTGTTGCCGAAGATATCCGTCTCGAACGACTTCTCGTAGGTGAGCGCGTCGAGCGGGACTCGCAGGTTCGTTCCACCGGCGTCGATTTTCGCGTAGAAGTCGATGCGGAGGTCAGTCTGCTGGTTGCGTTCGAGATGCGTCACCCACCAGTCGTCAAGGTTCTCGTTCTCGATGTAGGTCGTCGCGGTAATCGTCTTGGTGGAGTGTGCGGGGATGACGTAGCCCGATTCGGTCGTCCCGTTCCCGACTTTCACGTCGTTCATCGAGATGTTGTAGCCGAGTTCGGAGATTGCTACGGGGTAGGATTTGGGGTTGTGGACGACGAACGTGAGTTTGAGTTCCGTTCGCTCGCTCGTGGCGTTGCCCCACTCGGCGCTCGTCTCGTTGATGTAGAGAACCGGGTCGGAGACGACAGCAGAGTCAGCGTTCACTTCCCGCGTCTCGGTCGAGTTGAACGCCGACAAGAGGTCCGTGTCGATACTCCGGGTAATCTCGGGGGCCTCGAAGGACTGGCCGAGCGTGCTGGAGTTCACGGTTGCATCGACTTCGAGAGTCGTGTGTTCGCCGTTCTGAATGTGCGAGACCCACCACTTCGGGATACGCTCGTTGTCGAGCGTCGTCCGAAGGGGAATCGTCGCGTTGCCGGAGTCGAGTGCGACGCCCTCTTTCGCCCCGTTGGCCATCTCGATGTCGTTCATCGTGACGGCGTAATCGACCGAGAGCCCCGAGAGGTTCGCCGAGATGGGGTTCGGATTATCGACGTGGATGTCCGTCGCGATGACGGTCTGGGTGTCGTTGACACCAGCAAATTGGTTTTCGACGTTTTCAACGGTCGGTGCACCGATGATGCCTGTTGCGTATGCGCCGCCGACTGCGCCGCCGACGAACAGGAGCGCGACAACAGCGATGCGGAGCCGACTGCCGAACAGCGCGGATACGAAACTCATCGTGAATGTCACACATGTGTACTCCTATTTATGTTGACCGGCCGAGGACGGAACAGGACAATGTGAACATACCTCACAGAGTGTCGAATGAACTAAGTGCGCACCCGCAAAGTCGCGTACATGGAAACGAAGACCGTCGAATCGGACAAGTCTATCGGCTTTACGGCTCTTTTTGGTGTGCTGACAGTCGTCGGCGCTGGCTTGATGATGGCCGGTCCCGACCAGTTGACGAAAGCGCTCGGTTTCGCAGTGGCAATCATCGCTGCGTCGATGGCAGTCGTCGGCGCGCACATGTTCTACTGAGCGCAAGACGAGTAACCGTTAAGAAGACAGATTCCCTAAAGGCGGCGAGGATGACCGATTACACGGACGAGGAAAAACGAATTATCTCGTATCTCCGCGATAGCGTCAGCCACGGGGAAGCCTACTTCCGAGCCAAAAACATCGCCGAGGCTATCGGTCTAACCGCAAAGCAGGTTGGCTCGCGCCTGCCACGGTTGGCCGAAAAGTCTGAAGATGTCGAGATCGAAAAGTGGGGCCGCGCACGCTCGACGACGTGGCGCGTCACCCGCAGCTAACGCAATTCCGCGGTTTTTTACCACCAAAGGACGACTACATCTCATGACCGTCCGCGTGAGGCGAACCTTCGAATTCGACGCCCCCGTCGAGGAGGTCTGGACGTTTATTTCCGACCCTGCAAAGCGAGCAGACGCTATCAGCGTGGTCGAACGGTTCGACGTTTCCAGCGATGGCCGACGCGCGACGTGGCACATCGCCCTGCCGATTCCACTCATCCGTTCGACAGTGGAAGTCGAAACCGAAGACGTCGAACTCGATGAACCGCGATTCGTCCGATTCGTGGGTCGCTCTCGCGTGATGCGCGTGACCGGCGAACACACCATCGAAGAGACCGAAGGCGGGAGTCGCCTCATCAACGAATTCATCGTAGACGGCAAGCTCCCCGGCGTCGAGACGTTCTTCGAGCGCAACCTCGACAGAGAACTCGACAACCTCGAACACGCGCTTCGTACCGAAGTCGAAGCGACTGCATAATTTCTACGACGCTCGTTCGCACGGGGTGCGCTATCGACTGTTACGGAGGGTTTATCAAACCCGACTCCTAAGCACAAATCGCCGACGCATTAGGCGCTTTTCTCGCCAGACGTCGGCGACTCCACATCCGCCGCACACACCGCAGCGTTCTCGGGGTCCGTTGCGGACTCACAACGACGTGGCCACGTCGTATCGCGTCCCTTGGCCCGGTGGGACGCTCCCCTCCCCCATCCTCACCTCGTCGGGTGAGACGGGGACATCCAACCATCGCCCCTCTTCGTTCCTCACATACAGAGCGAACGCACTCTGTTCGTCGCTAACTCCGTAACTTTCGCACCCACCAGTGCTGTCGCTCGGTCTGTGAAAATCCAAAAGAAAATCTGCCAGCGGGGCGTCGGTGAGCTTAGTCTTCTTTCGTCTTGATGTCCGCAGAGAGGCCCTGTGCCATGCGGATTTCCTTCGAGTTGTTGAGCGTCCATGCGGTGCGCTCGGTGACTGCCTCGATGATTTCACGAGCAGATGGGTAGCCGTTACCGGACTTTTTGACGCCGCCGAACGGGAGGTGAACTTCTGCGCCGATACACGGGAGGTTCCCGTAGGCGAGGCCGACTTCCGCGTGGTCGCGGAAGTAGTTGATTTGGCGGTAGTCCTCGGAGATAATCGCGCCAGCGAGACCGTAGTCGGTGTCGTTCTGGATATCGACTGCTTCCTCGATGTCGCCGGAGTACTTCAAGAGGGCGACGTGGGGACCGAAGACTTCCTCGTGGGTACAACGCAGGTCTTCTTTCGCGTCGGCCTCGTAGACGAACGGGCCGACCCAGTTGCCGTCTTCGTGGCCGTCGGGAATCTCGTCGGCATCGAGTTCGGTGCGGTCCACGAGTACGTTCACACCTTCGTCCTTGGCGAGTTGGTTGTACTTGCGGACCTTGTCGAGGTGTCCCGGTTCGATGAGCGGGCCCATGAACGTGTCTTCGCTGAGTGGGTTACCGACCGAGACGCTCTTCGCGTTCGCGACGAAGCGCTCTTTGAACTCGTCGTAGACGTCCTCGTGGACGACGAGGCGCTCGGACGAGACACAGCGCTGGCCAGTCGTCTTGAAAGAGGACATCGTCGCGGAGTGGACGGCGATATCGAGGTCCGCCTTCTCGGTGATGACGATGTTATTCTTGCCACCCATCTCACACGCCGCGAGCGTGCCGGGTTGCTGGGCGACCTTGGCGGCGACTTCGTGGCCGACTTCCGCAGAGCCAGTAAAGAGTACGGTGTCCACGTCTTCGTGATCGACGATGGCGGCACCGGCGTCGCCGAAGCCCTGAATCATGTTGAACACGCCATCCGGGATACCGGCATCTTCGAACATCTCGGCGATGATTTGGCCACACCACGGCGTCTGCTCGGCAGGTTTCCAGACGACGGTGTTGCCCTCGACGAGTGCGACGGCCATGTGCCAGAACGGGATGGCGACCGGGAAGTTCCACGGGGTGATACAGCCGACGACACCGCGGGGTTTGCGGCGCATGTAGGCGTCCTTCGTCGGAATCTCGGACGGAATGACGTCGCCCTTCGGGTGGCGGGCGTCGCCTGCGGCCCACTCGACCATGTGGTAGGCCTCGATAACGTCGGCGCGGCCCTCGGAGATTTCCTTGCCACACTCTTTGGTGACGACTTCTGCGAGTTCTTCGGTGCGGTCACGCAGTTCGTGGTAGATGTCCCAGAGGTACTCTGCGCGCTCGATGTGCGAGAGTTCGCGCCACTCCTCGAAGGCTTCGTCCGCAACGTCGGTCGCGTTCTCGATGTCCTCGGGCGTGCCGCGTCGGAACGTCGCAATCGTCTCGCCGGTCGCGGGGTTCGTACTCTCGAAGGTCTCGTCCCCGGTGCCGTCTGTCCATTCACCGTTGATATAGTGCTGATAAACGTCCTGCGCCATAGTGGTGATATTTGCGCAACTTGCATTAATAACCCCGATACCGTCCATGGGAGGGTGACTTTTTGTGCCTCGATACCAGTAGACATAGACAACGATGAGCATAGACAGCCGCTTAGAACACCCAATATTACCCCACCCTGTATGAGCGATCGCATGACAGGGACGGGAACGCGCCTGACGCTCGACCTCTGGCATCCAAACTGTTGGGCCATAGAGGCGACGGGCAGGTACCCGGGCGGTATTCTCGCACACGCGATTTACGATGCACCGACCGCAGGAACCGAACGCTCGAACGGACTGTTCACAGCATACGGCAACAGCGTTGCAGAAGTCGAAGAACTGCTGGACGCCATCGCCAACTCCGAGTTGACGGGGGACGTTCTCGAACTCCAAGAGCGATTCGACCCGCGTGGCGAACGAGTCGCACCGGGGTCGGTGGCACGAGAGTTCTTCCTCGAATACGACCCGTCAGATATGGTCTGTCCGAAACTCCTCGAACAGGGCTTCGTCCACAGCGCACCCACACAAATCGAACGAGGGAGAGAGACGTGGCAAGTCTGGTTCGCAGGCCCACGCGACGAGATTCAAGACCGAATCGACGCCGTCGCCGAGGCAAGCGGTGCCGACATCAACATCGCCTCGATTTCGTCGGCAGAAGGTGCAGAACCGGAACGAGGGCGACGACTCGACACGCTCACGCGCAGTCAACGCCAGGCGTTCGAACTCGCACGCAAAGAGGGTTACTACAGGTGGCCCCGCCAGGTTTCGACCCGCGAACTCGCCGCGGAACTCGATATCTCGAAGACGACGCTCTTAGAGCACTTGCGAAAGGCCGAGGCGAAACTGCTCGACCCGAAAGGGGTTGAGAACTAGAGTCCGGTCACTGCCCGAAGCGCGAACAACGCGTTCTCTTTGCGCTCGCGGACGCGACGATAGAAGTACTGGAACCACTTGTCGCCGTAGGGGACGTACTGCCACATCTCGACGCCTGCCGCGGCGAGATTTCGCTGTTCGTCTTCGCGGACACCCATGAGCATCTGAATCTCGTAGGGGGTCCCGTACTCGTCGGCGAGCGACCGTGCGTGTGAAATCATCGCGGGGTCGTGGCTGCCGACGGCTATACCGTCGTCGAACTCGCTGAACATGTATTCGAGGAGTTCTCGATAGACGGAATCGACCTCCGATTTCTTCTTGTATGCGACCGACGCTGGTTCGTTGTACGCGCCTTTCACGAGTCGAACTTTTCCGGGCACGTCGGCGAGTCGTTCGAGGTCCTCGGACGTGCGTTTGAGATTCGCTTGTACACAGACGCCGACGTTCCCATCGGTTCGGCGACCGAACTCGCAAACTGCATCGAGCGTCACGTCGGTCGTCGTATGGTCTTCCATATCGACCCAGACGAACACGTCCTGTTCGGTCGCGGTCGTGACGATTCGGTCCAGATTTTCGCGGAAAACGTCGTCGCCGATGTCGAGGCCGATTTGCGACGGCTTGACCGAGATGCACCCGTCGAGGTCGGTCGAACCGAGTTGCGAAACGAGCGTGAGATACTCTTCTGTATCGGCGTCGGCCTCCGCCCGGTTGGTGTAGTGTTCACCGAGGACGTTGAGAATGCCAGCGACGTCATCTTGGTTGAGCGATTCGAGATACGAAACTGCCCCATCGGTTGTTTCGCCCGCCACGAAGTTGTTCGCAAGTGGGGGTATCATCACCCGGAGTTGTCTAACAGCCCCCCTAAAGGGGAACCCTACCATATATTTCACCACAATTTTTGTGAACTAATTATGTGGTTGGTAGCTTGGTCCGGCGGTTTTTGACGATAACCGACCATGGACGGTCACAGGTATATCTATTACAATAGGCGAGTGTTCACTGTTATGTCACCGCAAGGCACGGACAGACTCGACCGCAGAACGATGCTGAAGCTCTCGGGCCTCGGCCTCGTCGGCGCGACCGCAGGCTGTCTCGAAAGCGACGAAGAACCAACCACGACCGAGTCCAACGGGGGCGGAGGCGGCGGTGGTGGCGGTGGTGGCGAAGAAGAGACGACGACCGAATCCGGTGGCGGGGGCGGCATGTCCTCGTACACTGTCGGGATGGTCGATTCGCTCACTGGGTCGCTCGCACCGTATGGCGAGCGCAACACCCGTGGGCGCGAACTCGCCTTAGAGCAAATCAACAGCGTCGGCATCGGCGAAGACGGTGCGTCGCTCAACGTCTCCGTCGAAGACGACGAGAGTACGAACCAAGCAGGCGTCGCCGCCGCACAGAAGCTCGTCAACCAAGACGGCGTTCCGCTGCTCATCGGTTCTGTCGGCTCTGGTGTCTCTATCGCCATCTTCGACAGCGTGACCAGCGACGCAGGCGTCGTCCAAATCAGTCAGAACAGTACGAGTCCCGAACTCACGAGCCGTCCGGACCTGCTCCGTATGAGTCCGTCTGGTGCGGCGAAGGGTCGCGCACTCGCCAACCTCGTCGCCGACGACGGCCACGAGACGGTCGCTGTCACGTGGATCAACAACGACTACGGGACCGGCCTCTCCGACGTGTTCGCAGAGACGTTCGAGTCCAACGGCGGCACCGTCGCCTACAACGAACCTCACGACCAGGGTCAGTCTTCGTACAGTGGGATTCTCACCGAGATGGCCTCGACGGACGCCTCGGCGTGGGTGTTCATCACCTACGCGAACGAGTACACCGTCATGGTCAACGAAGGGTTCGACCAGGGTTACAACACCCAAGTTGACTACTACGGCGCAGAGTCCACCGTCGCCGACTCCATCATCGAGAACACGCCCGAGGGTTCGATGGATGGCATGAAGGGCATCACCGAGAGCGCCCCACAGGACCAAGAGAACTACCAGAACTTCGTCTCGAACTTCGAAGCCGCCTACGACACGTCGCCGACCGTCTGGTCCGCGTACGCCTACGACGCGGTCACCGTCGCAGCGCTCGCTATCGCCGCGGCAGACGACTTCACGAGCGAAGCACTCGCAAGCGTCGTCCGCGACGTGACGCGCCCAGACGGTGAAGAAGTCTTCAACTTCGAGGACGCTGCCGCCATCCTCAACGACGGTGGCTCTGCCAGCGACATCAACTATCAGGGTGTCAGTGGCCCGGTCGACCTCGACGAGAACGGTGACCCACCGGGCTTCTACCAGATTTACAGCGTCGAGAATCACGAATACGTCTACGGCGACTACATCACGAGCTGATGATGCACGTACGGACCGCGTGCCGACCGCCTACTAACAGGAGGTTGGTGCGGTGATCGCACTTCAAATCAGCCCCTTCCAGTACGTTGCCAACGGCATCGTTTTTTCGAGCATCATCGTACTCGCGGCTATCGGCCTGTCGTTAGTCTACAGCATCGCCGACTTCGCAAACTTCGCACACGGTGACCTCATGACCGTCGGTGCGTTCTCGGCGCTGTTCTCGGTCGGCATCTTCCAACCGATGTTGGGCGACGCGAACATCTTCGGCCTCCCGCTGTGGTTCTTCGTCGCACTCGTGTTCGGCATGGTCGCCGCCGCGGTGATTGCGGTTCTCACTGACCGCATCATCTACCGTCCGATGAAGGACTCGGGGTCGATTGGACTCCTGATTACGAGTATCGGTGTCGCGCTCGTCTATCGTGCGCTCGTCTACCTCTCGTTCGGGACCGACGCCGAGCGCTACGGTGTCGCCCGACAGGGACCGATTCCGTGGGTTCGAGAGACCCTCGGCATCGCAGTCACGCCGCGCAACCTCGTGGTCGTCGGCCTGACCGTCTTGCTCGTGACCGCGTTGCACCTGACGCTCACGCGGACGACGTTAGGACGCAAGATGCGTGCAACCGCCGACAACGCCGACCTCGCTCGCGTGAGTGGTATTCGAACCCGTGAAGTCATCATCGCGATGTGGCTCATCGGCGGGGCGCTCGCCGCCGCCGGTGGTGTCTTCCTCGGACTCGAAGAACTCGTCCGTCCACGGATGGGCTTCGACATCCTGCTCATCGTATTCGCCGCGGTCATCCTCGGCGGGATTGGCTCAGTCTACGGCGCGATGCTCGGTGGCTTCGTCATCGGCATGGTTCACGAACTCGTGCCGCTGTTCAACCAGTGGGGAATCATTCCCGTTGGCTCGCGGTACGCCCCGGCGGTCGCGTTCCTCATCATGGTCGCTATCTTGCTCGTCCGACCGAGCGGCATCGCAGGTGATGCCACATGAGTGTGACTTCGTGGATGAACGAGACCATCGTCCGCGACCCCGCAGAGCGTCGCATCATGGCGATACTTCTCGTCATCACCGTGGCACTCGTCGGTGGCGTCCTTGCGGGCGTCATCGGCCCGCGCTTCCTGCTGTTCCAGATTGCACTGGTCGGCATGTACGCGCTGCTCTCGCTCGGACTCAACGTCCAGTGGGGCTACGCCGGACTCATCAACTTCAGTGTCGCGGCATTCTGGGGTATCGGTGCGTACAGCGCCGCGCTCTTGACCGCGCCGGACTCGCCGCTCGGACTCGGCTTACACCCGGTAGTCGGCTTCCTCGCGGCTATCGTCGTGAGCGCATTGATTGCCATCCTCATCGGCATTCCGACGCTCCGACTGCGTGAGGACTACCTCGCTATCGCCAGTCTCGGACTGGCAGAAGTGATTCGACTCATCATCCTGAACGAACGCCAGTGGACCGCTGGGTCGAGCGGTATCAGCGGAATTCCCGAACTGCTCGGATGGCTTCCGCTGACCGATGCGGCGACGACGGCCAGCGTGGTCGTCGTCCTCCTCGCGCTCACCTACCTGTTCTTGCGGCGGGTTCACCGCTCGCCGTGGGGTCGCGTCCTGCGAACGATTCGTTCGGACGAGGACCTCGCCGAAGCACTCGGCAAGAACTCCTACCGGTTCAAGATGCAGGCGTTCGTCCTCGGGAGCGTCATCATGGCGGTCGCAGGCGCGTTCTACGCGCACCTGAACCTCTACATCGACCCGTCTGACCTCGTCCCGCTGACGACGTTCTACATCTGGATTGCCGTCATCCTCGGCGGCACCGGGTCGAACCGCGGGGCAGTCGTCGGGGCGGCCGTCGTCATCGCAATCCGCGAGGGGACGCGCTTCCTGAACGACGTCCCAGCGATTGGGTCGCTCGGCCTGGACGTGGCACCGCTTCGCCTGCTCTTCGTTGGCGTACTCATCATCCTCGTGATGCGCTTCCGGCAGGACGGTCTGTTGCCGCCGAAAGACGAACTCATCTGGCCGAGCGCCCGCAAGGAGGCTGACGACCAATGAGTGACACATACGAGGGTGCGACCCTCGGAAAGCGCAACGTCGTGTTGAAAACCAAAGGGCTGGAGAAAGCCTTCGGTGGGCTCGTCGCGACCGACGACGTCTCAATCGAGGTCGAACGCGGAACCATCACCGGGATGATTGGCCCGAACGGCGCGGGGAAGTCCACGCTGTTCAACCTCATCTCGGGGTTCTACGACCAAGATGCAGGCAACGTCTACGTCAACGACGACGACGTGAGCGACATGTCGCCACACGAGCGCGCACACGCCGGACTCGTCAGAACCTTCCAGACGCCTCGGCGGTTGGAAGGAATGAGTGTCCGCGAGGCGATGCTCGTCGGGGCTGGCTCGCAACTCGGCGAATCAATCATCCCGCTGTTCTTCCGCGGGAGCGATGTGACCAAACAGGAGCGGGAGAATCTCGAACGCGCCGAGGAACTCCTCGAACGCTTCGAAATTAGTCACCTCATCGACCAGCCATCGACCGACCTCTCCGGTGGGCAGATGAAACTGGTCGAGTTGGCACGCGCGTTCACGACCGACCCGGACATCCTGCTCCTCGACGAACCCGTCGCAGGGGTGAATCCGACGCTTGCAAACGACATCAAGCGGTTCATCCGCGAACTCAACGAGGAGGGACAAACCTTCCTCATCATCGAACACGACATGCCGTTTATCATGGACCTCGCCGACCCGATTATCGTTCTCGACCAAGGGAAAGTGCTGATGGAAGGCACGCCCGAAGAAGTCCGAAGCGACGAACGCGTTATCGAGGCCTACCTCGGAGGTGCTGGCCCATGACCAACCACGCCCTCAACGTGAGCGGCGTCGATAGCGGTTATGGTGAGGTACAGGTCCTCCGTGACCTGAACCTCCACATCTACGACGGAGAAATCGTCTGTCTCATCGGCCCGAACGGCGCGGGGAAATCGACCGTCCTCAAGACGGTCTTCGGACTCCTCAAGCCGTGGACTGGGAGCGTCGAACTCGGCGGCCGCGACATCACGGGCGAAGAACCCGAAGACCTCGTCCGCATCGGCATGGGCTACGTCCCACAGGTGGACAACGTCTTCTCGTCGCTCACTATCGACGAGAACCTCAAGATGGGCGGCGTCGCCCGCTCGGGAGGACTCCAAGCCCGAATCGACGAACTCTACGACCAGTTCCAGATTCTCGACGAGAAGCGAACTGCGAAAGCACGGACGCTCTCGGGCGGCCAGCGCCAAGTACTCGCCTTCGCGCGGGCACTCGTCATGGACCCGGACGTCCTCCTCATCGACGAACCGTCGGCGGGTCTCGCGCCGAACATCGTCAAATCGGTGTTCGAAGACGTGAAGAAGGTAAACGAACTCGGAACGGCCGTCCTGATGGTCGAACAGAACGCCCGCGAAGGGTTGGCTATCTCCGACCGTGGCTACGTCCTCGACCAAGGCACCGTCGCCTACGAGGGCAAGGCCGGAAGCCTCCTCGACGACCCCGAAGTCTCGCGTCTCTACATGGGTGGCGCAGATTACGAGGGCGTCGAAGGCGAATAGTTCACCCACTCGGGTGAGATTTGGGAAATTCCTTATTTTACAACTCGTCGCAGTCGCAGTATGGACTATACGCGTCGCGGCCTGCTCTCGATGCTCGGCATTGGCGTACTCGCTGGGTGTATCGGACAAGGTGGGTCGTCGCCGACAGAAACACCAGCGGATGCGACGACGACAGCGACGGCGACAACCACTGAACCAACGGAGACACCGAAAGCGACGACGACTGAGTCGCCCACAACAGAGTTGCAGACGACGACAGAAAGCAACGAAGTAATCGTCGCCATGGTGGACGTGGCGTTATCTCCAATGCGATTCAGTATCGACCCCGGCACGACCGTCGTCTGGGAGAACCGCGAAGGACTCAGCCACAACGTTCGGTCACAGCAGTTCCACGACGTGGCGACCGAGTGGGACTTTCAGTCAGAGACTGTCGGGCGCGAGGGCAGAGTCTCCTACGAGTTCGAGAACGAGGGCATCTACGAGTACGACTGTGGGATTCACGGGTCGCAAGCGATGTGTGGTGTCGCCCTCGTCGGAGACGTGAGTCTCGACGAGCCACTGCCGTGTGAATAGGGGAAAATCGGGTGAATCAGCGGTTACGCCGCTTGTTTGTCGATTTCGCCTTTGAGCGCCCCGGCGTCGAAGTCGTGGTCGGGGCGGATGTTGACGAAGTCCAGAAAATCGACCGCCGAGACGAGGTCTTCTTTTTCGTAGGTCGCACCGGCGGCTTCGACACTCGCTTTCGCGCCGATGAGGGGTTCGAGCGCGGCGAGTGCGCACGCGAGGTCGTACGACCGGGCGTCGTACATCCCCTCGTCGTTGACGTTCGTCGCGTCGATGAAGTAGATGCCATCGTCGCGGACGAGGACGTTCTCGGCGCGTAAGTCACCGTGAGCGAGGTGGTTGTCGTGCATCTGTCGCAACGCGCCGAAGAGGTCGCCAGCGAGTTCGTTCACTTCCTCCTCGGGGGCTGTATCGAGCGTGTGGAAGTCGGGGAGGTATTCGAGGACGAGCACGCCCAAGCCATCGACTTCGAACACCTCGATTGGTTTCGGTGCGTTGAGACCGATTTCTCGAAGCTTTGCGGTCGCTTCTAGCTCGTGTTCGGCCATCTGGTAGGGCGTCCCGAAGTGTTCGAAAAAGCCCTCGGTCCCGCTGGAGAACGCACCGAGGTTGCGGCCGGTGGTAAAGAGCGCGTGGACCAGCGAGTTCTGCTTGGAGATGACTTTCACGAACCACTCGTCGTTGACGACCATCGGCGTCGAAAGCCAGTTATCCGCTTCGAGGAACCGAATGTGGAGGGTGTCGCGGTCGTATCGGCGGGCAAGTTCGCGTGCAACGTCCTCCAATCGGGACCAACTTACACGACCACGAACGAGCCGACGGAGTTCCATAGCCCCCTGTATGTCGAGGGGTGGCTTAACGTCGTGGGCCGAGGTGACAAATTCGATAGCAGTAGGCGAGTCGAAACCCCAGTCTTCTCATCGAATTCCTCATGGTCGTTCGATTAGTTTATGTCCCAATCTCCGATAGTTGGTCACATGGACTTCGACATCCCCGCCGAACACAAGATGATTCGGGACACCGTCCGCGAGTTCTGTGACGAGGAAATCGCCCCCGTCGCACAGGAGTACGAGGACGAACACCGATTCCCGGCGGAAATCTTCGAGCAGTTGGCCGAACTCGACGTGATGGGCATTCCCATCGACGCCGACTACGGCGGGCTTGGTGGCGACCAACTCATGTACGCCCTCGTCACCGAAGAACTCGGCCGTGTCTCCGGTGGGATTGGTCTCTCCTTTGCCGCACACGTCAGTCTCGCATCGAAGCCCATCGACCTGTTCGGGACGCCCGAACAGAAAGAACAATGGCTTCGCCCCCTCGCAACCGGCGAGCATATGGGCGCGTGGGCGCTCACCGAACCCGGTTCAGGAAGTGACGCCAGCGACATGGACACGGTCGCAAAAAAGGAGGGTGACGGCTACGTCCTCAATGGAACAAAACAGTTCATCACGAACGCGAACGTCGCCGGTTCGGTACTCGTGAAAGCTGTCACCGACCCCGGTGCAGGCTACGACGGCATCTCCACGTTCATCGTGGACCCCAAGAACGACGATGGCTTCGAAGTCACGACCGTGTGGGACAAACTCGGCCTCAACTGCTCGCCGACGTGTGAAATCTCGTTCGACGACTGCTGGATTCCGGAAGACCGCCTCCTCGGCGAAGAAGGCGAAGGCTGGAAGCAGACGATGAAGACGCTCGACGGTGGACGTATCTCGATTGCCGCACTCTCCGTTGGTCTCGCACAGGGTGCCTACGAACACGCGAAGTCCTACGCGGGCGAGCGCGAACAGTTCGGCCAACCTATCTCCGAATTCGACGCCATCCGCGACAAACTCGTCTCGATGTACCGCAAGACCGAGCGCTCGCGCCTGCTGACCCACAAGGCCGCCGTGAAGTACGACCAAGGCAACCGCGTATCGCTCGAATCCGCCCTCGCCAAACTCGATGCGAGTGAGGCCGCCCGCGAAGTCGCCGAAGACGCGATTCAGGTTCTCGGTGGCTACGGCTACACGACCGATTTCGCACCACAGCGGTACTACCGTGATGCGAAGTTGATGGAAATCGGCGAAGGAACGAGTGAGATTCAGCACCTCGTCATCGGTCGGCAACTCGGACTCTAAGACGAGGACGATTGCTCCAACCGTGGAGCATTCAGCACGAAAATTTAGTTCGGCGATTCGAGGTCGTCGTGGATTGCGACCAGTCGGACGATGTACGAGAAACTCTCGGTGTGGTCTTCTTCAGTCGGCGCTTCGGTGAAGTCGTCGGTCGTCGAAAAGGAGACAATTTTCTCAGAGAGCGCGCTGTGTGCCTCGTCTCCAATCCACCCGATTTCTCGGTAATAGGTCAGCATTTCGAGGGCACCACGGCCACCGAGACGCTCGACGAGGTGGACACACCAGTCGAGTGCGATGTGTTCTGCCCGCGTCGTCCGTGGAATTGCTTCGAGGTACGCTTCTCCGTCACGTTCGGCCATCGCTGTCGCGGCAAGCAGTCGCTCGTAGACGACTTCACGCCATTCGCGGTTTATCGATTCGTCATCTACCCAATCGAAGTCAGGGTCTCGCCTCTTCCTCACGGCACGCCGGAGCGCAGCGAGGTCATACTGGCGAGGAGTCAACGGCATAGTCTGGGTTGCGCATTCATCCAAATTAAGCGTTCGGGCAGAGATGCAAAATTGATACTCACGCGATGGAGCGAACGATGACACGTAAGTACCAATCCCGATACTGTCGGTCTTGGGGAAACATATCAAACATGGTCTTGTAGCCCGCGTTTATTGGCCGTTTTTCATCGAGGCACCGTCGAACTAAACCGCCATCCCCCGGAGAGTATCACTGTTGATAGAGAGGTCGAATGCCTTAAATATCATACCAGCGAGAGATTTTCTATTGCTCCGACGTGATTCCCGTCGGGAACGTATTCACTGACAGGAACTACAGATGGACGTCGAATGTAACACATGAACGACGGCACGCCAGCGATTTACTCGTATGTGTTATTTTCCTCAGGGATTCTCGCGGGACTGGTGACACTCATCGTTCTCGGTCGCTTCCGACTCTACTCGCGCAGGGTCCGAATTCCCTTCGCGGTGCTTTCGCTTTCCAGTGCGCTTTGGGCAACCGCCTATGGATTTCAACTGCTCTCGGCTGGACATTTCTCACAACTTCTCTGGGGGCGAATTGCATGGCTTGGTGCCGCTATTCTCCCAACGTGCTGGCTCATCTTCTCGCTCTTGTACACCGGTGAGAAGAAACTCGTGTCGCGTCGAATGGTCGCCTTGCTCTCTGTCGAACCAGCGGTGACGTTCGCGCTCACCTGGACGACACAATCGCACGGACTCTTCATGACCGAAGCGATGCTACGGTCCGGCCAGTTCGCGTCACTCGACTCGGGGGCAGGGCCGCTGTTTGTCGCCCACACGGTCTACATTCTCGGTATCTCCGGTGTCGGGCTTATCGTCCTCGGGTCGAAAGTACTCAACAGCGATGGTGTCCACCGATTACAAGCGACAGTTCTGCTCATGGTGGGTTCGCTCCCAACAGCCTCGCTCATGTTGGAGTTGTTCGAGTATCACCCCGCACCGATTAGCATCGTCCCACTCAGCCTCGGGGTCAGTGCAGGGTTGGTTATCTGGGCGCTATTCAGATATCGTCTGTTCGACATCACGCCCATCGCACGAGACGCAATTCTCTCTGAGATGCGCGATGCTGTCGTCGTCATCGACGAACACAACCGGGTCATCGAAGCGAACGGCGCGGCGGCTACGGTCCTCGAACCAGAGGTTGCAAAGTGCATCGGCAAGCCGGTCTTGGAGATAACGAAAGCACCACGGGAAGTCCGTGAAGTACTCAACGGAAACACATGGACTGAAGCAGTTATCGGGGACGATACCCCTCGATATTTCGAGGTTCGCTCCGAAAACGTCGGTGAGCCTACCCAAGAACAAGCGAAATTACTCGTCTTCACCGACGTCACAGAACGGAGACAGACCGAAGAAGAGTTCAGAGCGCTCATCGAGAATTCCCGTGACATCATCACGGTTTTGAACGAAGACGGGTCGCGTCGGTACACCAGTCCCTCCGTGAAGGAAGTCCTCGGTCACCAACCAGAGGACCTCGTTGGCTCATCCTCGTTCGACATCATCCACCCCGAAGACAGAGCGCAAGTTCGCCGAGAGTTCGAATACGCTATCGAACACAACAAGACCGTTCGAACCGAGTGCCGTGTGAAACACAAAAACGGCACGTGGCGGCAGTTCGAAACGGTCGGCGTCAACCTCTTCGACGACCCCGCAGTGGACGGCCTCGTCCTCAACTCACGTGATGTGACGAGCAGACACCAGTACGAACAGCGCCTTCGCGTCCTCAATCGCGTGCTTCGTCACGACTTGCGAAACGACATGAACGTCATCCTCGGCCATGCCGACCTCTTGCTCAACGAAGACGTGCCTGCGGCATCGAAGTCGCACGCTCACACGATAAAGCGGAAAGCGACGTCGCTCGTCAATCTCGGCGAGCGAACGCGACATATCGACACCACGCTCGACCGGTCGGCCGCCCTCCTCGAACCAGTCGAGGCAGTCGAGTGCCTCGAAGCCGAGTTGCGGACGCTCGAATCGGAACACCCCAACGTTCGAGTGAACCGAGAGTTGCCCGAAGAAAAGTGGGTCTACGCGGATGAACTCCTGAAATTGGCAGTGAAAAACTTGTTCGACAACGCAATCGAACACACTGACCGCGTGATTCCCGAACTCACTGTGAGTTTCGAAACGGCCAGCGAACTGGACGATGCCGTCGAGATTCGAATCGCCGACAACGGCCCCGGTATACCGGCCGCCGAACTGTCGGTCCTCAAAGCAGGGTTCGAGACGCCGCTCGAACACATCAGCGGTCTCGGGCTGTGGCTCGCCAAGTGGATTGTCGAGCAATCGAACGGCGGTCTCCGGTTCGAGGACAACCAACCCCGAGGTACTGTCGCAGTGGTTCGCCTCCAAGCGGCGAATCAACCACGCTCATCGGCGGAATCTGTCGAATCAGAATCTCGGGCAGAGTGAGGCCGGTTCGACTACCGGGCGTCGGGTACGCAGGACAAATCGACCAGTTGACTTGCGATTCTGTGGGCTCCTTGTGCTGCGGCGAGGTCCGGTCGGTCAGCCGTAACTACCGTGACATCTCGTCCGAGTTCGTCGCACAAGCGGTCTTCGAACTCGTCGACGATGCCCGGGATGCACGCCATTCCGCCCGTCACGACGAGGGGGCGAGAGAGCGCGAGTTGGTATGGCTTCATGTAGGCGCTCGCCAACTGTGACAGGAAGTTGTTGGCGAGTTCGTCGACGACCGAATCGAGATACTCGTCGAGTGGTTCCATCACGCTGCGTTCGATAGTGAACTCGTGAGACCCGCCACCGGGTTGCTGAATGGTGTCGGTGACTGGCTCGAAGGAGTCGAAATCCGCGTGCGTTTCCTTGTACTCACGGGCAGTCGTCGTATCGATGGTGACACGACCCTGTGTCTCTTCTTCGATGGTGTTTGCGATTCGGCTATCGACGTCGTTGCCGGTGACTGCTCTCGAGACGAACGGAGCGAGTTGCTCGCCCTGGTGGTACGCACAGGATTCGAGGCTTGTCGCACCGAGGTTGACGGCGACGAAGGTTTCGTCGATTGCGTCCATTCCCTCTCCCATCGCGGGAAGCGACCCACAGAGCGATTCGGGGAGGCTTCTGACGAAAGCGTGGCCAATCGCACTTTCTTCGAGAACGGCGTTGAGATTTGCGAGACCTTGTTCGTCGCCGATGGTCGGAATCGCGTAGACGACGCCGCTCTCGGGCGGGAGGTCGTGGTTCTCACAGAGTTCTTCGAAAAACTGTCCGACCAACTCGGCGCGACGTTCGTCTTCTGGAAGCCCCGAGCGAAGCATGAACTCGACTGCCTCGGGATACTGCTGTGCTGCTTCGTCGCCGTAGAGGACCTGCTCGTCGCCAGTAGTTGGGTCTTCGTACGTCGCAAGGCAGGTGAGGGTCCGTGCAGTCTCGATACTACCGTCACCGTCTGGATATGCCAGTACCGTTCTGGTACTCCCGAGTTTCACACCAATTGGAACAGGACCGTCTGCATCTTTCCCGCCCCCATCATCTCCGTCAACATCTGCCATATAATATGACAAATAAGCAGATATCAAAGTTGTATCGGTGAATTCTCTCACATACGATAGTTGAAATAAAATTCACGAGGGTGTTTGTAACCCGAGACGACGATTAGACCATCGATGCGAGTCGTGCGATGTAGACGAGACTCAGCAAGTGGTCATCGACGTCGAGTTCGTCTGCGTCCTCGACGTCCGCAGAGAAGCCGAGCAAGTAGTTTCGAAGGGTCTCTTCGACATCTGCGGTCAGCCAATCGACCGACTGATAGTATCGAAGTGCATCCATCGCTCGCTTGAATCCGCCTTTCAAGACGAGGAATTCGAGCCAGTCGAAGACGACGCGTTCTGCGCCGTACTTGTCCGGGAGCGACCGAAGATATGGTTTCTGGACGGTCGTGTCACTGTCGCGGCCTGATTGGTGTACCAGTAGGTGTTCGAGTTGGCTCGACCGGAGTGCTTCCGACGCAGAGCCTCGGCCGGTGTCGTACAGCGGGTTGTCGAACCGGAACGGTCCTCGGTCCTCGAATCGAGAGAGGTTCCCGTTCCGAAAGCCGGCGGCGTCGCGGGCGATGCGTCGAAGTTCGTCTGGATCGTAGTCATCCGGGTCCAAATGCATGATATCCTCGTTGAGACGGCACGACTCCCCGAGTCCCCCGACTCGGAGTGGGCGGCGGAGAACGCCGACCGGTGTGTCACACGCGTGTATCGTACCGTATTGGTTCTGAGATTCGAAGGCGGTGACATAAAACTACGCGAGCTGGTATCATAATTGATATCAGGGAGTCTCAGACGGTCGATGACGGTCTCTCAGATGACGAGTTGTAACGCCGTCGAGAGCAATCTCGATTACGAACGAAAGAGCAAGTCAGCGAATCAGATGTCGTACTTTCCGCTTTTCGCACTCCGAATCGAGAGGGTTCCAGTTTCCACATCGAGTTCGAGCGACCGGCCGTGCGACCCGCCGACGTCTTCGGCGACGATATCGATATCCAACTCAGATAGTGTGTGGCGTGCAGAGTCGGCGTTTCGCTCGCCGATGCTCTTGCCACCGTCTGTCGCAGCGAAGTCGAACATCGTGCTTCCACCTGCGAGTTTTGCGACGACACGAGATGGGTCAGCACCGTGCGACTTCATCTCTGAGAGGAGTGACGTGATTCCCGTATCTGCAAACTTCGCTGGGTTGGACGCATCTTCCGCTGTTGGGAGCATCGCGTGAGCGAGTCCGGCGACCCCAGCATCGGCGTCATAGAGGACGACGCCGATACAAGAGCCGAGACCACTCGTCGTTAGCACAGCACTATCGGTCCCGACGGCGAAATCTGCGATACCGACTTTGATTCGAGCCGGGGTTGCGTCTGAAGTGTCCGTTGTGTAGATTTGCATTGCGAAGGGTCCTCCGCGGCTGAGTTAGACCGCAGGTGAGAGTTGTTCGAGCGCCTTGCGCAACTCGGCCTCGTCAGGAAGTGCGTAGATGTCGCAGGTGAACTCGTCGTTCGACGTTCGGATGGTCGAATCGATGAGGAACGCGTACTCTTGCGACATCGCGAGTTCGGTTGCCAGCGGGTCGATGATTGCAGACCCAAGGTCGTGAACGTGCGTCGGTGGCGAGATGTCGATGGTCGTTTCGAGCGCATTTGCCCAGCCATCGAGGAATCCAGAGGTCACGATGTTGCCAATCTCTTGGATTGCGCTCTGTCGCATCGCTTCGTCACCTTCCATGCCCGGAAGCAGTGCGCTTGCGATGCTGTCGGCCGACGGTTCGTCGAACAAGATGGCGATATACCCGCTTGGGACGCCCATAAATTCGAGGACGACACCGCGGCGGACGCCATCAGTTAACGACATGGGAACTCCCTCTATCGGCACGAAACTCAGGCGGCTCACTTCGACAGTCGTGTCGATGCCCGTCATCGCAGTGATGTCTTCGGATGCCTGGTTCGCCCCGTCGGAAATCATCTCCGAGAAGGCTGCAAACGACTCGACAGGGAGTTCGTCGTCGTTGCCGCTCGCTTCGACGATGGTCTCGATGGACTCTGTCGATGGAACCATGTAGAGTGCGAACCCGATGGCATCGTCTGCCGCTTCGAGTTGATTCCGAAAGACGAGGATGTGTTCGTCGTCGCTCTCGTCGTGTTCGATGGTGTTGGCATCGAGGCCTGACAGTGGATTGTCGTTGGCTTCGTCGATGTAGGTCGGCGTCGTGATGTCGATACTGGTATCGAGGTAATCGGCCCACCCGTCGATGAACCCACCAAGCATGATGTTGGCAACTTCTTTCAGACTGCTCGTTGCGAGTTCATCCCCGGGTTGGGCTTCAGCACCGGGAACCAACGCTTCGACCAATCGCTCGGCCGATGCGGGAGAAAAGGTGAGGATGGTTTGCCCATCCAGTCCACCACTGAACCCGATGTGAACACTGACGAGGTCGTGTTCATCGAAATCCTGTTCGACGTCTTGTTTCGTACTAAGTTCGACTTTCGTGACGTTGACGTACGTGTCGATTCCGGCGAGTGTGGTCAGCGAGCCTGCTGCCTTTTCGGCGCCGGAGTGTGCGAGACGGCTGAACGTTCGGAGCGACCGTACGTCGAGGTTCATGCCTCGGCCTGAATGACGTCGGCGATAGCCTGGAGAACGTTCGGCTTCTGGAATGGCTTGGTGATATATCCATCCGCCCCCGCCTCCACGGCTTCGCGCATTTTCTCTTCTTGCCCGACAGACGTACACATGATGACCGAGGCGTTCGTGTCGAGAGACTTGATTTCGGATGTCGCTTCGATGCCGTTTCGAATCGGCATCACCACGTCCATGGTGACCACATCGGGTTCGAGTTCACGGTAGAGTTCGACCGCCTCGACACCGTTTTCGGCCTCGCCGACGACTTCGTGTTCTCCTTCCAAAAGTTGCTTGAGGAGGTTCCGCATGAACGCTGAATCGTCCACGACCAGTACCTTGCTTGCCATAGTAGCCAGTTTCCGAAAATCAGACTATAAACCCTTCCGCCCCATTATCATCCCTGATACGTATTCCTCCCTCTCTCGCGTGATAATTGGTTCGTGTATTCACTCAAAACACCAGCGACAGCGACTATTCGGTGCGATTTGGTGGGAAAGAAGCCCCTGGCGTTTCGACCGCGTCTAACAGGTCTCCTATCGAGTCACCCCGGTTGAGTCCGTGGGAGGCGGCGAGTGCTTCGATTGCGCGTCCCGGGTAGGTGACTTGCACTTCCGATGCCAACAGTAGAATGCCAAGTACTTCGTCTGTCGGCGTCTCTCCATCACTCACCGTTTCGGCGTACCACTGTACGAGTGATTGGAACACCTCGGTCACGTCGTCGGAGACTGCTTCGTGTTGTGTCACAGTCTCGCCGACGAGAGTGGTTATCGAAAATGCGTGGTCCGACCGAACTGCACCAACTCGCTCTGCGAGCAGTTTTCGTGCGAGTATCGCACGTTTTCGAGGGTCTTTGGGGAGGACGATACTGGGATGGGTGCGCTGTTCGTCCTGGACCTCCTCGCCCGATTCTGAATTCGATTCGGATTGGTCGTTTCCAGGTCGTCCTTCCGGCTCCTGCGGCTGGTTTTCGCCGGTTGCGATCACGTACCGCTGTTTGTCGAGTCTGACGACTCGCTCGTCGTGGCTGATATCTAGGTCTTTAGACCCGACCACCCCTTGCTCGGGTCGCAAGTCGGCACGGCGTTCGTCCTCAGCCATCGAGCGAACGTCGGAGTGGTAACATATAATCCCATCGTCGCTGCTACGCCATTACCTATCCAAGTTTACACGAAAATCACTGAGCCGGATTTGCCAGCCAGATAACCAACACATTGACATGCCGAGCGCACCGACACCATCCCATCTATGGAGTCTGACAGGACCCTTGCCGCGTTGGGAAATGAATACAACCCCGACATCCTTCGCGCAGCTGAGGAACCACATTCGGCCCAAGAGTTCAGCGAGATGCTGGATATCCCGATTGCGACCTGTTATCGCCGAATCGAAGAACTGACCGCGGCAGGGCTGCTCAAACTCCACGACCGAGTGCTTTCAGACGAACACCGGCGAACGAACGTGTATCGCCGAGAAGTTGACGAAGTCGTCGTCAGATTCGACGATGACGACTACACCGTGACGGTCACCGAACGCCCAGAAGTCAAAAACAAACTCGACGACGTGTGGCGAAAAATCGCGCAAGATTAAGTTCTCTCTGACTCCGCGAACTGCTTCGCTGATTCTTCTGGCTGAGTTGCGAACTTGCCTGGTTTCGATTCTACTGCCAAGTCCTGGTCACATCCTTTAGCAACCTCCCCGCTCGCGTACACGCGGTGAATTATATCAAAATCCGTAATTCCATACCAATATCAGTGATGATATTTGGGTCCGTACCGTTATGTATCAACTACTCAAGTGGGCTTGTGAGGGTCTCTGCACGTCCGAGTGTGGGACCACCAAAGACAACCCATGTTCGAAAATATCAAAGAAGACCGGGGTCAGGTCGGTATCGGGACCTTGATTGTCTTCATCGCGATGGTTCTCGTCGCCGCAATCGCGGCGGGTGTCCTCGTCAACACTGCAGGCTTCCTGCAGGCGACGGCCGAGGACGCTGGACAGCAATCTGTGAACAAGGTCACGAACCGTGTGGACGTTGTGAGCGTTCACGGGATCGTGAACGGCAGCAGCCCGAAGTCGGTCGATAACCTCAACCTCACTGTACGTCTCGCAGCAGGTTCTGGCTCTGTCTCGCTGAACAATACCTCGATTAAGTACCTCAGCGCAGACACTGCCCGGACGCTCGTCAACAACAACAGTGCGGATGCAGAGAGCATCGACTGGGCTAACGCAAGCAACAATGAATTCGCTGTCCGTGACATCGCGGACGACGACACCTCGTTCCCGATTCTGAACAGCCAGACGGACCGTGTCGAAGTTGTCATCAACACGTCTGTTGTCGAAGGCTCGGCGAAGAACGGTCTCCAGACTGGCGAATCTGTGACGCTCGAAATCACGTCGCGTAACGGTGGTACTGCACAGGTCATCCTGACTATGCCTCAGCAACTCGCAGGCAAGAACGACGGTGACCCGGTGGCTCTCTAAGGTAGAATTCAAATGTTCGATAATCTCTCTAACGACAAACGCGGTCAGGTCGGTATCGGTACGCTCATCGTCTTCATTGCGATGGTCCTCGTAGCAGCAATCGCAGCGGGTGTCCTCGTCAACACTGCAGGCTTCCTGCAGGCGACGGCACAAGATGCCGGTCAAGAGTCCGTCGACAAGGTCACGAACCGTGTCGAAGTACTCAACACCCACGGTATCGTCGGTGCGAACGACACCATCAAGTACATCAACATGACGGTCCGCCTCGCAGCAGGCTCCAGCAGTGTTGATATGAACGAGACCTCGATCAAGTACCTCAGTGGCTCCGAAGTCGTTCAACTGACTAACAGCACTTCGGCAAGTACGGCTGACGCTGACGAGTTCGCACTCAACGAGATCACCGACAACGACAACTCGTTCGGTGTGCTGAACAGCATGGACGACCGCTACGAAGTCGTCGTCTCTGCAGGCCACATCGAAGCCAGTACCAACACTGACGGTCTCTCGACGGGCGAAACCGTCCGTCTCGACATCACGTCGCGCACTGGTGGTACCACGACCGTTATCCTCACGATGCCGCAGCAACTCGCAGGCAAGACTGAGGGTAAGCCGGTCAAGCTCTAAGCATCGTTCGCTGACTTTCATTTCTATCGAATACTCATGTTGTGAGCGACAGCACTCGTGCCGCAACGCTCGCAATTCGCGATGCCCTGTTGGCACTGCGTTGTGGTTTGTTTAAAAAGTAAAAAAGCTAAAACCGACAGAACAGTGTGTTGTCCCGCGTCTACTCCGTCTCTTCACCGAACCACGGCGGCGACTCACCGACCATGGAGAACCCTGCAGCCTGCTCGTAGATTTTGATGCCTCCGTGGGTAATCTCTAAGGGGAACATCGAGTTTTTGATGCTCTGTTTACGCATCTTGGCGACCCAGATGTACCGGTTACTCGTCGCACCTGCGGGGCTCTGGATGAGATAGATGTTCCCGTCCGTGAGGAAGTTCTCCAGTCCGATATCCGTCTCGGGGAAGATTGCGGACTGCTCGGTCGTCAGCAACGAGGTGAGTTCGCTGTTTTTCAGAATGTCGATGAACTTCAAGAGGTACTGACGCTGTTCCTTCTCGTCGTCGAAGAAGAGTTGGAACATCGTGAGTGAGTCGAGAACGAGACGGTCGTAGCTCGTATCCTGCAAGTCGTCGAGAATTCGGTCGAGGGTGGACGAAAAGTCGCCGTCACGAAGCAAGGTGCGCTTGTCGTACACCTTGATGTCTCCCGCTTCGACGTACTCGTTCCACCGGTCGAATCCAATCGATTCTGCGGCTTCACGAATGTCGTCTTCGGTTTCTTCGAACGTCAGATACAGCCCTCCTTGGTCGAACTTATCGACACCATTGTAGAGATACTGGAGTCCGAGAATACTCTTTCCAGTACCAGGGTTACCGCTGATGAGTACTGCAGCGTTCTTTACGATACCTCCGTTCAGGATAGAATCGAGTCCTTCGACGCCGGTTTTGATCAGTTCTGTCATGGTTGGGTGTAGACGAGTAGTGACTGTCGAACGTTCATCGGTGCCGCCTCCGGATAATTCTTCTTACCGCCGCTAATTGGCGTTGGATATTTATTACGTCCGTCGAAACGATAAATTCCGCAATTCTTGAATATCTGTTCTGATAACGAGACGGGAAGTTTCATGTATTGACTTACGTACTTTGCACCAATGTTGCCTGTTCCCCCGACGCTGTCGGCCCTCCCCGGCTGGTCAGACAATCGGGCGGGTGACTGCCCATCGTTCGTACGGACGACCCGACGAGCGACACGGAGGTCTACTCCAACTGTGATGGTGGAGTGGACGAATCGGCGGCCAATAAGCCACGGGTGCTGGGGACAACACGGACACCGAAGAGGAATGTATGTCATCAGATGACGGACTAGGATTCGAGGAGGGTATCGACGACCTCTCCGACGAGTTTGGTGACTTCGGCGACGACCTCGACGGCGGATTCGACGACGACGACGATTTCGGCGGATTCGACGACGGTAACAACGAGGAGCTCGCAGAACTCGAGGATCGCGTCGGCGAACTCGAGAACGAAGTCAGCGCCATCTCGTCAGGGATGAACACTGTCCGAGAGGAGAACAAACAAATTGGAGGGACCGTCGAAGAACTCGACGACACTATTCGAAAGCTACTGGACATCTATGAGATGGTCACGCGCGGTATCAACCCGTTCGTCGACGACGCCCGCGAGATGGGTGGTCTCGACGGTGGTGGCTCGTTCGGACTCTTCGATGCCGAGGCCGAAGAAGAAGAACACCTCGACCCCGAAGTCGCCAACGCGGACGCAGAGAGTTTCTTCGACGACGACTTCGGCGAGCTAGATGCCGAGGCTGGCGAGAAGGAAGCAGAACTCGCGGCGAAAGACGAACTCGAAGACGCCGAGCGCGAAGACCCTGCGGCAGCCCTCGAAAAGGACGAAGAGAACGAAGAAGACGCCGACGACACCGACAGCGTTGGCGGTTCGAGCTTCGACGACTTGAAACAGCAGTACGAAGAGAACGACGGCTGGGACGAGGAAGAAGAAGAGGAAGAGGAAGAAGCAGACCTCCTCGAAGAAGAACCAGAAGTCGAAGTTGAAGAAGAACTCGACGCCGACGAGGAAGAAGAGCCTCTGTTGGAGATTGAAGACCAAGTGGAGGAAGAACTCCCAGGCGACGAGACTGCAGACCCACAGAAGACGCTCGAAGAACTCGAAGCAGAGTACAAGTCTGCGGCACAGGCCAAGCGCGACGCCCAAGCAGAAGAGACGAGCGAACTCCCACAGGAGTCGTCTTCGCAGGCGAAGAAGGTAGTGCAGACGACGTCGTCGAACGCCTACCTCACGCAGCTTCCTGCAAGCTACGTCTCGGAAGTACTCATCCTCGAATGGGTCGAACACCTCGTCTCCGCAGGCGGCGCACTCGGCGCTTCACGCGCGCTCCGCCAGTACCGAGAGCAAGAGTGGATTTCGCGCCCCGTCGAGAACACGCTGAACACGCACGTCGCCTGTGTCTCGACGTCGGTCGAAGGTGGTGATGGGCTCCAAATCGAAGACCATCAGACGAGCCTCGTGTACGTCAGCCGACTCGCTGGCGACGCGCCGCAAGGTCACCTCTTCGAAGAATTGGTCGCATACGGAGGAATCCTGGATGGGATTCGGAGTTAGTGGCTCGACCGCGATTATTTTCCTCGGGGTTCTCATCGCGACGGGGACCCTGTATACAGCAACATCTAACGCGAGCGAGAACATCCTCGACGCGCAAGATGCAGACGCAGAGCAAACGCTCGAACGAACGAACACGAGAATCACGATTTCGAACGCGACGTACAACATGACGAATACGTCACTCGTGGTCAACGTGACCAACACCGGTGCGACCACGCTCGCAGTCGATGAGACGACGTTACTCGTCGATAACGTCTACAACGACACGGCGGGTGTGACCACCGTTGACGGAAATCAAGCGACCAACCTATGGTACCCCGGTGAACACCTGATAATGAATGTCTCACTCGGAACTCCCCCAAACCGGGTCAAAGTCGTCACCGGAACCGGTGTCGCAGCGACAGAGGAGGTAGCCTAGATGGCAGACGTTTCGGTCCCGAGCCTCATCCTGTTCATCGCAAGCATCGTCGTCGCAGCGGGCGTCGCTGGCGTTCTCATCGACACCGTCGCGGGCATCAGCAACTCGCTCGACGACCAAGGTGGCGACGTCAGCGAACAGATTCGGACGGACATCGAAGTCATCAGCGACCCCGAAAGTGGTGTCTACGACGGTAGCAGTACCGTGACGGTGTACGTCAAAAACACGGGGTTACGGACACTACCAGCCTCAGGTGACAGTTTCGACGTCATCGTCAACGCCACGTACCAAGCGGATGTCAGCGCGACCGTCGTCGATGGGAGCGACTGGCGTCCGAGCAACGTCATCGAACTGACTATCAGCAACATCAGCCTCCCACAAGGCGACCACCGTCTGAAACTCGTTATCGACGGTGACGAGGAGGTGTTCGACTTCCGCGTATCATGAGTAGTAATCAATTTTCCCTTGGATTATCTGGGCACGATCGTCTCGAAAAAGAACTGGGTGGCGGCATGCCGAAAGGCGCAATTGTCCTCATCGAGGGCGACTACGGTGCTGGAAAGAGCGTCCTCTCACAGCGCTTTAGCTACGGCTTTTGCGAGGAGGACACTGTCGTCACACTCCTCTCGACCGAACTGGGCGTTCGGGGCTTTCTCGACCAGATGCACTCGCTCTCGTACGACATGGTCAATCACCTGCTGAACGAGCGGATTCTGTTCTTACAGGCAGAAATCGACAGTGGTGGCACGCTCTCGGGTGGGCCATCCAAAGAGCGCAAGCAACTACTCCGCCGGATGATGGACGCCGAGCAGATGTGGGAAGCAGACGTCATCATCATCGACACGTTCGATGCAATCCTCCGTAATGACCCACAGTTCGAAGCACTCGTCCGGCAGAACGAAGAGCGACAGGCCGCCCTCGAAATCATCTCGTTCTTCCGCGAGTTGACGACGAAAGGAAAGACCATCATCCTGACCGTGGACCCGTCCTCGGTCGACGACAGTTCTATCGGGGCGTTTCGGTCGATCGCTGACGTCTACTTCGAACTGGAGATGGTCGAGGTCGGAAACGACGTTCGGCGTAACATCTTCGTGAAACGGTTCGCAGGAATGGGCCAGCAAGTGGGTGACCGAGTTGGTTTCTCGGTGCGCTCCGGCATCGGCGTCGTCATCGAATCGAGGAGTGTTGCCTAATGGCGACGGACCACGGGTCGGCCCGACTCTCGGACGACCTCAAACGCCTCGCGATGCAGTGGCCGCACCTCCGTGACCACCTCAAGCGCTTCCGGCAGATTACTGGTGAGTTCCCGATGCTCGTCGACGACCCCGGTGATTACGAATCCCGCCGTCCGAACATCATCTACTCGCTCGGTGGCCCAGTGTTCTGCCAGATTTACGGGAATTTCGGTGAGACGACCAAGTACTACACCATCGAACCGGAGTTGGAAGACGACGAGCGTGAGACCTTCATGCGGATCAAAGACAAGTTGCTCGAACGCAGCGTGTCGAAACCCGCACCGGAAGAGAGCGTCGATTACGAAGAACGAATCGACGAACTCCTCGCGGAAATCGTCCACATCGAAGGTGAAGACCGAGGCCCGCTCGGGAAAGTCGCCAAGCGACTAGACGTTGCGGGTATCGAAGTTTCACAAGAGGTCTACGACAAGATTCACTACCGTCTCGTCCGCGACATCGTCGGTCTCGGGGCACTCGAACCCATCATGCGCGACCCGGAGAACGAGGACATTCACGTCATCGGTCCCAACCAGGTCGACGTCGACCACGGGACCTTCGGCCTGCTCGAAACGAGTGTCGAGTTCGACAACAACGAGCAGTTCGACAACTGGCTTCGCAACATGGGTGAGCGTATTGGTGACCCGGTTTCCGACGCCCACCCCATCGTGGACTCGACGCTCCCAGACGGGTCGCGTATCAACATCATCTACTCCGACGACGTGTCGCTGAAGGGGTCGTCGCTCACCATCCGTCAGGGCGACGACGTGCCGCTTTCGGTCTTCCAGATTGCGAAGTGGGGGACGCTCTCGCCCGAGTTGGCGGCGTACCTCTGGATTGCACTGGAGAACGAACGCACGGTGTTCGTGGTCGGTGAGACGGCATCAGGGAAGACGACGACACTCAACGCAATCTTGTCGTTCATCCCGCAGTCTTCGAAGATTTACACCGCAGAAGACACCGCGGAGGTGTTGCCGCCGCACGATACGTGGCAGCAACTCCTCACGCGTGAAGGTCGAGGTTCAGACTCCGAAGTGGACATGTTCGACCTCGTTGCGGCCGCACTGCGTTCACGCCCCGACTACATCATCGTGGGGGAGGTCCGTGGTGAAGAAGGGCGGATGGCGTTCCAGGCGGCACAGACCGGTCACCCGGTCATGCTGACGTTCCACGCGTCCGACATCGTTTCGATGATTCAGCGTTTCACCGGTGACCCCATCAACGTCCCAGAGACGTTCATGTCCAACTGTGACATCGCACTGTTCCAGAACCGGGTGAAGCGTGGAAACGACATCCTGCGTCGTGTGACGAGTGTCCAGGAAATCGAGGGGTACTCGAAAGAGATGGGCGGCGTCGTCACGCGCGAAGTGTTCTACTGGGACCCTGTGCAGGACGAGATTGTCTTCCAGGGGATGAACAACTCCTTTATCATGGAGCAGAAGGTCGCAACGCTGCTCGGATACGACGACACGCGGAAAATTTACGACGACATCAAGTTCCGTGCGGAACTGATTCGCCGGGCCATCCAAGAGAACATCCTCGGCTACCACGAAGTGAACGAACTCATCGAGGATTACTTCCGCGACGGCACGGAAGGACTGCCGTTCGACATGGCGAGGGTGTAACTCATGAGTGGGGAGGCCAGCACAACGGTACAAGCGGTTCAGGTTCGAGACTTCTTCAACGATGTCGTCGAGTCGTACGAGAAGATGCCGATGGAGTTGCCTCGGTATCTGCTGTTGGTGCTTGGCCCGGCAATCGTGGTTTTCATACTCTCGGTTGTCGGCGCGATTGCGCTTCCACTCCCCGTCCTCGTCCGCATCCCGGTTTTCTTACTTGGGGTGTTGTTACTCGGTGCCGCAGTCCTCTACCCGCGTCTGCTCGTCGAGCAGACGCGTCGCGGCCTCGAAAACCAACTCCACTTGCTCATCACGCACATGACGGTTCTCTCGACGACGAACATCGACCGTGTGGCCGTCTTCCGCACGCTCTCGCGTGAAGAGGAGTACGGTGAGTTGGCAATCGAGATGCGACGCATCGTCCAACTCGTCGATGCGTGGAACCAGTCGCTCGACGACGCATGTGTGCGTCGCGCACGCGAGGTTCCCTCGAAGCCGCTTTCAGACTTCCTCGACCGTCTCGCATACGCAATCAACGCCGGACAGAGCATCGACGACTTCCTGCTCGGAGAGCAGACGGCGATGATTCAAAAGTACATCACGGTGTACGAGAGTGCGCTCGGGAACCTCGAGGTCATGAAAGACCTGTACCTCTCGATGATTCTCTCGATGACGTTCGCAATCATCAACGCCATCGTGTTGCCAATTCTCACCGGCACGGACGCGACGATGACGATTGCAGCGGTCATCGTGTTGTTCGTCTTCGTGCAGTTGGGGTTCTACTTCGTCATTCGGACGATGTCGCCGTACGACCCGCTGTGGTACCAGCAACGAGAGTACCGGACGAAGGCAGACCGGCAAATCGACATCACGCTGTACGGTGCAGTTGGTCTCTCTGTCGTGATGGTCGTCCTCCTGGCACTGGGGACGTTCAACGTGACGTTCGTCGGCGAACTCATGCGACCCATCATGCTCGACATCCCGGTTCCGTTGCTCCTTGCGACGCCGCTGACGCCGCTTGCAGTTCCCGGTGTCGTCGCGCGTCGTCAGGAAAAGAAGATTGACGAACGCGACGAGGAGTACCCTGGCTTCATTCGCGCACTCGGGGCCTCCGAGACGGCAAAGCAGAGTACGACGACCGACGTGCTGGAGACGCTTCGAAAGAAGGACTTCGGCAACCTCTCGCGCGAAATCGACCGCCTTCACACCCGTCTTCGGATGCGCCTCGACCCCGACCGTTCGTGGTTCTTCTTCAGTGCCGAATCCGGGTCGTACCTGATTCAGAAGTTCAGTGAGATGTACAATGCCGGTCGGTCGATGGGTGGCCGCCCGAAACAACTCGGTGAACTCATCAGTCGGAACATGAACGAGATTATCAAGCTCCGCCAACAGCGCAAACAGTCGACGGTGACGCTCATCGGTGTCCTCTACGGGATTACTGCCTCTGCATCGTTTGCGTTCTTCATCGGTCTGGAAGTCGTCGAAATCCTTGCGACGTTCTCGACGCAGATGAACCTCGACAGCCTCCAGTTCGGGACGCTCATCTACGCGGGTGTCTACGACGTGCCGCTCATCGAATACATGCTGAGTCTTATCATCCTGTTTAACGCCCTCCTTTCGTCGCTTATGATTCGAATGGTTGACGGGGGCCACAAGGCGAACGCCTATCTCCACTTCGTTGTACTCGTTTGGGTGGGTTCGATGATGGCAGTCGCCACCTCGTCGCTCGCGGGAGCTCTGATTAGCATATGACTGAGGACACACAGCAACCCGGAGGACAGTCTGCAGACGACGCTGATATCGTCACCAATGCCCGCTCGAACGCGGTCGAAGGTGGCGACGTTGCGAAAGCCGAGCTATTGCAAGCATACCGGCGACAAAAAGAAGAGCCAGAACCCGGTGCGGGTGAGTCACAGGCCGAAAGGGAGCGCCAGTCACGCATCCGAAAGACTTCGAAGGGCGAGGCTATCGTCGTCGATTTCGTTGCAAGTTTCGTCGCGGGAGGCAGCACGGCCTTCGAACCGGTCAAAGGCCGCGTCTTGATGAGCCAACAGCGACTTATCCTCGCAACCGGGCAGTCGAAGACCGCCATCCCAATCACGTCAGTGTTCGATATCGCAGTCGGGCAGGTTCCGCCGGAAGTCGAAGAGTTCTTCGACTACACTGTGATGGTCGGCTACATCACTGGTCGCACGCGCCGGACGACTGTCATCGGCGGCGACCGCGAGACCATCGAGAAGTTCTCACTCTACTTGTTCCGTGCGGCACTCAACGGGTCGCAAGCGACGGTAAAGCATCCTGCCCGGGTCGGTGGCCGTGTGATGAACACCGAGCGACACCGGTCCGGTCTCCACCTCGACTACGAAGCGGTGACGTTCCCTGACGACGATGGCCCGCTCACCGAAAACGGCGAACCGTTCCACATCGACTTGGCGAGTGTCATCTTCTTCGAGGTACTCGAACGGACGACAGACGAGCAGAAGCAACTCGTCCTCTCCGTCCAGCACGTCGAGCAGGGACAAACCGTTACGTCGGAGATTTCGCTCGATTCACGTCGGAAGATGAACATCCTCGGTCGGTACCTCAGACTGGTCTACCACTGGATCAAATCCGACGTGCGCAACATCGAAGTCACAGAACAGGGTCTCGAAGTCCTCGTCGGTCTCTACTCCGCCGGAGAGATGGCCGCCGAAGTGGACTTCAGCGAACTTCTCGGTGTCGAACAAGAAGTTCTCGACGCCGAGTTAGAGACGCTCAACGACGAAGGCCTCATCGGCGACGAGACGCTGCCGACTTCCTTGACACCGCAAGGCCGGTTCGTCGTGAACGAAGAAATCGAAGACGTCAACGTCTAACGTTCGCCACGCTCCACCTAATCGTTCGTTCTCTTCTTCTATTCGTGCCAATCCGTGTTCGAGAGCAGGTGCTGTCGGGTCTACTTCGAGCGAAAGCTGAAAGAAAGACTACTGCTGTTCGATCGCGTCGGAGGCGATACTTCGGCCACGGGCGTTGAGTCGAACCTCGCGCCGGACGCGAATCTCTTCGACGACGTTGTGGTCGATGAGTCGCTGAAACAGCGCCTCGACTTTTTCGACGTCGATTCCCAAAAAGCCGGGAATGTCGAACGGTTCGACACCGGAGTAGAGTGCCGTGAGAACCTGCTTGTCGGTTTCGCTGAGTTCGATAGACGTCTCGGAGAGTTCTTCTCCTTCACGAAGCAAGGAGTGGAGGAACGTTATCGCACGCTTTGGCCCTGAAATGTACGTCTGGAGACTCGTCCCTTCGTCGTCGGAGTGTTCGACTTCGATGACGTTTCGAACCTCTTCGATAATCGTCCGTTCGCCGGTCTTGATGTCGCCGATGTCGTCGAGGCGGATTTCGACGAACTTCCCGCTGACTGTCGCCATACTTACGGCCTCTTCTTCGACTTTGAGACGGGACTGTTCCCACTCGGTGTTTTGGACGACACCACCGGCAACAGCGGGATGTCGTGCAAGGAAGCGCTCGGTGTTCAACAGTGCGCCGAAGAAGTCCGTCTCGAACTCTTCGTAATCGACTGGTGCGAGGAGAACGACACCGCTGGGGATGTGGATACTGAAGTAGTCGGAGACGGTTGCGATGCGCTGGTTCACGTCGAAACGGCCACCGAGCGATTCGACATCGTCCAATAGAATCGTTCGCTTCCCGGCCGTTCCGGCGAGGACCAGGCGTTTGTTCGAGAGGAGAATGCGGCCGCTCGTCCAGTCGACGTCGTGAAGTTCACGACCGTTTTTCACGACTTGGAGGAAGCGGCCACGCGTATCGCCGAGTTTCTGTTCACCGGGTTTCATCGGTCACCTCCGTGCGGCAGTAGCTGTTCCTTGGTAGATTCGAAGCCGTTTTTCGACCGGTTCGAACTGGTCCCGGCACGACGGTGGAATCGTCTCGGTCATCCCAATCGTCAGGTAGCCGTCGTCTTCGAGAGCAGACCCAAGCGACTCGAACACTGCACGTTTCGAATCAGCGTTGATGTAGATGAATAGGTTCCGGCAGACGACAAGGTCGAACGTTCCCGGTGGGTTCTCACGGATGAGGTCACGCCGCTTGAATCGAACCATGTCCTTGAGGCGGTCTTTGACGCGGAAGCGGTTCTCGTCTTGCTCGACGAATCGCTCCCAGCGACCAATCGGTTCGAGTTGCTCTTCGATATCGTTCGTTTCAGAGGCGCGGTACTCTCCCTTGCGAGCCGCACGCAGTATCTCGCGTTTGATGTCGGTCCCGACGATTTCGATACGTCGTTCGTCAACGCGGTCATCGTCGTGAGCGAGCATGGCGAGCGAGTAGGCCTCGCGCCCGTCAGAACAAGCAGCACTCCAAATTTTAATCGGGTCTCTTCGCGTCCCGTTCGCACTCAAATCGCGAAGGACTTCACGGAGTGCTTCCCAGACCTCGGGATTACGGAAAAAGCTCGTCACGTTCACAGAGAGCGCATCGAGGAGGGCTTGCTGTTCTTCTTCATCTTCTTCGAGGAGTGCCTGATACTCGTCGTAGTCATCGACACGTCGGCGTCGCATCCGAGCGGATATTCGCCGGTCGAGGTAGGCGTCGTTGTACGAACTCGTTGCGAACGCCAGCGACGATTCGATGTAGCTGAGCAACCTCGTGAATGTCTGGTCCTGTTTCGGTGAGGTGACCATCAGTCTGCTGCCTCCTCGGTCGAACTCGGAAGCTGGGCCGGGTCGAAATCGCGCATGGCTTGCTTTCCACCATCGGGGAGTTCGAGCGTGGACACGTCCAGAATCGGGATGACGTTTCCATCGCCAATGACGGCAGTCCCAGAGAGGCCACCAGCACCGGAGAGTGGGCCTTGGAGGGGCGTCACGACGACTTCTTCTTGCTTCGTCACGCCGTCGCAGTGGAGCGCAATCTGTCTGTCTTCTGGGCGGATACGGACGACCATTCCCTCGTCGGGTTTTTCGGAGTCGATATCGAGGGCGTTACGGAGTCGAATGAGCGGGAAGATGGTGTCTTCGTGGACGATGACCTCTGTCCCGTTGACGGTCTGAACGCGGTCACGGCGGCCAATCTCGTCGATGTACTTGATGGGAACGCCGAACTCGCGGTCATCGACCTGCACGAAGAGGACTTTGATAATCGCCACCGACACTGGCAGTCGGATGTTGAACGTCGTCCCCTCGCCGGGCTCGCTCTCGACGGAGACTGCGCCATCGAGCGACTCGACGGTGGTCTTCACCACGTCCATGCCGACACCGCGACCGGACACGTCGGTAATCTCGTCGTTGGTCGAAAAGCCGGGATGGAAGATGTAGTCGAAGACTTCCGAATCGGGCATGTCTTCGAGTTCGCTCTTCGTCGCCACGCCTTTCGAGATGGCTTTCGCACGAACGGCGTCAGCGTTGATGCCGCCACCGTTGTCTTCGACGGTGATGATGACCGTGTCGTGTTGGCGCTGTGCGGAGAGTTTGATGGTTCCCGTCCGAGACTTGCCGTTTGCCTCACGCTCGTCGGGTGATTCGATGCCGTGGTCAACGGCGTTTCGAAGCACGTGCATGAGGGGGTCCGAAATCTCGTCGAGAATCGTTCGGTCGAGTTCGATGTCCGCGCCCTCGACTTTGAACGAGATTCGCTTGTCCTGTTGGCGAGCGAGGTCACGAACGAGACGGGGGAACTTGTCGAACACCTTCTTCAGCGGAATCAACCGCATATCCATGACCGTGTTCTGGAGGTTCGACGATATCTTGTCGAGTTCGTCGAGACTGTCGAGTGCGGTGTGTTTCTCCTCGTCGATGGCGTTTCGGAGTTTGATACGACTCGTCACCAGTTGTTCGACGAGTTCGTGGAGTTCGTCCAGTTGGTCCACGTCGACGCGGACGGACTTGACCGCCTGAATCGACTGGGCCTCCTTGGCACCTTCGTCGTCCGATTCGGACTCATCTGCACCTGCACTCTCTTCGCTCTCGGCGGCCGTCGCTTCGACTTCGAGTTCGGCCTCGTCGCTCTCGGCGAGTTCGTCACTCGACTCGTCAGCGGGCGCTTGTGAGTCGGCAGCGTCGATATCGGTATCGAGCATGTGAGAGACGTCCGTCGTTTCGACCTCGCTCACTTTCCACAGACCAGACAGTTCGGATGCCACTTCGTTGGGGGTGCGTCCGGCGACGAACAGGTGGATATCGGCACCGAACTCGCCCGCTTCGATTTCGTCTCGCGGTGGGTTGGTCCCAACGAGGTCGAGTTCCTCGGGGATACTGCTGAGGAAGATGCCTGCGTCAACTCCTTTCATTTGACCCGTATCGAGTCGGACGCGAGCGTGTACGAGGTCGGATTCGACAGTATCGAGGGCGACACTCTCGGCGACGAGGGAGTCCAAATCGAACGCGTCGGATTCTTCGTCCTCAGTCGTCGCCTGTTTCGAGTTTCCCGTTGTGTCCTCTGCTTCGACGGCGGCCCGAATCTCTTCGACCGTCTCGGTCGGATCGGTCGAGGACTCGCCGTTCGCTTCGATTTCGTGGAGAATCTCGACGATGAGGTCCATCCCATCGAAGACGAGGTCCATCCGCTCGGCGGTGACGTCGAGCCGTCCATGTCGAATCTCGTCGAGCAAGTCTTCGACGGCGTGTGCCACCGTCGCGGCGTTGTCGAATCCCATCGCACCGAAGTTGCCTTTGAGGGTGTGCGCCTGTCGGAAGATATCGTCGATTGCGTCGGTGTCCTCCGGGTTGGATTCGAGTGACAGGAGGGAGTTGTTCAACTGGGTGATGCTCTCTTCGCTTTCGGTGATGAATGCCTGGTAGAGTTCTTCGTCCATGGTCAGGAATTGAGTCCGCGAAGTGCTTCTTCGGTGATGCTGCCGTCAGGTGCAATCGCATCGACGCACCCGGCTTCGATAGCCCGCTTGGGCATTCCAAAGATAGCTGATGTTTTCTCGTCCTGTGCAACGGTGTACCCACCCGCGCTGCTGATTCGCGTCATCCCTTCGACGCCGTCGCGGCCCATTCCGGTCAAGAGAATGCCCGCGAGCGGCTTTTTGACGACCTCTGCGGCGGATGCCATCGTGAGGTCGATTGCTGGTTTGACGCCGTGCAGCGGTTCGTCGTCCGAAAGTGCGAGCCGAAGGTGTCCAGCCCGGTCGCCAGTGACGAGCAAGTGCGACCCACCGGGGGCGACACGAATCTGTCCGGGGCCGAGTCGTTCGCCGTCGGAGGCCTCTTTGACGTCGTACTCACAGCGTGCATCCAACCGAGCGGCGAACCGCTTGGTAAAGCCCTTCGGCATGTGTTGGATGACGAGTACACGAAGTCCTGCATCGGCGGGGAGCGCGGCCAACACGCGTTCGACGACGTTCGGGCCGCCCGTCGATGCACCGACGATTAGCGTCGAACCCTCGACAATCGAGTCGTTCGATTCCGGTTTTTGGGTGGTCGGTTTCGGCTTCGTACGGGCGCGACTCGACGGCGTAGGTCGTGACCGACCGCGCGTCTTCGACAGATCGACTGCCGCCGCAGACCGAAGTTTCTCGACGAGTTCACGCTTGACACGTGGCATCTCGGAGGTCACTTCGCCACCGGGTTTCGTGACGAAATCGACAGCACCGCGGTCGAGTGCTTCGAACGTCACATCTGCATCCTCTTCGGCGTGTGCCGAGAGCATGAGAACCGGCGTCGGACACTGCTTCATGATGCCTTCGACGGCATCCAGCCCGTTCATCTCGGGCATCTCGATGTCCATCGTGACGACGTCCGGTTGGTGTTCGCTGACTACCTCAATGGCCTCGTTGCCGTTTCCGGCCTCGGCGACCACCTCGACGGCACTATCTTCGAGGAGGGTGCGAATCAGCGTCCGCATGAAGCGCGAGTCGTCGACGACGACTGCACGAGTCGTTCCATCGGAGACTGCCGTACTCATCTGTTGGACCCGCCGCAGTCGATTTGAGTCACAGCTCTTCGTCCGCGCTGGACCCGACTCCGCGTCTTCTTCGGAATTATCAGTGTGCCGTTTCCATGACCGCTCATCTACCTCCGTGGTTCGAAAATGAGGTATATAAACACTCGGCGAGAATAATCAGCCATGATAATCGGGCACGTACCTTTATGAATCGAATCTGAGGACAATTGGACAGATAGTGTGGTGGCACCGACCACCACGGATTTGACCATGCGACAGGACGCAATTTCACCGAATACGGCAGAAGAGCACGAGGACGAGGAAGAAGTCGCCGCAGAGGTGCAGGTACTCGAATTTCAATTGGGTTCTGAGACGTACTGCGTCGATATCGAATACGTGAGCGAAATCGTCGATAAGGGTCAACTCACGACAGTCCCAAACGCCCCTTCCTACGTCGAGGGCGTCATGGACCTCCGTGGTCGAACGACGTCGATTATCAATCCGAAGTCTCTGCTCAACATCGACGAGGCTGGCGAATCGAAACGCATCGTCATCTTCGACCCCGGAAAGTTCGAAGACGAGGCGGCAACCGGATGGCTCGTGGACGAAGTCTACCAGGTCGTTCGCGTCTCGATGAACGACGTGGAAGAACCACCTCTGGAGAAAGACGACGCCATCGAAGGCGTCATCAAACGCGACGGCGAACTCGTCATCTGGATTTCGCCCGTCCACGCGATCGAATAATTATCCAAGCGCAGCCGACTGCGTTCTCTCGCTCGCTGTTTTTGCCGACCAGACGACGACCACTGCAATTGCGACGACGACGCCAGCGAGTGTGAACGCCGCCTCGTACCCGGCGGCCGTTGCGACGACGCCTCCGAGTACCGACCCGATACCGCCGCCGAGACTGGCGAGTGCGGTGTACGCACCCAGTGCTTCACCGCGAATGTTCGGGGGCGAGAGTCGGCTCACGAGTCCGGTTGCAGTCACCGCGATGACGGCCCACGAAATGCCGATGACGAGGAACGTTACGCCGAGTGCGACCAATCCGGTACTGGCGGCGAACGTCGTACCGAGAACCGCGACTGCGGGGAACGCGAGTCCACGGGTTGCGAGCGCGCCGAGTTGTAGTTGGCGAGGGTCGTACCTCGCCGCGAGTTCGCCGACACGGACGTAACTCACGGCCGACCCGAGACTCGACAACACGAAGAGGATGAACACTTCGTCGGCCGTTCTCCCCGCATCGACGAGGTAGGCCGGAAGTGGCCCGAAGAAGACCGAGAAACCGACGAAAAAGAGCGTCGCAGCAGCGAGGTATCTGAGCAACGCAGGAGTCGTTTGTCGGCGAAGCGCGTCGAAGTTCATCCCCCGAAGCGCCCAGTACATCCGCGATGGACCGTAAGGAACGGCACGGACAGAGCGGCCAATGAGTCCGGATGGACGCCGAATCGCGGCACTGACTCGGGCGAATCGGGTCGGAGAGGTAGTCGGGCGCTCAGGGTACCACACGCGAACCACGAGTGCGCCGACGAGCGCTGAGAACGCCGAGGCGACGAGGAACCACCGTTGGACGCTCACCGCGTCTAACCCAAGCACGCGAGGGGCGATTGCCGACCACAGTGCACCGACGACGAGTCCGGCGAGCCAGCCGTAGCCCTGATAGTGATTGAGTACGCCGAACCGGCGTTCCCACCCGGATTCGGGGACACCATCGACGACGATGAGGTTCAACACTGGTGCGGCAGCAGAGACGACGAACCACAGCGTCGCATTGGCGCCGAGGACGACGAGCGGGTCGGCCGCGCCTGCTATCGCGACGAGCACGAGTCCGGTTGCAACGAGTGCGACCAGAACGAACGGTCGGCGACGATTCGTTCGTGTGGCGAGTCGACCCCAGATAATCGCACCAGGAGCACCGGCGAACGCCGCCGTTGCGGCAATCAGGCCGACGAGAAACGCATCCGCGCCGAGTGCGAGCGCGTACAACGGAACGACCAGTGACGCGGCACCGACAGCGGCGTACCCGAACGCCCACCCGACGAGCCAACGGTCGTCAGTCCTGTTCGAACGGTTCGGGAGACTAGTCATGCACGGTGAATGTCCGTCGAAAGTGAAAGGTATTTCTCACGAGTCGCGTCGAAGCGTAGGAGATATATAGTCTCCATTGAATCGTGGCACAACCATGCGCAGATTCTGGCCACCGCATGTGGGGGGATGGTCGTGACGGACGACTCATCTTCTCGCTCGTTTGTGCAGTACGGTATCGAAGATAAACCACCCCTTCCCACTTCTCTCCTTCTCGGCGTTCAACACTACCTCACGATGGTCGGCGCGAACATCGCCGTTCCACTGATTCTCGCAGGCGTCCTCGACATGCCTGGGTCAGTGATTCCGCGCTTCGTAGGCACGTTCTTCGTCGTCTCGGGTATCGCAACCCTGATGCAGACGACGTTCGGGAACCGGTATCCCATCGTGCAGGGCGCGCCGTTCTCGATGTTGGCACCGGCAATCGCCGTCATTGGCGTCGTCACCGCATCCAACCCATCGGGTGTGGGATGGCAGACGGCCTTACTTCAACTCCAGGGGGCAATCATCATCGCCGCGGCGGTGGAGGTACTCGTCGGCTACTTCGGCTTGCTCGGTCGCCTTCGCAAGTTCATCTCGCCGGTCGTCATCGCGCCGACGATTGCGCTCATCGGGCTTTCGTTGTTCAACGTCCCGCAGGTCACGGCGGCGACCAACAACTGGTGGCTGCTCGGCTTGACGCTCGGCCTCATCGTCCTCTTCTCACAGTACCTCAACACCAGTCACCCTGCGTTCAAACTCTTCCCCGTGCTTCTCGGCGTCGTCGTCTCCTACGTGATTGCGGCAGCACTGTCGGTGACGGGCGTCATGGCACCCGGGACGCCGGGCTACATCGACCTCGCATCGGTCGCCCAGGCACCCGCGCTCATGCCAATCTACCCCTTCCAGTGGGGCTTCGCAGGCGGCGCAGGAACGGTCACTGTCGGGCTTCCGGTCGTCGGCGCGGTCGCCTTCGGCATCCCGCAGTTCACCACCTCGTTCATCATCGGCATGCTCGCTGGCGTCGCCGCGTCGATGGTCGAATCCTTCGGTGACTACCACGCTGTGGCCCGTCTCTCGGGCGTTGGCGCACCATCCGAACGCCGTATCAACCACGGCATCGGCATGGAAGGCCTGATGAACATCTTCTCGGCCATCATGGGTGGCAGCGGTTCCACGTCGTACTCTGAGAACATCGGTGCTATCGGCTTGACTGGCGTCGCCTCGCGCTACGTCGTCCAAGTCGGTGCTGTCGTCATGCTCATCATGGGCTTCGTCGGCTACTTCGGCCAGCTCATCGCGACTATCCCCGGCCCAATCGTCGGCGGTCTGTACATCGCTATGTTCGGCCAAATCGTCGCGGTCGGCCTCTCGAACCTGAAGTACGTCGACCTCGATTCCTCGCGTAACATCTTTATCATCGGTGTCGCGATGTTCGCCGGGCTCGCCATTCCAGCCTACATGGGCAACGTCGGGAGCGCCGAAGCCTTCCGTCAGGGAATGAGTCAGGTCGCACTCGTCGGCCCGATTCTCAGCACCCAACTCGTCGCAGACACCATCTTCGTCATCGGTTCGACCGGGATGGCCGTCGGCGGCCTCTTCGCGTTCATCTTCGACAACACCATCGAAGGAAGCCGTGTCGAACGCGGACTCGAAGAGTGGGAAGAAGAAGTCGAAGACGACTCGGAGTTCATTTCGGCGTTCGAACGATTCGGAAGCGACGAATCCGCGTCGGCAGACTAAGTTACGAACACGGACAGTCTGTTGGCTGTCTCGTGGCTCATTTTCTCGGTGCAACTGACGGAACTACCAGCAGTCAGGTCTGGGTGACAGACAACATTCGAACAGACAACATTCGTGGTGAAGACCGTCTCACGCACACGTGCCTGAAGCCGCACGTCGCGGGGCGACTCAGTCTCCGCGTTGTGTCTTCGTTCTGCCGAGTGCGAGCAAGATGAGATAACCGACGACACCGGCGGCAAAGAGGAGAACGGGGATAATAAACGGACCAAACGTCCCGATGAGCGTGTCGAGGGGACCGAGTTGGAGCATGCGTGGTCCAACGAAGGCGACGGTGGTAACGTTCTCGGCGTGTGGGCGTGGAGTCCTCTCAGAACAAGACAAGAACGCGCTCACTCGTCGTCGAACGCGTCGTCGTAGAAGCCGTCTTGTGTGTCTTCGGCGTCGAACGCACCGTCCCAGCCATCGCCGTTACTCTCTGTCTCTCCGTTGGTGCTGGTGGTCTCTCCCGTCGTCGTGGACGCACTCGCCTGTGTGGGTTCGGACGCGACTTCGGCGCGGTGAACGTGTACATCGCGCTGTGGGAACGGAATTTCGATACCCGCCTCGTTCAACTGCTTGTAGATGGCACGATTGACGTTGTGGACGGCCTTTCCGCGCTTCAGTGGGCTGTTGACCCAGCAGACGAGTTCGTATTCGAGCGCGTCGGCACCGAATCGACGGAGTCTCGCCCGCGGGCGCGGCGAGTCGAGGACGAGCGGTTCGTCGAGTGCGAGTTGGACGAGAATCTCTTCGAACTGGTCGATATCGGTGCCGTAAGCGACACCGATTGGAATCTTCACGCGGCGGCGACGACTCGGTGCGGATTCGTTGATGATTTTCGCGGCGTTGAGGACGGAGTTCGGCACCGTGACGAGGAGTTCGTCGCGCGTCAAGAGCGTGGTCGAGCGAATGCCGACTTTGACCACGGTTCCAGCCTCGCCAGAGTCGAGGACGACGTAGTCGCCGATTTTGTAGGTGTCGTCGAAGTAGAGTGCGATGCCACCGAAGAAGTTGGCGACGGTGTCTTTCGCGGCGAAACCCACGGCGATGCCTGCGATGCCCGCCCCGGCGAACAGCGGCGTGATTTCGATACCCCAGATGTAGAGAAGTGTGCCGATAGTGCCGAGCGAGACGACGAGCGTCCAGATGTTAGAAAAGACTGGCGCGAAGTCGTACTTGCTTCCACGGTCCTTGACTGCATCCACGAGACGATTGACGAGGCGGTTCAGTGCCCACGCCCAGACGACGATTCCAATCGATATCGATGGCCGACCGAAGAACGTCGTGAGTGTCTCTGGTGGGATGAGGGTCTCAGCGACCGCGGGCGTCTCAGAGAACAAGTAGAGTCCAAAGAGGAGAATCGAGACGATAATCGGCAACCGAATTTCGGAGACGATGATGTTGTCGAGTGTCGTCTCGGTCTTGCTCGTGTAGGAGAACAGCACCCGAAGGACGACAGCCTCCATCACGAACGCGCCGCCGAGAGAGACGACGAGTACGAGGACTGTCGCTTCGAGCGCAGACAGCCCAGAGAGAAGCGTCGCGAGATGTTGGCTCATACCGTGACTCTCGCTGTGGCGTGAATTAACGATTGCTCTGAATTGCCGCATTCGGCGGAAAGGTTTTCATCGCATGAGGGATGAGCATCTGCTAATGTACCGATTCGGTCACTGGGGGATTTCGCTCCTCGTCTTTGCACCCCTCGGATTCGCGCTCGTCCTCTCCGGCGACCCGGAGCTCGCTCTCGTCGCCGGTGGCGTGATGTGTTGGCTGGCGATGCTCCCCGACGTGGACATGCGAGTCCCCTTCATCTCGCACCGCGGGCCGACTCACACCTTCGCGTTCGCTGCACTCGTCGGCGGCGTCGGCGCAGGGCTCGCGTATCTCGCTCTCCCAGTACTCGGGTTCTCGACTGAAACGACGACGACGCTCGCCTCGTTTGGCTTCGCCGTCGGCGCGCTCACCATCCTCGCACACCTCCTCGCGGACGTGTTGACGCCGATGGGAATCCGCCCGCTGTGGCCGCTTTCGGACCGCAAATTCAGCCTCAGCCTGTGGCGCGCGGACAACAAACTCGCCAACTACGGACTCTTCGGATTGGGCGTCTTCGCCGTCGCGGCCGCGGGCTATCTGAGTGTTGCCCTCTGACCTGAGGAATCGTTAAGGTCCGACCGGATGACCGAACGTGCATGAGTGATGCGATGCGACGATTCCCGGTGCCCGACCTCGACGACCTTCCAGACGACCTCCGCGAGCGAATCGACGAAGAGACCGAGAAGGCAGGCTTTACACCCAACGTCTTTCTCGGATTCGCCTACAAGCCCTCTCACTGGCGGGCCTTCTTCGACTACTACGACGCGCTCGTCGAGGATACGGCACTGACTCGCGCCGAAGTCGAGATGATTATCGTCGCCGTCTCGGGCGTCAATCACTGTTACTACTGCAACGTCGCCCACGGCGCACTGGTTCGTATCTACGCCCGCGACCCGCTTCTCGCTGACCAACTCGTCGCCAACTACCGAACCGCAGACGTCTCGGACGAACAGATGGCGATGCTCGACGTGGCGGTCAAACTCACCGAATCACCGGCAGAAGTCGGCGACGAGGATATTGCACGGCTGGAAGCAGTCGGGTACTCCGAAGAGGCGATTTGGGACATCGCGTCGGTGACGGCGTTCTTCAACCTGAGCAACCGCATGGCGATGTTTGCGGATATGCGACCAAATGAGGAGTTCCATACGCTCGGGCGCGAAGCGCGAGACGAATAACGCCTCAAACTAGCACGAACACCCTAAACCCGACGCCATCAGGCATTTTTGCGTCATTTCCGGCGGAAGTCTTATGATGCTCTCTAGCCACTTTGGATACGCAATGGCGAAAGGCAAGGTTGCGTTTTTCAAGTCCTCCGGGGGCTACGGATTCATCGAGAGCGACGACGCTGACGAAGACGTCTTCTTCCACATGGAAGACATCGGTGGTCCCGACCTCGAAGAGGGCCAAGAAGTCGAATTCGACATCGAGCAGGCCGACAAAGGCCCGCGCGCGGTGAACGTCACCCGACTCTAAACGAGCGGCGACGACTGAATCTGAGGTATCACGAGCGAGTACAGTTCTTCATTTTCGAACGCTGAGCGGTCGCGCCGCCTCACAGAGCGTTCGCGCGCAAGCCCCTCACAGAATCCCTGCACGACCCATCTCCCGAACGTCTTCGGCACGTTCCCGAATGGCCTTCCATTCGTCGTCGTCCTTGCGGTCTACGTGAGAGTACATGAGGCCCATTCGCCCGGTTCTGCGAAGCACTGCTTCGTTCTCCTTCAAGAAATCCCAGTAGAGCGCGTTGAACGGACAGGCGTTCTCCCCGGTCGTCTTCGAGACGGCGTAGGGGCACGACGAACAGTAGTTGGACATCTTGTTGACGTAGTTTCCCGACGAGGCGTATGGTTTCGAGGAGAGGACTGGAGACCCGAACGAGCCCATGCCGACGACGTTCGGCGTCGTCACCCAGTGATACGCATCGACGAACCCGAGGTGGAACCAGTAGTTCAGTTCGGCGGGGTCGGTCCCGAAGACGAGCGCGAAGTTCGAGAGAACCATCAGGCGCTCGATGTGGTGGGCATATCCGTGGTCGTGGACGTGGCCGACCGCTTCCGAGAGACACTTCATGTCGGTCTCGCCAGTCCAGTAGGCCTCTGGGAGCGACTCGCTCTGGTCGAGTTGGTTCGCCGTCGCCAGTCCGGGCATCGACCGCCGATAGACGTGGCGCACGAACTCTCGCCAGCCAATCACCTGCCGAATGAATCCTTCGACGCTGTTGAGCGGTGCGTCATCCGCGCGGTAGGCATCCTCCGCGGCCTCGACGACCTCTCGTGGATGGAGTAAGCCGAGGTTCAGTGCGGCAGACAAAAGTGAGTGATTCAGCGCCCATTCGCCGTCGAGCATGGCGTCTTGATACGCTCCGAATTCATCGAGTCGAACGTCGATGAAGTGTGAAAGCGCCTGTTGTGCTTCCTCGCGCGTGACGGGCCAGACGAACTCATCGGCTGACCCCCACGTCTCGGGATACCGGGTCTCGACAAATTCGAGTACTTCTTTCGTCGTCTCGTCTGGTTCGAACCGTGGAACCGTCGGCGGGGTCCACCCATTCGGTGGCGTCTCCCGGTTTTCGTCGTCGTAGTTCCACTCTCCCCCTGCTGGTCCGCCGTCGCCCACGTCGTCATCGCTCACAACGTCGCCGCCCATCAGAATTCCCGTCTCGCGGCGGACGTGTCGGTACCAGTGTTCTTGCCGGTAGGTCTCGGCGTCGCCTGCCCACGAATCGAACTCCGCGGGCGACGTCAGAAACAACTCGTTTTCGACGATTGTGAGTTCGCCACCGCGGGATTCGACGAGTTCACTGAATCGCTCACCAGCGCCGTGACTCGGCGGGTCCATGAGAACCAACGGAGTTCCGGGCGCGGCCTCGTAGAACTCGTCTAGTCCCTCGCCGAACGTCTCGGCTTCGATGTATGTCACGTCGTATTCTCTGTCGCGGAGTTCGTCGCGGAAGTGGCGCATCGCCGAGAACACGAGCGCGAGTTTCTGTGGGTGATACCGCATCCGCTCACCGAAGGCGTGCGCCTCTATCATCAGCACGTGGTCGTCGTGCTGGAGGGGTGTCGCGTCGGGATACAGTTGGTCGCCGAGCACCCAAACTGTCATACGAGTTCTTGGAGGGTGTCGAAAAGAGCGTGTCGGCCAGTGTGAAAACGACCCCAAACACCCATTTGATTGGACACACGAACAACAGAATGAGTGGTAATCACCTATTTGTATTTTCGAGTCGAGAGTAATCTGTGATTACAGACACTATTAGCGCAGGTAGTCTCGAATTTTCAAACACGGATGTCGTAATGGTAGAGCCGGAACACTTCGCCGTAGAGTACGAAATAAATCCGTACATGGATAGCTCGTACGACGTAGACGCTGTGAGAGCGAGAGACCAATGGGAGAGTCTGCGTCGAGTCTTCCAGGCAATCGGCCTCGATGTCTACGTACTCGAACCGGTCGAAGGGTTGCCGGATATGGTGTTCACCGCGAACCACGGGCTGTTCTTCGAGCGAGATGGGGAGTCCCATTTTCTGCCTGCGAGGATGAAGTGGGAGCAACGAGCAGGCGAAATCGACGCCGTCGTGGCCGAATTAGAACGGCTTGGCGTGGCTATCGTTGACCAACCCGACTCTATCTTCGAGGGGTCTGGGGATGCGATGACCCATCCGGACGAAGACAAGCGATGGCTTGGATATGGGCCGCGAACCGAGAAATCTGCCGTCGAGGAACTCTCCCGAATAACAGGTGCCGAAATGGTTGGAATCCAACTCTTGACGGACAATTTCTATCATCTGGATACGTGCTTCGAACATCTGACGACTGATACTGCACTCGCATACCCCGGTGCGATTGCCAACGCGGACTTCGAAAAGATGGTCGATGCCTACGACCTCGTCATCGAAATTTCTGATTCGGAGTCCAGTAAGATGGCAGGGAACGCGTACTGCCCGGATGGCGAAAACATCGTCATCGACGAAGGTGCAGTCGGAACCATAGACGACTTAGAAGACTACGGGTTTACCGTTCATCCGGTAGATACCTCGGAGTTCAGAAAGTCAGGAGGCTCGGTCTACTGTATGAAATTGCAGGTTCCAGAGTCGATGTAAAAATCACAGAGAGTTACGTTCGTAGACGGTGACCGAAACGGGCGGGCGTGCCCGAAAAAGACAACCTGTGTGGAAGTGTCGTTACTTTTCTTGCCCGCGGAGTTCGATGCGGCGAATCTTCCCAGACGACGTTTTCGGCAACTCGGTGACGAACTCGATTTCGCGCGGGTACTTGTAGGGTGCAGTCTCCTGTTTCATGAAGTCCTGCAACTCGGTCACGAGTTCGTCAGATCCTTCGTAGCCCTCGGTGAGGACGACGTAGGCTTTGACGATGCTCCCGCGTTCGTCGTGCGGGGCGGCGACTGCGGCGGCCTCCGTTACTGCTTCGTGCGAGACGAGCGCGTCTTCGACTTCGAAGGGGCCGATACGGTAGCCCGCAGAGATGATGATGTCGTCGGCGCGGCCTTCGAAGAAGAAGTAGCCGTCTTCGTCGCGCGAGGCGAGGTCACCGGTTCGGTAGTAGTCGCCAGAGAACGTCTTCTCGTCCAGTTGGGGTTTCTCGTAGTAGCCGTCAAAGATACCGGGGCACCCGACGGGGACGGCGACTTCGCCGATTTCACCGACGTCAACTTCGTTCTCGTCCTCGTCGATGATGGTCGTCCCGAGACCGGGCGTGGGTTTGCCCATACTGCCGGGTTTTACGTCGATTCCGGGGTAGTTCGTGAGCAGTGCGACCGTCTCGGTCTGTCCGTAGCCGTCGCGTGGAATCACGTCGAACGCCTCGCGGAACGCCTCGATTGGCTCGCGGTTGAGTGGTTCGCCAGCAGAGAGTGCCTCTTTGAGTTCGAGGTCGTACGAGGAGAGGTCGCACTGGGTGAACGTGCGGTACTGAGTCGGGACGGCACAGAGTCGCGTGACGCCTTCTTCTTCCATGAGTTCGAGGAACGTTTCGGGGTCGTAGTCGCCCTGATAGACGAACTGGGTCGCGCCCGTCGTCAGGCCGACGCCGACTGGGCTCCAGAACCACTTGGCCCAGCCAGTTCCGGTCGTCGCCCAGAGCAGTTCGTCCGAAAGGTCGTCGTCCGACGTGACCCCCCACCAGTACGGTGCGTTGATGAGTTGGAAACAGCGCATCCAGCGGTGGCGATGACGGACCGGTTTTGGCTGGCCAGTCGTCCCCGAGGTGTAGTTGATGGACATGCCGTCTTCGGCCGCGAGTTCGGGGCCGTCGTGACTCGTAGATTCGTCGGCGATGAGTTCGTGGAAGTCGGTCCAGCCATCGGGTGCGCCACCGAGTGAGACGAAGTTTTCGAGTGGCGTGTCTGCACTCACTTCGTCCACCATCCCGACGAGCGATTCGTGGACGACGGCGGTGGTCGCCTCACAGTCGTTCGCGCGGAATTTGATATCTTTGGGCTTGAGCATCGAGGAACTCGGGACGAGCAGTGCGCCGCGTTTGAGGGCACCGAGTTGTACCGCAAAGACGTCCGGGTCGCGGGGAAGAAGATGAATTACGCGGTCACCCTTTCCGACACCGAGCGATTCGAGCGCGTTCGCAAAGCGGTTCATATCGTCTCGTAGGTCGGCGTAGGTTCGTTCGTCCGCTCGTCCGTCTGCGTCGCGGAAGCGAAGTGCGACTCGCTCACCAAACGAATCTGCGTGCGACTCAATCACCGCCGGAAGGTTGTAGTCGTCCGGAATATCCCACTCGAACGACGCAAGTTCGGCATCGTAATCGACTGCCATAGTTCGACAGACAGAGACTACCATAATAATTGTTCGTCCAAAAAGGTGAAACTCAGATGAGGGGTATCGCCCTGCGGTCAGGTCATTGGTGCGCCTTCTTCAGGCCCTTCACCGGGCGTCCCCATCCCTCCTGTCTCGTCGCCGGACTCGCCACGGAGTGCGAGTGCGAATGCCCCAAGCCCCACGAGGAGGACGAGGAATTCGAGGATGCCGCCGACGAACGGGACGAAGTCGAGGATGGCGACGATGAGCAGACCGAGTGCGAGTGCGGCCCAGCGGTTCGCGTAGTCACCCAGCGACAGGAGCCACGTCCCGAGGACGAGCGCGCCGTAGATGCTCGCCACCCAGAGGACCACGAGGAATCCCACGCCGCCTGCGAGTGACAGCGGGATGCCGACGATGGTCAAGAGGAGGATGAGCAACACGAGGGGTACGCCGATGATGACGAGCAACCCTGCGCCACCGCTGCGGACCGCCTTTTTCGTTCCGAGACCGGTCACGCGGCGGGCGAATTCCGGGGCGACGAGGACGACGATTGCGCCGAGGACGAGGTTGACGAGCAACCAGTAGCCCGAGAACACCCACTGTGGAATCACGGGGGCGTCCACCTGTCCGAAGTTCGCTGGAACGCCGAAGATGGACGGACCAGTCATTTCGAGGTCAGTGACGCGAGTTGCGCCACCGGCGACAGTTGCACTGTCGTCAATCGTTGCGGTTTCGGCGTCGTATTCGAGCGCACCCGCGATGCGGGCGTTCGGGCCGACAGTGAGTTCTTCGGCACCGACAGTCGCGTCACCGGCGACAGCGCCGTCGATAACCGCACTTCCGGCACCGGCTTCGAGGTCGCCACCGACGATAGCACCGCTCCGGACGAAGAGCGCACCCGCGGCGATGTTAACGTCGCCATCGACTGCCCCTTCGATATTCACGCTTCCTGCCACTCCATCGAGTGACCCGGTTACACGTCCGGTTTCAGTGATGAGTACCGTCCCGGCGGCGAATTCGACATCACCATCGACGATTCCGGAGATGATGACTGTCCCACCGGTCGCTTGTAGGTCGCCGGTGACGATTTCGCCTTCATCGACGATAATCGTCCCACCAGCGGTTGGTTCTTGTTGTGCGGCCGCGACGCCGACGACGGACCCGACAAGGAGTACCGTCAGGGCGAGTGCGACCAGCGCTTTTGAAATACGCATGGGAATCACCGAGGCTTTGCCTCTGTAATATGATACAACGTATTGGGAGATAAAGCAACAATGAGCCTCTCAGACACGGAGAATGCCTCCAAAAAATAGACATTCTGTCAATTTAGTTCGTTGCGAAAAGCGAGAGTCGCCCACGTTTCCGGTTGGTCCACTTTTTTCGTCACGCCACGAGAACGACACGCATGGAGTATACGACTCTCGGCGACACCGGGATGGAGGTCTCACGAATCTGTCTCGGGTGTATGAGCTTTGGGACACCCGACTGGCGCGAGTGGGTACTCGACGAAGAAGCGGGACTCGAACTGGTCGAACGCGCAATCGACCTCGGTATCAACTTCTTCGACACCGCGAACATGTACTCGAACGGCGAGTCCGAGCGTGTCCTCGGAAAGGCACTGGACGGCCGCCGCGACGAGATGGTCGTCGCCTCGAAGGTGTACTTCCAGATGGACGAGAACGACCCAAACTCCGGTGGGCTCTCCCGAAAAGCCATCGAGCAAGAAGTGGACAACCAACTCGACCGCCTCGGGATGGACACCCTCGACCTGTTACAGATTCACCGCTGGGATTACGACACGCCAATCGAGACGACGATGCGCGCGCTCGACGACGTGATTCGTCGCGGAAAAGCCCGTTACATCGGTGGGTCTTCGATGTGGACGCACCAATTCGCAGATGCACAGTACACCGCTGACGCACTGGGTCTGGACCGCTTCATGACGATGCAGAACCACTACAACCTCCTCTACCGCGAGGAAGAACGCGAGATGCTTCCGTTCTGCCAGAAGCAGGGCGTCGGCGTCATTCCATGGTCGCCGCTCGCTCGTGGGTATCTGACGCGCCCGCACGAGGAGTTCGAGGCGACGACCCGCGGACAGACCGACAGTCTCGCCCGACAGCATCCCTACTTCGAAGGCGGCGGGAAGGAAGTCAACGAGCGCGTACAGGAACTCGCCGACGAGAAGGGCGTGAAGATGGCTCAAATCGCCCTCGCGTGGGTGTTCGAAAAGGAGTGGGTCGATGCACCAATCGTCGGGACGACGAGCGTCGAACACCTCGAAGACGCGGTCGAAGCCCTCGATATCAAACTCTCCAGTTCAGACGTGGAGTACCTCGAAGAACCCTACCAACCGGTCCGCGTCTCCGGCCACGAGTAAGACACATTAGGAACCCCTGAGAGATTGGGTCGTGCTTCGTCACCTCGCTGACCGTGCCCGTGCCAACCCCACAGTGGCGATTCTTTCGTTCGAAGTCGTACTCGCCGTACTGACGCTCGTTGGCTTTGCGCTAATCCTCGCCTCACCGGTGGTTTCGAACCGGAGTCTAATGGATCTCGGCCTCCCGATGGCGATGCTCGGAATTTGTGTACTCACGGTCACGTCGTTGCTCGCGGCCGCGCGGCGAATCGTTCGGTTGGTCACAGGTCGTGGCGGCCTCGCTATCGAATCGTTTTGGCGGATGCTCGAAGTGATGTTCGCCCTCTTCGTCATCGGCATCGTCGTGGCGGCAATTCGACTCGGCCAGTACGCCCAGAGTATCCCAAACCCGCGGGGTGGCGGCGTGATGGTCGGTCTCTTTCTCTTGTTCGTCTTCGCAGGCATCGGCCTCGCCGTAATGGTCTGTCTTCGGGCGATGTGGCGTGTCGTCAGCGCGGAGATTCAGTCAGCACTCGGTGCGGCCTGAGTGCCCGACTGAATATCGAGACGCCGAACAGCGCGGAGTGCTACGATTGCGATTGCGACTTCTGCAAGTCCAACGACGGCAAACGACGGGAGGTAACCGACGACTTGGGCGACGGTTCCGCCGATGATGAATCCCGCGAGGAAGCCCAGACTGCCGAAGACGTTGAAGCCACCGAGGGCCGCCCCACGTTCTTCAGGGCCAGCGAGGTCGGTCACGAGTGCCATCGTCGCGGGCGCGACGAGTGCCCCGAAGATGCCGACGACGACCATCAATCCCGCCGCAAGTTCGAATCCGGGGGCGAGACCGACTGCGAGGATGGCGACGCCGTAGAGCATCGACCCCGCGACGACGGGGATAAACCGACCAATGCGGTCTGAGAGTGCGCCGAGTGGATACTGGAGCAAGGCAAAGGGAACGAAAAAGAGCGCGAGAACGCCCCCCGCGGTCGCGGCATCGACGCCGAACGTGTCGCGGAAGTAGTAGACGCCGACGAGCGCGAAGAACCCGGCCGTCATGCGGTCGATGAAGCCAAAGGCGTAGGGGACGCTAAACGCCGGGCGTGAGGCGAGTTTTCGGAGAACCGCACCGATACCGAGGCGAGTCGAGTCGGGCGCGCGGTCTGAGACGGTCGCGACGACGATGGCGACGCCGACCAAGACGGCCGCCGAGGCGTAGAGTGGTGCGAGTGGGTCGGCGGTCGAAAGTCGCCCACCGATGACGGAGCCGAGTGCGGCACCGAGTCCGATTGCGATTCCCGCCGCGCCCATGTTGCGGCCGTTCCCACCCGAGAGGTCGGCGAGCATCGTAATCGACAGCGAGAACGCACCGATGGTCATCGCCCCACCGAAGAGACGAACGAGGAGGACGACTGCGAAGGGGAGGCCAAGTCCGGGGAGCGCGGCGAGAACGAGATAGCTTGCCGCCCCACCGAGTGCGCCGAGTGCGATGAGTGGGACGCGACGACCGAGAGTATCAGACAGCGCACCCCACAGGCTGGCGAAGGCGACGAAGGCGGCGAACTCGGCGACGAGGAACCACATCCCACCCGAGAGGTCACCATCGCCACCGAGTGCGGTGACGAGGTCGGACACGCCGGGGTAGAGAAACACCTGCGAGAGAAGCACGCCCCACACGGCGAGTGCGAGGGTGAGACGTTCACGGCGTGTCGCATCCATATCCGAGTCGAAGTTCCGGGTGAAAATAGACCTGTCTACACAATCACGACTCGGGCAGCGTGAGTTGGACGAGTTCGAAGTCGAGGAAAGCCGTTTCGTAGCCTTCGTGGCGGGCGACTTGCGGAGGCACATCGACAGAGACCCACACATCGTCGTCGCCAGCCAACCCCGGAATCGAATTGCCGTAGTGGAAGCCGAGTTCGGGGTCCAATCCCGGCTTGAGTTCGCCCTCGAACCGCGTGTTCGACCCGGACTCGACTCGCACGGAGAGACCCATTCCGGGGACGAGCAGGCTGTTGTACGGTGTTCGGGGAGAGATGGCGAGATACGGGTCGTCACCGAATCGCTCGTCGTCGGTGGCACTCCCGACGAAGATGAGGTCACCGCTCGTAGCACGCCCGAGGCCGGTTCCGGGGAGCGAGTCGGGCGCAGTTCCGAGCGGAAGGCTCTCCATCGACATTGGCTTTACTGCGCCGCGTTTGCCCTTGTCCTCGTCGAGCATCGTGTACTCGATGTCGTCTCTGTCGCGGGTGGAAAACTCGAAGTCGAAGGTTGCCTGCGCGGGTGCGTCGAATTTGTCCGCGAAGGAACCGAACTTCTGGACAGAAGGCGCGCCGACGCCGACGGTGACTTCGTAGGTTCCGTCGCCGTCGAGTCCGAAATTGTCGCCGTAGTGCGCGCCCATTCGTTGGGAGAGCATCGGATAGACGACTTCCTCGCTCACGAGTTCGTCCGCTTGGCTCAGTTCGACAGAGACACCGGTCACGGGAACGACGATGTCCGTCTCGGGTTCCCAAACAGTGGCCATCAGATGCACGTCGTCGGTGGGGTTCAACCCGATTTTCTGGGTCGAAAATCCGTCGCCGTCGGCTTCGACCACCCAGAAACGGTGTGGATAACTATAGAACAATCCGACGCGGTAACCTCCGGCATCGGCCATCCCAACCATGCGCATCCCTTCGACGTGCGTCGGAATGTAGACTGCATCGGGGCGGTTCGAGACGACGGGTGGTTCCGAACTGGTGTAGACTTGTCCGAGTTCGGCGAGGCACCCGGTGAGACTCGTCGCCGTGACGGCTCCGACCCCTGCGAGGAACCGACGACGATTCATTATGCCTCTTTGAGTGCGTTCAGGTCGTCGATGAGGGTCTGTTCGTCCGGTTGGGTACCACGGTAGGACCGTTCGACGTAGCCGTCACCGTTGACCAGCAGGACGAGACCCATGTGTGTGAACATGTAGTTCCCCTCCTCGTCGGGTTCGTTCTTCTCGAAGAAGACGCCGAACTCGTCTTGGACGACGGACTTCGCTTCGGCTTCGTCCTCCGGTCGGAGGAAGTGCCAGTTGCCCGCGTCCATGTCGATGTTCATCTGGTCGGCCTCGGCTTGGAAGGCCTGGGCGTCGTCGCGGGCGGGGTCGAACGTCACCGGATAGAACGACACGTCGTCGTAACCCTGGTCGAGCGAGTAAATCTGGACCTCACGAAGTGAACTCACCAGCACCGGACAGACCGTCATACAGTTGGTGAAGATGAACGTGTGGAAGTGTGGGCCGTCGATGTCGCGGACCGAGACTTCCGTACCGCCGAGTGGGTCGGCGAGTGTCACGTCCGGAACCTGTTGGCCCCACGCCGGGTATGGGAGCATCTCGCTGGTCACGTCTTCGTTCTCACGAGTAGGCTCCGAGAGTGCGACGTTCGGGTTGTCGTCGCCGCCGAGACAGCCTGCGAGGCCGACTGCGGCGCTGGCCCCGAGTGCACGGAGATAGCTGCGTCGCTGCATTGGGTCTCCTAGCCACTCCGTGCTCAAATGCCGTTTGGTGTGCATCTCGAACTCGAAGGCCACACCAGAACCCACTTGCTCACGAAGTTCCTAGCGTGGGTATGTTCGACGGGTCCGCGTCTCGACGGGAGTTCATGAAAGCCGCCGTCGCCGCGGGCGGTGCGGCGGCGCTCTCGGCCTGTCTCGACCGGGCACCTACCGCTCCCGTCCCGGGTGGGACGACCGACTACGACTCGCTCCCCGAACGGCAGCACGCGTGGAACGACTTCACTCGACGCGACGAGTACGACAACGTCGAGTTGCCGAGCCATCAGGTTCTCCTCTATCTCACGCTCGACGGCGACGGTGCCCCGACAGACGGCGACCGTCAAACAGTCGAAGAGTCGCTTCGAGTCCTCGACCGGGCGTACCAACGTAGCAACGAAGGTCTGCTCTGGTCGATTGCCTACTCGCCCCGATACTTCTCCCGATTCGACGAACCACTCCCGTCATCGCTCGACCTCCCCGAGCCACGGGCGCTCTCGTCGTTCGAGACACCGGAACTCGACCGACAGGACGCACTCGTTCATCTCGCATCCGACCGCGCAGAGGTAGTTCTCGAAGCAGAGCAAGCCCTCTTCGGCGAGGTCGAATCCGCCAACGGTGTCGAAGTCGATATCGACCTCTCGTCGGTGTTCTCGGTCGATTCGCGGCGAACCGGGTTCGTCGGTGTCGGCCTGCCTGCCGAAAAACAGTCGAACCTCAACGGGATTCCCAACGGCAACCCCGTTCCTGACGAATCACCGTTGTTCATGGGATTCAAAGCCGGATTTAGCAAAAATCAGGCCACAGAAGACTACGTGACGCTCACAGATGGCCCGTTCGCCGGTGGCACGACCAAACACGTCGCCAACATCCGCCAGCGACTCGCCGACTGGTACGACGAAGAGGACTACTACCATCGCGTCATGAAGCTCTTTTCGCCCGGCCACGCCGAGGGAGAACTCGTCGATGGCGTCGGCAACAACCTCGGCGACGACAGCGGTATCGACGCCATGTTTGACCGCATCCGCGACGACGCCCGTGAGTTCGGCCACGTCGGCCACGCCCAGAAGGCCGCTCGCGCCAACCGCGACGAGGAAGGGAACGTCAAGCTCCTCCGACGGCACTTCGAATCGGCCGACGACGGCGTGGCGAGTCTCCACTTCCCGTCACTTCAGCGTGGCATCTCGGACTTCGAGGCCGTCCGTGAGGCGATGAACGGTTCGGACCTCACTGACATTCCGACGATTCGCCAGCGGGTGAACAACGGAATTTTAGAGTATCTCTTCGTCAAGCACCGTGGAAACTTCTTGGTCCCGCCGCGCAGTCTTCGTGCGCTTCCGACGCCGACGGGCGAAGCGCCCTAAGCGATTTAGGCACGCTTCGTGTACTGCCAACGAATCGATGGCCATACTCGCGCAAGTCGGACCCGAACAATCGGGGAGCGTCCTCCAGTTCGTCGTCGCGCTCGTGTTCTTTCTCGGGGCGTTCCCGGCAGTCTACCTGCTCGGACGACTGTTCGACCGAGTTTTCTGAATTAGAGAGCCCACACCTCAGACGTAGCCCAAAAAGGACAGCGCCAGTCCAATCTGCCACAGACCGGCGAGAACCATCACGACACCTGCGAGCGTCTGTACGGAGCCGATGTGCTTCGAGAAGCCACGAACTCGGTCGCCGCCGAGTGCGGCGAGAATAGTCACCATTCCGAGCGGGAGCGCCGCGGTGAGGGCGTATGCACTGAGCGAGACGAGCGCCTGCGAGGTGGGAAGCGCCAAAGACTGCGCGACGACGCCGAGGAAGATCGGGACGACACAGCCCGCGGCGGCGAGTCCGTAGACTGCGCCGAAGATACCGAACCCCGCAATCGAAGCGCGATACTCGGGGAGAACGACGTGCAAACTCGGCGCGCGACCGGAGAGAAAGAGTAGGCCGAAGACGACCAGCGCGCCACCGACGAGTGGTTCGAAGAGCGCGAGATGTTGAGCGATGCGCCCACCGACGAGGGCGAGTGCGCCGCCGATAGCCGCGAGGACGACCAGTGCAGCGAGCGAGGCGACCGCGCCGCGAATTGCGGCACCGCCCAAGTCTGCGTCGTCCTGTGAGAGATAGTAGCCGACGTACCCCGGAAGCAGTGGATAGGCACACGGCGCGAAGAAGGTTCCAACGCCCGCGCTGACGGCGAACGCGAGCGTGCCAGCGAAGGCGGGGTCAACTATCACAGCGTCTCCTCGATAGCACTTCGGAGTGTGTCTTCGGCCGCCAGCCCACGGTGTGTCCACGTGATTTCGCCCGATGCGTCGAAGACGACGAGGAAGGGGAGTCCGCCCGCGCGAACCGCACGCATGAGGTTGCTTTCTGGGTCGTGGCCGAGCGTCCAATTGCCGTTATTTTCGACCCACCACTGGCGGATGTCTTCGATTTGGAGGCCGCCGCCGAGTCGCTCGTTCGTCACCGAGACGAACGCCACGTCGTCGCCGAACTCGTCGCGCAGGTGGTTGAGTGACTCCATCTGAGCGACACACGGCGCACACCACGTCGCAAAGAGGTCGAGGACGGTCGGTCGTCCGTCGCTCGGAATCGTGACTTCCCCAGCGGTCGAACCCGGTGCGTCGAGGGTTTGGACGGTGAGTGGAAGCTCGTTGTTCGATGCAGAATCGTCGGAACGCTCGGTTTCTGTGTCGTCGCCATCGCTGGTTGACCCACCCGAACTGCCTCCTAAACAGCCTGCAACTGTGAGACTGGCCGCGCCTCCGAGCGCACCGAGGTAGCGGCGGCGCTTCACGCGTGAGCACCTCGCGTTGGCTTCTGGTGTCGCGTTCCGCTCATTAGGAGTGGCTAGTCAATTCTGCCGTAAAGAACCGCTGGTATTGTGCGCGAATCACGCCCGTGAGTTGGTGTGGGCGTCGAAAATCGGCTACCGGGCGTTCTCGATGGCAGTCTGGACTTCCGACCACGTCGGCGTCACTTGCTCGCCGTTCACGAGGACGGTCGGCGTGCCACGGAAGCCGTTTTCGTCGACTGCCTCTTCGCGCATGGCATCGACGTGCGGGCGGAACCGGTCGTTGTAGGCCGCCGCCGCAATCGAACAGCCGTCGAGGTCAGCGTCGTTTGCGAGCGATTCGAGCGTCGAGAGCGAGCCTTCGACGTCCTTTCCGCTGAACTGGTCTTGGTTCTCGAAGAGTGTGTGTGCAAAGGAGAAGTACGTCTCGTCTCCCGCTTCTTCCTGTGCTTGGTGGGCCGCCGAGGCACCGCTGTAAGACCACCACTTGTTGACGGGAATCGGGAAGTCGAACTGGCGGAACTGGACGATGCCCTCCGAGATGTACTCGGATTCGATTTGCGGGAAGACCTCGAGGGTAAACGTCTGACAGTGCGGACAGGCGAAGTCCTCCCACGCATCGACCGTGACCGTCGCGTCTTCCGGACCGAGCGTCGGTGTCGAGACCGAACTCACCTGGTCTCGCGGTGCTACTTCGCAGTCGGTACCAGGGATAGCGGTCTTTCCGCTTCCCGTATTGGTGGAGGAGTCGGTGCCGCCCGTGGAGGAGTCGGTGTTGGTCCCGTCTTGACCGGTCCCACTACCGAGACAGCCTGCGGTTCCCAGTGCGGCCGCGCCTGCAACAGAAGCAAGATACGCACGTCGAGATTGTCGCATATCCTCACGTAGGGTGGTTAGCACTTAGACCCAACGGGGCATTCGAGCGCAACTCACACGGTTGTACACGGTCAATCGCCCGCAACGTGGTCGTGCCACGCCACGAGTTCACGCCGGTCGCGGGTGTCGGTGGGAACGTTCGACACGTCGAACCACCGGGCCGCAGAGATTTCCTCGTCGGGGTCGTTAATCGAGAGTTTACACTCCTCGTTCGCGCGCGCTTGATAAATCGGCATCACGCCCCACGTTTGATGGCGCGAACAACGGATTTCGACGCGCGTCGCCATCGCAAGGCCAGTGTACTCGGCATCGATACCCGCTTCTTCGGCGAGTTCTCGGCGGGCGGCTTCGGGGAATGCTTCGCCGTTATCGACACCGCCGCCGGGGAGGACCCACATATCGACACCCTCGTGGCGAACCAAGAGAATCTCGTCGTCGTCGCGTCGGACGATGGTGTGGACACCGAACGGTGTTCCCGTCGCTTTCACACGCTGGGCGAGCGTGCGAAAGCGCTCGCGCGAGACGTGTTGGGTATTGGTCGGTTCGAGAAAGTCGGTGTGACCTTGCTGGAGTCGGTGATACGTCTGTTCGGCACGTTGAGCGGCCTCGTCGGCGAGGAACCACAGGTCGTCTACAGCCATCGGTACTGGGCAAACGTGTAATTCGTAGACGCTCCCGTCAGCATGGGTCTGCATTAGGACAGCCCACACAAATCGGCTTCGACACTCGCCGAGGCCCACCTGAGAACGGTCATCGTATGGGGCGTCGAAGCCAACCACCGGCCTTTTATCCGCCCGAACGAAACACCGGAGTATGAGCTTCGAGAAAGACGACAAAGTCGTCCTCCACGACAAGCACAGCGAATTCGACGGCGAGACCGGGACGGTCACGCAGGTCATCGAGAGCATGTTCGGCGAGCCAACCTACACCATCAGTTTCGACGACGGTCAGGAAGTCGGCATCCCACAGGACCAACTCGAAGCCGCCGACGAAGACGAAGAGTAAACGCCCTTATTTCTTTCCTGCGAAGCCCGTATTATGGCACGCGTCCCATTCCACTACATAGACCTCCGCACGTTCTGTTACGAGACCGAAGACGAGAAGCGAGTCCTCGACGCCCTCCGGACGTTCCTCCCCGAAGACTTCGAAATCGACCGGATGGAGAACACCGGACATCTCGGCGACCGAATCGTCGTCTTCTCGGCACGAGTCGAGCGCGCTGACGACGTTCGACACGTCCTCTCGAAAGTTCGAGAACTCCCCGACCTCGAAGACCTACTGGACGAACTCGACGACCGCGTCACCGACAACACCGAGTTCTTCCTCCGACTCGACAAACAAGCCGCATTCAAAGGTGAGGTTCGCCGCGGCGGCGGCCTGACACTCCGCGCGAAGGTCGAAGCCTACCCAGCGAAGAAAGAAGCGGCGGTCGAGAACGCCCGTGAGGCATTGCTGGGTGACAACTGAGGTGGAGATGGGGCGCTAGTCGGTTCCGAGAACTGCCAATTCGAGGAAGTATGATGCTGGAAGTCTTGTATCGGTTGTGATCTCCAGTCCCTGGTAGTTTGCTGAGTCGGTGCTGAATACAGGGCGCATAATCAGCACGGCAGAACTTTGAATCTGGTCTATCTGAAAGTCGAAAGTTGGCATACTCCTCTCCTTCAGCTATTGGGAGTAAATGCCGCTACGAATCCGACTTATCGCTAAGTACCAGCTCTAGAGTTGCCGGTTTCGGATGACCGTTCAGCTGCCACGTGATTAATGTGGTTTCTATATGGGTGTCACTGTAATCTGTTTCCTTCTCTTCAATCGTGGCTGTCATCCGCAACGAATTTTCGCTGATGTCGGTAACTCTCGTCGTCAAGATTTGGTCTTCGCGTAGAACAGCGTGGACAACTGATACAACGTGCGCAGAGTAATCAAGTGAAAAGTAACCATTCTCAGCAGGATCGAACACTTCCGTGTTACGGAGGTGTTCTCGTGCATCTGCAGAATTCTGAATGAGTACCCCCTGCAACGAACCAGGCTCTGTTGATGCGTCACTGAGGAGGGGTAAATCGGAGATAACGGTTGAAACCTGCCATGCATCGGGTGATTGAGTGAAGGTGTTGAAGACAGGTCGAACACACCCACTAGCTCCACTTACAGCAACAAGAGGAATCAAACGGAGGAAGTCTCGGCGTGTGGAGGTCATCAATTAGAAAGAGAACATCATAGTGGCATAACAGTAACCATGATTCTGAAGTGAATAATCAGACCACCTCTGACGGATACTGGGAGGGTTTCAACGGACATGCTGAACTCATTCCTCTATATTCAGCATGGGGTTCATGACAGTATTATGGGTGAACGTAATTGAATCAGAGACTTCCGAGAGTAGGCTACTTGAGGAAGGTGATGAAACTCGAAGCGGTGTCACAATGGAAGATTGGCCACTGAACGTTTGTTGAGGCCGTCCTGAATGCAGAATCTTCCACATCGCTTTCGCCGTACTCTCTGAACTCGCATTTTCTCAAAAAACGACCCCTGGGAGTCAGTGTTCTCCGGCTTCGACATCAAAAGACGTGGTGATTAGTTCTCCATCTGGTTTCGCCTGAAGGAAAAGTCGGTATCGACCGGGTGTAGGGAACCGGACGGCGAATCTAACAACACCATCCTCTGAGTTCGAATCTTCGGGGTGGACGTGGAGATACGCGAGATCACCATCTCGAAGCGCAACGAGGTGACCGAGTGCACCGAGGTAGGCATCGAGGTGAGCGACACCATCCTTTCTGCGTACTTCGAACTCGATACTGACTGTCTCGCGAGTGGGGAACTGTTCCGGAGTCAGTTCAATAGTGTACCCCTCAACCTCGGCCACGTGCGTGGTTTTCGGACGATCTTCGTACTGAGCGGGGCCCGACGACAGTAGGTCTACACCGAGCGTCGTGGGCTGGCCATCCACGAGTACGTCAATGAAGGCCCGATAAACACCGGGATCTGGAAGGGTGACCTCAGCGGACCACGTTCCATCGTCGGCCAGTGTCGGGTGGAGGTGCTGAAACCGCGTGAGGTCGCGACGGACGAGAATCAGGTGAGCGAGTTGGTCGTGTGTCTTTTCGAACTCGGTGATCACGTTCCCTTCTTCGTCGTGTACTTGATACGTCCATTTGCTGGATTTTCCTGGTTCGATGCGCGTCTCGGACGCCTCAAGTTGGAATCCATCCTCGGCGACGGAAACTCCTCCCGGGAGTGCGTGGCTATCCGTATCAGTGTCGCCGCGAGGTGTGTTGTGTCCGTGACCACTCGCAGCAGGCTCAGAGTCGTGGTGGTCCTCAGCCATGGGAACTGTACGTCTGCCATCATCTAATGTCTTATTCTGCTTGGAAGGAAGGTCAGCAAACAGAGTCGCCAATAGAGCCGATTACAGGCCAACGAGAACGTCGAAAACCCACCGCGACTACTGTTCTCGATAGAGACAACACTTCCAGTTTCATTACTTGCTTGAATAAGCTATTCTCGGAGGTCTTCGAACAGTTGAAGACAACGTTCTTTCCGAAATTGGGACGCTCCCTTACTCCTCGCGCCACTTAATCGAGCAACCCTGTGACGGTGTTTCGTCCACAGGAATCTCTTCACCGGCGAGTACTGCTTCGACAGCCTCGCGCATCTCGTGGGCAGTCACCTCGGCGTCGGGACTCATCGCGTCGTCAATGCGCGAGTGGAAGACGAGTTCGAAGCCGTCGCCCGTGTTTTCGAAGAGGAACGGGTCGGGCGTACAGACCGCGCCGTAGGTGCGAGCGACTTCTTGCGACTCGTCGTGGAGGTAGGCAGTGTATCGAATCGTGCCGTCTTCGACGAGTTCCTGCATGCGCTCGAAGGAGTCGTCGGGATACGATTCGGCGTCGTTGGGGTTGATGCCAACGACGGCGAGGTCGTCGTAGCTCTCGGCGAGGGTGTTCAGTTCGTCGAACTTCGCTTTCGCGTACGGGCAGTGGTTACACGTGAAGACGACGAGCAGGGCGTCCGAGTCGGAAAACGACGAGAGCGAATAGGTCTCACCGTCGGTTCCGGGGAGTTCGAACGCCGGAGCCTGGTCTCCGAGGGTCAACTCGGAGTCGGATTCCATCAGTACCATAGTCGGACGTTCGTGGCCGAGAACAAAGACGTTGGCCCGTGGGCGTCGAGTGAGGCGAAGTCAGTCGAGCGAGACGAGCAGGACTGCGAGTACCGCAAACACGATTCCGGCGGCTTTCTTGATGGTCACTGGCTCGCCGAGGGCGACGATGCCGACGACAGACGAGACGGCGAGAAACATGCCGAAGATGGGGGCGACGATAGAGACGGGGCCGAGTGCCAGTGCCCGGTAGTACGAGAGAATCCCGATTGCGAGGCAAATCCCCGCGCCGATGACGTAGGGAAGTTTCGAACTCACGACTGAATCCGTGAGGCTCTGTCCGGAGTAGACGATGACGCCGAGTGTGACGACGACGAGAATACCGTTTGCGATGAATGCGGCGACGTCGCTCGGAATCTTTCCTGGGTCGCTTGTTGCAACCTTCATCAGTGGTGCGACGAGCGAGTATGCCCCGAGTGCGACGACGGCCCACGTAACGTAATTCACGGGAGTATCACCGTCGTAGTTCCCACCTCGGGTGGGTATAGTATTACGATTCGCCACTGGTTGGTTCACGACAAGTTCGTTATTGAAATGATAAACAATTTTGGCGTGCCAAAACACGACTTACTCACAATTTTAGTTTTGAGGCCAATATTTATCAACTAATACGCCGAATGATGGTACATGTCCCAAGACGTATCCCCCTCGGTAATCGCGCACACGTGGGACGACCCAACCCGTTGTCCGTTCTGCCTCGCAGAACTCGAAAGCGAAGGCGCTGGCTTCATCGACCACATCGACGAGAGTCCAATCTGTCGGCAAGGCTTCGGCATGTGGCGAGAAGCAGTTGCCGACGACGTCGGCGGCGAGTGGTCCGGATAGAGAACTCCTTTCTTTCAAAAATTACTGACCGTTACTGGTCAGACTATTCTACCAGGCCAAGTTGGTGCATCATGGCCATTGTATCGGTACCGTTCCACTCTTCGACGACGCGACCGTCTTCGAATCGTCCTTCCACGATACCCCACATCTCCATGTGTTTATTCGTTGCAGGGATGTCGTCCCCCTCACCGCGAAGCAGGCCGTCGTGGGTTCCAGTGACGCGATAGCGACAGTATACACAGTCGTCTCTCGCCGTCACGTCCATCAATTCGACGTGGAAGTCAGAGAAGGCGTCGTGGTATCGCTGTGCGTATGCTTTGACGCCGTCTTTTCCGTGGACTCCCTCGGGGTCAGAGAACGCATGAATCTCGATATCTTCGCCGTACACCTCGTCGACTACGTCGTACTCTCGGTCGTTCCACAGTTCGCTGGCGATGCGCATCATCGTCGCCTGATTGCCCTGTTCGGGCGTGGTTGTCGCTGCCATTTCACCACCACTAGTGACAGACGTCAGAACCGGGCTTAGTTATGAATTCTTCAACTCCTGAATGGGTTTTCTGACTGAAACGACAGTGTTGAAACGGTTCGTTCGTTCAGTCCCCGCTCGCGGGCGTTGGACTCCGTGCCGACCCATCGACGTGATTGAGCAACCACGTCGTCAACCCGAACGACAGTACGCCAAGCACCGAGACGACGCCGAAGGCGACGCCGACGCCCGAGAGGTCAATGAGTACCCCGAAGACGGGCGGTGCAATGGCGCTCCCGAGCGAGATGCCGATGGTAACGACGGCGAAACTCTTGCCCAATTCGTCGCGGGCGGAGATTCGGTCGGCGAGCGTCGAGCGTGCAGGCCGCGAGATGCTAATCGTCCCGCTGAAGGGCAAGACGAGTACCAGCAACAGGAGGGGTGCCCACGTCCCGGCGAGCAGTGCGGCGATGAGCGCAAGCCCTGCGTACCCGACGAGTGCGACGGTTCCGGGGCCGACACGGTCCGTCAGCGACCCGCCGAGGAGAATCAACCCCGCCTCCGTGACGAGCATCGCTGAGACGAGTAAGTTCGCCGTCTCGGGCGTGAGGCTGTAGCCACCAGTGAGTAACTGTGGTGAGTAGGTTCGAATACACCACGCCGCCGCCGAGGTGAGAAACGACAAGAGTGCGAGTCCCATCAGTCCGGTCGAACTTACTAAGTTTCGCAGACTCTGGCGCACGCTCGACAACGATGGTCGCTCAGTCAGCGTCGATTCTGGGGCCGCGCGTGCAACCGAGGCCGGAAGTCGCTGTGCGAGTGGAAGTGCGACGAGTGTGTAGGCCGCGCCCGCGACAGCGACGAATCCAATCGTCCAACGCCACCCAAACCCGAGCATCGTCGCTCCGGAGGCGACCGCGTACGGAACTGCGAAGCCGAGCGACCCGCCGAGTGCGTGGAGTGAGTAGGCGCGCCCGCGATTCGACTCAGACGTTGCCGCCGCGAGAAGCGGGTAGTGCGCCGGGTGGTGGCCAGCGATACCAATTCCGAGGAGTGCCTGTGAGGCGAGCAACCAGTAGTACGATGGGGCGAACGCCGTCGTGGTGATACCGGCGGTTGCGAGGACGAGCGAGAGAGCGAGAACAGTGGTCCGACTCCGTGTATCGGAGAGGTAGCCAAAGGGGAGTTGGAAGAGCGTTATTAGCGCACCTTGCACGCCGATTGCGAGCCCGACCGCCGCGATACTCACGTCGAACTCGGTGGCAATCGCGCCGAGGACAGGCGCGAGTGCGACGATGTAGGCGTGGTGGACCACGTGCGACCCCGAGACGAGACCGATAACTCGGGTACTCAGCGTGCCCAGATTCGATTCGCTCACGCGAGTCCGTTGTCCTCAGGGAGGAAAAGCCCGTTGTCCTCGGCGAGAACTCAGTGCCACCCGCGACGCTGGCCGAGACGCGCCCCCAGCCAGAGCGTCGAAAACGAGTCGAAGAAGTCCACATCCGTCCGTATCAGGTCGGGGGCGATGCCGAGTGCGCGGCACCGGTCTTCGATTGCATGCAGGTGGTCGTGCAGTCGCTTGTCGTACATTCGCGCTGCGGCCCCGCCGAAGTACGTCTGTATCGTGTTATCTGACTCCGGGTCTTCGAAGATTGCCTCACCACTTGCTTCGGGTTCTAACTCGTCTGGTGAGAGTACCTGCGCGACGAGTACGTCGTTCCCCGCCAACGCAGCCAACCCGGATGCGATTTCGTCGGGGTCGAACAGCAAGTCGCTGATGACGACGACGAGCGATTTCGAGTGAATCGTGTCTGCGTAGGTTTCGAGCGACGATTGGATATCTCCGTCTCCGCCCGGGGTGAGTTCGTTGAGCTGTTCGACGAGTCGAAGGACACCTCCGCGACTGGACTCGCCAGTATCGATGCGGTCGGCAGTGTCACCGATGAGCGAGAAGCGATACTCGTTGTTCTCGTCTGCCGTGAGGTGGCAAAATCCAAGGCCAAGTTTCGCACCGTACTCGAACTTGTGGTGTTCGCCCTCGCCGAAGTCCATCGACGCGGTGGTGTCGAGCAAGACGTGAACCGTGAGATTTCGCTCTTCTTCGAAGCGTTTGATGAACAGTTCTTCCGTGCGGGCGTAGGCTTTCCAGTCGATTCGTCGCGGGTCGTCGCCGTGGGTGTAGCGCCGATGGTCGCTGAAGGTCAATCCGCCGCCGACCTGTCGCGAGCGTTGGTCCCCCTGAAGCGGCGCGGTCGATTCGCGCTTCAACGACGTATCGAAGCGGTCGAGTTCGTCGAGGAAACTGGGGTCAATCATCGAGCAAGCGGGCGATAACGTCGTCCGGCGTCTGGCCTTCGCGCTCGGTGCGGAAATCGAGGATGATACGGTGACGAAGCACCGGCGGCGCCATCATCATCACGTCGTCCCACGAGACGTGCGAGCGACCGTGGATGAAGGCTCTCGCTTTCGCCGCGCGGACGAGCGCCATGCTCGCACGCGGACTCGCGCCGAACTCGATGGCATCGTCGTCGCGTGTTCGTCGAACCACGTCGATAGCGCGGTCGCGAATGTCGTCTGCAATCGGCACCTGTTTGACGAGGTTCTGTGCCGCGAGGAGGTGTTTGCGCGGGAGGACGCGGTCCAAGTCGGGAAGGCCCGCTCCTTCGGCGTACTGCTTGACGATGGTTCGCTCTTCCTCGAAGCCCGGATACTGGACGAGAATCTTCATCAGGAAGCGGTCGGTCTGCGCTTCGGGGAGCGGGTACGTGCCGCCTTGGTCGATAGGGTTCTGCGTCGCAAGGACGAAGAACGGTTGCGGAAGGTCGTAGGTGTGGCCCGCCGCAGTCACCTGTTTCTCCTGCATCGCTTCGAGGAGTGCGGCCTGCGTCTTTGGCGTCGCTCGGTTGATTTCGTCGGCGAGGACGACGTTAGCGAAGACCGGCCCGCGTTCGAAGACGAACTCCCGCCCGTTGGCGGATTCGCGGATGATTTCGGTTCCCGTGATGTCGGTCGGCATCAGGTCGGGTGTGTTCTGAATGCGCGAAAATTCGAGGTCTGTCGCCTCGGCGAGTGCCCGAACGAGCGTCGTCTTCCCGAGACCGGGATTCGATTCGAGGAGGGCGTTGCCGTCACAGAGGATGCAGACGAGCAGTCGCTCGATGACGTCTTCGTGGCCGATGATTCGCTTGCCGATTTCGTCGATGACATCTGCGACACTCGATTGGAGGTCGTCGATGCGGAGTTCGGTCTGGTCGCTCATCGGGTTCGATGGGGTGTTCTCAGTACGGCTCTCTGATTGCGGGTTTCGGGTCGGGTCGTTACTCATCGTCTTCTTCCTGGTCGCGGATTTTCAGGGTGTAATCTCGAATCAATTCGGCTTCGTCTAACGTATCTTCGGAGAGGTATCCCGCACGCTGGCTATTGACAGCCCGGTCGCCGGTGAATCCAGTCGAGTCGTAGGCCTCTGCTTGCGAGTTCGGGGTGTCTTCACCGCTGGTCGTCCCCGAGAGAGTCGCGTTTACTTCGTTGGTGCCCGCAGAGACGTCTTCAGGGTCACCGAGAATTGCGCTCCCGTTTTGCAGGTCGGCATCGCGGTCGGCATCGCGGTCACCGGTCACAGTGGCAGAGGGTTGGCCGAGTCCACCGAGGTCAAGGTCCACGATAGCGACCTGAATGCTCGCAATCGAGAGGATGAGGACGGCCAGCACCGAGAACACGACTCGCCGGGTCGGAAGCAGTTCGACCGACGAGGCCGACTGCAACTTCGTAAGCACGTCTTCGTAGAGTCTGCGTGCCATCGGCGAGGGGTCGTCGCCATCGTCCAACGTGTCCCGAGCGGTTCGCAGTGCCTCGGCAACGTCGGGGTTCACCCCCTCGAACTGCTCGATTGGGGTCGTTCGCATGCGGAGACGATACTCGACGGCAGCGACGACCACTCCGGCGAGCAGTGCAATCGGCATGGCGGTGTGAATCGCGGCGGATTCGACCCCGGGCAGGAACGCGAGGGAGATATCTTTGTTTCCCTGTGGGAATCCAGTGACTCGAAGGAGGACGTTCACGAAGAGCGCGACGAGCGCGCCGTCGGCCACACTGGGCACGACCGCCGCTTTCCGCACCTCGTGGTGTACCTCGCGGACGGCGGCGGCCATCTGGGATGAGAGGTCTTCGGTTACCATGTTAGACACCGTTACATGCGGCAGGTTCGTCGGCCTCCGAAATCTCGGCACAGGCCGATTGGAGGTCGTCCTCCAAGTTGTCCCGCTCTATTCGGAGTTGACGGAGTTCTTCTTCCAGTTCATCGTTCTGTTGGATGAGGACGTCTCGCTCAGATTCGAGGTTGGAGACACGGTTCACCAAGTTCCGCCGCTCGCGCTCCAACTGCTCGACGTCGTTCTCTAACCGGGCGACTTCAGCCTCCGAGGTTTGGAGTCGGTCTCGGGCTTGTTGGAGGGCCTCTTCGCGCTGTTCGAGTGTCGAGCGCGTGTTTTCGAGTTGCTGTCGCGTCTCTTGGAGTTGGGCTTCAGTCTCTTCGAGGCTGGTGGACACTTGTGAGACGTCGCCGCGGGTCTGCTGGAGACTATTGTTGAGCGCCGTCAACTCTGCTTGAACCGCAGATAGGTCTTCTCTCGTCTCCGAGAGCGTCTCTTCGAGTTCCGAATTTCGCTCGCGCAACTGCTCGTTCTGCTGGTCGAGCGAATCGACGGAATACTGATAATACATGGTTGCCCCGACTGTCCCCATCGCCAACAAGAGTACGAGGGCGACGAGACCAGTGTGGAGCGACCGACCGAGGAAGCTCATATCAGACCACCTTCACTTCTGGTTCTACCCCGATACACTTGAAGCCGCCGGGCAAGCACCTCGCTGAGGTAGACGAGGAACGCAACGAGGGCAAACACCCACGCCCACTCGTCGCGGACGGGTTGGACACCAGCGGCTTGGTCGCGTGCGTCCTGGGCGATTTGGGGAGCGTCGTTGACCGAATACATCTGTCCGCCGGTGGACCGAACGGCCGAGACGAGTCGTTCAGACCGACCGAATCCGCCGTACTCGACGGGGTAGTTGACGCCGAACGACTCGTTGAGTACCGTCGCATAGCCCTGTTCTGTCGGCGTCACCGTCGCCTCGTACGTGTCGGGTCCGACCGACGAGAAGGTGAGCCCCTGCACGTCGGTTGGGCGTTCATTCCCGCGATAGACGACGGTCACGGGGTCGCCGACGCGAGTGTCTTGGAGGTCGATGACTCCTGTCGCCTCTCGCTCGGGGTCGCCGATGACGTAGTTCGTCGCTTTGGTCAGAAGCAGCGAGTCGGGGTCACTGAGCAGGCCGTCGAGCGAGCCATCGCCGCCGAACGACGTCACCGTCACGACTCGTCCGAGTCCGTAGCGCCACGACGCCACTGCGGGCGTCCCGTCTTCGGACGCGACGAGGAAGTTCGCACCTTGCCGTATCGACACGTCGTTGACCTCGCCCGGGTTGGCCGTGAGTTCGACGCCCGAAGTAACGAAGTCGTTCTGGTCGACGATGGTGAGGCCTTCGCCCGCGTAGCGCCTGTTCGCCCCGCCGAAGAGGATACGCAGACGAGAGGTCTCGTCGGCGCGCAAGTAGCTACCGCCGGAAGCGCGGGCAATCGTTCGAAGGTTTCGCTCGTTTGGATTCTCGCCCGTTCCGATGGCGATGACACGAACGTCGTTGCGGCCGAGTTCTTGGGAGGCCGCGGCGGCATCTTCGAATCGGTCGTGGCCGTCACTGATGAGAATCACCGTTCCGCGTCTGCCGTCGAGTTGTTGGGCGGCCCCGCGAAGCCCGATAGCGATATCGGTCGCCCCGCCGGGTTGCAGTCGTCTGATGAGGTCTTCCATGCGCCCCCGATTCGTTTCGAGCGGGCGGAGCGGCGACACCTCGTAGGCTTGGTAGTTGAACCCGATGATGCCGACGCGGTTGTCGTCGCCGAGTTGGTCGAGTGCGTCGAGGGCGACCGACTTCTGGACAGTCATTCCTTCTTCTGCACTCCCCGACACGTCGATAGCGAAGACGAGATTCGTACTCTGTCCCGCGCCTTCGCCCGTCGTCACGGGGAGCGTCGAAGCGATTCGAGAGCCGTTGTAGTCGCCGTTTTCGAACGAGTTGCGGCCACCGACGACCATCAGACCGCCGCCGTCGATGACGAAGCGTTGGAGTGAATCGACGTTACCAACCTCGTCTGCGGGGACGTCCTGCAAGACGACGGCGTAGTACTCCGAGAGGTTTGTGGGGACTTCGGATGCAGTCTCGACCTCGTAGAGGTCCGAGAGGTAGTCCTCGAATGGGTAGCCACCGCGTGAGACGTACAGAATCTTCGGCGGATCCACCACGCGGACGGTCTTGTAGAACACGTCGTTCGATTGGAATCGGTCGTCGCTCTCGATTCGAGCGGTAAGCTCGTGGGTTCCGTTCGTTTCGAACGTCTGCGAGAAGGCGACCGAACCGGGGACGCGTACCGTCTCACGCTGGACCTCTTCGCCATCGACTTCGATGACGAGTTCGGCCGATTCGTTCTCGCCGGGCGAGACACCCTGAACCTGCGCGAGGAACGCGTTTTCGACACCGACACTGGTCTTGGCTGGACCGTTGAGCGTGACGTACTCTTCGCGCTGTGAAACGTCCGGCGAGACGGCACTCACAGTTGCGTTGAGACTTCGTGCCAACTCCGCGGTCGATTGGAGGTCGCGACCTCTCGTCACGTGGCCGTCGGAGACGAGTACGACAGTCCCACCCGGTCTGATGTTCGCGGCGAGGGCGTCACCGAGCGGTGATTCGTCGCCCCGAGCGATTGTCGAAACGGTCACCGGAATCCCTTCGTCTTCGATTCGCGTGGCGAGCGCGTCCGCCTGATTCTCGGTGACGGTTGTACTGTCGGATTCGTCCACGAGGAGCGTCACGCGCGGGTCGCCCTCCGATTGCCGAGTCGTTATGGTGTACGGCCCTGCCGCGGCGACGACTAAGAGGAAGGCCACGAACAAGCGCGAGGCGAACAGGAGTCGTCGCGAGCGTCTCCCGGCGGTTCCCTCGCCACGGAAGATGAGATACCACGCGACGATGAGCGCGACTGGGAGCGCGACGAGGAACAGCGGACGCTCGAGGCCGAGCGTCCAGTCACCGAACTGCGTCGTCCACGCGAGCGGAAGCGAGAGCGACACAACGTCGAACATCAGAGGTCACCTCTCCGGCGCAGATAGCCGAGTTCGACGATGACGAGTCCGAGTGCGCCGAGTGCGGCCCATTCGGTGAGCGGGTCGGGGACGAGACGCTCTTCGACGGTCACGGGTGCCGAGTCGGATGCTTCCTGCTGTTCGATTGGTTCAGCGACGATGTCTGACTCGGGTTCGCTGAGGAGCGATGCCGCGAATCGTTCGTCACCGACTTGGTAGAACCCCGCGGCATCGAGTCTCACTTCCGGACCGGTCGCCGTCCCACGCGGCGTCTCGATGGTCTGGTTCTCGTTGATGCGGAGTGTCTCACCGGTCGCCTGATTCAGGTCTGTCAGTGTCGAGCGCCCGGCGAGGTAGAACACCGTTCGCTTCCAGAAGACTGGGTACTGGTAGTTGTACTTGAACGCAGACCCGTCTTCGAGGAATCCATAGTAGACGAGACGGCCCGCATCGCGTTCGGCGATAGCGAGGAGTGGCGAACCATCGGTGGCCGTGACGAGCGCACGTCCGTCAGTGAGGTTCGAGACGACGTACTCGTTCGGCGGTGGGAACGTGATCTCCCGAGTCAGTTCGTGGCCCGTAACGCTCCCGAGCGACGGGTTCGACCCCATCTCCTGTGGGGAGACGAGTAGGAGGTTGTCGTAGTTGGGCATCTCCTCTTGAGCTTGAATTGCGACGCCGCCGCCGTCTGCAAGAAGGTCTTGTCCGGCCTCACGGTTTCCACGGAGGAATCGCTCGTCGTCGATGTTGCTGTAGATAATCACGTCGTAGGTTCCGGAGACAGTCGTCGGTGGGTTATCGACCGTGAGCGTCACTTGGGGAATGACCGAGAGCGCCGCGGTCAAGTACTCGTTTTCGTCGTTCGTGAGGACGAGTACGTCCACGGACGCGTCTTCTGGGGCCGCGACGTACAGTCGGTCGTCGAGGGCGAAGCTATCGCCCGGTGAGAGCGTGAGTTCGCCACCACCAGCGGGGACAGGGAGCGTTGCAGTCGTCACGTCGCCCGCACCGAGTTCGACCTCTTGGGTCGTTCCTCCGAGAGAGACGGTTCGGGTAGTTGCAGAGGTACCGTAGTTCTTGATGGAGACGGTCACGTTCGTCCCCGAAAAGCGGCGGTCGATGATGCCGACGTTTCCGCTTCCACCACCAGCGAACTGGCGGAGTTCGACGACGAGCCCGCGTGCGCGCGCTTCACGAACTGCATCTTGCCACGGAGAATCGTCGGCGAAGTCGCTCAAGACGACGATTCGCGCGTCTTCACCCGCGACAGCCATCGCCGTCGAAATTGCTGTGCGTAAGTCACCGGGGGCGGCCGTCGGCGACAACTCGTCGAGCGTGTTTCTCGCGTCCGCGGGCGTTCCGCGGCGGAGTAGCACGTCATCAGTTCCACCTGCGGCGACGATGGTGGTCGTTCCTGAAATCTCGTTTCGGGCGGCGCTTCGTGCGCGTTCGAACCTCGTCGCTCCACCGTCGGAGACCGACATGCTCGCACTGGAATCGACGACGAGGACCGTCTCGGAGACGGTCTCTGACTCGGGGACGAGGACGTACGGTGTCGCGAGCGTTCCGGCGAGCGCGACGATAGCGAGCAGTTGGAGGACTAACAGCAGACTTCGGACGAGCCGCTCGAATTTGGGATTCGAGACGTTTTGCTCTCGTGCGGTCGCCAGAAATTGGAAGGTCGGGAGCGTCCGCCGAATCGGGTCTGGTCGAAGGAGATAGAGCAGGACCAATGGCACGATTCCGAGGAGCGCCAACAGTCCGAGAGGGGAGAGGACATACTCATCGAGGACCATGCACACAGTCTCGTGGTCATGTGGCAAGGGTGTTTCCCTATCATTGACAGGTTGAGCAAGAAAGTCTGATTTTCCTGATTTTCTGCCATCTATTCGTGCCACGCATATTTGTGTCAACTACAACTACGTCATTGCATAACAATGCCCTTGATTCATAATACGACAATATTTTATGTCCCAAAGTAATTCCCCGAAGTACAATGGGAACTGAACGGTACACACCACGGTCGTTCGAGGAACTCGACCCCGAGAAGCGTCCTAGCTTTGGTGGAGCGCTCATCCCCGTTCTGGGGCTTATCGCGTTCCTCGGCATCGGGTCGGCACTCCTGAAACTCGACCCGCACATCCCGCTCGTGTGGAGCATCGCACTCGTCGGACTACTCGGACGCTACGTGTGGGGTTACACGTGGCAAGACCTCTACGACGGTATCGAACGTAGTCTCTCGATGGGCCTCCAGGCAGTCCTCATCCTGTTTACCATCTACGGAGTCGTCTCCACGTGGGTTTCGGCCGGAACGATTCCGACGCTGATGTACTACGGACTCGACCTGCTCTCGCCGCAGATTTTCCTCCCTATCACGGCGATTCTCGTCGGTATCACCACGTTCGCCATCGGTTCGTCGTGGACCGCAGTCGGCACGCTCGGCGTCGCTTTCATCGGCATTGGCTCCGGTCTCGGCGTCCCCGCACCGATGACCGCCGGTGCGATTCTCACCGGTGCCTACGCGGGTGACAAGCAGTCGCCGCTCTCTGATACGACCAACCTCGCCGCCGCAGTCACCAACACCGACCTCTACGACCACATCCGTGCGATGCGCGACGGAACGCTCATCGCCTTCGGTCTCTCGGTCGTTGGCTTTGCCATCCTCGGTCTCGGCTTCTCCGGTGCGATTCCTGCGGGACAAATCACCGAAATTCAGACCGCGCTCACCGGTTCTTACAACATCACATTCCTCGCATTCCTCCCGCTCGCAGTCACCTTCGGTCTCGCGGCCGCAGGCTACCCGGCACTCACCGTTCTCCTCGCCGGTGCCTTCGCAGGCGCGTTCACGAGCATGCTCGTTCAGGGCACTTCCTTCGTGACCTCGTGGCAGGTGTTCATGAGCGGAACCGCACCTGAAACCGGCTCTCAGCTCGTCAACAGCCTCCTCGCTTCCGGTGGCGTCTCTGGGTCTGCGTGGACCATCGCCATCGTCATCGCCGCACTCACGCTCGGCGGTCTGCTCGAACAGACCGGCGTGCTGGCCGTCCTCGCAAACCGTCTCGAACGTGGCGTCAAGAGCAGTGGATCGCTCGTCGCCGCCACCGGCGCATCCGCGATTCTGACGAACATGCTCACCGCCCAGCAGTACATGAGCATCGTCGTCCCCGGCATGACCCTGCGCAACACCTACGACGAGTTCGGTCTCGACAGCTCCGACCTCTCGCAGGCTATCGAGTCCGCCGGGACGCCGACGGGCGCACTCTTCCCGTGGCACGCTGGCGGAGCGTACATGGCTGGCGTCCTCGGGGTTTCGACGCTCTCGTACGCCCCGTACTACTTCTTCGGCTACCTCTCGCCGCTCGTCCTCTTCACGTTCGTCCTCGCCGGAATCGGCTTCTCCGGTAACTCGGCGAGTGCGTCCAACACGTCGGCTGCCAACGTTTCGGACGACTGAAAAAGCAGTTCACCGATTCACACCGGTGTTTTCGACCTAATTCTTCATATCCGCACGAATCGCCGCGAGTACGCCAAGACCGCCGATGATGCCGAGCAGTGCCGACCCGAGCGTCTTCGGGTCGGACCAGTTGAACGTCCGGTAAGACGAAAATAGGTAGTTGTGGCCGTCTTTTTCGATACCCTCCGAAGGGTAGGATTGGTCACTCTCCCTGACGACGCCTTCGCTGAACCACCCCGTCTTGTTGAACGCCGCATCGACGACTTCCTTCTCGTCGGGGCGCAAATCGGCGTAGTTGACCGTGAACGTGTCTCTCGGGAACTCGTCTACCTCCTTGTCGTAGGCGTAGTGGTAGTCGTAATCGACGACGACGATGAACGACAACACGCCAGCGAGGGCGAGCGACCCGCACAGGAAAAATGCGAGAAAGTGTTTTAGCTCCGTCACTTGTGGGCGGTCGATGGGGGAGTACCTAACAGTTTGGGTCCGACGGCGTCGTTGTCACCCGATTACATCGATGTCCGCTGAGAGTTATCCGGGTCGGCGTCTAACCTCGAAGTATGACTGACGACGCTCCGCACGACGTGCCGGTCACCGCAGACCTTCCGGACAGTCCGTTCCACACGACGGGCGTTGACCACATCTCGCTCATCGGGAGCAACATCGAGGACACCATCGAGTTCTACCGCGACATCCTCGGGATGCCGCTCGTCCTCAAGCAACCGAATCTCGACTCGCCGAACATGTCGCACCTGTTCTTCGACACGGGCGATGGTCGGATGCTGACGTTCTTCGTCGAGAACGATGGCCACGAATCGCACCGTGGCCCTCAGCGAAACGGCGTCGGGAGCGTCCACCACCTCGCATTCCGTTTCGAACCAGCGCGTATCGAGGAAATCAAAGAAGCGCTCAACGATGCCGGTCACTTCTTCAACGAGTTCGACCGCGGTATCTTCCACTCGCTGTACACGAAGGACCACAACGGCCTCGTCATCGAACTCGCCACCGACAAGTTCGTCATCCCCGACGACCGGCGCGCCGAAGTCCTCGCAAAGGCCCAAGAGATTCGCGTCGAAGCCGGTGCAGAGTACGCGCGCGAAGAAGACCTCGAAGCGGCGCTCGAAGCACTCGGGATTCCGGTCGAACCAGCGAGTCTTCCCGAAGCGTCGTCGGGGGCGGCAGGGCTCGAATGAGTCGTCTCTGTCAGCCACCGTGACACTGCCGTGAGGGAAACCATTTTACCGTTGCCAGTAACGGGAATCGTATGGACAAGCAGTCACTGCTCGACTTGCTGCGTCACGACGCTCGACAGAGTGTAGACGACATTGCCCGACAGCTGGGCGCAGAGAAAGAGGCAGTGGCAGCAGCAATCGCCGAACTCGAAGCCGACGGCGTCATCCACGGCTATCAGGCCGTCGTCGATTGGCGGCGTGTCGAACCCGAGCGCGTCCGCGCCCAACTCGAAGTCGACGTCGAACTCGACCGCGAGACCGGCTACGAGGAAATCGCTCGCCGAATCGCACGATTTCCCGAAGTCTCGACGCTTCGACTCGTCTCCGGCGACTACGACTTCTTCGTCGAAATCGAGGGCGACTCGATGCACGATATCTCGAACTTCGTTTCCGAGCGCATCGCGCCGCTTCCGGAGGTCACGAAGACGGTCACGCACTTCGTGATGAACTCTTACAAGGAGGAGGGTATCGAGTTCGGCAACGGCGACGAGGATGACCGGCTCTCTGTGTCTCCATGACGCTCGGCGACCACCTCTCCGACCGCGTCCGGGAAGTTCCGCCGTCCGGCATTCGGCGCTTTTTCGAACTTGCCGAGGAGCTAGACGACGTCATCTCGCTCGGTGTCGGAGAACCGGACTTCTCCGCGCCGTGGGCCGCGCGTACTGCTGCCATCGACTCACTCGAACGGGGGAAAACCTCGTACACTTCGAATCGCGGCCTCCGCGAGCTCCGCGAAGCCATCGCCGAGCGCGTCACGCGCTACGGCCAGTCGTACGACCCGGAAGACGAAATCATCGTCACGACTGGCGCGAGCGAGGCTGTCGACCTCGCGTTCCGCGCGTTCGTGGACGAGGGTGACGTGGTTGCGATTCCACAACCGTCGTACATCTCCTATACGCCCGGGGCGATTTTCGCTGGGGGCGAACCGCTACCGGTTCCGACCTACGCGGAAGACGAGTTCAAACTCACTCCCGAGGCACTCGAAGCCGCAGGTGCCGCAGGCGCGGACGTCCTCGTCCTCTGTTATCCCAACAACCCGACGGGTGCGGTGATGACCGACGACGAACTCGCCGAGGTTGCGAGTTTCGTCCGCGACAACGACCTCATCGTCCTCTCGGACGAGATTTACGCGGACCTCCGATACGAGGACGACCACGCCTCGATAGCGACCCACCCAGGTATGCGAGAGCGAACCGTCGTGTTCAACGGCTTCTCGAAAGCCTACGCGATGACGGGTCTGCGTCTCGGCTACGCCATGGGGCCACCAGAGGCCATCGCGGCGATGAACAAAATTCACCAGTACGCGATGCTCTCAGCGCCGACGACTGCACAATATGCCGCGCTCGAAGCCCTCCAGTCGTGTGACGACTCTGTCGAAGAGATGCGACGTGAATACGACCGTCGCCGTCGCTTTGTCCTCTCACGGTTCGAAGAGATGGGTATCGACTGCTTCGAAGCCAAAGGCGCGTTCTACGTCTTCCCGAAAGCCCCCGACGGCGACGACGAAGCCTTCGCAGAGGGCCTCTTGGAAGAACAGAACGTCGCGCTCGTTCCGGGCAGTGTCTTCGGAACTGGCGGCGAAGGCCACCTGCGCGTCTCGTACGCAACGGGGATGAAGGACCTCCGCGAAGCGATGGACCGAATCGAAGCCTACGTCTCGTAACAGACACCGCGACTCGCTTTTTTGGCTCCCTGCGAAGCACTCAGGCCAATCGAGGACGAAGTGACAGTCATGTACAATAACATACTGCTTCCGGCCGATGGGAGTCCAGCCGTCGAAGTGGCGCTTCCGCACGCATTCGGACTCGCCGAGTTGTACGACGCGACGATTCACGTCCTCTTCGTCGCCGATACAGACCGCGACAGTGTGAGCGTCATCGGCGGCGAAGTGTACGATGCACTCGAACAGGAAGGAATCGATGTCGTGGACGAACTCGTCGAACGAATCGAGGCACGAGGACTCGACGGTGTGGGGACTGTAGTCCGAGGGTCGCCCCCGAAAGCGATACTCGGTTATATCGACGAACACGGAATCGACGTGGTCACTATGGCGACCCATGGGAGAGGTGGCGTCGAACGCATCCTCCTCGGAAGTGTCACAGAGCGGGTCGTCAGACGGTCGCCGGTTCCGGTGCTGACAGTTCGAACGGACGAGTGACTTCGTATCTGAGAGACGACACAGATATCGAACGTCACAACCATGTTTCGTGTTACCGATTTTGACCCTGAACGGGCTACGTATTCGCGTGTAATACCACAGATTGCCCACATCTGTGTCAACACTGAACACATTTCGACAGGGTAACACGCAAAGTCTTATTAAATATGATTTCGTGGGTAAGGCTGAATGGCTCCGGGAGGTGAAACAGACGTGTCGGTCTCTGATGGAGCTTCGGACTTCCAAGCGGGGTTGGAAGCTCTCAAGCGCCAAGGGAGTGCGCTTCTCGTCGTTGGCTCTGTCCCGACAGAGATGTATTCTCGCGCGTCTGCACAGATGCTCGGAGCGCCCGAGGAGCCGCGAAGACGGCTTCTCATCGTGAACCAGACGACCTCTATCGACCAGCGGCTCAGTCAACCCATCGAGCGGTCCGCAGAGTGGACCCGAACGATTCGGTATTCGACACACGCCCGCAGTTCCGCAGTAGCCAGTTCGTTCTCGGCACCACTGCCGACCGCATCCGAACGGCACGTCGATGGCGGCCTCGGAAAACTCGGTGCCGAGATATCGGACGACATCCAAGATTTCGCCACATTATCGCAGTCTCTTTCTCCCGCAGAACTCCGCGTTGCTTTCGATTGTCTTCCAGCGCTCGTCTCCGAATACGAACTGAATCAGGTGTTTCGGTTCCTCCACGTCGTGACGAGCCACGTCCGCGCGCACCGTGGTATGATTCACGTTTGGTCGCCCGGTGGCCGGAAAAGCGACATCAACCGGATGCTCGAACCCCTGTTCGACGCAGTCGTCGAACTCAGCGTCGAAGGATCCGAACCACGGCAACGCTGGCATCTCAAGGACGCAGACGCGTCATCTGGCTGGTTTCCCCTGAAACGTTGACAGTCAGGCGACCAATACGCTTTTTATCTCTAATCGTGTCACCTATACACAATGGCACAGTCCGGGCAGAGCGATGAATCTCGTGCCCCCCCAGGCCACGAAGTGGGATTCTCGCTTCCATCAGAGGGGGAAGGTCTCATCGTCCGAGACCGTATTGAGCGGCATCAAGTACGAATTCGGACGCAAACGGCTATCACGCCCGAACCGACAGACGAAACTCGGTTTTGGTTCCCGACAGATGCAGCAGTTCGGATCGAGACGACTGGATTTGAGGTCACTGGCCTCAAAGGCATCATCGTCCGAGATTTGTTCGGTGAGATGGTCACGCAGGTAGACCGCGAAACCGACATCACGCTCGATTCAGGGTCGTACAGTCTGGAGCTGTTCACGTCGATGAAGGTGTACATCCAGATTTCATCGTCACTTCGTATCAAAGCCGACAGCCACCGGACGAGGATTGAACTTCCGGAACGGACGCCGATTCACGTTGGTGCGCGGTCCTATCACCGAAGTCCGGCGACGACTATCACGACGACCGAAGACCCGCGAGACGTCATGAAAGCCGTTTCTGCCTTCGGGTCTGCACTGAAAACGACCAGTGTCGAACGGTCCTACCCGACACTGCGCGGGCACCCACCCCTCCTCGAAGTTGGTGACGAACTGGATATCCCAGATGGGGTCGAACCACCGAACACTGGGCTTCGAATCGTCGTCCCGCCCGAACTCCAGTATATCGTCGTGGTTGCACCTCTCGTATATTATCTCGGTGCAACACTCGGATCCGGAGCACAACCGCGAATCGAATCAGAGACAGGGTTCGTCCACTTGCTCGACGGCCCACACGGCTTCGAAGCAGAGGTCGAACGCGTGCTGAAGCAAACGTTCTTCTTCGACTGTGTGACGCGGACGGAAGGTTACTACCGCGTCGACCTCCACGAGCGGGAGGCCGTCGAAGAACGAACAAACCTCGACTTTACCCAACTCTACGATGCTGAACCGGGAGAGCGACTCAAGGAGTACCTCTCCGTGCCGTTCGACGTCGTCTCCGAGTTGATGCCCGAGTGGAAGTTGACGACGCACGTCGAAGCACAACGAGACAATCTCTCGCTGCTTCCGTTCATCGTCAACGACCTCGCGGTCGTGAAGACGCCAAACACCGAACGAATCGGTGCGGACGAACTTCAGGCGTCTGCGGTCGATGACTTCCTCCGCGACGAAGAGACGTTCACACGCAGTGCAGCATCGTCACCGCCGAGTACAGACACCTACATCAAACCACAGAATGCCGAGTCTGCCGACCAAGCGTGGGTCGGTGATGGTGCGCCCGTGGGGGCGAGTAAGCCAACTCAACAGGCCTACGAAAACCGACTCGCGCGGACGGCGAAAAACGGCACAATATCGATTGCGGTCGTCTGCAACGACCTGGAGATGAGTGCAGAAGAGGACCTCGTGGACACCATCTACGGGTCACGAGACGAACTTCCGTTCGAGGTTTCGTACCACAAAGGCCTCTCGATGAGTGAGCTTCGAGCAGTGCTGGAAGAACAGAACGACTTTCTCCACTTCATCGGGCACATCGACGGCGAGGGCCTCCAGTGTACCGATGGGAGACTGGATGCACATTCAGTTGGTGAAATCGGCGCTGAATCGTTCTTACTGAACGGGTGTCGTTCGTACGACCAAGGCTTAGCCTTCATCGACGCTGGCGCTATCGGTGGTATCGTCACCTTGAGTGACGTGATAAACAAAGGTGCCGTGGAAGTCGGCGGTGTCCTCGCCCAGTTACTCAACATGGGATTCCCGCTCCAGACGGCGCTGAACGTCTCTCAGCGAAACTCTACGACGAGTCAACAGTACACTATCGTCGGCGACGGCGCACTGTCGATTTCGCAGACGGAAAGTGGGATGGCGATAATTTGTGAGGTCGAGCAAACACAAGAGGCGTACACACTGACGTTCAAAACGTACCCCACAATCGAGAGCAGTATGGGCGCACTCGTCAAGCCAGCAGTTTCGAAGAACGGACAACACTATCTCGTCTCCTCGGACGAAGCAGTATTCGAGGTCAGTAAAGCAGAGCTACGCGAGTTCCTCACGTTAGAACAAGTTCCGGTGTTTTACCGTGGTCGGCTTTTCTGGAACGACGAGTTCCTCGAATCGTAATTAGGGGCCGGAGATGTACGTCGCCATGTTGGCGGATGCGTTCCCTGCCTGCGCGAGCAGGAGGGTCAGCGTGAATAGGACGCCCATCATGCGGGGGTTCTGACGAAGGTACGTAAGCATCGTGTTGCTGTTGTCGGACATGTGCATCTACACCAATGGCCGATGCCAACATATATTTATTCGAGTAATTCTGATACGAAATTAACTTAATTAACTAGGTGTCAACTCGAATGAATCTGTCAAATGCTCACAAACGAGTGCGAGAGATGATATTCGGGCAGAGAGGAAGAAAAAGGAGGGCTTTCCCGGAACAGGTCCGACTCAGTTGTCGTCGGTCCCCGCAGCGTTCCCGATGTCACGGTAGACTGCAGAGATGCCGCGCGTCTCGTCGAGTTGGTTCAACGTCTCGTCGAGTTTCTTGCGCAGTTCGCTGAGGCGGGTGTTGAGGGTGTTGTACTCTTCGTTGTCTTCCAGGGTCGTTACGTCCTTCTCAGCCTCGAGAAGGGCCTTCTTCGAGGCGAGAGAGAACAGCTCTTGGACTCCCGCATCGTAGGTGTTTCGCAAGATAAGATTAGAGACAGTCTCGGTCAGCGACTCGCGCGAGACGGGTTTGACGAGGTAATCGTCGAAGCCCATAGCGATGATGTCGAAGTCCGGTTCGACAGCTGTTACCATCGCAACGCGGCACTCAAAGCCGCGGTTACGAATCTCAGCGAGCGCTTCGTCACCAGAGAGGTCAGGCATCCGACGGTCGAGAAGTACGACGTTGACTTCGTCGTCGAGCTTGTCGAGCGCCTCTCGGCCTCCGTAGGCGACACGAACGCGATAGTCGTCCCTAAGCCAGGTTGCGTACAGATCGGCGAGGTCCGGCTCATCTTCAACGATGAGCACAAGCGGCTGATCAGCACTCATTGGTATAGTAGTGGTGTTCCGGGAACACTCACGGAACTGAATGTTGTTTGGGGCTATATCAAAATACCCCTTGTCGTCTGCGTGTGCCCGGATTGTTTGTGTTCGTACGACGTATCTAACTCCCGCCTTGTTATAGATTCCGGCGGGGCAACAGATTCAACGTATTTCCTCGATGGTGATGCGATTTGCCTCGATATCTTCGAGGAGCGCACCCCACCCGCCGACAGTGTATGATTCGCCCTCAGTATCGACAGTGAGCGTCACCTGCCCAGCGAGTTCAGAAAACGAAGGCGTCTTTTTCGGGGCCGAAACCGCGGTATAGTACACATCTGAGAGCGTTCCGTGGATGTCGATTGGGTCGTGGCTCTCCGTGTCGAACCCGGAGATTCGGACGTCTACCTCCGCGCCGTTACGGATGCGTGGGGTGACGTCTTGGATGAAATGCCGAATGTCGGTGTAAACGACCGGCGGTTCTTCCGATTGAGTCGAGTAGATGACGTCCCACACCTCCCACAGGGCAGTCTGAAAGTACCAGTGGAAGACGTACGCGAGCGTGTAGTCGTCCACCAGAACACCGTAGGTGTTGACCGAGTTTGCATGTGGAGCAAAACACGCACCTGTTCGGTCGACGATGGCAACGAACGGAGAAGGAAGGGTTCGCTTTCGAACCTCCGTGACTATGTCTTCGTACGCCTCGATTTCGGGGATTTCGAGGTCGGAACCGGCCTCTGGGTGTAGCGATATTTTGACCAACACGTCGTTTTCGTGGGCCACCGCGATTGCAGGCCGGAGTTCATCGAACTGGTCGGGTGTAATCGACAGTTGGACTTCGTTGGTCGCGTTCGTAATGAGTTCTTCAGCGCGTTTGAACACCGTCTCGAAGCGTTTGACGATGCTGAGCATGTGGCGGTCCACGGCCGGTTGTTGCCAGCGTGATTCGATTTCAGAGGCCGCTTCACTGAGTTGGGTTGCTCGGTTTTTCAGGTCGTTCATCACCGTGTGCGGGTCGCGCGCACGAGCATGTAGACTGTCTTGTTCGTAGGTCTCGATGTACTCTTTCGCTTCGAGGTCTCTGAGAACGTCGTAAATTCGTGCCGTCGGCACTGCACACGCATCGGCAAGTTCGGTCGCACTCGCGGCCCCTAACTCTATGAGCGCAACGTACGCTTCGGCCTGGTACTGCGACATCCCTGCGTTTCGAAGCGCAGTACGCAACTCCGCGGTATCCATCACTCTGGTAATGCCACGAGATACATCCCTATTAATCACTCTCTTTTTTGAGTACACGCGTAGTGGTCGAGTCACCACTCACGGTTGAGGAGTAGAAAAACGGCGAACAGTGTGTCTCGCAGTTATTCCTGCGGGCTGTAGTTTGGTGCCTCGTCGGTAATCATCACGTCGTGCGGGTGGCCTTCGGCCTGCCCCGCAGACGAGACGCGAACGAACCGAGCGCGCTCTTTGACGTCCGGAATCGTCTCGGCGCCGACGTAGCCCATGCCGGATTGCATGCCACCGACGAGTTGGTGAAGTTCAGACGCGAGCGAGCCTTTGTACGGCGTCGCAGCCTCGACACCTTCGGGAACGTACTCTTCGTCTTCGTTGTCCTCTTTGAGATAGCGAGAGGCACCGCCGGAGCGCATCGCACCGACCGAGCCCATGCCGCGGTACTGCTTGTACTTCTTGCCGTTCATCGTGATGACGCGACCCGGCGCTTCGTCGGTTCCGGCGAAGTAGGAACCGAGCATTACGGCGTCCGCACCTGCGGCGATGGCCTTGATGGCGTCACCGGAGTAACGGATGCCACCGTCGGCGATGACGGGGATGTCGTATTCAGCGGCGACGTCTGCGACTTCCGCGACAGCCGAAATCTGCGGCATGCCGGACCCGGAGACGACGCGCGTGGTACAGATGGAACCGGGGCCGATACCGACTTTGATTCCGTCTGCGAAATCGACGAGTTCTTCGGCGGCCTCGCGGGTACCGACGTTGCCGACGACGACGTCCGCATCGACGGACTCCTTGATTTCACGGGCGGTGTCGATGACGTTCAGGTTGTGCGCGTGGGCACAGTCGATGAAGATGACGTCGGCACCGGCCTCGTCGGCGGCCTCAGCGCGTTCTCGGTCGAACGGACCGACTGCGACACCACAGACGAGACGGCCTTCCTCGTCGCGGGAGGCGTTCTCGTACTCACGGCGCTGGAGGATTCCCTGCATCGTCACGAGGCCGACGAGGTGACTCTCGTCGTCGATGATGGGAACGCGTTCGATTTTGTGGTCGTACATGAGTTCGAGCGCCTCGCGGGCGGTCACGTCGCGCGTGGCCGTGATAACCTCGTCCGTCATCGCTTCTTGGACTTCGTCGGACTCGCCGACTTCGAGGTACGGACGGATGTCGGTGCCGGAGATGATGCCGAGGACGGTGTCGTCGTCGTCGACGACGGGTGCGCCGGAGACGCCAGCACGTTCCATCATCTCGTCCACGTCGCTGATGGTCTGTTGCGGTTGCGCGGTCACGACATCCTCACGGCGGATGACGAGTTCGTCGGCGCGCTTGACGCGCTCGATCTCGTGGACCATCTGCTCGGTGTTCATATTGCGGTGAAGCACGCCGAGGCCGCCCTCGCGGGACATGCCGATTGCCATTCCGCTCTCGGTCACGGTGTCCATCGCAGCGGACAGAATCGGAATGTTGAGTTCGACGTTCTTCGAGACGCGCGTCGAAACGTCTGCGTCGTCGGGTTCGACACGGCTCTCCATCGGTCGAAGTAGCACGTCGTCGAATGTCAGCGATTCAGGTACCCGAAGTTTTTCGGAAAAGGACTCTCGGTCTGGAACGTCGTTCGCCATATCAAGCGTGGTGTAGGTGACGACAAAAGGGTTGCGAGATAGCACGGGAATGTTGATGTGTGGCAAACTGGTTGCAGAAATAGACACGAAGGTGGATACCTTTTCGCGCCTGATGCGTTCGTGGTTGCGTGACTCGCTAGCAGGAGGCGAATCTATCCCGAATAATCACATTAGTCACAAACGTGCATCGTAGAGTCGTAGGCTGTGTGGGGAATTTCCTATGAATCGTCAGTCCTTTTAAAAACAGCGCCAGAGATTCTCGTGTTGTATGCGGTCGTATCCCACACAACGTTTAATATCCCAGTCCCAAATCTGTGTTGTATGGACTCCACGTGTCCCGCCGCATCGCGTATTGCCGGTCAGATGACCCGCTCCTCCGGCATTCTCTTTACATCGATGTGGCAGACACTTAAACGGGGTTTTAAACTTGGACGAAATGGACGGAATGTACGCCACGCTCGTACTCCCTTGTCCGAATTGCGTCCTTATCACCGCTTGGCCGATGGTGACGGTCAACAATAGCATCGAATGAGTGTTTCACGCCACCCAGTCGCCCTTCGTCTCGAGCAGCAGGTTGGTGGTGCCACCCGCCTGCTCGCGACCGTTATGGGCCTTCCGTTGGTCGATGGTATCTTTCCCGCGCTCATCATCGCTGGCGCGCTGAACTCCGTCACGGGTATTCTCCAGACCGGACTCCTCATCTTTGGTGGGTCCGCGACCGTGGCGGTTATTCTCGCGGAGATGGACGGGACGCGCCGTCAGCAACTCACGTCCATCGCCATCCTCGGTGCGGTCCTCATTCCCGTCGCCGTCGCCGAAGCGGCGCTCGCACAGACCATCCAGACGCTCCTCAACTTCGAGGTGTTCCACCGCTTTGCCGGTCTGGTCATCCTCGCTATCGCCGCGAAGACGGCCTCCTCGAAGGTCGGTGAGTATCTCCCCTCGCCCAGCGTCATCATCGGACTCGGTCTCGTGGCTAGCTTCAACCCCGCAGGCGCACAGTTCGTGTTCAACCCTGACCCGACGATGCTCATGCACGCAGGTGCGGCCGCCGGGACCGGCGTCGCATTTGCGGGTAGCATCGCGGTGTTCGCCCCACGCCTCCGCGGCACGGTCGATATCGACCTCTTCCGCTTCGGCAGTTCGGTCGCACTCGGCATGCTCGCGCTCGACGTACTCGGCCTGATGCCCACGAAGGCACCGGTCGCACTCGGCGTCCTCGGTGTCACCGCACTGTTCGCGTTCGACCCCAGCGTATCCAACGAAGGTGTGAACGCCGCACGCGACGTGATGGCCGACGCAGACCAGCGCGCTTCGGCCAACGGTGCTGTCGCCGACGGCGGCGACGACCTGGCCGACGACGAACTGGACGACCAGCAGGCCGACGAATCGGACTCGCAAGCGTCCGAGCCAGAACCGGGCTACGGATACCCCGGTGAAGGAGAGTCGCGCGCGCCGTGGCTCTAAGCTAACCACTCTTCCTCGAATCGTTTTGCAACTGGCCGACGAACGGTCAGTATGCACCAGACCTTCGACGTTCGAACAGACCGCCGACTCGAAGTTATCGACGTGACCGACCGTGTTCAGTCGGCGCTTCCGAGCGGCTACTCCGGCATCTGTACCGTCTTCTCGCGACACACCACGACGGGTGTCTGTATCAACGAAGCCGAGTCGCGCTTGCTCTCCGATATCGAACACCTACTCGGCGAGGCCGTCGCTGATACTGGCTGGGAACACGACACACTAGACAACAACGCCGACTCGCACCTCCGCGCACTCCTCGTCGGCAACGGCGTGTCGATTCCGGTGGTCGATGGCAAACTGGACCTCGGGCGCTGGCAGTCGGTTCTCTTGGTGGAGTGCGACGGCCCGCGGACGCGCACAGTGACGGTTGCGACGCCCTGACTGTGGCGCAGGGCTTACCTACTTTGGGTGATTTCGTCGGGATATGAGCAACCGTGTCGTGCAGGGACGGATGGTGACTCCCGAGACGCTCGCCGAACTCGTCGAGGGTGAGCGCCCGATGGAAGCCGAACCGATTCAGGACGCAGACTTCGACTGTCCGGAGTGTGGCGAGAACGTCATCCAAGTGGGCTATATGCCGAGTGTGACGGAGTTCGTGGTCGCCTACAAGTGCCAAGAGTGCGATTGGGCCGACGACGACCGCGACGAGTAGAATCGAAACCCCTTTAAGAAAAATCGCCATACGAGAGGATGCAGACAGACCGGGGACGTGGCCAAGCCCGGCATGGCGACTGACTCCAGAGGCTTGGCGCCCGGGACGATACTCCAGCTGATATACTGAGCGGCCGACTGATCATCGGTTCGCGTTGACGACCCTCTGGAGTACCGAGGCGCACACCGGAGATATCAGTCGATCGGGGGTTCAAATCCCTCCGTCCCCACTCTAACTTTAACTCTTACGTAGGGCTTAATATAGGAGCAGAGGCGCTGCCTCGACGGTTTGCTGAAAACCGGGAGGTGCGTTCTCTGTGAGCGATTCTCCACCAGAGAAGAGCCACAGCGACGACGAAGAGGACGGTGGAGATCTCTGGTTCACCGAGGACGTTGACAACTCGGAGCTTGCGCAAGCAAATGAGGAATCCGGCTATATCCATTATCCAGAGAGTACGGGTTACGACCCAGTCTATCTCGAAGAACCACAAAAGCCAAAGAGTCGGTCAGACCCGGTTTGTCGGCCGCTACACCGCGGCGACAGCCCACATCAGGTTACGATGTGGGACAGAGAGATAACCAGAAAGAGGCCACCCTACGAAAAGCCGGGTTACGACATCCAGGACTCGCCGTCGTTCGACCCACCAGAGATGGACCTTGCTTGGAGGCTCGTCAAGTACCGGTGTGCGTCCTGCCACAACTTCTGTCTCGTCGATCACGCGGAGCAAGCGGCGAAATACCACGAATGTCGGAGCTGCGCGCGCATCCCAGCTGCTGACCAGAAGATTCGGGACCACCGTCTCACATCGCTGTTGTGGGCGCATTTGGCCGCCCGGGATTCCACCGCAAGGACTGGAGAGGCGACGAACGTCTTGCCCGCGCTGAGCGCCCCGAAGCGCGGGAGTGAGGAGCCTGCCGGAAGCGACCCCTCGCGGGGCGACCCGGAAGCCAGTCCGCACGAGGCCGACGGCCGTCGGCCGAGAACGTGGGTCGGTGCGGTCGGTTCTCCCTCCAAAGCTGTCTCAACACCTGAAGAAACCCAACAGCGTCTGAGCGACTACGCAGTCCCAGACGGCGGGGAGCGTGAGTAGCGATGGCAGCCAGCCTACCGGAGAAGTCGAAGGGACGGAACCGGGGGCTGAGCCTTGGCCTTCCAAGGAGACTAACTCTGTAGAGGCTCAACGCGGCCGTTCAGCCAAGGACCGAAACTCCGAGGAACTCGTCCACGAACGAGTGCTGGAGTTCATCGACGCGTACCCGGAACTAGCGGAGACGCCACTGTGCCAGACACACGGGCGGAAGCTCCGGCGCATCGTCACAGAATCAGAATGGCGTGACGAATGGGTCGAACCGCAGAGTCCGACCGAGAAGGCGTTTCAGGTGACGGAGCTAGCGAAACGAGAAGCCGCGACGTGGGCGGACGCGCTGAGTGCCTTCCTCACCGCACACACCCGGTACGATGGATTGCTCGCCCGTTTCGGTAACACAGAGGGCGAGACGTTCGAGATACCGCTGGCTGACGCGTGGGGAGAAGAATACTCCAAGAAGCAGTACGCCCGCGCGCTGGCGCTACAGAGACAGATGGCCGGTGGAGAACGACCCAGCGGAGGGGAAGCAGTAGCGGCGTGGGACTCGCCCGCGACCGCGATGCTCACCCTCACTGGCTCGTCAGTGCCGAGCGGCGCACGGATTCCACCAGTGGAACACTGCGACGCGCTGCACGACTCGTTCTCCTACGACGGTGTGCGCGACACACTCCGCAACACGATGGAGTACCATCTCGGCCTCGACGCCGACCAGTGGGGCTACTGGCTACAGGCAGAGCCGCACGGGATGGACGGCGACGGCGGGATGAACGCGTGCTACACGCACCTGCACGTGGGCGTCTACTTCGACACAGAACCGCTAGGAGAACGCGGCGAAGACCTGCACAGCGTCGGGACCGAGTTCGAACGGGTGATAGACAAGCATCTGGAGGTGTGCGAGTACGCCGGAGCGTCCGCGCACGACTACTGGGCGATAGACGACTACGAGGAGGAGTCTAACGGCTGTATCTCTCTGAACGCCAACGTGGAGAACATGGGTTCGTACCTCGCGGCGTACATGGGCGGATACACCGAGGAGTTGCTGGACAAGCCAATCGAATACCTCGCGTGGGGTTCGATTTACTGGTCAGCAGCGCGACGTCGTACCTCTCGCTCGAAGGTGCTCACCGAAGCGATCACCGCCGACGCCTGCCAGCAGCGGGCGGAGTCCGCTGAAGCGGACCAGACCGATATGCACGGCGAAGCGGTGAAGTGGGACGACGGGCGCGGCCCGGACGTAGTGTGCGAGTGCTGTGATTCTGGATGGGCCATAGACCAGTCACGACTCGAAGAGCCGATACCGGACGACGATCTGCTCGACGCCCTCGACGCCGAGGACGAGACAGCGAAAGAGGACGGTAGACTGAGCCTCGCCGAACGCTGGCCCAGCGTGGAGGCAGGCGTCAGTATCGGCGAAACGACAGAGCGCACGCGAATCAGGAAGCGTGTAGAGACAGAGATGGAACACAGCGAGAAAGAACTCTCACTGCATCAGATGCTCGGGAGGAATATCAACGAGATTCCGATAGCGCAGGCCGATTTCGTGGAATCGGTGATGCAGGGAGAGGACGACGACGGGACCGAATCGTTCGGCCGTGAAACGCTCGAATCGGAATGGCGTCTAGAGGCCATTATCGACCGCGACGGGGAAGAGCACGCCCCGAGCGGCGGTGGTGTCGATATGGTGACGCTGAAGCTGCCGGTTCAGCGCATCCTCGACGAGACGAGACTACAGCACGACTTACAGAAGGGAGAGATGTGGCGCTGTCAGAAGTGCAACTTCGGGACGCATCAACCGGAGATAATGGCTCGGCACTTCGTGAATATCGGATTAGAGGAACCGGAAGCGGCCGACCACGTGCTGCACGTGGAGGACTACTACGAGAAAGAAAGAGACTGTATGCAGCATCCGTGACGGCTGCGAAAAATATCACAATCTTCTTGAAAATCACACATGTCCGAATATTTTTGTATATTTCCAACCAATATAACGTATGCAAACCGTGGAACGTACAATGGATGCTTTTCGAGATCGTTTTACAAGGGCATTTGCCCGGTTCTACCACGGGCCGATTGAGTCCGTTGGAAGTTTCAATGGGCACACGTCTGAGGAAGACGTTTACTGGTTCGATAGCGATTCAGCTGCTTTCGGTCAGGCAACTCCTGTAGGTACAATTATTCTGAACAAGCAACGAATGCAGAATCTCTCAGAGGAAGCGGCTGAACTTGTATATCGTCACGAGAGAGGTCACCTAAATCGGCTACCTCTTTTGAGAGGATTGTTCTACGGAATGGTCATCAATGGTGTAATCGGTATTTACTACCTACTAAGCAGTCTGGGTTACTCTCTGCTAATTCCCTTTGGTATGCCTATAGAACCAATAGCGATGCTTGCAGGCGTTTCCCTGCTGCTGATACTGGCTTTCGTGATGACCGTTCGGTTAGAGGAGTTGGCCGCAGATCTCCATGCGCTCCGTGCATTGGGTGAGGAAGAATTTCTTAGCGCCTACGACGAAATTTCTAGTGAATCCAGTCAATCTCTGCACAACGAAGTAGCAAAGTTCCTCTTGTACCCATCGTTGAAGAACGTAGTTAGAGTGCACCGGTTTCTCAACTGGGTGAGGACAGAGTAGAAGTAGAAGTTCGGATAAATGAGCTTATCCCAAAATATGCAGCTGTCTCCAACTCCGCTATTGATGGAAGTTATATAATGCTATCACGTTTGACTGGTTAGAATAATGGATAAGAGTCAACAAAAAATTATTTCTGTGTTGGTTTGGGTATTGATTTCTGGCGTTATTCTGTTGATCGCTAACGATATATTTGGCTGGGTCTCGATCGGACCTTCCTCTACTATCGTTGCGGGACTTGGCGCTATTGGTCCACTTCTCCTTGCTTGGTCAACAATACGAACACTGTCTCAAAATGAGGAACTTATCAAACAAGAACTAGCCCAACTTACTCCGATTATTCGCCGTCTCGGTGATTATAGCATAAATCCAGAAGACAAAGACCACATCCAAATCACCTTGCAGAATGTTGGCGACGGGAAAGCAATACGACTCGGGCTTATACCTCAACTCTACGTTAGCACAGAGTCAAATTCGTGGTTGAAAATTGAAGACTTCGCCAAGAAGTCGAACGGCGTTAATAACATCCCACAATTAACTGCTCATTCATTCCCAATCATCAAGTCGGACCAAACAGATATTCTCTCCGCGGGAAAGGGTGGTGTTCTCGATCCTGGTGAAACGGCTAAATTTTCTGGAAGGATTAGTTTCGAAAATGAAGATGTTGACGCTCCCGTCACAGAGCTAGAGGATGGAGAATTACCCAGCACGGTGGTTTTCAACAAATTGCTCCCGGAATTAAAACAAACAGATATTGAACGTCTTGGTTTGCGCATTAAAATAACTTACACCGATATTAGAGGTAATAAGGCAACTGAACTGTTTACTGGCCCAGCATGCTTTATTGATGAAATTGAATCGCTCTCAGACATGTTGGAAATAAGAAGTGACATCTTCACGCACATTCCTAATATGAAGTGAAAGTTGTCATCCACCCACCCACCCGCCCCCTTTACGGGTCAGGGTGGTGGGTGCTTACTCGACGGCGTCGAGTTCGGCTGCGTCGATCTCTCCCGAAAGGTAGGCTTCTCCCAATTCAGAAATCACGTAGTAGCCTTCTTCGCCGACCTTCTCGACCAGACCGTATTCCTGTAGTCTCTGGAGTCGTCGTTTGATAGTCGAGCGGTGAGGAGAGGCGATTTCTCTGCGTTCGAGGTTAAACAGAATAACCCGTGGCGGAACAGCTGCGCCAGTGTCGGCTAAGAACTGGAGAATAGGGTCGTCGTACTTGCTCCACCAAGCGGGTTGCACGACCTGAGCAACACAGGTGAGTTTCTTAATGGTCACGGATATGATAAGTCAGCCCTATTTGTTGCAAGATGCAACGAACAGGGTTAGGTTTATTGTGCAGTCCTTCGCAGGAGGAGAGTAACGGAAGCTACACGCGGACCTGACTGTCTCGGGTCCATACAGAAACCAAGCGGACCCAGTGCTCCAACACTGGCCCGCGGTGGCTCCCGTAAACACGCTACGGAAGCATGATAACGTACAATCTGTGGGGTCTTGAACCCCAACGAAGTTCGGAAGAATCGAGCGCGATGCGGCTACTGAGTTTCACTTTCGGAAAAACGTCCACTTTCACTCCGGGGAGCTGGTCTGAGGTTCATACAGATACCCACCAACGTCTCTCACGGTCACAAGCTCCGCGCGGGGAGAAAGGGTCCCCGCGTGGTGCGGCCACTCGAACCAACCCAGTTAGGAAATTGGTAGCCATGTCAGAATACGAAAGCCCACCTAGTAAGCGTAGCGGACGCGCTGGCATCGACGCGACGGAGGCAGGACGATGAGTGTGGAACTCACCGTGCTGCAACTGTCGGACGAACAAACGGAGGCACTGGCCGACGGACGAAGTGCGACCTTCGGATTCGGAGAGTCGCTCATCTTCGTGACGCCGGAAGAGATCGACGCGACCGCGCTCGCGGAGTTCCTCGACGCCGAAGTGAACACGCTCGACGTTGAGCGGGAGGTCCTGTAATGAGCGACGAGCTGCGCGACCTGTCGCCACGAGAAGCGCGGGACCGATTCCTCGCCCGGCGGGCGCAATCGCAAACGCCAGCGACGGTTCGGTCCTACAAGAACCGACTGACGACGTTCGTTCACTGGTGCGAATCGGAAAACGTGGAGTCGATGGCCGACCTGAACGGCTGGCTCGTAGATGAGTACCAGACCCACCGAGAGGGGCAGGGCGTGTCTCCGGCGACGGTCAAGGGTTCGATTGTCGCGCTGCGGCAACTCGTGAAATACTGCCAGCGCATCGAGGCGGTAGACCCGAACCTGCTGGACAAAATAGAGGTTCCGAAGCTGTCGAAAGACCAGCAGACCAGCGACGAGAAGTTAGCCGCCGAGGACGCCCTCGGCCTGCTCTCGAAGTATCGTGATTCTCGTCGATTGTTCGGAACTGCGCACCATGCGTTCCTCGAAGTGGCGTGGCACACGGGCGCTCGAATGGGCGGAATGCGCGCGCTCGACCTGAGCGATTTCGACGGAGACGAACGCTCGCTGGAGTTCCGTCACCAACCGGCGACGGGAACGCCGTTGAAGAACAAGACCGACGGAGAGCGCGTAGTCGGCGTGCCGCAGGCTGTAGTTGATGCGTTGGACACGTACATCGCTCGGGAGCGTTCGGACAAACGCGACGAGTACGGGCGTGAACCGCTGTTCTCCTGTCGGCAGGGACGACCGTCCCGTTCGACGTTCCGAGCGTGGTCGTACCTCGGGAACCAACCGTGTCTCTACAGAGAGTGCCCGCACGGGCGAGAGCGGTTCTCGTGTGAGTACACGACTCGGAACGGGGCGAGTAAGTGCCCTTCGTCGCGGTCTCCGCACGCGATTCGTACGGGGTCGATTACGTGGCAACTCGACCGCGGGATTCCTATCGAACTCGTTGCTGAGAGAGTCAACGCTTCGCCCTCGACCATCCGCCGGTACTACGATAAGGCGGATGAACACGAGCGGTTCCTGAAGCGGCGTCGTGAACTGAGCGCGTCCCTCGACATTCAGAACCATGATTGAGGGGGTAGCTGATTTCGGACGACTCAGAGGCCACTCTGCCGCTTTAGGATTGAAAGAGAGTCCCTCCGTCCCCACTCTAACTTTAATTCTTACGTAGGGCTTAATATAGGAGCAGCAGCGCTCCTGCGCCCGTTTTCACAAATCCGTGGAGGTGACCGCTAATGGCGGTGAGACTCCGGTTTGAGGCTCAGAAAGAAGAATGCCTCCACTGTGGTTCTCACGTCACGCGCGACTTCCGGAGAGTCTACGGCGACTCTAACGACCGCGCACATCGCTGCTTTGAGTGTGACACACTTGTCCGCCTCCAGCGCGGATCTGCTGCCGGTCTTGATGTTCCGATTCCGGACCCACAGCTCGCGCCTGGTCGTCACGGCGGAGAACCGGGGCGGTGGCCATGACGGTTACCTGTCCGTCATGCAGTCACGAGAGTGGTTGCCTCTATCGCTGTGATCAGTGCGGGCGCGACCTCGCTGAGAGAGGTGACCGGCAGTGAGCCACGTCGCCAGTGCGCCTCACGAAACCCGCGGAAACCTACTGTACTCTGAGTTCGGTGCTTCGCCGTACTGGGCAGTCCGCCAGCTCTACAACCACATCGACGGTGGTCTGTCGAAACTCGAGGTAGAGGTTCCTCGCTTCGAGGATGAAGGAACTGAGACGTGGCACGTCTCGATGGGCTTCCACCAGTCGGGCCTCGAACCGACGAAAGCAGATACAGTGAGTTCACTTCTCGAGTACGACATCAACGCCTACGGAGAAGGTGAGCGGAAGCTCCCCGTGTGTGTTCAACCTCGACTGGCGTGGTCCGACGAGAACCGCCCTGACAGTGTCCCTGCGGCTCTCGGTCCTGCAACGAACGTCAAACTACAGAACGTCGTCAACCTCGAGTTAGACGAGATACCACACGTCTTCAAGTGGCTCATGCGGCGAGTCTGCGAGAAAGTCGGCTTCGACTGGTCACGTCGATACTTCACGGAAGAGCCACATCGGTTCTCGACGATTACGCAGCACGAGCGATATCTGCGTATCGACCGTGAACAGGCTCGGAAACTGGTCCGGCGCGACGGCGTGTTCATGCGTCTGTTCATGCTCTGCGCGGATATCGAGGGGTCACACGTCGTCTACGACTCCAACAACGAGGACGTGGTCGGTTACAACCATCAAATCCGTCTCGATCGGAACGCGATTGCTGAACTCTTCTCGAACAGTCAGCACCGTCCTCGAGGACTGCAGCTCAAACACTACCACCCACAGTACGTGCGCGAGAACTCGAACGGGGATCCGCTGTACCACCCGAAACTCGGTGCGCTCTACAAGAAGAATCTGAACAGAGACCAGGCGGTCGCGTGGAGCAATCGTCACGACCTCGTTGGCGACCTGGAAGAGAAATTGTTGAACGTGCTGACCTGGGCCGACATCCCGACCCGATCGGGAATGTGGTTCGTCCCTGACGACCACTTCTCGGCAGACGAGTCCAACCGGACGATTGCGCTGTGGGATGACCCGACGCCGCAGATCGAAGCCAGCCAGGAGTCGGTGATCATGCGGACGTTCTCACGGCTGCAGGATTCGGATCGAGACATCCTGAAGCACCTCGCGTTGACTGACGGTGGCACGCCTGTCGGTGAACTCGAGGACGAAACAGGGTGGTCGTCCACGACGATTTACCGTGTCCTCAACCGTCTCTCGGGGTTGCTCGACAACGACGGTGGAGTCGTTCAGTGGGTCTCGTCGAAGATTGCCCAGGAGGTTCGTGAACTGGTGTCCATTGCGGATGACGTAGTGGACTCAGTGGCCGCACGGATCGAGAACGTCCTCTCGGTTGACCCGCGCGACCTGGAGCGGTCTGGGCGTGCCCTGCAGAACTGGCTGAACCGTTACGGTGCTGAAGTCGTTGCAGGGATGGATGACCGAGACAAGCGTGTGCGGATTCGTATTCGGACTGTGTTGACCCAGTCGAAGAACTCCGCTTCGACAGGCGAATACCTGCCTGACGTACTTGAGGAAGGATACAGCGCATGGTGTGACGCTGGTCTCGATTCTCGACGATTCCTGAATGCAATCGTCACCTACGAACAGGCGTATGGTCCGATGCAGAACACCGTCGTCCACAAGCACCTGTAGCCGCCTGCTTGCTGAGTGGCAACACTCTCAGTCGTCTCTTCTTTTTATATACTACTCCGTCTTTTCCGTCCTGACCTCGATTTCTCGTGGAGTCTCGATTATCCCTGAGCGGTCGCGCTCGAGGAGATCGAGCGGGTGCTGTTTCGTCCGGTGGGACAGCCCCCTTAGGGAGTGTGACTAACGTCACAACTTTCAAAAAATAACCCTCCGCCTCCGCAGTTCCAGTTGATGCACGCGAAAGGCTGCAAATGCCTGTGCATTAGCATGCCATATTATGTCCACAGGAGATACTGTTCTGGTATGGATAAAGTTGGAGACCCAATTGACGTACTTGGGTACGAAATTCGCCTGTCAGAAATGATGGAGTCAATAGACGGATTCTCCGAAGACTATGATCAGTACGCTAAATCTCGGCAATCAAATTCAGGCGGGGAACGCCCTCAGAGAACTTCATCACATCAACTGGGGACTGAGCATCCGATTTTGGTTCAAATATACAATACAAGGGAAGCAATTAACGAATTCTTCCGCACAGATAGACTGAAATTCAACAATCAAGTCCAAGATACAATCACCATAGGTAAAGCCCTCTCTGGACTCGAGGATACATCAATAGTGAAACCAGATGGAACCAGAGTGGACTTAGATTTCGAAGACGTATTCGTTGAGCGGTTGTGGAAGGAGGAGGATTACTGGGACACTGTATTTGAACTTGAAATCGCATCTAGCCTTGAAGAGTCTGGATTCAATCCAAAGTTGGTGGATGAGCAACAACAAGAAGGCCCAGATGTAATACTGGAAGATGATGATTCAGAAGTCTGGTTAGAATGTAAGCGGAAAAGACCAAAACCAGAGCCAGAGCGCGAACAAGAGTGGGCAATTAAAGAGATTCTCGACCAACTATACGATTCAGTACAAATAGACGAAGATAGTCTTGCTCTTGAAATCCGGGGCCAAAGACTACTCACAAGAGATGATGTTGGGCCGATAGTTAATGTGGCTAGTTCGCTCGTAGATAAAAAGAAAATTGGAGTGGCCAGTGTCAAAGGGTCAGATCTCGAAGTTGAGCTCGTAGACTACTTCAATGGAATGAGAGAGACAACTATTCGGCCTGAGTGGGCGAAAGCTGTTCAGCCGTATGTTGATCTCACACAGAGCATTGATCTATTCGGCCACTTAAACTACGAAGTTCAGCCAGGACACTCCTACGGGCATGCGGAAGCCCAATTAAAGGTGAGCCAGGATGGAAAAGTTAGCATCGCCAATGCGTACATGTTAGGAGTCAGATGTTCTGAACAAATCGACTACGTTAACTGGATAATGGAGCCAATCAAAAAAGCTCGGAAGAAATTGACAGGCCATGAGCCAAGTGTGATTCTTGTTGATGTTCCTTTGCCAAAAATCAAAGAAATGCAGGAACACAAAACGATCGACCATAAGGGGAACGAGGTAACCCTACTCGAGCGTTTAGATCAACGAATCATCGGCCAATTATCCAATTCTGACAGTATAAGCGCAATTGTAATTACATCAAATGAAAGTGTGGTCACTGATAATGGCTACTCTCAGAGGCGGCAAGTGAATTGTACAGAAAATCTATATCCTGGTACAAAATTGTCTGATGAATTATTGGACTTCTTGAACGGAAAGTGAAATCAAACCGGATCTAAATTTGACGGGGGTCGACCACCACGAAAACCCCGCCATATCGCACCATATTGTAAGTAAGTATACGCCGCCCGGGGTGTGTCTGGTGGTGGTGGTTTCCAGAAGTGTACGCTGTCTGTTGATTCAATATTCAAGAGCGACCACGGCCCGTATTCGTAACGAGTCACATCAGAGATAGAACTAAGTAGGATTGGGTGGCCGATGGGGTGTCAGCAATGGTATTCCGAAAACTCCGAAACCACGACGGCACTCCGCTTGTTGCACTCGACCGCGACGATCTCGTCCTCGACGGCGTCATCTCCGCAGACGAGGAAGGCCGAGAAGAGAAGACCATGCACGTCCAGCGACTTGGAAAAGAGGTGTATGTCGTTCGACCAGTGCCGGAAGACGGCCCCATCACTCCGTTGGGAGAGACCGAGCTGGTACAAGGTCTCGTTGGCCAGGAGGTTCAGCGGATGAGAAAACAGGGCGCCAAATCACCGCTGCTGCAGTAATCTAACCGTCTATACAGAATCAGACTATTATCGTGGTGGCCACCACTCAAGTTCCTGATTTCGCTGTTCGATGTAATCGTCGTTGACCTTGGTGAGGGCCGCAACTTTCTCCCCGTGGCGGCTGACCAGAGAGTCTTCGAGATACGGGCTACTCGTCTCGAAGCCTGGTTTCACCCAGATCCGTCCAGATTCATCGAACGTCCAGAGACCAGCGTCGAGCGCCATGTGGTGTGTCCAGTCGAGAATGAGCACGTTTCCTATATCTTCGGCGAGTTCGCTGTGCTCTGCACGGCCCAAGACGTGACTCACCGTGAGCAGCTCGGAAGCTTCGATGCCAGTCAAAACACACTGGTGGTCGAATCGGTCATAGGCTGCATCCTTGAATTTCTGACTGACCTGGACGATCTCTCGCTGGCTGTTGATCACTCTGCCTGACGTGTCTTCCGGAGCAAATTCGGTATCTGATGTACTATCCTTGAGGTCGGTCTGAGTGGATTGTCGAGAAGGCTCAGGGGAACCGTTCGTAGCGTATTCAAAAATCGCGTCCCAGTCGTTGACGTACTTAGAGAGTGGACCCGTGTACTGGCCGTCCCCTGTGATGAAGATCTTCTGATCACCTTGGGAGTAGGTATCCTGGTCGATCATCTGCTCGGTTAGGAAGATGAAGTGGTGTTCATCTTGATTGAATTCGTCTTTGCTCCACACGTCGAGCGTGATATTGACGACCTTCCGCTCAGATCCGTCTTGGATCAGTTGTTTTTCGCGGTTATACCGATGCCAGATGTGCGTGAGCCCTTGTTCGTTTACGAAATTCCGCTTTTTTTCTTCAGAGTAGCGTACTTTCCCGATGATACCGGGATCGTCGCCCAGATGGAAATGGAAGATTCGCCCGTCGATGTCGGTGTCTAAGTAGACACCTCGCTCATCGGCTTCGCGAGAGAGGAGAGAAAGCCAGTCTTTGGTGGCGTTCGGCGGCATGTATCAAGCAACAAATTAGACACATATGTCAGTTCGCATAGCACCGCATTCGTTTTAGAGTTACTCTGTCCCGTTATCGGTGTAAGTCTGTGAAATATTACTGTGGATGCGAACGAGGATTCTCCCTTGAGATAATTTGAAGTTAGAAATGTGAACTTTCTTCCACAGATTCAAGATACCCACTCCGAGAGTTGGTATTATCAATGCAAGCGGATGCAGATACCAGACGACTCGCAGTCGCATTTTCCGCCCTCCTCATTCTCGCACCCCTTGCGGGTTGCACAGCGGCGCTTGACGCGACAGGCTTAGACAGTGGACCGGCCGTATCCGATGTTCGGCTTGAAGAGTACGACGACCGACCGCTCCTGGCGTTCAACTATAGTGTTGACGACTATTCGGACGCTCTCCTTGAGGGACCGTCTGGCCAAGTAATCCAAGAGACGAAGCTGGAGCCGGATCAAGAAGTGGCGGCATTCAGTCTCGCTGACCCTCGTCCGGGCAATTACACGGTTATCCTCCAGAAGGGTGGTGAGACAAAGTCGAAAAAAACCGTCTCCTACGAAGGCGCGTCACCAACGATTACGACTACGGAAGCAACGTGGTCAGGGGACACACTCCAGCGGGTCAGCGTGACGGTGAGCAACGACGGCGACCTCCCTGTACAGATTTCTGAGGCGGTTGTCAGTGCTCGTGGCTCGGAAATGCAGTCAAGCCCTTACGTCTGGGTCATGCCCGGTGAGGCCGAGACCTTCTCGATCACCCCCTCCTACGGAGAAGTCTCGATCGACTCGGCTGGTGAGGTCCGCGGGTCGGTCTCGGTCACTACGTCCGCGGATGAACTCTCCAGTTCGTTCACGAAGACGTTCGAGGGACCAGACTTAGCAATCACGGATATCGCACCCGTCTGGGACGGTGGATCGCTGGAATCCGCATGGGTAACTGTCGAAAACCAGGGTGACCTCACGGCTACGGCTTGGGCGGGTATACAGAGTGGTGACGAGGTACTGGCCTCGACGTACAACGAGTCTATTTCACCCGGACATAGCGTCCAATACGAGATTACGCATTACAGTGGAACGATCTACGAACCAAAGACGTCGGGAGAAATCCAGCTACAGGCGATTGCGAACTCCCCATCTGGGTTCACGACTCATGAGTTTACTCGTGAGGTTGCCTCAGCGAGTCTCAGCGTCGATTCGTTCACTCCGGTCTGGGAGAATGGGCGGCTTACCAGTGCGAAATTCACCGTGTCGAACAACGGTGACGTTGCCACCGATTTCTCGGCGAGCCTGATGGTCAACGGTCAAGAAGTGAAGGGAGGTTCGACTAGTCAATCGCTCGCTGGTGGTGCGACCGAAGAGTACGAAATCGTGGACGCCGGCTGGGGTGCTAGCTCTGCGCTGTTCATCAGCGATGGTGGCAAGGAGACGGTGACTCTCGAATTGACCAGTGCTGGAAATCCTGTCACGGCGAGCAGTAGTCAAGAGTTCGGCGGCCCAGACGCTCAAATCAACAGTGTGGACGTGACCGCCTTCGGGAACTACGACAGCGACACCTCTGACTTGTCTGGCTTGAGACTCGAGGTCCAGAACACCGGGGATTCGATGCTGGTGTACGATTCGGTTCGGTACGAAATCGACGGCGTGAGCTCGACCGAATCACTCTCGTTCGAATCAAAAATCAAACCAGGCGCAAGCACGACTGAATATCTATATCCGGATCTCACAGTCACTCCAGGGGACCACCAACTCACGATTAAATTCGTCCGAGATGGGGAAGTCGCTGACTCCGAAACAGTGGAAGTGACAATCTCTGAGTAAACGTTCTCAGGAGTTCGCTGTCCTACCACTAATTCTGTCGTTCAAGACTCACTCAGGTAGTCCCTCAAGCTTGTTTAGGTCAAACACCCCGGGGTCGAGCGTGAATGTATACACAATCCTCGATGTATGCACATAGACTACCAACGACACCAGTCAATGTGCATAGATTCGAATCAGTCCAGACTGGTTGGGGGAAGTACCTCGGTCGTATACTATCCAGCGTAAAAAAAGAGGAGCATTCTTTGACTCAAAATCCACGCAAACCGACCCCCCGTGCATACGTTGGTTGATAAAGAGGGGGAAATCCATCCGGTTAGATCTCAGCGTCGAAAATGTCATGCATCATGTATCCAATCTCAAATTATGTCTGATGGTACGGAAGATCGAGTCTTTGAGATTGAAGTGACGTATCAAGACTCAGGTTTTACTTTGAATTTCCCTATGGACCAGTGGTGGGACCGGGTCGAAAAGGAGTTTGCTTCGTTTGACGCTATTAAGAAATTCTACAGGACAGATGTCGATGAATTGGCCAAGAATATGTCCGAAAATGGCCGAGAGATTGACCCCGATGAACCAAGAGAAGGACCTGCGATTGTAGTCTCAAACCCTCCAAAAGAGTGGAAAGAAGACTTTGGACGTGCGGCACCCATCATTAGGCTTGCCGAGGAGCAGATGGTGCAGATGGGGTTATTTACACTCGTGGAAAGTGAAGTTGAGGCGCAAAACAAGCTAGCTGATGCTGGTCAATTCAAGCCACTAATTATCCGACAGAGTGCCTTCTTTGAGGCATACTTAGAGTTTCAATCCCAACTTGCGTTTCAAGATTTGAAAGAGGAACCTCTCTCGAACAACGAAATGAGTCTAATTGAGGGGATGGGACATACAGATCGAATTCGACTGGCCCACCTCTTTGACGTAATCGATGAAGTCGAACATGGGTATCTCCAGTCGATGGCATCTCTACGAAACAAATTAGCGCATTCTCCGTGGGGCGAACTCAATTCTAATGAAGAAGCCAACGTCAAGGCTACCGCTGAAAGTGTATTGGGTATACTTGAATCGAAAATTGAGGAAGCGTACGAATCAGTAGAAGTTGGCGAAATTGAGTCAGGGAGCGATGGCTTCGATATTGGATTTGGTGGTCTAGACACTGACACCCAATTACTGCAATTGAGCATTTTAGACGTAATCGACTCAAAGGGTGGGCAAATATCCCTATCTAAATTAGAGACAATATTGCTCAGAGACCCAGAGAGAGTAAGACAACGGTGTCTTAGAATGGACCATATCGGATATTTAGACCTCAACAAAGATCAAGAGGTTGTCTCAATTCGAAAAAAGGGCCGAGAATTGTTACGAGAAGAAAATTACGACGACACGGGCGAATCTGATGCAGAGTCAGATTTGAAGTAAAAGTCTATTGTTCCGAAGACAGCCACCAAATTAGGCTTCCACCAGCATTCTTATTGCGAAGATGGCCCTCACTCTCGAGCGCCTGTAATCTCTTTATAGTCCCCTGTTGGGAGAAATCAAGTTCTTCAGCAACTTCAGCAGTAGAGAGAAACGGATCTTTGTGAGACTCGAAGATAGATAGGATTTCTTCGTCGGTAACGGTCGGCTTCCGACCTGCCATTTTGGAAACCAACGTGGAGGTATCTTTTATATTATTCTGACGAAATTCGGTGTTTATCAACAACCAGTTGTTGAACAACAACTAAATGGGTAGGGTGTGGACAGGGAGTACGGAAGCACCTTCGTGGACCTATCGCTCTCCGATAGGTTCCTCAGAAACGGACCTCGCTGCTGGAACAGCAGGTCCGCGTGGGCTTCCGTGCACTACCACGAAAGCCATGTTCGATTCAATTCCGTGCGGTATTGAACCCCGCGCTCGAGCGTCAGTACAGCCACCAAAAGACCGTTTAGTTTCACTCGCAAAAATGCCCGATTTCGGGGGTACGTCGGCCCAATTCGTTCACTTTCACTTCCACCATGCGTGCGAGCATGTGTATTATAACAAGGCGGGTGGCCGCCCAATTGTGATGTCGAATACGCAGGTTATTCGAGTAGAGAACCGGACGGATCGCTGGCGGTTCACGTGTCCCCGTGAACACAGAACCTGGGAAGCGGCGAGCGACCACTTCTGGTGCCAGCGATGCGCGTCCGCGAAAGACGTTGACGCCAAGTTCTATGAACTGAAGGATAAGGTGAGCGGCGAGTTACTTTCGCGCGAGGAAGTCGTACTGCAGACTGCTTCTGACGACGACCTCGAGCTGGAGGTTCAGCAATGAACGCCGAGATGCGCGACCTGTCGCCACGAGAGGCACGTGACAGATTTCTCGCTCGGCGTGCGCAATCGCAGACGCCAGCGACGGTTCGGTCCTACAAGAACCGGCTGACGACGTTCGTTCACTGGTGCGAGTCAGAAAACGTGGAGTCGATGGCCGATCTGAACGGCTGGCTCGTAGATGAGTATCAGACTCACCGCGAGGGTCAGGGCGTGTCTCCGGCGACAGTCAAGGGATCGATTGTCGCGCTGCGACAACTCGTGAAGTACTGCCAGCGCATCGAGGCGGCTGACCCGGACCTGCTCGAGAAGATCGAGGTTCCGAAGCTGACGAAAGACCAGCAGACCAGCGACGAGAAGTTGGCAGCCGAGGACGCCCTCGGCCTGCTCTCGAAGTATCGTGATTCTCGCCGATTGTTCGGAACTGCACATCATGCGTTCCTCGAAGTGGCATGGCACACGGGTGCTCGAATGGGGGGAATACGCGCGCTCGACCTGAGCGATTTCGACCAGGAAGAGCGTTCACTCGAGTTCCGTCACCAACCGGCGACGGGAACGCCGTTGAAGAATAAGACCGACGGCGAGCGCGTGGTCGGCGTGCCGCAGGCTGTCGTGGACGCGTTGGACACGTACATCGCTCGGGAGCGTTCGGACAAGCGCGACGAGTACGGACGCGAACCGCTGTTCTCCTGTCGGCAGGGGCGACCGTCCAAATCGACGTTAAGGGCGTGGTCGTACCTCGGGAACCAACCGTGTCTCTACAGAGAGTGCCCACACGGGCGAGAGCGGTTCTCGTGTGAGTACACGACTCGGAACGGGGCGAGTAAGTGCCCTTCGTCGCGGTCACCGCACGCGATTCGTACCGGGTCGATTACGTGGCAACTCGACCGCAAGATTCCGATTGAACTTGTTGCTGAGAGAGTCAACGCTTCGCCCTCGACCATCCGCCGGTACTACGACAAGGCGGATGAACACGAGCGGTTTCTGAAGCGGCGTAGTGAACTGAGCGCATCCCTCGACATTCAGAACCATGACTGAGGGGGTGCGCGAATTCTGGCGACTCAGGGGCCAGAATGCCGCTTTAGGTTCCAAAGAGAGTGCCCTCCGTCCCCATTCTTCTCTCAAACTCACCCACCGAGCAACGCGTCTCGTCGCGTTGCGGACGGCGTGGGTTCTGTGTAAAATGCCCGACGGAGGGTTTGAACCAGCGAGCAACGCGAAGCGTTGCGAGTGAGGTTCAAATCCCATTAGATACCCTGTAGAACCCGTGCCGAATACAGAACGCGAGTCTCGCACTTCGACCGATAACATGACCAACGTAACTCAAGCAATTCATATCCAGATTCGATTCACCGGCCGTTTCCGAAGGCAAGTCGTTGAAAAAGGGGATTCGAACCCCCTGACAGCGATGGCCATCGAAGTGGAAGGAAACTATGTGTTAGGGAGCGCCGAGACTGGCGCTGGGGACTATATGACGGGGAACCTCATCGGCCAGTTTGAGGCACTTCCAAGCATCATTCGAGACGAAAAGCAGGTAGTCGAATTCTACGATGGGCCGATGTGACTCGTGTTCGAACCGATTGATAGTGAATCGATGACGATTACTGGTTGTCACACTATCGGTGGTGTTCGTGACCCCGCAAAGCGTATTCCTGCAGATTCCGCTCAGGTAGTCAGAAAGAACGCCTGGATATCGGAATTAGTTCGGTGACCAGAGAGTATGTAGAAACAATCTGTAATCTCAACCCTTCTCTCTCGGAGCATCCCGATATACAGACGCTATCCGAGTACATCAGCCGGTACGCCGAGTGAGAAGTGAGCCAAGTTTGGTCATCTGTTCTGGCAACCCAACGACAGCCAAACCAGGGCATCGGAGGCCTTTTCAACCCAAAGCAGTGAGACACATGCAGACGGCACGGTTGGGATGCACCTTTCGACTCGCGTGGGTTACCACGTGAGCCAAATGCTGACTAACCTACCCCGTCTGCACTAACAACAGCGAGCGACGGCTATTCTTGGACCAGAAACTCTTGTGTCGAATAATTTCGTGGCGACAAGTATATGTGCAACGTTACCATAGAACACGTCGTATCGTTATGAAGCCGTGCCAAAGTTGTCAGGCGGTTATCGACGAGTACATCTTGGACAAACAACTCGAAGCGCTGCGCGACCTCACAGTTGACGACTTCAATATCTGTGCGGATTGCACGACCATCGTCACTGATGCGTGCGTCGAGTGCGGTGGGGGCGTCTTCGTCCCGCGAAACAAATCGGACACGCCAGACTATTGCCCGGCGTGTCGGTCTGACCTCATCAGCCAAACTGGTCACGACCCCGGATGGAACTGCGACGCTGCATCGACCTGAACGGCACCACGTCCCCAGATTCCGTTTTTACTGTATGCGACCATCACCAAGCGAAATCAGAGAGACGTCACAACGGTTTTCCACACACTCACCAACACCTCACTAATGCAACTCGTCTCTGTCGCCGCTCTCGCCGACAATCACGTCATCGGAATCGACGGTGAACTTCCGTGGCCGAGCATCCCCGAGGACAAGCGACAGTATCGAGACCGAATCAAAGCCCATCCGGTGATTCTCGGGCGAAAGACGTTCGAGTCGATGCTCGACGACCTACCGGGAAGCGCCCAAATCGTCCTCAGTCGAAGCGAGCAGAATTTTGAGGTGGACACCGCCCACCACGCTCGAAGCGTCGAAGAGGCAGTCGAAATCGCAGAGTCACTCGGGGCGGACACGGCCTACGTCATCGGTGGTGCTGGAATTTACTCGCTCTTCCAACCTCACATCGACCGGATGGCGCTCAGCAGAGTACCGGGAGAGTACGAAGGAGACACGTTCTATCCGGAGTGGGACGAAAGCGAGTGGGAGCTCGAATCAGAAGAAGCATACGACCGATTCACGCTGCAAGAGTGGGTCCGAAACGACAGATAACGACCTTCGGTCTGTCAAAACTTACCCGACCCACTCGACCGACTCGACCGACTCGACCAACTTGACACTCACTCCACCAACTCACACAAGAACTCTCGAACTACGTTCGCCGTCTCGTCCCACGAATTGTGTTCTAAAAACCGGTCTCGCGCCGCGAGTGACAACGCGACGAGTCGCGCTCTATTTTGACACAGCGGAGCCACGAAGTCCGTGATTTCGGAAGGGTCGGCTGGGTCGACGAGAAAGCCATCGACACGATGGGTGACGAGTTCCTGTGCGCCGCCGTTGGTCGAGACGAGCGCCGGAAGGCCGAATCCCATCGCCTCCAGTGCGGCGATACCGAAGCCTTCGTACTGCGAGGGTTGCGCGAAGAGGTGCGACCGGGTGAGTGTCTCGGCGAGGTCGGAATCCGAGAGGCGGCCAGTGAAGGTCACGCGGTCCGAAACGCCGAGTTCGGCGACGAGTGTCCGGAGGAACTGCTGGTAGCGTGTATTCACGGGTGCGCCGACGACAGTCAACTCCCAGTCGCCCGGGATACGCGCGAGTCCTCGAACGAGTCCGTGGACGTTCTTCCGCGGTTCGAGATTCCCCACAGTGACGATTCGGAGCGGAGACTCTGCGGCACGCGCCTGGATATCTGATTCGCTGAGTAGTTCGCAGTAGTCTGAAAATCGGTTACCAGCAGGGAGTGCGGTCACACTCCGCGTCGGCGACGTTCGGGCTTCGACCGTCGCTTTCGTCGTCTCGCTGTTGAACACGAACGCATCGACAGAGCGCAAATAACGAGTCTCGATTTCTTTCCGGATGCGTTGTCGCCATGGGTGCTGCTGTTCCATCGCTATGAGGTGGTGGACGACCGAGACGATTGGAACGTCGCTCTCGACGCGCGAGTTCACGAACGCGAGCGACGGGTGGCACAACTCGTCTTGGAGCAACACATCGACGTCGAGTTCGCGGAGGCGCTTCGTCGTCCCAACGTTGTCTCGGAGTCGATGCAGGTACGGGCGCTCAGGAAGCGAGATAATCGTCACGTCGTCGCCTGCGGCTCGGAGGCCGCGGACCAGTTCGAAATCGTAGCGGTAGCCACCTGAGCGGGTGTCGAGCGGCCCGTAGATGACGAAGCCAACGTGCACGTTAGACCGTCGTCTCGTAGGTCGCGCTCGCGGTATCGTCCTCCCAGATTCGAACCGACACGCGCTCGGTCTGGTCGAGCGTCGCGGCATCGCCGAAGCGCTCGCAGACGAAGCGTGCAAAGCGTTCGACGCTCGGATTCTTCCCTTCGAACTCGGGCAGGTCGTTCATCGTCGAATCGCGGTAGCGTTCGAGCGTCGCGTCGAGTGCGGCTTTCACGTCGTCGATATCCACGAGATAACCGTATTCGTTGAGTTCTGCTCCAGTGAGCTCGACTTCGACGGTGAATGCGTGCGAGTGAAGTTTCCCCTCTGGACCGGGGTTCGGAACGGTCAGATAGTGCTGTGCGATGACATCTCTGCGAACCGACACACGATACATATTCACCTCAATTATTGCCGTAGGTAAAGAGGATTTGCACGGCTTCGTCAGGGTCGTCTTCGAGTAACTGGTAGGCCTGTGGGGCGTTCGACACGTCTACGCGGTGGGTGACCAGCGCGTCGAGTCGGAGGTCACGGAGGTGGTCCCACGCGAGGTCGAATCGGCGGTCGGTGTCCCAGCGCCCCCGTAGGTCGGGTTCGATAGTACTCACTTGGCTACTCTCGACGTGAATCCGCGAGCGATGGAACCGACCGCCGAGGTCGAGCGTCACCGGTTTCGTGCCGTACCACGACCCGACGATGACGCGGCCATCGTATCGCGTCACGTCGAGGGCGTCGTCGAGCGCACTCGGGTTGCCCGAGAGTTCGAAGGTGAGGTCGGAGTGTCCGATATCTTCCGTCTCCGCCAGTTCAGTCGGGGCGAGCGCGCGGTCTGCCCCGAATTCGAGGGCGAGTTGGCGGCGCTCGGCGATTCGGTCCACGACGGTGAGGTGTTCCAGTGGGAACTTCGAGAGAAGTGCCGTCGTTGCGAGCCCGACCACACCCTGACCGAAGACGGTCACCCGCTCGCCGATGAGTGGATTCCCGTCCATGACGAAGTTGACCGCCGTCTCCATCGTCGGCAAGAGCGCGGCGCGTTCGTCGCTTACGTCTTGTGGGATGTGTCTGAGCGACTGCGGTTCGGCGAGAAATCGACTCTCGTGGGGATTGAACGCGAAGACGCGCGTGCCGACGAGCGACGGCGAGATGTCGTCACCGACGGCCTCGATTTCGCCGACTGCGGCGTAGCCGTACCGAAGTGGAAACGAAAGGTCGCCGTCGAGTGCGGCGATGGATTCGTCGGTCTTCAACGACGTTGGTGCTTCGCCGCGGTAGATAAGCAGTTCAGTTCCAGAACTGACTGCCGAAAGGCGGGTGTTGACGCGGACTTCGTTCGAGTCAGGCTCGGGTACGTCGCGGTCACGAACTTCGACGCGTTCCGGTCCGACGAAGTAGACTGCCCGCCCGCGCATGGATTAGTCGTCTGCGATTTCTGCGGGTTCGCTTGCGAATTCGACAGTCGTTCCGAGGTGTCGGCAGTCTTCGAGTGCGTGCTTGGCGGCGAAGCCTGCTTCGTGTGCGTTCGAGGCGGTGCCGACGCCGACTTTGAGTTCGACGTCTGCTTCGGCTTCGACGTGTTCGATAGCCGCTTGGTACTGCGCTTCGGTGAGGTCGGGTGTGACCGAGATGATGTTGTCGCCGCCGACGAAGAACGAGAGTGCGCCGTGTTCTTCGCGCAGGTGGCGCATGAGCGACGCGTAGCCCTGTTCGATGTGAATGAACGTATCGAACTCGTTGAGGCGGTCGGTGTACTTGCCCGTGGCGTCGTTCACGTCGAAGTGGGCGATTTGCACGTCCGAATCAGTGCGGTCGGCCTCGGCAATCGAGTCACCCGCGAGGACTTCTCGGCGGTCGCCGTCCTGTGCGCTTCCGGCGCGTTGGACCACGTCGGTCGCGCGTTCGAGTGCGACAGCAGGGTTTCGGTCGGCACCGATACCGAGGCTAATCGTCACCGGGTAGCGGTTCGCAATCGACTCTTGCAACAGTTCGTGGTCGTGATGGTCCAAGCCGTTGGTGACCGCGACCATGTTGTCGAAACGGGTAAAGAAGACGTACCCGTCTCGTGAGCCGACGAACTGTGCCAAGTCGGCAAAGAGTCTCGACTGGAGCGTCTGGAGGTCCATCTCCCGCCGTGGGTCCGGCGTTACCGTCCACGGCCCGTAGTTATCTATTTGGACGAGCGTCAGCTGCGTGTTCGTCACGGTTGATGAGTAGAGCGTAGCGCATATCGTTCTTTGGTTCCACGACGACTCGGCCGGAAGTTCGGTATTCCGCCGAAATGGAGCGCATACCGGCGTTTATGCACGGATTCGACTCGCAATCATATCGAGAATTGCCCACGCGACGAGCCACAGACCAATCCCGATGAATACGATTGCAGTCGTCGAGAGTAGGGGAACGGTGACGGCCATCGCCGACACCAGCGAGTACGTAAAAAAGAGCGCACCCAACGCCACCACCAATCCACACACACCCATCGCGGTGTTGCCTGTCGCGGGTTGGCGAACCCGGCTAAGCAAGTTCCTCCCTGTTGACACCATATGTGGTGTACGTTACCAAATAACATAATTGTTCACAGGCGAACGTTCAATCCGAGCGCGTCCGTACCGGCGACCGATGCAGTACCGAGGGGTCGTTCTCGACGTCGATGGCACAGTCGTTCGCGGAGAGACAGCAATTCCCGGCGCACACGATGGGCTCGCGGCGATAGCTGAGGTGGGTGCAAAGAGACTGTTCGTCTCGAACAACCCCGTGAAGGCACCGCCCGCCTACGAAGAACGTCTGGAACGCGCCGGAATCGACGTCGATGCGAGTGAAATCGTCACCTCCGGGACGGCCACCACGTCGTATCTCGTCTCGAATCACGCCGACGAACGGGTGTTCTGTCTCGGTGAATCCGGTCTCTGTGACCAACTCCGAGACGCCGGATTAGAACTCGTTGCCGCCGCCGAGAACCCCGAAATCGTCGTGGTCGGCATCGACCGGGACTTCCACTACGACGACTTGCGCGATGCTCACCTCGCACTCCGAGACGGGGCACTGTTCTACGGGACCGACCCCGACATCATCATCCCCACCGACGAGGGCGACATTCCGGGGTCGGGTGCAATCATCCGCGCCGTCGCAGGAATCGCCGACCGCGACCCGGATGCTATCCTCGGCAAGCCATCGCCAGTTACACAGGGAATCATCCTCGACACACTCGGCGTCGCGCCTGAAGAGATTCTCGTGGTCGGTGACCGCCTCGACACAGACATCGCACTCGGTATCGACGCGGGCATGGACACTGCACTCGTGAAAACGGGCGTCACCGACGATGCAGCGCTCGAAGCCAGCGAATACACGCCAACGTACGTCCTCGACTCACTCGGGGAGTTGCGAACACTGCTCGTGGAGTAGTACCACAGGCTGTCGTCCGTGGTACGTCCAGCATCGAAGAGTCGTGACATCTTGTTTGTCAATGTCTGACAAACCTTTTTGTACCCCGGAACAAAGGCAGAGGTATGGAAGAGCCGAACAGTCCGTATTTCCGCGACCAAGTCGACGCAACTACCGATGCTCCGGTGCAGGACCGCGAGGTCATCATCATGGAAGGCCAAGCGATGAGCCTTCGAGCCTACCGGCGTCGCACAGAGATGCCCTGACGCATCGCTACCGGTCCGGCCGTTCTGTGACTGTCGCTACTTATTAAAAAGGGCGTGAGAGCGCGTTTAGAACGCGTCGCCGACGACGGTGATGTCTGCGAGCAGTTCCTCTTTGAGCGCGTCGTGGACGTGGCAGATGTCCTCTGCGAGGTCCGTGATTGCTGCGAACTCGTCGTCCGAGAGGTCTGCTTCGACGTAGATGTTGAACTCGATGTCCGTCAGGTCGTCAGAGTCGTCGAGTTCGGCGTCGGCGTCGATTTGGACCTTGCCGAGTTCGTCGTTACCCGTCTTCTGGCCGCCGACGCGGAATGCGGGGAGGAAACAGGAAGCGTAGGTTGCGACGAGCGTCGCGTTCGGGGTCGGGCCGGTCTCGCCGAGTGCGTCGATTTGGAGGTTGAAGTCGCCAACCTGACTCGTGCTTTCGAACCCTTCGTCGCTGACAGTAGAGGTCTGAATATCGGACATTCACTTTGTGCGTTGGATTGAATAGCCGTAAATCTTGTTCACTCGTGCGCAACTCGTGAAAACTGAACACGGCGATGCACCGCGATTTTCATCGGTGAATATTACTGGTACTTACGAGATTGTACTCACTCTCGACGTTGCAAATCGGTCTGAAAAATCAGAATAGGAGGCCTATTCGAGCGTGAACGACTCGTCGCCGTCGAGGATGTGGACCTCAGCGTGGCTTCCGGCGGCCTTCACTTCCTTCTCGAAGTCACGGATGTCGATTTCGATGGCCGGGAAGGTGTTGTAGTGCATCGGGAAGACGTGGTCTACGTCCAGCCAATCGGCCGCAACGGCGGCTTGCCACGGCCCCATCGTGTAGTGGTCACCCACTGGGAGCGCCGCCGCATCGGGTTCGTAGTATGCGCCGAAAATCTCGCGCATGTCGGTCATCAGGCCGGTGTCACCAGCGTGATAGAACGTCGTGGACTCCTCGTCGGTCGTCTGCGTGGGCTTTGCGTCGCTAATCATATAGCCGCCCGGCACGCCCGCTTCGAACTCGTAGCCCGTGTTGATGCCGTTCGTGTGGTCCGCCCGAACCATCGACACGTAGGCATCGCCGAGTTCGACCGTCCCACCGATGTTCATCCCAATCGTCTCTTCGACGCCCATCTCTTCGCCGACGTAGCCGACGAGTTCCGGTGTCCCGACGACGGTGGTACCCTCGAACTCGCCCGCGTGGGCGATGTGGTCTGCGTGGCCGTGCGTGAGCAACACGTAATCCGGTGTCTCGACGTCGCTGGGGTCGAGCGACGTAAACGGATTGTCGAAGAACGGGTCGATGAGAAGCGAGGTGTCTCCGACCGTTACGTACCACGTGGAATGGCCGTGCCAGGTAAGTTCCATAGCATCCGTAATTACTGGCGAAATACACAAAAAGGTATTCGCAGGGGGCGGTGTGGCCGGTTTCACTGTCTGCGGGTTTGAGACGCTCTCTGTCAGAAAATTTATCACCGAGTGACAGAACTGCCAACTCGGATTCGCTCGTGACAGAGAACATTCACATGACGCGGCGCACATTCTGTGTGAGTGTCACCGCAGCGGCGACGGGGATGCTCGGCGGGTGTGCCGAAAGAACCTCCTACAGGTTGCGGGTGAGAAACACCACCGTGGAGGCCTACGAATTGGACGTCACCGTCAGCAACGTAGCCCGCGACCAAGTCGTCTTTGAGAGGACGTTCAACAGTTGGGACGACGGCCCAATCGTCGTCGAGGACGTCTTCGACATCGAAGACGACTACCTCGTTCGAGCGACCGTCGAAGACCACACGGACGAGTATTACTTCGACCCCGGCAAGGACGGCATCTCGCCGGTGGCATCGCTCCAGGTGGATATCTACGACGGCGGAAGGCTACGCATCTTCCTCTCTGAACCGTGAACAAGCTACCCGACGCCGAGTTCGATATCAGACGAGTCCAATCGGCCCCGTGGGACGACACAGACGAAGAAGGACACATCAACCCTCGGCGCGGCGTCGCAATTCGTGCTGGGGACACGTGGATACCCGGAGAGAAGGGATACATCGACACGCTCGAGCTTCCGTTTTGGATGGACGTACTCGAGAAACTTCGATACCTCCACGAAGGCGAAACTACCGCAGTCGTTCTCTTTCCCGACGGGCAGGCATTCGAGTTCGAACGTGTCGATGACGACCGAATCAGTGTGATGAACCACCTCTTCGAACAAAGTATCGACGACGAATCGAAATTGCTAGGCATCGAAGAACGTGGAACGTCTTCGTTGACCTCGTTGAGTATCGTTACGCTCCAAGAAGTCGCGAGAATCATCGACTACGCCCGGAACGCAGAACTCACTAAAAGTGAAGCAAACATGATTCATCGTCTAGAAGACTACGCGCAGAAACTCGACTGGGTTGCTTCGTCTTCGGACTGAGTACTGGCCTCACTCGGCCTGTTCGTCAAGTACGATTCGTAGTCATCTAGCGTGACGCGACGATTCGTTACTCGTTGGCTGCTTCCCACACCGGAATTTTTCAAAGTACAGTCACGTAGTGTAGAGCATGTCATCACGAGACGAGCCGTTCTGGAAAAATACGAACCAGCGTCGGCGCTTCGACGAGCGGCATGGAAGGCTCGACGTGTGGCTCGATGCAACCATCTACTACGGCCTCGGACAACAACTCCTGCTCGCGTTACCCAGTCTGTGGGTCGTCTTTCAAGCGGTTCGAACACCGGTTGCGGTGAGTACTAGTGCCATCGTCTCGTTGACAGCGGCCTCGCTGACGATTGGTCTCTCACGGCTGGGTGTCGTCTCGGTCGGCACGCCGTGGACGCGAATCGAAGAGAACAGTCTCGGACTCGGACGAGACGCTGGATATGGGTTCCTCGTCCAGCGCGCCGCGGTGTTGAACACGACGTTGGGGCTCGCCTGCTTCGTCGGTGCCTTCGTAGATTCGAGTGGCGGTGGTCTGCTCGGGTCGATACTCGTTGCAGGAGGGCTCACAGTAGGCGCACTACTCGCACTCCCGACTGTACGTGCCGCACCACGGACTCCGTCGCTCGCCGTTCGGGCACTCTACTACGCCGTTTCACTCTCGGTTATCGCTCTCTACGCGCAGGTGTTCGACTTCTCCATCGGCGCGCCGACGGCCGCCTTCGCGTTCGGTCTCGTCTGTCTATTCGTTCTCATCGACTTGTGGATGGACTGGTAGTTGCATCGGCGGAAAACGAGCGAGTGAACCTCGATTCGAAAACCGGAGGAAAACGATGGAGTGTAAAAGGCTATCACACTCCATTTCGACACCCAACCCATGCACCACGTTCGATTCCGTGACCCCGCAGGGGCAGTTCGAACCGGCGAATGGCACGACGATTCTGTCTCGTTCGGCGGCGAGACCTACGACCTCGACGACGTCGATATCCTCCCACCGTGTGAGCCATCGAAAGTCGTCTGTATCGGTCGAAACTACGCTAAACACGCCGAAGAGCGCAACGAGGAGGTTCCAGACCGCCCGATGCTCTTTCTGAAGCCGCCGAACACACTCGCCAGCCACGGCGGCACCGTCACGCTCCCCGCAGGAAAAGAGAACGTCGAACACGAGGCCGAACTGGGCGTCGTCATCGGCGAGCAGTGCCGAAACGTCGCGGCCGAGGACGCTGAATCAGTCATCGCAGGCTACACCATCCTGAACGACGTTTCGAACCGTGACGACCAAGATATCGAGAAGAACTGGGTTCGCGGCAAGGCGTTCGACGGTGCGGCCCCAATCGGTCCTGTCGTGGCCGACCCTGAACACTTCTCGGACGACGCCCGCATCACCCTTCGCGTGAACGGCGAGACCCGACAGGACTCCAGTATCGACTATCTCATCTTCTCGATTCCGGAACTCATCGAGGAGATTACGACCTACATGACGCTCGAAGCGGGCGACGTTATCTCGACGGGCACGCCCGAAGGTGTCGGCCCACTCGAAGACGGCGACCACGTCGAAGTCGAAATCGAGGGAGTGGGCGTCCTCGAACACGACGTGCGACAGGACTGAAACGACCACCTGTCTCGGCTCACAACCGACCAGAAGACTATCGTCTAACTTCTCAAAGGTGGAATTCGCCCCCCAATGCATATATGCGAACGTGTCGGAGAGTTGACTGTGCCAACTGCTTCAGCCGAATTTGAGGAACTCGACAAATACATTCAAAGCCAAGATATCGAAGACTTCCACATAACTACGGGTAGGGGTTCATTGCTGGCATCCCACGAAATGATCCAACATGCTGTTGATTTGAGTACGTCTTATGTTCGGGCTCATCCGGACGAACCGGGTTCTTTTGATGCTCATCCATCGTCTGAGTACAACTATGTCGAACGCTGGACACCAAGAGACTCCCTGTCTGATGTTTCAGATTTATTAACTGAGTACGCACGTGAAACCAATGTCCCTGAAATAGAGGTTCCCGAAATTGACTCTCAGGGTCGGATTGTCTCACTCTCTCAGAGAATTGAGTGGTATTCTCTCCTCACAGGCTACATCGCATGCAATGTCTCTGAAGACACAACAATGCAGATCACGCTTGCTGCGCTCGCTACCGCGCACGGTCTCCCGTATGCGATGACAGCGGGAATGACGCTTCCTGAAACGTATGCAGTTGCTCAAATGTCTATCTCTACAGCCGTGTTTGTTCTCCGGGATTCGAGATTTAAGCAGAGTTAATGAGAGCCTTGGCTACGTACGGGGACTGATTCTCATTCGTCTTTCAACCGTGAGCGAGACAGACGACAAGCCATAAGATTAGTCTCACCTAATTCGATTCGAATGCGACTGACGCGACGAGATGCGTTGGCTGTCCTCGCCGGATTGGGTATCGCTGGCGGCGGGGCGGCAATCGTTGATACCTACGACCCGCCGACTGCGGACGCCGCAGACGGGTCGCAGACGGTCGATGTCGTCGAAACGATGGTCGCCGCAGGCCAGGTCGTCTACCCGAGTGGAGTCGAAGGCATCGGCGAGTTCGTCGAGACCTACGTCGTCGGGCGCGCGAGCGACGAAAAGCGCGAATTGGGGTTTACTGAAACTGTCGCCGAACTCGATGCTGTCGCCCGCGACTGGCACGGCGCACCGTTTGTTGACTTGGATGTCGAGACGCGCGAGACACTCCTTCAGCAACTCGGCACGAAAACTGCGGACCCGGTTCCCGACGGCACGCTCTCCGAACGGATTCGATTCCACGTCGTGAACGAACTTCTCTACGCCTTCTACTCGTCGCCGACCGGTGGAGAACTCGTCGGCATCGAGAATCCAATCGGCTACGGCGGCGGGACCGAGAGCTATCAGCGAGCGTCGATGGAGCGTGGCGAAGGCGATGGTGAGGTGGACGATGCCTGAACAACTCGACAGGACGCCCGTCAGCGACGCAGACGTGTGTATCGTCGGCGCTGGACCGGCCGGTGGCATCGTCGCCCACCGACTCGCTGAAGCGGGAGCGAATGTCGTCGTTCTCGAGGCAGGGCGACGATTCGACGAGACCAGACAGGTGCAGTTGGACCGTCACATTCGCCCCGGCCTCGGCAACCCGTGGGAGATGGGCGGCCCCCGCGACGCATTCGCTTCGTCCGGCGAGGCGTTCTACCCACTCAACGCGGCGCGCGTGAAGGGTATCGGTGGGACGACCCTCCACTGGCAGGGCATGGTGATGCGCCTCCACGAACGCGATTTCGAACTCCAGTCACGCCACGGCGTCGGCGTCGATTGGCCGCTTTCGTATTCTGACCTCAAGCCGTACTACGCGGAGGCCGAACGCGAGTTTGGTGTTGCAGGCGCGGTAGACAACCCCTACGCACCCCCCCGAGACGAGCCCTATCCACTTCCCGCGTTCCCGCCGTCGCACAGTGATTCCATCTTCGCCGAGGCGTGCGAGCGACTGGGTATCGACATGCACTCGGTGCCGAACGCCCGCAACTCCGAACCCTACGACAACCGCGCGTCGTGCCAAGGCTTCGGGACGTGCAAACCAGTCTGTCCGTCGGGGGCGAAGTACACTGCCGAATCACACATCGAGAAAGCCGAGGCCGCCGGAGCGACGATACTCGACCGCGCACGTGTCCGACGCCTCGAACACGACGATTCTGGTCAGCAAATCGTCGCTGCGGCGTACACGACGCCCGATGGGACGACCCATCGACAGTCCGCCGACCAGTTCGTCCTCGCCTGCGGCGGCGTCGAAAACGTTCGCTTGCTCTTGCTCTCGGCGTCCGACGAGTTCCCAGATGGGCTCGCCAACTCCTCGGGCGTCGTCGGGAAATTCTTCATGGAACACCTATTTGCAGGCATGGGGGGTCGTCTCGACCGCGACACGCGACAGAATCACGTCGGCTTCAACACCAGCGAGTGCCACCAGTTCTACGACGACACCGACCCCGTGAATGGAATCAAACTCGAATTTCTCAACTACGCCGGACCATCGCCAGTCGGAGACGCCCTGAATGCAGAGACGTGGGGTGACGAACTGCTCGGGGAGTTGCAGGCGAACTACGGTCGCCACATCGCCATGGGTGCGCTGGTCGAGCAACTCCCCCGCGAGGACAACTACATCGCACTCGACACCGAGACGACCGACGACCTCGGCGACCCCGTGCCGGACGTCCATTGGTCGGTCGATGCGGAGACGAAAGACGCGCTCTCGCGGGCCAACGAGATTCAGCGACAGATTCTGGACGAACTCAGCGTCGATATCGAGTGGACCGTCGGTCCCGACAACACCGGCCCGGCGTTCCATCACATGGGCACGACGCGAATGGGCGAGAATCCAGCATCGAGCGTCGTGGACTCGGACGGCCTGACTCACGACCTCTCGAATCTCTGGATAGCGGGGTCGAGCGTCTTCCCGACGGGCGGGGCGATGAACCCGACGCTCACCATCGCCGCACTCGCGCTCAAGACCGCGAGCGCGATTCGTAACCAGATGTAGTTTCGCTTTTCGACTACCGCCACCGGAACAGTTTACGATACCGGATTCGAATACCGACCAATGCGACGGCGTCGATACGTGCAAGCAATGAGCGCACTGGGGGTTGGCGGGACCGCTGGGTGTCTCGGTGGTGGCGGTGGCGGTCGGACTCTCGAAACCGACACGAGTCCGTCTTTCGACGCCGAACTTTCGGACCTCGTACTCGCAACCGCGACGACGGCGTACGACACGGGCCTTCTCGACGAACTCAACGCATCGTTCTCCGATAGCCTCGGCATACAAGTCAAGACACTCGTACAGGGAACAGGTGCGGCGCTCAGAACTGCCGCCAACGGCGATGCCGACGTGGTAATCGCCCACGCGCGAACGTCAGAAGACGAGTTTCTTCGCGCCGGATACGGTCTCAATCGCCGCGAGTTGATGCACAACGATTTCCTCGTCGTCGGCCCCGAGTCCGACCCAGCAGGTGTTGCGTCGGTCGGTAACGACCCCGAAGCGGCGTTCCGCCGAATCGCCGAAACGAAGTCACTCTTTCTCTCGCGCGGCGACGACTCGGGAACGCACCTCAAAGAACAGACGCTCTGGGCGCGTTCGAGTGCATCTCCCGGCGAAAGGTGGTATCAGGCGACCGGTGACGGGATGGGCGATACGCTCAGACAGGCGAGCCGCCGCGACGCGTACACGCTCGTTGACCGCGGGACGTTCAGTGTGATGGCGGACGAGAACACTCTCGTCGCGTACGTCGAGGGGCCGCTCGGCGATGGCCCAGAGATTCTGCGAAACGACTACGGCGTCATCGTGTCGAATCCGGCGCTCCACGACGTGAACTACATGGGTTCGATGGCGTACGTCGGGTTTCTCACCGGGCCGGTCGGACAGTCGATTATCCGAGCGTTTGGCGAGGAGACGCTCTTCGTCCCCGACGCGCTGGACGAGATGCCGCCGTTCGGGCAGTACGTCCCGCGAGACTAGTAGGGTGACAGACGGCCCTCTTTGACCAACTCGGCCCAGAGTACGCACCCTTAAGAACCGCGACCCGTATCCTTCGACCATGCAACCACGGGACCTCTCCGCCCACGCACCGTACGTGCCCGGCCGAGGCACAGAGGAGGTCGCCCGCGACCTTGGACTGGACCCCGAGGACTTGACTAAACTCTCGTCGAACGAGAACCCACACGGGGCGAGTCCGAAGGCAGTCGAAGCAATCGAAGCGGCCGCACCGACGGTGAGCGTCTACCCGAAGACCGCACACACCGACCTCACCGACGAACTCGCTGAGAAGTGGGACCTCGAATCCGAACAGGTGTGGGTCTCACCCGGCGCTGACGGCTCTATAGACTATCTGACGCGAGCGATGCTCGAACCCGGCGACGAGATTCTCGAACCACACCCGGGCTTTTCCTACTACTCGATGAGCGCCCGGTACCACCACGGCGATGCCAATCAGTACGAAGTCTCGAAAGCCGACGATTTCGAGCAGACCGCCGACCTCGTCTTGGACGCTTACGACGGCGAGCGCATGGTCTACCTGACGACGCCGCACAACCCCACCGGCGCGCTCTTCCCGACCGACGAAATCACGAAACTCGCCGAGAAAGTCGATGACCACACGCTCATCATCGTGGACGAAGCTTACGCCGAGTACACCGACGAACCCTCGGCTATCGACTTGCTCTCGGAGTACGACAACATCGCCGTCCTTCGAACCTTCTCGAAGGCATACGGTCTCGCCGGACTCCGAATCGGCTACTCCTGTGTGCCGGAATCGTGGGCCGACGCCTACGCCCGCGTGAACACGCCGTTCGCCGCCAGCGAAGTCGCCTGTCGCGCCGCGCTCGCCGCACTGGACGACCCCGAACACGTCGAAAAGTCGGTCGAATCCGCGAGTTGGGCACGCGACTACCTCCGAGACGAACTCGACGTTCCGACGTGGGAGAGTGCCGGAAACTTCGTCCTCGCGGAAGTCGGCGACGGAACGGAAGTGTCACAGGCCGCCCAGCGCGAGGGCGTCATCATCCGCGACTGCACGAGTTTCGGCCTGCCCGAGTGCGTCCGAATCTCCTGCGGCACCGAAGAACAGACCAAGCGCGCCGTCGAAGTCCTCAATCGAATCGTCTCGGAGGTGCCGACGGCGTGAGAGTCGTCGTGACCGGAACGCCCGGAACCGGAAAGACGACGGCGACGGCACGCGCCGCCGACCAACTCGACCAGTCGGTCATCCACCTCAACCAACTCGTGAAAGACGAGGGTCTGTGGACCGAGCGCGACGAAGAACGCGATACCCTCGTCGTCGATATCGACGGCGCACGTGACCACCTCGGCGACTGGGACGGCATCCTCGAAAGCCACCTCGCACACCACTTCGAAGCCGACCGCGTGGTCGTCCTTCGCTGCCGACCCGACCTACTCGAAGAGCGCCTCATCGAGCGCGGCGAATCGGAGGCGAAAGCCAGAGAGAACCGTGAATCCGAAGCTCTCGACGTGATTCTCGGCGAAGCAGTCGAGTTCCACGGTGAGGACTCAGTTTACGAAGTAGACACGACCGACCGCGACCCAGACGACGTAGCCGACGAGCTCGTCGCCATCGTCGAAGGTGAGCGCGAACCGAGCGCCGGAACGGTGGACTTCCTCGAATACCTATGACGTTAGACCAATACCGCGATACCGCCGACAGACTCCTCGTCCCGTTCGTCAGCGCCGCCGATTCGGTCGGTCTCTCGCCGAACAGCGTGAGTGTCATCGCCTTCGGATTCGCCGCCGCGGCCGGTGGCGCGTTCGCGCTCGCCGAACCACTGTGGTACGCACTCGGCGCGATATTCGTCTTCGTCAATGGCTGGTTAGACCTCGTTGACGGCGCGCTCGCCCGCGAACAGGGCGTCTCCTCCAAGGCGGGCGACTTGCTCGACCACGTGCTGGACCGCTACGCCGACATCGTCATTCTCGTCGGTCTCTCGGCCGCAAGTGGGTCGTTCATCCTCGGCCTCGCCGCCGTCACGGGCGTCCTCATGACCTCGTATCTCGGGACGCAGATTCAGGCAGTCGGTCTCGGCCGCGCCTACGGTGGATTGGTCGGGCGTGCCGACAGGCTCGCACTCATCGGCGTCGTCGGCGTCGTCTCCGCCGTCTTCCCCGGTGCGGTTGGCGGCTTCACCCTCGTCGGCTGGTTGCTGGTGTTCTTTGCCATCATCGGCCACTTCACCGCACTCCAACGCTTCTGGGGTGCGTGGAGCGACCTGGCATAAGAAGAACTATTCTTTGCTCGTGGGTGGGGTGAGACGTGCCCTCCACCCTCGTTGCTCTATTCGAGTACCTGACGTTCGCGTTCGTCCCGATGCTCGTCGTCGTCTCGACGTCGATGTGGGTCTCGCAAAATGCGAAGGCTCGTGGCTATCGCTTCCCGAACGTTCTCGGTGTGATTCTCGCGCTCGTTCCGATTGGACTCCTCGCGTATCTCATCTCGTTCGCCCCGAGTACCCACCGCGAGTCTCCGCCGACACGAGCAGAACGTGGCGCGCTGACGGTCATGCTGGCCGGAGTAGCGGCGTATCTCGTCGGGACGGTCGGTCTACCACCAGACCCCTACACACAAGGCGCTGGATTGACGCTCACGTACATCTGTTTGCTCCCGATTTCGCACCTCGTCGTGTATCGGCGAGGATATCGTCGCGTGGCTGACCCACTTCGAACCGCAGCGTCACAACTTCGCGGGCGATAGTCTCTCGTCATTCGATTCACTCGCCGCTGGCGTGCCTTTTATACGCGGCGGGACGGTACGTGAAGGTATGCCTCAGTGCGAGATGTGTGGCTCCAACCAAGCCTCTCTGAAGACTGTGAAGGTCGAAGGCGCAGAACTGCAACTGTGTGACAACTGCGCCCAGTTTGGCACGGAGGTCCGCACCGAGTCGACTTCCAGTGCGAGTTCGAAGTACTCTACTTCCTCGTCGAGTGGGAAGGCCAAACGCTCGTCTGGGTCGTCTTCGTCCTCGTCGTCGAAGAAGCGGCGTCGCCGCGACATGTTCGACGACATGGAAGAGATTGCGACGGACTACGACACCCGAATCCGACAGGCACGCGAGTCTCGAAACCTGAGCCAAGAGGACTTGGCGAAGTCGCTCAACGAGAAGGCGAGCCTCATTCGGAAAATCGAACGCGGTGACATCATGCCCCCGGACAGCGTCCGAAAGAAAATCGAACGCAAACTCGATATCTCGCTCGTCGAAGGAGCGAGCGACGACGACTCCGAGTGGTCCAGCGGCGGTAGTCAGAAGACCACCCTCGGTGACGTGGTCAAACGGAAAGACTGAACGAACGTCTCGTTTTTCATAATTATTTTATTCTAATCCGCCGCGAGTGGCAACGTCGGCCCCGAAAACCAATTTATTAGTCACCGCAGGTCCCAGACAGATGTGTGTTCATCCTGGTCAACCTCAAGGCCTATCCGTGCGACCCTATCGAAGTAGCAGAAGCCGCGCGCGAGGTGAGCGAGGCGTCCGGCGTCCGCATCGCCGTCTCCCCGCAAGCCGCCGACATTAGCCGCGTCGCCGACACGGGCGTCGAGACGTGGGCCCAGCACGTGGACCCCAACGGCCACGGGAGCCACACTGGGAGTACGCTCGCCGAAGCCGTCGCCGAAGCAGGCGCGGTTGGCACGCTCATCAATCACTCCGAAAAACGCCTGAAACTCGCCGACATCGACGGCTCGGTACAGGCCGCAGAGCGCGCCGGTCTGGAGACCTGTGTCTGTGCGAACAACCCCGCCCAAACGGGCGCTGTCGCCGCACTCGGCCCTGACTCGGTCGCTGTCGAACCACCCGAACTCATCGGTGGCGACGTGTCCGTGTCCACCGCCGACCCCGACATCGTCCGCGACGCTGTCTCGGCCGCCGACGACGTTGACGAAGACGTCGATGTGTACTGCGGTGCTGGCGTCTCCACCGGCGACGACGTGATTGCCGCCGGTGACCTCGGTGCGACCGGTATCCTTCTGGCCTCCGGTGTCGCCAAGGCAGACGACCCGCGCGCCGCGCTCGAAGACCTCGTTTCGGGACTGTAAGCAGGCAGTCTCAGTTTTTCTCAGACGCTCCGGTCGTCAGCAGATTCATCTCTTCGACGTGTGTTGCTTGCAAGTGAGATGAGCGACGGTCAGGACTCCGACGAGGGAGACGGACAACAGATGGGAGTTGGCATCGCAATCGGGATGGGCGCTGGCGTCGCACTCGGTGTCGCGCTCGACAACATCGCAGTCGGTATCGCACTTGGCGTCGCGATTGGCGTCGCGATGGGCACCGCGCTGTCGAATCAGTAACTAAAGAACGAGAAACAGCGATTTCGACCCTTATTCGTCGTCTGCGTCGTCGATAAACGACTGTTCGATTGCTTCGACAGTCTCTCTGAGTTCGTCTTCACCGAGCAAGTCGGCGTACTCGTCGCGGACGAGGCTTGGAAGTGCGTACTCGTAGAGACCGCGTCCCGCGTGTCGGATGAAGCCTGCTTTTCTGAGCGGGCGGTTTCGACTGTATGCGACCGCTTGGTTCGCGGTTTCACCGGCAGCGACGTGCGCGCTCAGTGGGTCCGACACCCCGACTTCACGATAGTGGGCGAGCATTTCGAGATGCACCTCGCTGAGGACACCAACGACGCCGGTCATTCGGTCGACGACGTCACGTCGAGACTGTGCACCAGGTGCGGGTTGCAGGTCGGCAGGTTCGAAATCGCCCATGTCGAATGCATCGTCCCACTCGTCACTCTCGCTCTCAGGAATGAGTCCGTGCGTCGGCCACGCCGGGCCAGCAGGTGGTTCGAGTGGTGGCCGAGAGGCAGGTTCGTTGTACGCCTCAGCGACGTCATCATCGCCAATTTCACCCTCTGTCGCTCCCTCCTCGGCACTTCCGTTGTACTCCGCAAGCGCGGCCTGTTTCTCTTCGGGGCGGTTGAGGTTGCGCCCCTGTCCACCGTGATACGGCGCTTCAGCCTTTCGAAACATCGCCTGAGCGAACTGGTCTGCCATCCGCGAGAGGTCGCGCGCTTCTTCGAGGTCACGTTCGAGTTGGCGAATCTTCGCTTCGCGCTCTTCGAGTTTCTGGCGAAGGTCCGCAACTTCGCTCTCACGGCGCTGTTTTTCGTCCGAAATGCCGCGGAGGTCGGAGACGAGGTTGCCGTCGATAGATTTCAAATCGGGGCGCTCGAAATCGTCTAGACCGGGCGTCGCACCCGCGTCGAACGTCTGCTTTTTGTGGAACTGGACGCGCCGAATCGACTCGGACCAGTCGGTGACGAGGAATCCCTCGCCGTTACCCATATCTTCGATGGCGTCGGCGTACTCTGACCCCAAAATTCGTCCGACGACTTTCGTATCGTTTCGCCACGTCAGGCGGTGCCAGACGAGCCAATCACACTGCGTGATGAAGTCCTTTTTCACGTCGGCGGGGCGCTGTGAGATGCCGACGACACCCAACCCGTGTTTGCGCCCGCGCTTGCCGATTTTGATGAGCATCTTGCCCGCTTCGTCCATCCCGCCCTTCTCGGGAATGTACTCGTGGCACTCTTCGATGAGCATCAAGAAGGGCTTCTTCAGTTTCTTCTCCTTGGCGAAGAGGTGTTTGGCGACTTCCGTCACCAACTCGTCGGCGGCGGCATCGTCGAGATAGCCCGAGACGTCGAGAATGATGGGGACGTTCTGCTCTAAGGCGAGTGTCGCCAGTCGCTCGGCGTGTTCGGGACTGACCTGAATGTCACACTCGTCGTCTGCGCCTGCGTGCAGAAGTTCGAACTCCTGTTTGAGTCCGTAGTACTCGCCGTCCGTATCGACGATAAGTACCGGAAAGTTCGACGAGAGCAACTTTTCGATGATGACCGACGCCGTGTTCGATTTTCCGGACCCGGACTTCCCCGTGACGAACCCTCGTCCCGTGAGAATATCGACGACAGGCAAGTTGACCGTCGTTCCCGGTTCCTCTGTTCCCTCTCCCCCTGGGCCGTCACTAATCTCGGCAACCGAGATGGTTTCCGTGTCCGAATCCGTCATCCGGTTTTCTTCTCTGTCTCGGGGGGCATAGTTCCTGCCCTCTACAGACAGTGAAACTTTATCACACACCCGAGTTAGTTCGGAGTATGACAAGAGGGCGCAGAGGCATTACCATTCTCCACGTGGATGACGATGACGCGTTCGCCGAACTCGCCTCGGGCGACGTTTCGTAGGCACAGGATGTCGTCCATCCCGACTACAACGGCGGTGGGTAGAAAGAAACTCTCACCAGCACCGGGTTTGACCCCGACGCAGCAACTTAGTCGAACTCGACTAACGACGACTGACCGCGACGTTTCGAGCGCGAGGCCGTCGTGTCGTCTGTCTGTCCACGCTCTGAATTGGGTTCTGTGTCGCCAGCGTTCGATTGTTGGTCCATCTCGTCAGAGTCGCTCCATTCGGTCGCAGCGTCCCACCCATCGAGACTCGACTGGTCAGTCTCGGCGAACGAGAGGTTCGACACGCGGACGCCGAGTTTTCGAACACGAGTCTCGGCGAACTCTTCGAGGAGGTCGAAGGCGACAGATTCCACGAGGTCTGGGTCGTCTACCGGGCCTGGAAGTGACCGCGCACGAGTGTTACTCTCGAACGGCGGGACGATGACTTTGATACCAATCGTTCGGTACATCGCCCCACGTGAGCGTGCTCTGTCGGCCACGTCGCGGGCGAGCGCCCGAACGACCTCTTGTTTGTCTTCCATCTCAGTCGTCGGTTCGGTGAACGCAGATTCTCTGGAGAGGCTTTTGGGTCGGCCAGTCGGCGTCACCTCTCGGTCGTCCATTCCCTTGGCGCGTTCGTGGAGTTCGCGGCCGCGTGACCCGAATCGAGATTCCAGTTCCGAGGCGTCAGCGTCGGCGAGGTCACCGGCGGTTTCGATGCCGAGTTCGCCGAGTTCACGGGCGGTCACCGGCCCGACGCCGTGGACGTCGTGGACGGAAATTGGCGCGAGAAACTCACGGACTTCACCGGGGCGAACGACGGTGAGGCCATCGGGTTTGTCGAAATCAGAGGCGACTTTCGCGGTGGACATGTTCGGTGCGACACCGATGGAGGCGGTGACACCGACCTCGCGTTCGATTCGCTGTTTGACGTACCGCGCGTAGCCCTCTGCGAGTGTTCGGTCGCCCGAGGGAGCGAAGTCCCACGCCGTTCGGTCGGTTACGTCGAGGTAGGCTTCGTCGATGCTCACCTCGCGGATAACGTCGGCACATTCCCGGAGGATGGCTTTCACATCGGCGGCGACTTCTTTGTAAAAGTCGATATCGACGGGGCGGTAGTAGCCCGCCTGCTCGGGGTCGTCGTCGGGGTCGATATCTTCGAGTCGGGGGAGGCGGTCGAGTGCTTGTGAGATGGGTTGGGCGCTCTCGACGCCGAACGCGCGGGCTTCGTAACTCGCAGTGGCGACCGCGCCGTGGCCTTCACCGGGTTCGTAGCCCATGCCGACGACGAGCGGTTCGCCCACGAGTTCGGGTTCGCGCAGTCGCTCGCAGGCGGCGTAGAAACAGTCCATATCGACGTGGAGGACGATACTGTCGGAGCGGTCGTCAGGTTCCGTCCCCGGCAGTGTCTCTCCGGCCATTGTATAGTAGAAGAACCCGAGGCAACCTGAAAGTTCAGATAGCGCAGTGAAAGTAAACCGACAGAGGGTCTTGGAACGTTACTTGAGGCGCTCTTGGAGGAACGACGGGTGAGCGGCGGTGACACCGTCGATAGAGAGAATTTCGTCGGAGATGACGCCACCCAGTGCATCACCGTCGGGCGCACGAACTTCGGCCATCAACATGTGGTCACCCGAGGAGGTGTAAAGCGACTCGATGGCTTCGAGGCCCTTGAGCGCGCGCGTCGCTTCCACATAGCGCTCGCTCGCAACGTCGATACCGACCATCGCAATCGACTGGCCTGCGAGTTTCTTCGGGTCGATATCGGCCGAGTAACCGATGATGACTCCGTTTTCTTCGAGTTTTTGAATGTACTTTCGGACGGTGGGCTTCGAGACACCCGCCCGCTCGGCAATCTCCGCATACGACGCTTTCGCGTCTTGCTCTAAGACCGCGAGTATGCGACCCTCTGTAGCGGTCGAATCCATAGCCGTGTTTTTTCACACGAGAGAAAAATATCTTCCGGAAACGCAAAGCCTTCTCAGTTACGTTAAAACCGGCCCGAAAGCCGGAAAGAATTCAGGTTACTTGTGCTTCGAGAGGAACGAGTCGAAGGAACGCTCCCACTCGTAGTCCTCGTCGAAGTAGCGCTCGACGAGCGGTTCTTCCGGAATCTCGCCGATGCGACGCTTTTCCTGCTGGTAGGACGGGCGCTCGGAGTCGACGTAGTATCGACCGGTGAGAACCTTGCCCTCGTGGAGTGCGTCTTCGGTCTGGAACATCATCTCTGCGGCCTCCGAACGGTTCGTGTTGTCGAAGTCGTAGTCGTCGGAGTCGTTGATGTCGATGTACGGGACGTACTGGCGTGCGTCCTTGTTCCAGGTCGGACACTGGGTCAGGAAGTCAACGTGCGAGAAGCCGTCGTGTTCGATTGCTTCGACGATGATATCCTTCGCCTGGTTCGGGTTCACTGCCGCCGTGCGGGCGACGTAGGACGCGCCTGCGTTGAGCGACATCGAGAGTGGGCGAAGTGGCTGCTTGGCCGAGCCGTGAGGCTGGGTCTTGGACTTGTGGCCCATCGGCGACGTCGGGGAGGTCTGTCCCTTCGTGAGGCCGAAAATCTCGTTGTTGAACACGATGTACGTGATGTCGTGGTTCTCACGAGCGGTGTGCATGAAGTGGTTGCCACCGATACCGTAGCCGTCACCGTCACCGCCAGCGGCGACCACAGTCAGGCCGGGGTTCGCGAGCTTCGCCGCGCGGGCGATAGGCAGCGAACGGCCGTGGATGGTGTGGAACCCGTAGCTGTTGAAGTAGCTGTTGAGCTTACCGGAACAGCCGATACCGGTCGTAACCATCATCTCGTCGGGCGACAGGCCGAGTTCGGCCGCCGCACCCTTCAGTGCCTTGAGGACACCGAAGTCACCACAGCCAGGACACCACGTCGGCTGGGGTTCGAGTCCGGGCGTGAACTCGTTCTGGTCTTTCTCCGTTTCTTCACCGATTGCGCTGAATGCACTCATAATTATTCACCCACCTTTGGGACGAACTTCGTGCGGCTGTGAGGAAGCTCCTCGCCGCTGAGGAGGCCCGTCTCGAAGCCTTCGACGATTTCGGCAGGCTCGAACGGGTTACCGTTGTACTTGAGGAGACTCGACATCTTGTCGCCGTACTGGCCGAGTTCCTTCTGTGCGAGGCCACGGAACTGTGCAGAGGCCGTCATCTCGACGACGAGCGCCTCGTCGACGCTGTCGAGGAAGGCCGCGAACTGTTCCTTCGGGAATGGCATCATCTCGGAGACGCCGTAGACCTTGACCGAGTGGCCGTTGTCGTTGAGAACGTCGGCTGCCTCTTCGACGGTACCCTGCTGGCTCCCGAACGTGATGAGACCGTACTCGGCGTCTTCCGGACCATAAACCGTGTTGAAGTCGTCGTCCGCGTCGAGTTCGGCACGGATGGAATCGACCTTCTGCATGCGGCGGTTCATCTGCGCGACGCGGTTCTCGGGAGATTCCGAGATGTGACCGGCGGGCATGTGTTCGTTACCCGATGCGAGGTAGCGACCACCCTTCTGGCCCGGCAGCGAGCGCGGCGAGACGCCGTTCTCGGAGTCGTGGCGGAAGCGGTGGAACTTGCCCGACTCGTCGTGCGGCGCGTCTGCGATTTCGGCTTCCGTCAGGACGGAACCGAGGTCGGCGTTCGGCTCTTCGTCGAAGACCGAAGCCGGGACGTTCGTGAGTTCGCCACCGAGCTTCTGGTCGTACAGGACGATTGCCGGAATCTGGTACTCGTAGGCGAGCTTGAACGCTTTACGCGTCTGGTAGTACGCCTCGGCGGCGGTACCGGGTGCGAAGACGACGCGGTGCGAGTCGCCCTGCGAGGTGTACAGCACGTGTTCGAGGTCGGACTGTTCTGGCTTCGTCGGCATACCGGTCGAAGGACCGGCGCGCATGGCTTCGACGAGGACGAGCGGCGTCTCACTGATCTCTGCGAGACCGAGTGGCTCGGACATCAGCGAGAAGCCACCGCCGGACGAACCGGACATGGCCTTCGCGCCAGCGTGCGACGCACCGATTGCGAGCGCAGCAGCGGCGATTTCGTCCTCCACCTGCTCGGAGATGCCACCGAGTTCGGGGAGGTTCTGGGTCATGATGGTGAAGACTTCCGTCCACGGGGTCATCGGGTAGCCCGCGATGAAGCGGCAGCCTTCGTCGATTGCACCGTAGGCAATCGCGTCAGAGCCAGAGAGAAGCACCTGTTCTTCGTCGTGTTCGCCCGTCGGGACCGAGACGTCAGGTGCGTCGATGTCGAACTCTTCTTGGACCATTTCGTAGGCGTCGTCGAAGACTTCGAGGTTGGGTTCGAGAATCTTGTCAGGCATCGCGTCCGACATCAGGCTCTTGATGACGTCGGGTTCGATGTCTGCGATAGCACAGGTGACTGCGACACCGGCGGTGTTACGCATGACCTCACGGCCGTGTTCACGGGCGATGGTGCGCAGGTCGATGTCGTAGACGTGCCAGTTGTTCTCCTCGACGCGCTCGTCGAAGTTCTCGATTTCGGATGCGTCGAGCAGGCCGGAGTCGTAGACGATGACGCCCCCTTCGTTGAGTTCGTCGAGATTCTCCGAGAGTGGTTTGATCTCCTCGTTGCCGTAGTAGGCACCTTCGCTCGGGTTGCGTGCGAAGGAGTCACCGAGCGAGAGAAGGAAGTTGTATCCGTCACCGCGCGACTTGACGGGGTCCGCACTGACGCGGACTTCCGTGTACGTGTGGCCACCACGGATGCGCGATGGATAGTGTCGATGCGTGAAAACATGAAGCCCTGCTCGCATCAGGGCTTTTGCGAAGTTCTGGCTGGTCGAGGCGATGCCGTCCCCGGAACCTCCTGCGATGCGCCAGATAAGTTCGTGGTCAGTCATAATTTGAGCTCACGGCCCCGCTGGGGCACTATTAATGGATTTGGAGGGGGCTCGATTAAAGACTTTGCTATGGATTAACAAGGAAAGATAATGAAGGACTTAATATTCTTAATTTGCTCAACTCATTCTCAGATAAAAGTGGACAATCCGTAAGTTAGGAACAATTATAATATATAAGCCTTACTCGAAAGAGAGTTATTTCATTCGTTTTCGGGACTCGACGGGTGGTATGGCGTGTCGTATTCACCCACTTGTCCATCGAGTCGGTCGGGGTTTATACGGCCTGAGAGCAACATAAAGTCGAGAATCGTCGCATAGAGCATCGCCTCGACGACGGGAACACCACGCGGTGGCAACACTGGGTCGTGGCGGCCAACGACCTGAATTTCCTTCTCTTCGCCGGTCTCCCAATCGACCGTCTGCTGCTTCTTCGGAATCGACGTTGGCGCGTGCAGGGTCATCTCACCATAAATGGGCTGACCGGTGGTGATGCCACCCTGAATGCCGCCATGTTTGTTGCCGACAGGAACAGGGTCGCCGTCTTCGTCGAACTCCCAGTTCTCGTTGCGGTCGGAACCGGTCCACTCGCGGGCTTCACGACCCAGACCGAACTCGAACGCCGTCGTCGCCGGAACAGACATCATCGCCTGTCCGAGACGGGCCGAGAACGAGTCGAACCGTGGCGCGCCAAGTCCGCGCGGGACGCCCTGCGCTTCGAAGTAAATCGACCCGCCGATGGAGTCGCCTTCCTTCTGGTACTGCTCGATTGCTTCCTGCATCTTTTCGGCCGTCTCGGGGTGGCCACACCGAACGTCGTTCTCCTCGCTGTGTTCGAGAATATCCTCGAACGAGACCGGCGGCGCTTCGATATCGCCGATTTGGTTCACGTGCGCCTTCACCTGAATGTCGTACTCACTCTGTTCGAGGACTTGCTTTGCGACCGCACCGGCGGCGACCCAGTTGACTGTCTCGCGCGCGGACGAGCGACCGCCGCCACCCCAGTTACGCGTGCCGAACTTCGCGGAGTAGGTGAAATCGCCGTGCGAGGGGCGCGGCGCGGTCACGTAGGGTTCGTACTTCCCCGAGCGTGCGTCCTTGTTCTGGACGACCATGCCGATAGGTGTCCCCGTCGTATAGCCGTCCTGAATGCCGGAGTTGACGACGACAGCGTCGGGTTCGCCGCGACTCGTCGTTATCATCGACTGGCCGGGTTTGCGTCGGTCAAGTTCCTTCTGTATCTCCTCGACAGAGAGTTCGACGCCCGCAGGGATGCCCGAGAGGGTGACACCCATGGCCTCACCGTGGCTCTCGCCGTATGTGGTCATCCGGAAGAGACGACCGAATTCGTTCCCATTCATTACCCGCCCTCGGGGGGCCGGACATTTAGTGTTTGTAGAAAGGTGCAATGCTGGTCGGGAGTGTGCAGTGATGGGTGTCGATGGTCTGACTCACACACGCGCATGAACTGATTATCCCCCCACGCCTACGTTCTGTATGTCCATTCTCTCACTCGGCGTCCGCGACCGACTCGAATCGACGTTCTGGGAACGACACGCAAATCCGTGGAGCGCAGGGACTCGAATCCTCGCGTACCCAATCTTGATGTACGCCATCTACCGACGAGACGCGAAGTTGCTCGCGGCCACCACGGCATTCCTCGCCGTCAACCCGATTTTGTTCCCGCGTCCAAAACGGACCGACAACTGGCTCAGTAAAATCGTCCTCGCCGAGGAGGAGTGGCTCGGTGCGGGCAACAAGACGATGGGGCTGGACTACCCCAATATCCTCAACGTCATCAACATCCCCGTGACTCTCTACGCGTTCGTCTCCGCCATCCGGCGCAAACCAGTCGGAACCGCACTCGGCACGCTCGGCGTCATGGTGTTCAAACTCTGGTGGACCGATGCAATCGTGAAAGAGACGGGCGTAACGGGGTACGGTCCCGAGGACGCCGACTCGAACGCTTCGGGAAACGTCGAGAGGTCTTCTGGGTCGTAGGTATGGGGCACCGTCCCTCCGTTCGGAAACGGCGTGACCTGATGGGTCTCCACGCCAGCGGCCTTCAGGTCGGGGTAGATACGTTCGGCATTCGCGATGTCTTCGTACTCCATCCTCTCCGGTTCTGTCCCGTCTTTTCGGAGAAACGGCAACGTCTCGAATTGTTCGTCTACCTCTGGTTCGTAGAGGTTCCAGCCGACGGCACCGTGTTCCGACGTGAGAGCGCCCGAGTGGAACGTATTCATCGCGGCAGCGGTTTCAGAGGGTAGATACTCGTCAACGGTGTCACCCGACCGCCGTGTTCGAACGCCCGAAGGAGTGGTGTGTAACTGCGTGCGCCATCATTGTGCGAGGCCGAATCCATCGACGAGAAAGACGACGACGCGGGAAACATCGTCGTACCCGTCGATTGCGGCGGCGGGGAGTTCCGGGCCAACCGCTGCGCCGAGGAGCGACCCGATAGTCCCCGGAATCCGAGAAAAGCACCAGTCGTCGTACGCAGGAAAGAGAAATCCATCCTCCAATTGGCGGTCACGCAACGACGACTGCGAGAGTTCAGCCATACACGGTCGGCGTTCGAGTCGGCGAAAAATCTTCCGTCGTTTCAGTTCTCTGTAACGTCCGCGCCGAGTGCCGCCATCGACTCGAAGAAGTTCGGGAACGACACATCCACGTGTTCGCTCCCGGCAATCGTCGTCTCGCCTTCGGCGACGAGACCAGCGATGGTGAGTGCCATGACGATTCGGTGGTCGCCGCGGCCGTCAACGTCGGCACCGACGAGGTCGGTCTGGCCGCCGTGAATCGTGAGTCGGCCGCGCTCTTCGGTGACGTGCGCGTCCATCTTCGCCAGTTCTTCGGCCATCGCCGTCACGCGGTCGGTCTCTTTGAAGCGGACGTGTTCGCAGTTCTCGATTACCGTGTCGCCGTCGGCAATTGCACCGAGCGCGGCAATCGTCGGCAAGAGGTCCGGCGTGTCGCCCACATCGACGGTGGTTCCCGAGAGGTCGGCGACAGAGACGGTGAGTTCGCCTGCATCTTCGTCCCACTCGACGTCTGCGCCCATGTCACGGATGATATCGACGATTGCAGTATCGCCCTGTGCTGATGGGCGGGCACCTTCGATGACGACCGAGCCGCCTTCTTCACCTGCGGCGGCACCCGCCGCGAGGAGGTACGAGATAGAGGAGAAGTCGCCCGGAACGTCGTACTCGCCGCCTGCGGGCCGGTACGATTGACTGCCCGAGACAGAGAATCCAGTGTCAGTCATCGTCGTCTCGATACCGTATTCGGCGAGGAGTTCGAGCGTGATTTCGACGTACGGTGCGGACTTGAGTTCCGTCGTGAGTTCGATGTCGATTCCTTCCTCGGTGACTGCTCCGGCCATCAGCAATGCTGAGATGTACTGCGAGGACACGTCGCCAGGAATCTCCACCGTCCCGCCAGCCATGCCATCGCCGACGACGAGCGGTGCTTGTCCGTTTCGGCGGGTGCTCTCCGCGCGCCCATCGAGGTCGAAGACGGCCTCCAGAAGCGGGGCTTGCGGGCGCGACCGAAGCGAGTCGTCGCCGGTGAGGACAGTCAAATTCTCTCCGAGTCCGGCACAGGCGGTCACGAGTCGCATCGTCGTCCCCGAGTTCGCACAATCGATGACGTTGTCCGGGGTGTCAGGGCGACCGTCGAATCCTTCGACGTCGATGGTTTGGCCGTCGCGTTCGACGGTTCCACCGAATGCACTCACCGCACGCATCGTCGCCTTCGTGTCGGCGCTCACGAGCGCGTTTGTGACCGTCGCGCTGTCGCTGTAGCCTGCGGCGAGAATCGCGCGGTGTGTGTAGCTTTTCGATGGGGGCGCTCGTGTGATTCCCTGCACACGAGACGGCGAAATAGTGACGTCCATACGCGGGGGGTTGTCGAGTGGGCCTATCAGGGTACCGACCGCGGCGATGTTCTCGGACGTGGTTCGTCCCCGACGGGAGCGTTTTTCTACCAACCCGCCGAACCCCGGATTATGGAACCTGATTTCTCGGCACTTACCGAGTCGCTCGGCGAGGCAGATGGCTATCTCATCGAGGCCGCGGGCGACGATTCGAACCAGGTGTATCTCTCTGGATTCGACGCCCCAGACAACTTTCACACCCTCTACACACCCGAGGGCGTCCACCTCCTCGTCTCCGCACTCGAATACGGTCGCGCAGTAAAGGAGAGTCGCGCCGATACCGTCACGCGACGGGCGACCTACGACTCCATGGAGAACTACAAGGAGTACGGCCCGGTCGTCGGGAACGCCAAGACCGTCGCCGCGTTCCTCGCCGACAAGGGCGTCGAATCGATTGCCGTCCCCTCGGACTTCCCGGTCGGAACCGCCGACGCGCTCCGCGAGGACGGCGTGACCGTCGAACCCCAGCCGGAAGACGTCATCAAGAACATCCGGGCGGTCAAGAGCGACGAAGAACTCGAGTACATCCGCGACGCACAAGACGCGAACGAAGCGTCGATGCAGGCCGCAGAAGACCTGATTCGTGCCGCCGATGTCGAAGGCGGTGTCCTCTACTACGAGGGCGAACCGCTGACCAGCGAGCGCGTCAAAGAGGAAATCGAAGTGACGCTGCTGCGTCACGGCTGCGCACTGGACGAGACCATCGTCGCCTGCGGTGCTGACGCCGCCGACCCGCACAACCGCGGCAGTGGGCCGCTCGAAGCGGGCGAGGCCATCATCATCGACATCTTCCCGCGCGACAAGGAGACGAAGTACAACGGCGATATGACGCGAACGTTCGTCAAGGGCGAACCCTCGGACGAGATTCGTGAGTGGTTCGAACTCACCGAGCGTGCGCTTCAGGCCGCGTTCGACGCGACGAAACCGGGGGCAACCGGTGCCGACGTACACGATGCGGTGTGTGACGTGTACGAGGAAGCGGGCGAGAACACGCTCCGTGCCGACCCGAACGCCGACACGGGATTCATTCACAGCACGGGCCACGGTGTCGGCCTCGACGTCCACGAATATCCAAACGTCAGTCAGGTTGGTGAAGAACTCAAGCCCGGCCACGTCATCACCATCGAACCCGGTCTGTACGACCCCGAAATCGGTGGCGTCAGAATCGAGGATATGGTCGTCGTCACCGAAGACGGCTTCGAGAACTTCAACGACTATCCGGTCCAGTTGGTCGTCGAGTAGTCCGAAAAGTCAGCCGAAGGAGTATCGAATCAGTCCAACACGTCGCTCGTGTTGTTGGTGCTGTCCGTGGTGGAACCCGGATTCGCCCAGTCGGCGTTCGCCTCCCGCCACTTGACGAGGAGGTTCTCTAATGCGTCGCCAGTCTTTGGCGTGAGGACGCCAGCGGCCTGTCGAACGACCGTTCCGTCTTCGATGAGCATCGCGTAGATATCGCCCTCACCGAGTAAGCCGAGTCGGCGCTGGAGTGCGGTCTTATCGACACGAGTGACGAGCGCGTTTTCGTGGGGGCGACTCCGTGCCGCACCGGGAGTCATTCCGCCCGCCATCGGTGGAACCATGCCGCTTCGTCCGCCGAGGACGAGCAGTTCGTAGTATTCGAAGTGGTCGTAGGTCTCTGCGAGTTCGTTCGCATAGCCACGCCACGACCCGACCAGCGATTGCTGTCGACGGTCGAAACTAATCAGCAGGAGATTCTGCCCTCCTGCAAGGTCGTCCGGAAGGACGACTTTGTTGCCGCTTGCATCGCGCGTTGGGAGCCGAGGGAAGTCCATTGATTAGGCGTAAGTTATTGCAACGTTTCGGTCGAATGCCGATTCTGAAAACCGGCGCATCGTCCCGCGGAAAACCTGTTGGACCGCGAGAACGACACGTAAACTCATTACAAGTGTTCTCGCGTTAATGCTAATAAGTCTCTTGGCCCCACTCTCACGTTCGATATTAAGAGCGTTCGTAGGTGGTATCGAATAACCACGCCGAGGTTGGCCCGGGTTCAGCGCCTTCGACCACGGCGTACTGCGAGAAGTCGTCGATGCCTGCCTCGGACAGGATATCCTCGTCGTAGAAGGCGTGCCCCGTACATTCGGTGGGGTCGCGCGAGAGGATTTCGGTGAGCGCGTCGCACATAATCTGCGGTGTGCGCCAGTCCTCGGGCGCGCCCAACCCGAAGTGCCGCGTCGCCTCTGATTCGATTGCCGCGACGGGCCAGAGTGCGTTCACCGCGATTTCGTCGCTGTCGAGTTCTGCTGCGAGCGACTGCGCGAGGAACGTCATGCCGTACTTCGAGAGCGCGTAGGCGGCCTTTCCGGGCGCGGGCGTGGCCGGAAGCGGCGGCGAGAACGTCACGACGTGAGCGTGGTCGCTCTCTTTGAGGTACGGCAGGGCGGCGTACGTCGTCGCGTACGACCCGCGGGCGTTCACGTCCATCAAGAGGTCGAACCGCTTCGGCGGCGTGTCTTCGAACGGCGCGAGGTGAATCGCGCCAGCGTTGTTGACCACGAAGTCGATGCCACCGAAGGCTTCGACCGTCTCCTCGATTGCGAGTTCGATAGATTCGTCGTCGCGCACGTCGAGTTGGCACCAGATAGAGTTGCCACCCATCTCGCGAATCTCTTCGGTCGTCTCGACGATCGTTCCGGGGAGTTCGTCGTGTCCTTCGACTGTCTTCCCCGTCGAAACGACGTTGACGCCGCGCTCGGCGAGGTCGAGTGCGATTGCCTTGCCGATACCACGACTCGTGCCGGTGATGAAGGCCGTCCGACCCTCGAAATCCACATCATCGAATACCATAGATACGAGTTGTCAATCAGTTACTTGATGATTGGTGCACTGGGAGTGCGTTCAATCGGGTTTGTCGCAGGAGGCGTGTACGAGTGCACCGATTGCCTTTTGCGTCGCCCGCGTCCACACGATAGCGATGGACCTGCTCGTCGTCGGTGCTGGGGCTATGGGCCGCTGGTTCGGCCACACAGTCGATTGCAACCTCGCGTTCACCGATGTCAATCCCGATGCGGCCACCCGCGCAGCAGACGCGCTCGGCGGCCGAACGGTCCCACTCGACGGCGACGAGCAGTTCGACCTCGTCTGTCTCGCGGTTCCGATGGAGTACACCGCCGAAGCGGTCGAGACCCACGCCCACCGCGCCCTCGGCGGCATGTGTGACGTAACCGGGTCGATGGCGACGCCACTCGCCGCGATGCGCACACACCTCCCCGAGCGCGAACGATTCAGTTTGCACCCGCTCTTTGCGGCGCGAAACGCTCCCGGCAACGTCGCGGTCGTCTCTGATGCTTCCGGGCCGCTCGAGGACGAGGTGCTGAACTCACTCGATACCGCGGGCAACACCGTCTTCGAAACGAGTGTCGAAGAACACGACGAGGCGATGGAAACCGTACAGGCTGCCGCACACGCCGCCGTCCTCTCGTTCGGTCTCGCCGCAGCGGACGTACGCGAAGAGTTTTCGACACCCGTTTCGAGCGCCCTCGACGCCCTCGTGGAGACGGTTTCGGCCGGAACCCCACGAGTCTACGCTGATATTCAAGCGACGTTCGGCGACGGGTCCGTGCGAGTTGCAGACGCCGCCCGCGACATCGCCGAAGCCGACCCCGAAGCGTTCGCCGCCCTCTACCGGCAGGTCGCGGAGGCCGCAGACGAGCCTTCAGACGACCACCCAGACAGAGACCACTGAGTACCACCCGATGACGAGTTTGACGACGATTTACCGATGATAGACAAAGACGCTGTCCGAGCCAACGCGAAGTACCTCCGAAACGTTCGCCCAATCGACCCCGACGAGATTGCAGAGTACATCGAAGGCGCACCCCACCCCGCACTCGTCAAACAGGCGCTCCGAGAGGAAGCCTACGACCTGCGCCTTCGTGAGCGAGAAGACGGGACGTTCGTCCCCATCGAAGACGGCCCCGCCCCACGTCCGGGGTGGAGCCCCGAAGCCTTCCCCGAAGACTACTCGTTCGCCGTCGAAGACCTCCTCGTCCGGCGCTACGGCGCGAACTGGCACGTCGGCGAGTCTGGTGACCGTCTTCGAACTCGCGTTCGGCAACTGAAAGAGGACTACTATCGCGGAAACCCCGTCGAGTACGACGAAGACGCCGCACTCGGGTACGCAATCTACCACCTTCCGGACTACTACGCCGCCGTCGGCTACGTCCTCGACGACCTCGCCGAGAACGGTCTCCTTCCTCGTGTTCTTCGCGTCCTCGACGTTGGCGCGGGAACCGGTGGCCCCGCACTCGGACTCCACGACTACTTGCCCGACGATGCACTCGTCGACTATCACGCACTCGAACCAAGCGAGTCCGCCGATGTACTCGAACACATGCTCAACGAGACGGGTCTGAACTTCCGGACGCGAATCGTGCGAGAGACCGCCGAGGAGTTCGAACCCGACGGCGAGTACGACCTCATCCTCTTCGGGAACGTCCTGAGCGAACTCGACGACCCAACTGCCGTGGTCCGAAAATATCTCGATTCGCTCGCCGACGATGGCTCGCTGGTCGCACTCGCACCTGCCGACCGAAACACGAGTATGGAACTCGCGGAAGTCGAGCGCGAAGTCGCACCCGCCAATGGCGACATCAGCGTCTACTCGCCCAGACTCCGCCTGTGGGACGGCTATGCACCCGGTGACCGTGGCTGGTCGTTCGACGTCAAACCCGACCTCGATATTCCCGCGTTCCAGAAACGACTCGACGAAGGCCGCGAGAGCGACGAAGACGAAGGGACGTTCACCAACGTGGACGTACAGTACGCGTACAGCATCCTCCGAAAAGACGATGCCCGTCGCCGCGACGCTCGTGCCAGTGCCGAGCGATTCGCCAAGATGGCGGAGATGGAGCGCCACGTCACGAACCGCATCAACCTCTTGGCGGTCAAGCTCAGCCACAACCTCTCGGAGGGGAAGAACCAACTGTTCAAAATCGGCGACGGAAGCGAGAAAGTGGACCACTACGCCGTCCTCACCCACCAGACGATGTTGAACGAAGACTTGGCACGCGCCGACTACGGCGACATCTTGGTGTTCGAAAACATCCTCGCGCTCTGGAACGACGACGAGGAAGCCTACAACCTCGTCGTTGACGACAACACCATCGTCGATAGAGCGGCCTGAGTCGCCCCACTCCGCCGCGACACGTGGCTTTTTGCGCGTTCCCTCCCCAGTCGCACTCATGAGCGACCGTTCTATCTTGTTGACGAACGACGACGGTATCGAGAGCGTCGGGTTTCGCGCCCTCTACGACGCCCTTTCCGAATTTGCCGACGTAACGGCTGTCGCACCTGCAACCGACCAGAGCGCCGTCGGCCGCAAGATGTCGAACGACGCCGTCGTCGTCGAACACGAGATGGGATACGCACTGGAGGGGACGCCTGCCGACTGTACGGTCGCCGGTCTCGAAGCCCTCTGTCCCGACGTGGATATGGTCGTCTCCGGTATCAACAAAGGCGCGAACATCGGTGCCTACGTCCTCGGACGGTCGGGAACCGTCAGCGCCGCCGTCGAAGCCGCGTTCTTCGACGTGCCCGCAATCGCGCTCTCACTCTACGTTCCCGGCAACGGCGAGACGCCGTGGCACGAGCAAGCCACCGACCCGCGAGACTACCGAAACGCCACACGCGCGGCGACCTACTTCGCCAAACACGCCGTCGGCGCGGGCGTCTTCGGCCAGTGTGACTACCTCAACGTCAACGCGCCCATGTACGACTCGGACGCGGGGCCAGCAGATATGCAAGTCACCGAACCCTCGGAGATGTACGACATGACCGCCGAGTACGAAGAGGGTCTCGTCAGGCTTCACGACCGAGTGTGGGAACGGATGCGCGATGGAGACATCCCAGACCCCGAAGGAACCGACCGCCGTGCCGTCATCGACGGCTACGTCTCGGTATCGCCGCTCACGGCACCACACACGACCCGCCGCCACGAAGCACTCGACGCGCTGGCAGAGACGTACCTCGATTAATCGGTCTTTTCACTGATTGGGGCGTCGTGGAGGACTTTGTGTACGAGTGCGACGATGCCGACGAGTATTCCAGTGATACCGAGAAGGATTCCGAGTACCCCGAGTGCGAGCGCAACTCCTCCCATCCAGAACAGCACGAAGGAGCCAAGGGTGACGAACCACCCGCCGACGATGACGGCGTAGAGTTTCAGCGGTTCGTCTTCGGTGGCGTAGGCGAGGGCTTGCCCAGCGGAGAGTTCGGACATACTCGAACGATTCGAACCCACCGCATTATCGTTTCGGCTCGTTGACCCGTTAACAGAAAACTCATACCAAAACCGAGAGACGGCGGAAATATGACCGAAGCAGACGCCATCGACAAGGTCGATGACCCCGTCACTATTTCGACGCTCGTCTCTGATTTCCAAGACCTCGGCGTCAACGCGGGCGACACCCTCCTCGTTCACTCCTCGTTGAGTTCGCTCGGCTGGGTTGCAGGCGACGCACCTGCGGTGGTCGATGCCCTCCAAGAAGTCCTCACCGAAGATGGGACGCTCGTCATGCCGACGCACTCCTTCCAGTACAGCGACCCGGAGTGGTGGGAGAGCCCACCCGTGCCCGACCACTGGGTCGAGATCATCCGCGAAGAGCGACCACCTTTTCGCCCCGAGGTGACGCCGACTCGCGGCATGGGCGCGATTCCGGAGTGTTTCAGAAACTACCCCGGTGTCCTGCGAAGTAACCACCCAACGTCATCGTTCGCCGCGTGGGGTGCGGGTGCCGAAGAGGTCACGAGCAATCACAGCCCGAGTTACGGACTCGGCGACGAGTCACCACTTGCCCGTGTCTACGACCGTGGTGGGAAGGTACTTCTCCTCGGCGTCGGCTACGACCGCAACACGTCGCTCCATCTCGCCGAAATGCGAGCGGATATCGACCTCGAAGAAGTGAACTACGCGTTCCCGCTCGTCCGCGATGGTGAACGTGTCTCTGTCGAATACACGGATGTCATGACCAACACCGAAGATTTCGAGGCAGTCGGTGCGGCGTTCGAAGCCGAAATCGGTGCGACGAAAGGCGAGGTCGGTGCGGCCGAGTGTACGCTCATCGACCAACCCGCGCTCGTCGACTTCGCGGTTTCGTGGTTCGAATCGAACCGGTAAGTCGGCTCAGGGTCTCGTCGCGGTCACTATTCCCCCGATGCGAACCCCTATAGTTCGCGCCAGCAAACGAGCGCTGTGAAGGTTACTATCATCGACTACGGAGTCGGCAACCTTCGGAGTCTTCAGCGCGGCCTCGAACGGGCCGGAGCGACCGTGACGGTCTCCGACGACCCGGAGGAACTCGCCGCAGCCGACGCCCTCGTTCTCCCCGGTGTCGGCGCATTCGAAGAGTGCATTCGCAACTCCGAACCGTTCCACGACGTGCTCATCGACGCCGCCGAAGACACCCCAATTCTCGGCATCTGCGTCGGGCTACAACTCCTCTTTACCGAGAGTACAGAAGGCGCGCCAGAAGGCGAGACAATCGAGGGACTGGACTTGATTTCGGGTCGCGTCGAACGACTCCCGAACGACGAGGTCAAAGTCCCCCACATGGGATGGAACGAACTCACCATCGAGTCGGACCACCAACTCGCAGAGGGCATCGACGACGACGATTACGCCTACTTCGTCCACTCCTTTGGGTCGCCTCGCGCAGACCACACGATTGCCTCCTGCGACTACGGGTTCGACTTCGCCGCGATGGCCGTAAACGAAGCAGGAAACGTCATGGGAACGCAGTTCCACCCCGAAAAGAGCGACGAGACCGGTCTTCGCGTCCTCGAAAACTTCGTCCGCTACGCAAAGGCGTACAACGCCCCGCAGGCGACGAACTAATCCACGAACCGACTCGTCTCGACTGTCACACGGTCCGGGCCGAACGCGAACCGCTCGATGCCTTTTCTGAGCGTTTTCGAACGAGGAATTACCTTCGACGCCGCGACAGCGAGCAGGCGAATCAGCGACGGCGGGAGTTTGTCACCGTGATTGACGAACAGTGAGAGCGACCCCTCCGAGCGTCGTTGGAGACCGATTATCTCTTCGATGACGGGGCGACGACGAGATTCGTAGGACGCGAGCGCCGATGCCGAAATCACGCCGTCGTCGCCCGCGAACTGCTCGTCAGCAAGTGCATCAGTGACAACCTCGTGAGCGACGGCGGCGTCCTGAATGGCGAGGAAGTTCCCTTGTGCGCCGACTGGGGAGGCGACGTGTGCGGCATCGCCGATGAGCAAGAGGCCGTCTCGAACCCACTCGTCGGCGATTCCTGGTGAAATGTTGAGCAGCGAACACTGGTCGAAACTCGTCAGGTGCGCATCGAGTGCGGGCTTAATTCGCGGGTCGATATCGGCGAGTTGCTCGCGGAATGCGTCGATTCCCGCTTCTCTGACTTCCGGATAGGTTCCCTTCTCGATGAACCACCCGACCTGTAACTCTCCGCCACCGACGCCGAAGTAGAGCAACAAGCCCTCGCGTTCGATTCTCCCTTGACTCGCCGCGCCGACTTCTTCGGACGGGAGTTTGAACCAGATGAGTTCGAGTGACGACTCGGACAGACCGGGGTCGATTTCCGCGTTCGAGCGAACCGACGAGAACCGACCATCTGCACCGACGACGAGCGACCCACGGAACTCGATATCCACGTTGCGGGCGCGGTCGTGGGCGCGAACGCCGACGATGCGACCATCTTCCGAAATGAGGTCCGCGACGGTCGTCGCTGGATAGAACGAGAATTCGTCGTAGGCGCTCGCCTCCTCGACGAGGAGTTCTAACAGCGCGGGTTGCTCCATGAGCAAGGCGTACGGGTAGTCGGTGTCGAGAACGTCGAAATCGAGGACGTGAACCGGTTGGCCGTAGAGCATGACCTCGCCGCGGCGAACCGTCTCGTGGTCGAGGCGGAGAATCTTCGGGAGCAACCCCATCTGTGCGAATAGTTCGACTGCACCGGGAGTGTAGCCGAACCCACGGAATTCCCGGTCGAAATCGGCGGCCCGTTCGACGAGCGCGACGTCCACACCGCTTCGGGCGAGAAGATAACTCAAGACCGTCCCGCCGGGACCGCCGCCGACTACGATGACATCTGCCGTCTCAGTTTGTTGTGTGCTCATAGATTCGGCGCGAAATCGATGCGCCGCTACGCGATTCTACGATGGGAGTGGCAATAAATTGAGGCGAGAGTTGAGAGAATGAATCTCTGCTCTGTCGCCTACAACTTGACGAACCTACTTACGAGGACAGATGCGTAAGAGAGCAAGAGCAGCCCACCGAAGTATCCGGCCGCCTCGGGAACCACGTTCGGAAACACCGTTTCGAACCACACAGACCGTATCGAGTAGAGTGGAGTTGAGAGAACACACGTACTCGGAATTGCCCCGTAGAACCAATTTCTCGGACGACAAATCTATTTGCGCCAGTGTGACCTTCTAGTCCAGCACGGTGAGGTGACAATGAGTATTCAGGATGCTACTGCACGCTATCGGCGCAACCGGCAAGACGAGATTGATAGTGCGACGGTCTATCGAGCGATGGCCGCCGCGGAGTCGCACCCGCAACTCGCCGAAGTTTACAGGCGATTAGCCGATACTGAGTTGGCACACGCCGACTTCTGGGCCGAAAAACTACGGGAAGCGGGAAGTGAGGATGCCGAACCGCGTCCATCGATTCGCGCCCGAACCTTGGCGTGGATTGCACGCCGCTTCGGACCCAGTGTGGTGCTTTCGACGATGCGCTCGGGAGAGATGGCAGGCGGACAAGGCTACGCGGCCCAACCCGAAGCGCAGTCGATAGGAATGCACGTAGACGAGCGTTCGCACGACCGACTGCTATCGATTATCGAAGAGACACCGGGGCGAGGTGTCGAAGGTGGCGTGTTAGCTCGATTAGAGGGCCGACACCGCGCAACGAGCGGAAACGCACTTCGTGCGGCGGTCCTCGGCGCGAACGATGGCCTCGTTTCCAACCTCAGTCTCGTGATGGGTGTCGCGGGTGCGGCGCTCAATTCGACGGCGATTCTCATCACCGGCCTCGCGGGACTCATCGCCGGGGCAGGTTCGATGGCGATGGGCGAGTGGCTCTCGGTGCAGAGTTCGCGCGAACTCTATCAACGTCAAATCGACATCGAAGCGGGCGAACTCGCGGAGATACCCGACGAAGAAGAACAAGAGTTGGCACTCATCTACGAAGCGAAAGGACTCTCGAAAGAACAGGCGTCGGCACTGGCGGCCCAACTCATCAGCGACGAAGAGACGGCACTCGATACGCTCGCCCGCGAAGAACTCGGCATCGACCCCGAAGAACTCGGTGGCTCTGCCTGGGAGGCCGCAGGCGCGTCGTTCGTCCTCTTCGCACTCGGTGCAATCGTTCCTGTCCTACCGTTTTTCTTCTTGACCGGTCTCGTCGCGGTCACAACGAGTCTCGTGCTGAGTGCAGTCGCCTTGTTCGTCATCGGGGCGGGAATCACGCTCTTGACAGGCCGAAGTATCTGGTACTCGGGGCTTCGACAGGTCGGAATCGGACTCGCGGCGGCGGCGTTGACCTACGGTATCGGGAGCCTCATCGGCGTCACCCTCGCAGGCTAATCAAATCGCGCTCCAGAGGGCGAACACGCCGAACCCGACGATGACCGCCCCGGCGACTCGGTTGATGAGTCGCATCGTCTCGTCCGTGAACCTCGTTCTGAAGAGACTGACGGCGGTGCTCAGGACGAACCACCAGAGGGCCGACCCGAGAAACACGCCGCCGACCAGTGCCACGGCATCGAGCGTGTTGCCCGAGAGACCGACGCCGAGTCCGGTGAAGATGCTCACGAACGCGAGAATCGTCACAGGGTTCGTAATCGTCAACAGGAACGTCGAACCGTAGTCTTTGGCGAGCGATTGTGCGTCAGTCGGCGACTCGTCGCGCTCGGCTGGCTCAGCGCGAAACGCCTGGACGCCGAGATACACGAGCAAGAGACCGCCACCGATGCGAATCGCTGTTTGTGAATCGAGCAACAGTGACGAGAGTGCTGTAATTCCGAACGCGACGAGCGCACCGTAGACGGCATCGGCTGAGGCGGCACCGAGTCCGCTGACGAATCCCGAGAGCCGACCGTTAGAAAGCGTTCGCTGTACGCACAGGACGCCGATTGGACCGACTGGGGCCGCAATCGAAAACCCGAGAATTAGTCCTTGGAGCAGAATACCGATTGTGGTCGTTAATACACGTCACCTACCTTCGAGAGCGCAGGCGGGCTGAAAAAGCTTCACCCATTTTGAGAGTTCACAGCCCGGTGTCTGGCGATTCGACGCTGTGGTCGATGTGTTCGTACAGGTAGTACGAGTACGCAACCGTCCCCAGCGCAGTCGCCAGCGCGGGCACGAGGAGGAAGTACACCGCGTACTCGCCGAACAGCAGTCCGACGAGCGAGACGAGAGCAGTGAACTTGAACAATCGCCCGGCGAGGAGGTGAGTTCGTCTCCAGACTTCTTCGCTGCTGAGCGTCCACGGTGTTCGGACGCCGACGAACCAGTTTTGCTCGGCGTGAGTAAGCAACACGCCGATGTAGTAGAACAGCACGGCGACCGCGGCGACGACGAGAAGTGTGAAGTCGAACACGTAGCCGAGGTTGTACGCGATGGTTCCGGCGTGGACGACGAACAAGAACGCCGTCACGAGGACGATAAGCCAGTCGTAGTACGGGCGGAACGTCGCAAAGTTCTCTCGGTAGGGGTCGATTCGGGGAACCGCCACGAAGAACACCAGCAAGACCGCAGAGAGGACGGGTAACAAGGCGAGTCCGAACGCCTTCGACATCGTTCCGTCCGGCTCGCCCGCGGCGTTCCAGTGAGAGACGATTTGGTCGGGAAGCATCGGCGCGGCGAGAACGCTCAACACACCAGCGAGGACGACCAACACCACCGCCAACGTATATCGACGCGTGGAATTCATGCAAACTGATACGCGGCCCGAGTGCTTGAACCAGTAGGTGACGAGTACAGCGCTTTGAGAGCCGAGATGAACCGACGCTCTGTCTCAAAAAAAGGGCCACCACAGTGGTGGTCTTGGAAACTCAATCGTCTGCCATCTGTTCTTGCAGGTGTTCGCCAATCTTTGCGAACTCGACTTTGAACGTGTCCATGTCGTAATCCATTCCGTGAAGCAGTGAACTGTACCGGGCGGTCCAGCTCGCAAGGAACGCAATCTCGCGGAGTTCTTCCTCGGTCGCGCCGTGCATCTTGGCCGCTTCGCGGTGGAAGTGCTGGCAGTAGGGGCACTTGATATTCGCCGCAATTGCGAGACCGATGAGTTCCTTGTACTTCGCCGGAATCACGGTCTCTTCGAGCGCGTAGCGTTTGAAGTTCGGCCACTCGTTGACGAGGTCTTCGTCGTTTAGTTCCCAGAATCCCGGCACGAGGCCGAGCGAATCTTGGATGTCTTCTCGTGTTGCGTCGACTGTTCCTTTGTCGGGGCCGCTGTCAGATGCGATTGCCATTGTTCTCTCTCCATGATTCTGGGGGCAAGACGGCCTGATTCGACGTTACATCGAGTCGGAGTCTGAACCCCGTAGAATCGACTGCTAATATTCTGTCAAGGCACATAAAAATGGCTAGAGATTGTTATGTTTGATAACATACTGCTTCGGTGTATGACTGGTTTTCGAGGAGTACACAGATGTGCGAACGATTGGCCCAACCCGAGGAAACGCCACATTCAGATTCATATGAAGATAGCCAACAACATTCTGTCACTTTTGAGAAAGTCACTCTGAAGACCACTGTATAACTCGGTGATTCTCTTTGTCGTCTCTCACAACGACCTGACACCACCATTCTTGTTAAATAACCAACAATACTATGGCGCTATAACTCGTGTCTCTATGGGGATTCACATGGTAGACTCCGTAACACTCGAAACGGCGAAGGTGGTCATCGACGCGTGCGAACAGAAGGCGACCGACATCGGGACACCGATGGTGGTTGCGGTCACGAACGCAGAAGGTAATCTCGTCGCACAACACCGGATGGATAGCGCGTTGCTCGCCTCACTCGACATCTCGAAAAATAAGGCCTACACCGCCGCAGCCGTCAAGCTCCCGACGCACGAACTGGCAGAGGCGACACAGCCCGGCGAGTCACTCTATGGGCTTCAGAACACCGACCAAGGCCGGATGGTGATCTTCGGTGGTGGATTCCCACTCACCCACGGCGGCGAGATTGTGGGCGCCCTCGGTGTCAGTGGTGGGTCGGTCGAAGAAGACATGGATGTTGCGCAAGCGGGCCTCGACGCATTCGAGAACATTCAGTAATCGCAACGCTCGACGACACCCGCTACTCTGGATTTTTGATGTACGTCGAAAAAATGGTCCAGTGTGTTTAGCTCACGAGCGACGCGTCGAGCGTGATTTCCGGCCCCGCGAGTGCTTTCGAGACCGGACACGTCTCTTTGGCAGTGTTGGCGATGTCCATGAACGTCGCTTCGTCAATGTCGGGGACGTCAGCCTCCAGCGTCAAGTCGATTTGCGGAATCTCGAATCCGCCGTCTTCTGCGGGACGGAGATGTACGTCTGCGACGGTGTGCAGTTCGTTCGCGGTGTAGCCTTCACCTTCGAGGAGTGCGGTCAGTTGCATACAGAAGCACCCAGAGTGGGCCGCTCCGATGAGTTCCTCTGGGTTCGTTCCGACTTCGTCTTCGAAGCGCGTCGGGAATTTCAGCGTCCCCGAGATTTCACCGCTTTCGGTCGTGAAGTCGCCGCTTCCGTCTTTTCCACCTTGCCATTTCGTTTCGGCTTGCTTTGTAGGCATCCCACCAAGTGTATGGGTCTCTACCAGTATGGAAATGTCGGCTGTCTAAGGAGCGAGTGACGAGTCGTGAATCACCTCGAAGTTGACCAGCCAGTCACGACCAAATCGGAATCCGTAGTGGTTTTATCGCAGGTCCCAAACACAACTCAACTCATTTATCATCATGTTCCCCACCGCCATCGAAAGTGAACGCCTCTCCTACGAACCGCTCCACGAATCCATCGACGCCCTCGACCTGTACGAGTACCATCGCACTGGTGAGATGGACGAAGTAATGCGACCACTCGGTGATAAGCCGCATGCGACGCCAAAAGAGACGTTCGACGAACTCACCAAGAGTAGAGAGGCGTGGGACTCCAGCGAGCGGGCGAGCTACGCCATTCGGCAGAAGTCGGACGACGAGTTCGTCGGCGTCTCCGAACTTTGGTTCGAATGGGAAAAGCGAAAACTCTCGTTCGGAACGTGGATTCGAGAGCCGTTCTGGGGGCGCGGGTACTCTGCCGAGCGAGCCGGAGCGATGCTCTACGTTGCGCTCGAACTCCTCGACCTCGAACTCGTCAGCGTCGGCCACGAACCCGAAAACGAACAGTCGAAACGCGCCATCGAGAAGTACGTCGATACCTACGGTGGGCAGTACGACGGCATCATGCGGAATGCATTGCCACCGGGTGACTTTGGTGGACCACGTGACTTATTGACCTACACAATCTCTCAAGAGCAGTGGCGCGAGAGCGTAACCGACGACGAGTTGAATACGATTCAGGTCAGCCGATAACGTTCGGAGATGCTATTTTAGAGTTCGTCACGCGGATTTTGGAGCGCCAGATACGACTCGTCACGTCAGTTTTTGGACGAACTTCACTTGCTTCTCTTCGAAGCCCGTGTCTTTGTAGAACCGCCGTGCATCGCGGTTGTACCACTCACAAGAGACTTTGAGGTGGTCACAGCCGTTCTCTTTGGCACGTTCTTTGACACGCTCGACGACTTCAGCGCCGTACCCTTGGCTCCGGTACTCGGCTTTGACGAGCAGGTTCACGATATCGATGTATTTAGTGTACGCCCTCGACGGATGTGTGCCGGTTCGAAGCGTGACAAAACCGAGCGTCGTGTCGTCTTCTTCGATGAGATAGTTCATCATGTCGTCGCGTTCGAGGTGGCCACGAAAGCCGTCTTCAGGAACGTCACCGACACTGTCGTACACGATTTCGTTCGTATCGTCGTACTGTTCTGTCTCTGTGGCGAGCGCGTACCAGCACTCGATGAGTGTGGGGATGTCGTCCGCGGTGGCTTCGGAGAGGTGCATATTCGGTCTGCTCGTTCACGTTCATTAACACCTTCGTCGGTCAGAGAGCATCCCTGAAAAATGTGAGAGAGAATAAGGCAATCGTGATTGCTTCTGCGGCGAGAGCGGGGAGGGCGCGCCAGAAGGGTCCGTAACTGAAACTAGACGAAGGCGGAGCGAACACATTCATGTAGCCAAATCGAAGGAACGTGAATCCGAAGAGTACGACACCTCCGAAGAGACCGATGACGGTGAGAAGTGTTTGTCGCCGATTCAGTGGCCTATCCTGTGTTTGGAGAGACCACCACGTTGCGACGGTGAAGCCCGTTCCTGAGAGAATAATATCGAGTATCGGAGAGGGCGGAGTCGTCATGCATCAAAGAGATGTATGCGTAGTTGTCTACCTTCTGGAGGTTTTAGAACGCACCGCTCAGTGGTGGGGATACTGTGCTGGACTCTCTACTGGCACCGGCTGAATGGATACCGAAAAGAGGCGACACTCAAAATGGGCGCTAAACGCCGATTCGCATCCGGTTGGTGCTATCTAGACTGTCTTTGTTCTGCCTTGTTTATCTCGATGAGCAACCGGAAAATCGCCTTCACCAGATTCGAATCGACCTCGAAGTGGTCGGCGTTATCGCCAGCGCGTTCCATCACGCGCTCTTCTTGTGATTCGTCCGTCGTCGGCAGGCCTTTTTCGGCTTTCACCTGCGCGACGGCGTCGGCGACGTACGTTCGGCGGGCGATGAGTTCGACGATTCCGCGGTCGATGTCTTCGATTTCCTCGCGGAGTTCGTCGAGGGTCATGTTCTGAATCGAGTCTGTGTCTGTGTTCTCTGTCATAGAATTCGTGCTCCGTCGTTTCGCGTGGTGGTCAGCATGGTGTCGCCGTCGCGGGCGTCCCACAACTCTCTGACCTGTTCGAGGTCCGAGCGGTCGCCCACTGCGACGACGCTCGGGCCAGTTCCCGAGAGTGAGACGCCGTCGGCGATGGGCATCGCTTCGACGGCGGGGTCGGTCGGAAAGTCGAGTGCGGCCGAGAACGCGAGACCGTTGACGGTCATCGCCTCTGCGTAGCGCCCGTCGAGTGCGATTTCGGTGACGAGGTTGGCCATCGGCGCGACGTTCGCACATCGAGAGACGTCCGCGTCGGCGCTGTAGGCGCGCTCTGGCGGCGTCCACACCAACACGTCCCAGGAAACCTCGTCGCGGACGACGAGTTCGTCTTCGGCGTTGTCGGTGATGACGACCCCACCGAGCATCGAGGCGGACGCATCGTCAAATGCCCCTGTCACAGTCACGCCCACGTCGCGGGCGGCCTGGACGCCGAGGCGACAGGCGTCGATACGGGTGATTGCGTCGTCGGGAGTCGGACCGACCGAGTGTCCGAGTGCGTCGAACGTGGCGAGGACCGTCGCGTTTGCAGCGGCGCTCGAACTCTTGAGTCCGGCGGCCATCGGAATCTCGCTCTCGGTTTCGACGGTACCGCCTTCCCCGTCGCCGACTTCTTCGACGACGAGTTCGACACAGCGCTCGATGAGTCGCGTGTCGGCGTCGGGTGCGCCGTCGATACGGCCAGTGACGCTAGCCGAGTCGTCCAATTCGACCGTCGCGGTGGTCTCGACGTCGATGGCGAACGCAGAGCCAGTTTTCGTCGCAAGCGCGTTGAGGACAGTGCCTGCTCCGAGGGCAGTTGCTCGGCCGTGCATATCTGTACGGAAACGAGCGAAGGCAAAGAAGTAGCGGTCGGTGCCATATCCACCGCAGTCGAGAAGAGTCGAGTCAGACCACTCGACCGACGATTGCCAGCGCCGTCCACGAGATGACGACGTCTCCATCGCCGTTCATCCCCCTGATGTTCACATCGACGTAGCCTCGGTCAGGCTTCGAATCAGACTCGCGCATCGCGGCGATTTCGACCGAAGCCGAGAGCGTGTCTCCGGGGCGAACCGGTCGGTGCCATCGCATCTCGTCGATGCCGCGGCCACCCATGAAGGCGATGTGAGCGAAGAACGCCTCGGTCGCAAGCCGTTGACAGACCGAGAAGGTGTGAAGTCCGCTTGCGACGAGGCCGCCGAACATCGAGTTCTCCGCGGCGGCGTGGTCGAGATGGAAGGGTTGTGGGTCGTATTCGCTGGCGAACGAGACGATATCGTCCTCAGTGAGCGTCGTCGCACCCTGCTCGAACGTGTCGCCAATAGCAAGGTCGTCGTACGTGAGTTCTGACGGTGAGGAATCGGCGGACTCAACCATGCTCCAGAGTCACATGGAAGAAGTAAGACGGCACCGATTCGATAGGTGGTATCGCGTCGCTTTTCACCGCACCGGCGTAATCGTGAGGTATGAGCAACGCCCGCAACGACGTTGCGCCGAGTACCCTCGCCGTCGAACTGCTGGATTTCGGCGTCCAAGTCGAGTACACCGACGGTCGCCAGACCGTCTACCGAGGGGTCCCCAAGAAGGTCACAGACACGCTGGAGACCAAACCCGGCGCAGAGACACACGTTCTCGTCACCGACCCTACCGAGACGGAAGGTGTGATGATGTACGTGAACGACCTCAAGACCCACGACGACATCCTCGAATCGACAGGTGTTGGGCGCGTGATTCTCGCTGAAGGTGAAGAAGAAGAACTGTTCCCCGGTGTCGTCGTTCGCCGTGCTCCGGGCCACCGCTGCGAAATCGAAGCAGACCCCGAAGTCGCCCGCGGGCGTGTGTTCGTCTTCGTCGAAGACGACTGGAGCGAGAACGCCTACGAGTTCGTCGCCGAGTGATGCTCCGAAAACGCTGGGAACCGCTCTCGAAAGGGACGATTGGGAAGATTCCAGAAGCCTACGGCTACTACGAGCTGGGCGATTCGGACGGCGAACTCGTCGGGCGCGGCGTCGGCGTCCTCAAAGATGAAGTGAAAGAGGCCTTCGCATACGGCGACGCAGAGCGCGTCCGCTGGGAGCGAGCAACTTCACTCGACCACGCCGAGCGTCTCGCCGCCGAACACGACCCTTCCGTCTAATTTCGCCTCCGACTACTGGAGGTACGATGGGCTATCAGTATCGCAGTTGTCCTCGTGTGCTTTCGCGTCTCTCCTGCTGTCGAACAACATTCCACATTTGTCGCATCGATACCACGTCTCCCCCTCTCTCTGGGTCGCGGCAACCATGGTTGTCGTTACCACACCCATCACTAAAACGATTATCGTGGGCGAACCCTCAAGACCGGTCCATCCGAAGAGAATGTCATGACCGAAGACGGGGTGACGCTCGTGGTCCGCGCCGCAGAGAAGCGAGACGCGGGTCGCGGCATCGCCCGACTTCCCGAGACGGCACGACGCGAACTCGGCGTCCTCAGCGGCGAGACCGTCGTCATCGACGGAACGCGCGAGACGGTAGCGAAGATGTGGCCCGCCCGGCCCGGGACCGACAGCGACACGGTTCTCATCGACGCCGACACGCGCGCGAACGCTGGCGTCAAAATCGGCGATAGCGTCCGAATCCAGAAGGTTGCTGTCGAAGACGCGCGAGCAGTGGCACTCTCTGCGCCCGGCGTGTTCGAGCGAACTAGCGTCAGCCAAGAGACCATCGAGACGGTCGTCAAAGCCGAACTCAGAAACCGACCCCTCCAAATCGGTGACCGCGTTCGCGTCGAACGACTCGGCGGTGCGACGCTCGTCGTCGCCGAGACGAAACCCGAAGCCATCGTCCGCGTCACCGACGAGACGAAAGTGACTGTCACGGGCAAACCCGCCAGCGGCGCGGCCGCGACCGTCCGCGACGCGGTAAAGAGCGTGACCTCCGGCGACAGTTCGACACAGCGCCGTGCAACCGGTGTCACCTACGAAGATATCGGCGGTCTCGACGACGAACTCGACCTCGTCCGTGAGATGATCGAACTCCCGCTCTCCGAACCCGAGGTGTTCGCTCACCTCGGTATCGAACCGCCGAAAGGCGTGCTCCTTCACGGCCCACCGGGGACGGGAAAGACGCTGATTGCAAAGGCGGTCGCCAACGAGGTGAACGCCTCCTTTACGACTATCTCGGGGCCTGAAGTCCTCTCGAAGTACAAAGGCGAGTCCGAAGAGAAGCTCCGCGAGGTGTTCCAAGACGCACGCGAGAACGCCCCCGCCATCATCTTCTTCGACGAAATCGACTCCATCGCGGCCAAGCGCGACGACAGCGGCGACCTCGAAAACCGCGTCGTCGGCCAACTCCTCTCGCTCATGGACGGTCTCGATGCTCGCGGCGACGTGGTCGTCATCGGCGCGACCAACCGCGTCGATAGCCTCGACCCGGCGCTTCGTCGCGGCGGGCGGTTCGACCGCGAAATCGAAATCGGCGTCCCCAACGAAGTCGGCCGCCGCGAGATTCTCGAAGTCCACACGCGCCGGATGCCGCTGGCCGACGACGTGGATATCGACCGCTTTGCCTCACGAACCCACGGCTTCGTCGGCGCGGACCTCGAATCGCTCGCCAAAGAGGCCGCGATGACCGCTCTCCGACGAGTCCGCCGAGACAACGACGACCTCTCGGTGGAGGGGCTAACCGTCACGCGCGCAGATTTCGACGCGGCGATGGCGACAGTCGAACCCAGCGCGATGCGTGAGTACGTCGCCGAACAACCGACCAAAGGCTTCGAAGCGGTCGGTGGGCTGGACGACGTGAAACAGACGCTCGAACGCGCCGTGACGTGGCCGTTGACGTACGCGCCACTGTTCGAAGCCGCCGCAACCGACCCACCAACTGGCGTGCTTCTCTACGGTCCGCCGGGAACCGGGAAGACGTTGCTCGCCCGCGCAATCGCCGCCGAGAGCGGCGTCAACTTCATCCACGTCGCTGGGCCGGAACTACTCGATAGGTACGTCGGCGAGTCTGAGAAATCCGTCCGTGAGGTGTTCGACCGCGCCCGGCAGGCCGCCCCGAGCATCCTCTTCTTCGACGAAATCGACGCGCTGGCGACCAACCGCGACAGCGTTGGTTCGGACTCTGGCGTGACAGAGCGCGTCGTCTCGCAACTACTCACCGAGATGGACAACGCCGCCGACAACCCCAACTTGGTCGTTCTCTCGGCGACGAACCGCCGCGACGCACTGGACCCTGCACTCCTCCGTCCCGGTAGATTGGAGACGCACGTGGAGGTCCCCGAACCAGATATCGACGCCCGGCGCGCGATTCTCGACGTTCACACCCGCAACAAACCCATCAGTCCCGATGTAGACCTCGACGACGTTGCTGCCCATATGGACGGATACACGGGCGCAGATGTCGCCGCTGTCTGCCGAGATGCCGCGTTGCGAGCGATTCAGGACGTTGCGGCCGCTTACGAGGGTGAGGCCGCGAATGACCACGCCGACGAAGTGAAAATCACCCGTGAACACTTCGAAGCGGCGCTGAAGTCGGTGGCACCGACGCTGGTCTAAAGGATTCTCCGACTCAGACGAGGTGGATTCTCATCGGCACCCGATAGCTCATCGACGTTTTCCGATTGCATCGATAGCACACCCTTCTTTCTTTTCGCCTGCATTTTGAGACTATGACCGAGACAATCCAGGGCGAGGTCCTGCACGTCATCCCTCCGGACGAACTGGACACGAGCGACCTGACGCCCGCTCTTCAGGAGTTAGCCGAGTCACGCTACGTTATCGTCCTCCGGAGAGGTGGTCACCCCTCGATATTGGACCTCATCTGGGCGTTTTTCCGCCGTCAGCCAATCGAAGCAGTAACCGTCGTGACTGACCAGCCTGTCGAGGAAGATGACGAAGTCACACTGACTGTCGAGGAGACAGATATCACCGGTGTCTACGTCACAGCAGCCACTGGGCTCGACGAATAGAAGTTGCCGACCTGGGTGTGTTTCTAACCTATCTCAGTCGCATCCGGTAGTACGCCGAGTCCTCGTGTGGGACCACGACTTCGCGCACGTCTAATCCGACCGTCTCGGCGACAGCTTCGAGTCGCTCCGGTGAACAAAGCAAGAAGTCGAGTGTCGGTTCGTGCAGGACACCGTATTCGACGTGGAACTGTCGGCGGGCGAATCCTTCTCGCGGGTCGTCGCGGTAGCCGAAGCACGTTTCGGGAGTGAGGCTCGTCGGGTCGTACGAATCGACGACGAGTTCGCCCGTTTCGGTCGTGAGTGAAGCGAACGTATCCAGTAGTTCTGCGAGGCCATCGAGTGAACCAGCGAGTCCGATTTGCGTGCCGACTGCGAGAAGTGTTTCAAACCCGGTGTCGTCATCGACTGGTGGGGAGAACATATTCCCAACTAACACGTTCTCGACACCACGCTCGCGAGCGGTGCGAACCGCGTTTGGACTCACGTCGAAGGCGACGACTTCGCCGCGTTCCTGCACGGCGAGCGAGTGCTGGCCTGCTCCACACCCAACGTCCAACAGCGGCGTTCGAAGTGAGTCGAGAAACTCCCACTTCGAATCCGGCCACTGTTCTTGAGACACGAGATAGTGTTCGACGATGTGGGCATCGGCGGTTTCGTCGCCGTCGCGGTAGATGCAGGGCGCGCGAAGCGAGCCACGAAATCTATCGAGCATTGCCGTGCCGAGTGCATCGTCGGGCATAGTTAGACCTCTATTCGATTCGACATAAATTGCTGTGAGCTAGCACATAGCATGACACAGAGAGGGAATCGCATGGCTCGACTGTCGATTCGAGCGTGAGTTAGGAATCCGAACTGGAGATTAGAGAATTCGGGAGAGAAACTCGCCGTCGTCCCACCCGCGGTCGATTCGACCAAACCGGAGGACGACCAGTTCTCTCGACGGGACGATGTACAGTCGCTGGTTCGCCGCACCAGCGGCCATGAACAGGTCATCTGGACCTGAATCGTAAATCGCGTGATTCGGTCCATCGACAGTGAGCGGTGCGTGGGAGACGAAGTCGCTGTCTGGAGAGACGGTCGCGTTCAACCAGACAGTCAATCCGTACGCAGGGGCGACGGCTGACGCTGTCGTCAACGTTTCACGGAGGCCACCTCCGAGTACGCGAGTTCCCTCGACACTGCCATCGCCGAGGAGAAACTGACCAAAGCGGAGCCAGTTTCGGGCCGACATCAGGGCACCGCCTGCGAGTTGTGGGTCGCCGTCTACCCGACCCCATCCACCCATTTCGACATCGAGCGGGTCGAGAACCCGCCGTCGAAGGTAGTCCGTCGGGTCTTCACCGTCTAACGCTCGTTGGAGGAGTGCGCCGAAGACTTGGAAGGCTGTGGGCCCGTACCTGAACTCTTCACCCGGTTCGTGAACGAGCGGCATCGACAGCGCCTCCTCGAAATTCGGAGTGTTTCCGACGCTCGTCTTCAGACCGCTGGTGAGTTGGAGCAGTTGCCAAATCGTGATGCGTCGTTTCTGCTGGTTGGACTCCCACTCGCTGATGATGTTGGCCACCCGGTCGTCGAGACTAAAGAGACCGTCTTCGGCGGCGGCAACGGCCATGACGCCACAGAACGTCTTCGTCCCGCTCGCGAGCAGATGGGGTCTCGATGGGCGATAGCCGTCTCGATAGTCTTCGTACGCGAGACTGCCGTCAGCAAAGACGAGAACTGCATCACCCCTGCGAGAGCGTGAGTACGACGCCGCACTTTCGAACCCGCCAGAATCAGGTGTCTGAGTGTGCCTGGTGGTTTCCGACGTTCGCCGTCCGGGCGTGCGACCCGAGCAACCTGTCAAAAGCGAAGTACCTCCGACACCGGCCAGTCTGAGTACAGTTCGCCGGGGTAGCACACGTGGGTTCTTGGTCATCGTACGAACTCACAGACCGTACGCCGAGTCACAGTATCCGTCTTTCTGTCACATACAACGGTGACTACTCTTAGTCCAATCTCTCCTACACTTAGTCCAGTCTATCCAAGTCACCGTGGAGTTCGCGGTTCATGATGTCGGCGACAAAGAGACGAACGCGTTTGACGAGTTCTTCCTCGTCGTCGTAGGTTTCGACGCGCAGGTCCCACCGGGCGCGGGCAGCGCGAATCATCTCGCTCGTGACCGTCGCTTCGTGGACGAAGACGATTCGGTCGCCGTGGGTCTTCGAGAGTCGTTCGAGTACCGAACCCGCCTCTTCGCCGACGCCGAAGTTGTGACCCAGATAGGGAAGAACGAAGATTGTCGCGTTGCTCGCCCGTGCGTACTCGATGCTCTGTGTCGCGGCGTCCACCTCGTCGGTGTCGATACCGACATCCACCGCGAGAAAGGCGTTCACGCCGGGGTTCGTTCGCAACGACCCCTGTACGCGCCGGAGGAGCGCGAGTGCGCCGTCGATTTCCTCACGCGATTGGAACAGACGGCGAATCGGCCCCGGTAAGTCCTCGATGTCGAATTCGGCCTGTTCCTCTTCGGAGAGGACGTAGTTCAGATTGAACGACTTGTACGGACCCATCACGTAGACGAGAAACCGGTCGTACGTCGTCCGCCCAAGCGATTTTCGAATCACATTCCGAGAAATATCTCCACCCATGTCGTCTGCCACGCACCGGCAGTATATAAAGTTCGGATTTTTCAGCACTTTTCGACTCAAGAATCGTTAAGTCGGTTCACGTCGTCAGTCTAGACATGGCCACGAACTCAGTCAACTCGGATGGACTCCCAGAGGACCCCGCCGAGTTGCTGCCGCCGACGAGTGTACTCACGCTGGACGAGTACCTCGACATGCAAGCGGCCATCGGCGACAGAACCCGGTTTACGCTGCTCTACCGCCTCGTTCACGGTGGCGACCAGAGCCCGAAGCAACTCGAAGAGGCGCTGGATATGCGGGCGAACACGCTCCACTACCACCTCCAGAAACTCGTCGATGTGGGACTCGTCGAGAAGCGAAAGCAACGACGGGCCGACGAACACGGCCTGTTTTCCTACTACCGGGCTACCTCGCTCGGTGCGGATATCCTCGAACACGGCGTCGGAGAACTCATTCGACGAGAGCGCGACTACCGTGAGGCCTACTCCTCGGAGTAGTTCGCGTCACCTGCCGCAGGCGGCGGTTATTTGGTACTTCGTCGCACACCGAGAGACATGTCCGAACTCCTTCCGGAACAGGCACAAGAACGGCTCATCTCGACGTGCCGAACCGCCGTCGGCGATAGCCTCCGCTCGTTGACCTACTTCAACCGCTTCGACTACATTCAGGTCTACCTTCGCTCGGACCTCGAACAGTCCGCGGACCTGAACTCCTTTATCGGCAACGAGTGGCACGACTTCAAGATGACCCAAGACGCCTATCGCGGGTCGGAACTCGGCGAGTACAAGTACACGATTCGGGTGTTCGAAAACGGCTATCTCGTCCGCATCACACTCGAAGATATCGGCGTGTTCGTCACGACCGATGGCATCACGATGCAGGACTTCAACGCCCTCTCGGTCGCGGTACGAGAAGTCCTCGAAAGTTGGGCAATCGCGGAGTAATCAGTTCAATCCCAGAACGACTGCGTGCGGGCGTACTCGCGCTCTCGTTCGAGGATATCTCTGTAAAAGTCGTCCTCGTTGTCGCGGAGTTTGTTGATGATACGCGCAGCGTTGTGCGGGCCGACACCGCGAGCGGCGAGTGCGATGACTGCTTGCGTTCCGTGGGCTTGCACGAGACTCGCAGACCGATACGCCCGCTTCGTGAGTCGCATCTGTTCGTCGTCTCTTTCGGGCGCGCGAACTGCTTTGACCGTCTCGTCGTCCCACGGATTGAGCGCCGCGACGCGAGTCGCCCCGCATTCGGGACAGGTCGGCGGGTCGCGGACGCGCTTGACCTTCGTCTTTCGCGTCCAGTCCTTGCAGTGGAGACACGTGAGGAGTACGCGGTCGTTTTGAATCCGGTCGCGGATGGTCTCGATGACACTCGCATCGGCGTTTTCGGGGACGAGAAAGTCTGTTCCTGACCCACGTCCACCCGTCCCGATTGGTGTCGGTTCGCGGGCGACGACGAGTTCGACAGACTCGTCGTGGATGCGTGAGAGCAAGTCCATCGTCTCCTCGACGGCGAGGTCGGTGTGGAACACCTCGCGCACCGCTTCGTCGAAGACGGGCGTGCCCTCGAGCGCGGCGACGAGTCTGTCGCCGCCGAAGCGACCGCGCCCCTGATAGCGCTTGAGCGCCCCGAACTTGGCGGCGACCTGTGCGAGTGTGAATTTGAGCGAGTCCGAACGTTTGAGTGCTAATTCGAGCAACGCTTCGACGTGTTCGGGGTCCGTCTCGCGGAGAACGTCAGCAAAGGTCGTCGGACTCACTTTACCTGGTACGTCGAACTCGACTCGGTAGGGGTCTACTTCCATCCCAACCGAAGACCCGGTTCGCTGGCCGATGAGTGCCGAGAGGAGTCGTCCAAGGGTTTCGTTGACGCGATGGCCGTAACAGGAGTTGAGCGTGACTTTTCGGGGTGAGCCTTCGAGGACGAGTCGATTCGCCGTCGGAATCGGTGCGTCGGCTTCGACCTGTCGCTCGATAGGTTCGAGCCCCGTCCACACAGTGTGTGAGTCGGTCGGATACCGACCCACGATGTCGTGGGCGACAGATTCTCTGCTGGCTTTCGATTCGAACTGTGGGGCTGCTACGTCTCGCAACTCGCCGACTTCGCCCGCGACGGCGGCGGGGACTGGAATCTCTGAGCCGACCCACGAGGGAACTTCCCCACCGGGGTCTTCGATTGGTGAGACGTTGACTCTCGCCTCTTCTTCGTCCACGTCGTTGACGCGCCACATCTCGCCGCGCTGGATAAACGTCGCCCCCGGCGAGGCGAAGTTGAGGACGAACTTCTCGTCTAAGGTTCCAATCTGCCGACGTGAGGACATGTCGTGGACTTCGTAGGTCTCCTCGTCGGGAATCATCGAGAGGTTGGCGTAGAAGTACTGCCACGTCCCGCTCGACTTTTCGAGGAGGTCCTTTTCTTCTTCCAGCCAGAGCAAGCGGTTCTGCGAGAGTTCGCGCACGACTTCTCTAAACTCGTCTTCAGACAGGTCGCGGAAGGGGTACGCCCGAGTCACGATTTCGTACGTTTTTCGCGCCGAGACGTCGCCGAAGTCCATGACGACGCCGACGATTTGATTCGCCACCGTGTCGAGACTGCCGTGATGGACGCGGGCGGGTTCGACATCACCCGACTTTGCTCGGCGAGCGATAGCGAGGGCTTCGAGCGTGTCGTCCGGGTGGTCGGTGATGACCGTTCCCCGAGAAACCACGCCTAATCGGTGGCCTGCACGACCAACACGCTGGAGCAAACGCGCGACTTCTCGGGGGCTGTTGTACTGAATCACGTGGTCTACGCGCCCCACGTCGATTCCGAGTTCCATCGACGAGGTGCAGATGAGCGCGTCCAACTCTCCGGCTTTGAACCGGTCTTCAACGTCGATTCGAACGTCTTTCGAGAGCGACCCGTGGTGAACCTCGATGGCGTCACCGAGTTTCTTGAACCGAGAGCCGAGTGCTTCGGCGGTCTGCCGCGTGTTGACGAAGACGAGGACCGATTCGTGGGTGTTGACGATATCGCGGATGGTTCGGACGTGACTCGCAATCTCGGGGTCGGTTGCGAGCTTCCCCGCGAGTCGTTCGTCTTCCTTCGTTACCTCGGGTCTGACGACGTCGAACTCGACGCGATTGTCTACGTCTACTTCGACGATGTCGAATGGCCGGTCGCCAGTGAGGAACTTTCCGACCTCCTCGGGCGACCCAACAGTTGCAGACAGCCCGATTCGCTGGAACGACCCCGCGAGTTCGTGGAGGCGTTCGAGTCCAATCGTCAACTGCGCCCCGCGCTTGGCTGAGGCGAGTTCGTGTACCTCGTCTACGACGACGTGGTGAACGTCCGAGAGCGCCTTTCGAAGCTTCTTGCCGGTGAGCATCGCCTGCAACGTTTCTGGAGTGGTTACCAACACGTCCGGCGGGTCGTTCGCCTGCTTCTGTCGCTGGTACTGCGTGGTATCACCGTGGCGAACCTGAATGTCGATTTCTAACACTTCACCCCACCAATCGAGGCGTTGACGCATGTCTCGGTTCAGCGCCCGAAGCGGCGTGATGTAGAGTACCGAAATTCCGAATCGCGCCTCCGAGTCGGCGATAGCCGAAAACACGGGTAACATCGCCGTCTCGGTCTTTCCGGTCCCCGTCGGCGCGATGACGAGCGCGTTCTTCCCCGACGTGAGCGGCGGAATCGCCCGGCGCTGTGGCTCAGTTGGCGTCGTGAATCCACGCTCGGAGAGTGCGTTGCGGACGGGTTCCGAAAGTTCCGCGAACACGTCCATTCCGGCGGCAACCTCGCCGTCTGACATCGACCGACGTTACGGCGCGAACTGATTAAGCACACCGCTCGGTGAACCCCTCGCCGGGGGATTCATGTCGGCGGTGGTTCAACTCTCTCTGTGTCCCCGGAACGTGTATACTGGATTTCGTTCGCCGCGTTTGCCGTTGCCGCCACCGTCAGCATTGGCCTCGATGTCGTCACTGGCACGGTCGGAATACCCACCGCGGCAGCCGCCTGCGTGGCTCTCGTCTTCTCGTACGTCGCTGCCGTCGGTCACCAGAACCCCGAGCGTGTGAACATCCCGACTGATTGGGGTCCACAAGTGTACCTCACTGTCACAGTCGCGTGTTTCTTCCTCTTCGTCGTGGCCATCGAGTTGTACGGCTTGATTGCATGAGTCCGGAACGCGCATTTTGGGTGTCGCAAGCAGGATTTTTCATCGGCTATCCGTTCTTGATATTCAGCGGTGAACTCGGAGAATTCGCCGTCTGGAAGCTCATTTTGATGGTCGCAATGGGAATATATGGACTCCTCTGCGTACGCTATGCTATCCAAGAACGATACGAGGGAGTCCCCGAATCCTTCCGCGAGTGGCGCAGATTGCAACAAATCGGTGTCGTCAGTGCGTCATTCGTGTTCGTACTCGGTATCGGGGTCGCTGCCTTCAGACTATTCGGGTAATCACACCTGCCGAAAGTCGCCTAACCGCGTCCCATCGAGCAAGTACGCATCAGCCTGCGCCAACCCTTCGGGCAGAAACGGCGACAGAAACCCCTGTCCGGGGACGTTGACCCACGTCCCGCCAGAGGTGTCGTTGAACGCCGGGAACATGACGAGTTCGGGGTCGTGCCACTCCAATTCTGAGACCTCGATTTCGAAGTGTTCAGCGAAGACTTCGGGCGCGAGCGGACCGCGAAGCCACGCACGCTCTTTTCGTACGCCGCCGACTTCGTCTTCTAATCTGACCGCCGGATGTTCGTGGGCTGAGCAAATCACGTCAGCGGCGAGTACCTCTCGCGAGGGCCAGGTGTGGCCGTGACAGAAGCCAACGTCACCGAGGCGGATGCCGGTTCTGTCGGTCACCTCGACGCGCTCGCCAAAGAAGTCTGCAAGCCCGCCGTCGTGGTTGCCGGGCACGAGCGTCATTTCGGCGTAGTCGCGCACGGCTTCCACTAATTCGTTCAACTCGTCGGCTTCGTCGCCCTTCGGGTCGCCGATTCGATGACCCAAATCGCCCAAAACGATGAGTCTGTCCGGGTCGGTTCGCTCTAAAAGTGAGAGTAATCGTGTGCGCCGAACGTCCGCGTTCGACGGGAGTTCGACGCCGCGTTCGTATCTGAGTCCGGCTTCGATACCGGCGTGATAGTCGGCCACGACGAGCGAACGTTCGGGGAAGCCCTGTCTGGTGGTTCGCGCCACCGCAGCGGGTTCGCCCGGAATCGGTTCGACGAGTGGCCGTGTCACGTCCTCAGATTGCCTTCAGCACGTCCTCTTGCGGTTCGTAGCACCGACCGCCGAGAAGCGCGTCCTGAATCGCGGCTTCGACCGCGTCAGGGTCCGCGCCGTAGTCGTCCACGATGGCGGCGACGACGTTCTCACGGTCTGCACCGTCGCCGTCGTCTAGCGACTCCATCGCGTCGATGACGACCGATTCGAGGTCGATATCGTCTGCGGGGGCGGCGTCTTCGTCGCCTGCTTCGTCGGCAGTGTCGGCCACCGATTCTGTTTCTGGTTCGGGCTCAGGTTCGGCGTCTGCTTCCGCTTCGAGTTCGTCAACGTCTGGCACGTCGATGTCTGCCTCGCCTGCTGGGTCCACGTCCGTTCCGGTCGTGAACTCGGTTCCGAACTCCGCTTCGACCTCAGCACGTTCGTCGGCGTCGAGTTCGTACATGCCGTTGGGGTCGAGGTCTTCAGCGTCGGACGAATCGGCCGACGACTCTGCCGTCTCGCTGGCTGACTCCGCGCCAGTATCGGCGAAGTCGCCGAGGGAGTCGTCCCCACCGGTGTCCTCGAAGTCCTCGAGCGACTCCGACGTGTCGGGTTCTGCGTCGCCGAGGTCGTCAGAGAAGTCTCCGAGGCTGTCGGATTCAGACTCGGATTCGACTGCCGCTGCTGGTTCTGGTTCTGGTTCTGGTTCTGGTTCTGGTTCCGACTCCGTGACTGGTTCCGGTTCAGATTCGATTTCTGGCTCGGGTTCGGATTCGAGTTCCGTCTCCAGTTCTGGTTCGGTGTCGGGCTCCGCGACTGGCTCTGAGTCGTCCGGTTCGGATTCCGAGACCGATTCAGCGTCGGTCTGGTCGTCGACCTGTGCAGTCGTGGCCGCAGGCTCGGATTCGGCTTCTGCCGTAGGTTCTTCCGCCACGGGTTCGGTCGTCGTGGCAGTTTGTTCGTCCGCCGTCTCAGGCTCGGCTTCGGCGACTGGCTCGTCTGCCACTTCCGCCACTGCAGTTTCGACTTCCGGAGCGTCGGCGGGTGCGAGGTCGAGTTCGGGGAGCGACCCGAGTGCGGCGTCGTCGCCCTCGTCGGGCGCGACGGTGAGCGACTCGACTTGGTCGCGGTCGCCAGAGACCATTTCGAGCGCCTGCACGGCGAGCGCGCGAACTGCTTCGAGGTAGGCTCGGGTCGTTCCGTAGTGGTCGATTGCGAGCGGGATTCCCGAGGCGAGCGACGGTTCGACGCCGCGTGCTTCGAGCGCCTTCTGGAGTTTCTCGCCACGGTAGGACATCGAGAGCGCCTCGTCGAAGACCGCAATCCGGTGGAGTGTCGCCTCGGCGGCCGAGACAATCCACTTGTCGCGTACGTCGGCATTGACTTCGTTGATGCTCTCGGGGCGAATCGACGTGAACACCACGTCCGAATCGTCGGGTTGGTAGGTTCGGGCTTTGCCGGTCAGTGCGACGAACGCCGGGGGCGTGGTCTGGTCCAGAAAGCCCATCGGTTCGGGTTGGTACTGTCCGGCGTAGGTGACGAACGCGCCAGTCGGGTCGGCGACGCGGCCACGAAGTACCTCGTCGTTCACGTGTTCGACTTCGGTGAGGACGCCCGCGACGAAGGTCCGATTGAGTCGCGCGCCCGTGGGCGAGACGACGTAGTTCGGCGCGCGTTCTTCGTCACTCTCGGAGTACGAGAGCGATGCATCGTCGAACTCGGCGGCGAAGAGGCGGTAGGCGACTTCGCGCGTGCCGACGACAGGAGACGAACTCATGCCTTCACCTCCGTGAGGACCGCAGTCGCACGGTCGGCTGGGTCGTCATCTGATTCTTCGAACTCGTCGGCTTCGAGGTTCGCGCCGTATTCGTCGACCGAGAGATTGCCGCGAACGCGGTACTCACGCCCGACGAGCGTGTCGGCGATTGCGTCGGCGACGACTTCCTTGTCCATCGCCTCGCGGGCGGCCTCCATCGCGTCGGCCATCGTCCCGCCGTAGATTTCCTCGGTGAGGTCGCGGTCGAGAATCGCCGTCACCGTTCCCGTTCCGTCGTCGAGGATTGCTTTCACGCGCATGTCGTCTTCGCCCTCGACAGAGCCGTGCTGTCGGCACTGACCGTTTTGGACGACGCGACTACACTCGGGACAGCGTTCGATGAGTCCAGAACCATCGCGGACTTCGAGAACGTTCCCGAGGACTTCGACGTCGAACATGCCACCTGCGCCGACAGCCTCGCCGACTTTGAGTCGGGGCGCGGAGTCGGTGACTTCGACAGGAGTCTCAAGCACTTCGACAGTCGAGAACTCCGAGAGGTTTACCTGTGGGACGCCGCGGAACTCGCGGACGTACACGTCTTCGAATCGGAGGCTCGCACCCTCTTTCAGGTCGGGACGCGGTGCCCAGTCGGTAAAGGGGAGTCGCCCCGTCTCGTCGGCGAGGACGCCCGAGAGAATCGTGGTCTCACCGTTTCGGCCAGAAATCGTTCGGGAATCCACTTCGAGAACGCGCACATCGACGGCGCGCCCACGGTCGCCAGCGGCGAGGTCGATGAGGTCGGATTCACCGCCGATTTGGTCGTCGTACGGCGTCTCGACGGGGTCGGACTCGATACCGACGGTCGAAGCAGACCCGATGTTGAGTTCGGGGTTGCCGTCCCACTCGCGGACGCCCGCGTTGCCAATCGTCACGGAGTCGCCGGGTGAGAAGCCGAAGTCCTGCCACGCGGTGTACGAGATGACACCGGATCCGTCGGCGAGTTGGCCCTCTCGAATCGTCTGCTCTTCGCCTTGGTAGACGATAGAACGCGTACCCACGGTGAGTACGCGCACCGTCACCGAGACGTTGCCGTCGTTCGGGCCGATATCGGCGATACGCTTCGAAGACGGCGGGGCGTTGCCGCCGGACGAACTGCCGCCGTGTTTTCGTCGCACGCTCTGTTTCGCTTCGTCGAGCGGGACACTGTACTGCAGGAGGTTCTGCAAGTCGGATTTGACCTCCTCTTTGTCAACACCGAGGGCGGAGGCAAGCTCCTCGGCATGCTGGTCGAGTTCCATCGAACGGCAGTTCGCCCTCTTCGGATAAAAAGGGTTCCCGCGAGAGTCACCGAACCGCCGAGCGGGGGCGAATCACTAAGTGGGCACGTGTCGCTTACAGAGGTATGAGCAGCGACGACACACAAGAGGCCGAACCTGCCGTCTCCTTCTCGATGACAGTCGAAGACGGGTGGACGACAATCGTCATGGACGGCGACAAGGACACCGCAGTCGTCGTTCGTTCGGAATCCGGCGAGCGAATCTACCTCCCGCCAGAAGGCTTCGACGCCCAACCCGACGAACACAGTGCGTACCAGCGCTCCGATAGCCCGTATCAATCCTCGTACGACTCGCCGTACCAGTCGGTCCAGACCGACGACTCACCGTATCAATCGGCGCGCGGGACGATGCCGCGAAAAGGGATGGTTCCAACGCGAACCGGCTACCGAATTCGACACCCCGAACCGGTGACAGAAGTTCGACTCCTTCGCTAATTCCGTTCCAGTCTTTCGTTTCTACTCTTCGAGTACCGAGTGGTAGTAGGCGACCGTCTCGTCCACCACTTGGTCCCACGTGTACGGTTCGTACTCTGGTTCGCCTTCGAGCGAGAGGGCGTACTCGATACCCTTCGCAATCGACCGAGAGTCGGGTTCGACTTCGACGACGCAGTCCTCGGGGAGGACTTCTGCGGCCCCACTCTCGGTTGCGACGACGCGCGTGCCAGTCGAGAGGGCTTCGACGATGGTGATTCCGAATGGCTCGGACAGCGACGGCGAGACGAACAGGTCCGCCGAGGCGTAGTAGTCGCCGAGTTCTTCTTCGGGGACGTAGCCGACCCACTCTATTCGGTCTTCGACGCCGATGAGTTCGGCAAATCGCTTGAGTTGGTCCGTGAGGTGGCCCGACCCGCCCATGACGAGTGTCACGTCGTCGCGGTCGAGTTTTTCGAGTGCGTAGATGAGATGCGAGATGCCTTTTTGGTCGGTGTGGCGACCGACGAAAAAGAGCATCTTCCCGTCGATTCCGAGTTCTGCTTTGCGGTCGATTCCCTTCGTCTCACACTCCGAAAAGCCGTTGTAGATGACGTCGCAGTCGCCGTCGTACTCTTCTTTGACCTTTCCGGCGAGGAGTTTGCTCACCGCGAGCAGGTGGTCACATCGGTCAGCGATTCGGCGCTCGGTTTCGACTTCACGTTGCGGCGGGTCGATGTTGCGGTCCGACGAGAGCGAGTGAAACGTCGTAATCCACTCGATATCGGGGTTGTTCGTCTTCGCGCGCGAGCCCGGTCCGTAGCCGAACCAGTCGTGGGTGTGGATGACATCTGCATCTTCTGCATGCTCCGCAAAGGCCGAACTCAGGCGACCGATTCGAGTGATGATGTCGCCTTCGCCCGTCGGGACGCCCGTGATTCCTGGTCTGTCCGGTGCGTACTCTGCCGGAAGTACGAGTTCGATGTCGATGTCGTCGCGTGCCTCCATTCGCTCGAACAGTTCGCCGACGTGTGTGTCGAGTCCACCGCTGACGTTTGGTGGGAACCCCCACCCGAGCATGAGAACAGTAGGAATCATGATGAAACAGTCTACCACTGTGCAGTATTTAATTCCTGTCCGAACTGGCAGTTGATTCCTAACCGAAACGCGTTTTCGACTACCGACTGAGATTCGACCATGCACGTCCACGTGAACGCCGCGACGAGTGTCGATGGCAAACTCTCCTCGCGCCGCCGCGAGCAAATCAAAATCAGCGGCGACGAGGACTTCGACCGAGTGGACGACGTTCGGGCGAACTCGGATGCCGTCCTCGTCGGTGTCGGAACCGTCCTCGCCGACGACCCGCAGTTGGCCCTCGACGATTCGGAACACGTGGCTGCACGCGAATCCCGAGGTGAGTCGTCACACCCGGCCCGCGTGGTCGCCGACTCACGCGCACGTACACCAGTCGATGCGCGAATTCTCAACGACGTCTCTGAGACCTACATCCTCGTCTCCGAATCCGCACCGGAAGACAGAATCGAGGCACTCGAAGGCGCAGGCGCAACGATCGTCATCGCGGGCGAGGCGCGCGTCTCGTTGCCCGAAGCGTTCGGCGAACTCGAATCGGCCGGAATCGAACGTCTGATGGTCGAAGGCGGCGGCGAAGTCATCTTCTCGCTCTTTTCGGATGGCCTCGTAGACGAACTCTCGCTGTACGTCGGGTCGATGGTCATCGGTGGACGCGAGGCACCGACGCTCGCCGACGGTGATGGCTTCACAGAGAACTTCCCGAGACTCACACTCCGCGACGTCGAGCGAGTTGACGACGGTGTTCTTCTGCGCTACGACTGCTAAACACCCCTTTCGCGGTCGTGCGTCGGCGTGCAAACAGGCGCAATGGGTAATAGTCTCGCGCTGATACGACTCTGTATGAGTACACTCGAAGCAACGGACGAACCCATCCACGTCGAAAGCGAGAGCCACCTCCAGGACCTGATTTCCGAACACGGCGTCGTCCTCGTAGACTACCACGCCGAGTGGTGTGGTCCGTGTAAGATGCTCGAACCCACGGTCAAAGAGATTGCAGAAGAGACCGACGCCGTCGTCGCAAAGGTCGATATCGACGAACTGCAGGAACTCGCTCGCAACCAGCAGATTCGCAGCGTTCCGACCCTCCAGTTCTACGCCAACGGCGAGAAAGTCCAGCAGGTCATCGGCGTCCAGAGCAAAGAGGACCTCGTCGAAATTATCGAACAGGCCGCCTAATCCGGGATTCGAGTTCTGTGTTTTTCACTCGGTGAGCGGTGCGGCTATCGAAAAGAGATTAAAATCTAGAACGGCGCGTCGGAGACGTCGGGTTCGAACGGTTCGTCGTAGTCGAAGCCCATACCTGCCGAGGCGTGGACTTCCGAAATCTCGTCGAACTCGGTGACCATCCGCGACTTCAGGGCTTGAATCGTCATCGGCGAGATACCGCACCCGGAACAGGCGCCGGTGAGCGAAATCCAGACTTCGCCCGAGTCTTTGTCGATGGCTTCGATACCGGCGCTCCCGCCGTGCATCTGAATCTGTGGGAAGTTTCGGCGCATGAAGAGCTCGATACGCTCTTCGAGAGACTTTTCGGTGGCTTGCGAACTCATACTGATTCGTGGGGTGCGGGCGAGTATAACCGTTTCTTCGCCCCAGACCAAGACCGACACCAGCGGAGACAGAGACGGAAGTGAGTGTCTGGCGACCTAAATCACAGGACGCGATTGTGAACAGTCAATCGGCGAGGGCTTTTTACCACGGAGAGAGTATCCGAACCTATGATTTCACTCGACGAAGCGGTAACTGCCCGACTGGAGTCTCACGGCGCACGCTTTGAGGTCCTCATCCACCCGGATGCCGCACTCGCCATGAAGCGCGACGAGTTCGACGGCGACCTCGAAGACGTCATCGCGGCCGAAGACGTGTTCGAAGACGCCTCGCGCGGTGACCGCCCCGCCGAGAACGACCTCGAAAAGGTGTTCGGGACGACAGACCCGCTCACCATCATCCCGCAGGTCGTCCAGAAAGGGGAGATTCAGATTACGGCCGACCAACGCCGCGAGATGCAAGAACAGAAACGACGCTCGCTCATCAACCGCATCGCGCGCAACGCGGTCAACCCACAGATGAACGACTCGCCGCACCCACCCGAGCGTATCGAACGCGCACTGGAGGAAGCAGGTTTCAAAGTGGACCCGATGGAACCGGTCGAGTCACAGGTCGATGACGCACTGGATGCGCTTCGTCCGGTTCTTCCCATCCGCTTTGCGGAAGTCACTATCGCTGTGCAACTCCCCGCACAGTACGCAGGGAGCGGCCAAGCACAGGTCCGAAAGTACGGTGAACTCGAACGCGAAGAGTGGCAGAACGACGGGTCGTGGGTCGGCGTCATCACGTTCCCCGCAGGCATGCAGAACGACTTCTACGACCTCGTGAACAACATCACGAGCGGCGAGGCTGAGACGCAAATCGTCAAAGACAAAGGCGAGTTGTAACTCGATTCGAAGCGACGCGCGGCGCGATTATCCTTTTTTGAAGCCGACGAGGAAGCCACCGGTGAAGCCAGCCGAAACCGAGACGGTGGAGAGAATCGTCGAAATCCAATCCGGCGGGGTCTCGGATGCGGCTTGCTGACTCGCGCTCACGAGGCCGCCAGTCAGTCGTTCCCAATCGACGGTGAGGATGCCGCGCGATTCGAGGAATTTGAACACCGCGAGTTGGAGACCGATGATGACGGCGATGAGCTTTGCCACCTTCTTGGCGGCGAAGCCGATGATGCCGCCGATGACGGCCCCACTCCCGAACTCGATACCCAGTTGTTGGGGGTCGAGACTGAATTGTAGAGGGTCCATACCCCGAACATCCCGCGCCTTCGTATAAGTCGTTTGTGGGTGACTAAACAGTACAGAGAACAGTCTGTGATTGCGACGTGTCCGTGGGTTACCCAATCCGGGAAATATACAAGACGCCTGCCGCACAACCCCGGGTATGGAACGGGAGGTGACGGACAGCCATCTCAGTGCGTGAACCCAGCCGAGCGGGGCTTAAGTGCTTCCGGCGGTTACGTCAACGTGACACAGTGCAGGCTTCGTATCACACCACGGAGGGACGACGATGACGCGTGTCGTCGTCGCCAAGCGAGTCGATCGCGGCGATGCCGACCTGTCGGAGGTCACTGACCTCGCCCGCGCTGCGGGTTACGATGTCGTCGGCAGGCTCTCGCAAACCCGAGAAGAAGACGCCGGATACCAGCTCGGAGAAGGCAAAGTGAGCGAACTAGCGGCGCTCGTCGCCGAGACCGACGCAGCGGCGGTTATCTTCGACAATCGATTGGGCCCATACCAGACCTACAACATCGCCCAGAAACTTCCCCAGAACGTCGAAGTCATCGACCGCTTCACGCTCATTCTCGAAATCTTCGGCCAGCGGGCCAACACCAGAAAGGCGCAGTTACAGGTCGAACTCGCCGAGTTGCGCTACGAACTCCCGCGAGCAGAGGCGAAAGCGTCACTCGCAAAGCGTGACGAGCGCCCCGGATTCATGGGGCTCGGCGAGTACGACGAGAGCCGAGAACGCGACATCAAAGCCCAGATTTCTCGCATCAAGAACGAACTGGACGCGATTGCCGACAAAGAAGAGACCCGCCGCGAGCAACGTCGCGAGTCCGGGTTCGACCTCGTCGCACTCGCGGGCTACACCAACGCCGGGAAATCGACCTTGATGCAACAATTGGCGGACGATTTGGAAGTCGGGCAGAACGACGACTTACACCCCGACCTCGACCCGACCGCGGAGTCGAAGAACCAACTGTTCACGACGCTCGGGACGACCACCCGCAGAGCAGAGACAGGCAAACGCGACGTGCTGTTGACCGATACAGTCGGGTTCGTCTCCGACCTCCCGCACTGGCTCGTCGAGTCGTTCAAATCCACGCTCGATTCGGTCTATCGCGCCGACCTCGTGTTGCTCGTCGTGGACGCCTCGGAGTCACTGGACGCGATGCGCGAGAAACTCATCACCAGCCACGACACGCTCTACGAGCGCAACGAGGCACCTATCGTCACCGTCTTCAACAAAATCGACGCGGTGGACGACGACGAACTGGAAGAAAAGCGCGCCGCGCTCTCCGCACTCGCGCCGAACCCGGTCGCCGTCTCAGGACTCACTGGTGAGAACATCTCCGAGTTGACCGCGCGCGTCGAAGCAGAATTGCCCGCGTGGGAGCGCGAGCGACTCTTGCTCCCGCTGGTGGACGACACGATGAGCGTCATCTCGTGGCTCTACGACCACGCCTACGTCGAAGAAGAGGAGTACCAAGGAAAACAGGTGTTCGTCGAGTTCGAAGCCTCGCCCTCGATTGTGGAGAAGGCGCGGTCAAAAGCCGCAGCGTTGTCAGTGACAGTGGACTAACGCCCGCGGTCCGTGCGAGTTATTCTAATGTGGGTTCCGAGAGTGTGACCGATTAGTTGCGCCAGACGCGAGCGGCCACGAGAGCGAGCGCGGCGAGTGCAACGGTAATCCCGAACCCAGGCGATTCGCTCTGCGTCGTCTCGCTCGACGCGGTCGTCGGTTGTGAGGTGGTCGTCTTGGTTGCAGTGGCAGTTGCAGTTTCGGTAACTGTGTCTGGCTGTTCGGTCGTCTCTTCGCTCGATTGGGCTGCCGATGTTTGGTCCCCGACTGCTTCGTATTCAGTCGTGATGGCGAACACGGAGAAGCCAGGCGTCACGGCAGCATAACGGTCGCCACCGAGATGGCGCGTCTCTAACGTCTGCCACTCGCCGTCGTGGTAGCGAGCGAGCGTGACGTTTTCCGGGTTCGTGCCGGAGGCTTCGAGTTTGTCTACCGGAACGGTGAATGTGATTCTCGCGTCTTCTATCTCCTCGTCGGTCGTTCCGGAAACGTCGATTTGAAGATATCCGACAACACCAGCGTCACTCTCCCCAGCGTCATCGTTCGATTCGGAATTGGTGTATTCCGGAGTTCCGTTGGGTGCGACGTCGTGCGAGCTGACCGAGACTGCCAATTCGGACGATTCGGTCGAGAGGTTGAGGTCGAGATTCGACACGTTCGGGCGAGTGTCATCCACGACTGTCTCGTTCGTCGTGTCAGTGACGTTCTTGAGGTCGATAGTCACCGTCTCGTTCGACGAGGCATTGGTGAGCGTCACCGTCGTCTCTTCATCGACAGACACGACAGTCGCCGATTCGACACCGGTGACGGACTTCGTCACTTTTTCGTCGGTCGAACGGGCGGTGTTCGCGTCGTCGTCAGTGATAGCCGACGAATCGTCATCACCGTCGTCGTTCGTCGATGAGCTGGTGGTGGAATCTGTACTCGACGCCGAGTCGGAGGTCGTCTCAGAATCCGTTGTTGTGGAATCGTCCGTCTCCGCGAAAATCGCTACCTGCCCGCTAGAGTAGTGGATGTCCATCGAAACGTCCAGACTTCCGTCAGGGTTCTCTGCGGTGGTCAGCGTCCGAGACTGTCCCTGATACGTCCCTGCTAATTCGCTGGGGTTGGAGACCCCCCATTCCGAAAGGAGCGACGCCGGGATCGTCGTATTGTAAATCCCGTCGTTGGTGCCGCCAGTAGTGTTGTAGTGCGGTGCTGCGAGGTCGATTTCGATAGCGTCCGTTGTCTGGTTGTACTGTGGCGAACCGAACACTTGCGCGTCGGTCGCAATGGTCATTCCAGACATGTTCTGGTTGTACAGCGAATCCTCGTCGATAAACGAGATACTGTACCAGAGTAGTTTGTCGTCCGCTTGGTCCTCACTGTCACTCAGTGAATCCCAGTTATCGAGAGACGGTGCCCCACGCATGAACTGTGATTCGAGAGGTTGCGCCGTGATTGTCACCTCGTAGTAGTCTGTCGTCGTGTCCGTAATTTCCCACGAGACGTTGTGCGCGTTCGCCAGCACGAGTCCGGGGTCGATGCTCTTGTTGAGGTGGACGACGACTTCGAACACAGACGATTCTGTTACTCCTGCCGATGCGAGGTCCTGTTGTGTCCCATTCTTGAGTTCGACGGTGAGAAGTGAACCAGTTCGGACGTCCGCCGTCAGTACGGACGTGTTCTCGGGACCGTTGAGGTGAGTAACGGATTCCACGGTCGCCGCGGGCGCGACTTCCGTCGTCCCGTAACTCACGTTTGCGAGGTAGGTCGTTTTCGTCCCCGCGGAGTACGCAGTCGAGACGTTGTAGGTCTGCTCGGTGTTCGCTGGGACAGTGACCCACTTGTAACCGACCGAGTTTTGGCTCGTTGCCGAGTCGTAAATCGGAATTTGGAACAGTTCGTTAGTTGGCCCGGTGTTGTTGAGAGTGACAGAGACGTTCGTACCTGCGGAGGCAACTGCTGTCGCTGGCGGAGACACGGATTCGACCGTGGTGTTCCCCACAACGGTGAGGTTGACTTCGCTCCGATACATCGTCCCGTCCGTCGTATTCTGGACTGCGACCGTCACGCGCTGTGGTCCGGCGACAGTCTGCTCTGGAATCGACATCGTCACCGTGTCGTTATCCACGAGCGACGCGTTCGTATCGAACGTCGTCGACCAATTTTTCACTATCAGTTTGGCGTCGTTCGTCTCGATATCGTCACCGAGGTCGTACGTAACCTGAACGTCGCCCGTCTGGCCTAACGGAACCGATGTGTTCTCAGCAGAGACGCTCGTATACGTGAAGCTTTCCCCACCCGTCCCGCCAGCGTTACCGACGACGATTTCGGTCGGTGGTTGGCCGTTCACGGTCAAATTGTGCGTTGTCTCTGCGGTGTAAGTGACGTTCAGTTCGACGTGCTTCTTCGAGTTACCGGGGACCGTGACAGTCGTATTGTTCTCCGGTGTAACCTGGAAGTCCTCCGCGTACACGTTCACTTTGAACTCTGCCGACGAACCGGCAGTGTTGTTGAGCGTCGTGTTCACCGTCACCGGTTCCCCCTGGGCCGGTGTCTGTGTCGAAACGGTGTATCCGTCGATTGTGACCGGCGAATCCGTCGTCACCAGCGTGGTGTTAGTCGCAAGGAGATCGCTGGTTTCGTTGACCGCATCGACGCGAACGCGCTGCGAACCACCGACAGACCGTGTCGGAACGGTAAGATTGAGTGTGCCAGTCGAAGTCGTTATCGAGTTGTTCGAGTCTGCAAACCCGGTATCGCCGACCAAAAAGAAGCTCACGTTGGCAGGGTCGTTGGAATCGGTGAGGTTGTACCCGACCGAGACGTTGGCGCTACTGCCGACTGATAGTGGCTCGGCATCGAGTGTGATTGTCTGTGATGCCGCTGGTACTGTCGCTGTCGTTGCCACGGCACTTCCGGAGAGTCCGAGTGGAACCCCCGAAAGTACCACGATAGCAGCGAGAAACGTTGCTACAACTCCCTTTCGTGATAACATGTGTGAGTGTCATCAGAGACGACATTTAAACGTTGACATGTCGGTTCGATATTCTAATAAAATGAGTCGGAAATTCATAGACTGAGCGGCAAAAATTGACGAATGGTGCGGTTAATCTTATATTTCTGACTTCTCTTTCGACACCACTTCCACATCCGAGATTTTCGTCCCCGGATACTGCCCCTCCGAGTCTTTCTCGGCGGCTTTGACCATATCCCAAACGACGTTCAGGCCCGTCGTCACACCCTCCAGCGCCTCCATCTCACAGCCGGTCTTTCCGGTCGTCTCCACTCCAACCGAGAGCGTCACCGAATCCGATTCGACTTCGAACTCGGTGTCGATGTTCGTAATCGGAATCTGGTGGCACATCGGAATCGTCTCCCACGTGTGTTTGACGGCCTGTACTGCCCCAATTCGCGCAGTCGCCAACACGTCGCCTTTCTTCACCTGGTTCTCTCGAATCGCCTCGACGGTCGATTCGGAGAGGTGAATCGTGCCGCGAGCGACTGCTCGGCGGGCCGTATCGGGTTTCGAACCGACATCGACCATCTGCACGTCGCCCGACTCGTCGACGTGGGTCAGGTCGTTCTCGTTTTCGCCAGTCATTCTTCACCCACCAAACCCACCGGAAGGCGCTTGAGTACATCGGTCGCAACTAATCCGTTGCCAAATTCGTCGGCCGCGAGGTCACCTGCCCGACCGTTGGCGTAGGCGGCGACAGCGGCGGCGTCGAGCGGCGGAAGAACGCACGCCAGCGCGCCAGTCGCCCCCGCGAGTACGTCGCCGGTTCCACCGACAGTCATGCCCGGATTTCCGGTTCGGTTGACCCGTATCTCGTTCCCGTCGGAAATCACGTCGGACGCGCCTTTGACCAGTAGTGTGTGGCCCAAGTCGGCGGCGAACTCGCGCACGAGGTCAGTTCGTTCGCGCCAGTCACTCGCGGTCGTGCCGCCCATCTTCTGCAATTCGCCTTGGTGCGGTGTGCAGATGAGAGTCGCTTCCGTGTCGATGTCGGGGACGACTTGGAGCGCGTCGGCATCGACGACAGCGGTTCCGTCAAATTCGGTGAGGAACTGCCGAACTGCGGCGAGCGAGTCCTCGTGGTCACCGAGTCCAGGGCCGAAGACGACCACGTCGCGGTCGGCGGCGTAGTCGAGCAGGTCGGAGACGTGTTCGGGGGCGAGGTGGTCGCCCGAAAACTCGCGGACGATGAGGTTCTCAGAGTAGCCTTGTACCTCGCGGGCGACGTGTTCCGGGCAGGCGACCCGAGCGAGGTCTGCACCGGCACGAAGCGCGGCCTGTGCGGCGAGTGCGGGTGCGCCGGTGTAGGGACCGCCGCCGATAATCAAGAGGTCGCCGTGGTCGCCTTTGTGGCTCTGCGCATGACGGTGGAGTTCGAGCAGGTCACCGGGGCCGGTGAACAACTCGGCGGCTTGTGGGATGCCGATATCCGCGACCGTCACGTCGCAAGCGAGTGCTTCGAGGCCGGGTTTCGTGTCGTGGAAGGTGACGACGTGGTCGGCTTCGACGGCGAGACCTTCAGCGTCGCCGGTGTCGGCATCGACGCCGGACGGAACATCCACAGAGAGAACGAGTGCATCGGAGTCGTTGATGGCGCGGGCGGCGGTCGCCTCGGGTTCACGTAATGCGCCCGTAACGCCAGTCCCGAGCATGGCGTCGATGACGAGGTCGGGGGCGCCGAGGTCGAACTTCGAGGAGTCGGTGACCGTTTGGAGATTCGACTCGACCGCGACGAGTGCATCCCAGTTCTCGCGGGCGATGGTCGTCGAGATGGTTTCGGGACGACCGAGGAGGTGGACTGTCACGTCGTAGCTTTTCAGAAATCGAGCGGTGACGAGCGCGTCGCCGCCGTTGTTGCCGCGTCCGGCGACGATAGCGATAGAAGCGCCGGGTTCGACGAGTTCGCGGGCGACCCGAGCGACGGCGTTTCCACTCGACTCCATGAGCTGCTTTCGCGGGACGCCGAGCGCTTCAGCGTTCACATCGACGGCGGCCATGCGTCGGCTGGTAATCATGTCCCTGTGTTCGCCCGGTGGTGCGTTAACACATGTGGTTGGCCGACCGATTCACAACACTTGATGCGCTCGCCTTCGATTCGCGTTTGTGACACGCCGTCTCTTTGGTACCCTCTGCGGTCTCGTCTTCCTCGTCAACTTTGGCCGGGTCGCGTTCCCGCCGTTAGTCGAAACGCTCCAAACGCAGTTCGGCGTCGGCCCCGCGACGATTGGCATCGTCACCTCGCTCATCTGGATTGGGACGGCGATTCCACGTATTCCTGTCGGCTACATTTTGACTCGTGTGCCACGGCATCGTGTCGTTCTCGCGGCAGGGGCGTTGCTCGTTCTCGCTTCGGTGTTCACTGCGAGCGCGACGACGATTCCGATGCTCCAAGTCGGCGCGTTTGCGATTGGCGTCTCCTCGGGTGCGTACTTCGTCTCGGCAGTCCCGTTGGTGGGCGAACTCTTCCCCGAGCGCGTCGGGCGAATGGTCGGAATTCACGGGGCGGCCAGTCAACTCGCGGCCGTCCTCGCGGCACCAATCGTCGTTCTCATCCTCGCTAGCTACTCGTGGCGAGTAACGTTCTGGGCGCTCGCAGTCGCGGCCGCCGCGATTACTGTCGCACTCTATCTCGTCTCCCGAGACGGGAGTATGGGCGATGCGAGCGGGTCGAATACGGACTTCCTCGCCGCGCTCAGCCACTGGAAAATCATCCTCACAGGCATCCTCCTCATCGCCCCCGCCGGGTTCGTCTGGCAGGGCTTGTTCAACTTCCTCGTCTCCTATATGACCCAAGCGAAGGACTTCTCGCCCGCGACGGCGGGGACGATGCTGACGATTATCTTCGCCGCTGGCGTCCCGGCGTTCTCGCTCTCGGGACAACTCGCCGACCGACTGCCACACATTCCCTACATCTTCGGGCTGCTCGTCGCCTTCGCCGGGTCGCTCATTCTCCTCACGATGGCACAAGGATTCCTCGCAGTCGCCGTCGTGATTGCCATTATCGGCTACGTCATCCACAGCCTCTTTCCCGCGCTCGATACGTTCATGCTCTCGTCGCTCCCGAGCGACGCCCGAGCCAGTGCGTACGCGGTCTTTAGCGGGCTTGCACTCCTGTTAGAGGCAAACGGCAGTGGCGCAGTCGGCTTTCTCACCGAGGCGAGTGTTGGCTTCGAGTTCGTCTTCCGGACGCTCGCACTCGGACTCGTGGTCATCGTCGGTGTTCTCGCGGTTCTCTACGTCGGCAATCGACTCCCCGGTGTGACTCGCGGTGAGACGACGAGCGCGTGATGGCCCGAAAATGTTTACTCTTCTGACCTATTTTTCCGTGGTATGTCCGGGCTGCTTCCGTCCGACGGAGACGTGAACGTCGGTGGTGATGGAACACCACGAGTCCTCTGGCTCGACGACGAAGAGACGGAGCAATTTATCTCCAGCCTCGCGACCGAGACTGCCCGCGAGATACTCTCATGTCTCCACGAGTCGCCCTCCACGGCAACGGAAATCGGTGCGGCGGTCGATACGTCGATTCAGAACGTCAGACACCATCTCGGGAACCTCATCGAGGCCGACCTCGTCGTCGTCGCTGGAACCCGCTATTCCGAAAAAGGTCGTGAGATGAAAGTCTACGCACCTGCGAGCGAGCCATTCGTCGTCTGTGTCGGTGGCGAGGAAGACCGCGAAGGGTTCGCAGACGCAATCGAATCGTTCCTCGAATAACGGAACTGGAGCGGACCCAGAGCGGTCCGAATCTTCATATACGAACTGGCGGCCAGTCACCGACACCCCTATGGCCGTCGCAACTGGACCAGATAGCGTGACTTGGCAGGAGGTATTCGGCCACGCCGAGCCGTATCCCGAGCAGGCGGACGGAATCGAAACCGCGCTCTCGACCGCGCGAGATGGCGGCTTCACCGTCATCGAAGGTGCCTGTGGGACTGGCAAGACCATGCTCGCACTCACCGCGGGCATCGAACTCGTGCGCGACCCCGATTCGGACTACGAACGGGTGTTCGTCCTCACGAGCGTCAAACAGCAACTCCGGCAGTTCGAAGCCGACCTCCGCACGATAAATCAGAACCTTCCGGACGAGTGGAAATCCGTCTCCGGACTCACCCTCGTCGGGAAAGCCGACGTGTGCCCGTACAGCAGAGAGACCTGCGGCGGCATCGACGAATCGACCGTCTACGACCGTTGTGACGGTCTCCGCGACCGAACTCGTGGCCTCGTCGGCGACGGTGGGATGACGAGCGCCGAAGCCCTCGCAAAGGACGCCCGCGAGCAACAGACAGGACTCCTCGATACGGGCGCGACGAGTACGCAACCCTCGTATCTCGAAACCGCGGGCGAACCGACGCCCTACTCCAAATCGATGCCCGACTACGAGGACGTCGAGTACTGCCCATTCTATGCGAACTATCTCGCCGATTTGCCAGAGGACGGCGACCCCGTCGAGGCCGTCCCCTTCGACTTCGACGATATGGGTCTCATCACGACCGAAGATTTGGTTGGGCTCTCGGCAGGGATGGGGTCGTGTCCCCACTCGGTGATGGGCGCGCTCCTCTCGAACGTCGAAGTCGTCGTCGGAAACTACTACCACGCGTTCGACCCCGTGACCGTCGGCACGTTCACGGGCGCGCTCGTAGACGATTCGACCTACGTCATCTGCGACGAGGCGCACATGCTCGAACCACGCGTCCGCGACCTCGTGTCGGTCGGCGTCGGCGACAAGACGCTCCGCGACGCAGAGAGCGAGTTCACGCGAGTCATCCAACCAGTCGAATTCGAAGACGCCGGAAAGACCACCGCCGACGCAGAACTCGTCAAAGCAGAGTTGAGCGATGGCGACGTGACGCTTCGGGAGTTGAAAGAGACACGAGCGTTCATCCGCGACCTCAGAGAGGAACTCGACCGTCGTGTGACGGCGTATCTCGACGGCAAAAATCGCAACTGGCGAAGCAACCTCACGGAACTCACCGACGAAGAACTCCCACTTCGTGACCCCGAAGTGCCGAGTGTGGACGAACTCACCGAATGGGCCGAAGAGAAGGGATACGACGAGGGGACGTGGGTTCGCGCCGAAGCGACCGGTTCTCTCGTCGGTCGCATCCTCAACTCGGTCGAAGAAGAGGACAAGCGACGTGCCGCCCCCGCCGCGGGTCGCGCACTCGCCACGTGGGCCTACGCCGACCACGAATCGTATTTCAGAGCAATCGACCTCGAACGCACGTGGAACGAGATGGAACCCGCCGAGTCGTGGCGACGCGCCTACAACGCCCAACTCTCGGTCCACAACTGCCTGCCCGGCGACGCTATCGCCGAGCGAATGAGCGACTTTGGTGGTGGTGTCCTGATGAGCGCGACACTCGAACCGCTCGACGTGTTCCGCAGCGTCGCCGGACTCGACGCGCTCGAAGATGACGGCCGACCGGTCGCCGAACGGACCTTCGGACTCGGTTTCCCCGAAGAGAACCGCGAGAGCTTCGCGGTCGATGTCCCGAAGTTCACTCACCAAAATCGTGGGTCACCGGGCGAAGAAAACAGTACCAGACTGGCCTATACCGATGCCACTGCCGAAGTCTGCACGCGCTCGCCCGGCAACGTCCTCGTCGGCATGCCGAACTACGCCGAAGCCGAGTGGATGGCGGGCGTCCTGAGTGAGCGAGTGGATAAACCCGTCCTCCTCGACGAAGCCTCCGACGACGGCGTGACCGAAGACCTGAAAACGGAATTCTTCGGCGGCGAGTCGAAAGTCTTGGTGACGAGTCTTCGCGGTACGCTCACCGAAGGCGTCGATTACAGCGGTGACCGACTCTCGGCGGCCGTCGTCTGCGGCGTCCCGCTCATCAACACCGCCTCACCCAGAACACGAGCGGTGAAGACAGCCTACGACAAGGAATTCGGAGACGTCCCCGCGAGCGGAGCGAGTGGGAGCAAGCGGGGCGGCTCGCCGTCCCGCACTGGATTCGAGACGGCGCTCACGGTTCCGGCAGTGAGAAAAGCCAGACAGGCAATCGGGCGCGTGATTCGCGGGACTGACGAGGTTGGCGTTCGCGTCTTCGTCGATGCGCGCTACGCTCGCGAGTCGTGGGACGGCGTTCGACAGTACTTCCCCGACCACGAGCGCGAGGAGTTTCAGCCAGTGAGTTCGGACATGCTCGGATTCGGCTTGGAGCGGTTCTGGTCGTCGGTGGAGTAAGGGCGTGCTTATCGCTCGAAATAGACTTCTCTTCGGTAGTAGCGATACCCGAGAACGGCGAGAATCACGAGAACGACGAGCGAGAGATACGGCTTCGAGAATACGAACAGCACGGCGAAGAGGAGCACAAGAAGCGCGCCACCGATGATAAAGTTCGCTTTGAGATAGCCTCCGAGATTCATACACTTCGTACGACGGTGTCGAAGTAAGTTGTTGCCGTCTTGACTACTCCGATAGGAGAACCTACCGCTCGTCGTCCCACTTCGCCCGGCAATCGTCGTCGCAGAAGTGTCGATGATAGAGCGTTCCTTCGTCGTCTATCCACGTGACCACTCTGTGCGTCGGTGAACTCACGATTGGCTCGCCGCATACGTCACACTTCGGCGCGTCCTCTGGGTCGATGTTCTCCTCTAAATCAGACGTTGGATCCACCATTGACAACCAGATGGCAGTCGTGACCACTTGAACCCGTCTCCGGCGGCAGAAGTCGCCCCAGAGCGCACGAACGAACGCGAGTCGCGTGCGCCGCTCGCTGAGAAGACGTTGCAGTTCCCTATCTACGAGACGGGGGGATAATTAATCCTGTGTCGTGGCAACGAATACCACACTTAGTGAAGGTTATGTAATCACCATCGCCTTTGTGTAGATGACGGCGTATGTCAGAAATGCCCGCGTCTCGTGATGTCGCTGCAGGGAGCCCAGACCGCACTACCTTGGTGGACGATTGTGAACTACACAGTGTCGTCATCACCTACCGAGAAGGCGCCGACCAAGTGACGGTGTATCCGCGGCGAGACAGTTGTTGCGACCAGATGGAGGCGTGGTTGACTGCGAACGCCGAAGCGTTCGTCGCGCTCGACAAGATGCGATAACGCAGGTTTCTCTTACTTCGACGCGCGCACGTCAGAGAGCGTCTGTTGAACGGCTTGTTCTCCGACTGCGGCCGCGAGCGCCTCGAACCCAGCTCGTTCGGCCCGGTCACGGGCATTGGCGACCAAGCGCGAGACGATGAACTCCGGCGTGGATTTGCCGACAGTACCGAATCGAGGTTGGTAATCGACGCGCAGTGCCAGGTCTTCAGTCAGGCCTTCGGCGAAGATACCGTCGATACGTGCTTCGGGTGGGAGTGGGCTCAACTCGTCTGCGAGGTGCGTCACGTAGACACCGAAGGCGTCGCGGTCCACGGTGAGGTTCACTAATCCGTTGAGCAGGTCGGCCGCGCGCCCGGGTTCCGTAATCGCTTCGAACTCATCGACGAGCATGAGCGTCCGGCCGTCACCCGAGAGTGGCGGAACGATGGACTTCAGCGTCGATTCGAGGACGCCCGCGTTGAAACTCGCGTGGCGACGGTGGAACACGACCGCATCGAAGCGACCGACTCGGGCCGAGTCAGCGGGGACGGGAAGCCCCATCGACGCGAGTACGGCGACTTGTGCGAGCGTTTCGAGAAGCGTCGTCTTCCCACCGCTGTTCGCTCCGGTGAGTACTGAAACGCGGTCGCCACTGGGGAGTTCGGGACCGCTCGAACAGTCGAGAGTGTGGTCGCCGACGGCGTACGAGATTGGTTGAGGACTGTCGATAAACAGATTACGCGCACCGCAGACGGCGACCCCGGTTTCTTCGATTTCGGGGCGGGTGAGGTCGTATTCGACCGCGAACCGGGCGAGCGAGAGCGAGAGTGCGGCATCTTCGACTGTCTCGACGGCGATATCGATGTCGTCGCGGGCGGCCCAGATCCGGTCGCGGAGTGTTTCGGCGACGACCTCCTCGCGCTCGTCAGCGTCTTCTTGAAGTTCTGCAACGAGGTTTCTGAGCGAGGAGCTGATGAAGTCAGTCGCGTCGCGGGCGTCTTCGGCGGCCGCCGATTCGACTTCGCCCGAGGTGAGGTCGGTTTCGTGCGAGACGTACTCGACGAAGGCAGCGCGAAAGTCGTCGAGCGAGCGAACGCCGCGTTGTTGAATCGTATCGAGGACGTCGAACGCGTTCGATTCGAGATTCTTCGCACTCCGGAGTCGCGCTCGGTAGCGATCGAGTCGGTCGTCAGCTCCGTCTTCGACCGACCCGTCTTTGGAGACGTAGCCGAGTGCGCCGAGTGCATCGCGGAGTGCGTCGGGGTCAGCATCGCCGAGCGAGTCGAACGGTTCGCCGTCGAGCCCTGCGCGGATGAGTTCGAGCGCGGCGTTGACCGCGGCGCGTTCGGTTTCTCCTGCTTCGTCGTACGCCTCGAACGCCTCGATTACCGTCTGTTGAGCCTCGCCGTCGAGTCTCTGCCAGCCTTCGCTGGCGGCGAGGACGCGGTCGAGACGGTCGCGGCGCGCATCGAGTGACGACAGCGGCGTCAACACACGAATTCGGTCGGCGGCGTGGGCGGTCAGTGCCGACTCGCTTGCGAGCGTCAACAGGTCGTCGTAGACGTTTCTCGCGTCGCGGGTCGCCAGCGTGTCGATACCCGCTTTCCCGTTAGCACGTCTGAGAATCCGAACTGCACGCCCGCGCGAAATCCCAGCACGAACGAGCGCGCGAACGTCTGCGGACTCGATTGCATCGACCGCTCGCTGTATTCCCAGCGCCGATTCGAGCCGCTCAGAGGTCTTCGGCCCGACACCCCAATAGTCCTCAAGTCGCATACTGGTGTGTCACACGGGGGTCCCTTAGCTACTCTCACTTTCGAGAACCGGGGCGATGGCGTCGCTCATCGACGAGAGACGCTGCGAAAAATATCTAGCTCGGTGGAAGGTTCTCCTGGGTGTTGGACACGTCATGGTCGGGCGGGACAGCAAGAAGGTGCTGTCCGGGGACCATCGTCGTGTCGTAGCCGAGGTCACGAGCCGCACAGACTGCGAGCGCCGTCGTGAGTGTTCGCACGGCGATTTCGTGGTCGGCTCGACAGGCACGGAGTGCCATCGGACCGATTTCGAGTCGGTTGTACGCGACGAGGTCTTCTGGTGTTGCCACTCCTCGCTCGATGTAGTCGGATGCAATCTCCACCAGGAGGGTGTGGAGATGGATGAGTTCGTTCTTCTTCATGGAATGCACGTAAGTGCTTAACGGGCGTAAATGGCGCGGTAAACCCTGTTTTTCGCTTTAATCAGGGTCATCTAGAAATGAATGTATCTCTCAGAATCACGTGAGTAAAACCAGTCGCTCGGGATGTGAGGTACCAAAGGGAGTTGGGGTTTGGGCAGGGACACGCCGTCGAACGACGGAAGGGGGGCGTCGCATATCGATGGCGTGCGGGCGCGACGAGTGACCCGGTAGGTCACTGTGGCCACTTAGTGAGAGGGAGCGAACCATGGTAAGCGTCCACCCTATGTAATTAGGGAATGTCGCATCGGGAAACGCACAAGTTCACTGGGTGCGCGAGTGCAAGTATGCAGCGAGACTCGCGCGTCGGGAAGGTGAAGACAGACGACGATGAGTAACGGCAACCGTGGGACTGGTATCGACGAGACGGTGACTGCGGACCTCCAGCGGAGTGTGGTGCTTCTCTCTGTCGTCACCGACGCACTGGCAACAGTGGCCAACACAGAAACGAAGACGGACCGCTCGACACTCGCCCAAACCATCTGCGACGTACTCGTCGCCAACGGTGATGTACTCGTGTCGGCGTGGGTCGGCACGACCGACGATTCAGACGAGGTGTCGCCAATTGCGAGCGCAGAACGCGACGGAGAGGAATCGGTCGCTGTCTCTGGACAGACATCCAAGGCGGACACGAGCGGTGACACGCTGATTCAGCGTGCGCTCAGCGAAGACCAGATTCTCGCGGGGAGCGACACCGATACCGACGCCGATACCCGCCACACAGCGATTGCAATCCCGCTTCGGACAGAGAGAGAGACGGTCGGTGAGGACGTGACGGTCGGTGTTCTCGTCGTATCCGGCGTCGGCCTCGAACTCACAGACCCGGTTCAATCCGCGTTTTCGAGCCTCGGCGATGCTGTGGCGACGAAGATGAACGCCATCGAGACATCCATCGAAGACGCCGACACGCAGTGTCGGCGACAGTTGAGCGCAATCTTCGAGAGTACGTTCGAATTCCTCTGCTTGCTCGACCCCGACGGGACCATCCTTCGGGTGAACGATGCTGCCCTCGAGTTTGGAGACCACGACCGAGCGGCGATTATCGACCAGTTCGTCTGGGAGACGCCGTGGTGGCACGGAAACGAAGACCGGAAGGCGGCACTCAAAGAAGCAATTTCACACGCCGCGAGCGGAGAGTTCGTCCGATACGAAGTCGAGTTCGAGACTGGCGACAGCGACGACACGGCGATAATCGACTTCTCGCTCTCGCCGGTGTTCGACGAAGATGGAGCGGTGAAACTGCTCGTCTCGGAGGGCCACGATATTACCGCCCAGCGCGAACACGCACAAGACCTCCAGCGCGAGCGCGAACGCCTCGAATTCATGAACCGCATCCTTCGGCACAACCTACTCAACGGCCTCAACGTCGTCGGTGCGCGGGCGGATATCCTCCAAGGTTTCGTCGCGGACGACGGCGAGCAACACCTCGAAACGATTCAACACCGCGTCGAAGAGATGACCGAACTCGTCGGAACCATGCGGACGTTCATGAAAGCAATCGTCGAAGGCGAGACACAGGAGTTCGAGTCGCGGTCACTGCGCGAGGCAGTCCAATCCTGCGTCGAAACGGTCGAGAGAGACTCTCCGAACGTCACTGTCTCGCTTGGAGCGATTCCTCCGATTCCGGTTCGCGCCGACGAGTTGCTGGACGAAGTTGTCGAAAACCTCCTGAAAAACGCGATTCAGCACAACGACAAACCCGCTCCCGAAGTCAGCATCGAAGCGGCCGCTGGAGACCAAACGGTCGAACTGTGGATTTCGGATAACGGCCCCGGCGTTCCCGACGAGCAGAAGCGAAAAATCGTCGAGAAGACCATCGAAGAACTCTCGAACCCTGGCAGTGGGTTCGGACTGTTTCTGGTTCGCGAAATCGTCGAGAGCTACGGCGGTGACATCCGAATCGACGATAACACCCCAGAAGGTGCAACCTTCGTCGTGACGCTCCCACGGGCCTGAATCGGTAGATTGGTGTAGCACCGGGGGGCGGAAGGCAACGACTCAAATTATTATTCGGGACGCGTTGGTGTGTGGGATAACCAGATATATATCGGCTCCACGTTACACTGTGCTAGATACGATGGTAACAGAACGCTCGGCACGAGAGTCGCCCTCCACGCGGGCCGCCGAGCCAGTCGTCCTCGTTGTTGACGACGATAAGGACCTCGCCGACACCTGCCAGTACTGGCTCAATCAAGGACGATACGTCGTCGAAACCGCGTACGGTGGTTCTGAAGCACTCTCTCAACTCGACGAACACGTCGATGTGGTCTTGTTGGACCGCCGGATGCCGAGCATCTCCGGCGACGACGTACTCGAAGAGATTCGGGAACGAGAACTCGATTGTCGCGTTGCGATGATGACCGCCGTCGAACCAGACACGGACATCGTGGACATGCCCTTCGACGCGTACCTCGTCAAGCCCGTGAGCGAGTCGCAGGTGACAGAGACCGTCGAGGAACTCCTCGTTCGTTCGGGGTTCGAACGTGAGGTTCGGGACTACTTCGCGCTGGAATCGACCCACGAGGCACTCGAAAACCGCGCCGCCGAAGAACTTCGCAACCCCGAAGTACTCGATGACCTCCAACAGCAACTCGATGCCGCTCGCTCGGAACACAATGCTGCAATCGAACTCCGCGAGCGCCAACTCGACCGGTTAGGGAAGGTCAACGACCTGCTTCGAACCGTGGATAAAGGACTGGTCGATGCCCACACGCGTGAGGAAATCGAACAGATCGTGTGCGATGCAGTCGCCGAAGCGCACCGTGGTGTATGTGTCGCACGCCGAAGCGCCGCCTCCGGTGGCCTTCGCTGTACAGCCGCCGCCGGTATCGACCACGACCCGACTGACCTCGATTTCTCGACGCTCGCCGACTCGTTCGACTTGCACGCCCTCGACGACATCCGCGTGTTCGACCCGGTTCCCGACGAACACCGAACTGCCGTGTTCAACGGACAGGCCACAGACCTCGAACTCGCGGCGCTGTGCGTCCCAATCGCGTATCAAGAGACTGTGTACGGGGCACTCTTCGTCTACGACGAGCGCGCTCACTTCGACGAAGACCACGTGGCCGTCTTTACCGAACTCGGAGAGACCATTGGAAACGGAATCAACGCCGCGGAGAGCAAACGCCTGCTGAACGGCGACAGCGTCGTCGAACTGGAGTTTGCACTCGGCGGCAACTCGGGGACACTCGCCGGACTGTGTGCGAACCTCGGTTGCTCACTCTCGCTCGATGGCGTTGCCGAAGTGGACGAGTTCGCGACGTGTTTCGTCACGGTTCGTGGAACATCCATCGACGACGTTGTCTCCGCGGCAACCGAACACTCCGAAATCTCGTCTGTTCGTGTCGTCTCCGAGGGTGACGAAGAGTCGGTTCTCGAACTTCGACTGACCGACGCGTCGATGTTGGTGACGACGATGCACTACGGTGCGAGCATCGAAGCGTTCGAACTCTCGAACGGGTCGGGAACGTTCATCCTCCACGTCGCACCAGACGCCGACCACGGTGCAATCGTCGATGGCCTCACCGGCGCGTTCTCGGATACGAAAGTGGTGGCAAAACGCGAGGTCGAACGCCGCACGAAATCTGCGGATTCGTTCCGACACGACTTGGACGACAAGCTCACTCCGCGTCAGCGCTCCGTCTTAGAGACGGCGTTCGTCTCTGGCTATTTCGACTGGCCGCGTGGGAGTACCGCAGAAGAAGTCGCAGACGCACTCGGTATCTCGCCACCGACGCTGCACGAACACATTCGGACGGCGGAGCGAAAGCTCATGGAGACGTACTTTAGCGACCAAGAGCCAGTCGTCGAAGACGACTAGCTCAGTCGAGTACCAGTTCTGAGGTGTCAGCAGTGTACTCTGAAACCGCCGCAAAGAGTTCTTCTTTGTTCACCGGTTTGGTGAGTATCTCATCTGCAGGCGTGCCAGACAAATCCTCGTGATGAGTTGCGGTTAGCATGACGACGCGAACCGTCTCGGACCGATGGCGTAGTTCGGATAAGACGCTCGTCCCCGAGAGACCGGGAAGATTCTGGTCGAGAAAAACCAAGTCCACGTCCTCATCGAACGATTGGAGCGCCTCGCGGCCTGAATAGGCGACTCGAACGTGAACCCGTCGTTCGAGCCACAGTGCGAGACTGTCGGCGAGGGCGGTGTCGTCGTCAACGAGGAGGACGGTGGGTGCCTCTGATGGTAGTGAGCGTGTCATCGAGATGGGTGATGGCGCATCTGGAGGGCGTCAGCCATCGGCGTCGTGCGGCCGAGGTTACGCGTCGTTCATTCGCTGTGCGCGGTCCACACCGCACCGCGTACATCGGGAGACGCGGTACGGTTCACGCGAGAACTGTGCGTTCTCACGCTTCGTACTCTCGGTTCGAATTTCAATCGAAACCTCGTGTGGCGTGTGAGTGTCGCACGTTGGACACTCTTCAACGAACTCTGTCTGCGGGGGGCTGCTTCTACTCTTCGACATGGTACAGTCGCAGAAGAAGGTACGAATTGGTTACGGTTGAATAACGACCCTAATCAGTTTGGTTCGGGTGACATTCAGTCACACAAACTGGTTCAGGTGATTACTCGGCGACGACGACTTTTTCGTCGTATTTGTCACGGAACTCGTGGATGAGCGACCCCATCTTGGCGTACCAGTCGTTGAGCATCCGCTGCATATCGTCTGCGACTTCGTCGGGGTCGGTCGGTCGATAGACGTGGTAGTAGCCACCGTGTTCGTAGTTGACCTGTTCTTTCTGAATGAGTCCAGATTGCAGGAGTCGTTGGATGGAGCGATATGCGGTCGAACGCTCACGCTCAACGGCATCGGCAATCGAATCGACAGTGAGCGCTTCGTCGGAATCGACGAGGATTTGGAAGCACTGTCGGTCGAGGTTCTTGAGACCGTGGAGGCACTCAAGAAGCCCCTCACATTCCATGTCGGACTGGAGGTAGTCTGCCATCGACGTTGGCATTTCACAGCGAGGTACGTGTTCGGCCATCAAAAGGGTTTGTATGTTTTGTGCAACACCGAATCGTCCGCGACCCCAGAACCGAGACGCCCCAGAGCGGGCGGTGTTCGGAGTTTGGACGAACCAGTGCGGCGTTAGTCTGCGGTGGAGGTTGTGGTCGATTCACGCGCCCGAATGGACTTCACGGCGCTGTAGAGTACCGCACCGGAGACCATGAACGCAGAGCCGAGGATGAGTGCCATGCTGACGTAGTCGAGGACGCCCATACCAAGGTAGTTTCCAATCTGCCGGACAGCGACTGCGAGTGCGCCGAGAAGCAACATCAGGCCGAAGTAAATCTTGATCTCTCCTTCGTCCACGATGGAGGTCGCGGCGGACCCGACGCGAGCGCCGAGAGCCGACCCAGCCAAGAGTGGGGCGACGATAGAGAGGTCAACACCGCCGGATTGGGCGTAGAGGAACGACCCGATACCACCCGAGAACATAATCTCGAAGAGGTCGGTTCCGACCGCAATCGGCACGGGAACGCCGATGAGGTAGAACAGCGCGGGCATGCGGATGAATCCGCCCCCGACGCCGAGGAACCCCGAGAGCAACCCTGTGGCGAACGCGACCAAGAGAATCATCCAGAGCGACACCTGTACGCCACCGCGGAGGGTAATCATCGGCGGGAGCGAATAGCCCTGAATCTTCTTGGCGATTTCTGGGATGTCGTCGGCGTCGATTTCGGCGTCTGCATCCACGTCGTGGTCGATACCGCCGCCATTGTCACCCTTCAGTGCCTCGCGAGTGACAAAGAGGCCAATACCACCGAGCAATAGCACGTAGGTGGTGCTGATGATGTTCCCGGCGAGACCGAGGGCTTCGAGGTGGAGGACGATTTCTTTCCCGACTTCGAGGCCGATGGTGGTCCCGATAATCATCGAGACACCGAGTTTGTAGTCTACTTGCCCGAGGTCACGGTGTTTGAGCGTCGCGATGACGGACGTCCCGAACACGAACGCGAGACCGGACCCGACAGCCACGCGTGACGGGTAGCCCATCACGAGCAGCGCGGGCGTTACGAGGAAAGACCCACCCATCCCGAAGAATCCGAACAGCACCCCGATGAGGACGCCGAAGGCCACGAAGAGGGCGAGGAGGGCGACCGACATTCCGAATAGTTCCATCATGGTTACTCGTCACCGAGGAGACTGTGGATAGTCGGCGCAAGCGCGCGAGTCAGCGCACCGTAGCCCACGTACAACAGCATCGCCTCGACGAGGACGATACCGACGAGAGCGACCGCTTGGGTACTCCCGGTGAGCGTCTCGATGCCAAACATCTTACCAGTACCCCGTGGGGCACGCATATGGTATTGTATATATCATACTTTTCTGCTCACTCCAGCCTAACCGGAGCGAGGACATAATGCTTTTGGGAATAAATTGCAATACTGTCATCGAGTAGGATATGTATAAGTTATAGATTGGGCAAGAGAATACGGCTCTAACTCCTGAAATGTGTTGTCTGAGAATGGTATTGTCATATGTATCCTCTATCTATGACAAGACACTCGTTCGAATGAATTGCAAAACTATACACACTCGTGCGCACGTTCGGCGGTCGTGACAGCGAGCGTTCGGTGTGAGAACGCGATAGCAACGGCTCACGGAGAGAAGGTACAAAAGAGGTTGCAGGCAGGCCGAGGCCGAGTCAGTCGGCAGACGTGCCGAGCGTGGGGCTGTCTGCTCGCCACGCACGCCACAGCCCTTGGAGGTACGCACCGACGAACATCCCGCCGATAGCGATGAGGATTGGGTAGTTGCCGACGCCGACGCTCGCGTAGGCGGCACCGGGACAGATTCCCGAAAGCCCCCAGCCAGCGCCGAAGATGGTCCCACCGATGAGGACGTTCTTGTCGAACGATTTCAGTCGGCGACCGTAGGCGCGGCCGGTGAGTGGTGCGCTGCCGCCGAATCGCTCGGCGAGAGCGAAGATGGTCCCAGTGACGACTGCGGCCCCGCCCATGACGAAGACGAGACCGAGGTCGTCGAACTGGAGGAAGTCGAGGACGACTTCGGGCCGCGCCATGTTGCTCAAGGCGAGACCGAAGCCGAAGATGAGTCCACCCAGAATGACGACCAGCGTGAAGCCGAGTCCACGCTCGTCGTCGTTCATGGCGAGACCCCCAGTGCGGCCATCAACTGCGCGACGCCGATTGCGACGAGCATGAACGTCGCAACGTTGACGAGAGACGTTGGCGACCGAGAACCGACACCGCACACACCGTGACCGGAGGTACACCCCTTGCCGATACGGGTGCCGATGCCGACGAGGACGCCACCGACGGCGAAGCGCCACGGTTGGACTTGCGAGACCCACCACCCGTCACCGAGTGTGACGGTGTAGATGGCCGCCCCGGCGACGATGCTCAGCGTGAAGAGTACGCGCCAGTCACGGGAAGCGACGTATCTCGCCTTGTTGAACCGGGGAACCGACGAGACGTACGAGAGCGTCGATTCGAGGAACGTACTCGCACCCGCGATGATGCCAGTCCCGAGGTAGATGATAGCCGTCCCGAGTCCGATGAGTAGCCCGCCGAGGGCGTAGTGTGCAATCCCGTTGGGAAAGAGACTCTCGACGAGGAGCGGTGTCGGGTCCATCATCTAGTTGGTGAGTGCGTCGTTGCTGGCCGCACAGTTGTTCGGCCCGAGTTCGAGTTCGAACGCGCGGTCGTCCGAGGGTGACTGAAGTCCAAGGTTGGACTCGATAATGTCGGTGTAGTTTGCCGGACGCGGCGGCATGTCCGAGAGGATGAACTCGGTGAATTCGTCGCGTTCCATGTGGAGTGCCTGCATCGTGTCGCGGAGATAGCCCAGCGTAGCGGTATAACTACCGTCTTCTGCAGGGGTTGCCGCGTTACTGAAGTGTGCGGGTGCGACGATGGAGTCGTCGTCGTAGGGGAGGATGCGCTCTTGGAGCGTCTCGTAGAGCAGACCCGCGGCGTCTTCTGCACCTTCGTCTCCGTCTTCGAGGTCGGGGCGAGCGACCGATTCGATGAACAGACCGTCGCCGGTGAAGAGGACGTTGTCCACTTTGTAGGTCGTCATCCCAGAGGTGTGGCCCGGCGTGTGGATAGCTTCGATTTCTGTGTCGCCCACAGTGAGTGTCTCGCCGTCGCCAATCGTCTCGTAGTCGAGGTCGTACTCGACGCCGCGTGCCTCTGCTGCGTCGGGGATGACACCCGTGACGCCGTGGTCCGAGACGAGCGTCCGAAGCCCGCTGATGTGGTCGGCGTGGATGTGGGTGTCGATGGCGTATTTGAGTTCCGCACCGAGTGCCTTCGCGTCGGCGACGTATTCGTCGGCGAAGTAGCGGAGAGGGTCAACGACGGCGGCTTCGTCGCCATCGACGATGAGGTAGGCGAGACAGCCGCTGGAGGGGCGCTGGTACTGCGCGACGAGTGCGTCGCCGTCAGTTTCGAGTTCGGTGTACTCGTAAATCGCCGCCCAGCCGTTCATGCCGCGTTCGAGTGCGACCACGTCGTATCCTTCCTGGATGAGCCGTCCAGCGACGTACTCAGAGGAAGTCCCCTTCGCACAGAGCGTGACGAACTCTTCGTCTTCGGGCAGGTCGGTGAACACGGACTCGTCGAGTTCGTCGTCGAGGAACTCGAAGTACGGGACGTTGACGTGGGTGAGGTTGTCGCCGTCGATTTGCCACGACTCGAAGTCTGCTGGCATCCGTGTGTCCAAGATAGTCAGCTCTTCTCCCGAGTCGATGCGCTCTTTGAGCGTCTCGGGGTCGATGACGGGCGCTTCGACACTGAGTTCCGGAAGGTCGGGAACAGTCATGTGTGTATCCCACACTATTGTGCGTCTCAACTTAAACGTTCGGATAGCTGTTCTTGAAATGTGCAATACTAAATCGGAAATCAAACACCGGAGAGTGGTCTGTCGTGGAGGTGTTCGGATTCGAACAGCCAATTTTAGTGTGTTTGTGCGTGTGTGAATGGCGAATTCCGCAATCCAAAAACGGTATTGTACGCTGTCCCCAAGAACCGACACACTTTTAGGAATCACGCCAATATTGTGCTTTACACCCAACACAGGTGAGCATCAAAAATGAGTGAGTACGAACCTACCAAGACGCTCGACGTGAAAGGACTGTCCTGCCCAATGCCCGTCGTCAAGGCACGCGGTGCCGTAGACGACCTCTCATCCGGTGAGATTCTGAGGGTCGTCTCGACGGATTCCGGCAGTATGAGCGACCTGAAGGGCTGGGCCGACGCAACCTCCGGCGTCGCAATGCTCGACCAGGAAGAAGACGACGACGGCGACGACCGGCTGTTCGTCCACTACGTCCAGAAGGAATGAGTTCAGAGACCGAATCAACGATGGATGCATCGACCGCTTCCGTCGAAGAACTCCGCGCACAGGTCGAAGCCCTCCAAGAAGAGGTCGCTGACCTCCGCGAAACGACAGACGAGAGTGGCCAGAAGTCGATGACCATCATCGCGACGAAGGGGACCCTCGATATGGCCTACCCGCCGCTGATTCTCGCCAGCACGGCCGCAGCATTCGGGTGGGACGTCGTCGTCTTCCACACGTTCTGGGGTCTCGACATCCTCCACGAGGAGAAGTCGAAGAACCTCAAACTCAGCGCCGTCGGCAACCCGAATATGCCGATGCCAAACGCGCTCGCCGCACTCCCCGGAATGGACGCGATGGCGACGCGCATGATGGAGAAGAAAATCGCCGACAACGGCACGGCGACGATTCAGGAACTCATCGACACCTCGCTCGACATGGGCGTGGACCTCCAGGCCTGCCAGATGACTATCGAGCTGATGGGCTACGACGAAGACGACTTCTTCGACGGCGTCACCACTGGCGTCGGCGCGGCAACCGCCCTCCAGCACATGGGCGAAGCCGACGTACAGTTGATGATTTAATTAGACGTTCCACCCTTTGCCGAACGACCGGAATCGTTCGAGGTCGTGTCCAAACAACACGTCAGCGCCGGTCTGTCGTTCGAGTTCTTTGACTTTCTGAAGACTATCGAACCACGCACGGTCGCTCCACATCAGGCCTGGACCGAGCGGAATCTCTTCTACGTAATTTCCTTCGACGTAACACTCGTCGCCAGCGATGAGTACGTCACCATCCGGTGTTCCGATGTGTGCGCCGAGGACGCCCGGCGTGTGACCCGGCAAGTGAACGAGGCGAATACCGGGTTCCATCGTGTACGACTCGCCGTGGATGATGTTCCAGTTCAGGTCGTGGTCGAAATCGGAGGCGAGATAGGCAATCGACCCTTTCGTCGTCTTCGCCGAGTAGTAGGCGAACTTGAGTTCTTCTTCGTGGACGTAAATCGGTACACCAGTCTCGGCGAATTCGACGAGTCCGCCCGCGTGGTCCAGATGCAGGTGGCTCATCACCACCGCGTCGATGTCCGAGAGCGAATAGCCCGCCGCGTCGAGGTCTGCTTCGAGCGTGTGTTCGGCGGCATCGACGTGGGAGAACGCTTCGAACAGCGGGGCGGGCCAGTAACCCTCTCCAGCGCGTGGATTCGACCCAGTATCCCACAGAATCGTCCGGTCGGGGGTGTCGATAACCGCGTTCCAGACGACGAACTCTGCCATCTCGTGGTCAGGGTTCGGATTCGAGGCGCTTCCCATCGAGTAGCCGTCGATGACGTAGCCCATATCTGCGTGGACGCGGCCTCTATCGAGGAGTCTCACACTCGTGTCTGCCATACACGACAGTAGGGCGGAACACGGATAATTGTTAGTTCAAAAATATGTTGCGTGTTCAGATGACGTTCTGGAGAATCCCACCATCGACGGCGAGTGCCTGTCCAGTGATGTTCCGGTTCGTCGCGTAGAACACGGCGAGTTTGCCCATATCTTCGGGCGTCTGGTCGCGGCCCAGTGGGATGACGCGCGAGATAGTGTCCTCGTAGTCCTCTTCGAGCGTCGGCGTGAGGACTTTACTCCACATCGGGGTGTCAACGATACCGGGGCAAATTGCGTTCACCGTCACGTCGTCACCGGCGAGTTCGAGCGCGAGCGACTTCGTGAATCCAAGGACGGCGTGTTTCGACGCACAGTAATGAGCCAGTCCCGCAGCACCGATGCTTCCAGCAATCGAGGAAGTGTTGATAATCGCCCCGTTGGACTCTTTGAGGTAGGGAATCGCCGCCCGCGACGGGAGGAAGACACCTTTCACGTTCACGTCCATCACCGAGTCCCACTCGGCTTCTTTCATGTCTTCGACCGGATCGACGGTGATGATACCGGCGTTGTTACAGAGTACGTCGATACTCCCGAATGTGGAAACCACTTCTTCCATCATCGCGTTGACCTGGTCTGCGTGGGTCACGTCGCATTCGACGATGTGTGCGCGTCGTCCGAGTTCTTCGACGCGTGCGGCGACTTCTTGGGCACGTTCCGCACCGTGAACTTCCGTCGAAGATTGCTGGTTGTACTCCGTGTCGAGTACGTCCACGTCGGCAATGACGATGTCACTGCCTGCTTTTGCGAGTTCGACGGCGAGGCCCTCACCGATTTGGCCGCCTGCGCCAGTCACAATCGATACCTTGTCGTCGAGTGGGTTTGCTGCTGCCATAGTGCGGCAGACGATACGTCAGATGACTGTATAGCTCATTTTTCTGCTATTTGGACCTGTCTCGACTGGTGTCTGTCAGCACTCTCGAAACGACTGTCTATCCGATCGAGAAAAACGGCTGAAGTGGTCGAGCCTTACTGGCCGGGTGCGACTTCTTCGTACGGTTGGACGATGACGAACCCGCCCGGTTCACCGAAGCGGAGTTGGTACGACTCACCAGAGGACTTGCCGATAAACGTCTTGAGGTTCAGGTCGCGCTTCGACGACGGTGAGACGTTGCCACTCCACGCGACGGTTGCGTTCGGGTCGGTACTGACCGGTGTTTCGAGTACGAGTGGCTTGCCGTGGGTCGTGATTGCGACGTGTCCCGGTCCTTCGAGGAAGACGTTGAACAGGCCGCCGGTGGAAGTGCCTGCGATACTCGACATCATCTTGATGTCCCAGTTGACCTGCGATTCGAACGCGAGTACGTCGTTGCCGTTGACGCTGATTTCCTCACCAGCATCGAGTTCGAGAATCTGGACTTCCTTGCCTTGGTCAGCGAGGTAGAGATGGCCATCGCCCGACGCTCGCATCATCTTCTGGCCTTCACCGGTGGCTTTCTTCTTTAGCATCCCCTTCAGGCCGCCAGCGGATTTCTGCTCGAACGAGATGTCGCCCGTATAGCTGACCATCGACCCTGCTTTGGCCATGATTTCCCCTTCTAGGTCGATATCGAGGAGTTTCGAGTTCTCCAGTTCGAACGTCTCGGAAGTCTCGTCCGGTGCATGCGAGTTGACGAATTCATCAAGATCCATAGTAGTTCACGAGTCACGTCGATACTGACTCGGATAGACGACTATCAGAACTACTTATAATTCTATTCGCCAAAATGAAGCTCGATTGAATGGTGACGGTGGCCGTGAGGCCCGCCTAGAGCGCGCCCTGACGGTAGATGAGGTTGCGCTGAATCTCGTTTGCACCCTCGTAGATGACCGGGATGCGAACGTCGCGGTAGACGCGTGAAATCTTGTTCTCGTTGAGGACCGACCGACCGCCGTGGAGTTGCATGCCGCGCTCGGCACACATCATCGCCACTTCAGTCGATTTCGTCTTCGTCGCCGCGGCCCAGAACCCAGCGTCTTCGTTCTCTGCGACCTTGCGTGCAGCACGCCAGTTGAGCGCACGCGCCGCTTCGAACTCCATGCGCATGTCTGCGAGGATGTGCTGGACGGCCTGGAACTCCGAGACGTTGCGACCGAAGGCTTCGCGGCCGTGGACGAACGACCACGCCTCTTCGATAGCGGCGGCGGCGAGTCCGAGGCCGTGTCCACCGACGACGATACGTCCGTGGTTGAAGAAGTCCGCGAGCATGTAGAACCCGCCACCCTCGGTTCCGATGAGGTTCTCTTCTGGAACCTCACAGTCGTCGAAGATGATGTGGCCTTGCTTCGAGGCGCGCATGCCCATCTTCTCCGGAATGTGTTCGGCCTCGTAGCCTGGCGTGTCAGTGGGGACGATGAACATCGAGTAGTTCGAGTAGCGGTCGTCGAGGTCGCCGGTTTTTGCATACACTGTCAGCCAGTCGGCTTCGACGGCGTTACCGACCCAGTACTTCTCGCCGTTGAGGACGTAGCCGTCGTCGGTCTTCTCGGCCGTCGTCGTCATGCCAGCCATGTCGGAACCGGTCTGGGGTTCGGAGACGGCGAGACCCGAAATCTGCTCGTTTTCGGCGACCGGGCGGAGCCACGTTTCTTTCTGCTCTTCGGAGCCGTAATGCTCCATAATCTCACAGCCGAAGGATGCGAGCTGGAGGGTGAGCGCGATACCGGCGTCGGCGCGATAGAACTCCTCGGCGATTGCGAGAATCTGTTCGAGGGTGAAGCCGCTTCCGCCGTAGTCCTCGGAGATGTCCTGTGCGATGAGCCCTTCGTCCATGGCCGCTTCCAGAATCTCCCACGGGTATTCGCCGGACTCGTAGTACTTCTCGGCGTTCGGTTCGATGTACTCTTCCGCAAATTCCCGTGCCTCGCGCTTCACGTCGAGGGCGTGGTCGGGGACGATAGATTCGTCGAGCAGGTCCATACAACAGGGTAGACGTGAACGATAAAATAGTGTATGGAACCAGTATAAACTTTAAACAAATTTTTTAGTTGTGTCCGAAAGATCGACGAACGCCAAAGACAACCAGCTTTCTCCGACCTAGTTCTCGCCGGGTGCGGCGTCGTCGGGTGTCTTTCCTTCGATGAGCGACGAGTCGTTGTACTGGCCGCGGAGGACTTTCTTGTCGAATTTGCCAGTTGCCGTCTTCGGCACCTCTTCGATGAAGACGACTTCGTCGGGCGTCCACCACTTGGGGAACTCCGAACGGACGAGTTCGACGAGGTCGGCTTTTACCGCCTCTTCATCGACGCCCGCTTTCGGGACGATGAACGCCACGGGGCGCTCTTGCCAGCGTTCGTGGGGGACGCCAATCACGGTTGCTTCGGCCACATCGTCGTGGGCCATCAACGTGTTCTCCAGTTCGACCGACGAAATCCACTCGCCACCGGACTTGATGACGTCTTTCGCGCGGTCCACGATTTTGACGTAGCCTTCAGAATCGACGGTCACCACGTCACCAGTCTTCAGCCACCCGTCCTCGTAATCGCTCTCGTTCGCGTCGGGGCGTTTGAAGTACTCGGTGGTCACCCACGGGCCGCGGACCCACAACTCGCCGAAGTCCTCACCGTTCCACGGGACTTCGTTGCCGTCGTCGTCCACGACGCGCATCTCTAAGCCGGGAACCATCAGCCCTTGCTTACCGCGCTTTTCGTACTGCTCGTCCAGCGAGAGGTCTTCCATGCCGGGTTTGAGGTGGGCGACGGTGCCGACTGGCGACATCTCGGTCATCCCCCACGCGTGGACGACTTCGACGTCGTACTCCTGGTCGAAGCGTTTGATGACCGACTTCGGGGCCGCAGAGCCACCGATGATGATGCGTTCGAGCGAGGAGATGTCAACGTCGTTGTTGTCGAGGTAGTCGAGGAGTCCAAGCCACACTGTCGGGACACCGGCAGTCATGGTCACGCCTTCTTCTTCGATGAGTTTGGCGAGGTCTTCGGGTGTCGGCGAGGGACCGGGATAGACGTGTTTCGCACCCGCTGCAGTACAGGAGAACGGAAGCCCCCACGCGTTGACGTGGAACATCGGGACGACGGGCATGATGACGTCGTCAGACCGGATGTCGAGTCCCGCTTCCGGAAGGGTTGCCATCGTGTGGGCCCACATCATCTGCTGGGTGTATTCGACACCCTTCGGTTCGCCCGTCGTCCCCGAGGTGTAACACATGCCCGCAGGCTGTTCTTCGGGGAGGTCCGGCCAGTCGTACTCTGTATCGAAGCCGGAGACGAACGACTCGTAGTCGGTGACGGGTTCGAGACTGGTCTCGGGGACCTCCGACGACATCATCACGAACTGCTCGACGGATTCGAACGCGTCCGAATCGACTGCGCCTTCCAATTTCGGCGCGAGAGAGGGGTCGACGAAGATGATTCTGTCTTCCGCGTTTTCGACGATATACTGAATGTGATGGTCGGGAAGAAGCGGGTTGATGGTGTGGAGTTGCGCACCCATCGACGGAATTGCAAAGTAGGTCTCGAAGTGTCGGTCGTGATTCCAACAGAACGTCGCTACTCGGTCACCACGCTCGATACCAGCATCTTCGAGCGCGCCTGCGAGTTGCGCGACACGGCCCTCGTACTCGGCGTACGTGGACCGTCGAACCCCTTCAGCGGTTCGAGAGACGATTTCCCGGTCCGGGAAGAGTTTAGTTGCTCGCCACAGGAACGGTCGAATTGTTTGCGCTGTTGCGCCTGCCATACGATGACATCGGATGAAACCATCATTATTGTTTGGTTGAAAACAGATTGCCGCGTGTGAGGAGTTTCCGTCCGTCGATTACGTCGGGCGGTTATTCCTCGTCGGTCACGCCTTCAGAGTCGGCGTCCACGTCTTCCCGTTGCTCGCCGGTGTATTCTGTGACGTCGGCAACGTCCTCCACACGTTCGTATTCGAAAGCGTCCCCGTCTTCGTCGTCAGTATCGTCGTCGTCATCGACCAAAGCACCGTCATCGTCAGCCACGCTGTCGGTCGTTTCACCGTCATCGTCAGCCGCTCCGTTCTCTCCGTCTTCACTCTTGCCCGCCGCTGTTTCTTCCCCGACATCCTCACCGTCTTCGTCTGTGCCCGCCTCGGCATCGTCTACGGGGAGTGATTCGTTCACCTCAGCCGACGAAGCCACTTCCTCGGGTCCATCTTCGTCGCCATCCCAATCGGGCTCGGCCTCTCGAACGGGTCGTGCCTCGTTCAAGACTTCCTTGACAGCCTCGCGGTCGATGGTTCCCGAGACGGTTCGCGGGAGTTCGTCGGTCTGTTCGATGAGTCTCGGAAGTTTGAACCCCGCGAGGTGTTCGCGGCAGAAGTCCTCGACTGCGGTTCGGTCGATTTCCATCTCCGAGTCGGTGAGGACGACGAGCGCGGCCACCTGCTCGCCCCACTCGACGTTCGGGATGCCGACGACGACGGCGTCGTCGATGGAAGGGAACTTCCGCAGGACATCGACCACTTCGCCCGGGTCAACGTTCTCGCCACCCGTGATGATGCGGTCGTCTATGCGGTTGAGAACGTACAGGAGTCCCGCTTCGTCTCGATAGCCGATGTCACCGGTGTGCAGTCCGAGTTCGGAAAACGCGGCGTCGGTCGCCTCGGGTTCGTCGTAGTATCCGCCCGTGACGGTCGGCCCGGAGACGACGATTTCACCGGGTTCGCCCTGCTCGACCTCATCGCCGTCTTCGTCGACAATCCAGAGGTCGGCGAAGAAAATCGGTCGGCCCACAGTTCCAACCTCGTCGAACGCTTCGTCCGGCGTTGCGGTTGCAATCTGCGAAGCAGTTTCGGTCATGCCGTAGGTCGGATAGACGGGGACCGAATAGTCACGACAACGTTCGATGAGTTCGTCCGGTGCGGGCGCACCGCCGAGGAGGACGACACGAAGCGAGTCCGAGAGCGTCCCGCGCTTTTCGAGCATCCGTTTGAGCATGGTCGGCACGAGCGAGATGCCCGTCACGTCGTACTTACCGATGTCGTCGGCGGTACTCCCCGCGTCGAATCCCTCGCGGAGGACGATTGCCGTCCCGTACAGTGGGCTTCGAAGAATCGGTCCGATACCACCCATATGGTGCAACGAGAGCGACACCATCCAGCGGTCGGTCCGCGAGAGACCGAGTCGGAACGACGAGGCGACGGCGTTGGCGAGGATGTTGCCCATCGAGAGACGCACCGCTTTGGGCGCCCCCGTCGTCCCCGACGTGAACAAGAGGAGCATCGTCTCCGAGAGTGACCACTGGGCGGGCGAAACAGACTTCGGCGCAATCGTTTCGAGATTCACCACACCCTCCCAGCGCGGTTCGTCCACAGAGATTGTCGGAATCGTCGTTGACGCTTCGACGACGATTGGCTCGGTCTCTTCGCCACACACGACGACTGTTGCGTCGGCAAGCTCGAGATTTCGCGTGACTTCCGCGGCGGTCAGACGTTCGCTCAGTGGAACGAGTGTCGCCCCCAGCCGGATGCTGGCGTGAATGAGCAGGACGTACTGGATACCCGGTGGGAGAATCACCCCCACGTGGTCGCCTGCTTCGACACCGAGTGCGGCAAGTTGCCCTGCCGTTTCAGTTACCTGTTCGTCGAGTTCTCGGAACGTCCACGAATCGCCGGAAGGTGCGTGAACCAACGCCTCTTCGTCCGGTGTTGCGGCGACGCGGTGCGACAACCAATCTCGGACAGGACCGTCGAACCCGGGATGGTTGGACGTCTCCTGTGTCCCATCGTCGTCAGTCATCGTCCATGCTCACCGTCAACATTGTTCTCGATACAGTGACACTCTGATTTGCGAAAAGCATTGTTATCCCGTCGCGCTGAATTTAATGCGAAACGAACTCCACCAAGACGCCGCCAGTGGATTTTGGGTGGAGGAACGCGACTTCGTGGCCCCATGCACCGGGGCGGGGTTCCTCGTCGATGAGTTCGATTCCTGCGTCACGAGCAGTCTGCAATGCGCCATCGATATCGTCAGTCGAGAGTGCGATGTGATGGATACCGGAACCCCGTCGCTCGAGGAACGTTCCAATCGCCCCGCCTTCGTGCGGTTCGAGCAACTCGAAGTAGCCGTTTTCGAGTTCGAGAAAGACGACGGTCATCCCGTCGAACTCCTCTTCGTGTGCGACGGGTGCATCGAAGAGCCCCTCGAACAGCGCCGCCAACCCAGCGGCGTCGGGAGTCGCGATACCGAGGTGGTCGAAATGCATACACAATGTGGACGGGCGCAAGGGATAAACCCAAACGATTCGTCGAATGTGTCATGATAGTAACGACAACAGAATCGATTGCTGGCCACCAAATCGAAGAGACACTGGGAACCGTTCGCGGGAACACGATTCGTGCCCGAAACGTCGGCCGTGACATCACACAGGGTCTCCGAAACATCGTCGGCGGCGAACTCAAATCCTACACAGGTCTCATGGCCGACGCCCGCGACGAAGCGACCGACCGAATGATTGCAGAGGCAGAAGAGATGGATGCAGACGCTGTCGTCGCAGTTCGATACATCACCGCCGAAGTGACCCAGGGCGCAGCCGAGATTCTCGCCTACGGAACGGCGGTCAAACTCGCGCCGGAGTCAGATTCGGACGTGGACGTGGCGTGAGTAAGACGGTGAGCCGAACTAACTCGACGTGGGTGCAGATTGCTACGGCCCGCGAAACGCTCGCCCTGTTTCTCCTGTTCGGTGCGGTCTGGCTGGTCGGCTTCTACGACGTGCTTCCGAAAGAAATCTGGATTATCGACTTCCCTGCGCTCGTCGCTGCTTTCTTTCTCGATACCCTCGCGTTCAACGAGTTCGGTATTCAGGGGAACGTCGTGTTCTACCTGATGCTCGTCGTGTCTCTGTCTCTCCAAGCAGTCGTACTCATGGCCGGAGTGCGGTTGTTTCGGAACCGACTGGAGCAGTAGAAAAATCGAATCCCGAACGAGGTGGCGTGGAGGGCCGAAGTGGGAGCGATGCGGGAGCGATTCGTGAATCAATACGTCTAGTCGCGGGTCGTCCGGGCGACCGTCACTTCGACGGGCAGACCGGGGACGCCGACACGCAGACTCGACCACGAGGCGCGAGTGGCGAGCGTGCGAGCGACGACGACGGTTACGACGGTGGTCATCGCCGTGACGAGCGACAGCAGTGGGAACGTCATTACTGCCGCGACGGCGAAACCGACTGCCAGCAACACGGCGTACGCGCGGAACGACGGCGCGGACAGATGGTGGGAGGCAGGGTAGTCGGAGACTGTTCGGTTGGGTCGGAAGGGTCTATCTGACATTTGCTGATGTGGCAGGGTGTATTCGAACACGATACCGGGGGCTCCTCGGGTGAAAAGCCCCGTACCGCCGGGTCGCCGAAGGGCCGTGCGCCGCTGTTCGATGAGAGCGAAACGGCACGCTGGCGACCGGGCGTGTGACGGGTTTAGAAGGTAATGAGAGGCATCGTGGAATCCTCGTTCACGTCAAAAAGGGCACAGATAATAAGTTTTCTCAGGCGGGCGAAAGTGTAATTAAGTCAATGGTTAGCACACGGCTTGATGGTGGGTTAGGCCATTCCGGGTTCGTACTCGCCGAACTCTTCGCGTAGGACGCCACAGATTTCGCCGACTGTCGCGTAGGCTTTGACCGCCTCGATAATCGACGGCATGAGGTTGTCGTCGCTGTTTGCGACGGCCCGAACGTCGTCGAGTGCCGCTTCGACTGCGTCAGCGTCGCGTTCTTCCTTGCGGACTTCGAGTGCGTCGATTTGCTTCTGTTCTTCTTCTTCCGAGACTTCCTGAATCTCGACTTTCGGCTCTTCGTCGACGCGGTACTTGTTCACGCCGACGATGACGCGCTCGCCCTTTTCGACTTCGCGCTGGCGTTCGTAGGCGACGTCTTGAATCTCACCTTGGACCCACTGATTCTTGACCGAATCGAGCATGCCGCCGCGTTCGTCGATTTCGTCCAAGAGGTCGAAGGCGTCGGTTTCGATGTCGTCGGTGAGTGCTTCGACGTAGTAACTCCCGGCGAGCGGGTCGATGGTGTCCGCAGCACCCGACTCGTGAGCGAGAATCTGCTGGGTTCGGAGTGCCGTCCGAACCGACTGTTCGGTAGGGAGCGACAGCGCCTCGTCTTTCCCGTTGGTGTGGAGCGACTGCGTGCCCCCGAGGACGGCCGCGAGCGCCTGATAGGCGACGCGAACGACGTTGTTCTCGACCTGCTGGGCCGTCAACGTCGAGCCACCCGTCTGCGTGTGGAACTTGAGTTGCATCGACTTCGGATTCTCTGCGCCGAATCGTTCTTCCATAATCTTCGCCCACATGCGACGGGCGGCGCGGAACTTGGCGACTTCTTCGAGGACGTTGTTGTGCGCGTTGAAGAAGAACGAGAGTTGCGGCGCGAAATCGTCGACGTCCAATCCTGCTTCGACGGCGGCTTCGACGTACTGAATCCCGTTGCCGAGCGTGAAGGCAACTTCCTGCGCGGCGGTCGAACCCGCCTCGCGGATGTGGTAGCCCGAGATGGAGATGGTGTTGAACTTCGGCGTCTCGTCGGCACAGAACTCGAAGATATCTGTGATGAGTCGCATCGACGGTTCGGGCGGGTAGATGTAGAGGTTCCGCGCGATGTACTCTTTCATGATATCGTTCTGAATCGTCCCGCGGAGTCGTTCGCGGGGGACGCCCTGTTTGTCGCCAAGTGCGACGTACATCGCAAGCAGAACCGAGGCGGGTGCGTTGATCGTCATCGACGTGGACACGTCGCCGAGGTCGATGCCGTCGAAGACGGTCTCCATGTCGTGCAGACTGTCGATTGCGACGCCCGACTTGCCGACTTCTCCCGCGGCCATGATGGCGTCCGAGTCGTAGCCCATCTGGGTCGGAAGGTCGAACGCGAGCGACAGTCCTGACGACCCGTTGTCGATGAGATAGCGGAATCGCTCGTTCGTCTCGGTGGGGGTACCGAATCCGGCGTACTGGCGCATCGTCCACAGACGACCACGGTGCATCGTCGGGTAGACGCCACGCGTGTAGGGTTTCTCACCGGGGAAGCCGAGGTCACGACGGTAATCGAGGTCGACGTCGGCGGGCGTGTAGAGTCGGTCTACCTCGTGGCCGCCGGTGTCGGTCGTGAACTCCTCGTTTCGCTCCCCGAACCTGTCGAGTGTCGGCGACAGCGTCTCTTCTTCCCACGCAGACTTCGCCTCTCGAATTTGGGCGAGTTCGTCGGGGTCAAACATTGTAAAAGATGAGGATTGTTACCCACTTAAGCGTAGGCAGATTCTCCCGTGGTGACGGCACTTCGGGGAAGAACACACGCACGTCGAGGCGGGTTTTATTCTCCTTGCGGCCCCTCGTTGTACATGGAAATACTCACAGACGACACCCGTCGGTTCCTCACGGCCACCGCACCGGAACACGACGAAGTACAAGCCGAGATGGCGGCGTACGCGGCCGAACACGGCTTTCCCATCATCGGGCCGGAAGCAGGTGGCTTTCTGCGACTCGTCGCTCGCCTCGTCGATGCGGAGCGTCTGTTCGAGTTCGGGTCGGGATTTGGGTACTCCGCGACGTGGTTCGCCAAGGGCATGGCCGACGAGTGTGAACTCTTCGTGACCGAACACGACCCGACTGAGTTGGAGATGGCCCGCGACTACTTCGAGCGTCTCGGACTCGCCGACCAAACCACGTTCCTCGAAGGCGACGCGCTCGACAGCTTCGGCGAGACAGAAGGCGAGTTCGACCTCGTGTTGTTCGACCACCAGAAACACCGCTACGCCGAGGCGTTCGACCTCGTGCGCGACCGAGTCGCGGTCGGCGGTGTCATCATCGCCGACAACGTGATGCGCGGCCCGCTGGACTTCGGCGCGCTCGCCGACCGAGAAGTGGGTGTTGCATCGGCACTCGATGGAACGAACGAAGACACCCGTGGAATTGCGGCGTACCTCGATGCGGTTCGGGCCGACCCACGATTCGAGACGCTCGTGCTTCCATTGGGGAACGGGTTGTCGGTCAGTTACCGAGTAGAGTAACCGAAACGTTCGAAAAATAGGGACCTCGACGACGCGAGGGACTCAGGCGAGTGCGCCAACGATGTTCGCTTGGAGTCGTGAACGGTCGTTCGCGCCACCAGTCGGTGGGACACCGCCGATGTCCATGACGCCAACGACTTCCGTCCCGTCGGGACTGAACTGCAGTTGGATGACGCCTTCGATGACGACGAAGATGCTCGCCAACAGACTCGTCCGAGCGGTGAAGGTGTTCAATTGGGCCGCGAGGGCGTTGTCTGGGCCGTCGGGGACGACTTCGAGGATGTTCTGTTGCTCATCGGCACGAACGAAGGCGACGTCGAGCGCCGCGTTGACGACGGAATCTGTCGCCGAGACACCAGCAGCGCGGTAGAGGGCAGTGTTTGTCACGTACCAGATAGCCCCTGCTTCGGGGACACCAGCTGGATTCCCCGAGACGAGGCCGATGTCTCGGGCGTTGATGCCGTTGTTGAAGTTCGCACCTGTCGTATCGACTGGTGGCGTTACGATGAGTCGGGCTACCCGGTCGAACTGCTCGTTGGGTGAGGTGCCAGTCATTCGAACGACGTAGGCCGTTGGGTCTCTCGGTATCTGTGCCGAGACAGGCGTTGCAGTCGCCGCAGTACTTGTGCCAAGCACGCCTGCACCGAGTGCAAGTGTCCGGAGGAAAGAGCGCCGTGAGGCCCCCCAGTTCGGGGGCGGTCCTGCATGTGGAGATGGTTCTCTAGGCATAGTTCTCGCTCCGCTGTGGAGTGTTCAGGCTGAAGCTGAACAGGTACTAGTTGATTTTTCAACCACTTTACATTAGTTCACGGTGACTCGTACAATCTCTCGGGACGTACTGTCCGTCAATTGGCGGGCGGTTACAGGACGAATTCGATACGGGAACCACACGTTCTTCGCCACGCTTTTGAGAACCCACCTCGACGATTCGGGTATGTTTGGAGGCGGCGGAATGAACCCGCGCAAGATGAAGCAGATGATGAAGCAGATGGGCATCGACGTGACGGAACTCGATGCTGAAGAGGTCGTTATCAAGACGGCCGACGAAGAACTCGTCTTCTCGGACGCGCAGGTCACGCGTATGGACGCACAGGGCCAGATGACCTACCAAATCGTCGGCGAACCCGAGTCGCGCGAACTCGGTGCCGGTGACGACGAGGCCGACGCAGGCAGCGAAAGTGCAGGCGAAATCCCAGCAGACGATGTCGCAATCGTCGCACAGCGTGCTGGCGTCTCTGAAGACGACGCACGCGAAGCACTCGAAGCCGAAGACGGCGACCTCGCCGCGGCTATCTCGCGTCTCGAGTGATACTCCTCGTTCACGGCGACCGGGAGTACCTTCGAGCGCCAGGTGAGGAACTTCACACGGACCTCGGGATGCTCACCGTCCCCGAAGACGTCGAACCCGGCCAGACCTTAGAGACGCACATCGGCGAGCCATTCCTCGTCCGTGAGCCACGCGGCCCCGACCTGTTCAACCACTTCGAACGAACCGGCGCGCCGATGATGCCGCGCGACATCGGCCTCATCGTCGGCCACACCGGCATCGCCGCAGGCGAGCGCGTCCTCGACGCTGGAACCGGAACCGGCGTTCTCTCGGCCTACCTCGGTCGTCTCGACGTCGAAGTGACGACGTTCGAGCGCAACGCCGACTTCGCCGACGTCGCACGCGAGAACATGCGTCTCGCTGGCGTCGAAGAGCTGGTCGATGTCCGAACCGGCGACATCACCGACGAACTCGACGACCTCTCGGACACGCCATTCGACGCGATTACGCTCGACACCGAGAACGCGCCCGAAGTCGTCGCCGAGGCCCCCGACTTGCTCAAGACGGGTGGCTACGTCGCAGTCTACTCGCCATTCGTCGAAGGGACCCGAGCGACCGTCGAAGCCGCCCGCGAAGCAGGGCTCTCCGACGTAGAGACGTTCGAGACGATTCAGCGCCACATGGACTTCGGCGAACGTGGCTCGCGACCATCGACCGCAGGCGTCGGCCACACGGGCTATCTCGTCTTCGCTCGCAACGAGTAATCAGGTCGTCTCACGAATCGCGCGAAGCAACTCTCTGCGGAATTTTTCTGGGTCGAGCGCGCGACGAAGTGCGTGAGTATCGACTGTCTCTGTCGCATTGGCCGTCGTATTTTCTGGTGTGTCGCGCCTACGGTTTCGGCTCGCCCCCTCGGTCGTCTCGAGTACCGCACGGGGGTAGGCCCCACCGGTGAGGAGGAACTGGTCGCCGTCGGGCCTGACCGCGAACATCGCGCCCGCAGCGAGTCGAACTCCGGCGAGCGAGACAGTCGCCTCGTACTGTGTGACCTCGGCATCGACGGTGCCGATTCTGAGTGACCGCGAGCCAGTCTGTCGAACGTTCGAAAAGCCGCGCTCAGCTAACTGAGATTCGAACCCCGATTTCGCACCACGAGCGACGAGTTTGGTGAGCGCCTTCGACGGCGGCGTCTGTGGATGAACGGTGAGTCTACTCGCAAAGACGAATCGCCACGGGCCGTCTGCGGCCGCTGGAACCGTCTCACGAGTCGATGCATCTTCGGCGATGATAGTTCGAGCGACGACCGAGACGGGACCGAGTTCGAAGGGCGTGTCTACCGACTCATCGACCTGCACCCAGCCTTCGAGTGGTGGTAGTTTCGGAGCGCGTGGTGCGTCGGCCATGGCTCCGATACGGGCGGAAACGGGAAAAATTCGAGCCGATTAGTGGTCGTCCTCGCGCCACTTGTGGCCGCACTCGACACACGTGAAGAATCGCGTCTCGGATTCGTCGGCCGAACGGATTTGCTTCATCTCGTAGCGCGCAAGGTCGTGTTCACACTTCGGGCAGATTGCCTTCGTCGTCGGACCGATTTCGGACCCATCGACGTCTGACATGTCCACGACGTCGCTGTGTTCTTGGCCTTGCGTCGTGACCATACTCTTTTCTTTTTCGCTATCTCTGGCCTTCTCGTGGCCGTTCGAACAGACCCAGACACCGTCTTGTGGTGTCATGAGAGAACCACATTCGTCGCAAAACTCCATGGTAGTACGTCCTGCCGCTTGAGGCACTTAAGCATCTGGGTTGCGCGCGGAATAAAAAGGCGAGAATCAGCGGACCGCTCGAAGCGCGTTCAGGCGTCGCCGTCAGATTGTCCCGGTTCGCCGACTGCTTCGATAGGCATGGCGTTATTGAGTTCGTAATACAGGTCAGTCGGCCCGGCGAACTCCTCGGTGAGGCAGTTTCGGATGAGGCCGCCGAGGTTTGCACTGCCATCTGCCATGAGAACGGTCACACCATCAAACCTCATCGCTGCCTGTTTACGCGAAACGGGGTACGAGAGGTCTTCGAATGCGGATTCGAGACGGTTGAGTTTTATGGAATCTCGCATGATTATTCATTATACTTATTCCTATTTAGTCGTAGTAGGAGCCATGATAGCACGAGTTTCGTGTCTCAAATACTAACTATCGGATGTGATAGACAGCGTGTAGCGTTTATTAGGGGAGTATGCAAGCACACGAACGGTCATGCATCAACAATCTACCAAGGTTGGGTTGAACTGGCAACCCAGTGGTTCACTCAGCGAGACAGAACGCCTCGAATCGGAGCGCGACTTTTGGCGTGGGTTGTTCGAACAGGTGGTCGAAGAGATTCCCGAGCCAACGCTCGTCGTCGATTCAGATGGTATCCTGACACACCTCAACGCCAAGATGAAGAGTCACTACGGGCTCGAAGACGCAGATATCGGAAAACGCGGCATCGACGTCATCGGAACGGAAGGCAAAGACGAGATTCTCGCGACGAAAATCGCGCGAACCGAGCAAACCGTCCGCGAGGACACCTATCGAGCAGTCGAACTGCCAGATGGGACAATCTGGTGTCGAGCGATGGGGATGCCGCTGTACGCTCCCGATGGGCAGGTCGTTGGTGCATTCGAGGCGACGCCAATCGTGACGGACGTGGTCGAACAGAACCGTGCGATGGCGGCGGTCCAAGAGCAGGTTTCCAAAGATATCAAGGAGTCAGCAGAGGAGGCGATACACTCTGCTGACGACGTTGCCGAAAGCGTCACCGAAGCCCAGAGCGTCTCTGCCGAACAGGCCGAAGCGATGGACGAGGTTTCGGGCGAAGTCGGGTCGCTGTCGGCGACGGTCGAAGAGATTGCGGCCAGCGCAGACGAAGTGAGCAAGAAGAGCAAAGAGGCCCGCAAACTCGCCGAGTCCTCCCGTGAAGACGGCGAGACGACCGTCGAAACGATGGGAGAAGTCGCCGAAGGCGGGTCACAGGTTGCCGAGCGGACTCGCGCACTCGCCGAGCGCATCGAAGAAATCGACGACATCATCGAAGTCATCAACGAAATCGCTGACCAGACGAACATCCTCGCGCTCAACGCCAACATCGAGGCCGCCCGCGCAGGCGACGCCGGGGCCGGGTTCGCCGTCGTCGCAGATGAGGTCAAATCGCTCGCAAACGAGGTGCAGTCAGAGTCCGAGCGCATCGAGGAACTCCTCGGAGAGACGCGCGAAGACGCCACCAAAACCGTCACCGGAATCGAATCGCTGACTGAAGACGTCCGCGACGGTGCGGCGAAAATCGAGACGTTGGTCGAGAAGCAGACGCAAATCGCAGAGACGATTCGTGAAGCCGCGACTGGCATGGACGATATCGCCGCCGCGACCGACGACCAGGCAGTCCGAACCGAAGAAGTCGCGAGCATGGTCGATAGCGCGTCGGCGATGGCTGATGCGGTGCGAGAAGAGAACAGCGCCGCCGTCGAGGCCAACGAACGGCAACTGCAAGTCGTCGCAGAAATCGCCGAGTCGGTCCGCCATCTCGAAGCGACGATGGCAGAAATCACCGACTCCTAATTTTATTCGAACTCGGGGTCGCGCTTGTCGATGAATGCGCCCATTCCTTCTCGCTGGTCGTGCGTGCCGAAGAGACCACTCCAGACGCGGGCTTCGAAGTCGAGTGCCGCATCTCGCGGGGCGTCGTGCGACATGTTGATAGCGTCTTTTGCGGCGTGAAGTGCGTGCCGCGGCTTCGAGGCGAGGTCAGCGGCGAGTTCGGAGACGTGGCTTTCGAGTTGGTCGTGGGCGACGACTTCGCCGACGATTCCGTACTCGTGGGCGTCGCTGGCGTCGATTCGCTCGCCGAAGAAGATGAGTCGGCGGGCGAGTTCGTCGCCGACGAGTGCGGGCAGTCGAACGCTCCCACCCCAGCCGGGCATGATGCCGAGGTCGATTTCGGTCTGGCCCATCAGCGCGCGCTCGGACGCAACGCGGAGGTCACACGCCAGTGAGAACTCCATTCCGCCGCCGAAACAGTAGCCGTTGATGGCCGCAATCGTCGGCGCTGGGAAGGTCTCCAGACGGCGGGCGATTCGGTGGCCCTGTTCGGCGTACTCCTGTGCCGCGGGCGAATCGATGTCTTTCATGTAGCTGATGTCCGCCCCGGCGATGAACGCCTTGTCTCCGGCGCCGGTGAGGACGACGACACGCGCGCCTTCGGCTTCGGCCTCGTCGAGCGCCTCTTCGATGGCATCGAGCGTGTCGGTGTTCAGCGAGTTCATCCGGTCAGGTCGGTCGATAGTGAGGGTTGCAACGTCGCCGTCCCAGTCGAGTCGAATCGTCTCCCAGCTCATAGCGTGACCGACGAGTGACGAGGAGTTAATAATTAACATTCATCGAAGTTGGAACTGAATCCAGAACAACGTTATATGACGCCCGGTAAATGCTCCGGATATGGCGCTCTCCGACGAGGCACGCGAACGACTCGCCGACATCGTTCGCCTTCAGCCGACCAAGAACAAGGAACTCCAAAACCGGTGGGAACTCGAAAGCGGCAGCGAAGTCCACCAGTACCTCGAAAAGGAGCTGAAAGATTACTACTACCGCGACGATAACAGTCTGATTCGCGCGACTGCGGAGGCGGCCGAACTGACAGGCGTCGAACCCGGCGTCGAAAGCGACGACGACGAAGAGTCCATCCCGAGTGTGATTCGCATCCCGCAGTTGGAAGCGCGCGTCTTCGAAGTCGTCGCCGGTCCCGAAGAGCGGTCTGAGAGCGTGGTCAGCGTTCTCAACAAACTCCGCGACGAGTTCGATATCGACCCCGAAGTTGACGACGTTCGCCGCGCACTCCAGAGTCTCCGGCGAAAAGGCGTCATCGAAGTTATCTACCGGACCGTGCCGACGTTCCGCCTCGCCGTCGAGCGCGACGAAGTTGACGTCGAAGTCGTCTAAGGCTCTGTCACTCGTTCTCTCATTCGCTCTGTTCGCTGGTCGAGCAATCGCTGAATCCCTTTCCCCGGCCCGCCTTCGATTGGCCACCCCTTCGTTCGCCACTGGGGCGGTTCGGGTTCGAACTGCGAACACGACCCGGCACACTCGCGCTGGCTTTGATGGCACGCCTTCGCCGCACAGTAGGGAATCAGCGCGCGCCCCCGACGTGAGAGTTCGAAGTGCCGACAGTCGGGGCGCATCGTCTCGACGTAATTCCGCCAGCCTTTGTCGTAGGCGCGCTCTGCGAGTACGAGTCGGCGACGAGCGTCGTCTGGAGACGGGGAGAGCGTACTCGGATGCCACAGCACCTCTGCGGAGTCGTCGGCATCGACCGAGAGAATCCCAACTTCGACCGGGATGTCTTCGAGCAAGGCCGGTTCGACGCGGCGACCAGTCGTTTCGGTCGCAACCCACACTTCGTCGGCGAGACTGCGCGAGACGTCGTGGGTGAGTTGCTCGCCCAGTGCGCGGGCGGCGCTCGCATCCAGATTCGGTTTGTTCTCGATAGCGACGATTCGTCGAACCCAGTCTGAGTATGGTGCTTTTCTTCGATATTCGACGCGGTTTCGCTTCCCACGGCGAGTCTCGACCAGTCCTCGTCCGGCGGCACGATGGACCGCCGCGATGACGTGCCGCCACGGGAATCCGGGATGGGGTATCGCGTCGCGGTACCACTGCCAGTCTTCCGGTGCGTGACGAACGACGCGAAGCAAATCAGAATCGAGACCGCGGGTCGAGAGGTCGCGGCGGGTGGCGAACGCTTGGGGGTCCACTTCGACGACGACCGTGTCCCAGCGGCGCTTTCGCGTGCCGAGTTGTCGCGCGACGAATGCGGGCCGCGGGCCGTCGGGATGCCACGCCTGTTCGGCCCAGCGACACACTCGTAACTCGAAGGTGAATTCCGGGTCGCGGTCGGCGGCGTGGCTCACGAGTGTTCGTGTGACCGGGAGACACAAGACGGTTTGGTCGCCGATGCGTCGCTCGGGAGCCGTGAAAACAAGGGTGTCAGTGCGTTATCTGACGTACTTGTGCGGACCTTCGCTCTGGGCGACAATCTCGTCGAGGAACGTGTGTGCCTCTTTGAGGATGTCGCGCGGTCCGTCTTGGGTGATGGTGTTGATCGCCTGTTCGTAGTCGCGCCACTGCAGGTCGCGGTGTTCGGTGGAGAGTTCCGCCGACGCCTCGAACGAGTGGGCGATGAACAGGTGAACCGTCTTGTGAATCGTTTTGCCGTTCGCTTCGAAGACGTAGCTATAGTCTTCGCGGAAGCCATCGATGAGACGGAATTCTTCGATTCCTGCCTCCTCTTTGATTTCCCTGATTGCTGTTTGCTGAAGCTCCTCGTTCCCTTCGACCCCGCCTTTCGGGAACTCCCAGTCCCCTGGACGACTCTTCAGGAGTAAATACTCCCTCCGGCCGCGGGTGTCGCGGAAGAGAATGGCTCCAGCGCTGACCGCTTCGACTGCCATTACCCTGAATAAATGTGCCACCCTTTAAGAGCGTATCGGAGGGTGTACAGGATTCTCATGGTTCGTGTGTTCGACTGACTGGTAATCGGTCGCGTGCGAGACCTGTGTAGATGCGTTTTTACGGTCGGAGCGTCCACAAATTCGGTAGTGCCCACTCATGCCGTTCGTAACAAAACTCACCTTTCAAAGCGGTGACAAAGCTGTTCTCGACCGAATCGTCGGCGACCTGAAACAACAGGTCGAAAAGAAAGGCGCGGACTGCCGCGGTCCACACGCAGACCAACCGAAGCGTCTGAACATCCCACAGTATCGCACCCTCGCACCGGGTGACGAGTTCTCGGCGTGGGATTACACCGTCTACACGCGCCGTCTCGAAATCCACGGGGCCGACGAGGTCGCACGCACCGTCACTCAGCGCCCGTTCCCTGACAGTGTCCACGTCGAAGTCGAAGTCGAACAGAAGAAACCGCTCGGTCATCGTCGGAACTGAGCTGGAAAAATGGGCGCGCGCGACGCGCCAGCAGATGGTTTTCTCTCTTCTCTCCTGCCGACGAGCTATTCGTCGGGACCGATGACGTCCACGACCGTCCCCGTTCCTTGAGAGGTCGAGGTGTCGAACGCCGTGACTTCGAGTGTGACCTTCGACTCGACGAGTTCGCCGTCGGCTTCGGGGAGGCGAATAATCGAGTCGCCGATGCGGACGAGTCCACCTTCGGCGTCGGAGTCAGTCACGTAGGCGGTGATGACATCGCCAGTCTCGAACTCGGGCGTGGCGGTCCGGAACGTCCACCCAGCGAGGAGCGAATCGAGCCAGCTCATACGCGACTCACCTCCTCAGAGACGCGGTCAGAGACGTATTCACGGCCGTAGCCGGTCCACGCGGCGAAGAGGAACACCGCAACGAGGAACCAGCCGTGGAAGACGTAGGGCCACACAGAGGCGGGGTTCACGAGCATCTGGGCGGTGAACCACGGCGTGCCTTCGCCACCGACGAGCCCTTGCATCGCGCCGAAGCCAGCGAGCAAGCCACCGCCCCACGGGAAGATGTACCCGAGTGCGGAGGTGTTCGCGTCGAGGATGTTGGCACGGCGGTAGCCGTTGATGTTGAATCGCTTGCCCAGCGTGGCGATGTACGGTGCGATTGCGATTTCTGCGGCGGTGTTGATAGTCACCGTCGCATTGACGAGTGCCGTTCCGAGGACCATCGTCACCTCGGCGCGACGAACCGTCGTCGCAACCCGGTCGATGAAGAGTTCTTGAATCGCGTCGAAGCCACCACCAGCACGCATGATTTCTGCGCCTGCGACGAGGAGCAACGTCAGGACGATGAGCGGGAAGAAGCCCGCTGCTCCGGCGTAGATACTCCCGCCGACGCCAGCCTCGCCCATCGGGACCGTCGTCACGATGGAACTGAAGACCGGCAGCGACGCGACGGCTTCGGTCAGTTGGTTCTGCGGTGCTTCGAACAGAATCATGCTTCCGAGCGACACGTCAACGAGTCCGGCAACGCCGAGGGCGACGTTGAGGACGGCGGCGACGATGAGTCCCCACGAGATGGATTCGATGATGTGCCGACCACTGACGGCGAGGACGATGACCACCGCGATGTCGAGCAGGTGGACGAGTCCCCACGGCGAGGCAGTCGCGCCGAACTGACCGGAGATACTCGCGTGCGGCATGCCGCCCCAGACACCGGGAATCCCGAAGCCTGCGACGAGGTACGAGACGACGGCGAGTGCGGCGGCGACGACGGCGTACTTCACACGAGAGGTGACGACACCGCCGATATCTGCGTTCTGTGTGACCGCAGAGACGATTGTTGTGTCACTCACGGGTGCGAGGTTGTCTCCGAAGACAGCACCGGAGAGGATTGCGCCAAACAGCAGTACGGGGTTCGCACCGAGGAGTAATCCAGCAGGGAAGACGAGGGTCGTGAATGCGATTGCCGTCCCGTAACCGGTGCCGATACCGGTTGCGAGCAGCGCCGCCAAGAGGAACGTCACCGCGGGGAACAAGCCCGCACTGACGTTCAGAGCAGTCGCCGCCCAGACGAGACCATCGACGAAACCGCCGACCTGAATCGTCTCTGCAAACATCCCCGCCCAGAGCCACGCAACCACAGCGGTTGCGGCGACTCGGCGAGTCATGCCTGCAAAAATCACGTCCGCATAGTCCTTCCAGTCTCCCCGGACGAACAGCAACCCCACGATGAGTCCTGTCAGCATCCCCGCGACAAGGCCAGTCGTATCGCCGATTCCGAGGACGCCGCTTTGGAAGATTGCCCACCCGATAAAGATGGCAATCGGGAGCGCGCTGACAAGTCTCCCACCGCGGAAAGTAAGCTCGATGTCCGGTTCTTCAGGCATCGTTTGTGAGACACCCACTCGGAAATAAAAGAGGCACGAATCGCTTGCGCCGGTGACAACACAATAGAGTGTCAACGAACCAGTCTGGTGTGTTTATCAGCACCCACAGAAAAGAGTCGAGGTATGAGTCAACAAGCGACGATGGACGACCTCATCGCGTTCCGCCGGGACCTCCACAAGCATCCAGAACCTGCGTGGCGGGAGTTTTACACCACCGCCCGAATCGTCTCTGAACTCGAAACTCGTGACCTCGACGGTCTCTACGTCGGCCCCGAAATCATGGACACCAACGAGCGAATGGCCGTCCCCGACGACACCGAAATCGAGACGTGGTTCGAACGGGCACGCGAGGCGGGTGCGCGAGAGGACATTCTCGAACAATTGGAGGGCGGTTATACGGGCGCACTCGCCGTCCTCGAACGAGGCGACGGGCCAACCATCGCGCTTCGCGTCGATATCGACGCCCTCCCAATCACTGAATCCGACGGCGACGACCACCTGCCAACGAAAGAGGGCTTCCGCTCCGAGAACGAGGGCTTCATGCACGCCTGCGGCCACGACGCCCACGCGACCATCGGTCTCGGTATCCTCGACGCGGTCATCGACTCGGACTTCTCGGGCACGTTCAAGGTGTTCTTCCAACCGAGCGAAGAGCAAGTCGCAGGCGGGAAAGCAGTCGCCGAGAGCGGCCACCTCGACGACGTGGACTATCTGCTCGCCCTGCACGTCGGACTCGACCACCCGACCGGCGAAATCGTCTGCGGCGTCGATGGTTTTCTTGCGGTTTCACACTTCCTCGCCGAATTCACTGGCGCTCCGGCCCACGCGGGCGCAAAGCCCGAAGAAGGAAAGAACGCCAACCTCGCGGCAGCAGCCGCGACGCAGAACCTCTACGGTATCTCGCGGCACTCCGACGGCGCGACTCGGGTCAACGTCGGCCTGATGGGCGGCGGCACGGCGACGAACATCATCGCCGAAGAGTCCTTCATCGAAGGCGAGGTTCGCGGTGCGACGACCGAACTCATGCAGTACATGGAGGGCCGCGCCCACACCGTCATCGAGTCTGCGGCCGCGATGTACGACTGCGAAGTGGAGATTTCGGTCGAAGGGAAGGCACCAAGCGCCCGCAGTGACGACGTACTCATGGACATCGTCGGCGACGTGAGCAACGGTGTCGAAGGCGTGAATTCGATTCTCCGGAGCGACGAACTCGGCGGCAGTGAAGACGCGACGTACCTGATGAACCGCGTCCAAGAACAAGGCGGCCTCGCGGCCTACGTCGGCGTCGGCACCGACCACCCCGGCGGCCACCACACCCGAACGTTCGATGTCGACGAAGAGACCATCCAAATCGCAATCGACGTAATGTCGGGGAGTATCGGACAAATCGCCACGCAGCAGCCCTAACAGGCGCTCTTTCTCCAAAACTCGCCTTTCGCTACCAACCCAACGACCCGACGAAACCGCCAGCGCTTATTTGTTCCCCCCACGCATAGCCGCCAGCGATGGGTTTACTCCGAGGAGAATCGACACCCGATTTCGATGTCCAACCGGTCGCCGTCGCCACCGGTATCGTCCTCGGACTCGCAAGCCTGCAATTCATTGCATTTACCACCGGTGATGGCTCACTCTACCGATTCGCCGTCGAAATCCTCCTCGTTCCGGTCGCACTCGGTGGCACCGCCATTATCTCGGCCATTCGTGAAACCCCGGTAGTGTGGCGACCGCTCTACGTCGGCACCATCTTCATCGCCATCTACGCGACGACCGACGCGCTCGACGAACTCCTCGTCCAGCCAGATTCCTTTTCCATCTTATTCGAAGACCTCGCGTTGCTCCTCGGTGTCCTCTCGGTCACGTTCGGAATCATTCGATGGGCAGACCTGCGCAATGCGCATGAAGAAGACCTCGCGGCCCGCAACGAGCGACTCGACCAGTTCGCCTCGGTCGTCAGCCACGACCTGCGAAACCCGCTGAACGTCGCCCAGATACGTCTCGAACTCGCACGCGACGGACACGGTATGGAACACCTCGAAACCGTCGCTGAAGCTCACAATCGCATGGAGGCGCTCATCGAAGACGTCCTCCACCTCTCGCGGAGCGGTGAGACGGTCGGCGAGACCGAACCCGTCGGCCTCGCCCGGATTGCGGCAGACGCCGTCGCCAACACGAACCTCGATGCGGCCGCGCTGGCGGTCGAAGCGGACGCGACGTTACAGGCGGACCGCGAGCGCCTCGTGACGGTCTTCGAGAACCTCTTCCGCAACGCAATCGACCACGCTGGACCCGACGTGCAAGTCCGCGTCGGACTGCTCGACGACGGCTTCTTCGTCGAAGACGATGGGCCGGGGGTTCCACACGCCGAGCGCGACAAAATCTTCGAGTCGGGCTATACGACCGACGCCGAGGGAACGGGTCTCGGACTCGCTATCGTCGCTGGCGTGGTCGAAGCCCACGGCTGGACGGCGACGGCGACAGAAGCAGCATCGGGCGGTGCGCGGTTCGAAATCAGAAACGTCGCGTTCGAAAACGAGGCGAAACTCAGTACTTCGGCTTCGCGCCAGTAACTTCGTAAATCTCGTCCATAATCCGGTCGCGTTCGTCCTGCCAGCCTTCGAGTGCGCTTGGCCGACCGGGATAGCGGTCGTAGTGGGCCATCAGTTTGTCGGCGAGTTGCTTCGTCTTGTAGAAGTCGAGAATCTGCCGCCAGTAGCCAAAGCTCGATGCGGCGGTTTGGAGGAGGAGCGCAGGACCGAACGACGTGGTTCCCGAGTAGAGAGCTTCGGCGAGTTTCTCACCCGGCAACGAGGCCATGAGGCCCATCAGGTCGTCAACATCGACTGCTGTCGAGAGGATGTTGTACACGTCGAGGCTGGCATAGCGGCCACCGAAGTGGTCCATGACGCGCTCGTTGTAGCGCCACAGCACCTCTTCGCTCACGTCTCCCTTTTCGAGGGCGACGATTGCCTGTTCGCCTGCGTAGGCACCGGCGTAGGCGGCACCTGCGATGCCACCGCCAGTCGTCGGGTTGACGTGTGCGGCGGCGTCGCCGACGGCCATGTAGCCCGGCGCAGTCGCAGAGTCGTAGGGGCGACGGGTGGGGAGGGCAGCACCGAGTTTGTCCGTGACCTCTGCGCCTTCGAACTCGGGTCGGTTGCGAAGGTCCTGTTTGAGGTCTTCGACGAGTTTCATCGGCTCTTCGTTCATCTGGAAGCCGAGACCGGCGTTGATAGTCGTCTCCGTCCGCGGGAAGTACCAGATGTAACCGGCGGCGACAGAGGCTGGTTTGAACACGAGTGCGTCGTCCCACTCGACCGGTTCTTTGACTTCGACGATTTCGCGGTAGGCAGAACAGAACTGAGAGTAAGAGACGTTCGTGTCGAACGTCGCATTCGAGAAGTCGGTCTTGTCTTGGAGAAGCGACAGCGAGCCCGCGCCGTCGATGACGATATCGGCCTCGTATTCGACGGCTTCGCCTTTGCGCTTCGTGTGGAGGCCCGTGACGGTGCCGTCGTCGTCTTGAATGACGTCCTGAACGACGGTGTCGTAGTGGAATTCTGCGCCAGCGTCGTCCGCGCCTTCGATGATGAGCTTGCCGTACTTCCAGCGGTCGATGACGGCGAGTTCACCGGGGACAGGAATGTCGAGTACGGTGTCCTCTTGCGGAATTTCGAAGCGACCGTGGTCGACGTCCGTGTTGGTGAACGCGGGTTCGATTTGCTCCTTTGGAATCGCCTCGGGGAACGCGTTTGCGCCCTTCAGTGCGTCACCACAGGCGATGTGACCGGCCTCTTCGACGGGCTTTCGTTCGACGACCGCAACGTCATAGCCCGCTCGCGCGATTGTCGCCGCCGCGTAGCACCCGGAGGTGCCCGCGCCGACAACGACCACGTCGTGCTGGTGTTTGGACATGGTATCACCTCCATATCGCGGGGAGAAAACTCTTTACTCCCGCACCGGCCGAACGAGGCAAGACGCGTCGCTCGTCGAAGGAAAGAATCAGAAATCGAGGGGTGAATCCGTCGGTTACCGGTTGTCGTCGCCCGAGTCGTAGTGTTCGCCTGCCGCCGCCGGGATGCGCGTGCGTCCGACGAGCGCGAGGACGACAATCACCGTGACGTATGGTATCGTCTGGATGAGCGAGTCCGGAACCGCGTAGCCCGGAACCTGCTGGAGGCGAATCTGGACGGCTTCCAGTCCGGCAAAGAGGAACGACGCACCGAACGCACCGAGCGGGTTGTAGTTCCCGAAGAGGTAGGCGACGATTGCGATGAATCCCTTGCCGTTGACCATCGTCTGGTCGTTGCCGATGAACTGGCCGAGACCGAGCGACAGTGCGGCCCCACCGATGCCGGTGAGGAACCCGGAGAGCAGAACGCCCGCGTAGCGGACGCGGCTGACGTCGACACCAACCGTGTCGAGTGCCTTCGGGTTCTCACCAGAGGCGCGGATGTGGCGGCCGAAGGCCGTCCGGTTGAGGACGAACCACGAGGCCGGAACCGCGACGAGCATCATGTAGACCGATGGGTCGGCGTCGAAGAACGCGCCGAAGAACGGAATCTGTGCGAGACCCGGAATCGTCCACGTGCCGAGCGACGTACCGAGGTTGTTGGTGTTGACACCGCCGTAGTAGACGGTTGCGGCGAACGGCGCGAGGCCGAGTGCGATAAGCCACACCGCGAGACCGGCGATAATCTGGTCGGCTTTGAATCGGATGCAGACGACCGCGAAGAGTGCCGAGAACAGCACCGACGCGAGGATGCCTGCGAAGAAGCCAATCCAGAGAGCTGGCAGACCGACGATAGTCATCTGCGGACCGATGACGGCCGTCGTAATGATAGCCGTAAAGGCCGAAACGATGAGCAGGCCTTCGAGACCGATGTTGACGATACCGGCTTTCTCGGAGAAGATACCGCCCAGTGCGGCGAAGGTAATCGGCACGGAGAGACGCAGCGCCGACGAGAGCGTACTGCGACTGGTAAGGATGCCGAGGAGGTTTGCCCAGATACTCTGCGGGAAGACGACACCGAGGATAGCGATGAGAAGGAAGACGCTCGCTGCGCCGCCGACGAGCGTCGCTCGATAGGACAGTTCGGTGTCACGGAGTCGGTCGATTGTTGTCGTACTCATTCGTCGTCACCTCCGAGGAGGGAGCCGCCATCCGTTGCAACCGCATCGGTGTCGGGTTCGAGATTGACGTACGACCCGAGCATGCGGAAGAACTCCGGCATGGCGACAAAGAGGATGATGAGGCCGCGGAGGACCCCCACTAGTTGTTTCGGAACGCCCGTCTGGAACTGCACCGCGAGCGACCCGGACTTGAGCGTCCCGAACAGGAGCGACGCGGGGATGATTCCGAACGGGTTGTTACCCGCGAGAATCGTCACCGTGATGCCGTCGAACCCGAGCGAGGGGACGCCCGCCTGGAACTTGCCCATGACCATGAGTACCCAAATCGCTCCGCCGATACCACCGAGGGCACCGGAAAGGAACATGCTCATGACCGTCGTGCGCTTGGCATCGACGCCACCGTATTCGGCGGCCTCGGGTTGTTCGCCACTCGTCCGGAGGTCGTACCCGAACGAGGTCTGTTCGAGCAGATACCAGACGACGACGACGAGCGCGAGTCCGAACAGGAGTGCGAGAATCGAGAAGTCACCACCCTGTGGGAACGCGACCGGAAGCAGCGTCGCAAAGTCAGGCAGCGGCGTCGTCTCGACGACTTGCGAGTCGGGATTGCGGAAGAACTCACTGACGAGAACGAACGCCACCTGCGCGGCGATGAAATTGAGCATGATGGTCGTGATGACCTCGTTCGCGTCCGCGTATGCCTTGAGCGCACCCGGAATCGCCCCGTAGAGACCGCCGACGAGCGCGCCGACGAAGATAGCGAGTGGAATCAGGATGAGGCCACCGAGAACGCCGCCAGGGAGAATCGGCGCGACGAAGTACGCGAAGAGCGCCGTCGCCAGCGCGCCGAGGATGAGTTGTCCCTGGGTTCCGATGTTGAACAGTCCCGCACGGAAGGCGACTGCCACCGAGAGACCGGTGAAGATGAGGAGCGTCGTCTCCTTGAGCGTGAGTGCGAGCCCGAAGTTGAGTGGGTTCCAGTTCGGGTTGAGTGGTTTGATTAGCCCCGGACTGTTCACGAGGAACGGTTCGCCGAGCGCCCCGTTGAACAACACGAGATACACCTGAATCGGGTCGTAACAGAACCCGACGCCGAGAATCGTCGTCGCGGCGGTCTGGCAGGTTGCCACACGACCGGAGATGAGGACGATGACTGCACCGACGATGACTGCCATGATGAGCGCGGCAAAACTGATGAGGATGCGCTCTGCGGCAGACGCCGAGGTGAGACGCCGAAGAATCTCCTGTGCGTTTTCTTTTGCGCTCATTGGGCGTCACCAACGGTTGCGTTCGCCTCGTCGGCGTCCGAGTCCGGTCGTTCACCGGCCATGAGCAGGCCAATCTCTTCTTCGGTCGTGTTGCGTGGGTCTACGATGTCCATGAGTTCGCCGTCGTGCATGACGCCGAGTCGGTCCGAAAGCCCCTGCACCTCGTCGAGTTTCGAAGAGATGAGAAGCACTGCTTTGCCCTGTGCCCGCAGGTTCAACAGGCGTTCGTGAATGAACTCCATCGCGCCGATGTCCACACCGCGTGTCGGGTGCGTGGCGACGACGAAATCGGGGTTCCGTTCGAACTCACGCCCCACGATGAACTTCTGCTGGTTCCCGCCGGAGAACGATTCAGCATCCGCATCAGGGTGCGGCGGGCGAACGTCGTACGATTTGATAATGTCTTCAGCGTGCTGGCGTGCGCTCGTCCAGTCGATTGCACCGTTAGCGGAGAACTCGGGGCTGTGCTGACTCCCGAGAATGCCGTTTTGCACGAGGTCGAAGTCCATCACGAGGCCGCGTTCGTGGCGGTCCTCGGGGACGTACGCCATCCCGTCGTCGATGCGAGAGCGACGAGAGGAGTGCGTGACATCACGGCCCTTGTAGGTGACGCGGCCAGAAGTGGGGTTCCGAAGGCCGGTGATGACTTCGACGAGTTGCGACTGGCCGTTGCCATCGACGCCCGCGATACCGAACACCTCGCCTTCGCGGATTTCGAACGACACGTCGTTGACGGCGGGGATGCCACGGTTGTCGTTGGCGTTGACGCCTTCGACAGAGAGAACCTGCTCGCCCGGTTCACGGGGTTCGCTCTTGGGTTCGAGCAGGACTTCGCGGCCGACCATCAACTCGGCGAGTTCTTCGCGCGAGGTGTCTTTGGCATCGACCGTCCCGACGTTCTTGCCGTCGCGGAGGACGGTGATGTCGTCGGCGGCGTGCATCGCTTCACCGAGCTTGTGGCTGATGAAGATAATCGTCTTCCCCTGTGCGGTGAGTTCCTCGAAGACGGCGAACAGTTCTTCGACCTCTTGGGGGGTCAGAACTGCCGTCGGTTCGTCCAGAATGAGGATATCAGCACCGCGGTAGAGTGCCTTGAGAATCTCGACGCGTTGCTGGACACCGACACTGACGTCTTCGACGGTGTCGTCAGGGTTGACGTCGAATCCGTATCGTTGTGAAAGCTCGACGACTTCTTGGCGCGCGCGCTCCCGGTCAACGGTGGTTCCGAACCACTTTCGCGGTTCGTTGCCGAGAACGATGTTCTCAGCAATTGTCATGGGGTCGACCAGCATGAAGTGCTGGTGAATCATCCCGACACCGGCGGCGATTGCGTCCCCAGGATTGTTGAAGTCCTGCGGTTCGCCGTTGATGTTGACAGTCCCCTCCGTGGGTTCGTAGAGTCCGTAGAGGACGTTCATCAACGTCGTCTTCCCGGCCCCGTTTTCACCCAGAAGTGCGTGCACCGTGCCTTGCTCGACGGTCAGGTCCACGTCGTCGTTAGCGATGACGCCGGGGAACCGTTTGGTGATTCCGTCGAGATGAACGGCGGTGCTCATCTTGAACCTTTTTTCGGGGGGGTTCGCTTAAACTCGTGGGATTCGCTTCGCTTCGGTAGCCTTCCACACGCGGTCTATGGCCCTGTGCGTCGAATTGAATGAGTCAACGAGCAAGAGCGTTCGAGAAATTGACGTCGGAAACCGGCAATATTCGCACCCCAAATAGCGCCGTCGCTCACTGGCTTCGACGGTCGCTAAAAAGTGTAGAGTCGAGTCGAGTTATTCGACGGTCGTCGGGACTTCGATGTCGCCGGAGATGATGGCTTCGGCGGATGCATCGAGTTCTGCCTTGATGTCGTCCGAGATTTCGGCACCGAGTTCGGCACCGTAGGCGACGCCGACACCCTCTTCTTCGAGACCGAGGGTGACTGCTTCGCCGCCGTTGAACGAGTCGTCGACGACGTTCTCGATGGAGGTGTAGACTGCCGTCTCGACACGCTTGACCATCGAGGCGAGGATGACGTCTGCGTAGTTCGGCTCGGTGACCGACTGGTCAGAGTCGACACCGATTGCGAACTTGCCCTGCTCCTTTGCGGCCTGGAAGACACCGAGACCGACGCCACCGGCGGCGTGGTAGACGATGTCTGCGCCGTTTTCGTACATCGAGGTTGCGATTTCCTTCCCCTTGGCGGAGTCGGAGAACGAACCAGCGTACGCAACGTCAACGGAGATTTCTTCGTCAGCGTAGGCGACACCGGCCTCGAAGCCAGCCTGGAACTTGCGGATGAGCGGTGCGTCAACACCACCGACGAAGCCGACGTTCTTCTGGTCGGGGTTCGTCGAACCGCTGCCTGCGGAGAAGTCCTGGGTCGTGAGCAGACCGGCGAGGTAACCGACCTGGAACGAACCCTGTTCTTCGCGGAACACGTAGCTTGCAACGTTGTCTTGCTCGACGACGCTGTCCACGATCATGAAGTTCTGTTCCGGGAAGTTCGGTGCCGTCTCGGTGAGCGCAGATGCCTGCGCGAAGCCGATACACGAGACGAGGTCGTAGTCCGGGTTCGACGACTGTGCGAAGCGGCGCTGGAACTGCGGGAACTCTTCTGCCGCAGATGGCTGTGCTTCGTCGTACGAGATACCGAGTTCGGACTCAGCCTGCTCGACACCACGCTTTGCGGCGTCGTTGAACGACTTGTCACCGAGGCCGCCGAGTGCGTAGACCATGCCGACGTTGGCCGATGGCCCGGACATCTCTTCTTCGGTGGTCGTCTGCTCGCCACCGCTTTCGGTGGTCTCTTCGCCACCGCTCTCGGTCGTCTCTTCTTGGCCGTTTTCTCCGGATGGACCGCCCGTACATCCTGCGAGACCAACGAGCCCTGCAACCCCTGCCGATTTGACGAATTTTCGTCTGTCCATGTCTATGAACTCCTATTGATATCGGGGTACTGAAAATTGGATAAAGGTGTCGTTTCTCGCCGCAGACACCCTGCAGATACACACAGGCCTGCACTCTAAGTGGACAAGTTCGGGATGTCAACTATCCCCGTCTGGATAGTTGTCTGCTGTTTTGTCTACAAAAAAGACACATCACCGAGCGACGATGTCGTCGCTTACGCAGCGTCGATTTCGGCTTCGACGACGTCACTCACACGGGCGACGAGGTCGTCCACGTCGTCGGCCTCGGCGTAGACGCGAATGTAGGGTTCCGTTCCCGACGGGCGAACGAGCGTCCACGATGCGTCGGCAAATTCGAGGCGGACGCCGTACTCGGTATCGACCGATTCGGGGTCGAGTCCCTCGGGAAGCGACGTTTCGAGTGCCTCCATCGCTGGTGCTTTCTTCTCGTCGGGGCAGGTGATACTGATTTTGCGGTACGGGCGCTCGGTGACGGGTTCGCGCAGGCCGTCGAGGCCGGATTTGGCGACGAGTCGCGTGATGAGTGCCGCGGAGGCAACGCCGTCTATCCAGCCACCGAAGGCCGTATGGATGTGTTTCCACGGTTCGGCGGCGAACACCACGTCACCACCATCCGCGCGGGCGCTGGCGATTCCTTCGTGAAGCGCACCGAGTCGGACGCGCTCGACGCGCCCGCCTGCCTCGCGTACGCGTTCGTCAATACGACCGGAGGCGTTCGGCGTCGTCACCACGACGGGGTCGACAACGTCGCTCGTGCGGACGTAGTGCTCGGCGACGATGGCGATAATCGTGTCTTCGTGGACGACTTCGCCCTCGCTGTCGATGATGACGATGCGGTCGGAGTCGCCGTCGTGGCCGATGCCGAAGTCGAAGTCGCCCTCAGCGACGAACGCGCGGAGGTCTTTGAGCGTCTCGGGCGTTGGCTTGGACTCACGTCCGGGGAAGTGACCATCGACCTGGGCGTTGAGCGTGACCACGTGCGCGCCAAGGTCGCGGAGAACCTGTGGCGTGCCGAGCGCGGACATACCGTTTCCGCAGTCTACGGCGACGTTCAACCCTTCAGCGGAGACGCCGTGTTGCTCGGCGAATTCGACGACTGCGGTGCGATACGTCTTGAGAACGTCGAGGTCGCCGCGAGCGCCCCACTGGTCCCACGCAACGGGGTCGGCGCCTGCTTCGACGCGGCGCTCGATATCCTGTTCGAGGTCGCGGTCGTACTCCTGCCCATCGACGAACATCTTGATTCCGTTGTCCGCCGGTGGGTTGTGCGAAGCGGTGAGCATGACGCCGCGACGACCTTGCGAGGCGAACGCGAGCGTCGGCGTGGGGACGACGCCGATTCGGCTCACGTCCGCGCCTGCGGAGAGTAACCCGGCCTCGACGGCCGCGGCGAGGCCCTGTCCGGTAGTTCGTCCATCTCGGCCGACGACGAACTCGCTTGGGCCGTCCGATTCGAGTGCGGCGAGTCCGGCAGCGCGGCCCACACGCAGTGCGAGTTCGGGCGTCACCCGAGTCGCCACGGGACCGCGAATACCGGCAGTGCCGAAGAGTTCCATGTGTCGTGGGTTGCGTGGGCCGTACTTAGATACTCACGATTCGGTCGGCCCCCGTGAAAGACTCGCAGACACCACGCCTTTGGGTTCTGCGGGCGAAGGTGTGGTATGAGCGACCGCATCCGCGCACACGTCTACGTCAGCGGCCGTGTCCAAGGTGTCTATTATCGAGCGACGACCCGCGATACCGCCCGCGAACACGGCGTCGATGGCTGGGTGAAGAATCTCGAAGATGGCCGCGTCGAAGCCGTGTTCGAAGGCCCACGAGAGAGCGTCGAATCGGTCGTCGAGTGGTGTTACGACGGTAGTCCGATGGCCCGGGTCGAGGGCGTCGATGTTGATTACACCGACCCCGAAGGCGCACGCGGGTTCGAAATTAGATACTAATTGGTCTGAAAAACGGCCAAATCGTTCAAGAGGGCTTCGGCGAGTAGAAAACCCATGAACTTCCGTGGGGACACACGTGGGATTGGAGTGATACAACTCTTCTTGTCAATGGTTTCGAGCGTCGGTTTGGGACTCGCACTTGGGTCGGCGTTTCTCATCGTTCGCGGGCCGTTTCTCGGCGGTCCGGCGCTCGACCCGTTCCCGATGATGGGGGCGCTCGCCGCCTTCATCGTCGGCATCGTCGTCACCTCGTGGGGGACGACGCGAATGTTCGGTATCGGGAGTATGGCATAGGGTGAATTAGTCGGACGCTGGCATCGGGCCATATTCGGGGGCTGAGGGACCGAGTGGGACGAGTGGATTGTTTCCACTGAATCGGTCCCACAGGGCGAGTGCAGACGGGAGAACGAGTATCGACGCGAGGAACGAGTACAAGATACTCGCACCCGTTAGAAGCCCGAACTGGCCAAGAATCGACAGCACGGCGAGGACGAGGACACCCAGTCCGAACACCGTGGTCAACATACTCCCAGCGAGTGCGCCGCCAGTGCCGCGAACCGTTCTGTCGAGTGCGGTCTCCAAGTCGTGTTCGGCGCGCTCGTCGATGAATCGGTGGACGATGTGGACCGAGTAATCGACGCCGAGACCGATGGTGAGCGCGAGAACCGTCGCGGTGAAGGCGTTGAACGAGATGTTCGACAGGCGCATGGTCCCGGCGACGAAGGTGACGGCGACGAGAATCGGGACGAGATTTGCGAGCGCGAGCGAGGGTTTTCCTTCCAACCACCAGTAGACGAGAATGAGGAAGATTCCCGTCCCAATCATCGAGAGCGCGAGACTCTGGATGGCGGAGTCCAAAATCAAGTCGGAAATCGCCGAGAAGACGACGATTGTGCCCGTCGCCGTCGCGGGGGTTCGGAGTCGGTCTTCGAGGATTTGGGCGTCTGCAACGACGTCGTCGTCGCTGGCGTCTGCGCGAACACGGTAATCGACGCGGGCACTCCGATAGTCCTCCGAGAGATACTCCGCAGCGAGCGGTGCTGATTCTGTCTCGAAGAGTGCATCGTAGACCGATTCGAGGTCGCGGTCGGGGATGCCATCACCGTCTCTATCGTGGCGAGCGACGAGCGTCGCAAACTCCGGATTCTGGTCGGCCTCGTCTTGGATGATAGTGAGGATACTCGTCGCGTCCGCCTCGCGGTTGACCGAGATGACGGTATCTGGTGGGTCTTGTGAGGCACGATGGAGTTCTTCGAGGAACGCGTCGTTCGTCGTTCGCCCCTCGATATAGAGGGTGACGATACCGCTTTGGGAGGCGGCGAATCGGTCTTCGAGGAACTCGATATCGGCGACAACAGAGTACTCGCCGGGCGCGAAGGGTTCGGGGAGCGACTTCAGATAGGCGGGTGCTTCGGCGGGCGGAAGGAAGTCTTCTTGGCCGAATTCGGTATCGACACCCGTCGCGTACCACATCGCCGCCCCCGAGAGCAGGAGTGCGATGACGACGACGACGAACGGCGCGCGAAGCGCGGGCGCGACGCCGACGCGGAGGACGGTCCCGAGCGACGAACCTTCGCGGCCAAGTGGAGATTGGCTAAACGTTGGAATCGGGTAGCGTTGGCGGAGTCGGTCGATTTCGACTTTCGCCGCCGGGAGGAAGATACCGAAGACGAAGAACGTGAACACGATGCCGATGGCGGCGACGACACCGAAGTCCCGAATCGGTGTGAGGTTGCTCACGAGGTTCGAAAGAAATCCGATGACAGTGGTTCCGGTCACGATGAAGAAGGCGACGAGGAGTTGGTCGGTCGCTTTGCGCATGGCGTCGCCCACGTCGTAGCCATCGGCGCGGTCCTCACGGTAGCGATTGACCGCGTGGATGCCGAAGTCGATGCCGACTGCGAGCAACAACGGCGGGACGGCAATCATGATTTGGTTGAACGGAATCCTCGCGAGACCGAGGAAGCCGAACGTCCAGACGAGTGCCATGCCGAGTGCGACGGCCCCCAAAATCAGGTCCACGAGGTCGCGGTAAGCGATGACCAGAAAGAAGACGATAAAGAGGACTGCGGCGGGCACGACGATGATGAGCGAGTCGGTGATGACGGTCCCGAACTCGTCGGCGATGATGCCCGACCCGAACACGGAGATGTCGCCACCGACCGTTTCGACCACGCCGACGGCTTTGCGCTGAATCGGCGTCAACGGGCTTTCACCGCCCTGTCCTGCGCCGGTCTCTTCGGCGATTGGGAGCGAATGCGTGATGACGGCGATGGTCGCACTGGCGGAGGGAGCGGTCGGATTGAAATCGTCTGCCAGCAGGGCAGTGAACTGCGGGTTCTCGGCGTTCGAGCGAATCGCGGCGTCGATTTCACTGTTCGTCGCGCTCTCGACGGTCACTATCTGCCGGTCCAGCGTCGTTGCATCCGGGTCGAGCGTCAGTGCGACGACCGAAGCGGCGCTTGCGGTCGATTCGACCCGCAGGTCTTCACGCTCGGAGAGGCGTTGCTGTGCTTCGAGCATCCGCAGGAGTTCGGTTCGCGTCAGAACGTTCGGCGCGCGCTGGATGAGTTGCGTACTCCCCTCTCCCTCCTCGAACGGTGGGGAGAACTCCTCGGTGATTCGCGTGAACGCCTCCTCCTCTGGGACTTCTTGTGCGAACTGTTCGGTTCCGGATTCCGTTTCGACGGCCCCAAGACCGGCCCCAAAGACCAGCGTGAGGACGAGAAAGACGAGAATCACTCGTCGTGAGCGATTGACGATTCTATCGTCAACCCAGTCGATGAAGTCTTGGAACTCGAATCGGGCCACGGCTCATCGCTCCCGTCGCCGGAACACGAGCAGACCCGCACCACCGGCGGCCGCGACGAGGACGACGACGGCGAGAACGGGCGTCGTCAGACCGAATGGAAGGCCGGACCCGCCGGTGTCCTCGATGGTGACGGGGATGCGGTACACGTCGGAGACGACGGTTTCACCTGCACCGTCTTCGTACCGGAAGTCCAATTCGGCGGGGTACTGCTTTTCGAGCGCGCCGCCCTCGGCATCGACCGAGAATACCAGGGTTGCTGACTCGCCGGGACCGAGTTCGTCGATGAACGCCTCGGAGTCCGACGACGAGAGCGGCGCTTCGACGTAGAGCTTTGCCGAGATGTCGGTGAGCGTCTCGTCGCGGTCGTTGGTGATAGTCACGCGTATCTCCTCGGTCTGGCCCGGTCCGACCGTGCCGTTCTCGACGGAAATCTCGAATTCGGGCGATTCGGGGGCTACCTCGGCGCGAATATCGAGTTCTTCGCTCGTTCGGCGTTCGCCGCTCGCATCGCGGTAGGTGACGGTTGCGGTGAACTGTCGTGGGCCAGCGTCGGCGTTCGCAGCAGTTTCAACTTCGAAACTGAACGGCGCACTGGCTCCGGGTTCGAGGTCGCCAATTGCGTACTCGGTCTCGGTTGCCACGGCGGTCCCTTCGGGGATTTCGATGCGAACGACAGCGTTCCGAACGGGGGCGGTTCCGTCGTTGACGACGACACCCTCGATTTTTCCGTTATCGCCGACGCGGAGGGTACTCGTCACCTCTTGGAGGCTAAAGGACTGCTCAGGGCTCGGGACGAACCCGGCGGCGAGCGGGGGTGATTCGAGGCGTGCGCCGTCGGGGTCTTCGTACCCAACAGTCACCGAGAGCGCGTAGCCACGCATCGAAGCATTCTGTGCGACCGAAGTGTCGTAGATAAACGTCTGGTTCTCTCCGGCGGGCCAGTCGAGCGCGAACTGGCTCGCTCGCGGTGCATTGTCGAACGTCACATCACGCGACTGCGATTCGACCACGACGATAGCGTCTTTCGCGTCGAGTTCGCCGGTGTTCTGGACCGTAATGGCGAGCGTGCCATCGCCACCGACGGGGGCAGAAGATTCGACATCGACGACACTGAAGCGGACGCGCTCTTCGATGCGAACCGGCACGTCGAGGTCGTAGGTTCGGCGGTGTGCGTCGTCGAACTCGTAGGTGACTCTGAGCCGAAGGTCGTACTCGCCTGCTTCGACGTTCGCGGGGGCGACGACGCGGAAGGCAACCTCACGGGTCGCGCTGTCGTTCATCGTCCCGACGAACACGTCGCCCGTCTTGACGGTGAACGGCGTCGAACCGGGGTCGAGGCGAACGCGGACGTTCTCGGCCGTCTTGGAGACGTCTTCGGGGTCTGTCGGGTCGTTCGTCACGACGACGCGAACCATCGTCTCAGCACCCGGTTCGAGAACTGGGTCGACGACGTAGGCACGGAAAACGGGGACTTTCGTATCGGCGGCGACCGGGAAAGGGACCGCAGATAGCACGAGCAACAGGGCGAGGAGGATGGCTGCATAGCTCTTCATAACGACCTCTCAGGGTAGTCACGAACCGAAGACGGCACCGTGGTGATGGGTTCGTGCCCTCTGTGACTACACTAATTGTGAACGAGATACGTCACACAAAGACAAATACAGTATTCCGGGTCGAAAAGAGGGTCTCGAATACTGACTCGTTCTCTGTGGCTGTCGCTCCGGTGAGTTGGTCACGGTTGAGGATTCGGGTGGCACGAGCGTGGTCGTCCACTTTGACTAACTGACTGGCTGGTACTAAGTCACGCAGTGGGCGTACATTGGGCGGTGAGTATGGATACAACGACCACGCCGAATAATAAGTTGAACACTATCCATAAAAGTCTTCTCGTAGTGGACGTACGGTATACTATTGTTGGATATATATTATAATGATGCGCAAATTTCCGCTAGTTATTGGTGTAGTTTGGAAAGTGCATCTTAGTTTGGAGTGGTCGGTGCGTGAATCGCCATCGGGAGTCCTGTCGCGTCTGTCGGCGGCGATGTCGGAATCGATTCTAAGGGGTGTGTCGCGCTCGCTGCGAGAGCGAGTGCGTCGATGACGTCGTCGCGGGCGACGTCTTTTCTGTACGTTCGTTCCAGCGTTTCACGGTACACTACACGCGGGTCTCCCGTCGGAAACACCTCACAGAGAAGTTCGAGACGCTGTTTTCGCCCTGACTTGCTCGATTTCGATGTCGAAAGCGGTTCCCCTGCAAACGCACGAAACGCGAGTTCTGGATGTGCTTCGAGTACCTGTTGGCGGGCATCGCTATTCTCCTGCAACACGGTATCGACTTCCCGAATCTTCGGAACGAGATTCCACGCCTGAATCGACAGTCCGTACCCGCTTTTCTCTTTATTCATTGCGCTCGCGCGCTCGTGCGAGGAGGCATCGAGTACTGCGCGAACTGGTGCGAAAAAGACCGTTGCGGCGCGTGGACCCATCAGCTCTCGGGCAACCGAGTCACAGGTTCGACGACCCGTCTCGGGAAGGCCGATGGGCATATCGACGAGTATTCGGTCGGCATCGATCGAGTCAGCGAGTCGCCACACCGCAGAAAATGAATCTGTGATTTCGATGGAGAGGGCTTCACTGGTATTACACGCGCACACCCAACCGGTTCGACAGCCATCGACTCCCATAACCGTTGACCGCGCCATTATGGGGTTCAGTTGGTACCCAGCTTAGTTAACACGCCCTTCGAGCGGGGCAGAAAGTAGAATGTCTTGGCACGACGCCGCGAGTTCGGTGATCGATTTGTCGAAGTCCAACTCGACAGAGACGAGGAGTTCTGTCTCCGTACTCACTTGGACTCTGACGACGAGTGCGTCTTCGAGACCGTAGGCGACGAACTGAACGTCGCCAGCAGGCGAGTCACCGACGGAATTGTCGATTGGTTCGCCGTTCGTAAGCGTCGATACCAGTGTCTTGAGCGTGTCGATGTCGTAGTCTTCGGTGAGTTCTTCGGAGGTGAAGTGTACCCACGTCTGGTCCGATTCACACCAGACGAGTCCTCGGAGGTGACCCCCGTAGGCATCGGTGAGTTCGGCGACTATGTTGGTACTCGGGAACTCCGCTCGCTCGACGACCGAAATCTCACCGAGTTGGTCGATTGCGACTTTCTTGTGCGCAGCGCTACCGAGTTCAGTCAGGCCGTAGAGTCGGCCCTTCTGTTGCGATTCGGGTACGAGGAGTTCCACAATCTCCTTGTCTCGAAGTTCAGAAAGCGCGCGCGACACGTGGGGTTGTGCCAGTCCCGTATCGGAGGCGATACGTGACGGTAATCCAGAGCCGTTATCGTCTAAGTACTCGCAGACTGCGAGTCGATATCGGGAACTTGCGATGTAGCCTGCTGCGTTCCAGGCTTCACTCATGGCTGGTCCCCAATTTTTGATTTGTAATCATGTCAATCACGTCCCAATTACAATCGTGTGTCAGAGGGGGTATATCTTTCGGCAAAACACTCCATTATGATACGACCTTAATACCAAATCCGGGAGTTTCAGGCGAAATTGGACTACCACGGAGTTATATCAGTCATTTAAGACTTACTTGGTAGTGGGGTAGTATCAGTTCTGTCACCCGGTACACCGCTAGCCACCCAGTAACATGTACGCCAGCGAACATATATGTGAGTTCATCTCCGTACTTGGTAACGTGATGAACGCAGACTCTGAGACGACCGACAGACAACAGACCACCACGCCGATCGAGGTGTCCGCATGAGCGTCGCACTACAATTTTCTGCACCGGGTGCTGACGTCGCGTTCCTCCTCGCACGTGTCCTCTTCGGTGCCGTCATCGCCTTCATGGGTCTCAACCACTTCATGAATGTTGACCAGATGACAGGATACGCCGAGATGAAGGGCCTTCCTGCACCCCGGTTGGGTGTCGTCTTCTCCGGCGGCATGCTCGTCTTCGGTGGCCTCGGTATCGCAATCGGTGCGTTCCCGACACTCGCCGCCGGTGCCGTCGCGCTCTTTATGCTCGTCAGCACGCCGCTGTTCCACGACTTCTGGGCCGTCCCCGAAGACCAACAGCAGAGTGAGATGACGAACTTCCTGAAGAACGTCGTCATCCTCGGCGGGTCGCTCACGTTCCTCGCACTCAGCAGTGGAACGTGGTCCTACGCCCTCGGTGTCGGCCTCTTCTAACGGCACACTTTCTTCCCACGTCCCACCTTCTTTCACCAGTATGCACACACAATCTGCCACTCACGAGTCGCATCACGGAGAGCGTTCCAGAAACGTCGCGGAGGGTCGCTAATGGAAGGGTCACCGACCGACTTCGGGTCGCCCTACCGGCTCTTGTCGGGGGCAGTCGTCCCCCGCCCAATCGCGTGGGTGAGTTCGCGCGGCGAACCTGCCGACAACCTCGCGCCGTACAGTTTCTTCACCATCGCCAGCATCGACCCACCAGTTCTCGTCTTTGCACCCGTTGGCCACGGTGACTCGCTGAAGGACACCCCGCGAAACGCCATCGAACACGGCGAGTTCGTCGTCAACATCGTCACCGAAGACCTCGTCGAAGCGATGAACCAAACCGCTGCGACAGTTCCGGCAGACGTAGACGAGTTCGAACACGTCGGCATCGAGAAAGCCGATGCGACAGTCGTGGACGCCCCACGCGTCGCGGACGCCACAGTCTCTTTCGAGTGTACGCTCTACGACAGCATGGAAGTCGGTTCTTCGACGCTCGTTCTCGGGGAGGTCGTCCACGCGCACGTCGCGGACGATATTCTCACCGACGGCAAACTCGACACGACGAAATTAGATGCGGTGGGCCGACTCGCCGGGAGTGAGTACGCGAAGTTGACCGACCGATTCGAACTCGTCCGTCCCTCGTAAACAGGCCTTCCAAATATCGTATTTGATACTCCCACGGAAAATTTATCTCGCCGTACATCGTTCCTCCGTACGAATGAGCGACGTATCGTTAGAGAACGAAGTCTCACTTCTCGAAATTGATGACCTCACGACCGTCATCGAGCGGCTCTACGACGCGCGCGGCGAGCGGACCAAGCGCGTCGAACGAGATGGTCGGACGTTCCTCTTTGCTGCGCCCGCTGGCGAGGACGCGCCGAGCGAAGTGGTCTGGGTCGATGCGACCGCCGAGTTTAGTGAACACACGGTGACGGCGTTCGCCGACCGCTGTGAGGACCGCGGCGTCGTTGGCAAACTCATGACGACCGGAGACGAAGACGATGCGGCCGAGACGCTCGCCTACGCGTTCGCAACCGACGAACAGCTCTCGGAGTTGGGAGAGGACGACGACCCCGAGACGTTCGAACCCGAACTCCTCGTCCCAGTCGAAGACGTGGCGGTTCCCATCGAACTCGTCTCGCTCACGGACATCGTCGAATCACTCGAAGAGAACGAACTCGACGAGTGGGTCATCGACGAGTACTACGAACCGCACGAACAGGCGTTCGAAGAAATAATCGAAGAAATCGACGAAGAGGAAGCGGCGGCAGAAGCCGCGGCACAGGACTCTTCAGGCGGTTCTGGACTCACGCTCGCCGCGATTGCTGTCGTTCTCGTCGTCGCCGTCGCTCTCTTCGTCTTCGTCCTCTAGTTGGCGCTCGTCTCTCCTCTCTTCGCTTCTTTCAGTCTCCTCTCTGTGCAAGCCGGTCTATTCGTTCGAGTGCAACAGCACAGACGACTGCGTAGGGTGCCGCCGCAACAGGTAGTTCGAACGAAACGAGACTCGAATCGACCCCCCACGACCGAACGCGGTGGCCAGTCGCCGGAATCCCCGCGACGCGCCACGTCCAGCGATGTTTCTCACAGGTCTCGATAGTAAATGGAACCCACACGCCTGCGACCCGGACTTCCCCGGTGCTTCCCGGTTCGATACGACCCGAAACTCCGCGAACCGCCGAGACGCTCGGTCCCCACTCAGTCCAGTACTCGACGTTGGTCACGAGCGACCAGCACCGCTCTGGGGACGCCGAGATGACACGGGAGACGACGAGCCGTCGTCCATCGGGCGTCGTTTCGAGACGCGTTCGTATCCCACCGTACCCACCGACCATAGTCCTAGTATGATAATAAGTCGTAATATAATATCCGCGAAAACCTTATTGCCTGCCGTGTCACCGGTTGTCACAATGAGCGAAACCAACCGAACACGACCAAAACAGACGATGCGAGACGTGAGCCACACACCACCAGCAGGCGAGAGCGTGACGAACGTTTGGCAACGCGGACACGCAGAAGAGCGCGCAGAAGACTAAGCGAACACGCAACGAGCGAGCACTTCTCTCCGGAACTCACCGCACCAGCGACATCGTCGCTGAGTTCCGTTACCTATCGGGACGTTTAACCCACAGTCTGACGGCTTTTCGTCTATGAAGGCCACCGCCAAGGCCCACCCAATTCAGGGCCTCGTGAAGTATCACGGGATGCGAGACTCGGAGCGTCGAATGCCGTACCACGACAGCATCAGCGTCTGTACCGCACCGAGTCACACGAAGACCACCGTCGAGTTCCTCCCCGACGCAGAGGAAGACGTGTACGTCATCGGCGGCGAGGAAGTCACCGGTCGCGGCGCAGAGCGTATTTGTGACGTTGTGGACCGAGTCCGTGAACTCGCTGACTTCGACCACCGAGTTCGACTCGAGAGTGAGAACTCCTTCCCCTCGAACATCGGGTTCGGGTCGTCGGCATCAGGATTCGCCGCCGCCGCGACGGCACTCACCGAGGCGGCTGGCCTCGACATGACACACCCCGAAATCTCGACGGTGGCCCGCCACGGGTCGGCGTCCGCCGCTCGCGCCGTCACGGGTGCCGTCTCGATTCTCTACTCGGGCATGAACGACACCGACTGTCGCTCGGAGCGCATCGAGACTGACCTCGAAGACGACCTGCGAATCGTCGCCGCGCACGTCCCCGCATACAAGGAGACCGAACAGGCTCACGCCGAGGCAGAGGACAGCCACATGTTCCAGGCACGGATGGCGCACGTCATCCCCCAGATAGACGATATGCGCGACGCACTCTACGAGGCCGACTTCGACGCCGCCTTCGAACTCGCCGAGCACGACTCGCTGTCGCTCGCCGCAACCACGATGACCGGCCCGGCTGGATGGGTCTACTGGCAACCACGCACCATCGAGGTGTTCAACACGGTTCGTCAACTCCGCAAGGAAGAGGATATCCCCGTCTACTTCTCGACCGACACGGGCGCGAGCGTTTACGTCAACACGACCGAAGAGTACGTCGAACGCATCGAAGAAGCAATCGCCGACTGCGGCGTCGAAACCGACGTGTGGAGCGTCGGTGGCCCCGCCGAAGTCCTCGACGAGTCTGAAGCACTGTTCTAACTCGCCGTCACCCTCTTTTTCTTCGCGCACCTGACAACGAGTATGCGTGTCCTCGTACTCGGTGCTGGCTACGCAGGGGTAACGCTCGCCCGCGACCTCGAACGCAAACTCCCCGACAGCGCCGACCTCACCGTCGTCAACGACGCTCCAACGCACCTCGTCCAGCACGAGGTCCACCGCGCGATTCGGCACCCTGCTATCGCCGACGCGATTTCTATCCCGCTGTCGGACCTGTTCGACCGCGCCAACGTCGTCACCGACCGTGTGACAGGCCTCGACCGAGAGGCTCGACGAGTTCACCTCACTGACGGCGACTCGCTCGACTACGACTACTGTGCGGTCTGTCTCGGCGGCGAAACCACGTACTTCGGGATTCCGGGTCTCGAAGAACACGCTCTCCCCCTCAAGCGTCTGGACGACGCCGCCGCCATCCGCGAACGCTTCTTCGAATCGTGTACCCACGGCGGAACGGTCGTCATCGGTGGTGCTGGTCTCTCGGGTATCCAAATCGCTGGTGAACTCGCCGCGCTCCGTGACGAGGAGAGCGCAGCGACGGATATCGTCCTTCTCGAACAGTTGAACACCGTCGCTCCGGCGTTCGACCCACCCTTCCAGCGGGCAGTGCGCAACGAGTTGCTCGACTGTGGGGTCGAGATTCGAACGGGGACGACTGTCGAACGCGCAACTGAATCGACCGTCGAGACCGACACGGGTGATATCGACTACGAGATGCTCATTTGGGCGGGCGGTATCGGCGGTGCCGACGCGATGGAGAACGAGCGCCCGCTGGTCCGTGCCGACCTTCGACTCGACGCGCGGACGTTCGTCGTCGGCGATGCCGCCCGGGCGGTCGATGCCGACGGCGAACCCGTCCCCGCGAGCGCGTCAGCGGCGATTCGTGAGGCAAAGGTCGTCGGGAAGAACATCGCAGACCAAGTGCGATACGAACTCTCCGAAGACCACGACGAGTTCCCACCGCGTCCAGACCCGTATCGCTTCGACGTTCCCGGGTGGATAGTCTCGGTCGGGGACAGTGCAGTCGCACAGGTCGGCCCGCAAATCTTCCGCGGGAGTGCCGCAAAAGCGATGAAAGCGACTGTCGGTGCGGGCTATCTGACGACTGTCGGTGCAGTTTCACAGGCGGTTGACCTCGTGGAAGAAGAACTCTACGAGTGAGTTCAGGAAACACAAGAAGCATTTGTAATTCGACACATTCGAGACATATGGTGTCTCTTCTCACATCGCGTAACGTGCTTCGATTACGATTCCTCGGGCCCGACAGGTAAACGAAACGATGAATGTCTTTATTTGGTATGGAATTGTCTGTAAGACTATCAGATGTGGCACCAAGATATCAACTTTCGCGTAATTGAATGTTGGTAGAGAAGGTCGTGATGTAGAATGCAGTGGCAGGACACCACCTACGCGTATCCGATGGTCTTCGCGGCAGTGACGAGTGCATTTCTCACGGCCTATGCTGTCTCGTTTAGTCGGCAAAAACGTGGGAACTCGCTTATCGTTCCGTTCACGGCACTCGCCGCTACCGTTACCGTGTGGACCACTGCAAGCGTCGTCAAACTGCTCCTCATCGACCCCTCCGCGAAATTGACCGCGTACATCGCACTTCACGTCGGTGCGGCGGCCGCGCCACCTGCGTTTCTGTTGTTCGCACTCGCCTACACGGACAAACACGAGTGGGTCACTCGTAGAACAGCGACTGTGTTGTACGTCGTCCCGGTGCTGTTCGTACTCGCACTCGTGTTCAACCCGAACCAACTGGGGTACACTGGGTGGGAGATTTACGTCGAGAACGGCGTTCACTTCCTCCACGTCCACGACGGCCCGCTGAGCATCTTCGGACTCGGCTACAACTTCGTCGTGTTGCTCCTCGCGCTCGGCGTCATCGCACACTACGCACTGCAACTGTCTGCGCCGTTTCGGATGCAGGCGTACCTCCTCCTCGGCGGGATGGTCATCCCACCGATTATCGCGGCGTTCGAGCTGACACAGACACCGCCCCTGGCTGGTGGGGTGAACTTGATACCCGTCTCGTTGGCGATTCCGGCGGCCACGTTCGGGGTCGCAGTGTTTCGCTACAGACTCTTCGACCTCCGACCGCTTGCGTACGCGATGGCCGGAGAGCGGTCAGCAGACGGGCTCGTCGTCCTCGATTCGACCGAGACAATCGTCCACGTCACCGACTCCGTCTCGACGCTATTGAACTCGACAAACTCACTCGTCGGCTCGGAAGCCATGGCGTGTATTCCACTGTACGACCAACTCGAAGCCGACGGCGAACCGCTCGACCTTCCAGTTCCAGGTGTCGATGACCGATTTATCGAACTCAAACGCCACACGCTCACTCGGTCATCTGCGCCGGTTGGGGGGGTAATTACCGTCCGTGACGTGACTCACCGAAAACAGTACGAACTCTCGTTGCAGGCGCGGAACGCCGAACTCGAAGTGTTCAATCGAATCGTCCGCCACGACATTCGGAACGATATGCAGTTGGTCACGTCGTACATCGACCTCGTGTTAGACCGTGAATCGCTCTCCGAGTCTGGCCGCGAGCAACTCAACACGGCGCTTCGCCGGGCGATGCACACCGTCGAGTTGACCGACGTCCTCGGAGATTTGATGCGCGCGACCGACGACAGAGACCGGATTCAGCAAGTCGAGGTCGGAGGCATGCTCAGCACTGCCGTCGAAGGCCTCCGCGAAGGTTACCCGAACGCAACTATCTCGTTCTCGTCGTGCCCGCGAGCGACCGTCATGGCGAACGACCTCCTCGATTCTGTCTTCGAGAACGTCCTGAAGAACGCCGTCGTCCACAGCCGAAAAGACGACCCGACAATCGACGTCTCACTCTCGGTGAGCGACGACACTGCGACCGTCAGTATCAGCGACGACGGACCGGGCATCCCCGACGACAGGAAAGAACAGGTGTTCGGTGAGGGTGAACGCGGCCTCGAAAGTCGTGGAACGGGTATCGGTCTCTATCTCGTCAAGACCATCGTCTCGAACTTCAGCGGCGCAGTCTGGGTCGAAGATAACGAACCCCAGGGTTCGACGTTCGTCATCGAACTGCCGCTCATTCCTACCCCACAGACCGTAGAAACCGACGCCCACAAGGTCAAGTAACGCTGGTCGGGAGCGGGCGATTCAACTCGGCGAGCCACCGACAGTCCGTCGTTGTATCTCGATTGCAACCTCGTTCGTCCGCATGAACGGGAGCGTCCACGGCGAGTCGTACTGCAACAAGAACGCTTCGCCGACGATAGGAACCGAGTGTTCGGCAAGAATCGAACGTAAGGTGTCGGTTTGGCGTGCTGTTCGACCGTCTGTGGCAATCCACGAGAACTGCTTAACGGCGAGCGTTCGCGCGGGATGCTCGACGAGTTCGACGTTCGAATCTGTCGGGCGCGGCGCGCTCTCGTAATCGTACTCTTCAGGAAGGAAGAACGCCATGTGGAGTTCGTCCCCATCGGATTCGGTGGCCACGGGGGCAGTCATCGGGATTTTCGTACTCGTCTGTTCCGTCTGGACCGGCGCAGTCATCGAAACTTTCGTCCGGCCCTGATTCGCCCCCGAGATGTAGTTGAACAGGCGGCGGAACGCAGTGTTGGTCGTTGGAGCGCTCGTCTCGACCGTTATCGTCGTCGGATACTGTCTGATTTCGACGCCATCGAACTCATCGACGACGGTGTACGGGACTCGTTCGACGTCACTTGGACCGAACGCTCGGGTGGCGACGACGCCAGCAACCGCGAGACCGACGGCTGAGAGGGCGAGTATCGTGCGGCGCTTCATGGCCCTCATACGTCAGCGAACGATAAGACCGATTCGTCAGTAAAAGGAGAAAGAAGAACCAGTACGGTCCCCCGAGTGGTTCCTTACTCGGGCTTGCGTACAAGTACAGCAACGACACTAACGACGGCCAACAGAGCGAGAACCGGGGCGGCACCGACCGGCATCTCACTCGATGACGTGGTCACGGGAGTGGTTTCTTCGTTCGCCATCCCGGTTGCTTCGAACTCGACTGCGAACCCATCGAGTGATTGGCCATCAGTCCACGCGACGGTTGATCTCGTCTCGCCGTTAGGGTTCGGGGCGACCGATACGAGTTCGTAGCCGTCGGGTGCGTTGACGACGAACGGTCGTTCTGGAGCGAACCCATCGTTGAACGGTTCGGCGAGGACGACTCGTCCATCGCGCTCGGTTGCGATGTTGGTCCACGTCGCCGAGAGTTCGACGACGCCAGTGGTCCCGCTGTGTATCGTCTTGAACTCCGCATCAGGACTTCGAATGCTCATCTCTCGTCCTGTTTCGTTCGACGCGCGGGCCGCGAGCGGTTCGAGACGAGTGGCATACGCGTCTGCAAACGTCGATGCATTCGCTTTGACGCGTTCGAAACCGGTTCGTTCTGCCTCTGCAGTCAAGTCGTACACGAGTCGAAGGCTCACCTGTGCGGAACCGTCCGGTTCGAGCGCGATGATAAAGGCAGAACTGTTGTTCGCTATCAGTGCTGCAGGCTCGGATGACATCGAGCTTGACGAGCGTGCCGTCTCGGACCCATCCGTATTGGAAATGGCTGTAACCGGGACTGTGAGTACACTGAAGAGTACGAGTGCTGCGAGACTACCGTTGACAACCCATGTCTTCCAGTCAGTCGTTCTCGAAGGTTCGCTCTCGTCGGTGTGTGTCTCGGGTCTCGCCTTCATGCACGCTCAGGAGTGTCCGTCTCGTCCTCCTCCTCATCGTCGTCTTTCTCGTCGCTGTCGTCTTCGTCTACGTCCGTCTCATCGTCTTCTTCGTCTGCGTCATCGTCGGCTTCTTCTCTCTCGTCATCTTCGTCCTCTTCTTCGTCTGCGTCATCGTCCTCTTTGTCGTCGCCTTCCTCCTCGTGTTCTTCATCGTCTTCTCTCTCGTCGTCTTCGTCCTCTTCTTCCTCGTCTGCGTCATCGTCGTCTTTCTCGTCGTCTTTCTCGTCGTCCTCCTCCTCATCCTCATCTGGGGATTCGATTTCAGATTCGAGACGGAAGACGGTTCCAGACGAGCCATCGACGCGAACTTCGGCGTCACCAGTCGAATTGGTGCCAGTCAGTTCGAACTCGAACTCGTAGTAACCCGAATCGTCGTGTTTGTCGCTTTCGACCAACGACCACGACCCGGTCGAAGGCGTGCCGAGTTCGCTTCGAGCGGTGTCGAGCGCCGTCGATTGGCTAATCGTGAAGTTCGAGTCGTCGTCGCGCTCGCGCTCGATTTCGCGTGACTCCTCGCCGTCCTCGCTCTCGACGCTGATGGACAGTCCACCAGCCGTCTCGATTTCGATCTCACCTTCGCTGAGACCCGTGAACCGCTTCAGAAGTGCGTTTGCACCCACGCCAGTGACAGATTCGAGGTCATCGTCGATGGTCTGGAGTGACGAGTTATTGAATCCAACCGCTGCAAGACTCGTGTTCGAGACGTTCTTCGAGCGAGATTCGAGGCGTTCGATACTCGTCAGGAGGTACTCACTGCGTGCGTTGAGTGTGGCAATCCGCTGTGCGTACTCAGAACGCGAGATTTCACCTTCTTCGTACGATTCACTGGCTTCCTTGTACGATTCACGAATCTCCGCTGCGCGCTCCGAGAGTTCTTCCGAGCGCTCGGCGATTGCCTCTGCACGGTCGTCGTCTTCGCCGCGTTCGAATCGAACCTCGAAGGCGCTCTCTTCGACTTCCGTTCGAACTTCACTCTCCGTCTGCGAGACGATTGTTGTGAGTTGCTGGCCGACCGTCACATTAACCCCATCATCGGAGACGTTCGCATCAGTCTCGTTCGACGCGGTGGCCGAATCAGAAGTAGACGTGTTGGTTGCACTCGCGGTGGTGTTATTCGCCGCGAACCAGCCGCCTGAACCAGTCTCGATTGCGGCGGATTCGACGTCGGCACTTGGTGCTGCAGCCGATGCCGCGGCCGACGGTGTGACTACACCGACGACCAAGGCACCGACGAACAGTACCGAGAGTAGTTGTCGCATCATTGCTGTCCACTACTCATGGTGGATTGAGTATAAACCGGGAGAACCGTGGCGGTGTTTCTCGGAAGTTCCCAAACCGTTGCGAACCGTTGCAAACCGTTCAGCGGGCGTTTTTTGGGGTTTCGAGCCATCGAGCAGAGGTTCACGACGGCCAGCCAAACGTCGCCTCACTGGCTTTCACCACTGAGAAACGGTCCACGTCTTTTATCTACGAGACAGCGGTACCGGGAGATGTCGAAATGTCCCTGTCGCGTGCCGGTCCCGTCGTTGCCCTCGTCGTCATCCTCAGTTTGGTGATAGGGGGCGTTTCGGTCTCCGGGGTCGCACAGGCACAAACACAACCGGATGTGGATACGTCTATCCTGCGAATCGAACTCCACGAGAACACGTCGGCGACGTGGACGCTCCAGATTCGAACGCGATTACGAACGACAGAGGACAAAACCGAGTATCGAGCGTTCCAGCAGCAGTTCGAGAACGATACCAGCGCGTTTCTCGGTCCGTTTGCCGAGCGAATCAACGGAACAGTTCGTGCGGCAAGCAAAGCAACTGGTCGTGAGATGACGGCGGTCGATTTCTCGGCATCGACGACCATCCAGTCGGTGCCGCGTCAGTGGGGCATCGTCACCTACCAGTTCCGATGGACCAACTTCTCGCAAGCGCAATCGAGCCGACTCTTCGTCGGTGATGTGTTCCAAAGCGGCCTGTTCATCGCCGAGAACGACACCTTGGAAGTCGTCGCCCCCGAGGGATACCAAATCACCTCGGCGACACCCAGTGCGGTCGAACAAACCGATGGCGTGCTTACGTGGACCGGCCCCGAGTCGTTTTCTGACGGCGAACCGCGCGTGGTGTACGAACCACGCGCTGAAGCGACACCGACAGTACAAGCGAGCGAAACACCAGTACCGTCAGCAGACCCCGATTTGCGCACCATCGGCGGTGCGGTCGGGGTCGTGTTCCTCGCCATCCTCGTCGTCGTGGGCGTACAGCGCCAGACGAGCGACAGTCCACCCCAGAAAGGCAGTCCGCCGAACGTGACCAGCGAACCAGCCGAACCTGATTCGTCGCTGGTCGAATCGTCGCCGAGCGTCGAAGACGAAGAGCCAGCACCACCGGCAGACTCGTCTCTCGAAGACGAACTGGACGACAGTGATAGCAAAGCGTCTGGAGCAGACCTCATCGTAACCGACGAAGACCACGTGACCAACCTATTGCGGGCCTCCGGCGGTCGAATCCGGCAAAAGGACGTGGTGACAGAACTCGGATGGTCGAAGTCGAAGGTCTCGCGTGTCCTCTCACGGATGGAAGATGACGGAGTCATCACAAAACTTCGACTGGGCCGTGAGAACGTCATCGACCTCGTCGAAGACGAAAACGCAGGCGACGACTCGTAGGTGTTCACCGAGTTACGGAAATTCGACGGGTGAGCTACCACTCAATTCCGTTTCCACTAGTTGCACGTTGTTTTCAGTGTGACAAACAATATGGGCCACGTTTACAACTAACAATCATGGACTACAATCTCACAGACGAACAGCGGGCCATCCGAGAAGAGGTTCGCCGATTCGCCGAGAACGAAATCGCACCCGTTGCAACCGAGTACGACGAAGAAGAGAAGTATCCGTACGAAATCGTCCAGAAGGCGGCCAAGATGGGGCTGACGGGCGCACACTTCCCAGTCGAATACGGTGGTGTGGGTTACTCCTCGTTAGAGAACGCACTCGTCACCGAGGAACTCTTCGCGGTGGACCCCGGCATCGGACTCTGTATCACCAGCGCCGGGTTCGGCGCAGAGGCAATCATCGCCTTCGGGACCGACGAGCAGAAAGAACGCTACCTCCCACCCATCGTCGATGGCGAGTCCGTCATGGGCGCGGCCATCAGCGAACCACAGGCAGGGTCCGACGTGACCGGCGTCCGCACCCGTGCCGAGAAAGACGGCGACGAGTGGGTCCTCAACGGCAACAAGATGTGGATTACCAACGGGAGCGTCGGGGACTACTTCGTCGTCATGTGTCAGACCGACCCCGACGCAGACGACCGATACTCCGGATTCTCGCAGATTATCGTCGAGGCCGACCGAGACGGCTTCTCGGCCGACAAAATCACGGGGAAGATGGGTATTCGCGCCAGCGACACTGCCGAACTCATCCTCGACGACGTGCGCGTGCCCGAAGAGAACCTCGTCGGCACCCGCGGTATGGGCTTCCTCCAACTCATGCAGTTCTTCGACGAGACGCGAACTGCCGTCGCCGCACAGGGTGTCGGCATCGCCAAAGGTGCCTGCGAAAAAGCACTCCAGTACGCCAAAGAGCGCGAGCAGTTCGGCCGCTCGATTAGCGACTTCCAAGCCATCCAGCACAAACTGAGTGAGATGCACACTCGGACCGAAGCGGCTCGGCAGTTGACCTACAAATCGGCGTGGAGCGTGGACAACGACGAAGGCCAACTGACCGCCCTCGCGTCGATGGCCAAGGAGTTCGCCTCCGACGTTGCGACCGACGTCGCCGACGAAGCAGTCCAGATTCACGGTGGCGCAGGCTTCGTCAACGACCACGACGTCGAACGCTTCTACCGCGACGCGAAGATTACCCAAATCTACGAGGGCACGACGGAGATTCAAAAGACCATCATCGCCCGTGAACTGCTCGGGAAAGGGTTCTAACGACGAGTCGAGTTCGGCCGCGTCGTTAAGCCCTTCGAACGTCAATTTTTCACCATGAGTTCCGCCGACGAGCGCACATCCGAGTTCACCTGCGACCTGTGCGGCGACCACTTCGCCACGAAAGCAGAGCTGAAAGACCACGTCTGGGAGTATCACGAGTTAGACGGCGACGTGCCGCCGTAGACAAAGAACCAGTTCCCGTTCAGAATCCGGGGGACGACCGTTTTATCCTCACCACTCCTAGGCATCCTGTGGCTTCGTTCGACGCAGTACTGTTCGACCTCGATGGGACGCTCTGCCAACACGACCAGAGTGAGGAAACCATCTACTTCGGTGCGTTCGACGCTGCCGGAATCGACGCCTTCGGTGCGCCGAGCGACCTCTGGTCGGCGCTCGCTGGGCCGCCTGACCCAAACAATCCGCAAAACTACCTCGCAGAGGGGTTCGAGCGCGTCGCAACCAAACACGGGTACGATGCAGTCGATTCGACTGCGCTCGCAAAGGGGTTCATGGAGATAGTTGATCACACGGCCGTTTCGTTCCGACCCGGCGCACTAGACGCGCTCGACGCCGCCGCAGACGCCGGGCACGTCGGCCTCATCACCAACGGCCCCGAGCATCGACAGTCGATAAAACTCGGGGCGTTAGGTCTCGAAGAAGCATTCGACGTGGTCGTCTACGCGGGCGATATGCCCCGACGAAAGCCGTTTTCCGACCCCTTCGACCACGCACTCGACACGCTTTCGGTCCGCGCTGAGGCGAGTCTGTACGTCGGCAACTCGCTCAAATTCGACGTCGAAGGCGCACAAAACGCCGGACTCAGCGCGGCGTGGTGCCCGGAAGACCCCGAGATTATCGAGTCGATGGACGGCTACCAGCCAGAGTTCGTCTTCGAATCACTCCACGAGTTGGCTCCCGTTCTCACCGCAGATGACTGACGGTGTTCCGCCGGGGCTATTTTCTTCGACTTCCTACGAGTTCGATATGGACGGGCGAGCGAACGTTGTCGAGGAGGTCATCTCCGGCGAGTTCCCGAATCGGAGCGTGTCGTCAGTGACACGACCGACTCGTGGGAATCACAAACAGACCGCTATCGTCACGTTCGCTGACGGGGACTCCGTGGTCGTCCAACGCTCGCCCGATATAGACAGTATTCGGCTCGAAACCGCCCTTTCTGGGCTGATTCGAGAGCGAACTACGGTTCCAGTTCCACGCGTCCTTGCGACTGGTACTGTCGATGGACACGGTTACGCGATCGTCGAACACGCGTCAGGATCCGACCTGCACGAGCAGTTCGTCACGCTCGATACATCCCGCCAACGCCGTATTGCACGGACTTTCGGTCAAGCGCTTGGTGAACTACACGACTCGTTTTCGTTTGCTAGCTACGGTGAACTATCGCTTGATTTGAACAGTGTCGGAGAGTCGAGAATGCAAGGAACCGAAGCGACCGACTGGCGCGAGTGGTTCACGTCGTATGCGCAGACCGGTTTCGAGACACTGTCGTCCGAATTCGACCACATCCAACCTGCACTCGCGGCCGTAGTCGAAGACGCAACGCTCCCCGCGTCGCCGCCATCGACGCTCTATCCGTGGGATTTCCGACCCGGAAACGCGCTCGTCGCAGACGGAGAAATCTCAGCGATACTCGATTGGGGTGCGCCGCTCGCCGCCGCGCCAGGGCTGTCGGTTGCGAAAGCCGAACACCTCGTCGCCGACTGGTACGTCACAGAAACCGACCCGCTTCGAGCGTCGTTCAAATCCGGCTACGAGTCGGTGACGCCGTATCCCGAGATTTCACCCGTGTACCGGTTGGCGGCGATTGCACACTCGGCGGTCGATTCGAATGGCGACGTCACCCGTCCACGCTATCCCGAGATTGCCGGAGCAGATGCAGTCGAGTTCCACATCGACCGGTTCGAGTCGGTGTTGTAATCGGGCGGGGCGAACCGAGTCAGTTGCGCACTCAGCAGACGGTCGAATTCTAGAAAGACTTGGGAGAGAATGTAGTCGGACGTGCTACCGATGTGGACCTGATTTTGAAAAATCCCTATTCAGTGTCCACGCTTTCTCACACCTATCATGACACAAGACGCGGGACAGCGACGATTTTCGCTCGGAATCGAGTCGCTCGTCGTCGCACTGTTCGCAGGACTCGCGGGCGTCGCTGGTTCGTTCGCCATTGCGTCGTTTACCCCGGTGTTCATCGCCGGTGCCATTGCAGGATTCCTGGCTCGAACGCTCCCGGGCGAAATCATCACCTTCAGCATCCTCGTCCTCGGCGACCTGGGGGACCAGTTGAACACCGTCATGGCGTTGGGCCTGTCGGTGTTACTCTTTGCCATCGCCGCACTCCTTGGATTTTGGGTCGAGAAGTACGTCGAATACCGCGTCGCTGGCGTGGTTTCTCTACTACTGACCGCTGCGATTGCATTCGGAATCACCGGAGCATTCCAACCCTCACTCGTGGCTGGTGTGGCCGCAGGAATCGTCGTCTTGGTTGCCGACCTCATCACCCCCGGTGCAGTCGGAACGACCACTGACTCCTCTGCAACCCAGTCACCCGGCCGACGCCGAGTTCTCGCCGCGATTGCGAGTTCGATTCCGCTCGTCTTCGGTGGCTACCTGCTCGGGTCGCGTGTGACCGACCAATCTGAATCGGCATCGCTCGATGTCGGCGAACCGTGGGCAGGCCCCGACGTCGACGCCCTCCTCGCCGAAGCATCCGAGAAATCGCTCACCGTCTCGGGCCTCGAACCGCTCATCAGCGACGAGTTCTACCAAGTAGACATCAACTCGACCGACCCCGACCTCGATGCCGCCGAGTGGTCGCTGAAAGTCACCGGCGACGTCGAACGGGAACTGTCCTACACATACGAGGATATCGTCAGCCGTGAAGTCGAACACCAGTTCGTCTCACTTCGTTGTGTCGGCGAAGCTCTCAACGGCAAGAAGATGGATACGGCGCTCTGGACTGGCATCTCGATTATGGACCTCGTCGAACCCGCTGGCCCCGCCGAGAACTGCTGTGTGATGCTCCGAGCATCCGACGGCTTCTACGAAGAGTTCCCGCTTCCCGCCCTCGAAAACGGCTTTCTCGCGTTCGGGATGAACGGCGGCCCCCTTCCCCGCGGTCATGGCTACCCCGCACGGGCGCTCATCCCCGGCCACTGGGGTGAAATCAACGTCAAGTGGCTCACCGAAATCGAAATCCTCGAACAAGAGGTCGATGGCTACTGGGAGAAACGCGGATGGCACGGCACCGGCCCGGTCAACACCGTCGCCAAACTCCACGTCATCAACGACCTCGGCGATGGACGCAGAGAAGTCGGAGGCCACGCCTACGCCGGAACGCGCGGTATCGACCGCGTCGAAGTCTCCATCAACGGTGGCGGTTCGTGGAACGATGCCGACCTCTCCGAACCCCTCCCCGGAACCGACGTGTGGCGGCAGTGGTCCTACACGTACACCGCCCCGCCCGAAGAACACGAAGTAGTCGTCCGAGCGACCGACGGCACCGGTGAACTCCAATCGCGCGAAGAAGCTTCACCCTTCCCCAACGGACCGTCGGGGTGGGTGACCCGAACCGTCCGCTAACGATGACTACGTATTTAGGACTCCTCTCAGAACGAAGGGACGACCCTCGATGGAGAAGGCGCTCTGGTATCTACTGGCCGGAACGCGCGGCGGTACGACCCGAGCGAAGCTTATCCGCTCGCTCTCGGAGCGCCCCCGTAACGCCAACCAGCTATCGGAAAGCCTCGACATCGACTACAACACCGTCCGGTACCACCTCGACTTGCTCGTCGAACACGATATCGTCGAGAAAGGCGAGGAAGGGTACGGGACGATGTACTTCCTTACCGACCGCTTCGAACAGCACCGCGACCAATTCGAGACGATTTTGAAACAGATAGAATGACCATGGCGATGAGCCCACTCCTCACGATTGCGACTGTTCTCTCCGGCATCAGCATCCTGCTCTTGGCCGTCTTGACGGCCGTCTGGATTCGCAACTACCGGACGTTCGAATCGACGCTGACACTCGGCTTGATTGCCTTCGGTGTCACGTTGCTGCTCGAGAATTTGCTTGCCATCTTCTTCTTCTTCAGTACGGAGATGCTCTATGCAGGCACGCCCGTTGTGCAGCAGGCGATTTTGGGGCTGCGAGCGTTGCAGGTCGTGGCGATTGGGTTTTTGACGTACGTGACGGTGAAGTGAGTTTTCGCCCTCCTCCGGCACCTCGACCGATTCGGGTGGTGCTTCGGGAGCTACCGCTTCGAATGACGCGAACGGCACCTTCCCCGAACGGATGTCGTCGCCCAGCCAGTACCCCAGGTGAGGTAGGCGAGGATAGCGATTCGAAGCACCCCTCCAACACGGGTGTGAGCGTGGGATTTCGAAGTTTGCACAATACCTATTATCAGTACTGCGAGAGGGAGTAGTAGAACATGGTGTGGAGCCTTACAACGGCGTCAGTACTCGGCGTCATAGCTTCACTCATCTCGGGCCTCGTCGCCCTCTACTCGTTACGTCACCGGAACAAGCGGATGGCACTCCAGTTTACGGTTCAAGAGGTCGCACTCGTCGCGTGGTCGATATCCTACGCGATACAACTCGGATACGGGACCTTCAGTGAGCAACTGTTCTATCAACGAATCACCCTCGGTGTTGCCGGGGTCATTCCAGCCGCCTTTCTCCTGTTCGCGCTCGCCTACTCCGGCCACGACAGATGGCTCTCACGTGACCGGGTTGCGCTCCTCGCGGTCGAACCACTCGTCTGGTTCCTGCTCTGCATCACGAATCCCGTTCACCACCTTGCCTGGACGGGTGCGAAACTAGTCACAACGCCGCTTGCGTCCGTCACAGCTCTCGAATTCGGTATCGGATACCTGGTCCATATCGGCTACTCGTACTCTCTTGTCACGCTCAGCATCGTCATCCTCATCCAATACGCGACGAAAGTTGCACCCGTCTATCAGAAGCAAGTCGGCTTACTGGTCGCAGGGGCGATACCGCCGTTCATCACCCATATCGTGTTTACACTCGGCTACAGTCCGATTCCTGCGCTCGACCTGACTCCCTTCATATTCGCGTTCACGGGTATCGTTTTCGGACTTGCGCTCTTCCAGTTCGACCTTCTGCACCTGACCCCGATCGCACGCGAACAAGCGTTCCACGAAGCTGGTGACGGACTCCTCATCGTGAACAACGACGGAGAGATTATCGATGTCCTCGGCGTTGCGGCACAAGTTCTCACACCGACCCCTCGAATCGGTGCGTCGCTCGGAGAACTGTTTCCCACGGGCGGACTCGACGCACTCCACGACTCGGAGATAAGTGTGACCCACGACGGTGAACAGCGAGTGTATCAATTTCAAGTGTCGCCGGTGGCTGCCCATCACGGCCAACGGGTAGGCACGCTCGTACTCATGCGAGACATCACCGGGCTGTACGTATCGAGACAACGACTCAGCGTGAGCAACCGCGTCCTCCGGCACAACCTCCGAAACGATATGAACGTCGTCCTCGGCTACGCGAGCGAACTGGAATCGAAACTCGACGGCGACGAGGCGAAAGAAGCACGGATTCTCCGAGAGAAGGTCGAACATTTCTTCGAACTGGCGAACAAAGCAAAACAAATCGAGAACGTGTACGCCAACACCTCGGACGAGGGGGCGACTATCGACCTCGTTGCGCACCTACACGACGTCGTCGCCGACCAGCAAACCACCCATCCTGACGCGGAGTTCACCGTCGAACTACCTCTCGAAGCCTCCCTCACAGGTATCGAATCGAACACTCTCCGACTCGCCGTTGAAAATCTCATCGACAACGCAATCGAACACAACGATTCGGAGACACCCCGAGTCGCGATTACAATCGAAGCAGACGAGGCTGAGTTCCGGGTCAAAATCGCTGACAACGGACCCGGCATACCCGAAATCGAGCAGGATGCCGTGGGTGCCGAGAGAGAGACGTCACTCAATCACAGTCAGGGCCTCGGCCTCTGGCTCACCTACTGGTGTACGACCAGATGGGGTGGCGACCTCCAATTCGAGGCGGACGACGACGGGACCACTGTGATACTCACGTTCCCGAAAGGCAAGGGCTCACTCGTCGCGATATAGTGTGCGCGCCTTCGTGATTCTCTCGTGGAATGGGTGAGGTGAAGGAGGCGCGCCGGGTCGGGGTGGGTGAGAAGTAAGGGAACAACGTGCATGTTCTGTACACCGATTGCGAGACCACCTCGCTACACTGTTGAACATGGACTGGTCGAGTACCGCGAACGAAGCCGAAGGCTCGTGAGGAAACCCAACGAAGTAAAAAGGTGGATGGGCGCTGCAGGGGTTGCGAAACCGGGGTATATAAACTACCACCGAAACCAGCGATTTGAAGCTACCCTTCATTTTACCAAGGCAGGTGATTTCGGCGTTGTTCGGCTCTCTCGCGCTCCCCGCGTTTGTCGTAGTGCTTGTCGAGCACCTGGTCACTGGCGTCTAAGCGATCTGATACAACTCGACGAGGAACTTCCTCCCGACGATAGAGCGTCACCACCCCCTTCCGAACGTCGTGGGGAGAACGGGACGACGGGCACTTGCTCGAACTCCCGATAGGGACTGCTTCGCAGGTCTCCATGTCCCGATTGTGCGGGCACCCTTTCGCAATCCAGCAGGGACGAGTGACGCAGTACACGTCCTGCCGAATCGTACTCGTCGAGGCGCGCCCCTGCGTGGTGGTGAGCAGTGGACGTCGTCCATTCTCGTCGCGCTTGTCGATGCGAGGGCCGTCGATGTACGCCTGGAGCATTCGACCAACCCGGTCAGAAACAGCGTTGTGGCGCTCGCCACTGTAGCCGTTCTTGATAGGAGTTCCAGTCTCCGGTCTGTGGACGTACTGGATGATTGGATTGTGTCCCTCGAGGTCGAGGTCGCGCAGGTCGAGGCCACGAATCGCACCCATTCGAGCGCCCGTCTCCCAGAGGAGTGCGAACACGACGTGCCGCCGGGAGGCGTAGTGGTAGCGGTGAAGGTAGTCGAGAATCGCAGGCGCACGGTCTGGGTTAATCGTCGAGTCGGACACGTCCGCCGTGCCGGAAATCTTCGGGAGCGCAACGCGCTCGTAGAAGTCTTCGGGGACAGCATTCACGTCAGCCGCGAATCGGAGGAAAGCACGAAGTGTGGTCAGCTGCGTCTTCAGCGTGACCGGGGCAATCGCCTTCGGCGACTCGCCATCTTCGACATCGAAGTTCCCTTCCCGACGCCAGATGCGGTACTCGAACAGGTCGCGTCCGGTCAGGTCGTTGAGGTCGTCGATGCCGTTCTCTTCGCACCACTGGACGAACGCACCGAGTCGGTACTTGTGAGATTTCAGCGTCCAGTCTGCGAGTTCGTCTCGCCGAGCGTCGAGGTACATTCTCACCGCTCGGTCGGGCGCGAGTTTCTCGAGGTCGTCGCTCATTCGCGGACCTCCGTGGAGGGTTCACTTCCAGCCCATTCGCTACGCTTACAACCGGGGATAGGGTATCCAAACATGGCTTCCATTGTGAGGCCGCGGTCCGGGTCGAGGGCGTGACCCTTCTCACAAGATACGCCCTCGAAGGGGACCGTCAGCCGGGTAGGACGTATGTGATTGGTTACTAAAACTTCGAGCCATGGCCCCGGAGTGAAAGTGGAGGTTTGAGCGAAAGTGAACGGTTTTTCTGCTCCTTCTGCGGTGCGCGTCTGTCGTAGGGGTTGAATACCCCGAGTCGTGTAGGTGAACATGCTTTCCGTACCTTGATTACGGGAGCCATCGCGGGCCAGTGTTGGTCCACTGGGTCCGTTTCTGACGAATCTGAAGACAATCAGAATCGCGTGTAGCTCTCGTTACCCACAGGACTGTACGAGAGAACCTTAACTGTTACCCACAGATTTGTAGGTATTACATACAAATTAATACGCAATTCAGATTGACGGAAATATCTATACACAGGGAAAATAGTGTGAGTGTATGCGTGTTCCCCTCGCAGATTGGATGACTCCAACCGATAGGGCGATTCTTGAGCGCCTGCGAAACGAGGGGAACGACGAACTTGTTCTGACTCCTGCACTGATTGCGGAGAACACCGACTACGCGAGAACGACGATTCGAGAGCACCTCGCCACACTGCTCGAACACGAGCTGGTCGAGTACCACGACGAGGAGCGAGCGATTTACCGACTTTCTGAACGAGGTCGCGGATACCTCGCCGGGGAGATCGACGGCGAAGAGTTAGAGAAAAGCGACTGAGCCAGCACCCACCACCCTACCCGTAAAGGGGGCGGGTGGATGGGTGGGTTACTAATTATTCCATTTATGAGAATTGGTGAGTTCAAAGCTGTGTGCGACAAGCAAAAACAATAATTTGTTTGAACATTTGGGAATCAATAATGGATATTAAAGATCTAGAAGAAGCACCCTCACTTCTAATCGGAGACTCAGATATCGTACCATTTGTTCCTTCTGTAGCATTTGCTTATTTGTTCATAGTACAAGCAGATACACGCCTACTCGCACTCGCGGTTATTTCAGCGATCTGTGGAGGCTTTGTATATAATACAGGTGAAAAGAAGGAAGAGTTTGAGTCCACATTCAGTGGAATTGAACTAGATTTCGCAGTAATTGTTTTTGCTTTCCCTTGGTTGCTTTTCTATCCCATCGCAGCTTATCTTTTATTTAACTCACTGTCAATCGAAACAGGAGTATTACGTGTGACAGAGATTATTGGAACGGGTTTACTGATATTGAATTCTGTACTATCTTTCTCGTGGCTTGGATCAGCATATGGTTTTTTCAGGAGTAAGATGAGCTAATCAGGAGGTGAAGGCTGCTACAGTGGTATACTATTCTTCGTCAGTAAACTCCAAATTCGAGTGCTTGTACGTGTACAACCTGATATTCTGGTCGTAGCAGTACGACGCATACAGCGCCGGATGAATGTTCTTCCAGTCACCCGGTCCTTCGTCGAGGCTAGACGGGAACGCCACGCTGACCGCTTCGCCTTCCATCTCCACGCCGTACGCGCCGGTGTTCTTCTCCGGTGGTAGCACCTCTACGACAATCGCCGTCGAGGCGTCTTCGTCGCCCTTCTTCTTCACGCGGTCGCCGGGTGAGAAGGGATTCTCCGGCTTCTGGTTCATGTGCGCGGTGTTCGGCCCGAGGTCGATCAGCTCGTTCATCGGTCGCGCTGCGAGGTGATCGAGCTTCTCGGGTTCGTCGCCAGAGAACTTCTCCTGCGATTCTGCTTTGGATTTCAGCGTCTCGATGCGCTCCCAGCCGAGCAGTATCAGACTGTCCTCGTTATCTCGATGCCAGACCATCACGATGATATCGTCGTCTGGGTCGTTGTCGAGTATCGTTTCAGGGAGGAACGCGGAAACGTCACGCGAGGTCTTCACGTCTACTTCGTAGCCGAACACTTCGAAGTCGTACGGCGAGAAACTCTCTGGGTTGCATCGCCGCATCGGTTCTTCGTTCTTCCACTCCCACAGTTCGACCGGGAGGTATTCGCGGCAGAACTGTTCGAAGGCGAGTTCTCCGAGGTTTCCGATTCGCTTTACGTCGAGATTCTTCGGGTCTTGGACCTTCGCTTGGTGGTTCGCGCGTTCGTAGTCGATTTCGTCGGGGATGTAGCGGTACACTATATTAGATAGAATATAGTATTGAATTGAATCTTTCCCAGAATGGACAAGAGGTCTCGATGGAGAAATGCCAACTGTACTACCCGAGAAGAGGATGGGTGGGCGAATGGAATGAAGTTCAAGTATATTGGATGTAAACCGAATGGTATGTCTGGCAAGGAAGTTTCACCAGAGTTTCAAAAAAGAGGGTTTAATTGTCCACACTGTGGTGCTTTCGCTAAACAAGAGTGGGACCAAACCACCTTTGGGAGAGTGAAAACACAAATATTTCTCTCCAAATGCACCAAGTGCGGAGACAAATGTGTCTGGCGGGACAAGAAAATATACTACCCAAAATCAACCACTGCCCCGAAGCCACACGACGTAATGCCAGACGATTTGAGAAGAGACTATTCTGAAGCTGCCGAAGTTGTAGACTCGTCACCCAGAGCAGCTGCCGCACTGTTACGCCTCGGAATCCAGCGGTTATTAGAAGACCATTTAGACACACCTGGTGATGGAATCTATCAGGATATCGGACACCTTGTAGAAGAAAACGAGATCCATCCAAGAACTCAGAAAATGCTTGATTCGGTTCGAATTACTGGAAATAACTCTGTCCATCCGGGCGAGATGGATATGGATGACAATCATGAGGTCGCGCTTGCTTTGTTCAAATTGTTCAATTATGTTGTAGATGAAACAATTGGCCGAGACAAAGAAATTGAGGAATTCTATAATACACTTCCAGAAAATCATAAACAAGGTGTTGAAAATAGAGATAAAAATTGACCACTCAGTCTGTGGAAAAGACATTTTGAGTGACGAAAATGTTGTTATAGTACCAGTTCATTGATCAGCAGTATGGTAGTTTCGTCTCCTGTTTTATCGGCGGTATTGGGTGCCATAATCGGTTCGTTAGGGACGTACGTTGTAAGAGACATCACAAGAAGAAAGCGAGAAGAAAAAAAGGCGAACAGGTTGAGGACAGCACTCATTGCAGAAATTGAATCGATTATTGAATTATCCATGGCTGCAGAGAGAAATTATTCGGACACAATCGACGATGATTTTGAGAGATATGTCCAAACAATCCAGTTCATTTCAGATAGAAATAAAATATTCACATCCAATACGAACGAGCTTGGTCACCTCACGAAGAAAGAAATCCAAGCACTGGTTGCGTTTCACTCAATGCTAGAATCGGCGATCTCCGGCCCAAAAGAATCAAAAATGAGGTCCATCGCGGACATTGAAGATGGGAATGTGGAATCGTTGACAAAGTCTCATTTAGATAGTCTCAAGGATAATAGCAAGCAAGTGATAGAAATGCTTGAAAACGAGATGTGAAAATTTTTCTAAGGGTTTGATGATTGAAGCAACCCGTGGAACTCCTCCCAGTCCTCGAACTGCTCCTGAAACAGATCACTCGGTAAGTTCCACGCCCACGGCGCGGCGTCGTCCGGGTCGTACGTCTCCAGCGTTGGTTCGAGGTTCACGAGCGAACCGCCGAACAGTTCGCCATTCGGCTTGTCAGAATCGGCATCCCAGTCACGGTAGAACGTCACCTCGTCCTGCGCTTCTTTGAAGAACGAGAGCGTCGAGAGCCGCTTCTGTTCTGGGTGGACGTCTTTTCCAGTGTGGCAGACCACGCCGACCGATTCGACGCCGAGCTTCGAGAAGCGCTTAATCGCAGGTGTCCACTGCGAGGCGACTTCGCGCCGGTACGTTCGAGCGTCGAAGTGGGTCGAACCTTCGTCGATAGTGACCGTCTTCGGCCGTTCTCGATGCTCGAGCAGCACGTCCATCAGGTCGTACATCGACCGGACCACGATGTCCGCGCCGTCCCACGTCCCGACGTTGGAGATAACCAGTAGGTCATCTCCCCAGTAGGCCCGAGCGAGGTCGCCGTTCAGCAGGAACATCGAGTTCGTCTTTCCGGTGTTCGGATTGCCAGCGCCGGTGATTGTCGTCAGTCCACCGCCGTTTTCGAGTTCGTCGATTAATCGAAGAGGGAGCGTGAGCGAACTGGCGTCGAGGTCCTGTTGGGTCACGCCGACGAGATACGAAAGCGCGGTTGCGTGATTCGATTTGATAGCGCGGGTTGCGGCTTCCGTCCGCAGCGACGAATCGACGAGCCGACCGAGCGACGTATCACCGAAAGAGTCGGCGAGGTCCTCGTCTTCGGTCAGGTCGAGCGAGTTCAGGAACGAGAGGTTCGAGTGGTCGCTTTGAGAAACCGGCAGCCCGGCGTGGTCGAGCAGACGGTGGTCGCCCTCGATGCGTCCTCGAACCTGTTCGTACAACTTCGCCGCAGTCAGCAGACGTTCGTCAGTCATCGTTCGTCACCTCCCGCTGCTGTGCGAGGTCTGCGAGGGGATCGGGCGCAGGAGAGTCGTCGCCCGGCGTCCACTGAGTCGGATCCTCGTCGAAAATCTCGTTCGAGCCGTCCAGGTCGAAGTCTTCCAGGACGGAATCAATTTCCGAGTGAAGGGCCTTGCCGTCGTCCGGCAGCGCACCCTTCTCGAACGTTCGAACGACGTGTTTCACGGTCTTGACCGCCGCCGAGCGAACGATTGCGAATGCGTTGATTTCGAGGGCTTCGCCTTTGCGAGCCTTCGGTTCCAACTGGTTGCGGTTGTAGCGCAGGTATTCGAGCGCCCGAGCGAGTACTGGGTCCGGCAACGAGCCGACCCACGTCCCAGCGACTTCTTCGGCGTCGAGGTCAACGCCACGACCGAACGCGAGGTTCGGCGTCGCCCACCAGAGTTGGCCGTTCACGACGGTCCACTCGGACCAGCGTGGTGTTGGGCAGGCGTAGATTCCCGCGCCGTCGCGGTCGAGCAGGTCGAGGTCGACGAGCCACAGCATTTGCGGGCCGCCCATCAGGTCAACTGCTTGGACGCCAACCCATCGCCCGACGAGAGCGCCAGAGACGCCCGCTGTGAGGCCGATGATTTGGAGCGAGCGAGGGACTTCGACACCAAGAACGAGTACGAGGCCGACGAGTAGGAGCGTCGCAGCTACGGTCAGGTGGATGCCGTAGCGCATCACCCAGACGAAGGCCGTCACCAATCGCCCGGATTCAGGTTCCGGTGCAACCGTCGTCGAGGACGCAGACACGTCCGGTTCTTCCGGCGTTTCGCGTGGGTTCGAGGCTTCTGCCTCTGGTTGTTCTTCGCTCATGCGACACGCTCCATGCCTTTGTGCAGGCCGAAACGACGCCGCACGATGACGAGCAATGCGACGAACGCAGTTCCAAGCGTCCCGCCGATTGCAGCGTCTCGCACGTCCTTGCCGGTGAACGGGCCGGAGATGAGCGCCGAGCCATGCTCGAATCTGAGTTCAGTGTACTTGCCGTTGCTAATACTAGTCGAAGTAGTCAGCGTGATTCGAGGTTCAGGCGAGACAATTCGAATCGTCGAACGTCCTTTCGGAATCGACTTGCGAACGATGTTTCCGGAGGCAACGCCAGCCGACGTCGAGCCGGTTGGCGCGGTCACCGTGACGAGTCGAGGTGCGTCGGCTTCGAGCGTGATGATTGCAGTTCCGTCTCGGTACTCGGCATCGACGATGCGAAGCAACGGGTCGCCGGACACGTCGCCGTAGTAGGTGGTCGAGTTCGACGCCTCCGAGTCCGAGGGCGTAGCTTCGGGCGTCGTCGTCTCTGTCGGAGCAGACGCGGTAGCGGTCGAGTTCTCTTGTGCGACCGCCGACCCGGTTGCAACGAGCAACAGGGCGATACAACTGATTACAATGATTCTGGTTTTCATGGAAGGGAAGGCAGGGAGTTCGGAGAGCGTTACAGGAGCGAGCCGAACCATCCCGACCAGTCGGGCATGCCGAGCAGGTCGAGGAGGAGATCGGACGCCATTCCAATCAGGTCAAGTCCCACGCCTTGCAGCGCGAAGGCGATTACGAGTACGCCGAGAATTGCCCCAATTGGGAGCTTCGAGAGAAGCCAGACAATCATCTCATTTGTTGCCCTCCCGTTGGATGAGTAGTACGGCAGCAACACCGACGAGGACAGCGCCGCCGATGATTTCGGTCGAGAGACCACCGGACGAGCCTGCACCACCTGTATTCGTACTTTCATACTGCTCGCGGAGTTGTTGAAGGCGGTCGATTTCTTCCTGTAACGCAGATGCGTTGGTGGACTTGTAGATATACGTCTGGCTGATTGTGGTATTCATCTCCTCGCCGGTATTGGTGTTCACCGCAGACTCAATAGTGAACGAAGTACCAGAGGAAGACAGATCCGTGATACCGGATTGGTTGTCGTTCTGGTAAGCCAGATAGAAGGTACCATTGTAGTCGGAGATGTTGTAAGTTGTTCCAGTTTCCCAGCCACTGGTCGGGCCGTCGTCGCCAGTGTAGAACAGCGTGCCGTTCCACGTGGTGTTCACAGCACCATGGACGGTGACGGTATGCGACGCATTGAGGTCGCCAGAGGCACCAAGTGCTGCAAGTTGAACTGCGGCGAACGAGTAGTAGCCAGTAGAGTTGTAATCAGTGGCAGCCTGTTCAGCCAGAATCGAAGGGTCGAGATTAACGATATCTGAGGAGTTGATGTCACCTGCCGTGTACTGGGCGGCAAGTGCATCAACGTAAGCGTCCACGTTAGATTGGACCTGGTCCTTCTGGTTGTAGAGTCCACCCCGAACACTGCGGTAATCTGCGGTGTCGTAGATGGTTACCCAGTTAGAGGTGTCTGGGTCTTGAACCTCAACGTAGTACGGGTCTTTCCCTGACGACTGGTGCCACGACAACCAGTTGTTGTCTACGCTCCCTTGGAAGGAATCGTAGGGGATGTCAGTGCCGTTCATCGTAGTGTAGTTGAATTTGTCAACTACCCAGGAACCAGTCTCTGCGCGGTCGTCCGTTGGGTCGTACCATTGGACTGAAAGAGGGGTCTCTTGGTCGATGTAGCGCATCTGAGAGACCTTGGCAGAGTAGTCAGACATGACGTTGTACTCGATCCCAGCATAGTAGTCGAGAACAGTTTGGTTGGCAGCGGCCTTGACCTGAGACAGAGAACTGCCGTTGTTCAGTTCGTTGATGATGGTGAGTTTGGCCTTCGACCAAGCGACCGAACGAGTATCCTGCATGAAGTTCTCGTTGGTCGTCAGGAAAGTCTCGGTGTTATCTTTGACACCCAGTGTTGATGCGTACGCATCAACCTCGCTCATGTTTTCGTAATCTGCCGTTTCACCTGGGAACCAACGACAACCGTCGCCGTTCGGGTCAACGATGGACAGAGTGAACGCAACAAGTGCAGAATCGCGGAGGTCGCAGTCCTCAGACCATTCAGCAGATGCAGTCCCGACAGGTGAGGAATTTGGAACAACACCGCTCGTCGCTGCAGTCGTGACAAGCACACCCGCAAGCGTGAGCGCCCCCGCTTTGCGAGCGCCAACCTTCAGCATGGAAGGTGCGGCGTCGAGGAGCGAACGAATCGAAGAATCGCCGAACATCGACACGCGAAGCACACCGAACGTGAGTGCGAGCAACACGAAGGCCGCAGCGATAGCCACGTATTCCGTGCCAGCGGTCGAGGTCGTCCCGCCAGTGACGACCGGATGAAGGAACGAGCCAGCAACGACCGCGCTCAGGATAGACGCGAAAGTCGCACCTGTGGTCAGCAGACTCATTGCTCCACCTCCAGTTCTGGTTCCTCCGAGGTCGAGGACGAGTAGTCCTTGAACTCATAGAACGCGATAGCGACTATCGCAAAGAAGAGCGGGAAGACCGGAGTGTACGAGCCGGTTGGACCAGCGTAGTTCTGGAAGCCCATCAACACGAAGTTGAGAGCAGTGAATCCAGAACCGAGGACGATGAGGACGCCCGCTTTCACAGGGTCAATCATGCGATGCCTCCAGTGACGATGAAAGACGCGGCAGCGAACACAGCAACGAGGTAGCCGAGCGTAGCCGCGGCTTGTCCCTTAGTCAGTCGAAAAGTGTGGTTCATGGGTGAATCACCGAACTGCAACTGCCCAGCCGACGATGGTGACGGCGAAGACGATCTGCGCGCCTAACGGGTCGCCGAGGCCGAGCATGAAGTCCTTGAACTCAGTGAGGTACTGCCAGCCGAGAACTGAGAAAATCGTAGCAACGATGAAACCAGCCTCCCACAGTTCGTACTGTTCGAGGGATTTCGTCTCAGAACTCATGAACGCCAGCAGGTATACTGCGATACTCCCGAGCGTCGCGTGTTCAGTCGTGAGCGTGTAGTTCGACAGCCAGGTGATGGTGATGTCGGAGACGCCACCGAAGGCGTACAGGCCGGTTGCGACGAACACGACCGACAGCATCGCCGGAATCGTCCGGAGCATCGCGTAGTCGGACGCGAGGCCGCTTAGTCCAGACGAGTAGCGAGACGCCATTATTCGCCCCTCACGTCGAAGACGTGGTACTCGCGTTCTTCCGTCTCACCGTCCTCGTTCTCGAACTCGTACGAGCGCGTCTCTTCGGTCTTCTTGATAGCGAGCCAGCTCCCGTTCGAGAGGCCCTTTTGATCGATGACGCGGCGAATCTGGCCGTTCGACCAGAACTTTACGCGGTCGCCGAGGTCGCCGCCGCGAGCGAGATGGATTACGTCGTTTTCGTTCGGTCCGACGTCGCGGTCGATGTCAACGATGACACCGATGACCGCCTCGCCTACTTCGAATTTTATCTCTTCTACACCGTCGTCGTAGTCGTCTTCGACTTGCGTTTCTTCGAAGTCGTCGAACGACATAGGTTCAGACGCCATACAAGAAGAGTATCTATTCGCAAGGCAGTATCGACATGGAATACTCTAGTGAAACTAGATATATCCACTTTCACAGCAGCTATAGATAGTGGTCTCAGAATTCGATATATCTCTGCTTATCCGAAGATGTGAGTGTCAATTTTTGACACGAGTATTACGTTCGGTACAATTATACCATCAACCTTTCAACATATGCTTGGGTTACGAGGTAGTCAGAGGCACTCACTAATTTCCACGTCCCAATCACAAAATTCACCCTACGTAACCTATTTTCGACCCGAATTATGGCTTTCAGGGTGTCGCATACATTCTCTGTCCTGGTCGTAATAGTCCTCAACGTGCAGCACGTGGTCAGCGGCTTCCGGTTCTTCCAAGCCGATATTCACGAAGTGACGAGCCATCGACTCCGCGTTGTGCATCGCCAAGTTACACTTCTTACATCGCCACATCTCACCTTTTTCGAGGTCGTGCTGCAATCTCGTCTCGTCGAGGATGCGTTGGACCGGCATTTTCAGTGAGACCATATCGACACCGCCACCGCTGGGCAGGTGTTCCTCACCATCTCTGTCGATAATCGCCTCCAGACGCCACTCGGATTCGAGCGACGCACGCCGGAACGATTCGTACGGTTCGTCCTCACCGTTCATCACTGATTTGACGAAACCAGCCAGTTCAATCGGTATCTCTGAGATGTTTCTGCCAAGCACTTGTTCGACAGATAGCTCTTCGTCGCTGTGTTTTAGTTCGGTTTCGACCCGTTTACGGATACGAGTTCGAGTGGTCGATTCACCTATTCTGACGCCAGCATTCACGCTAGGCCAGCGTTCAGCAAGCGTCAACTCACCACTGTCTTCGGTGTCCTCTCCTTCGAGGGCCTCGAGCAGATCGTCGTCCGATACTGGTTCTTCGAGCCGTGATTGGTCGATTGCCCAGCCCGAACTACAGCATTCGCAGACAACGTTCGGGCCGCGACCATCGTCCCATACGACAGATTTGCCGTGCGCGTCAGTCTGGTTCGCTTCGGGCGATTCAGCCCGTTGCTCGCAAGCGTCCGCAGCGATAGCTTCGGTGAGTACCTTCGAGCGAGAGGTTCGGCGTCGAGCAGCAGACCAGTAAAGCGAGCCCCACGCCAGGTATTCTACTGGCTTGTCCAGCAGAGATTCGGTGTAACCGCCCATGTACGCTGCGAGGTACGAACCCATGTTTTCGACACTGGCGTTCAGTGAGATGCACCCATTCGAGTCCTCCTCGTAGTCGTCGATTTTCTCGTAGTTGTGAGCGGACCAGCCTGCGTATTCGCAGACTTCGAGGTGTTTGTCGATTACGCGCTCGAACTCAGTTCCGACCTGGTGCAGGTCGTTCGCCAACTCTCCCAACGGGTCGAGGTCGAAGTACACGCCGACGTGGAGGTGCGTGTAACAGGCGTTCATCCCGCCGCCGTTTCCTTCCATGCCGTGCGGTTCTGCCTGGAGCCAGTATCCCCACTCGTCAGCGTCGAGGCCGAGGTGGTACTCCATTGTATTGCGAAGCGTGTCGCGCACTCCGTCGTATGAAAACGAGTCGTGTACGGCGTCGAGGTGTTCGACTGGTGGAAGTCTCGTCCCGTTCGGAATCGACGATGCAGTGAGGGTGAGCATCGCGGTCGCGGGCGAACCCCACGCCGCTACTGCTTCGCCGCCACTCGGTCGTTCGCCGCCGGACATCTGTCTCTGCAAGGCGAGTGCGCGAGCGTACTGCTTTTTCGAGTAGTTCTCGCCCCACGCGTCGGTAAGTGGAATCTCGAACTCGTCACCTTCGTCGTTTCCGAAGCGGGCCATCAAGCCCTCATATCGGGTGTGAGCGGTGAGGAACGCACTCACTGCATCGGCCCACGTCGCAGCCTCTCGCTTTGCTAACTCCGTGACCATGAACGCGTTTTCCGTCGGCTCTTGTGGTTCGACCCATTCGTCCCGGTACTCTGATTCGGTGACGATGCGCCGAAGTTTCCGACCGTGCGTTTCGCACAGCGGAGTGTTGGCTAATTCGGGGTATTCCTCGATGAACTCGAGCACGCGTTCGTGGACCTTCTCCTCCAGCGGGTCCGTGAAGCCAGATTGCCCGGTAGAGGCCTCTACAGAGTTAGTCTCCTTGGAAGGCCGAGAGTTACCACTCCTCCCCGGAGCGTCGCTCGCACCGGGTGAGGTGACGCCATCACTGCTCACTCACGCCCCCGTCAGCAAGCAGAAAGTCGTCGAGGGAGGACTGCACCGCACCGCCACTCGTTTGAGGCCGACGGCCGTCGGCCTCTTGCGGACCGGCTTCCGGGTCAGGGGCAAGCCCCTGCTTCCGACCGCTCCGAGCGGACTGGAACCCGCTCTCCGCTGTTCCGGTCCTTGCGGTGGTTTCTGCGACGAATTGGTGTGCCCACAGGAGTGAGGTGAGACGAAGGTCTCGAATCTCGTCCTCGATGGCAGGGATGCGAGCGCAGTATCGACACTCGCGCATCTTGGCCGCGCGTTCGGAGTGATCGACGAGGCACCACTCGTGGCAACTCCGGCAGCGGTAGCGGATATGCCTCCAAAGGGAGGAAACACCCATCTACCTGTCACCTCCGTTGGCTATGAAAACCGCACTACTGCGCGGAGCCGTTTCTAAGAGATTGTTGGAATACTTTTTTCGGGGGTTTTCCGAAAACGCGAATTCACCCGATTTCTCCGGACAGAAGCCACAGCTACGGCTTCCAGAATTAGCACCGAAGAAGGTTAATTTCGTATGGGCGCTGCAGGATTTGAACCCACGGCAACTTGGTCCGAAGCCAAGCACTCTGTCCAGACTGAGCTAAGCGCCCTACACTCATTCGTGCGCCGTGGTCATGTTTAAATGAATTGATTCGCGGCGGCAGTCCGCGTCATTTATACACGGTGTGGGGAGAGTACTGATTAATGTCATTGGGGGAGCGCGCACGGGGGTTCGTCGAACTCACACGCCCGGGGAACACCATCGCGGCGGGCGTACTCACGTTCACGGGAGCCTTTATCGCCGGAATCACGGCCAGTGACGCGCTCGCCGTCGTCGCGGCAGTCGTAGCGACCATCTGCGCGACTGGGGCGGGCAACGCCATCAACGACTACTTCGACCGCGACATCGACGCTATCAACCGACCGGACCGGGCGATTCCGCGGGGGGCAGTCACAGCTCGTGAGGCGCTGTGGTTCAGTATCACGCTCTTTCTCGGCGCGGTCGTCGCGGCAATCACGCTTCCACGCCTTGCGATTGCGATTGCCGTCGTGAACCTGCTCGCGCTCGTCGCCTACACGCAACTGTTCAAAGGCCTGCCGGGTGTCGGAAACGTCGTCGTCGGCTATCTCACCGGTTCGACGTTCCTCTTCGGTGGGGCGGCAGTCGGCGACCCGCTGGGTGCGCTCGTCCTCGCCGTACTCGCTGGACTGGCGACGCTCACCCGCGAAATCATCAAGGACGTCGAAGATATCGTCGGCGACAGAGAAGAAGGACTGCAAACACTCCCAATCGTCGTTGGCGAGAAACGGGCCTTGTGGGCCAGTGCTGTCGTCCTCGGAGTCGCAATCGTGGCGAGTGCGATTCCGTACGTCAGCGGTGACTTCGGGGTCGCGTATCTCGGTTTGGTCCTTCCAGCCGATGCGATAATGGTCAGTGCGTCCGTGCAGTCGTTCACAGACCCGAGTGTCGGACAACGTCGCATCAAATACGGGATGTATCTCGCCGCCGTGGCGTTTATTGTGGGACGAAGTGCATCCATGGTCGGAATAGCCGGGTAAATTGAATGCTGTCGCGGAGGGTGCGGATGCGGACCAATCAAAAAGAATATTACCAGTTCACGAAATGGTCGTACTATCTGATGGCTCCCGGAGAGCGGACGCATCATGCGGCAATTCGCCTCGGAACCGAGACGACACCGAGGTACACGCATGTATAACCTCGGTGCGGGCCTCGATACGGAGGTCGAACCAGGAACGAATCTGCTCATCAGTGGGCCGCCGCTGACCGGTAAGCGCTCGCTCGCGCTCGATATCCTCGCTGAAGGGAGTGAACGCGGCGAGGGAGTCATCGTCGTCACGACCAAAGACGGTGGCGAGCGCGTTCTCAAAGACTACGCAAAACGCGTGGACTACGACGACAAGCCGGTCGCAATCGTCGATTGTGTCACCCGACAGCAGGGCGTCGGCGACGTGCGCGACGACGACCGAATCAAATACGCGTCGTCACCCGTTGACATGACCGGTATCGGTATCAAACTCTCCGAGGTTCTCCAACAGTACTACCAGGAACGTAACCTCACCCAGAACCGAGTGATGCTCCACTCGCTCTCGACGCTCTTGATGTACGCCGACCTCCAGACAGTGTTCCGCTTCCTCCACGTCTTTACCGGTCGCATCCAGAGCGTCGGCGGGCTTGGCCTGTTCGCTATCGACTCCTCGGCGCACGACGACCGGACGATGAACACCATCAAACAACTGTTCGACGGCATCATCACCACCTCGGAAGACGGCGAACCGACCGTTCGCCTCGCCAACGACTAACCAGTTTTCATCGCCGTCCAATGACCCATCGAGCGTGCGCTCTCACCGCACGTGCAACTGAGGTTTTTAAACTGAGAATCCGAATTTCGTGTATGGCTACATCCGCCGAAGAAATTAGTTCCCTCCTCGATGTCGAAACGATCGCCGTCGTCGGGTGTTCATCATCCCCCGGGAAACCAGCCCACGACGTTCCGGCGTACCTCCAGCGCAACGGCTATCGAATCATCCCTGTGAATCCCTTTAGCGACGAGATTCTCGGCGAAAAAGCCTACGACAGCCTCGCCGACGTGGAAGAAGACATCGACCTCGTGGACGTGTTTCGACCGTCCGAAGAAGCAGGTGGCGTCGTCGATGCAGTCATCGAACGTGCTGAGTCACGCGGCGACGTACAGGGGGTTTGGCTCCAACTCGGGATTACGGACGACGAGGCTGGCGAACGCGCCGAAAAAGCGGGCCTCAAATTCGTGCAGGACCGTTGTCTAAAAGTCGAACACGCCCGACACGGATAATCAGCCTTCCCAGGATTCGAAGTCGCCGTAGACGCCTTTCGAGAGGTAGCGCTCGCTCGAATCGGGGAAGAGTGTGACGACAGAATCGTAGGGAAGCGAAATTTCACCGGCAGCGGCGCGTTCGGCTACGTCGAGCGCGGCAAGACAGTTCGCCGCAGAACTCGATGCGACCAGATGACCTTCTTCGGCGGCGAGTCGCTGCATCTCTGTGTGCGTCTCTTCGTCGCCGATTTGGACGATTTCATCGACCAGTTCGGGGTCGAATAACTCGTTCGTCGCGGGGTTGTGGGTCCCGATTCCTTCCGTCTTGTACGGGCCTTCCTCCACATCGCGTCCGTGGAACGTCGAGTAGAGCGAGCCTTCGGGTTCGACAGCCGAAACGAAGGTTTCCTCGTGATTCTCGCGTCCGTATCGGGCGATGCCCATGAGCGTACCCGCGGTGCCACACCCGGCGACGAGCGCGCCGACTTCGTGGTCGAGGGCGTCGTAGATTTCGGGCGCAGTCGTCTCGTAGTGGGCTTCGGGATTCAGCGGGTTCGAGAACTGTTGGGGGACGACAGCGTCGTCCAGTTCTTCTGCGAGTTGGTGAGCCCGGTCGATTGCGCCGCCCATGCCGTCTTCGGTCGGCGTGTTGATGACGTCCGCACCGAGTGCGCGCATGAGCGTCTGCTTTTCCACGCTGAAGCGCTCGGGGACGACGAAGACGGCGCGAATGTCGAGTTGCCCTGCGGCGACAGCCAACCCGATGCCGGTGTTTCCGGCGGTCGGTTCGACGACAGTGCCGCCTTCGGGGAGCGTCCCCTCGGCGAGCATCTCTTCGAGCATGTACTTCCCGATGCGGTCTTTGACACTCGCGCCGGGGTTGAACGATTCCAGTTTCGCGTACACTGGAACCTCGTCAGGAGAGGCGTGAACCCGGACCAGCGGCGTCTCACCGATGGTATCGAGCACCGAATCGAACGGCGTGCGGTGCGTGGTCATATGGGGGCAAATGTTGCCCCCGGCCCTGAATGTTTTTATCGCGGTGTGAAGGAGAACAGAGAATCCAGTTCTTAATTCTCGGTCGGCGTCGTCTCGGATTCAGCGGATTCCTCAGACTCGACCTCGCCGTTTGACGCTTCGGCTTCGGTGATGTGTGCGTCTGCGATGACGGCATCGAGGTCGATTCCCTGCTCTTCGGCGATCGCTTCGAGAATCGCCCGTTGTTCGGCGTTCTCGGCTTCGAGGTTGTCCACGCGGTCTTTCGTCTCACCGACCGTTTCGCGCATTTCGACGACTTGCTCGCGAAGTTCGTTGAGTTTCTTGTAGACGTCCTCTGCCATCTCTGCGACTTTCTGGATTTTCTTCGCAGTTCCTCCGATTCCCATGTATCGGCCCTTGGGCTCAGGCCTTGTACCCCTTGTGGTGCGTGGCGGCGAGCGAAAACAAGGCGAGAGGTCGCCTACCCGAGTTCGTTCGGGTCGATTCGACTGACGACCATGCGCATGCCGAGTAGCGAGACAGCACCGATGACGAGCAAGCCGACGGCACCAGCAACAGAGGAAACACCAGCAGTTCCGAGTGCCAGTTTTGCGGCGGTGTTCGCGGGGTTGAGTGGGAGCAACGACGTGCCTGCAAAGACGAGCAAGACGCCCACAGAGTAGAGCAACTGCGAACTCCGACGGTCTGGGGCGACGAGCGCGACGGTAGCACCGAGTGAGACGACAACTGCGGTGAGACCGGTCACCAACCCGAACAACAGCTCGAAATTGTGAATGGGCGTCCCGCGAAGAGCGAGCAGCCCCATCCACGCCATCGCCTGGACGGGTGCGAGCCCGCCCGCGGCGAATACCTTCCCATCGACGACGGCGGGGAAGCTCACGGGAGCGACGCGGAGGAGTTCGAGCGTGCCGCGAGCGACTTCCTCAGTCAGTGAATCGACCACGAGCGACCCGGCGATGAACACGGGCAAGAACAGCAACAGTGGGACGAGTACCGTATAGGTGAATCCGAAGTAGGGATTCGAATCAGTCGCCGGAGGGAGTCGAAGCGGCGTCGATTCCAAGAACGCATCGCGCTCGGCGCGCTCGTTTCGTTCGAGTTGCTGGAGCGCATCGCGTAACTGAACGACGATAACCGTGGATTCGACGCCCGAATCCGGCGCAATCGCAAGCACCCGTATTCGGCCCTCTTCGTCGGTCGATGCCTCTAAGACCGCGTCCACCTCGCGTTGTTCGAACGCCGTCAGCGCACTATTGGTCGAAGGATACACTCGGGCATCGATACCCTGTTCGGACGCGGTCGCCCGCAACAGGCTTTCGACGGCTTCGTCACCGCCTGCGATAGCGACATCGACTTCGTAGGACCCGGCACTCGGGTCGTAGAGCGACACGAGACCGACGACGAGGAACGACGAGAACGCCGCCACGAAGAGTTGAATCGCCAGTGCGAGAACGATTGTCTTCTCCTTTCGAAGACTCCCGAGTTCACGCCGGGCGATTGCGAGTCGTGGGTTACCCAAGGAAGCTCACCACCTGCAAGTTGTAGACGACGTGAATGCCGATTGCGCCGAGTAACGCGCCGACGTAGGCGGTCGGTCCGCGTCTCGCACCGAGTGCTGTGACGGTGGCAGTCACCGCGTGGAGCGCGAGCGGTGCGAGCAGGAGTCCAAGCGCCGAGAGCAGGCCGATTTGTGACGGGTCGGCGATGCCGAGTCCCGATGGTTGGAACGCAGTTTGCCCGAGTGTTAGCGATTGAAGCCTGACGACTTGGATAATCGCGGTGAACTTCTCACCGAGGAAGAACCCAAGTCCCGAGAGCGCCCCGAGGACGAGCGAGACGCGAATCGTTCGGGCGAATCGCGCTTTCGTGAACGCGGCATAGACGTGGAGGCTCTTGGCGAGTTCTTCGATGACCGCGACGGCGACGAGGACGAGCGGAATCGTCACGTCGATTGGGAGTACGAACAACACGGCGATAGCGAGGAGTTCGGCGATGAAGACGAACGGAATCGTCAGTGCCGAAACGGTGGCAACCGACCGAGGGCGCGAAATCTGACTGTCGAGTGCGTCGAGGAATTTGAGGGGGACCGGTCGCTGGGTGAACATGTCTTCTTCGCGGTAGACGCCGGTTCCGAGGAGGAACAAGACGATAGAGGCGATGAGAATCGGCCCGACAGAGAACACAAAATCACCGAGTGGAATCGCATCGTCGGCGAGGTCACGGACGACGATGGTCAGCGGCGAGATGAGCGCAATCGGTGTGACGTTCGTGAAGATGGCCGGGACGAACGTGTAGGTCGTCAAGAAGACCGAGACGGTGACGGTGACGAACGTGAGTTCCTTAAACGAACGGGCGAACATCGCGCCGACGAACGTCGAAGCCAAGAACAGCAATCCAATCGGGACGACTGCGGCGATAGACGCGATTCCCCCGCCGATTGCTGCGGCGATGACGACAGTGAGGCCGACCATCCCAAGCGCGTAGGGTGCGGTCTTTCCGAGGACGATATCTCCCGGCGAGATGGGTGCGACGAGCAAGAGTTCACCGCGGCGCTTCACGCGCTCGTTGAGGATGCTCGACCCGTAGGCCTGAATCACGAAGTTCATCGGAACCAAGAACGCGAAGGCGAGGACGAGCGATGCGAAGGGGAACGGCGGGCTAATGTCCGCTGGAGACCCAGAGGTGCCACCGCCGAGGAACCCGCCAGCACCACCGAGGCCGACGTCGGGTGCGCCGCCCGTCTCGTCGTTCGTGCTGGTTTCTGAATCTCCGGTGTCAGTCGTTCCTGACGAAGTCGAAGTGTCGGCGTCAGACCCGCTGCTCGAATCGGTGCCTGAATCAGTACTCGATGTCGAACCCGAGTCGCCGGATTCGACGCGACTGCCCGGTGGAACGAGCGCGCCGCGTTCACGGTACTGAAGTGACACGATGACTGGATAGGCCGCAGATTGGTTCTCTTCTTGAGATAATTGGCGTGCGTTGTACGATTGAACGGCGTCTCTGAAGGCGCTGTAGGCCGCTTTGCTGGTCTGTGTCGGTCCAACCTGGACGAAATTCTCTCGGACGACGAGTTCGACGTTCGAGTCTGTGATGGGTCGGGCGTCGAGCACCGCCGACTGCTCGACTGCTTCGTAGTACGGGTTATCGGCCGCGATACCGACGCGATAGAGGTCGCGGTCGATAGCGACGCCACCTGCGGCGGCACCGACGGCGACGCCTCCGGTCACCAACAGCAGGACGACACCGAGAGCGAGCGTCCGACGGTCGATGGTTTCTGCGGAGCGCGACACCTCCCAGCGGGCGATTCGTGCGATTGCTCGGGCGTGGGCGACGAGGCCCGCACGAATGGAGTCGTTCCGTGAAGGTTCGTCGGCACTCACGAGTTTCCACGTCCTCCTTCTTGGACACTGCCACGCCCCCCGTCTTGCGTACTCTTCGTCGGCGCATCGCGCGCGAGGCGAAGGAAAATATCCTCCAGCGAGGCTTCGTCGGTGCGGATGTCCGAGACAGTCCCACCAGCCTCCTCAACGTCGGTTCGTAACGATTCCACCTCGTCCATCGTCTCGACGACCGAGACGAATTGGTCGCCTTCTCGCTCGCTCTCTGGGAGTTCGACCGTCGTATAGACGCGATAGCTCGTCTCGCCGTGTTGGTCACGAATCTCGGGAACTGTGCCGCGAGCGATGATTTCGCCGCGATTCATGATGACCACGCGGTCGCAGATGGATTCGACGTGAAACAGGTTGTGGGCGCTGAAAACGACCGTCTTGCCGTCGTTTCGGAGTTCGCGGACGAACTCTAACACCACGTTCGTCGTCAGCGGGTCCAGACCGCTCGCGGGTTCGTCGTAGATGAGCAAGTCGGGGTCGTTGACGAGTGAGCGAGCGATAGCGACCTTTCGTTTCATCCCCTTCGACATATCGCCGAGGCGTCGGTCTCGATATTCGAGGTCCAATCTGTCGAGGACGGCGTTGGTTCGGTCGTCCGCAACGTCGCGCGGTACGTCGTAGAGGTCGGCGAAGAACCGAAGATACGACCGCGGCGTCATGTCCTCGTAGAGCGGCGACTCTTCGGGGAGGAAGCCGAGCTTGCGACGCATCGCGGGGTCTTCGGGGTCGAAGCCGAGTACTTCGGCCGACCCGGAGGTTGGTTCGATGAGTCCGGCGAGCATCTTCAGCGTCGTCGTCTTGCCCGCGCCGTTAGGGCCGACGATACCGAATACTTCTCCGGGCTCGACCGAGAAGTCGCTCCCCACGACGGCGGGGAAGTCGCCGTAGGTCTTCCGCAGGTTCTCGACCGTTATCATTGGACAGACGTTCACGCGGGATAGAATAAAAGGATTCGCGCGGATATTCAGAACTGATAGGCATCGGTTCGAGACGCCAACAGTTTCCTCGCTCGGTTCCAATTGGATGGTGTGCCCGCAGACGACTACCTCTCGCCGATGTTCGTTCTCTTCGTCGGTGGCTTCGTGGCCGCGCTCTTCCTCTTTGCCGCTATCCTGACCTACGTCGCAAGCGGCGGCGTCGCAGAAGTGACAGGGCTCGCTGTGACACTCGCGGGGCTCGGGGGGTTGTTCTTGGTCGTCGCAGTAGTCGGCGCTGGCGTGATGCGACTGCGAAAATGAGGGACGCGAGTTAGCGGCTTACTCGTACTCGTAGAAGCCCTTACCCGTCTTCTTGCCGAGGTCACCCGCGGCGACTTTGCGCTTGAGCAGGTAGGCAGGCTTGTAACGGTCACCGAGTTCTTCGAACAGGGTCTCAGAGGCGTCGAGACAGATGTCCAGTCCGATGTGGTCGGCGAGCGTGAGTGGACCCATCGGGACGTTCGTACCGAGGGTCATGCCGCGGTCGATGTCTTCCTTCGAGGCGACGCCTTCGTCGAAGGCGCGAATGCCCTCGTTGAGCCATGGCATGAGGATGCGGTTCGTGACGAATCCGGGCTTGTCGTCGGACTCCCACGTCTCCTTACCGAGTTTCTCGGAGAAGTCGTGTGCGAACTCGACGACTTCGGGCGAGGAGTGCTCGCCGCGGACGACTTCGACGCCCTTCATGATGGGGACGGGATTCATGAAGTGCAGGCCGACGACCTGCTCGGGGCGGTCGGTTGCGGCCGCGATAGTCGTAATCGAGAGCGTACTCGTGTTCGTGGCGAGAATCACGTCTTCGGGCATCAGCTCGTCGAGGTCCGAGAAGATAGAGCGCTTGATGTCCATGTTCTCGACGGCGGCCTCGACGACGAGGTCGCAGTCTGCGAGTGCGTCGAAGTCGGTCGTGCCGGTGAGGCGGTCGCGGACCTCGTCGGCTTCTGACTCAGAGAGTTTCTCTTTGGAGACGAACCGGGAGAGACTGCTGTCGATTGCGTCCAGTCCACGCTCGACGTACTCTTCTTCGAGGTCACGCATCACGACGTCGTAGCCCGACATGGCCGCGACTTGTGCGATTCCGTTGCCCATCGTTCCTGCGCCAATGACCCCCACCGTGTCGATATCGTTCATGCCGCGCATGGCCGAGAGTGTTCTGGTAGCGAAGTAAAACTTGCCGACTCATCCAAAACCGTGACAAAACCATGACATTCACGGAAACGCTCAAGTTCGGTGCAAGAAAGGTGAGAGTCAACGGTGACTGACGCGAACGACACGGGCACAGACGACACCGACCGCGATTACGACGCGTCGTCAGCGCCTGAAGACGAAGACACGGACGGCGCGCCCGACACGCCGGAGGCGGCAATGGAGCAGTTGCTTCGCCCGCAGGAGGGGTCTGAGCAGGCAGAGGCAATCGAAGAACTGGAGGATTTGAAGTTCATCGGCCCGGCGACGAGCGAATCGCTCGAAGCCGAAGGTATCGATGTCGAGGGAATCATCGAGGGAACGGTGTCGTTCCGTGACCTCGTACAGGCAGGAGTGAATCCGGGCGTGGCAGCAAAGATTCGACGATGGCACTCGCTTTCGTGGTCGTTCAGTTCGGGCGACGACCTCGACCGGCGTTCTTCGCAGGTGCGCGGCCTCGACGATGACGAACGACAGTGGATTGCGGCGAGTTCCGGCAGTTGGAAGTCGGAGAAGAAGCCGAACTCCGGCGATTGGGCACCGACAGGAAAAACACAGACAGAACAGGCGTCGAGCCCGGCCCGCGAGGGTGATTGGACGCCCACAGGTGGCGACCAACAGTCCGCCGACGCACCGGTTCAAAGTGGAGATTGGACGCCAACCGGAAAGAGCGGAGGAGAAACTAAGGATTCGACCAGTCCGCGGACGACTGGGGACTGGACGCCAAGCCAGCAGGGGGGCACATCTGCCGACGGGTCGGGTGACGCACTCGCCGCAGAAGCAGCGTGGCGCGAGCGCTCCAAACCAACCCCGCTGACCGTTCTCGAAGGAGTCGGCGAGGAAGAAGCAGACATGCTCTCGGAAGCAGGCGTTCGGTCGGTTCGCCGACTCGCCACGGCCGACCCCGAACACATCGCTGATGCGCTCCTCATCGACGAACAACGCGTCAGTGAGTGGAAAAAACAAGCCCGCGACGTGATGGAGTAACCGGCACAGCCTGCCGCGAAACCACCAACAAATTTACTATCTGAGTAGTAATATTGATTCTCTATTTTCGACGTGTAAAATTTGACTACAATCCTCAAAAAGACTAAAATCGGGAGAATAGACTAATTCAGACCATGCACAGATTTTATATACGATATCACCGGATTTTGTAGTAGAAGATGTCCGGTGCCGATCACCTCACCTCCAATACGGACTCACCCGATGTGCCCACGGTAACTCGCGGTTCTCGCGTGCCCCGCGAAACTGCGCGACAGACGGAGGAAACCCACTAATGGCGACCAAAGATTTCAACACGGCAGATACGGCGACTGCAATTCAGACTATCGACCAAATCGTCGATGTCATCGCGGCGACCGCCCCCGAGATTCGCACTGGACTCCCCGGCCGCCGAATCAAATCCGAGGAGACGAACCCGAGCGGTGAGACGCAGATGGCCGCCGACGTGTTCGCCGACGACCTCCTCTGTAAGCGACTCGGCGCGCTGGAAGGCGTCGGCGAGTACGCCAGCGAAGAACGCCCCGAGAGCATCGACGTCGGAACGGGCGACCTCTCTGTCGCCGTTGACCCGCTCGACGGGTCGTCGAACCTCAAGCCGAACAACACCGTCGGCACGATTTTCGCCGTCTACGACGCACCGCTTCCAGCGCACGGACGCGACCTCGTCGCCGCTGGATACGTCCTCTACGGTCCCATCATGACGATGATCGTCGCCCGCGACAACACCGTCTCGGAGTACGTCATCACCGACGAGTCGAACTACGAACTCGTCCGCGAGGACATCACGCTCCCCGACGAAGGCACGGTCTACGGCTTCGGTGGCCGCGTCCCCGACTGGACCGACGACTTCACTGAATTCGCCCGAGACGTCGAAAAAGACCCCTCACGCAAGCTTCGCTACGGTGGGTCGATGATTGGCGACGTGAACCAGATTCTCACCTACGGGGGCATCTTCAGCTACCCTGCCCTCGAATCCACACCCGAGGGCAAACTTCGCGTCCAGTTCGAGACGTACCCAATCGGCTACATCCTCGAAACCGCAGGCGGGTCGTCCTCGGACGGCGAGAAGTCGCTCTTGTCCGTGGACAAAGACGACCTGCACGCGCGCAGTCCGCTCCACATCGGTAATACGGACCTCATCGCGGAACTCGAAGCGGCGCTCGCGTAAATCAGCGCCAGAACTTTTGTTTACTCAAGTGGTGAGCCGTTGGCTTCGTTCTCGTGCAGCAAATCATACATGGAAAACCATTTTGAATACCGTGTCGCATCCCTGAACATGAAGGTCAGAATCGGTGACGGCGCGACCGGTGAGGAGGCCGAAGCCATCGCACGTTCGTTGGCTCGGCACCTCGGGACCGACGTGGACGTGTACGTCGGTGACGACTCGGACGCCGCCGCGAACGCCGAACCGCCCGCAGACGCCTTCCCGCTCGACGACGACCTCGGCCCGACCGAGCGCGAGGAGCAACTCCGCGACGAAATCGCAGACATCCTCGATGGCGGCCCACAGAAGTACAAAGACCGCCTCCCCGAGCAGGGCAAACTCTTCGTCCGCGACCGTCTCGACCTCTGGTTCCCCGACGGCCTCCGCTTCGAAGACGGCAAGTTCGCACAGTTCGATTCGTGGCACGGCGAGTCGCCCAAAGTCGAAGAAGCAGACCCGAACAACCGCCTGCCTGCGGACGGTCTCATCACGGGTGCCGCAAACTTCGAGGGTCGTGACCTGCACTTCATGGCGAACGACTTCACCGTCAAAGCCGGGTCGATGGCGCGCCACGGTGTCGAGAAGTTCCTCCGGATGCAACAGCGCGCACTCAAGACCGGGAAACCAGTCCTCTATCTGATGGACTCCTCCGGTGGTCGCATCGACCAGCAGACTGGCTTCTTCGCCAACCGCGAAGGCATCGGGAAGTACTACTACAACCACTCGATGCTCTCGGGCTACGTCCCGCAGATTTGTGTCCTCTACGGGCCGTGTATCGCTGGTGCGGCCTACACGCCTGTCTTCGCCGACTTCACCATCATGGTCGAAGGCATGTCGGCGATGGCGATTGCGTCGCCCCGGATGGTGAAGATGGTCACTGGCGAGGAGATTTCGATGCAAGAACTCGGCGGCGCACACATGCACGCCGAAGAGTCCGGCAGTGCGGACCTCATCGCCCGCGACGAGGAACACGCGCGCGAACTCGTCTCGAAACTCATCACCTACCTGCCGAACAAAGCCCACGAGAAGCCGCCGAAATCGGAGCCAAAGCCTCCGCGCTTCCCGCCCGACGGCATCGACGAACTCATCCCCGAATCGCCGAACCGTCCGTACGACGTTCACGACCTCATCGAGCGCGTCGTGGACGCCGAATCGGTCTTCGAACTCAAAGCCGACTACGGACCAGAAATCGTCACCGCGTTCGCCCGCATCGACGGCCGTCCGGTCGGTATCGTCGCCAACCAGCCAATCGAGCGTTCGGGTGCAATCTTCCCCGACGCCGCCGAGAAGGCCGCCGAGTTCATCTGGACCTGTGACGCCTACGAAATTCCCCTCCTCTATCTCTGTGACACGCCGGGATTCATGGCCGGGTCGCAAGTCGAGAAGGACGCAATCTTAGAGAAAGGCAAGAAGTTCATCTACGCCACGTCGTCGGCGACGGTCCCGAAACAGACCGTTCTCGTGCGCAAAGCCTACGGCGCAGGTATCTACGCGATGGGCGGTCCCGCCTACGACCCCGAGAGCGTCATCGCGCTCCCGTCGGGCGAAATCGGAATCATGGGCCCCGAGGCCGCAATCAACGCTGTCTACGCCAACAAACTCGCGGCCATCGAAGACCCCGAAGAGCGGAAAGAACGTGAGCAGGAACTCCGCGAGGAGTACCGCCAAGACATCGACGCCCACCGGATGGCGAGCGAAGTCGTCATCGACGAAATCGTCGCGCCATCCGACCTGCGCGAAGAGTTGAAGAACCGCTTCGAATTCTACGCCTCGGTCGAGAAGTCGCTGCCGGACAAGAAGCACGGCACGATTCTGTAACTCCCACCAGCGACAAATTCTCAAAAATCCCGGATTTCGGTGTCGAAACCGCCGTTAATGTGCTGTTTTTCCTGTGGGTAATATCACGGTAATTGACGTATGCGGTGGCTACTAACGCCAGTCTCCGACGTAGCCGTGGCTACTGGTCTTCATGAGTCACGAAACGACGCGACCGGAGCTAACAGCAAAAGAGCGAAAAGAGCGGTTGCGTTCGCTCCGTGACGACCGTCGCCTGTGGCTCGTCCCACTCGTTGCACTCGTCCTCGACGTACTGACGACTCTCTACGGAATCGAACACGGACTCGCAGAACTCAACCCCGTCGTCCTCTCGCTCGTTCCGTCGCTCGGCATCCTCTGGACGCTACTCTTGTTGAAGGCGCTCGTCCTCGCGGTCGGTGTCACGATGTGGCGACTGCTGCCGCTGCGACACCGTGCAGCCGTCCCGCTCGGCGTCGCCATTCCGTGGGGTATCGCTGGCCTGCTGAACGCCCAGCTAATTCTCTCGACTGTCTTCGCGTAGTGACTGGACGAGGACGGCCCACGCCAGTCCAGCAAGTCCGATGTCGCGGGCGAGTACGTCGCCGAAGAGACCTGCCTCGAGGAAAAATACGAGAAGCAGATACAGACACGTCGCCGTGAGCGAGACGGCCGCAACCGCGCTGGCGAAGGCCGTGTATCGGTCTGCGACGATGGCTGCCCCAAAGCCAACTTCCAGCACTCCATTGACGAGCATGAAGGCAACTGGCGAGATGACGAGCCACGGGGCGAGCCAATCGACCACGTAGACACTCCACGCAAGCGGGTCGAGCAGTTTGTGGACGCCTGCGGCAAAGACCATCAATCCGAGGCCGAGTCGCGCGAGTATCGTGGGCGACGGGGCACGTGTGGCAAGCGAGGAGAGGCGGCGAGAGACGCCCTCGAAATCCATAGATTCGCTAGCGACGCCGGAGAGAAAGGTGTGCGGGTCGATGATACTGTCTACGACTCGTATGGCTCTCTGAGATATCGACTCCCACCGAGCGGATAGCCCTGAATCGAGGCTTGTTCTGTTGACTCCGGAGTGATTCGGTACGTGACCTCGTATCGGAAGTTGGTCGGTTGGATGACCCTGTAGATGTCTCGTATTCCGCCGTGGCAACGCATGCTGACGACGAATTCTGAAGAAGACTGTCTTTCCAACTCAGTCACCGTACACTCGTTGATAGTCTCGTCGTCCCTATCAAGGACCAGTCCACGCGATTTAACGAGTTCATTGTTCAGCAGCATCTCCTCGTATTCGACCGCGTAATTCCGGACGCTTGAGTCATTTAATTGGGCTGGGCGGTCGGGTGCGTATGGGTATGCTTCGGTGTGAACTGTGGGGTTGTACGGGGAGTCTGCGATGAAAAACGAGCCAAGGAGAACGATGCCGAGGACAATGGCAATTTGGCGAGAAAGTTCCAAATCCATGACAAAATATCGGCAGACAGTACAGATAAAAGTGGCCAGCCTCGTGAATCGAACATTCGATTATTCGTCGTCCACGAACTCACGCTTCAACGAGAGTGTCTTCCGCGTGAACTCACACACCAGTTCGTCGCGCTGGTTGAACACCTCGACTTTCATCGTGACGACACCGCGCTCACCGTCGGAGGTTTCGCGCTTGTCGAGGACGGTCGATTGGGCGCGAATCGTATCGCCGTGGAACACCGGTTTCGGGTGCGAGACGTCTTCGTAGGAGAGGTTGGCGACGATGGTTCCGTCAGTGGTGTCGCCGACAGAGAGACCGACGGCGAGGCTCATGGTGTAGAGTCCGTTGACGAGGCGCTCGCCGAACTGGGAGTCGCCTGCGAACTCCGCATCGAGGTGGAGCGGTTGCTGGTTCATCGTCATGTCGCAAAAGCGCTGGTTGTCCGACTCGGAGACGGTTCGGCGCTTTTCGTGTTCGATTGTCTGTCCGACCTCGAACTCCTCGTAGTAGAGTCCAACCATACCATTCCGTGTGAAAGACCGTGATAAAGGCGTGCCGGTCGGCGGCGTCGTGGCGATGGCTATCGGATTTAGCCGTGTTCCGGGAGAGTGTAACGCGGCCCGTGACAACTATTGCCTCTAGCAAAATAAGATAATAACCATTATAATTCCCGACTGCAGAGAACTTCGAAAGCGCTCGCGGCCCCCGTGTAGGGTGGCCTAACGAGACGTGTGACAGCACGCCGGTCACGTGGCTGGACATCGACCGGTTGAACACACTATGTCATCTGCAGATTCCACTGAGACGGACGACGTACCGACAAAAGAGACAGCACTCGAAACCGCACGCCGACAACTCAAGCGTGCCGCCGGGCACCTCGACGTCGACCCCGGCGTCATCGAGCGCCTTCGTCACCCCAACCAAGTCCACCGTGTCTCGGTCCCCCTCGAACGCGACGACGGGACGACGACCGTCTATACGGGCTACCGCGCACAGCACGACAGCGTCCGCGGCCCGTACAAAGGCGGCCTTCGCTACCACCTCGACGTGACCGAAGACGAGTGTATCGGCCTCTCGATGTGGATGACCTGGAAGTGCGCCGTCATGGACATCCCGTTCGGCGGCGGCAAAGGTGGCATCGTCGTGGACCCAAAGGACCTCTCCGAGGAAGAACGCGAACGGCTCACCCGCCGCTTCGCCGAAGAACTTCGGCCTTTCATCGGCCCAACCAAAGACATCCCTGCGCCGGACATGGGCACGGACGCACAGGCGATGGCCTGGTTCATGGACGCCTACTCGATGCAGGAAGGCGAGACGCAAGCGGGTGTCGTCACGGGCAAGCCACCGGTCGTCGGCGGCAGTGAAGGCCGCGACACCGCCCCGGGTCGCTCCGTCGCAATCATCGCCCGCGAAGCAATCGACTACCTCGGCTGGGATATCGAAGACACCACCGTCGCCGTCCAAGGGTTTGGTTCCGTCGGCGCACCCGCCGCACGCCTGCTCGACGACTACGGCGCAACTGTCGTCGCCGTCTCCGACGTGAACGGCGCAATCTACGACCCCGAAGGGCTGGACACGTGGGACGTCCCAACCCACGAAGAAGAGCCAGAGGCCGTCATGAAGCACGACGTGCCGCAGAAGCTCTCGAACGAAGAACTCCTCGAACTCGACGTGGACGTCCTCATCCCCGCCGCTATCGGGAACGTCCTCACCGCCGAGAACGCTCACGACGTGCAGGCAAAGCTCATCGTCGAGGGTGCGAACGGCCCAACCACGTCCGCCGCTGACGCTATCTTCGAAGAGCGTGGCATCCCGGTCATCCCTGACATCCTCGCCAACGCAGGCGGTGTCACCGTCTCGTACTTCGAATGGCTCCAAGACCTCAACCACCGCGCGTGGTCGCTCGAACGCGTCCACGAGGAACTCGAAACCGAGATGCTCCGCGCGTGGGAAGCCGTCCGCGACGAAGTTGACGAACGTGACGTGACGTGGCGCGATGCCGCGTACATCGTCGCACTCCAGCGCGTCGCCGCCGCACACGAACACCGCGGACTCTGGCCCTAAGCCAGCACTCACACGTTCTCGTTTTCTCGAAGACCGTACAGCTATCGTACTCTATTCACATCTCCACATATGCCACGACGAAGTGTCCTGTTCTCGCCCGGCGACCGACCGAAGTTGCTCCGAAAAGCCGCCGGTGCCGGTGCCGACGTACTCGTATTCGACCTCGAAGACGCCGTTGCCCCCGAGCGAAAAGCTGAGGCACGAGAGGCAGTCAACGAAGTCCTCGCCACCCCCGAGTTCGACCCCGACGCAGAAGTGACCGTTCGTGTCAATCCGGGCGAGATGGGCCTCGAAGACGTTTCGGTAATCTGTGCTGACCACCCACCCGACGCACTCGTCGTCCCCAAAGCAACGAGCGCCGAGGACTGCGACCGCGTTGCGGACGCGGCCAGTGACGTTGGCGCAGACTGCCCGGTGATTGCGATTATCGAGAACGCCGTAGGTGTCCTCGCCGCACCCGAAGTCGCCGACGCTGAAGCGACGACGGCAGTCATCTTCGGAGCCGAGGACTTCTCAGCCGACGTGGGGGCGACGAGAACCACGGACGGAACAGAAGTTCTCTACGCTCGCGAGCGGGTCGTCGTCGCGGCCGCCGCCGCGGGTGTCGATGCAATCGACACGCTCCACACCGACTTTCAGGATACGGATGGCCTGCGCGAAGATGCGAAATTCGGCCTCCAACTCGGCTACGACGGCAAGCTCGCTATCCACCCGGCGCAGGTTTCGGTCATCAACGAGGCATTCTCACCGGATGCCGAGGACATCGAATGGGCGAAGAAAGTGCTTCAGGCACGGGACGAAGCGAGTGCCGAGGGTCGCGGTGTGTTCAGCGTCGAGGGTGAGATGATAGATTCGCCACTCATCAAGCAGGCCGAGAACATCCTCGACCGAGCAGGCGGGTCAGCGCAGTAGCGCGATTTTCTCATCTTCGGCCCCTGTTACCTATTATCTATGTCCAAGAGTATTATCATTATAATATGGTAAAATCTCCGCTACGCTTAAACGGACTCCCCGAGGCTATTACAGCATGGCACAAGAGGCGAATCCGTTCGAGAGTTTACAGGAGCAAATAGACGACGCCGCCGCATACCTCGACGTGCGCGACGACATTATTACGCGACTGAAGAACCCCGAACGTATCCTCGAAACGAATCTCTCTGTGGAGATGGACGACGGCCAAATCGAACTGTTCCGAGCCTACCGGTCACAGTTCAACGGCGACCGTGGTCCCTACAAGGGCGGGATTCGCTATCATCCGGGCGTCACCCGCGACGAAGTGAAAGCCCTCTCCGGGTGGATGGTCTACAAGTGCGCCGTCGTGGACATCCCCTACGGCGGCGGAAAGGGTGGTATCGTCATCGACCCCAAAGAGTACAGCGAGTCCGAACTCGAACGCGTCTCTCGCTCGTTCGCCAAGGAACTTCGCCCCTTCATCGGCGAAGACCGCGACATCCCCGCACCTGACGTGAACACCGGTCAGCGTGAGATGAACTGGATTAAGGACACCTACGAGACCCTCGAAAACACCACCGCACCCGGCGTCATCACGGGCAAGGCGCTGACCAACGGCGGCAGTGAGGGTCGCGTCGAAGCGACCGGTCGCTCCACCATGCTCACCGCGCGTGAGGCCTTCAAATATCTGGACCGCGACATCGAAGGCGCAACCGTCGCCGTCCAAGGCTACGGGAACGCCGGTTCGGTCGCCGCCAAACTCATCGAAGACCTCGGTGCGACTATCGTCGCCGTCTCCGACTCCTCGGGTGGTATCTACAACCCCGACGGCCTCGACGCCCGCACCGTCAAGGACTTCAAGAACGAGACGGGCACCGTCTCCGACTACGAAGGCTCCGAACCGATTTCGAACGACGAACTGCTCACACTCGACGTGGACCTCCTCGTCCCCGCCGCACTCGAAAACGCCATCGACGGCGACCTCGCAAACGACGTGCAGGCAGACATCATCGTCGAGGCCGCGAACGGCCCGCTCACGCCCGAAGCCGACGACGTACTCACCGAGCGCGGAACGTACGTCTTCCCCGACATCCTCGCCAACGCGGGCGGCGTGACCGTCTCGTACTTCGAGTGGGTACAGAACCGCCAGCGCTTCTACTGGACCGAAGAGCGCGTCAACGACGAACTCGAACGCGTCATCGTCACCGCCTTCGACAACCTCGTCGATGCCTACCAGAAACACGACCTGCCGAACTTCCGCACCGCGGCCTACGTCGTCGCCATCCAGCGCGTCGTGGACGCGTACAAATCCAGCGGTAACTGGCCCTAATCCGACTGTATTCGCCCGCTGACTGTCTTTTTTGCGCATCCATATGCATAGCTCGTTGGTCGATGCATGGCGGGAGATTCAAGTTGGTGTACGTCGGTCAATTTACCAATGCGTCAGGACCACCTCATCTCCGCGACCGACCTCTCGCGGGAGGACATCGAGGCGGTGCTCGATCGCGCGGCAGAAATCGATGCCAATCCGGCGGCGTTCCAGCAACAACACGCCGGGAAGGTTCTTGGACTCTGTTTCTTCGAGCCGAGTACACGAACCCGAATGAGCTTCGACTCCGCGATGAAACGCCTCGGCGGCCAGACGGTCGATATGGGACCGGTCGAGTCGTCGTCGGTCAAGAAAGGCGAGACGCTCGCCGACACGGTTCGCGTGGTCGAAGGCTACGCCGACGCGCTCGTGCTTCGTCACCCGAGTGAGGGTGCGGCGTCGATGGCCGCCGACTTCGTCGAGGTTCCGCTCATCAACGCGGGCGACGGCGCGGGCCAGCATCCAAGTCAAACGATGCTGGACCTTTATACCATCCGCGAGAACGCCGGACTGGACGACCTCACTATCGGCATCCTCGGCGACCTCAAGTACGGGCGAACGGTCCACTCGCTCGCAGAGGCGCTGACGAACTTCGACGTGAGTCAGCACTTCATCAGCCCCGAGAGTCTGCGCCTCCCGCGCAACGTTCGCTACGACCTGCACGCCGCCGGTGCGCAGGTACGCGAACACACCGACCTCGAAGCCGTCCTCCCCGAACTCGACGTACTCTACGTCACGCGCATCCAGCGCGAACGCTTCCCCGACGAGAACGAGTATCGGAAGGTTGCAGGCCAGTACAGTATCGACAGCGAGACGCTGGAAATCGCATCGGACGACCTCACCATCATGCATCCGCTCCCACGAGTGGACGAAATTTCGCCCGACATCGACGAGACTCAGCACGCAAAGTACTTCGAACAAGCCCACAACGGCATCCCAGTTCGGATGGCGCTGTTAGACAGCCTCCTCTCCCAAGATGACTGACGACCACGAACTCCGCGTCTCCAAGATTCGAAACGGAACCGTCATCGACCACGTCGCGGCCGGACAGGCACTCAACGTGCTCGCACTGCTCGGCATCGACGGTAGCGGCGGCGAAGCCGTCTCCATCGGGATGAACGTCCCCTCGGACCGCCTCGCCCGCAAGGACATCGTGAAGGTCGAAGGCCGCGAACTGAGCCAGTCCGAAGTGGACATTCTCTCGCTTATCGCGCCCGCGGCGAGCATCAACATCGTCCGCGACTACGAAGTCGAAGAGAAGAGTCGCGTCGTCCGACCCGACCACGTTTCGGGTATCATCTCCTGTCCGAACCACAACTGCATTTCGAACGCCGACGAGCCAATCGACCCCGGGTTTGCCGTCCTCGAAGACGGCGTTCGCTGTGACTACTGCGGTACCATCGTCCGCGAGGACGAACTCGCTGCGAACCTCGACGTGAACTGACTCACGTCCCAAAATTCCCCGACAGGGATTCGATTGAGATGTAACATGTCGTAATCACTTAGTGGAGGGGCGACGAATCGTGAGTCATGTCCAAGAAAGCAAAACTGGTCCTCGCACTGGCGCTCGTCGCACTCGCCTACGTCTTCCTCTCCGGCGACGGAGAAGCCATCGAAGTCGAAATCGAAGAGTAGCCTCGGACGACCCTCCGTTTTTTCGCATCGATACCGCGTGAGTCGTCTCTCCATCTTAGTGTACACAACTACACGTTAGCACGGCGTTACCGTCTCACCATCGACGCGCCGAACAGAATCGAGCGTGACCACGTACGTCGCCACCGACGATACGTCCGCGTCGAGTTCTTCGGTACTGAACCAGTAGGCGTGATGAACGCGAACGGTTCTGCTCGTCAGGCCGTAGTCAACGACCGAGGCGCGTGTTCGACTCGTCGTCTCGGCCGTTCCGTATGAGGTGAGACACGACTCGTTCGCCAATTGTGTGTCCAAATACGTCTCTTCGTGGGCGATTGCTCGTTGTTTTGCCACGCCATTTGGAAGGAAAGCGACGCCTGCCAAGACGATGAGAGCGACCAATAGAATGGAGAGATACTGGCGACGAGTCATGGATGAAGTGTTTTTTCGTTGATAAAATGTCTTCTGTCCTGAACTCCGTCAGCCACCGTAGAGCGAACGACTTACCCGACGCCCACTCGAATCCAGATTCATGTACGGGGTCGTCACACGCAACCCAGAAGAGGTCGAGTGGCCGGAGTTCGACCGCGGATTCTACGAGGTCAAAGACGTGACCGGGCGGGCGGCCGCACCGCTCGGGAGCGCAGTGAACATGATTTCCTGTTTTGGCGATACTGCCGCCGCGAACGACAATCCGGACCTCGTCCCCGTTGACGACGAAGGGAACCTCGCCACGCGCGACCAGACGTACTTTGATTGGGCGTACATCTGTCCGACCAACGAGAAGTACCGCGCAGGCCTGCTCGAAATCGTCGACGACGCCGCCGCCAAGAACGCCGACGTGCGTCTCGACGACGTTGGCTTCCCACGCGACGAGTACTGCCACTGCGAGCGGTGTACGCGACTCTTCTCCGAGTGGGCAGAAGAACACGGTCGCGACACCGACGAAGACGCTCGCTTCGAGTGGCGCGCCGAGGTCATCACCCAGTTCGTCCGCGAAGCCACCGACCGAATCCCCGGTCGAACCTACTTCACGCTCTATCCCGACCCCTATCCTGGTCACCTCTACCGCCGCGCAGGACTCGATATCCAGGCCCTCTCTGAATCTGTGGACGAGTTCGTGATTCCGCTGTACGACACGAACTACGGGACGACCTACTGGCTCGAAACCATCGCTCGTGGCTTCGAGAGCCTGCTCGACCCCTACGACGTTGACTTCTCAATCGAACTCTACGCAGTCGATGTAGACGTAGACCAGCTCATTCACGCCGCAGAGGTCGCAGACCACTACGCGAAAGACGTTCTCTTCGGCTACGATGCGAGCAACGCGGCGGCGACGCTTCGGCGAATGACCGCCGACACCAAACAGGGAAAGACCTTCCACCCGGACGACGCGACGCGGTAGTTCTCTAAATCGCGCCGGAGAGAACTCCGATAACCGCGATTCCGAGGAAGAACAGAATCGCGGCGACGACAAACAAGACGAACATCAACTGCTTTTGTTTGGCAGATGCTTGTGCCATAGATGTATCTCCGCAGTGACAGCACTTAGCGTAGTCGGCGACGAAGCGGGCGACGAAAAATCGGAGATTGGACGCCCTCAGGGGACGACGTACCCGCCGTCGATGACCATCGGGTGGCCGGTGACGAAGGACGCATCGTCCGAACAGAGGTACACCACCGCAGAAGCGATTTCTTCAGGCTTGCCCATCCGACCCATCGGTTCTGCGGCGAGTAGGCCTTCGGTCGCTTCCTCGTCGCCGTGCGTGAAGCGCTCGATCATCGGCGTGTCGATAACACCCGGACACACAGCGTTGACGCGGATGTTCTCGCCTGCGACTTCCATCGCCGCCGAGCGAGTCAGGCCGATGACGCCGTGTTTGGAGGCGTAGTAGTGAGCGAGGTTTGCGCCACCAGTCATTCCAGCGACAGAGGCAGTGTTGACGATTGCGCCACCACCGCGCTCCATGAGGTGCGGAATCTCGTACTTCATCCCGAGGAAGACGCCTTTGAGGTTGATGTCGATGACGCGTTCGAAGTCCTCGACAGACATCTCGGTGAGCGGTGCGCCCGCGCCTTCGATTCCGGCGTTGTTGTGGGCGAAGTCGAGTCCGCCGAACTGTTCGACGGTGCCAGCGACGAGTTCCGCCACGTCGTCGGCTTTCGACACGTCTGCTCTGATGAACGCGGCATCGCCACCAGCCTCAGTTATCTCGTGTACGACCTGTTCTCCATCGTCTACCATCACGTCCGAGACGACGACCTTTGCACCTTCTTCGGCGAAGCGAAGCGCTGTCGCTCGTCCGATACCAGATGCCGCGCCCGTGACGAGCGCGACTTTTCCTTCGATTCCCTTCATGAGTGTATCACCACGCGCCACGATGGAACCCACCGTGTCGTGTCTCGTGAATACGATATCCGGGAGAATAATCGCTCCTCAGGCGAACGTGAGAGTCACAAAATCCGAGAGAACTGTTCAGTCGAGGTCTTCGAGGGGGTCAGCGTTTCCGAAGAACGGTTCTGGCCCATCACCGGGTGCGGCCCATTCGACGGCGTTGTCGAGGACGGTTCGAATCTCGTCTTGCTCGTAAATCGGGTACGTCTCGTGGCCGGGTCGGAAGTAGAAGATTCGGCCCTTCCCGCGAGTATAACAGCATCCGCTTCGGAAGACTTCGCCGCCTTCGAACCACGACATGAACACGAGTTCGTCGGGCGCGGGGATGTCGAAACGCTCACCGTACATCTCAGCGCGGGGCACTTCGAACGACTCCGGCAAGCCGTCGGCGATTGGGTGACTTGGCTCGACCGTCCAGAGGCGCTCTTTCTCGCCGTCTTCGCGCCACTTGAGCGAACACGTCGTGCCCATGAGTTGCTTGAACGGCTTGGAGTAGTGGCCCGAGTGGAGGACGAGCAGGCCCATCCCGTCGCGGACGCGCTCTGTGACGCGCTCGACGATTTCGTCAGATACCTCGTCGTGTGCCTTGTGGCCCCACCACGTCAGTACGTCCGTGTCGTCCAGTACGTCCTCGGTAAGCCCGTGTTCGGGTTCGTCGAGTGTCGCGGTGTTGACTTCGTAGCCTGCCTCGCGCAGACCCTCGGCGATGACCTCGTGGATGCCGTCGGGGTAGACTTCAGCAACCTCGTCGCTCTCTTTCTCGTGTCGATATTCGTTCCAGACGGTGACGGTGACCATACACGATTCACTCTGAGACGGGTAAAGAACGCTCCGACACTGCCATCATTGACGCAGGTAGCCGATGAGTCTGTGGACTACTGTCCGGTGAATTCGGGGTCTCGGCGCTCCATGAACGATTCGACACCCTCTGTGTGGTCTTCTGTCTCGAAGAGGACGGCTTGTGCCGACGCTTCGTGTTCGATAGCCGCTTCGATTGAACTGTCTGGGCGGCGGAGCAATCGCTTGGAGGCTTTGAGCGCGCTCGTCGGCCCGGAGGCGATTCGTTGGGTGAGTTGTTCGAGTTCGTCTTCGAACGAGTCAGAGTCTGAAATTCGAGAGACGACGCCGAGGTCGAGTGCGCGCTCTGCGTCGAGGAGTTCGCCCGTGTAGACGAGTTCCATGGCGACGTTTTGGCCGACCAGACGAGGGAGAAGATAGGAGACACCGGAATCGACCGCGAGGCCGACGCGGCGGAAGCCGAACCCGATGTGCGTCTCTTTCGAGAGGAGTTGTAGGTCGCAGGCGATAGCGAGCGCGCCACCAGCACCTACGGCGGCCCCGTCGATGGCGGCGACAGTCGGAATATCGCAGTTGTAGATTCGCCGGATACAGTCTGCGGTGTCGTGGATGACGTGGTCTACGGCTTCGGGGAGTGACATCGCACCGGCCTGAAGTTGGAGCATGGCGTTCACGTCGCCACCAGCGCAGAACGCTCCACCAGCGCCACGAACGACGAGGCACCGCGCTTCGTCGGGAAGTGAGTCGAGTGCCTCGCGCACACCCGCAGTCACGTCCATCGTCAGCGCGTTTCGAACACTGGGTGCATCTAAGGTCAGCGTCGCCACGCCGTCTTCGAGTGAGAGTCGGACGGTGTCGGCATCGAGTTCCACAGTTGTCATTCTCGGCGAGACGTGTAGAACCCTGAAAAACCTTGGGCTGGCGGGCGATTAGAACAGGTCGTCCACGTCGATGCCGAGGCCCGGCGCGTCGGGCACCGTCATCGAACCATCGACGACCGGCACGGGTTCGGCCGCAAGGTCGCCTTGGAGTAACGAGGCGGTTGCAAGTCCGTGTGCCCGCGTCGATGGCAGTGCGGCCGCGACGTGAAGCGCGCCGAGGCGAGCGACCACAGCGTCGATAGTGGTCGTAACGACGACATCGACATTCGAGCGAGCGGCCTGTTTGGCGACCGAGAGAACGTGGTCAGGACCGCCGAGCGCCATCGGCTTGCAGACGAGGACGTCCGCCGCGTTCGACGCGAGTGCGCGCTCTGGCGAGACGTGAGCGAGCGATTCATCCAGTGCAAGTGGTGTGTCGTGTAGGCGTCGAAGCACGGCGTGACCCGCGATTTCGTCGGCTGGAAGTGGCTGTTCGAGGTATTCGAGGTCGAAGTCGGCGACACCGGAGAGAAATTCGTCTGCGGTCCAGCGGTCCCACGCACCGTTCACATCGGCGCGTATCGAGATATCTGAGCCAACTGCGTCCCTGACGGCGCGAAGACGCTCGATATCGTCTGTCGGGTCGCGCGCGCCGACCTTGACTTTGAGGCAGTCGAATCCAACCGAAACCGCAGTTTCGGCGTCGGTCACGGTCGTTTCGATATCGCCATCACCGATGGTCGCGTTCACCGGAAGCGAGGTGTGTGACTTTGTGGCTAGGGAGGTGGCGAGCGATTCGTTTTCAGCACGTGCCGTGGCGTCCGTGAGGGCGAGCGAAACCGCGTGGCGTGCCGCCGGTGTGTCGTCGAGTGACCCATCGCCGAGTGCCGAGCCAGGGTCGGAAACCGAATCGAGTGCCACACGACAGTCTTCGAGCGATTCAGTCCACCCGGGAAGTGGCGTCGCTTCGCCGACGCCCAACGTCCCTTCGTGTTCGACGGCGACGAGGAATCCCGTTCGCTCCGAGATTGACCCCTTCGCTGTTTCGAGAGGTCGTGCGAGTTCGAGTGAGAAGTCTCGAATGCGCATCAGGCGAAGACGAGACCGAGCGAGAAGAGCACGGCGAAGAGTGCGAGTAACTTCCCGGTGTCTTCCAGTGCAGGGTTGAGCGCAGTGCCTTTCGTCTCGTTGAGAATCGTCTGTGTGATACGGGCCGCAAACGGCATCGAGAGGAGCGGAAGCAGGACGAACCAGTCGAATCCAGCGCGCGTCCACAGCACCACCGGAATCGCGTAGGCGAGCGCGAGCATGGCGACGTACTCAGCACGAGCGAATCCGTAGCCGTAGCGAACTGCGAGAGTTCGTTTTCCGGTCGTCGCGTCCTCTTCTTTGTCGCGGACGTTGTTCACGACGAGGATGTCTGTCGAGATGGCCGCGATGGGGAGACTGGCGAGAATCGCGGTGATGGGGACCGTTCCCGGTGGAATGCCGACGGCCAATGGCGCAGCGAGAATGCTCACCGCTTGGACGTAGTAGGTGCCGACGACGGCGACGAGGCCAAAGAAGACGAAGACGAAGAGATCGCCGAGTCCGTGGTAGCCGAGCGGGTACGGGCCGCCGGTGTAGGCGATACCCGAGGCGACAGAGAGCAGACCGATGACGAGAATCGGGACGCCGCCGACGTAGACGAGATAGGTTCCGAGAAGAATCGCGGCGGCGAAGGTGAGATACATCGCCCGCTTGACCGTCTCCGGGGCGATGAGTCCGCTAGCGGTGACGCGCGTGAATCCTTCTCGCGCCTCGGTGTCTGCGCCTTGGACGGCGTCGTAGTAGTCGTTCGCAAAGTTGGTCCCAATCTGGATGAGAAGTGCGCCGACGAGCGCGGCGAGTGCCGGAAGCGGGGCGAAAAGACCGTCGTGGACCGCGAGGGCAGTCCCGACGAGTACCGGCGCGGCGGCCGCAGGGAGTGTCTGCGGCCGCGATGCCATCACCCACGCCTGCGTGCGAGAGATGTCCTGCGTACTCATTGTAAGTGACTGAGAACGGCGCAGGCGTCAAAGTTCGGTTTGTCGGTGGAGAGAGACGAACAGATGTGCCACAAAACACTCGTATAGATTATACGAGAAGGGATGCGCTTGTATTCAAGCGCCCGAGGCCGTGAGTCTGCGAATCGGCTCGGTGTGCGCGCCTAGAACTCGCCCGTGACGATATCTGCGACGCGCTGGCGGTCGAACAGTTCGGCGTCGCCCGTCACCTCGCCAAACACGTCGGGGTAGAGTTGCTTCGCGCCACGTTCGGTTAGGAACAGGTTGTGGATTGGTCCTTGGAAGAGGTAGCCACCGCGGTAGACACGGCCGTTCTGCACCGCAGACAACTCTTTTGCGACGGGGTGCGAGCGCATGAATTCGAGGACAGTTTCACGGAACTCAGTCGCGGATTTGCGCTCGTGGGCGCGGAGCATGATGACGTCGGGGTCGATTTCGAGCATCGTCTCGTAGTCAATTTTTCCGCGGTCGGTCGTACTCAGACCCTCGATACCAGTTCCGGCGAGAGCGTCGCCGACGCCGAGGTCGTTCCACTGCTTCTTGCTCGTTCCCTTGTCGTTGAGGCGGTACGGAGAGAACTCTTCGGGTCGGTCGCTTCCGGCGTAGACGAGCAAGACGTTCGGACGTTCGTCGGCCGTCGGGAGTTGGCGTTGGATGTTGGCGATAAAGTTGTCGTGAAGTGTTTCGAACGCCTCGTAACGGTCCTGTTCTTGGAAGAGTTCGGCGACCTTCTCGAATGCCTCGTAGAGCGTGTAGTAGCGGTAATTGTGCCACTCGTCTTCGCGGCGGAAGTTGAGATTGCCAACGAACGGCGCGACGTTGTTCGTAATCTCGTCGACGTCTTCTTGCTTCCAGCCGAACCAGTTTTTGAGCATCTCGGGGTCCATGACGTGGACCTCGTTGTCCAGTTCGTAGAAAATCTCCTTGGACATTCCCGCGTCTGAAAGTTGGTTATTTTCGATGGTATCGCGGTCGATGCTCACGCCCGGTAGTTCGTCGTAGTAGTAGGTATAGTACCGCCCCGCGCCGCCGATTCCGGTCATGCTGTCGCACTTGCCGAGTGCGACACCCATGTCGGCGTAGCCGCCGTCGTAGGCAATCCAACTCTCGGGTGGTGCGTCGAAGGTCACTTCGCCGACCGGTGCCATCGACACCGAGTACGAGGTGTCTTCTTCGGGAGTCTGCGTCGCCGTTTCAGTTGTAGTCCGAGTCTCCGACTCAGTGGTCGTTTCTGCGGCTTCACCGTTTGAGTTGCCGGTACACCCTGCGAGCAACGTGCCGCCGAGTACCGCGCCGCTGTACTTGAGATAGTCCCGTCGGGTCCGTTCGCTTTGCTCACTTCCCCGACGACTTCCCGCTCGCTCGTGCTTGCGGGAATTCCGTCGAGTTGGTCTGTCAGGTGACGTGTCGTCTCCAGCCATATTTTTAGGCTTGCCTAAAAGCATAAAGCCATTCCGACTTTTTGGCGGGCCTAAAACTCGGTGCGAACAGAGATTCAGCTCACGGGGGTTTCAAGATTACTGTACCGCGAGACGAACGAAGTGAGTTCTCGCGGTTATTTTTGGTCCAGATTTTTCAAGGAGGGTTCCCGCAGCGTCGTCGTTGACGACGCGAGGAAACCCGACGCTGAAAAAGGTGGGGTCCTAGTAGTGCCACGGATAGTCGCGGAACCGAGGCTGGCGCTTCTCCAAGAAGGCGTCGCGTCCTTCTTTCGCTTCGTCGGTCATGTAGCCGAGGCGGGTCGCCTCCCCAGCAAAGACCTGCTGGCCAACCATGCCGTCGTCGGTCATGTTGAAGGCGTACTTGAGCATGCGCATCGCCGTCGGCGACTTCTTCGTCATCTCGTCTGCCCAGTCGAGCGCGACGTTCTCTAACTCTTCGTGAGGAACCGCTTCGTTCGCCATCCCCATATCAACGGCTTCTTCGGCGGAGTAGGTCTTCCCGAGGAAGAACACTTCGCGGGCCTTCTTTTGGCCGACCTGTTTGGCGAGATACGCCGACCCGAAGCCGCCGTCGAAAGAGGCCACGTCGGGGTCGGTCTGAAGGAACTTCGCGTGTTCTTCGGAGGCGAGCGTCATGTCACAGACGACGTGCAGGGAGTGGCCGCCACCGACTGCCCACCCCGGTACGACGGCGACGACGGGTTTCGGCATGAAGCGAATGAGGCGCTGGACTTCGAGAATGTGGAGACGCCCGGCTTTCGCCTCTTGGACGAGTGGGTCGTCGGAGACGTCGGCTTTGTCGTCGTCGCGGTACTCGTAGCCCGAGCCACCGCGAACCGACTGGTCGCCGCCGGAACAGAACGCCCAGCCACCGTCTTTGGACGACGGCCCATTACCTGTGAGGAGTACACAGCCGATATCGGCCTGTTTTCGGGCGTGGTCGAGCGCGGCGTACAGTTCGTCTACCGTCCCCGGTCGGAAGGCGTTGCGAACCTCCGGGCGGTCGAACGCGATGCGAACCGCCGGAATGTCCACGGCGTGGTGGTAGGTGATGTCGTCAAACTCGTCTGACCCTTCGACCGGTTCCCATCGGTCGGGGTCGAAAATCTCCGAGACCATATTCGAAAGCGGACCGGTTGGCGCAAAAAGATTCGCTTGCGATGGCGTGAGATGAGTCGGTTAGCCGAGAACAGGGCCGCGTGGACTCGTCGCCCACGACCCAATTCCGACGATGAGGGCTACACAGATACCGACGAGGAATGCAGTGACACCGTAAAGCGACCCGTAGGCGACCAAACCAGTTGCGACGAATCCCGTCGCCAGTGCCCGGCGTCGGCCCATCGACTCTGGATAGCCGTTCTGCCACAGCCACGCGAGACCCCAGACGACAAGTGCGAGAACGGGGGCGAGTCCGAGTCCCGCGAGTGGTCGTTGTGCCATGAACCACATGGCGAGAAAGACGACCACGCCCGCGACGAGTGCGAGCGTTCCTCGGCGGCCGAGTACGCGTGGATATCCCCGCTCGGCGAAGTCAGAGAGGAGGAGAATACCGAGTGAGACCGTTACCCCGGCGAAGAGACCAGTGACTGGTTCGAGTGCGGCGACGAACATGTAGACGAATATCGATAGGCCAGCGAGTGCGGCCACGGTGTGGACGGTTTGGACGTACTGCTGATACAGATTGGAGGACATACGCCCGACCTCAAACCCACGACAGAAAAGTCAGTTGGTCAACTAGTTAGCAGCTATTCGGTCAACCGTTCGACGACTCGCTCTTTCAGGTCGTCGCGGACGTTGTGCGACGATTTGGCGTCGATGCGGACCTCGATAACGTCGGTGCCGTCGGACGCAACGGATTCGGTGTAGGCGTCGGCGAACTCGTCCGGAGAGACCGACTCGAACGAGAGGTCGTACAGCCCCTCAGTCGCCGAGAAGTCGAGGCCGTGGGGCGTCTTGAACTGGTCGGTGAACGGTGGTTCGTAGTCCTCGATGGGGAGCATGTGGAAGATGCCGCCGCCGTCGTTGTTGACGAGGACGATAGTCACCTCGATACCGAGTCGGCCCAGCGCGAGCAGGCCGTTCATATCGTGGTAGTAGGCGATATCGCCCGTCAGAAGCGTCAGGTGGTCGGTCGTGGCCGACCCTGCGCCGAGTGCGGAGGAGACGATACCGTCGATTCCCGACGCCCCGCGATTCCCGAGGACAGTTCGCGCCTGCTCCGAGGGGTGACCGAATCGGTCGAGGTCGCGGACGGGCATCGAGTTCGAGACGAAGATGGTCGCCGGTTCGGGCGCGAGGTCGGCGACGGTGCTTGCAATCTTTCCTTCGTACACGTCGTCGGATTCTTCGACAACGTTCCAGTGGGCTGCTTCGGCGTCTTTCCACTGCTGGTTCCACTCGGTGTCGGGGCGGTTTCGGACGAGTTGCGAGAGACGCCACGCGAGCATCGACGGGTCGGCGGCGAGCAAGTCGGTCGCCGTGAACTCGGCTTCGCGCCAGCGACCCGTCGGGTCAACGAGGAACTGCCGGGCGTCGGTCCGCGCGAGGTACTTGCGGAGTGGTTTTGACGTGGGCGACGCACCGATCCGGAAGACGACTTCGGGGGCGGCCCAGTCGTCTGTGACGCGCTCGTCGAGGTAGGCGTCGTAGCCGCCGAGGACAGTCGTCGTTCGGGTGTGACCGCCGAATCGGAGTCCGGAGAGTGGGTCGGCAACGATTGGGAAGCCAGTTGCGTGCGCCAGCGCGACGATTGCCTCGGTGTTGAATCCCGGTGCATCGGCAGGCCCAGCGACGATGAGCCCGCGGTCTGCCGAGAGGTCTTCGGCGAGTTTCCGCAGGCGGTCCTCAGAGAGTTCGGGAACGCTCACCTCGGTTTTGACGTACGGTTTGTCGCCATCGCGGCCATCGAGGGCGTCACGGCTGAGGCCACTGGGAACATCGCCTTCGACGTAGACCGGTTCGAGCGGTTTTCGGAACGGGAAGTTGAGGTGAACTGGTCCTGCGTCGGACCCCGTGGATTCTGAGACGGCACGTGCGGCAGTCGTTCGAAGCCCCCGGAGTTTGCGGTCGGTCGCCTCCGGTTCGGGCATGTCCTTGTACCAGCGAACCGCGTCGCCGAAGAGTTTCTCTTGGTCGATCGTCTGGTTCGCGCCGCTGTCTCGGAGTTCGGGTGGGCGGTCGGCAGTCAACACGAGCATCGGCACGCGGGCCTGTGAGGCTTCGATGACGGCGGGATGAAAGTTCGCCGCCGCCGTTCCCGAAGTGGAGACGATGGGTGTTACATCGCCCGTTCGCCGCGCTCTGCCGAGTGCAAAGTAGGCCGCAGAGCGCTCGTCGAGGTGCGAAAACGTCTCGATGTCGTCGTGGCGGTCGAACGCTTCTGTGAGCGGTGTCGAGCGACTTCCGGGTGCGATACACACCGCGTTGATGCCGGTGCGAGCCAGTTCATCGACAAACGTCCGTGCCCAGAGGGCGTTTCGGTTCGGCGCAGTCATTGGTGTTCGAGTTCGTCCAGAATCGGTCGGTATTTCAGTTGGACTTCGTCCCATTCGGCGTCGGGGTCGGAGTCAGCGACGAGTCCGACACCCGCAAAGAGCGTTGCGACGGTCTCATCGACGACCGCAGAGCGAATCGCAACCGCGAAACTCCCGTCACCGTTCGCATCGAACCAGCCGACTGGGGCGGCATACCAGCCACGGTCGAACGGTTCGGTATCGCGGATGACATCGAACGCGTCTGCGGGCGGAAGCCCACCGACGGCAGGCGTCGGGTGGAGTGCTTCGACGAGGTCGAGGACGTGTTCCTCGCGTTCGAGCGTCGCGTCGATTGGCGTCCAGAGATGCTGGACAGTTGCGAGTTTTCGCACACCGCGTTCGCCGACGCGAATCGACTCGCAGAAGGGGTCGAGTTGCTCTCGAATCGCCTCTGCGACGAGTTCGTGTTCGTGGTTGTCCTTCGTACTCGCCAGTAACTCTTCGGCGAGCCATTCGTCTTCGTCGTCGGTGTCGCCGCGACCCGTCGTCCCCGCGAGCGCCCCGGTCTCGACAGTCTCGCCTCGAATCGAGACGAGACGCTCGGGTGTCGCCCCGAGGAAACTCGCTCCTGTCTTGGGTTCGACGAGGAAGCGGTGACAGTCCGGGTAGGTCGTGCCGAGACGAGCCAGCATGTCCGGCACGGAAATCGCCTGTTCGAGCTCGACTTCGAGCGCCTGCGCGAGGACGACCTTCCGAAGGTCGCCCGCACGAATCCGTGAGACGGCGGCATCGACGCTCTCGTGCCACGCTTCGAGTGAGGTGGTTCGGTGGCGGCTTGCAACGCCCGGCGGCTCCGCAGGCGCGCGCTCGGTGAGCGACTCGAACGTCTCATGAAGGTCTGCAAGTCGGTCGGAGAGTGACGCTGCGTCTCCATCGCGGACGGTCAGCGTTATCCACGCCTCGTCGCCGCTGAAGACGAGTTGCACTTCGGGAACGACGAAGCGCGCGGCCGGGAAGTCGGTCCACGGGTCGCGGCCGGTTGCCGCCTCGTGGAACGCGAGGCCGCCGAAAAACCGCGGGCGGGCGATATCGGGGCCGTCGATGTCTGCATCGTCGAGGAGTGCGGTTGCCGTCTCGCGGACGCGAGTGAGGCGGGCCGGGCTGTCAGCCTCGACCGCGACGGCTTCGCCGCCGCCAACGACAGTGGGTTCGTCCGGGGCCGTCCACATCGTTCGTGGACGGTTCATCGCCGCGAGCGCCGCCTCGACGGGCGGTGCGGCAATCCGAACTGACCTACTGACGAGGTGGGTCACAATCTCGTCGGTCCGCAACGGTTCCATCGCACGACGTTCAGGACCGGGGACGCTTGAACCTCTCCCTTCTGTTCCGACACGTACGTGTCATAGGTGACCGAACAAGTGTTAACTCTGAACATGGCCGATGGATTGTAACCGCCCGACGCGACACCAGAGTCGGGGAATCGAGTCGGGTGTCGGAGACGACGATGGCGACACCACCGAAACGAAACAAAGAGAGATTCCTCATTCTTCGCGCATCCGAAACGGTGTGCGGAAATCATCCGCGAAGGTCGTAGAGAGGCCGTAGCATCCAGCGACTAACTCTGAGAGCGGGCGACGCGGAGGGCTTTTCCAACGCTCACTCCGCGGCCCAGACGTGTCTAAACTTCCCACTTCGCGGGTTGCGAGTCGGGGGTTCGGACGCCAGTTCGATGGTCAGGTCGATGACGCCCTGGTCGGCGAAGAAGTCAGCTAAATCCGACTCGACTTGCATCCAGACCGCCGATTCGTCAGCCTCTTTTTCGATGTCGAGTCGCACGGAGAGTGCTTGTGGGGCAGTCTGAACAATCTGTGTGCGGCGGACGCCGGAAACCGCTTCGACGACTCCGGAGAGCGGTAGCGGAAAGATTGTGACGCGCTCGCCACCGGTCGCCTCGAAGTGCAACACGTCACCTTGGCGTCCTTCAACTTCCAAGACGGGAAAGTTGCTGCCACAGGGACAGCGTTCTTCGTACATCGTGACGCTGTCACCGAGGTCGTATCTGACGAGGGGTTGAATGCGGTTTGCGAGGTTCGTCACGAGAACGGTATCAGACGGTTCTCCAAATTCGACAGGTTGGTAGTCTTCGTCTACTGGTTCGAGGACGACCCAGTCGGTATTCGCGTGGAGGTTGCCGTGGCCGCACTCGACGGCGATACCGTAGAACTCTGTCGCGCCGTACACCTCCCTGACGATGCAGTCGAACGTCTCTCGAAGTTGCTTCTTCTCAGCGTCAGTGATGGCTTCACCACTCGGAGTGATGTACACTGGCGAGATGTTTAGACGGCCAGCACGTTGTTCTCGTTCGAGTTCCAGCAACACCGTCGAGTACCCGACGATGATAGCGGGGTCGAACGCTTCGAGTTCGTTGGCGACGACTGAAATCGGACGGTCGGGGGAGGTGAGTCGCATTCGGTCGCGGAGAAATGGATTCTCTCTCCGAAGCATCTCGACGCCGGACGCAGCGGCGAAGTGCCCGCCGCCGACCGCGAGTTCTGCCGTCCGAGCGTTGTGCTTCACGACTTGTAGGATGGTCTGGACGTTCAACATGGCAGACGCGGACCAGCGGTCACCGACGGCATCGGGAGCCAGCAACGACCAGTCGTCCTGCAGGAAGATTCCCGGTTCACCGGTCGTTCCAGATGTCGTCCACACCGGATATCGGCCGAGAAAGCGCTTCCCGATGTTCTCGGTCTCGCTCGTAAACGACCGTACGTCCGCGAGTTCGACCGCTGTGTCGGTCACGACTGAATCGAAGTGTTCCATCAACTGTGATTTGGTCACTGGTGGGAGCGATTCGAGGTCCGTTATCGGCCGCTCGACGTCTTCGTACAGGTGCTTGTAGAACCTCGATTCACGAACCACGAATTCGAGGAGAGACTGGAGGCGCTCTCGTTGGCGAGTGGCAATTCGCTCACGGGACGCCTGCTTCATCCGGAACGCGTCGATTCGCGTCTTGGTTTTTTCTAATGAGGAGGGCTGTTCCATTGGACACACAATTGGCTATCCACTGACATAAGTGTCAACACCAAGAAGAGGAAAACCGACGCGTCTCTAACTGTACCGCTCTTCGTTCCACGGGTTCGCAGTGTTCGAGTACCCACGCTTCTCCCAGTAGCCGCGTTCGGGTTCGGTGAGGAATTCGACACCAGTCACCCACTTTGCTCCTTTGTAGGCGTACTTGTGTGGGGTGACGACGCGAAGCGGGCCGCCGTGGTCCGCCGGGAGGTCGTCGCCATCGTAGCCCCAGGCGAGCATCACTTCGTCGCGCATGCACGTCTCCAGCGGGAGGTTCGTGGTGTAGCCGTCGAGCGCGTGGAACATCACGTGAATTGCCTCGTCTTGGACGCCCGCTTCCTCGGCGAGCGTCGGGAACGTGACGCCTTCGAACTCGCAGTCGAACTTGCTCCATCCGGTGACGCAGTGGAAGTCCTGAATCTGCGTCTCGGAGGGTAGGTCTTGGAACTCGTCGAACGAGAGGGTGAGCGGGTTGTCCACCGCGCCCCACGCCTCGAACGCCCACGTTTCGGGGTCCCACGAAGGCGTCCCGCTCTTCGAGAGAACGGGGAACCGCTGTGTCTCTCGCTGTCCCGGTGGAAGGCGGTCCCCACCGAATTCCTCGTAGAGATGGGTCACATCCTTGGTCATGCCCTATCCTTCGACCCGACGTACCTATCAGTAACGACTCTTCGATTGGAATGGGCAGAAATCACCGTGAGAATCTGTTGGCGTTCACTAATGTATCGGTAAACTGGATTGATATCCAAATGGATTCCCCGGCAGAGTTAAATACAGCCCTTTCAAAGCGTCGGACGTTCAGATGCCCAAAGTAGAGATTACCGTGCCGGAACACCTGGAGATGCAAATCGTGCAGCTCGTCGAACAAGGTGAGTTCGTCAACCGCGATGAAGCAATCGAAGACCTCCTGTCAACGGGAATCCGCGCGTACAAGACCAGTGGCCCGATGTCTACGGACGACCGTACCTTCGAAGACGACGGGATGATGGGCCACGAAGACGAGTACGTCTTCTGAGATTCCTGACAAACGGTCCCAATAACTGTTAAAATACCCTCGCACCTAACGAACTCTCATGCACAAGGACGAGCTACTCGAGCTACACGAACAGATGGTCATCATTAAGGACAACTTCGCCACGCGCGAAGAGGTCCCAGACGGCCTTTTCGACCCCTACGACGAACTCGGTGTGGACCCCTCACACGTCCACAAGTCGAAGAGCGAACACAAGCACGCCGTCTTCGTACTCGGCAACGCACTCGCATCGGCGATGAGTACCGACGAGTTCTCCAGTGCTGGCCGTGTCGGCAAGCGGATGGAAGAACTCGCAGAAGACGCTGAGGGCAAGATTTAATCACGCACTCACGCGCGGGTTCAACCCACATCGTTCGTTGCAGCACTGACGTGTGATGGCCGTCTCGCTCGTGTGCTTCGCTGACAGCCCGCACACTTTTCTCCGCGGGTTTCATTATTACCCGTTCGCACGACACAGGTAGCATATGCTCTCTCTTCCCGGTTGGATTCCGTTCCACCGGCTTGCGCTCGTCATCGCTCTCGGTGTCGCACTCGCGGCGCTCGCGTTCATCGACAGCCCGGGGCGAATTTCGCGTACTCTCCGTCGCCGCTTCATCTTCGGACTTCCGTGGGGGACGCTCGTCAGCGTCGCGGGCGTCCTCGGTGTCTATCTCTTCGTCCAAGGCGGGTACACCTCGTGGTATCGACCACTCGTCATCCCCTTTCGGGCGTGGTCGTATCTCTACCCGACCGGCATGGCGTTCGCCGCATTCTCTCACTCGGGGGCCGGACACCTCATCGGCAACCTCGTCGGAACGCTGACACTGGCCCCGCTCGCGGAGTACATCTGGAGTCACTACCCGACGCGACGTGGTTCGACGTCGTTCGGGTCGTGGCGCGAGAATCCCTACGTTCGCGCCTTCGTCATCTTCCCGCTCGTGGTGTTCGTCGTCGGCCTCCTCGGGTCGGTGTTCGCACTCGGGCCGGTCATCGGCTTTTCCGGAGTTGTCTTCGCCTTCGCCGGATTCGCACTCGTTACGCGCCCGTTGACGACGATTCTCGTGTTCTTCTCGGGGCGCGTGATTCGGTTGTTCTACGACGCGATGGTCTCTCCCGAGTTGACCGCGAGCGCGGGACCCGTGTTCTCGTCGCCGTGGTGGGCCGAAATCGCGCTCCAAGGTCACGCATTGGGCCTGTTGATGGGACTCCTACTCGGCATCGGGTTGATGCGCTCGCGGAAGGAGATGCCGCCCAGTGGGCTTCGAAGCTTTGCAGGCGTGCTTCTCTTCGCAGTCGGCGAGTCGATGTGGGCCGTCTACTGGTTCCGCGGCTCTGGAACCTACGTCCTCTTTCGGGCCGTGGGCTTCGCACTCATCGTCATCTTGGCACTCATCGCTGCACTCACCGTCGCATCCTCGTATCGTCCGCTCAAGCGGGATGCAACCGAAGGGACGCTGTTCGCTGCTGGTCGCTGGCAGGTCGGCTTCGTCGTCTTGCTTCTCGTGGGTGCGGGCTTAGCTGGCCCATCGATGCCGTACAACCTCTTTACCGCCAACGGCGACGACTTGCCCGGTGAATCAGTGACGGTTCGTGACTACGAGGTGACCTACGCCGAGAACGTCCCGAACGGGTTGACCGCCGCGTTCGACCTCGAACTGTTCGGCGAATCGACGACGACGAACACTTCGGGGGTCATCGTCCAGAGCGAAAGACGCGGCATATGGACGACGGCCGTCTCCACGGGGAGCTTAGCGTTCTCGGGCTATTCGACGGTTCGTCTTGGCGGCGTTGGCTGGCAAGACGAGGTGACAGCGGTCCGCGACGGCTACGTCGTCACCGGGAGTTCACCAGCCTACCGGGTGTTTCTCGTCACCGACAACGAGACCGTACTCGCGCACACGACGGGACCAATTCGGGCAGAACCCGTCGTCGGGGGTCGAAACATCTCCATCGTCCCGACCGAATCCGGCTACGACCTCGCGGTGAACAGAAACAATCAGACCGTGAGAGGGCCGCTTCCGACCGAGAACGTGAGCGTCGTCTACGACCAGGTTCGCTTCGTCAGAAACGAGACACGCATCTTCGCCGAGTACGGCGGGACGCGCGTTCGGGTTGCGAGAGAAGAGACGTACAATTAGGCCCACTCGATACGGAACACTTCCGCGTCGAGTTGGTGACGCGCCGACTCGTGGAACTCGAACTGGTGTTCGAGGTCGAACGTCGCCCGAAAGGCGTCGGTCAACTCGCCGCCGTTGTCGTCGGCGAAGGCCTCGACGAACTCCTTGCTTCCCTCGTTGTGGACCGAGTAGGAGACGTCGGCGATATCTGAGACGGTTTCGAGAAACGCGCGGTCTGCGTGTTCGTTGCCCTGTTGGGCACCGAACGGCGGGTTCATGAGGACAGTGACTTCGGTGTCGTCACCGAGACAGAGTGGAAGGCGCGTCGCATCGGCGCGAACCCAGTGAATCGAGGTGTGCGTCCCGACTCGGTGGGCGTTATCGAGTGCGACGGTGAGTGCATCGGAATCGAGTTCGACGCCGACGACGGTCTCGGGCGAGCGGAGTGCGGCACCGAGTGCGAGCATGCCAGTGCCCGTGCCGAGGTCCACGACGGTTCGGTCTTCGATGTCGCCGCGGAGGTCGGCGAGGTGGACGAGATGTGCTGCGAGTTCTGGCGGCGTCGGATACTGTTCGAGTGCGACCTTCGGCGATTCGAATCCCGCGACGACAGCGAGTTGCGCCTCCAGTGCAGCCTTTGTTGCCATCAGGCCTCTGTGGAACCCCGACGTGCAAAAGTGACTCCCTCGCGGCGGGCGCGCTCTTCGAGTGCCGCGAGTGCCGAGTCGATGTCGTCGGGTCGGGTTGCCGCGTTCACATCGACGACGAGACGACCTGCGCCGAGGAATGCCGCGACACGCACGTACTCACGCAGGCGGTCTGCTTCGCGTTGGACGGCAATCGGGCAGTCCTCGTCGAATTGGGCGTCGATGGAAAGTTCGGCAGGCAAGTAGCCCGCGTCGGCGAGTCCGCCCTTCAAATCACGGAGGTACTCGGGCGCGGTCGATTCCAGACAGGACGCTTCGAGGACGATGGGAGTCAGGTCGGCAGGGCGGCCCGTGTCGATGGCCGCTTGGACGCCGGACGTGTGAGATGCACTCATGTTGCTCACACATATCCTTTGGTTATACAAATAACTTTGTGTATGCACAATAGTAATCATTGGCGGACGGCAAAGGAACTCCCCCAATTCGGCATTCAACTGGCCACGAAGCTAATGAGGATTGCACGCCAACGTCTGTGGGGGCACATGCTCCTTGCCCCTTCCCCCCGAAACATCCTGAAGAGACGCGTCTACGGTTGACGCACGCAAATTACGCAAAAAATCGCCTAGTCGTAGCTGTAGGTGAGCGCGGTTTGCCCGTCGCTCGTCGTAATCGTGATTGTATCGCCGCCGTTGTTCCAGACTGCACCCGACCGACCCCAGTAGCGTTCGGTGGCCGTGTCGGTTCCCGACCCGGTGTAGAGTGTGAGCCGGTCACCGGGGTTGAGCGTGGTTCCATCCGCGAAGGTGTACGTCGCGCCAGCGGCGTCAGAAACAGTCCACCCCGAGAGGTCGAACGCCGTGTCGCCGTCGTTCTGGAGTCGCACGTACTCGCCGTTGAGGTTCTCGTTGTCGTTTCCGGGAGCGTCGGCAACGACAGAGACCGAGAGACCCTTGGCGGTCGTTGCGTCGGACCCACCCGACGCGCCGCCTTCAGTGGCACACGCCCAGAGTCCGACACCCTGCTCACGGGCGTCCAATTCGGCGGCTTCGTAGCGGGCGCGCTCTTCGAGGGAACTGTCGTAGAATCGTGCGTGTCCCTCGGTCAGCAGTTCGTAGTTGAACTCGGAGCCATCGACCACGACGTAGGCGAGAAGCCGACCGTAGTAGCCGCGTTCGCCAGCCTTCTCGTCGAATCGGAGCCCGACTGTTCGGTTCGAGAGGCGTTCTTTGGCGAAGTCGCTCGCGGCGTAGCCTGCATCGCGCAAGCACGCGCGACCATCCTCAGTATCCGGGACACCCTCGAATTCGTCGGGCGTGTTCGAACCATAGACTTCCGGTGTATCGACGCCGAGGAGTCGAACCGTCTCACGTGCGCCGTCCGGCATGACGACTTTTATCGTATCGCCATCGACCACATCGACGACTTCGACGGTGACATCGCTCTCCGCGGACGCCGTAGAAGTCGTCGACTGAGTCGCAGTCGAATCGGTCGTGGTCGAGGTCGGTCCAGCGGCGATATCACCGGACCCGACACAGCCAGCGAGTACAATGAGAACACACACAATGAGAGTTGAAACCGTACTGCTCGCCATTCGGTTACCGTTTGTCAGGGAACCGTATAAGTAGGTGTACTCGAATCTTCTGGTATCGCCCGCATCGAATCGGCAGACAGCGGCGTCTGTCAATTTCCTAACACAAAGGTTTAAATTTACGCTCCACCAGAAACCTTTTAATGGAACGTCCGAGCCGGCAGCGTCAGCGAGAGGAGACAACGGCAAAAGAGGACGAGCGGGTCAATTGCCCTGAGTGTGGGTCTGACCAGATTGTCACGGACGCAGACCAGGGAGAACTCGTCTGTGACGATTGTGGTCTCGTACTCGACGAACGCCAAATCGACCGTGGCCCGGAGTGGCGTGCATTCAACCACTCTGAACGGCAGTCCAAGTCCCGTGTTGGTGCGCCGATTACGGAGACGATGCACGACCGTGGCCTGACGACGACCATCGACTGGAAAGACAAAGACGCCTACGGGCGTTCTTTGTCCTCCGAAAAACGGTCCCAGATGCACCGCCTGCGCAAGTGGCAAGAGCGTATTCGCACGAAGGACGCAGGCGAGCGCAACCTCCAGTTTGCACTCAGTGAAATCGACCGCATGGCGTCGGCGCTCGGTGTCCCGCGCTCCGTCCGTGAGGTCGCATCCGTGATCTATCGCCGCGCACTCAACGAGGACCTGATTCGCGGACGCTCTATCGAGGGCGTCGCAACCTCGGCACTGTACGCGGCCTGCCGTCAGGAAGGCATCCCACGGTCGCTCGACGAAGTGGCTGAAGTATCCCGTGTTCCCCAGAAAGAAATCGGTCGAACCTATCGATACATTTCGCAGGAACTCGGTCTCGAACTCAAGCCCGTCGACCCCAAACAATTCGTCCCGCGATTCGCCTCCGCACTCGACCTCTCCGAAGAAGTACAGGCCAAAGCAACCGAAATCATCGACGTCTCGGCCGAACAAGGACTGCTCTCCGGCAAGTCCCCAACCGGCTTTGCGGCGGCAGCGATTTACGCTGCATCCCTTCTCTGCAACGAAAAGAAGACCCAGCGTGAGGTCGCAGACGTTGCACAGGTGACCGAAGTCACCATCCGGAACCGCTACCAAGAACAGATCGAAGCGATGGGCTTCCGCTGAACTGAGCCCCGACTAGTTTTCGACGAAGACGACGACCGACCGTCCCCACAGGGCGGTCTCGTACTCCGTCGCCACGTAGCCATCGAGCATCGGCGATAACTCACCGCGAGCGGTCGCTGGCGCAATCACGACAGGCGGAACGGTTTCGAGGTCACGAACCTGTGTGGGTGTCGTCGCCGATATCGTCTGTGCATCTTCGCGGGCGACGTACCAGTCTACCGGAAGTCGCTCACCCCACTCGTCGGGGACTGGTGGGAAGTCGGTCGAACCATCGGAGACGTACATCGACTGACCGTAGTAGAGTACGTCAGGTTGGTCGTCGTCGGGTGTCACCCACGACGAGAGATTGTCGCGGAAGTCGGTGAAGTCGTCCGTCGGTTGGGCGTAGTGTGCGAGTTGGTTGTCTCGGTCACTCGGCCCGTACACGTCTGATGCCGCAACCGCACCCGCCTGTGCGACGAGTGCGACGGCGAGCAAGAGCGCGAGCGAACTCCGAGACACATCTCGTGCCTCGATTGCAGACCATCCCCACCGTACGAGTGCCGCGAGTCCGACCGCGGCGGGGAGGGCGAGTGGGACGACCAGATAGACGCCGAGCCACGGTGCGGAGACTTCGGTGAACATCGGGACGAACACCAGCGATGCGCCCGCCCAGTACGCGCCAAGTGAGACGATTTCTCGCGGTCCGCCTGCGGTGTAGCGGTCGACGAGGAACGACCCGACTGCGAGGACGAGAACCGGGAGGGCCGCGAGTGCGACGAGGCCGAGGATATCCCCGAAGTAGGGCAAGAGTTCGTGCGTGCCCTCGGGTCCACGATGGACGATTCGAACACCGACGAACCGACGAACCGACTCGAAGAGTGCGACGTCGATTGCCGTGAGAATCGTCCCCGGCGAGTCGATTCCGGCGGCATCAGTCTCGCCTGCACGGGGAGCGAACAGGAACACGTAGAATCCGAAGAAGACGAGTACTGACCGAGCAGCAGGCGTCACAGCATCTTCGAGTCGGGACGAGAGCGTCCCGAGTTGCATCGCAACCGGTCGAACCGACGAGACGAGCGCAGCGTGATCGACGACGAGGAGTGCGGCGATGCCGAGGCAGACGAGTGTGACGACACCGAATCCCGAAGCGCCGATTGCGAGCGCGATAGCAGCCGCGAAGCCGTAGGCGTTTTTCTGCCCCTCACCATCGGCGAGTCGAATCGCAAAGCCGAGCGCGACGAGCGTGAACCCGATAGCGAAGATGTCGCCGCGGGCGAAGCGCCCGTAGTAGACGAGCAGTGGGCTGGTGGCGAGTATCGCGGCGAACGCGACAGTCTCCGAGTCGCGGAGGCGACCACGAAAGAGCAGTGCTGACAGAGGGAGCAACCCGCCGAAGAGAGCGACGGGGAGTCGGAGAGCGAAGTCGGTCAGTCCGAGCAGTGAGAGCGACCACCGCGAGAGTACGTAGACGAGCGGACCACCGGCGATTGGTCGGTAGCTGAAGTAGCCGGTTTCGAGGTAGCGGAGACTCCAGTAGCCGACCCGTGCTTCGTCCCAGTGGAGGGGTCTACCGCCGAGACCGACGAGACGAAAGACGAGCGCCACAACGGCCACCGCAATCACGGCGAGCGTCGTTCGGTCGAGGTGGCGCTCGACACGAGAGGAAGACATGCGAGGACGTGTTGCGGCAGACAAAAGAAAGGTTACGACTCCGAGTCGGTGGTTCGAAAGCGTCATCCCCCATCACCTGCACGAGTCGGATATGGGCCTTATCTCATCGCTTCCGCCCCGTCCGCTGAAGGCACCCGAACTCAGTTCGCTGAACCGTTCGGACGCGTTCGAACTGGTCGTCTCTGTCGAGAGCGAAGAACCCGCGCGCAGTCTCTTGTTCGCGACCGAGGGGTGGGTCAAAGGCGTCCTCTTCGACGACGAGGAGGGATGGACGGCCATCAAGACCGTCGAACTCGACGAAGAGACCCGACGAGTCGATGGGTTGCAGACGTGCGAAGAAGCGATTTTGGCCGCGAGAGACCATCACGCCGAGGACTAGAACTATCACCGTTCCTCACGTAGTATAGAACGTAATGTACCGCGAGATACTCGTACCAACTGACGGGAGTAGCGCGGCCGACAAAGCCATCGAACACGCAGTCTCGCTCGCAGAGACGTACGGCGCGCGCATCCACGCCTTGTACGTCGTCGATACGAGTATCTACACCTCGCTCGATGCTGGCGCAGATATCGTTATCTCGGCACTCGAACGTGAGGGCAAAGTCGCCCTCCACCAAATCGAAGATGCCGCCGAGGAGGCCGGTGTCGATGTCGAATCAGAAGTCGTCACCGGAACGGCCTACCGCTCGATTAAGCGGTACATCGAGGGCCACGATATCGATCTCGTCGTCATGGGAACCCACGGTCGAACCGGGTTGGACCACTACCTGCTCGGGAGCGTCACCGAGCGTATCGTCCGTACCTCGGACGTGCCGGTACTGACGGTCCGGATGACGTCAGACAAAGACCCCGCCAGAGACAAACACGGTCACTCGACCGCAGAGTCGGCAGGATAATCCACTCGCGGAGTCGGGTGGATGGGACCGTTTCTTGATGCGTCCTCAGCGAGCGGACGAATTCCACCAATCGGCCTCGTTTGATAAACAGTTTTGATGCGGTCGCTCGAACGGCGAGGTATGACCGAGTACACCGTCGAATTCGTCGGCACAGGTGAGGAGATTACGGTGTCTGACAAACAGACGATTCTCAAAGCCTGTATCGAAGAAGGCATCGCACAGGAGTACTCCTGCCGCGTCGGCATGTGTCTCGCCTGTTCTGCCGAGATTCTCGAAGGCGACGTCACCCAACCCGCCGCCCGCGGCCTAACCGACGAAGAGGCCGAGAAGTACGCACTCACCTGCATGGCCCGACCCCAGAGCGACCTCAAACTCGAGCGCGGCGTCTATCCGCCGAGCATCGAAGACGACGTCGCAAGTGGTGCGGCCGCGGCCGACGACTAACTCCCGATTTCGCTGTCAAGCTCTTTCTCGCTGTGTTAGGACCCGTGAGCGGTTGCATCGCCCGCACCGGGTTCGAACTCTGTTCCCGTTACCGCACAGTTGTTCGGCCCGAGTTCGACCGCGAACGCTTCTTCGTCCGAGAGCGGCTCGTGTCCGAGATTGACGCTGATAATCCGCTCGTAGTTGGCCGGTCGCGGTGGCATCTCGGAGAGAACGAACGAGCGGAACTCGTCTTCGCCCATCGACAGGGCAGGCAATCGGTCTCGTAACGTGCCGAGTGATGCGACGTATGCACCTGTTTCGGTCGGGAGTGTGTGGCCGCCGTAATGCGCTGGAGCGATGCGAACGCCGTCTGCAAAGGCGGCGTATCGCTCGGTGAGTGTCTCGTAGAGTTGTCGTGCCAACGCCGGTGCGCCGTCGTCTCCGCCTTCGAGGTCGGGGCGTGCGAGACTGTCCAAGAAGAGTCCGTCACCGACGAACACGAGGTCACCGAGGCGATACGCGGTCATCTCGGAGGTGTGGCCGGGCGACGCGACAGCGACAATCTCGGTCTCACCGACCGGCACAGCGTCGCCGTCTTCGAGCAGTCGCGCGTTGAACTCGAGTCCGCGTTCGACTGCGCCGACCGGGAGCGTGGCAACAGTGTTTACGGCCTCGGTGAGTCGCCGAATCCCGCTCACGTGGTCGGCGTGGACGTGTGTATCGAGTGCCGCGACGAGTTTCGCCCCGTGAGCGCGGGCGTCCTCGACGTATCGGTCGGCAAAGGCGCGGAGCGGGTCGATAACCACGGCCTCGTCACCGTCGATGACGAGATACGCGAGACACCCGCTAGAGGGGCGTTGGTACTGGATGACGGTCGCCTCGTCGTGGTCGAGTTCGACCGAGAGATATACGTTTGCCCACCCTTCCATTCCGGTTTCGAGGTTCTCGGCGGCGACACCCGAACTTTCGAGCAGGTCGGCGACGTGGGCGCTCGCACGACCTTCACCGCAGACGACGACGACCGGAGCAGGTGCATCGCGGAACCGGTCAGCGAGGTCGGAAACCGAATCTCGAATTTCGGCTTGCGTGAACTGTATCGCAGGTATTTGGGTCGCCTCGACGCTCGGACCGTCGATGTGCCACTCTTCGAACTCGTCGCGGTTGCGAACGTCGAGTACAGTCGTCGGGTCGCCACGCCGCAGTCGGGTCGCGAGCGTTTCGGGCGTCATACCCACACACTACGCACGCCGACGTGATGAAATCTCACTCGGTGAGAAGTGAAGAGAAGAAAACGAAGAGAGCGAAGAGAGGTGGAAAGAACAGAAGAGTTGGTCTCGAATTACTCTGACTCTGCGCCGCCGTCGTTAGCGAGTTGATCGAACGAGACGTTTTCTAAGGCTTTGGCATCTGATTTCACGTCCGACGGGACGTCTGCGAACGAATCGGCACTGACGTCACTCGGCACACTGCTCGGTGAGGTACCGCTAGCGCGTCCGGTTGACGAAGTGGTTGAACCGTCGGTGTTTCCGAGGCGCTGGACGGACTCACGGATACCGAGAACACGAGAGTTCTGTGCGCGGTTCGCGTCCGAGATGTCCGTGATTTGTTCGGAGACGTCGTTGGCGTGGACGTTGGCACGGTCCACCATGTCGGCGATTTGCTCGGCACTCACGGCCTGTTCGTCGGTTGCGGCCGCAACTTCGCCGATACCGGCGCTCGCCTGTTCGACTGCCGCCGAGATATCGGTGAGGCTTCGCATCACGTCCTCACCGCGGTCGATGCCGTCGTAGAGGCGGTCGGTCGTCTGCGAGAGACTCTCGATGGTCTCTTTCGCTTCAGACTGGATGTTATCGACCGTCTCTTCGACCTCTGCGGCGCGGGCCTGGGACTCTTCGGCGAGATTCTTGACCTCGCTTGCGACGACAGCGAATCCATCGCCTGCTTCACCTGCGCGGGCGGCCTCGATAGAAGCGTTGAGCGCGAGCAAGTTCGTCTGCTCTGCGATGTCGTTGATGGCTTCGAGTACGTCGTCGATTTCCTCGATTTGGTCGTGGAGTCGCTGCACGTCGTCGGATGCGCGCTCTGCCGAGGTACTCACGTCCTGCATCACGTCGATTGCTTCGTCGGCCGCATCCTCTCCTTCGGCGGCGCGAGAGGCGGCATCGGCGCTTGTTCGTTCGACTTCTTCGGCTGTCGCCGCGATTTCTTCGACAGTTGCGCTCATATCCGAGACTTCCATGGAGACGGTCTCCATGTCGTCGGCCTGCGTGTGTGCGATATTCTCGATGTCGTCGGTTCGGTCGGTGATAACTTCCGACTGTTCGAGTACTTCCTCGATTGGCGCTTGGAGGTCAGATTCGACCTCGTTTGCGAGACGCCGACGGCGTGCGGCGGCCTCGCGGGCGGCCTCGCTGTACGACTGAATGTAGGTCTCCATCGCGACCTGCTGGTCGAGAGAAAGGAGTTTCATCACTGGAAGCATGTGGTCGATGACGTAGTCGATAGCGTCGTCGATGGCCTCCTCGTCGGACGAGTTCGGTCGAACTCGGCCAAGCAATCCACCGAGTACGCCAGCGGACTCTGCGGACTCTTCCTCGCCGAACTCGGCTTTCGCCTGCTCGCCAATCGCCCGAAACAGCCCTTCGTAGTGCGTCGTGTACGCCCCGAGGTAGTACTTCGGCCCGAGGTCTATCATGTCGTGGATCTTGCCGATTCGAGCGCGCTTGGCGTAGTAGTCGCGGTCGTACTCGCCGCGGGTAAGTTCGCGAATGTACGTCGCTTGGTCGGATTTCAGAATATCGAGCGTCTTCGTCGTGCGGTCGAGAAACGCCATCGCATCGGCGTGGTCACCGAGGTGGTCGTAGAAGTCTTCTGCGAGGTCGTCTGCGACATCGTCGAATACCGGTTCGAGTGCTTCGAGTCGTGCTTCGTCGGCTTCAGAAAGCCGAACGAAGGTCTTCCGTCGCTGAATCTCGTTGGTATCGATATTCAATTTTGAGAGTAATCGCTCACCATCGACGTCCGCGCGCATATCAGCCGTTACTTGGCCGTCAGCGTCAGTCATTACATAGTAACGTTCAGTTTAGGTATTTCAATTCTCACCACACAGTATCAAATTCGATAGTTTTCGTCGTCGGCCCAACGTTCACATTCGATGACGACGACACACTGTACATGAACGCCGAGACCCTCCGCGAGTCGGTCGAGCAATCGAAGTACACACAACTCGACCGACTCGGCTCGTCGAAACTGCTCATCGCGCTGACCGACGCAGACCTCTCCGAATCTGCTGTACTCCGAGCAGCGGCGTTCTCCGAACATGCTGCGCAGGGAACCTTCGAACAGTGGGCCGAAAGCGAGCCGGAAGCGTCGGCGAGAGCGGCGTTCGAATCGACCGCCGAGCAAGAGGCGACGCACCTCGAGCGAGTACTCAATGCCCTCGACGAAGACGTCGACCTTCCGAGCGAACCGGGGATGATGCACGGCTATCTCCGCGGACGGGAAGACACTATCGAGCGCATTGCAGCAGGGATGGTCGGTCGTGGACTCGTCTCGATTCGAGCGCATACACAGGTTATCAGTTTCTTCATCAACGAGGCGGACGAGCCGAAAGCGAACCTCTTTCGCTCGCTCAAGACTGAAACCGACGAGACCCTCCAGACCGGACTCGACTTGCTCGACGAGTTGTGTGCCGACGCCGAAGACTGGGAGCGAGCGCAGATGGTCGCCGAATACGTCGTTCAGCTCGCGTACGACGACTACGCCGACGGACTCGCAGCACTCGGCGTGGACCCCAAGCCGCTGTGCTGACGAAGGTGTTACAAGCCCAACCTATTCGGCACCGGAGGGTGGAAAGATAGTATGACTTCGGAAGGAGACGGTCGCGTCGAATCACTCTACATCGCAACGGCGAATGGTGAAGCCATGAAGGCCAAAGACGCCGTCGTGATGAAACCCGGCGGCATCGAAGGTGACCGCTACTTCGACGGCACCGGATACTTCTCGGCGACCGACGCCTGTCAGGTAACGCTCGTCGATGCCGCGGTACTCGAGGATGCACGCGAGACCTTCGGCGTGGACCTCTCGAACGGCGCGCATCGGCGCAACGTCGTTCTCAGCGGCATCGACCCCACGGACCTGCTCGATGCGACCTTCACACTCGGTGAAGCGACCCTTCGTGGGACGGCGCTCCGACCGCCCTGTTCATACCTCGCGGGACTCATCGACGACGAGGACGTCGTAGACGCATTACGGGAGGAACGCGGTGGCGTCTGTGCGGACGTACTCGAACCCGGGCGCGTCGAAGTCGGTGCGACGCTCACGGTAGTCGAGTCGAATCCCCGCGAGATGGGAAAGGAAATCGCCGCTCGTCTCGGCGCAGAGATAGGCGAGAACGAGTAGTCGAGAATGGAGTTTGACCTCGATTTACGCGCGAAATCGGCGCTTGCAGACGTGTTCGGCGACGGTCCAGACCCGGTCGTCGCAGTCGCCCCCGGACGTGTGAACCTCGTCGGTGGTCACACCGACTACAACGACGGCTTCTGTCTCCCCGTCGCAGTCAACCGATACGTCGCTGTCGCGGCCCGCGAACGTGACGACGACATCATCGCCGCCCACGCCCTCGATTTTGACCAAACGCGAACCATCGAACCGGGAGGCAGTCCCGACGGGTGGGCCGCCTACGTCGCCGCCGTTGCGAACGTCCTCCGCGAAACCGAGTCGATTCCGGGTGTCGAGTTGGCCATCACGTCGAACCTGCCGACCGGTGCGGGTCTCTCGTCGTCTGCCGCACTCGAACTCGCAGTTGCGACGGTCCTCACTGAGTTGGCAGGAGTTGATATCTCACGCCGTGACCTCGCACTCGCCTGCTGGCGCGCCGAGCGCGAAGGCGTGGGCGTCGAATGCGGCATCCTCGACCAATTTGCCGTCGCACTCTGCGAACCCGACTCGGCGCTCTTCTTGGACTGCCAAACGCGGGCATCTGAACACGTCTCACTCGGTGATGGAGACGTTGGATTGCTCGTACTCGATACGGGCGTCTCGCACGCGCTCGCCGACTCGGGCTACAACGACCGAGTACGGGAGTGTCACAGCGCAGTCTCCGCTCTCAGTGACGCTGCGGGCCGGGACTTCGCATCGCTTCGAGAGGTCACCACAGACGTCCTCGAACAGCACCGCGACGCGCTGACACCGACCGAGTACCGACGCGCCCGACACGTCCTCAGCGAAAACGCTCGCGTCCAGCGCGCTCGTGATGCACTCGCCGTAGGTGACTACGATGCGGTCGGGTCGGCGATAGTCGAGAGCCACGAGAGCCTCCGTGACGACTACGAAGTCAGTTGCGAGGAACTGGATGACGCAGTGGCGTTGGCAACCGCAGTCGATGGCGTCTACGGCGCGCGAATGACCGGCGGCGGATTCGGTGGCAGTGCCGTCGCGCTGGTCGATGGTGCGGCGCTCGAACGGGTGAAAAACGAGATTCGCGCCGAAATCACCGAGCGCGTTGGCCCCGATGCACGGGTGTTCGCGTGTCGGCCAAGCGGTGGTGTTCGACTCGAATGACGTCGGCAATTACGGGAAGAGACTCTTCGGCAAGTACGCCGAGACGGTCCAGTTAGGCGCGTCCACGACTTCGTTGATTTTGAGGTCTACGGCCGCCGAACAGAGGATGTACGCCTCGCCTCGAGTGAGGCCGTGTTCGGTTTCGAGGTGGGTAATCATGTGGCGAACCGCTTTTTTGGTCGCCTCCATCAGGTCATCGGCGATGCCCGTCGTCCCGTACATCGATTCGTCGCGGCCAGTTGGGGTGAATGGACCCGCCGTCTCGAATTCGGGTTGCTCGATAGACTTGTCTTTCAACACGTCGAATCGCGCCGTGACGAACATCGGCGCTTCGATTCCCGTCACGCACACCTCGCCGTCACCCTGTGCCGCGTGGCAGTCGGCGGTCGAAAACAGCCCGCCTTCGACTTCGATTGGCAAGTAGAGCGTCGAACCTTTGGTGAGGTGCTTGATGTCGAAGTTGCCGCCGGTATCGCGCGGTGGGAGGGTGTTGTGCGCGCCAACTGCGGCGGGCGCGACGCCAGCGATTCCGGGGAACATGTCCAGCGGGACTTCGATACCGTGGGCGAAGTGTGCCACCTCGTCGCCGAGGTCCCAGATGTACAGACCCGCTTCTTCGAAATCCTCGGGCAAGAGACCGAGTCCCATCTCGCCGGGCATGTAACCCGTATAGCCCCACCCTTTGTGTTCGAAGTCGAGGAATTCGACCGCGAGAACGTCGCCGGGTTCCGCGCCTTCGATGGCGACCGGACCAGTCAGTGGGTGGACTGGGTCGAAACTCGCGTTGGCGAGGTCTTCTGCTGTCGATTCTCTCGTGAGTTGTCTATCGAGCGCATCTCGGCACTCGAATCGGACGACATCACCGGGCTCGACTGTGACTCTCGGCTCTAGTCTGTTGTCCCACTTGTTGTGAATATTCTCGTCGTCGTCGCTCAGTTCGTAGTCGATTGTGTAGTCGGGCATGTGTCATCAAACTACGTAGCGAGTTGACAAAAGCTAGCTAGCAGTGGCTGTCGTGAGATGAGAGAAAGTGAGAATATCGAGGCTCGGTGGTCTTCGACTTCGGCTTACGCCTCGTCAAACAGCGCAAATCTCTGGTTTGCTGGCTTGCCGAAGCTTACGCTTCGTCAAACAGCGTGTCGCCGTCAACCATGTGTTCCTCGACAGCGTCCATGTCGAGCGTCAGGCCGAGACCCGGCTTTTCGGGGATTTCGATGTAGCCTTCCTCGATGACGGACTCTTCGACGAGGTCCTCCCACCAGCCGAGTTGGTAGGAGTGGTACTCGACTGCCAGTGAGTTCGGGATGGCCGCGCCGACGTGGGCAGAGGCCATCGTTGCGATTGGCGACGAGACGTTGTGCATGGCGACCGGCACGTAGTACTGGTTAGCCACGTCCGCAATCTTCTGCGTCTCGCGCATGCCGCCGACCTTGGGCATGTCGGGCGCGACGATATCGACCGCCTGATTCTGGATGAGACGGCGAAGTTCGGTCACACGGTAGCGGTTTTCACCGACCGTGATGGGCGTGAGCGTGGACTTCGTGACCTCTTCTTGAACTTCGAGGTTCTCCGGCGGAACGGGGTCTTCGAGCCACCAAACGTCGTAGTCTTCGATAGCCGCGGCGAGGCGCTTCGCACTGCCGCCCGAGAAGGTCCAGTGGCAGTCGAATGCGACGTCTGCACGGTCCTTCACGCGCTCGGTGACGGCTTCGACAATCTCCGCTTTGTGGCGAATCTCGCCGGGGCGAAGGTGTCGGTTCGCGCGGTCCTTTTCGAGACCCGAGGGAACGTCGAGGTCGAACTTCAGGGCGTCGTAGCCGAGTTCTTCGACGACGCGCTCTGCTTCGTCGGCACACGCCTGCGGGTCGGCCTCGTCGGCCGTGTGGCAGTCACAGTAGACGCGAACCTTGTCGCGGTACTTGCCACCGAGCAGTTGGTAGGCCGGGATTTCGAGAATCTTGCCCGCGAGGTCGTGCAGAGCGATTTCGATGCCCGAGATAGCAGTGACGGTGACGCCCTCGACGGAGCCTTCGCCAGACATCTTCTGGACCAGGTGCTCGAACAGTCGGTCGATGTCGAGCGGGTTCTCGCCGATGATGAAGGGCTTCATGCGCTCGATGAGTTCCGGAACGCCCGCGCCCCAGTAGGCCTCGCCAGTGCCGACGATACCTGCGTCGGTGTAGATTCGGACGAGCGTCCACGGGAAGTTCCCATCGACCATCGTCGTCTGCACGTCGGTGATTTCCACGTCGCGGCCGCCACCGCGCTTGGCCGTCACGCCCATCGTGTCGGCGGAGAGTTCACGCATCGTGTACTCCGCGTTCGGGTCGTGAAGGTCCGCGTAGTTCTTACCCATGACTGGTGGTTTACTCGAACATTAGTAAAGTTTTTCTGACGCGGCGGGACTGCTGGTTGGCAAATTCACGGCAAAATAGGCTCGACTCACTCAGGCCGGTGCGCGCGTATCGAACACGTCGGTGAACGTGTCGCGGGTGAGTCGGTCGATTTCTGCTGGGAGACCGAGGATAGTGAGGTCGGTACCGACGTCCAGTCGCGGGTCGATATCCATGTCTCTCCGTCTGAGCGAGAGCAGTCGCCACAGATACGCGAGGCGAAGTATCTGCAACGCCCCGTCAACGTCGTCTTCGTCGTGGATGCGGTAGGTTACCCACGCCGAGTCGGGGAGGACGTGATGAGGTTCACCCAGTCCCGTTTCGATGAGGAGGTCGCGCACGCGGCGTGTGATGGCTAAATCGAGAATTCCGGCGTGGTGGACGTGGCCGATTTCTTTGTCTGCCACGAGAAACTCTGTCCCTCCGAATCGATGCGGCGCGGTTTCGACACCCGGCCACTGAGAGGCAACCGAAACGATTCGTTCTGTCGAGGTGGTCATCTCACTCTCTACGCCGCGCGAAGAGAATAAGACGCGTGTTGAATTTCGTGATTTTCAGGCAGTTAAGGAGGTATGAACCGCCGAACAGCGCGGCTATGGTGCTGTTAACCTCGTCGCAGTCGCTCGAAATCCGAACGAGTGTGTGGGAAACAATAGCACTCAACACGTTCTGAAATTCTGTTTGTTCACGAGTTCGTGAAATTCAGGTAGAGAGGACGTAACGAATACGGTAGGCGCCCTACAGAAGGATGTGTCATGGGAATCTGTGAACAAATAGAGGTGATGGTCGAAGCGTGACCAATCGACGTGTACTGCGATATCACTGAGCTACATCGCTGCCATTCCGGTGTGGTCGCCCTGGGCACTGTGTGCAAACCACTACACAGCCCAGCATTCGGCGACACGCTATCCCTTGCTGACTCGTTTTGTGTTTCTCTCGATTCCACGTCCCGTGTTTCGTCGCGGGGTACCACCCAGTATTTTGGTGTTAATCGTGGAGTTATGGCGATAATATGTGCAGGACGGAGAGACTCTCTCGAACGAATTCACCGGATTTTATCTCTGTTCACACACCAACGTTTCCAGATTCCGGCTCGGAGTGGTAGATAATTCGTAACGATATCCTCTCGAATCAAATAGTGTCCTGGATATGGTACCAACCACTATTGCAGAATCGTTCCGAGGAACATCTCGTTGCACCAGTGTCCACCAAGACACAACGTGTGCATCGCCACAGACACGGGGTGAACGAACGTGAGCCTCAAGGGAATCGGCATCTTGGTCGTCGTCCTGACGGTCATCGGGTCAGCATTCCTCATCGGCGGGCCTGTCGCACCCGACACGACGGATAGCGCGGATACAACCATCGACGCATCGTTTGCGAACACGGACGGAGATGTCGGAGACGCGGTCACGGACGACACGAACACCGACACTGACGACGAAGACGACAACGAACCCGTCATCGTCGACGACTCGACGCCGACACCGACCGACGACGGTGACGATGACGAACAGTTCATCGCCGTGGACGACACGGAAACGACGACCGAGACGCCCGTCGCAAAGACCAGTTCGAGCAAGAAGAAAAAGAGCAGTTCCTCCTCGGACGACAACGATAGCAACGATACTGACAGCAACGACACCGAGAAGACTGACTCGAACGACTCAGACGACAACGAGAAGACCGACCAGTCAACTCCAACACCCACCCCAACGACACCCACCCCGACCCCTGAAGAACCAGAACAACCGGGCGACGGAACTGGTGAACAGTGTACCGTACACTAAGTCACCACCCCCTGCATCCACCTTTTCGCGGCTATCTGCCGAACACACGCGACCGACTCGTGAGTTCGCTAATCGGTCAACAGATTGAGCGCGTAGACGGTTCGGAGAATCGACGCCGCATCTCCTCGGTCGAAGACGAGTTCGTCGGTACTCCGCACGTGTTCGAGAACCGTCTCTGAACTGTGTTCGGGGGCCGCAGAGATACCGCGTTTCCCCTCGGCGGCCCACTCCATCACCTTTCTGTCCGACTTCGAATCGCCCATCATGAGGATGAACGGGTCGTCGATGCCGAGGACGTCGAGTGCGGCCTCGACACCGGCGGCCTTGTTCAACGCTACCGCAGAGAGTTCCGCAGCATCGGCGTGATAGTACGCGACGGTAATGCGCTCGAACGTCGCACGAACGTCGTCTGGGATGTCATCGACCGACGCCGATTCCGCACCCTGTGCATCGAGTACGTCGGCGATTTCCGAGTCGGACGCCGCGTAGTAGGCCCGCGCCCAATTCGCGCCTTCGGGGTCGTCGGTGACGACGCCCCCGAGTAAGTCTAGCATGAACAGAATCGACTCGTCGATGACGCGCTCGGCCTCGTCGCTTCCGGTCTCGAAGTTCGGCTTGAGCGTGACGTTGAACTCGTTTCCTTGGAGGTGAACACACCCGCGAAGGCTCTCGGGGAGTTCTCGAATTACCTGTCCGCGGACGCCTTCGAAGACGGACTGGACGGTTTCGTCGAGCGTTTCGTACAACAGTCGCTTCGTGTCCGACCCGTGGCCTGGTGTGAAGACACCGGTTCCCGCCTCGTAGACGATACTGAAGTTCCCCGAATGGACGAGCGTGTTTCCCATGCCCTGAATCATGAATCCCTTCACGTTTTCGAGGGTCTGGCCGGTGCAGATGATGATGGGAACGTCTAACTCGTACAACTCGGTGAGGAGGTGAAGCACTTCGCGTGGGATTTCGTTGTCAGTCCGACCGGCCGACCGGAGCGTCTCGTCTACGTCGAGGACGAGTGCGTTGACGGCGCGACCGTACTTCGTGTAGAGGTCGAGCGCGGTAAACGCCTCGTCGCGCGTCGCGTGGGCGGCGAGTTCGGCATAGCGGTCGCCGTCCGGAAACTCGCGGCGAAGACGGTCTTTCATCTCACTCAGTTCGTCGTCGACCGCCTGCCAGTGAGAGAGTGCGACGGTCGAATCGAGTGGAGGCAAGAGGTCGATAAAGTCCTGCGACTCTCGAACCGATGCGGCGTCGAACTCCTCGTACAGTCGGTACAGCAGGTCGTACCGTTCCATGAGACAGAGACGACAGCCACGCGATTAAATCCACGTGCGGGGGGCGATTTCCCGCAACCCTGATACCAGTACGACGATGACATGTCTCCATGGCACACTGGACCGACAGCATCGTCGGCGACCGAATGGCAGTCGACCGCGAGTTCAACGAACACGTGATGAACTCGCAGTTTTCGAGTCAGGAGTGGGGTCTCATCATGACGGCGACCGAGTTCGAAATCGAGGACGCCAACGACCCGGAACACGCACGCATCGTCGCGGACACCGAAAAAGTCCCGATGATTATTCCGGAACTCGACAACATCCGAAAGCAGATGGGCGCGATGGGTGGCGGCGGCAATCAGTCCTCATCGAGCGGCGGCAGCATCGTGGACTCTATCAAAGGCGCACTTGGTCTCGGTGGCGGTGGCGGAAAGAAAGACAAAGAAGAGAAGCTCAAAGATGCCAAGCGAATGACCCAATCCTACGCGGACATGCTACAGGAGCATCTCGAAAACAAAGGGACGTGGGAACAGGTCCGAATCGCCTATCAGGAGTAACGCGACTCAGTACTCGTCGCCGCCGTGGAATAGCGTGAGTTCGCTCGCCTGGTAGATGTTGATGAGTTCGTTGATGAGTTCGTCGTAGTCTTCGTCTTCTTCTCGGAGGTCATCGAGTCGGCCAATCGTGCGCTCGTCGAGGTGAATCTGGGGCATAGTCGTATTCACGTCTCGGAGTGGCTTAAGCGACGGGGCGGACACACACGACACAACGCACGACAGCGGCGACGCTCGCGGGCGAAAATAGCGAAGAAATGTGACGACTGCGCTGTCGTCGGAGTTATTTGAACAGCGAGTGACCGGCGCTTCCGGAGACTTCCGTCAGGTCGGCGTGAACGTCCGCGACTCGGGCGCGAATGTCCCGGCCGACGACACGAGGGTCGAAGACCGACTTGTCGGGCGACCACTCGGTCTCGTTGAAGAACGTGTCGCGGGCGTCTTCGACGCCTTCCGGCGGGACGATTGCGTTCGGGTCCTGACTGTAGAGGTCGTAGGCGGTGCGCGTGTACTCGTACTGGTAGCGCGTGTCCTTGTTGACCTTACAGATGCCGTGTTGGAGCATCTCCTGCAACTGGTCGGGTTGGACGCCCGAAGAGCCGTGGAGGACGAGCGGCGTGTCGAGACCGTGGTCGCGGAGAGCCTGACGGATGTCGTGGGCGAGGTCCGGGCGAAGTTCGAGGTCTTTGCCCTTGGCGACACCGTGCTGGGTACCCACCGAGATGGCGAGCAGGTCAGCACCCGTTCGGTCGACGAATTCGACGGCCTGTTCGGGGTCGGTGTAGAAGGCTTCCTCAGCCTCGATTTCGTCTTCGACGCCCTTTATCTGGCCGAGTTCGGCCTCGACGAGGATGTCGGAGCCTGCGGCTTCGACCATCTCGACGACCTCGCGGCTGGTCTCGACGTTCTCCTCGAACGGGTGGTGCGAGGCGTCGATCATAATCGACGACGGAATATCGAGTTCGATCTGTTTCTCGATGAGTTCGAGGTCGGTCTGGTGGTCCATATTCAGGAAGACCCCGATGTCGTACTGCTCGGCGATGGTTTCGATGTACGTGCCCATCGCTTCGAGGCCCGCAACCGGGTCACCGTTGCCTGCGAACTTGCAGGCACCACCACTCATCTGGAGCAGGAGGTCCGAATCCATCCGGTCGGCACCTTCCATCAACCCCATCATCACGTTCGGCTCTGCGATGTTACTCGCAACGAGACCGAACCCTTCGTCGAGCGCCTCATCGTATACACTGGCGAGTTCCTCCCCGCCGTAAAACGGCATTAGACGTTCACCTCGGTTTTCACATCGTGTGCGAGGGTAATAATGTATGGGAAGTCGCGTTCGCTTTTGCACGAATCCGTTCGTTCATTACCGAGTTAATTTTTCACGAGCGTCGAACGCGGTCGCTCGTCGGCGGTGAAAAACGAAGAGAGTGGGGCGGCCGCAAGCGCGACGCGCTTAGGAGAACAGTTTCTTCAGGCGTGCGAACAGGCCTTTTTCGGGGTCTCCGCCGCGTCGGACGGGTTCGTCGCTCGCGCTGGAATCCGCGCTACTCTCGCTCGAAGCGTCCTCGCCGTCGTCGCCGCTTCCGAAGGTGACGTTTCCGGTCTTGCCTGCTTCTGCGAGTTCGACGGCGCGCTCGATGACGGCCTCGGCGTTGTTGACGCCGTCTTTGACCGTTCCCTTGACGACGAGTTTCCCGTCGAAGCGGTCGCGGCTGACCGACGTGTCCGAGGTGATGATGACTGCATCCGCCGCGTCGATGGCGTCTGCGGAGAGTTCGTCCTGAGTTCCCATCGCGCCCTGCACTTCGACGTCGATGTCGTGGCCGAGTTTCTCGGCCGATTGCAGGAGGTTCTCTGCGGCCATCTGGCTGTGAGCGATTCCGGTCGGACAGGATGTGACTGCTACGAGTTTCATTGGCTTTCAGTTAGGATTTCTGTGACTTCACTTTTGGTGCTGGCCGAGCGGACGCGAGTTGCGAGCGCCTCCGCGTCGGCCGTGTCTGTCTCCGTGACGGCCGCCTTGACGTGCGGTACCGTGACGGCGCTCATGCTCAACTCGTCGAGTCCGAGACCGACGAGCAGTTCGGTGAGGTCCGGGTCACCGGCCATCTCACCACACATGCCGACCCAACAGTCGTTGCCGTCGGCGGCTTCGACCGTCTTGGCGATTGCGCGCAGGACGGCTGGTTGGCGATAGTCGCCGAGGTCGGAGACACGCTCGTTGCCGCGCTCTGCGGCCATGACGTACTGCGCGAGGTCGTTCGTCCCGATGCTGAAGAAGTCCACGTGCGGTGCGAACTCGTCGGCCATGAACACGGCCGCAGGCGTCTCGATCATGATACCGAACTCCGGCAGTTCGTACTCGATGCCGAGTGCGTCGAGGTCGATAGCGATGTCGTCGATGACTTCGCGGGCCTCGTGGAGTTCTTCCAGCGAGGCGACGAGCGGGAGCATCACCGAGAGGTTTGCACCGTCGGCACTCCCTGCGGCGCGCAAGAGTGCGCGAATCTGCGTCTCGAAGAGGTCCGAGTCCGGGCCGAGCGAGCGACGGATGCCGCGCTCGCCGAGGAATGGATTCTCTTCTTCAGGCAGGTCGAGGTACGGAATCGGCTTGTCGCCGCCGATGTCGAGGGTTCTGACGACGACACGACCACCGTCGAAGGCTTCGAGCGCCTTCAGATAGGCCTCGTACTGTTCTTCTTCGTCCGGTGGTGACTCGCGGTCGAGAAAGAGGAACTCGGTGCGGAAGAGACCAACACCGTCGGCCCCGCGTTCGACTGCGAGGTCGATGTCGTCGAGGGTGCCGATGTTGGCCGCAACCTCGATTTCCACGCCGTCTTTCGTCTCGACTTCACCGTCGTGGACTTCGACGTCTGCGCCCTCCGTGGCTTCGGCTTTGGTGTCGTCGTGGGGATGCACGACGACGCGACCTGCCTCACCGTCGATGAGTACTTCGTCGCCGTCTTCGACTGATTCGAGTTCGTCGCCGACACCCACGACTGCGGGCAAGGCGAGCGAACGGGCGAAGATAGCGGCGTGCGAGGTTCGGCCACCGGTCGTCGTCACGAATCCGGCGACGCGCTCTGGGTCGAGTTGTGCGGTGTCGCTCGGCGTCAGGCGCTCGGCGACGACGACGCTTCCCTCGGGGAGCGACGCGAGGTCCACGCGCTCGCCGTCGGAGAGGATGCGAACGAGTCGGTCACGAACGTCGCGCAAGTCGTCTGCGCGCTCGCCCATCCGGCCACCCATGTTCTCGAACTGTTCGATAAAGCCCGAGAAAGTCTCCTGTACAGCGTGTTCGGCGGGGATTCCGCCGTCGATTGCCTCTTCGACGCCGTCAGAAATCTGCGGGTCGTTGAGGAACTGGATGTGAGCATCGAAGACTGCGGCCTCTTCTTCGCCGACGCGTTCGGCAGTCTGGTCGCGTTCGGCTTTCAACTCTTGGGCCGCCTGTTCACGCGCAGATTCGAACCGTGACAGTTCGGACTCAGCGTCCACGTCCGCCGGTTCCGGTGGGTCGGGAAGTTCGGCTTCGGGTCGGTACCAGACGACCGAGCCGACGCCCGAGAGTGGTGTCACGCCGATACCGTTGAGGGTTCGTTCCGCCATGGTTACAGTTCGGACTCTGGGGTTGAAAGGATGTCTTCGAGGGCATCCAGCGCCGCTTCTGCGTCGTCACCCTCGGCGACGAGTTTGACGTCTTCGTCGGCGGCGACGCCAAGTCCGGTCACTGCGAGCATGCTCGCGGCGGGAACGAGGTCGCCGTCGTCGGCGCGACCGAGCTGGATGTCCGAATCGAACGAGTTGGCCATCTCGACGAACTTCGAAGCGGGGCGCGCGTGCAGGCCGTCTTCGGGGACGACAGTGACGATGCGCTCCATTAAGCAACGACCTCCGCGAGGATGTCTTGGACCGTCTCTTCGCTCTCTGCATCGAGTAGGTTCTCACGAACGTCCTCGTGCATGAGCGAGCGCGAGAGCGCACTGAGAATCTGGAGGTGATCCTCGCCACCCTCTGCGGGGACGAGAATCATGAACAGCAAGCGTGCAGGCTTGTCGTCCATCGCATCGAAGTCGATGCCATCGGTCGAGCGAGCGAACGCGACAGTGGGTTTCGAGACGGCGTCCGTCTTGGCGTGCGGGATGCCGATGCCGAAGCCAACGCCGGTCGTCGCTTCTTCTTCGCGTTCGAGCAGTGCGGAGAGGGCGGCGTCGCGGTCGGAGACGCGGCCAGCATCGACGGCGAGGTCGAGGAGGAACTCGATGGCTCCGTCCTTCGTTGCCGGTGGTTCTTCGAGCGAAATCAGTTCGAGCGGTGTGATGGTGCTAATGTCTTCTACGTCCATGGTACTACGTCGAGTATTGAAAGATGAAGTCGGTAGTCGGTCTCAGTCGTCTGCGTTCTGGTTCTGTGCGGCGACGCGCACGTCGAAGTCGGGCTTGACGGCCGTCGCGATGACGGCGGTCACGAGCGAGCCGAGCAGGATGCACGCGATGAACATGAATGGCTGGTTCGACAGTGGAACGACGAAGATGCCGCCGTGGGGAGCGGGCATTGTAACGCCGAGTGCCATCGATGCCGCGCCTGCGACTGCACTCCCAGCGACGACGCTCGGAATGACGCGTGCAGGGTCTGCGGCCGCATAGGGGATTGCTCCCTCAGTGATGAACGAGAAGCCGAGCAGAACGCCACTCTTGGCGTTCTCGTACATCTCAGCGGCGTACTTCTGCGGTGCGATGAAGTTCGAGAGGGCCAGTCCAATCGGCGGGACCATCCCGGCAATCATGACTGCGGCCATCGGTGCGGTGACGCCCTCAGAGATGAGGCCGACCGAGAACACGTAGGCGACCTTGTTGATTGGTCCGCCCATGTCCGCGGCCATCATCGCGCCGACGATTGCACCGAAGAGAACCGCTTGGCTGCCTCCCTGCATGTTGCTCAGGAAGCCAGTGAGCGAGGCGTTCGCAATCGAAATCGGAACGCCGAGGACGAACAGCATAATCGGCGTCAGCACAGCGGTCGTTGCGACCGGAATGATGAGAACCGGCATCATCGGAGCGATGAACTCCGGCACGTCGCGCTGCTTGAACCAGCGGGCGACGATACCGGCGAGGAAACCGGCGACGATAGCGCCGAGGTACCCTGCACCGGCGGAACCGCCCTGCAGGCCGATTACGTCACCGGCCGCTTGCAGGACGTTGCCCTGCTGAATGATGTACGAGAGGATGAACCCCGGTGCGAGACCCGGCCGGTCCGCAATCGCGTATGCGATGTACGCCCCGAGTACCGGCACCATCAGGGTCAGCCCTGCGACACCGATTTGCGCGAGGAACCAGCCAGCGGTCCCCGTGCTGCTGAACACGTCTTGTACGTTGTTCGAAAGCGACGCCACGGCGTAGCCGAGCGCCAGGAAGATTCCGCCGATAGTGACGAACGGAATCATGAACGATACCCCAGTCATGAGGTCCTCTTTGACCGAAGTCAAATAGGACCGAACTGCGTCTTCTGCGTCGTTTGCCATAGTGTTGCCACCCCTACTTTCAGAACTAAGCAAATGTGTTCAAAAACCCTTTCGAATATGAACGTTCCTGAGCGTTTTGGTCGTTAATAAAAGTTTATTTGCAACCTGAAATCAGTCTTCAGACACCACTTCGACCGGTGTCTCGCTGAAAAGTACCTGACCGAGGTCCGATGCGTACGTTCCAGAGACGCTCACGATGTGTGCAGCAGTGCGCACGCCAAGCCGAAGTGCGTCAGCATCGTTCATGTTTCGTTCACGTCCGGCCAAGAATCCGGACAGAAGTGCGTCACCAGCGCCGACGGTATCGGCAACATCGACGTCGAGTGCGGGTGCCGAGAGCGCGCCGTCGGGGCCAACGAGGACCGCACCGTCGCCACCGAGCGAGGCCAAGACGTATTCGAACCCGCACTCGCGGAGTTCGCGTGCGGCTACAATCGCCTCTTCTGTCGTCTCGACAGGCCGTCCGGTTGCATCGGCGAGTTCCGACTCGTTCGGCTTGCAGATGAAGTAGTCAGCGTCGAGTTCAGTGAGCGTCTCCCCACCCGTATCGATTGCAGTCTCCCAGTCACCCGCGTCAGCGAGTCGGTCGATTGCAGACAGTGGCATTCCCGGCGGGAGACTCCCGCCGATGTGCAGCATATCGGGGTCGTTCGCCTCGACCGTCGAGACGAGTTCGTCGACGTCCGCCGCGTCGATGTGCGGGCCGTTGTGGTTGAGTTTGTACTCGCCATCGGTCGCCAACACCGTCGTGTTCAGACGCGTGTTGCTGTCGATGCCGACGAAATCCGCGGCGACGTCTTCGTCGGCCAAGCGGTCGTGGATAAGTTGGCCGAAGTGTCCGCCCAAAAAGCCCGATGCAGTCGCATCGACGCCCAGCGCGGTGGTGTACTTGGCGACGTTGATACCCTTGCCACCGGCGGTGAATACGGCGTCGTCCGTCCGGTGAACGACATCGGTCGTAAGCGGTTCGTCGAACTGAATCGTATGGTCAACAGCGGGATTTGGCGTGACTGTAAGAATCATTGAACAACTCCATCGACGACTTCGACACCGAGGTTCGCAATCTCGTCGCGGAGACTCGGGTCGAGCGGTCGGTCGGTAATGAACATATCAATGTCGTCGAGCGATGCGAACTGGACGAAGCTTCGGCGACCGATTTTCGAGTGGTCTGCGACGAGGACGACGCGACCGGCCTTTTCGACCATCAACTCCTTCATCCGCGCTTCGTCCTCGTTCGGCGTCGTCAGACCGCTCTCGACGTCGAGAGCGTTGGTGCCGAGAAAGAGCAAGTCGAAGTTCGTCCGGTGCATGAACGCCTCGGCCGTCGGGCCGACGCAGGCGCGTGTCCGGCGACGAAGCGTCCCGCCGGTGAGTTTCACTTCGTTCTCCTCGTCGTTCAACTCGATTGCGAGTCGCGGCGAGTTCGTCACACTGAGGAAGTTACTATCGGACGGCATCTGCCGAGCGACTTGCATCGTCGTCGTCCCCGCATCGAAGAAGACGACCTGTCCTTCGATGAGCTCGTCGACTGCGCGTTGTGCGATTGCGCGTTTCGCATCGAGATTCTGCACTTCTTTTTCGCCGAACGTTCGCTCTCGTCCGACCGACGTGACTGGAACTGCACCACCGTGGGAACGCTCGATGAGTCCCCGGTCTTCGAGTTCGCGTAAATCACGGCGGATGGTCGCCTTCGAAAAGTCCAATCCGTCGGCTAAGGCCTCGACTGACCTGCCGTCGGACTCGGAGACGAGTTCGACAATACGGCGTCTTCGTTCTGCTGGTAACATCGGGTCCGGTTCCTCGCTATTTCAGAAGTAGGGGGAGGTGGAGGGATAATTGTTTATGTTGGATTTCGCCCGTCTCTGTTCGAGACGAGGGATTCGCAATCAAGAACGAAAATCGAGTGGTGGTCGATGATTCGACCGAGTCGGCCTCAGAGATAGTCGATAACTGCGGCCGTCACGTCTTCAGTGGACGCGTCGCCGCCGAGGTCGGGCGTTCGTGGGCCATCTTCGAGAACAGCCTCGACCGCACTGTTGACCTGTGTTGCTTCGTCGTCGTAGCCGAGGTGGTCGAGGAGCATCGCCGCCGATAGGATGGTCGCCGCAGGGTTGGCGATACCTTCGCCCGCGATGTCAGGAGCAGACCCGTGTACCGGTTCGAACAGTGCGTTTTCCGGGCCGATGTTGGCCGATGGCAGGAGACCAAGCCCGCCGACCAGACCGGCCGCGAGGTCCGAGAGCATGTCACCAGCGAGGTTCGGACAGACGATAGTGTCGAACTGCGTCGGGTCGAGACAGACGCGCGTCGCAAAGGCGTCCATGAGAACTCCCTCCGTCTCGACACCGTTCTTTTCGGCCGTCTCGACGACTGCATCGAGGAATCGACCGTCGGTCTCACGCATGACGTTCGCCTTGTGGGCGACCTGGAAGTGGCCACCTTCGCCGCCGACGTAGTCGCAAGCGAACTCGGCGAGTCGCTCGGATGCGGAGGTCGTCACCACGCGCGTGAGCGTCGAGAGGTCGTCGGAGAGTTGGTCTTCGATACCCGTGTAGACACCTTCTGTGTTCTCACGAAGGAACACGAGGTCGGTCTCGGGCCGAAGTGCGTCCACGCCGGGATAGGCTTTCGCCGGGCGGACGTTGACGAACGAATCGACCGCCGTCCGGAGCGGGAGAATCACGTCCGCCGCAGTCTCGCCTGCCGCGCCGAACAAAGTCGCATCGGCGTTCGCAACGAGTTCGTACGTGTCGTCGGGGAGTGCTTCGCCCGTCGCTTCTTTCACGTGGTCGCCTGCGTCGGCATCCACGAAGTCGAAGTCACCGACGGCATCGAGTACTTCGACGGCCGCCGGAATGACTTCCTGTCCGATTCCATCGCCGGGGATGACGACGATTTCCTCAGTCATGGACGTAGGGGAGGGAACGTGCTTTCTCGGCGACGGCGTCGGCGTTGGACTTCATGAGCGCCGTCGTGTCCCAGACACCTTCGGTGAGTGCTTTCTGCTGGGCGCTATCGACCGTCGCTTCGACGGTGGTATCGCCGTAGGTGACCGTTCCGGCCTTCACATCGACGTGAATCTCGCCGTCGGGGTTCTCGTCGACCCACGATTGGATGCCTTCGACAGTTTCGGTGTCGGCAGTGACAGTCGGGATACCGAGTGCGAGACAGTTGCCCGCGAAAATCTCGGCGAACGACTCGCCGATGATGGCGTCGATGCCCCAGCGCATGAGCGCCTGTGGCGCGTGTTCACGCGAGGAACCACAGCCGAAGTTGGCGTTGACGACCATCACCGAGGCGTCTTGGAAGTGCGGTTCGTTCAGCGCGTGGTCTTTCTCGTTGTCTTCGTCGTCGAATCGCTGGTCGAAGAACGCGAACTCGCCGAGGCCGTCGAAGGTGACGACCTTCATGAAGCGCGCCGGGATGATTTGGTCGGTGTCGATGTCGTTGCCGCGGATGGGCACGCCCGGTCCTGTTACGGAGTGAATCTCTGGAATTTCGTCGGTCATACGGTGGTTACCTCCTTCAGTTCACGAACGTCGGTGACGTGTCCGGTCACCGCCGCCGCCGCGACCATGCGCGGATTCATCAGGACCGTGCGGCCGTCTTTCGACCCCTGCCGACCGATGAAGTTACGGTTCGAAGACGAGGCGGATGCCTCGTCGCCTTCGAGTTGGTCTTCGTTCATGCCGAGACACATCGAACAGCCTGCTTCGCGCCACTCGAATCCGGCCTCGGTGAAGATTTCGTCCAAGCCTTCCGCTTCGGCGGCGAGTTTGACGCGCTGGCTGCCGGGGACGACCATCGCACGAACACTGTCGGCGACCTGTCGGCCTTTGACGACCTCTGCGGCGCGACGGAGGTCCGGCATGCGGGCGTTCGTACACGACCCGAGGAACGCCACGTCGATTTCGTAGCCTTCCATCGTCTCGCCGGGCGTGACGCGCATGTGCTCTTGGGCCATCCGCGCCGTGTCCTGCTTGTCTTCGGGAAGGTCTTCGGGGGCCGGAATGGGCTGGGAGATGCCGACGCCTTGGCCGGGGGTCGTCCCCCACGTGACGACGGGTTCGAGTTCCGAACCGTCGATGGTCACCACGTCGTCGTACTCGGCGTCGTCGTCCGAGCGAACCGACTCCCAGTAGGGTTTGAGTTCGTCGAACTTCTCGGGGGTCTCCTGGAAGTAGTCGGTCTGTTTCAGCCACTCGTAGGTGGTCTCGTCGGGGTTGACGTAGCCCGCGCGAGCGCCGCCCTCGATGGACATGTTACAGATACTCATCCGACCTTCCATATCGAGGTTCTCGATGGCCTCACCGGCGTACTCGTAGACGTAGCCGACACCGCCTTCGGTGCCGAGGCGACGGATGATTTCGAGGATGACGTCCTTCGCTTCGACGCCGGGGCCGAGTTCGCCCGTGACCTCGATTTTGCGAACCTTCTTCTTCTCCATCGCAATCGTTTGCGTGGCCAGTACGTCGCGGATTTGGCTCGTCCCGATACCGAACGCGAGTGCGCCGAACGCGCCGTGCGTCGAGGTGTGGGAGTCACCACAGACGATGGTCATGCCGGGTTGGGTGAGACCCTGCTCCGGCCCGATGACGTGGACGATACCTTGGTCCCCGGACGTGGGGTCCGAGAACTCGATTCCCGCGTCGCGGACGTTCTGTTCGAGTTCGGCCATCATCTCTTCGGCCGCGCCGTCGCTGTAGGGCCGCGACTGGTCGGAGGTGGGGACGATGTGGTCCACCGTCGCGTGGGTTCGCTCGGGGTAGGCGACTTCCAGGCCACGCTCTTGGAGCATGCCGAACGCCTGGGGACTCGTCACCTCGTGGATGAGGTGCAGTCCACAGAATAGCTGGGTCTGTCCAGTCGGGAGTTCCGAAACCGTGTGGTTCTCCCAGACTTTGTCGTACAGCGTTCCCTCACTCATCTACGTCACCCGTCGATGCTACGTCCTCATAGCCGCGTTCCCACACGTTTGACGCACCCTCGCCGTTCCGAGGGGTGTGGTCAACGTCGTCCATCGTCTCGGAGCCACCCGTCATTTCGGGGCTCGACGTTTGACCGCCGTCGGTGACCACTGGGCCACGTTCGTAGACGGTGGTGAACGTCTCTCCGGTGTACGGATTGGTGTGGCTCACGTCTCGCATCGGCGTGTCGTTCGATTTTCGGTTTCGTGTCATTGGTCGATTTCAGTCGTCTGCTGGTGCTTCTGCTTTGTCTGTAGACTTCGATTCTTCATTCCACGAGAACAGTTCGCGGAGTCGGCCACCGACTTCCTCGATGTCGTGGGCCTCTTCTGCTCCCTTGAGCTGGTTGTAGGATGGACGACCAGCCTGGTTCTCGAGAATCCACTCGCGGGCGAACGTACCGTCTTGCACTTCTTCGAGGACTTCCTCCATGCGCTCGCGGCTATGTTCGTCCACGACGCGGTCGCCGCGGGTCAGCCCGCCGAACTCTGCGGTGTCGGAGACCGAATGCCACATCTCGCCGAGTCCGCCTTCGTACATCAGGTCCACGATGAGTTTCAGTTCGTTCAGGCACTCGAAGTAGGCCATCTCGGGGGAGTAGCCCGCATCGACGAGCGTCTCGTAGCCCTGCTTGACGAGCGAGGTGACGCCGCCACAGAGGACGGCCTGCTCGCCGAACAGGTCGGTCTCGGTCTCTTCGCGGAAGGTCGTCTCGATGACGCCAGCGCGAGTACAGCCGATTCCGTGGGCGTAGGCCAGTGCTTCTGCTTTTGCGTCACCAGTCGTGTCCTGGTAGACTGCGAGGAGCCCAGGCGTCCCCTCGCCGTTCTCGTAGTTTCGGCGAACGAGGTGGCCGGGTGACTTGGGTGCGACGAGCGTCACGTCAACGTCTTCCGGCGGCTCGATTTGGCTGTAGTGGATGTTGAATCCGTGGGCGAACTGGAGCGTGTCGCCGGGTTCGAGGCCGTCGCGGATTTCCTCGAAGACTGCGGGTTGCACAGTGTCGGGGACGAGTACGGAAACGATGTCTGCCTCGGCGGCCGCCTCTGCGGGCGTCGCCACACGAAGTCCATCTTCGCGGGCAGCGGCACGCGAGGAAGAACCGGGTTGGAGACCGACGACCACGTCGACCCCGCTGTCGGCGAGGTTCTGGGCGTGGGCGTGACCCTGACTGCCGTAGCCGAGGATGGCAACGGTCTTGGAGTCGATCTGCGAGCGGTCTGCGTCGTCGTCGTAGTAAACGGTGGTAGTGAATTCAGTCATTGGTTTGGATTGGGTTTGGTTGGTTCGCCGGACGTGCCGGGTTCCTCTCCGGGGACAGTCGTCTTCGCGCCGTGTGCGAGAGCGGTCTGCCCGGTGCGGGCGATTTCGATGATGCCGAAGCGTCGGAACGCATCGACGGCGTCGTCGATTTTGTGTTCGTCACCGGTGAGTTGGACCGTGATAGTCTCTGGACCGGCATCGAGGGTCTTGCCGTCGTACATCTCGGTGATGGCGTGAACCTTGTCGGGTTCTTCGCCACGAACTTTGAGCAGGACGACTTCGGCGCGAATCGCGTCGTCGTCCAGTTCGCCGACCGAGATGACCGGCTTCAGTTTGGCGAGTTGTTTTTCGATTTGGTCGATGCCGGGGTCTGGCTCCTCGACGACCATCGTGATGCGGGCGTGGCCTTCGACGGTCGTCGGGCCAACCGTCAGGCTCTCGATGTTGAACTGCCGTCGGGCGGCGAGTCCGGCGACCCGCGAGAGGACGCCCGGTTCGTGTTCGACGAGCGCCGACAGGACGGTCCGCCGTGGTTCGTGTTCCGATTCAGCAGCGGGGTCGATGCGGATGCCCTGCGAGTTGCGCCGTCCCTCTGGGTGCGGGCGCTCCTCGGGAGTCGGGCCTTGGAGTCCGTGCTGGTTGTCGCTCATAATTGGTCCTCACTGAGTGCGAATTTGCCGTTCGCGCCACCCGACGAAACCATCGGGTAGACGTTCTCTGCGGGGTCGACGTGGAAGTCGATAACCGATGGGCCATCGTAGGCCAGTGCTTCTTCGATTGCGTTGGGCACTTCTTCGTAGGAATCGACGGCCCATCCGCGAGCGCCGAAGGCCTCTGCGAGTTTGTCGAATCGAGGACACCAGTCGTAGCCAGCGGCCATGTGTCGGCCTTCGAAGAAGGCGTCCTGCCACTGTCGAACCATCCCGATGTACTTGTTGTTGAGGATGGCGACCGTGATGTCCAGATTCTCGCGGACGGCAACGGAGAGTTCCTGCATCGTCATCAAGAACGAGGCGTCGCCGTCAACGCAAACGACCGATTGGTCGTCGTCAGCGGCGAGTCGTGCGCCGATGGCCGCCGGAAGTCCGTATCCCATCGTGCCGAGACCGTGCGACGAGACCCAGCGCCGTGGTTCGCTGAACGTCCAGTACTGGGCGGCCCACATCTGGTGCTGGCCGACGCCCGTGGTGACGATGGTGTCGTCGGGCGTCGCTTCGTCCAGTGCCTCGACGACGAACTGGGGTTTGACCGGTTCGTCCTCGGGGGCGGCGTAGTCCATCGGGTACTCGTCTTTCCACGTCTGGCACTGTGCTGCCCACTCGCGGGCGTCGGGGCTGTGTGCCATCTCGGTGTCGATGCGTTCGAGCGCGCGACCAGCGTCGCCGACGACGGGGTAGTCCGCGTGGATGTTCTTCGAGATTTCCGCCGGGTCGATGTCGATGTGGACGACTTCGGCCTCGGGTGCGAACGTGTCGATGCCGCCGGTCAGGCGGTCGTCGAAGCGCGTGCCGACCGCGATGAGGCAGTCGGTGTGCGTGATTGCCATGTTCGCGTAGCCGGTCCCGTGCATGCCCGCCCACGAGAGACACAGGTCGTGGTCCTCGGGGAACGAACCGATGCCGGGCATCGTGGTGACGACCGGAATCTCGTGTTCGAACGCAAAGGAGCGAGCGACTTCGGTCGCGTTGGCTTTGATGACGCCGCCGCCGAAGAGCAACAACGGCTTCTCCGCGCGCTCGATGGCGCGGGCCGCGTCTGCAACGGCGTCGTCGTCGGGGTCAGTTCGAGAGCGTGCGGTTTCGGGAGCACGTGCCCGACCGGGTTCGCGCGTCGTCTCACCGAGTGAGATGTCTTTCGGGAGGTCGACGAGCGTCGGACCGGGTCGGCCTTCACGAGCTAATTCGAACGCTTCACCGACGGTGTCGCCGACGGTGTCGGTGTCGTTAGCGAAGTAATTGTGCTTCGTAATCGGTGCGGTGACGCCCGTGGTGTCGGTCTCTTGGAACGCGTCCGAACCGACCATATCCGACGGAACCTGCCCGGTCAGTGCGAGCATCGCATCAGAGTCCATGTTGGCGTCGGCGATGCCGGTCACGAGGTTCGTCGCGCCGGGGCCAGAAGTAGCCAGACAGACGCCGGGGTCGCCGTGGACGACGCCATAGGCGTCAGCGGCGTGGGCGGCGGCCTGTTCGTGGGCCATCGTCACGTGCCGGATGTCAGAGCCGTACAGGGCGTCGTAGATGGGCATGATTGCCCCACCTTGCACCCCGAATGCGGTTTCGACACCGGCGTTTTCGAGCGCCCGGATGACGGCGGTTGCGCCCGAAGTGACTTCGGTCTTGGTTGGCGTTTCGTCGGTTTCTGCTGGTTCGGACGTCGTTGCGGTTCGTTCGCTCATGTTCGACCTCCGTGTGTTCGTGTTGTTCGATAGCGATGCGCGCGCGGTCGGTTAGTGTAGTGGTGGTGCTCCATATAGGGGACTCCAGAGATGGCTGAATACGGTGCGAATCCGTGGGACTGAGAAGTGGAATGATGAGGGGCTAGACCCCTACAATAATGAGCGCGCGGACAGCACCAGCGTCGAGACTGCGGGCTCCGCGGGGAGCGACAGTCGTCGAACACGAGTCGTGCTGTCTCATCGTATGCCACACGTGCGCTTGGGTGGTAATAACAGTTTCGCGGCGAGCAAGTGTTGCACTCCTCTGCCGCCCGAACGAGCGTGCGGGGCGGTCGCCCTGAGGGGCCACAGCCCAGCCTCATCAGACGCGAACCTCCTCCGTGTCCTCTTTTGTGGTGACGCCGACGTTCTGAGCGAACGCCTTCAGCGTCTCGTCGTTGATGCGCTCTTTCTCCGCGCCAGTGTCTTTGACGCGGCGGGTTACTTCACGGACCTCGGCGTCCGTCGGTTCGTACCCGATATCTTCGAGGCGCTTGCGTACCGAGTGCGTCCCCGTGTGCTTGCCGAGGACGAACTCGCGGGTCGCGCCGACCATCTCTGGGGTCATGACACCCGGCTCGAACGTGTCGGCGTTCTCGATGACACCCGCCGCGTGGATGCCGCTTTCGTGGGAGAACGCGTTGCGCCCGACGACCGGCTTGTTGGCCGGAACCGGGATGTCGGAAGCCGCCTCGACGATGCGAGCCAACTTCGTGATTTGCGTGGTGTCGATACCGGTATCGACGCCGTACAGTGATTCTGCCGACATCACGACCTCTTCGTAGGCCGCGTTGCCTGCGCGTTCGCCGATGCCGTTGACCGACACTTGCGCCTGCGACGCACCTGCTTCGAAGCCAGCCATCGCGTTCGCGGAGGCCAGTCCGAAGTCGTCGTGCGTGTGTACGTCGATTTCGGCGTCAGTGTGTTCGCGGACGGTCTTGACCATCTTTGCGAAGCGCGTCGGGGTCGCAACCCCACAGGTGTCGGGGAGGTTAATCCAATCGACGCCCGCGTCGGTCACGGCTTCGACGACTTCGATGAGGAACGCCTCGTCGGTTCGCGTGGCGTCCATCGGCGAGAACATTACTTCGACACCTGCGTCGCGGACGCGCTCGACACTGTGGACGGCGCGTTCGACCGCTTCTTCGCGGGAGGCGTGCATCGAGTCGGCCAGTTGCACGTCGCTGGTACTCACGAACGTGTGTACCATATCGACGCCAGCATCCAGCGCGGCTTCGATGTCTTTGTCGACGACGCGGGCCAGTCCACAGGTCGTCGCGTCAGTTGCCGCCGCGATATCCGCGACTGCTTCGAACTCCGCATCGGAGTTGACGGGGAACCCAGCCTCGATGACGTGGGTACCCATGCTGTCGAGCATCGCCGCAATATCCCGTTTTTCCTCGTACGAGAACGAGGTTCGGGGCGACTGCTCGCCGTCGCGGAGCGTCGTGTCGAAAATCCGTACGTTTTCGATTTCAGATTGTTGGGCTAATGTGCCCTGGAAGAACTCGACCCGCCGGGCTACCCGACGAATCCTCCGTCATGTTGTGAGACATTGTGTCAGTCAGGTACACGAACCCATATTTAAATGTTTCCCACAGACAGTATCATGATTGTTATCTTGAATCTGTGAACAGTTACCAAAACCCCCGAATCGCAAGACATCAACGACCTATTATACATTCATGTCATAGAATGACTTGATATGCTGTCACAGGATTCCACGCTATGAAGAGATAATCTAATAGTTCAAGGTTTATAAACAAAAGTTCGTGGTGGGTACGCGCACTCACGAGTGGACGAATGTGAACTCGCCAGTCGTCGCCTCGCGCTCGGTTGGCTCGCCTTCTGAGAGCAAAACGGTCCGAACGCTTTTCTCATCGCTCTGCCACGCACGGGGTATGGGCGACTTCAACCTCAACTTGCAGACTGCCGAAGAACATCTTCCGTCAGACGACACAGAAGGCGGCGTCGTACTCGGTGTCCTCGACGGCTCGACGCCACCTGAAGAGTGGATCGACTCTATCGCACGCGGGAACGTCCTCTTTCTCTCCATCGAGGGCGACTTGAACAAACTCGCCTCGAAGTTCGCACGCGACATCAAAGACATGGACGGCAACTTGATGCACTTCCGAAAGTTCCTCGTCGTCACCCCGCCGGGCGTCGATATCGACACGGACAAACTCTGAATCGTCGAATGCTGGTTTTCTGAGGAGTGACGTTCAGCCCTCCATCGTGCCTCCTCTCACCTTCCACCACGACTACCGGACGAAACCCCCGTAGTGAGAGGGCTTATGCGATTTCCGGCCCACGTGACATGTATGCCGATGAAAGGTCGTGGAACGACACAACTCCACGAAATCGACCGCTGGGAACACGGCGTTGGTTGGCTCGCGTACCCCGACGAAGCCATGCAACGCGCGAGTCACGCAGTCGAACTCGACGGTGACGTCTGGGTGTTCGACCCCGTGGACGCACCGGGCGTTGACGACCTCTTCGCTGAGTTCGGCGACGTTGCGGGAGTCGTCGTCGGTCTCGACCGCCACAAACGCGACGCTGCCGCAATGGCGAATCGCCACGAGGTTCCCGTCTACGTCGCTTCGTGGATGACCGGCGTCGCAACCGAACTCAACGCCCCAGTCGAGCGATTCGGAACGACGCTCGCAGATACCGGGTTCGAAACCTTCCGTGTCGTGGACCGCTCGGTTCCACCGTGGCAAGAAGTCGGATTCTACCATCCCGAACTCTCGCTGCTCATCGTCCCCGAAGCACTGGGGACGGTCGATTACTTCTGCGCATCCGGTGAGAGCCTCGGTGTCCACCCGATGCTTCGACTCTTCCCACCGCGTCGCATGCTGTCGAAGTACAGCCCCGAGCGACTCCTCGTCGGCCACGGGGCGGGCGTTCCCGAGAATGCAGGAAGCGCCATGCGAACTGCCCTCTCGAACTCTCGGTCGAACCTCCCGAGCGCGTATCTGAAGGCACTCAAGTCGATGGTCTCGAACTGAGGCCCACCCATGACAGGCAACACCAACTCTATCGAGAACGCGGGCGACCCACCGCGACGAGACCAAAGTGAGCCACGTCGAGTACACATCACTCGTGGACTCGTCGACGTGCTTCTCGAACTCGCAGAAGAGAACGAACCGAGCGAGATGAACGTGGTACTCGATGCGACGCCCGCGTCGTCGTTCGATGCGACATTCGACCTCGACCCCGAAACGCCGATTCTGACCCACTTCTACTTGCCCAGTGCCGGGCAGTCGGTTCGGAAGGTCTTCGGCGTTGACCTCGGCACCCCGGCGGGTCGCGGGCGCGCTCGTTTTCTCACACACCCCCAAGGGCCGTTCAAACTCACCGAGCGAGACGACTTTGCGGCAGTGGTGTTGCTCGCGGTTCCACCGTGGGACGACGACACGCTCGGCGCGTTCGACCGCTCGGGCCGAAAGCTCGAACTCGTCGTCGTCGATGCCGAACCGCCAGTCGAAGAACTCTGAAAACAGACAGACTGGCGGCCGCGAGACCTGTCACCGTCGTTACTTCAGGTATCCGAGGTCGCGGAGGTTGTCCGCGATTTCTTGAAACTCCGAGTCAGAGAGTTCGCCACCAGAACGCTGGTGTTGGATGACGATACTTCGAAGCAGGAAGCGAACGAGGTCGCTCGTACTCGAAAACGTCGTTCCTTCGATAGTCTCTTCGACGCGCGCGGCCAGTTCTTTCGGGATAGAAACCGTCGTGTACTCAGTCATACGAGAAGCCATGAGCGCGTGTCAGATAACGCCCACGGTCAGCGAATCGAACGAAGAAGATATCGTGTCGGTCGTTCGGGGGTTTTTCCACGGATGAACACGTAATCGGTATCAATGGCAGTGAGACCCCCGAGTGGAGACGGGACAGAACCAGACGCTATCGAGTTCGGCATCGCGGCACTCGCACCCCACCTCGACGAGAAAGACGTCGATTTCCCCGCCGATACCGAGACCATCGCCGACGCTCTCGACCACGTCGCTATCCCAGTCGATGCCAACGAGACGACTGTGACGATCGACGACGCACTCAAGGCTACCGAGCGAACACACTACGACTCACGAAACGACCTCCTCAACGACCTTCACCCAGTGTTCGAAGCCTACCGCGCCGAGGCATCGACCAGTCTCGTCGGCCGACTCCGCGGGCTGCTCCCCTTCTAATTGTACGACACGCTCTCCGCCTAATCCGCAGACTGCTCACCCGCTGCGCTATTCGAATTCCTCGATGCGCTTCATCTGTTCGCGGTGGAGTGAGAGAATCAGGTCCGAGAGGACACCGAACATGAGCAGTTGCACGCCGAAGAGGATTCCCGCCGCCGAGACGACGGCAATGACTTCGTGCGAAATCATCTTGAAGACCCACTCGTAGGCGACGTAGGCAGCGAGTCCGAGACCCGTCGCGGTCGATGCGAGTCCGACACTGCCGAAGTAGAACAGTGGGTTGTTGGTCTTCGCCCGGCGGTAGAGTTCGAGGAAGATGATACCGCCGTCGCGGACCGGGTGCAGGTTCGTATCCGACCCATCGGGTCGCGGAAGGTACGTCGTGGGAACGACAGTTGTCTCGATACCACGCTTGATGCATTCGACCGCCATCTCCGTCTCGACGCCGAAGCCATCCGACGTGAGCGTCATTTCGAGGAACGACTCGCGTGTGAACGCCCGGTATCCGCTCAAGATATCTTTGTAGTCTTTGCCGTGAATGAGCGCGAACGCCCGATTGATGATTCCGTTGCCGATTTTGTTCAGGCCCGTCATCGCGCCTTCGTGCATGTCGGCAAAGCGGTCACCGATGACGTGTTCGTACCCCTCGTCGAACGGCGCAAGCATCTTCTCTGCGTCCTTTGCGAGGTACGTTCCATCACCGTCGAGCATCAGGACGTATTCGGCTTGGACGTGGTCTTCGACCGCTTCGCGGACGGCTTGACCCTTGCCGGACCCAGATTGCACGACGACGCGCGCGCCCGCCTCCTCGGCGAGTTCGCGTGTCCCATCTGTCGAGCCCCCGTCGATGACGAGGATGTTCGTGAAACCTTCGTCCCGGTAGTCAGAGACGACATCGGCGATAGTCTCGGCCTCGTCGTAGGTCGGGATGAGAATGCAAACGTCGTCGTACTCCATTAGCGGCACGTCCCACGGGCAATATAAAAGGACTTTCCAATCAGCGTTCTTCGACCGATTGTCTACACGCTCTTGACCGAGAGACCCGAGTTATTTTTATGACCCTCGTTCAACCGGGGGGTATGCGCACACTCGCTCGCCGACTGGCGAAGGAGGTTATGTTTCTGCTTTCGCTCACCGGGATTCCGTATCTCCTCTACGGACTGTTCTACTACATTCTCGGCCCCGAAGGGTCACCTGCCGACAAACGTGAGGCAGAGCCCTCTGTCAGCATCGTCCTTCCGACGTACAACGAAGAGCGAATCATCGAGAACAAACTCGACGATATCGCCGCGTTCGACTACCCGATGGAGAAAGTCGAAGTCGTCATCGTGGATTCGAGCGACGATTCGACCCGCGACATCATCCACGACTGGTTCGACGAACGAGACGCACCGACGCTCAACCTCATCGAAGAAGACGAACGACGTGGACTCGCACCGGCGCTCAACGACGCGTACGCTGCCGCCGAAAACGAGATGGTCGTGAAGACGGACTGCGACTCGAAGGTCGCGCCCGACGCGCTCCGCGAGGCCGCCGCGAATCTCGCCGACCCCGATGTCGGTGCGGTCACTGGCCGCAACGCCGACGTCCTCGGTGGAAGTCAAGTCGAAACAGGCTACCGAGATATTCAAGCCCACATCCAGACGCTCGAATCTCACCTCGATTCGACCCTCATCTTCCATGGTCCGTTCTCGGCGTTCGAGAACGACGAAATCGTCCCTATCGACCCCGACTCCATCGCGGACGACACCGAACTCGCACTGCTGATTCGTCGAAATGGAAAGCGCGTGGTTTTCGACCCCGACATCCGCTACAAAGAGGCCTCCCACTCCGACTTCTCGAAGCGACGGACGCAGAAAGACCGCCGTGCGATGGGCCTGATTCGACTGCTGTTCCAACACCGTGACGCACTCGGACGGTACGGACTCTACGGTAGTGCTGTGCTGCCGTTCAACTGGTGGTTCATGATTGTCTCGCCGTGGCTGATTGCGGGAACGCTCGCCGCCGCTACGCTCGCTGGTCTCGCACTTGCTGGGCCGTTAGGGCTGGTCGTTCCGGGCGCCCTCGCGGCGTTCGTCAAACTTGGGTCACGCGAGAAACTCGGGCCACTTCAGGCGGCGTATGCGCTGTTCGACACGCAGGTCTCGCTACTCTTTGCGTGCGTGAAGTTGTTGCGTGGTGAGGGCAGTGCGATTTGGGAAGTCGACGAGGAGTTGCGGGACCAGTACGAGTAGCTAAATTCCAACTCTCCCGAAATTGAGGCCTAGTTTTACTGGTTAGCGAGCCTGTCAACTTCGCCGTTCTGTGTGAATCCAGAGGCTCCTATTCCAACATTCTGGAGCAAAAAGTATATACGATAACTCATTTATTTTCGATTAACTGTGACGATACTCATAACCGGTGCAGACGGCTATCTTGGCTGGCCAACCACGCTACGGCTTGCCGATCGACTGGACGAACGAATCGTAGCTGTAGACAACTTCTCACGGCGGGAATGGGTTACCGAATCTGGCAGTGTGTCGGCAGTTCCAATCGACGAAACTGAAGGGCGCTTTGATGGTCTAGACAATGTGAGTTTCGTTTCTGGAGACGTCGCTGACAGAGATTTCGTCACACAGCTTTTAGAGGTATATGAGCCAGAAACAGTCCTTCATCTGGCCTCCCAACCGAGTGCACCATATTCAGCGATAAATGGTGAACGGGCACTGTTCACACAGCAAAACAACATCTCCATGAACCTCAACCTGCTTCACGGCCTTCACGAAGCAGGACTCGAGGACACCCACTTCATCGAAACAACGACAACCGGTGTGTACGGTGCACCATCGTTCACCATCCCAGAGGGTGGGGCAACGATGGAAAACCAAGGCGAACGCGACGAAGTGCCGTTCCCAGCGATGGGGGGCAGTTGGTACCACCAAACAAAGTCCTTCGAAGCAGGGAACATGCGCCTCGCAGAGAAAGAATGGGACCTCCCAATCAGTGACGTTCGGACCGCAATCGTATACGGAACCGAAACCGAAGAAACCGAATCACTCGGCTCGCCAACCAGATTCGACTTCGACTACTACTTTGGAACGGTCGTCAACCGGTTCTGTGCACAGGCCGTCGCAGGGTACCCGATTACCGTCTATGGAAAGGGTGAACAACGAAAGCCGATGGTGAGTCTCAAAGATGCCGTCGAAAGCCTCGCGAACCTCGTCGAACAAGGTCACTCTGGAGAGGGAGTCGATGTTTACAATCAGGTGACGCGACCTGTTGCCATCATCGAACTCGCCGAAACCATCGTCGAGGTCGGCGAAGAGTTTGGCCTCGACGCGGAGATCAAACACTACGAGAACCCACGAACTGAAAACGAGGAACACAAGATGGAGATGGAAAACGAGCGGTTTGCCGAACTCGTCGGCGAACAGCAACAGGACCTCGAAGAGGGCATTCGAGACATCCTCGGAACCCTCGTGGAATACCAAGACCGAATTGTCGCACACGAAGACCGGTTCCTTCCTGGCGTTCTGACGGAATAAGAGAGATATCTGGTGGTCTTTTCCACCAGGATACGTTTGCTACTGGTTTTGAGTTGTATTCGACGCCCTCGGAGTCGGAGGTGGCATCGATATTCTGGGCGTGGACGCTACACCGGGAGGTTTGATCGGACGATGAGTCTGAAACTCGGTGAGATAATCATCAGGACCCCAAAGTAACAGACAGCCCCTACTCCAGCGATCACGACGGTGAAAATCTCACCCTGTGGAACGAGGCCTTCTATGAACAAGACGACGATGGCCATTATCACGGCAGAAGCGAACTGAAGGCTGATGTCGCGTTTTGGGAACGAGACGGGCATGATCTCACGAGAGACAACCCAGTAACCGACCAGTGAGATGGCTCCAGAAGTGAGTGTGGCCAGTGCCGCACCGACCCATCCAAACACTGGAATCAACAAGATATTGAGGACGAAATTAGCCGCAATAAACAGTCCGTTGATTCTGAAGGACACTTCTGGCTTATCGAAGGCGTTGATTCCTGTTTCGAGAACCCTCGAGACGCTATATGCTAGTTGTGCTAAAATCAACAGGAGAAGGACGTTGTATCCGATACTGAATTCTGGACTGTAAAGTGCCAGAATTTGCTTTCCAATGACCGCGCCACCCAGTAAGCCGGGAATTATGAGGAAACCCGCGTACGGAAGCGCATTTTGGACCAATTGCTTCGCTTTCCGGGGGTCTGTATTTGCGATCTCACTCACTTGGGGGAAGATCGCACGGCTCACGGCATTACTGAATAGCCCTAGAATGAGCGAGACGTTCCACGCTGCTTTGTAAATCCCGATGAGATTCTCGGAGACGAAGAACCCTAGAATCAGGATATCCATGGAGCTAAAGGCGCGATTGCTAAGATTCGAAATCCAAGAGTATCTAGCAAACGAAACAATGGACGTGAACGACTCTCGGGTCGGAATCTGAACACGTGAGGATATGAAGTACATACCGACGAGTGAGGTGATAGATAGTGCGATTAAGTAGCTAACTATCAGCGCAGTCAGACCGAAACCGGTTAGAATCAGAACAATGTGCAACGAACTCCGAATAACCGTTTCGACCGGCCGGAGTGAAGAAGAGATGTGGACGCTCCCTTCACCGTCGAGTACGCTCGTAACCAACCCGAAAAGGATAGAAGCAGCTACGAGACTGATCAGAAGTTCTACACTCACTCCTCGTAGGTACCGTTCTATTGCGCCGCGGAATATCCACGCAAGTAGCGCAAAGAACACGAACAAGACGAATTCTGAGATGAATCCTGCGGAAAATATCTTTCCACTGTCGCCAGGTTCGCTAATCCGCTTTGTGATGGCGAGGTTGAACCCAGACGAACAGATGCTAGCCGTGAAAATCACGACAGACACGAGCAGTCCGTAGATGCCGAGGATATCTGCACCGAGAATCCGGGCGATGAGTATCGTTGAGACGAAGCCCAGAATCGTAGATAAAAATTCAGAGAGGAACGCGATGAGCGAATTCTGTCCGATTCTCATTGTCTTTTGGTTGGGGTACTTCTAGTTTGCATGTCCGTTTTCAGAGCCAACCATTTCGTTGAGTATCGAGACTAGTTGCTTGTTCTTTTTTCGACGTGTGAAGTCGTCAGCATCGCCTTCCGTTGAGCCGAAGCGACGTTCATCACGACGGAGCGCATCGAGTGCATCCGCAATATCTTCCGGGTCTGTCGGGTCGGAGACGATGCCGAACTGGTGTTCTTCGATGAGTTTCGAGACGCGGAATTCGTCGGGAGAAATCGAAAGTATTGGTCGCTTTGCTCCGATATAGTCCATAATCTTCGACGGAACGTTTTGCTCGTTCCACGTTTCAGTTCCACTGAGGTACACGAGAACGTCGGAGCCTTTCAAAACCGGAATTATCTCGTCGTGTGGGACGAAATCGTGAACCTCGATGTATCTCTCGAGTCCTCGTTCTTCGACTTCACGCTGATACTCACTCGACCAGTCCCCGTAGAACTGGACGGTAAATGGTTCTGGGTCGTATTGGGTCACATACTGTTCGATGCCCGCTAAGAACTCGTACGGTTCAATCCATCCCTCGTAGAACGAACCAGCGTACGTCACTGTAAACGTGTTGTACTGTCGAGTGCTTGCGCTCTCGAATGCCTCAGCATTGTACCCTGCAAAAGGCAATCTCGTGACTTTCCCTTCGGGGATTGCGTACGTCTCCTCGTAGTAGTTGTCAGGTATTTGAATGCCGTCTCCCCAAACAACTTTGTCAGAGAAGTGGACAGATAGCCACTCGACAAACCGTCGAAGCGGTAACAGCACGTCGTCCTTGATATCGGGATGGGTGACCATCGGGTCGCGGAATTCGACGAGCCACTGGGCTCCCGAAAGGAGGGCGACGACGAAGCCGATGACGTGGAGATGGAACGGGTGGTTGACTGAATTGACCACGTCGACCTTCTCACGTCGAGCTTTTCGAACGAGACGGATTACTTCCAACGGGAACCGAAGTACGTACGGCTCGGAGACGTACCCGAGTTCGACCTGCCAACCACACTCTTCGAGGTGCTTCGCTCGGGTTCGGAACCGCTCTGCCCGTCCACCAGGGTCAGAAAAACGGTGGTCAGAGAGTAGCAAGACCTTCTGACCGTCAGTGTTCATATATACCCGAGGTCTTCGAGGTGTTGGCGAACTTCACTATCGACCTCGTCGGCCGTTGCATACCGTTGGTCGTCGTCTCCGATGAGAGACGTTAGTTTGTCGAAATATTCTTCGGCGACATCCTGCTGCTCGTCGAGACAGTTCCGGTGTTCTCCGGGGTCTTGGGCGATGTTGTACAGTTCAACTGGTTCGAGGTCACCATTGGCCGTACAGATAAGCTTCCAGTCGTTCGAGCGAATCGAAACGAGCGAGTCCAACTCGTTCCACCCGAAGTCGTAGTTCTCATTCATCTTGTGCGTGAGCTTGTTCTCCTTCGTGAGTTGCCCGTGGTACGTTTCGGAGTACGCAAATTCCGGCAATTCACCGTCGAGGAGCGAAATTCCATCGACAGAGTCGTGTTCAACATCTAATGCATCGAGGAGCGTCGGTACGATATCGATGGACCGAACCTGCTTGTGAACCGTCTGGTCGGAGAATGCGTCACCGGTGAACATGAGCGGGACTCGGATGATGTTATCGTACAGTTCAACGGCACGGAACTGCGAACCGACTCTGTTTCCTTTCGAGTCGTAGACCCACGGGTAGCCGTGTTCACCAGGCATTTTCGAACCGTGGTCACCAGTGATTACGGTCGTGTCGATATCGACAAGCTCGTGAAGAACTTCGAGTTGGCGACCAACGAACTCGGCTTCTTCGTAGTACCGGCGCTTCTGTCGGCCGATGTACTGCTCAACGTTCTTGTAAATGTGGTTCTCATCGAACTCCGGACGCTCGCGCTTACCAAATTCTGAACGAAGTGTGAAATGGAGGTCGAAAAAGTGTAGGAAGACAAAATTATCTTCTCCCTCGTGTTCGTCAAGCCAATTAATTGCGCGATTTACTAGTACGTTCGCAGGACCGAACTCTTGTCGACCTTCTTTCCAGTCTTTAATCGAAGTTATGTGTTCGAACGTGTCAAATCCCTCATCTAGGTTTCCGGTGGGGAGTGGATAGCCGCCAATGAATGCCGCAGTGTTGTATCCTTGTTCCGAAAGGACCTCTGGAAGCGTCGTCGCATCCGTATGGTAATCGATTAACCAACGAACCCCGTGGTTGTGAGGGTTCTGTCCCGTAAGCATCGAGGTGTGAGAGGGGCTAGTAAATGGGGCTTGGACAATGCAAGTATCATAAAAAGAACCTTTAGTTTTTTGTCCATCGAGGAATCGACTGTCAAGAGCATCAGGTCTAAGACAATCAATCGATGCGAGGACTACGTTCATTGTTACTCAGAAATCTATCGATGATATTTAAATTATTGGTTCAATATGCGTTGACAATTGAAGACACAGTTTCGGCTTCAGAGGAGGTTATACCCCCGTGTATCGGCAATAACACAACTTCGTCAGATAATCGTTCTGCCACCGAAAACGACTCGTCGGTAATTGGACTCGCTTCGTATTCGTGAAGTGGTTTTGAATAGAGTCGAGACGTCCCGATATCGTTCTCTTCTAGATGGGATGCGAGTTCGTCAGCCTCGGAGTGTCGAAGCGGGAATCCGTGATACACGTGCGTAGAGCCATCGGGGGTTTTTGGCAATTGACCAGTGGTAATAGTATCGCGGTATATCTCTGCAACACGGCGTTTCTGTTCAACTATCTGACCATAGTTTCGAAGTTGCCCAACACCAATGGCCGCTTCGATATCGTTCATTCGCACGCTTCGGGGGAGGAAAGCAGTGTCGCTCGTGTTGGAGCGGCGAGACGAAATTTGGCGAGAGAGCGTTTGGTTATCTGTCACGATGATACCGCCCTCTGCCGTCGTGAGATTTTTCGTCGCACCAAAGCTACAAACACTCGCTTCGCCGAAAGAACCGACAGGCTGCCCGCGATACGAAGCGCCGGGTGCTTGTGCGAAATCCTCGATAATCGTTGCGTCTAGCTCGTCCGCGACGGACACAAGTCGGTCCATCTTTCCTGGCTGTCCAAACAGGTGGGCTACGAGAATCCCATCGAGTTCTGTCTCGACACTTGCCACCTGCTGTGGGTCGATACAACACGTATCCGGTTCGGCATCGACGAACACCGGTTCCAAATCAGCACGGAGGGTCGCGTACAACACTGCACCACAGTTGTACGGAGAGATTGCGATTGCGTCACCAGGGTCGAATACGCTCTCCAGAGCCATCTCGAGTGCAACGCTCCCAGAAGAGACTCCGACACCGTACGAGCGACCGGCAAGAGAACAGAATTCCGATTCGAACTCTGAAACCACTTCGCCGGTCGATAGCAGACCCGATTCGAGGAGGCCCTTAACACGGGAGACGGTTTGTTCGTCGATTTGTGGAGAGCCTAATGGAATCATCAGTTTGACTGGGCTACACGGTACGCAGGGAAGTAGCCTGTGTCTGTATCGACACCTTCGTCTCGGGCAGCGTCCACTAGTGAGTCGTAAACCTCAGGTATATGAATCCGAGTTGCCACGGAGAACTCGCCACGCCCAGTCTGTGAGAACCCTTTTTTGAATCGGAATACACCGGGGCGTCCACCTTGGAAGTCGAACAGTTGGTGACCGGTCTCTTTCATCTGCATCAGCGCACCGTAGCAGAGTAGGTTGTTGACACGCATGTCCCAATAGTCAGGATTCGACGCACGGAGGTAGTCGTGAGCGACAGTTCCATCGTGGACGACGACTGCTCCCCCAACGACGTCGTCGCCGTGTCGAGCGACGAGGAACGTGGACATCGATTCCTGTGAAAATAGCTCTTCGAAGAACGAGAAGGGGAACCGATAGTGCTTGGAAGCGTTCTTTGCGTCCATCGCGTTCGAATAGATGTCGTAGAACGCGCGGTAGTCTGCGTGGTCCGTCGTAGGTTCGACGACGAGGTCAGTCTCCTGTGCTTGCCTGATGGCATTCCGATTTCGCTTCTCGAAATCGTCCCAGATTTCGTCGCGGGACTGGGTCAAATCAACCCGGACTGTCTCACGCTCGACACGAGGGTCGAGGACTGAGAAGTCAGCGGCATTCTCTATGTTCGGGTCGAATCTGAGGAACTCGGAGACGATTCCCACATCAGCACAGTACTCAGAAAATGCCTCGGCAAACTCTGCAGTAATGTCCGTATCCGCTTCAGTCGAGAGAATCGGTCCACCATAGTACCACGACGAGACGATATCGGAGTAGGATTCGAGGTCTTGGTCGAGTTCGTCACCGTGCGGCACCTCTGACAGCGAACGGCGAATATACGGGTAGTATACGAATTGCTCACCGTCGGCGTACACGAACGCTTCAGCAACTTCTTCTTCTTGTTCGAACCCACCGCTCAGCAGTGTCAAATAATCTGGGTCGTGGTAAGGCCCCGCCTCGGGGAGTGACGCGAACCACTCACGCCATTCGGTAATGTTCTCCTGTGAGAGGACAGTTACAGACATGTTACATGTACGAATATTCAGAGTTGCGCATATCTTCTTGAGAGTAGTCAGTAATGTCTTCTTCAGCCATCCACTGTTTGATTTCCTCGACGCCGTCAGCGATGTCCTTTTCTGCTTTCCAGCCAAGGATGTGGTTGATTTTGTCGAAGGAGACGCGGTACGTGCGGTTGTCCTCTTTGTGTTCGACGAATCGAACTTCCGCGTCATCGACAGTGTTCTCGACGATCTTACCGACCTTTTTAATCTGATAGTTCAGGTCGTTGTCACCGACGTTGAAGATTTGGTGGTCAACTTTCTCTTCTTCAGCTTCGAGAACAGCGACGAACGCACGAGCAGCGTCGTGAGCGTGAACGAGTGGTCGATACTGCTCCCCGCCGTACACCGGAATGTCTCCCTCGAGAACTGCTTTTGCCGTGAGAATGTTCACAACGAGGTCGAAGCGCATCCGCCGCGACCATCCGAAAATCGTTCCGAGGCGAAGAATTGTAGAGGTGATATTCTCGTCAGAGAATTTATCGTGTGTCTCGTGGAGGATGATCTCTTCAGAATCGATTTTAGACTCTGCATACAGCGAAAGTGGATTAAGATACGACCCTTCGTTTAGTTCCATCAGTTCACTGGCACCGTAAACACTGCACGTCGACGCGAAGATCAGACGGTCGATATCGTGGAGTTTTGCAACTTCAACGAGCGTCTTCGTTGCTTCGACGTTGACAGACTGCGTTGCCTGCTCGTTGACACCACATGCTGGGTCCCCAACGATACCAGCCATGTGAATAACTGCTTGTTGGCCTTTCATCGCGTAGGAGAGGTCCTCAATATGACGGATATCCCCTTCGCGAATTTCGAGGTTCTCGTCGTCTTTGAATGGTTCTAAGGCGTCATCGCCCCAGAGCATCGAGTCAAGAACGCGTACCTGGTGTCCGTTCTTGAGCAACTCTTCAACGATGTAGCTACCAATGTAACCAGCACCGCCTGTAACGAGTACACGCATGAGTGAGGATGTCGGGGACATCATTAAATTCCTTCCGCATTTATTTCAGAAGACCGTGAGATTCAAAACATGACGTGTGATTCATCCGCAACGTCCTGCAACGACGTTGTTCGAGCGTGGAAGAGGCTCATATCCAAGTCGGTGTGGCAGAGTCGAACTCACTAGTATCCACAGTTCGGATGACAATTCGGAGATGGACGAATCGTAACTCACCGAGTGACCACGCACTCCTCGGGAGTCACTACCTATGCTTTTAACCACTGTAATGAATACAGGCGGACAACAGGGTTTCTACTAGAATGGACCTACGGTACGCACTCTCAGAAATCAGAAAGAACGGTTCAAATGTTCACTGGTGGCGACAACGGCTATTGACCAACGTCGTCAGTAAGTATTTCAAAACGTATCGGGAAGCAGACTCCCCACCGATTCACGAGTGTGACTGGGACACGCTCATAATCCTCGATGCCTGTCGATACGACCTATTTGAAGAGTGTTACCCCGAATTTGACCTCTCCGGAACCCTTTCAAAACGCACGTCTCTGGAATCAGGGACACCCGGATTTCTCCGAGAGAACTTCGGAGACGAGGATTTTCACGACGTAGTGTACGTGACAGGGAACGCCTACGTGAGTACACTGCTATCCTCAAATCAGTTCCACGACGTCATCCCTGCTTGGAAAGACAATTGGGACGACGACGTACAAACAGTCACTCCCGAAGCGATGGGAGAGGTGGCAAAGCGCGTCGCTGAAGAGTATCCAGATAAACGGCTTATTTTCCACTTCGTCCAACCGCACGAGCCATTTATCGGGGAAAAGCGGGTAGGAATCCGCGAACAGAGTGCAATCCGTCAACAAGCGCTGGGAAAGGAAGCGCCAGCGCATGCGAAGCGAAAGCCAACAGCGTTCGAACAGTTAGACCGCGGAAAGTTAACTAAACAAGCGGTATGGGACGCATACCGATCGAATCTTGAACGAGCGTTGCCGGTCGTCAGTGACCTGCTCACTGAAATCGATGGGAAAACGGTCGTGACGGCAGACCACGGGAACTCGTTCGGCGAATTTGCAAAACCGTTCCCCATCCGCGTATACGGACACCCACTGGGAATCTACATCCCATCGCTGACAGAGGTCCCCTACTTTGAGTATCAAAACGGTGAACGGCGAGACATAACGGCAGAACGACCAAAGAGTCGAGTTAGTGAAGATATGGAAGTTGCGAACGAGCGCCTTCGGATGCTCGGGTACGCAGAGTAACGCTAGGGTTCGAAGTTTCGGACGACTTCGACGACGTAGTCGACGTCTTCTTCATCGAGCCCTGGATGGTTTGGCAGGCCAATCGTATTGCCAGCGACTTCTTCGACGTTCGGTAACGAGATGTCGTACTGGTGGTCGTTCTCGTTAGCGGACCACGGGAAGTCTGAATTGAACCCGCAGTGCTGTTTGAACACTGGTTGTTCGTAAAGAGGCATAGTGTACCGGTGTCGGGTTTCGACACCGCGTTGTTTCAGTGCCTCCCAGACCTCTTTTCCAGTCATTCCAATTCTATCGGTGTCGATTTCGAACGGTGCCCAAAAGTACGCGTGGTCGACGTAGTCTCGAACAGTTGCGGGTCGAAGCCATTCGAGGTCACCGAGTTCAGTGAACAGTCGCTCAGAGATTTCGGCACGGCGGCGGTTGAACTCGGTGAGTCGGTCAACCTGCGGAGAGCCGATTGCGGCATTGAGTTCGCTCATCCGGTAGTTGTAACCGAGTGCGATATGCTCGTCTCGGTTCGCCATGCCGTGACTGCGAAGCAAACGAAGTGACTCGGCGAGTTCATCGTCGTCAGTGGTTATGATTCCACCCTCTCCAGTCGTGATATTCTTTGTCGCATAGAACGAGAAACAACCGACGTCACCGATGCTACCGACCTGTGCCCCTTTGTACTTTGCACCGTGGGCTTGTGCGGCGTCTTCGACGACAGCGAGTCCGTGTTCGTCCGCAAACGCTCGGATTTCGTCCATCTCTGCTGGGTGACCGTAGAGATGGACCGGAATGATAGCTTCAGTTCGGTCCGTCAGACAGCGTTCGAGGTCGGTGTGGTCGAGAGTGTATAGTTCACGGTCGATATCTGCAAAGACAGGAACACACGCCTGGTGTACGACCGCAGTAGCCGTCGAACCAAAGGTAAGACTTGGAACGATAACTTCGTCACCTGGCTCTAGGCCAAGTGCATTTAAACAGAGTTGGAGTGCAGTCGTCCCGTTGCTTACTGCGATAGCATGCTCTGTACCGACGAAATCAGCCCATTTGTCCTCGAATTCTTCCACGAAAGGGCCTTGAAGAAATCGGCCAGTATCTAAGACATGCTCAATATTGTCCCTCTCTTCGTCACCGAGAAGGGGTTCTGCGACACTGACGTATCTGTCATCCATATCTTTGAGCAACAACTGTGCTAATAAGAATACTGCGGTCGTGCGACTTTTGCGGACGAATCACGGGATGAATTAGCTGAGAGAAATGAGCAGCCAATAGGGGGGAGGTGCCCTCAAAACTGTGTTTTCTCTGTGGTTCGAAGAAGTATCGAATGTGCGGGTTTCCTCCCTCAAAAGAACAACAGATAGTTGTGCAGTCAGTGAGTTTGTCCCCACGAAAACGAATCGGTTATACGGGCCATCATCACAAGGCTTATACACCTTTTTGCAGTCGCACAAACCAATGAGTATAGACTCTGCGCAGGCAGAGGACCACGATTCATCCTCGGTCCTCGATATGCTCAAAGATTGGTACCACATTCCCGCCCTCCTCGTGGTAGTTGTCTTTATGTTGGCAGTGCGCCTCCGGTCGTATAGTAATTTCATCAGAGACGGAGACGTCTACTTCTCCGGAAACGACGCTTGGTACCACCTCCGTGAAGTCACGTACACGGTCAAACATTGGCCCGCAACGATGCCGTTCGACCCGTGGACGTACTTCCCGTACGGAACCAGTGTCGGCCAGTTCGGGACGATTTACGACCAAATTGTCGCAACGGTTGCCCTCATCATTGGACTCGGCAACCCATCCCCTGACCTCATCGCCAAGACCCTGCTCGTTGCGCCAGCAGTGTTCGGCGCTCTTGTCGCCATCCCCACGTTCTTCATTGGGCGACGGCTTGGCGGCCGCCTCGGGGGACTCTTCGGCGTTCTCGTTTTGGCGTTAATCCCCGGAACGTTCCTACAGCGTGGTCTCGTTGGCTTCGCCGACCACAACATCGCAGAGCCATTCTTCCAAGCCTTCGCAGTACTCGCAGTGATGGTTGCACTCACGGTCGCCGACCGCGAAAAACCCGTCTGGGAACTCGTCGAGGCTCGTGATTTCGATGCCCTCCGCGAACCACTCAAGTGGTCCGCTCTCGCTGGCGTCGCGATTGCTTTGTACATGTGGGCATGGCCACCGGGCATTCTCCTCGTCGGTATCTTCGGTCTGTTCCTGGTTCTCGCCATGGTTTCGGATTACGTCCGCGGCCACTCTCCGGAACACGTCGCGTTCGTCGGCGCAGTTTCGATGTTCGTGACCGGGTTGCTGATGTTCGTTCCGCTCAGCGACACCTCGTTCACCGTGACGAACTTCAGTGTTCTCCACCCACTGCTCTCGTTCGGCATCGGGTTCGGCGCAGTCTTCCTCGCTGCACTCGCCCGATGGTGGGAAACGAACGATATCGACGACCGCGGTTACCCCGTAACCGTCGCCGCGCTCGGTCTCGTGCTGATTGGACTGTTCGCAGTAGTCCTCCCCGACGCGTTCCGTCAAATTAGCGTTAACTTCCTCCGCACCGTCGGATTTAGCGCCGGTGCGGCGACCCGAACCATCGGTGAGGCACAACCGTTCCTCGCCGCGAACGTTCTGAATGCAACCGGCATGTCTGCTGTCGAGCGTATCATGTCCGAGTACGGATTCACGTTCTTCACCGGACTCCTCGGCGTGATTTGGCTCGTTGGAAAACCGCTCGTTAGCGGGAGCGACACCCGAAAAGTCGGCTACTTCGCCGGTGGACTCGCTGTCATCGGTGTCCTGTTCCTGATTCCGGCTATTCCCGCAGGCGTCGGTAGTCTGCTGGGTCTCGACTCCTCGCTCGTCAGTCTCGCTATCGTCTCGGCAATCATCGTTGGTGCCGTGATGCAAGCCGACTACGAGAGCGAACACCTGTTCATTCTCGTGTGGGCCGCAATCATCACCTCGGCGGCGTTCACGCAGGTTCGTTTCAACTACTACCTCGCCGTCGTGGTTGCAGTGATGAACGCCTACCTGTTCAAACAGGTTCTCGGCCTCGACTTCATCGGACTCGGAAGCCTCGAGCGACTCGAAGACGTCTCGTACGGACAGGTTGCGGCAGTGGCCATCGCAATCCTGCTCATCCTCACGCCGGTTCTCATCGTTCCGATTCAACTCGGGAACGCAGGAACCAGTGACACGGCGCTGCAAGCTTCCCAAACCGGTCCCGGTTCCGTGACAGTATGGGATGATTCGCTCGATTGGATGCAGAGTAACACGCCCGCAGAAGGCGAACTCGGCGGGTCCGCCAACGACATGGACTACTACGGAACGTACAGTGCGACGAGCGATTACGAGTACGCAGACGGCACCTACGGTGTCATGTCGTGGTGGGACTACGGCCACTGGATTACGGTCCTCGGCGAGCGCATCCCGAACGCCAACCCGTTCCAGCAAGGCGCGACGAGTGCAGCGAACTTCCTCCTCGCATCTGACGAGGAACAAGCCGCGGACGTCCTCGCCGAAGAGAGCAACGAAGGCGAGAACACGAAGTACGTCATGGTCGATTGGCAGATGGTCTCGACCGACTCGAAGTTCGGCGCACCGACCGTCTTCTACGACGAGTCCAACGTCTCCACGTCGGACTTCTACAACCGCGTCTATCGCATCGACGGACAGCAGGGTCAAGAGCAGATTACTGGCGTCTCGAACGTCAAAGACCAGCGGTACTACGAGAGTATGATGGTGCGTCTCTACAAGTACCACGGCAGTGCCCGCGCACCAGCACCAGTCGTCGTCGATTGGCAGGTCCGTCAACTCGCAAACGGTGGGAGCATCCGTGAGACGCCGGACGACGGTCAGCCAATCAAGACGTTCGACTCGATGGAAGAAGCAGAGGCATACGTCGCCAACGACTCGTCGTCGCAGATTGGTGGCATCGGTGCGTTCCCCGAAGAGCGCGTCGAGGCACTCGACCACTACCGCCTCGTGAAGTCCTCGAACACCTCCGCACTCCAGTCTGGGTCGTACCAGAACTCGCTCATTCAGACCGCGAGAACCTTTGGTCTGCAACCACAGGTGCTTCTCGGCAATAACCCATCGTGGGTCAAGACCTTCGAGCGCGTCCCCGGTGCGACGGTTCAAGGAAGCGGTGCCCCGGCCAACTCGGTCGTCACCGCCTCCGTCCAGATGCGTGACCTGACGACGAACACGACGTTCACCTACACGCAGCAGGTCGAGACGGACGAGAACGGTGAGTTCACGATGACGCTGCCGTACTCCACGACCGGCTACGACGACTACGGTCCGGACAACGGCTACACGAACGTCAGCGTGCGTGCAACCGGCGGCTACACCTTCGCCACGCCGACGACGGTGACGGATAACACCACCTTCGTGAACTACCAAGCATCGGACGTGAGCGTCGATGAAGGCCTCGTCAACGGTGCCGAAGATGGCACGGTCGAGGTCACGCTCGAACGCAACGAAGAAGAACTGGAAATCACCCAAGACGATTCGTCGTCGAACAGTTCCGACACGAACTCGTCGTCCATCGACGCTGGCGCACTCGCTGCTGCCGCGTAACGGACGCACCACGTTTCACTATTTTCAGCCGGTGAGCGACAGCGCTCAAGAGGCTCTACTATCTCAAACCGGAGGATGAGAGCCGCCAGCGGTGACTAGTGACCGAACTCGTACTTCTCTGAGACGTACCCGACTCGACACTCCGCGGAACGACGGACTGATAGTCCTCGGCAGAGACTCACCGACCACGAAATGACTACGCAGTCTGACGAGCGTACTGCCCTCCTTCCGTGGCTCGTCCTCTACCTCAAAGGCGTCTGCATGGGCGCTGCCGACGCCGTTCCCGGTGTCTCTGGTGGGACTATCGCTCTCGTGACGGGTATCTACGAGCGGCTAATCAATGCGGTGACTTCGATTACGCCCGAACGCGTCTGGCGAATCATCTCTGGTGTCTCACCCGGAAACCGAAGAGATGCACTCGCTGCGCTCCGCGAAATCGACCTCCGGTTCTTACTCGTGCTTGGAACCGGCATCATGACCGCAGTTATCACCGTCACGCGTGTTCTCGACGTGGCTATCGACGAAATCCCCGTTCCCACGTTCGGGTTCTTCTTCGGTCTCATCGCCGCCTCTGCGGTGGTCCTCTACGCGCAAGTCCACCTCGACGACGCGCGGCAAATCGCCGCCGCTGTCGCTGGGTTCGCTGTCGGATTCATCGCTTCCGGGAGTGCAGGTGCCGCACTCGGCCAATCCTACACGACGACAGTCGTCTCCGGTGCAATCGCCGTTAGCGCGATGATTCTCCCCGGCGTCTCGGGGTCGTTACTCTTGCTCTTGCTCGGGCAGTACGAGTACATGACCTCCACACTCAAGGAGTTCGTCGATGCGCTACTCGGACTCGTGGTTGGCGGGCCAGTCTCGGCGGTTATCGAGCCCGGTGCAACCGTCGTCGCGTTCGTGATTGGGGCGCTCATCGGACTGTTCACCATCGCCAACGTCGTCCGTTGGGCGCTCGAACACTACCGGCGGGCGACGCTGACGTTCCTCGTCAGCCTCATCGTCGGCGCGCTTCGCGCACCGGTCGTCAAGGCCTCAGAGAAACTCGCAGAGTCGGGACAAACGTGGACGACAGAACTCATCGGCGTGTTCGTCGCGGCGGCGGTCGTCGGCGCACTGCTCGTGTTGGTCGTGGACCGATACTCGACCGTCATCGACGGGTAAGAAAGCGGGGCCGAGAAATCGAGGCTTGAAGTTCGAGTGACCCTACTCGCGGGCGACGGCGATGTTGCGTACAGAACCGCCACAGTTCTCACACGATGCGACGTGAGTTGAGCTAACGACACGAGTGCCACAGGTTCGACACTCGAAGTACCCTTCATTTGCAGAGTAGCGGTCGATTGTCGAGTTATGTATTGCCATGGTAAACTGTGCCAAGAACGAGTTAGTAAAGATTGTCCTGATACGTCCTAGCTCGATATATGTTCTTAATATTCGATTGTATATCGGCCAACAAACAGAGACGAACTTAGAGGGAAGACCGCGGTTTGTTTAGTTTGGCTACCGCCGAACGATACACACGAACGTCTCGTTCCGAGAGACAGCGTGGGTGACGGTGAATCCAACGGCTTCGAACATTTCGACCGCGTCACCGAGTGCGAATCGTTCGTCGGTCGGCGGCCCAGTGTGGCCCTCGCCGGTTGCGGTCCAATCGACGACAGTCACTCGGCCACCGGGACGAACGACACGGGCGAGTTCGGCCATCGATTCATCGGTGGCGAACTCGTGGAACGTCATCGTCGAGAACGCACCATCGAGTTCGTCGTCGGAAAATGGGAGGTCCGCCACATCAGCGGTGACGAGTTCAGCGTTCTCGGGGACGCCTTTCTCTCGATAGCGTTCGTGCATCTCCTCTTGGACATCGACGGCGTAGACGTGCGCGACGTAGGGTGCGATATCGTCGGTGTAAAATCCGGTGCCGCTTCCGAGGTCTGCGATAGTCGCACTCGGGTCTGGGTCGATATACGAGAGGAGTTCTTCACGCGAGAGGGAACGATAGCGCGAGGGGTCTTCGAGCTTCGAAGCTGAATCTGCATCGAACGTGTGGAATCCCATGAGTAAACGTGTGGGCGGAGAGAGGTAAGTATCGGCGGTTGTGTATCTCGATTACCGCACCGAACGACTGGCTGACACGACGAACCGCAACACTGCCGTCGGCGATGGGCTTTTAGATGCAGACAGTCACCAATTCACGTATGGAACCCCAACTTCGACGACCCACGCGCCGCGAATGCGAGCGCTGTGGCCGGGTAGAGCGCTGGGACGACACGGAAGCGACGTGGAAAATCGCCACCGAAGACGGCGAAAAACAGGTCGGCAATCCCTACTGTATCCACGAGTGGGATATCAACGGGCGATTCGTACCCTTCGAGCAGTCGGCCTGAATCAGAGCGACTGTAGCACCGAGAGCGTCCCGTCCATGTACGACTGGTCGAGAACTTCACCTGCGGCGTCTTTCGCCACTGCATCAGCGTTTGCGACGGCGTAGGACTCTCCAACGACGCGGAACGTCGAAGCGTCATTTTCACTGTCGCCGACGGCAACGAAGTCGGTCGGTTCGTAGTCGAGGAAGTCACAGACGTGTTTGAGACCGACTGCTTTCTCGACGCCCGGCGATTTGAGGTGGTATGCGTAGCCCGTGTCGATGACTTCGAGGTCGTATTCCGCCGCAACCTCTCGGAGCAGGGGCTCGTCGGCGTCGAGGTTGACCGCGATTTCCGTCTCGCGCCAGCGGTTGACGGTGTCCGCGCCACCCCACCCGAGGTCACCGCCGCGAGCGACGAATTCGTCTGCGGCGGCCTGTGCTGCCTCTCGGTCGCCCGCGTAGGTGACTTCGTCGTCGACGAGGACGACGCCGCCGTTTTCGGCGACGACAGTCTCGGGGAGGCCGATGTAGTGACACAGTGAGACCGGATACGGGAACGCCTTCCCAGTAGCGAGAACGACCGGTGCGTCCCACGACGGAAGCACGTCGAAGACGCGCGGGTCGAGTTGTCCCGCGGCGTCGGTGAGCGTGCCGTCGATATCGAGAACCAACGGTGGAACCATACCGGCGGTTGGGAGACGGGACAAAAAGAGTCAGCGGTCGGCGTCGAACAGGTGACGGAAGACGAGCGTGGGGAAGTTCGGAACGGGACGGGTCGCTGGGCGACCTGGACCATCAATCGAGTCCTCGTCGGCGACGCGGCGGACGACGCCCGTATCCGAGAGTTCGTACAGTACACGCTTGATGGTCGCCGTCGAGAGGTCGACCGACGGCGCGTGGGCGAGCGCGGCGGTTGCGGCGGTGACCGATTCGCGTTCGTCTGCGTTGAAGTGGACGAACTCTCGAAGGACGCGCTGGCGAGTTTCGGGCAGTGCGAGTACACGACCGAGTGAGCAAGAGTCGTCAGGAACGGCCTCGATACCGGCGACAACGTGCGACGGTTCGATGATACTGGCGTCGCTGTCCGCCGCGAGGGTGGCCGCGCCGTAGAGTGCCGAGAGGCCGTCGTGTGCATCTCCGTCTGCCCACGTCGCAATCTCGGTAGTTGATTCGTGGTCGAGGGCACTCCGCGCGATGCCGTCAGAGGCACGCTCGACGAGAATATCGACCAACGTGTGGCGGTCGTACTCGGGGACTGCAATCGTATTGACCGAGGAATCGACGACCGACGGCGGGTCGCGCCCGACCGCGAGGACCGACACGTGAGGCGAGACGGACGCGAGCATGTCGATTGCCTCGTGGGCGGCGTAGGTGCGTGGCTCTGCAACGTGGTCCACGGCGACGACTGCGTGGTGATTGTACGAGAGCGTCTCGACCAAGCGGTCACGCAACGGCTCGACACCGATACCCTGCGATGGGATTTCAGATTCGGTGAGTGAGTCGAGCGTGGCGTGGAGGAGTCCGAACGGCGTGGACGCTTCGCGCGCATCGACGTAGCAAAACGAGGTCCTTGGCCGACCAGAGGTTCGTGTCGTCGTATGAATCGCACCGTGTGGCGACGGACCGACGCGCGGGAGGTGCTGAAAGAGCGCGGTGACCACAGCAGACTTCCCCGCGCCTTTCGGGCCATGAAGATAGCCGTGAGTGGGAATCCCGCCTTCGAAGACGGGGTCGAGGTGGTCGAGCAGTCGCTCCAAGAGTTGGCCGCGGCCGATGGGTTCTGTGAGGTGTGCTGTTGGGTTCAACACACTCAGGTCGTGGACGATTCGGTGGTGTGTGCGTCCATTTCGTCGCCGGTCGATTCGGTCTTCGAGTCGCATATCCGGGGAGGTTCGTGGAATGGTAGCGAGTGCAGCAGTAAAAATAGGACTGCTCCGGTATTGTGAGATATTGACACACCCGATCGCGTGTGTTGCGTCCATACTCAGTGTACATTCTCGCTCGGAGCGCCGACGAGAATCGACCGCCAATAACTAATTGAATCGTTCATTTTGAATTATTGCTATCGTTTTCTTCACGGTGAGAATACGGTAGCGACCGCGATTCTCGGGGCGACACGAGCAATCGACGAGTGTGAAGGAGTCGAAATATTGAGAGATGGCGGTCGTTCGGCCAGTGCAGGTAAAATAAAGTGCTCGCGGTCCCACCTCACGTAAGACGGATGACCAAATCGCCGAGTGTCCTCGTTATCGGCGGGGGTTCCACCGGAACGGGCATCGCACGTGACCTTGCGATGCGTGGACTGGATGTAACTCTCGTAGAACGCGGGAATCTCACACATGGGACGACAGGGCGGATGCACGGTCTCCTCCACAGTGGTGGTCGATATGCAGTGTCCGACCAAGCGTCCGCAAGAGAGTGTATCGTAGAAAACCGAGTCCTGCGACGAATCGCAAGCCACTGTGTCGAGATGACCGGCGGCCTGTTCGTCCAACGCCCGGAAGACGACGACGAGTACTTCGAAAAGAAGCTCAACGGGTGCCGTGAGTGTGGCATCCCCGCAGAAGTTCTCTCGGGCAAGGAAGCCCGCGAGATGGAACCCTACCTCGCTGGCGACATCAAACGCGCCATCAAAGTTCCGGACGGTGCCATCGACCCGTTCCGCCTCTGCGTGGCAAACGCCGCGAGTGCAGTCGAGCATGGCGCACGCGTCGAGACCCACTCCGAGGTGTCCGACGTACTCGTCGAAGACGGCGAAGTCGTCGGCGTCGAAGTGACGCACAAGACGGGAAGCGGGCCATACGTCCACGGAAACCCCGGCGAGAAAGAGAACATCTACGCCGACTACGTCGTCAACGCGACGGGCGCGTGGGCAGGGCAAATCGGAGACCTCGCAGGTGTCGAAGTCGAGGTTCGACCGTCGAAAGGCGTCATGACCATCATGAACACTCGGCAGGTCGATACGGTCATCAACCGCTGTCGGCCGAAGGGTGACGCCGACATCATCGTTCCCCACGAGACGACCTGCATCCTCGGAACGACAGACGAAGAGGTCGAAGACCCCGACGACTACCCCGAAGAGGGCTGGGAGGTCGATTTGATGATAGACACGCTGTCGGAACTCGTGCCGATGCTGAAAGAGGCGCGCACGATTCGTTCGTTCTGGGGTGTTCGCCCCCTCTACGAACCGCCGGGAACCGGCACCGAAGACCCGACGGACATCACTCGAGAGTTCTTCCTGTTAGACCACGGAGACCGAGACGACCTGCCGGGAATGACCAGCATCGTCGGCGGCAAACTCACGACCTACCGGATGATGGCGGAGAAAATCTCCGACCACGTCTGCGAGAAACTCGACGTCGAAGCCGAGTGTCGCACTGCCGACGTGCCGCTCCCCGGAAGCGAGGACTTCTCGGTCCTCCGCGACTACATGGACGACTTCGGCCTTCGCTCGCCAATCGGCCGACGGTCGGTCCAACGCCTTGGTTCCCGCGCCGACGAAGTTCTCAACAGCGTGGACCCGAACCCAGTCGTCTGTGAGTGTGAGGCGGTCACCCGCGCCGAGATTCAAGACTCGCTCAAGACGGCCGGAACCGAACTCAACTCGGTTCGAATCCAGACTCGGGCCTCGATGGGGAACTGCCAAGGTGCGATTTGCTGTCACCGCATGGCCAACGAACTCGCCCCCGAGTACGACGAAGGGACGATTCGCGCTGCGCTCGACGACCTGTATCAAGAACGCTGGAAAGGCGAACGCCACGGCATGTGGGGCGAACAACTCTCACAGGCCGCGCTCAAGCACATGCTTCACGCGACGACGATGAACCGCGACAACGACCCCGCGACTGCGGAGTCACCCGTCGATTTCAACGCCTTCGACGGCGGTGTCGGAGCTGGTGGATTCGCGGGAGAAAACACGAGAGCAGGCGGCGTTGCCGACGGCGGCAAGAAGGGAGGCGAGAATGGCGATAACTGACGACGTCCTCGTCGTTGGCGGCGGTCTCGCGGCGTGTACTGCGGCACTCGCGGCCGCAGAGACCGGCGCGCGCGTCCGACTGCTCGCCCACAAGAAGAGTACGCTCCGGCAGGCGAGCGGTCTCATCGACGTTCTCGGCTACTCTGGGACCGACGGACCCTTCACCAACCCGTTCGAGAACATCGATTCGCTTCCCGCCAACCACCCGTACCACGTCGTCGGCGAAGACGGCATCCGCGATGGCCTCCGAATCTTCGACGAAGCGATGGGTACGGCGTATCAAGGCGGTCACACCGACACTAACGCGCTCGTACTCACCTACGGCGGGACGGTCAAACCGACCGCTCGGTACCCTGAGTCAGTGGCTCCCGGCCTCGCCAGCGCGGCAGGCGACATGCTTCTCGTTGGTTTCGAAGGTCTGACCGACTTCGACGCGCCCGTTGCCGCACAACATCTCGATGCCGCAGGTGTGCCATTTTCCGCACGCGGCGTCACGATTCGATTCCCGAAGAAGTTCCGACCCGACGCGAAGGTGACCCGCTTTGCGAAAGCCCTCGACCGAAACGAGGAGGTTTCGGGCGGGACCGTTCGGTCTGTTCTCGCAAACACCGTTGCCGCCGAACTCGACGGCGAAGAGCGCGTTGGCTTCCCAGCGATGCTCGGCGACGACCACGACGGAGCAGTCCACGAAGAACTCGCAGAGCGCCTCGGCGTCTCGGTCTTCGAAGTCCCAACTGGCCCGCCGAGTCTACCGGGTCTCAAACTCGAAGACCGACTGTTCGACGCACTCGACGAGGCAGGCGTTCGCATCTCGTCGGGTAATCCGGCAGTCGATTACGAGGCAAAGGATGGTCGTATCGAGACGGTCTTCGTAGACCAGAAGAGTCGCCTCACGCCCTACGAGGCCGACCAAATTGTACTCGCAACGGGCGGGTTGGTCGGCAAGGGTATCGACTCCGACCGCGAGTCCGTGACTGAACCCGTCTTCGGGTGCCGGATTCCGTTCCCAGAAGACCGTTACCGGTGGTCCGAGTCCGAAGCCTTCGGCGACCACGCCTTCGCGCGATTCGGGGTCGTTCCCGACGATGACCTTCGGCCAACCGACGAAGATGGCGAACCGCACTTCGAAAACCTACGTGCGGCGGGTGGCGTCCTCGGTGGCGCACACGTCGCACACGAGAAATCCGCGAGCGGCGTTTCGCTGGCAACGGGCGCCGTTGCTGGCCGTCTCGCGGGCGAGGAGGCCCAGCAATGAGCGACGCTGAATCATCGACGAATCCAACACTGACACCCGCCGCACAGACAGACGACTTCGAACCAGTCGAAGTGTTCCCCGAGACGACCGAGATGGACCTCCGACCGGGGTCCGACAACTGTTACAAATGCACCGCGTGCGACGTTTCCTGTCCGGTCGCCGAAGTCGACGACAAATTCCCCGGTCCGAAGTTCCAAGGACCGGAGCAGTGGCGACTCAAGCGCAAGGAGGACACGTCTGTTGATTCTTCGATTATGTCGTGTTCGAACTGCCTCCGTTGTGACGACGCCTGTCCATCGGGCGTTCCGCTCAGTCAGATGCACAACACGGCACGCGCCGAGTACGTCGACGAAGAGATGGACAAGCTCTCTCGAGAGTACATTCGGAACCGTATCCTCTCCAACTACGGGACGCTCGCCGAGTTCGGGAGCAAAGTCCCGCGCCTGACGAACGCCATCATGGGCAACTCGCTCGTCCAGAAGATCAACGAGCGCGTACTCGGCATCACCGCCGAGCGCGACTTCCCCGAGTTCGCGACCCAGACCTTCCGCGAGTGGTGGGACGAACGCGGTGGCCCACAGGTTCGCTCCGAGGAGAAGCGCGTGGCCTACTTCCACGGGTGTTACTCCAACTACAACACGCCCGAAGTCGGCAAGGCGATGGTTCGCGTCTTCGAGTCCTTCGGCTACGAAGTCGTCGTCCCGAAACAACGCTGTTCAGGCACGCCGATGTTCGCAAACGGCATGCTCGACGACGCAAAACGCGCCGCTGGCATCAACGTCGAGAACTTCTCGGGACTCATCCCCGAGGGCTACGACATCATCGCGTCGTGTACCTCGTGTTCGATGTCGCTCCGCCAGGAGTACCCCGAACTGTTCGATATCGACGGCGTCAACGACCTCTCGGAACACACCTACGAGGCGCTCGAATACCTCCGCATCCACGAAGACCTCGAAAGCGCAATCGCCGAAACGTCGGTCTCCGACCAGGCCTTTGCCTACCACGCACCGTGTCACGGCCGCAATCAGGGTCTCGACCGGCAGGCGGTCGAACTCTTCCGCGAACTCGATGGCGTGACTATCGAGGACGTGGGCGACTCCTGTTCCGGCATCTCGGGGACGTACGGATGGAAGTCTGAGAAGTACGACGTGTCGATGCAGATTGGCGCAGACATGTTCGACCACATGGAACACGCCGAAGGCAACGTCGGCATGACCGAGTGTCCGACGTGTTCGATGCAGATGGAACACGGGTCGGGGTACGAAATCCGCCACCCGCTTCAGCTGCTAGAAGAAGCGCTCGTCTAGTTATTCGACCGTCACGCTTTTTGCGAGATTTCTCGGTTTGTCGATTTCGCGGCCCAGATGGGCGGCCATCTCGTAGGCGATGAGTTGCAGTTGGACGTTGACGAGTAGTGGGCCGACGAGACCATCGGTCTTGGGAACGCGAAGCACGGCATCCGCGAATCGTTCGACTTCGAGGACGCCATCCGTGATAACGACGACGGGTGCGCCGCGTGCTTGGACTTCTTTGATGTTTCCGAGCGTCTTTCGAGCCGCGGCGTCGTCGCCGGTGACGAGCGCGAAGACGGGTGTGTTCTCGGTGACGAGCGCCAGTGGACCGTGTTTGAGTTCGCCCGCAGGGAAGCCCTCTGCGTGTTCGTAGGTGATTTCTTTGAACTTCAACGCGCCTTCGAGTGCGACCGGTGCGTTGTACCCACGGCCGATGAAGAAGTAGGCGTCAGACTCCTTGAGTTCGTCAACGAGTTCTTCGATATCCTCGATAGAACTGTCGAGTACCGACTGGACGTTTCCGGCGAGTCGCCACAGCGATTCGACGAGTGCGCGGGTTCGCTCGTTATCGACACCCGGCGTGACCGATTCGATCAGAAGCGAGAGCGAGACGAGTTGCGACGAGAACGTCTTGGTCGCCGCGACGCCGATTTCCGGCCCGGAGCGGATGTACATCACGTGGTCGCACTCGCGGGCGGCGGTACTGCCGACGACGTTCGTGACGGCGAGCGTCTCAGCACCGCGGCCCTGTGCAGTTCGCAGTGCCGAGAGAGTGTCTGCCGTCTCACCACTTTGGGTGACGCCGATGACCAAACTGTCGTCTATCGGTGGCGGCGCAGTCGCGTACTCACTAGCGAGGAACGCTTGGGCAGGAATGCCAACTTCGCGGAAGCGCTGTGCGCCGTAGAGCGCAGCGTGATACGAGGTCCCGCACGCGACGAGTTGGACGCGACGAGGTTTGTCGAGGTCTTCGAGATCTTCGACAGTGACGCTCCCAGAGAGGCGGTTGAGGCGGCCACTCAAACACTGTCTGAGTGCAGTCGGTTGCTCGTGGATCTCTTTGAGCATGAAGTGTTCGTAGCCACTCTTGCCGGTCTGTTCGGCGTCCCACTCGACGGTGTGGACTGCTGGTTCGATGACCGAGCCATCACTGTCGGTGACACTCCAGCCATCGGGGCGGAGTGTCACAGACTGTCCATCTTCGAGATACACGACCTTGCGCGTGTACTCCAAGAATGCGGGCACGTCGCTGCCGAGGTAGTAGGCACCGTCACCGATGCCGACGACGAGTGGAGAATCTTGACGGGTTGCAAAGATTGCGTCTTCGCCTGCGACGATAGCCGCGAGCGCGTAACTCCCTTCGAGGCGGGAGACGGCTTTAGAGAAACTTTCCTCGGCGTCGTACCCCTCCTCGAGGTATGAGGCGATGAGGTGCGGGATGACCTCGGTGTCGGTGTCGCTGACGAACGTACTGCCCTGGGCTTCGAGTTCGTCACGAAGCGTCTGGTAGTTCTCGATGATGCCGTTGTGGACGACGGCCACTCTCCCCTCGCCGTCAGTGTGCGGATGTGCGTTCTCGTCGCTCGGCGGCCCGTGGGTACTCCATCGGGTGTGTCCGATGCCAAAGTCGCCCGAAATCGGGTGTTCAGAGAGGTCAGTCCGTAGATTGTCGAGTTCTCCTTCGCGCTTTCGCACGTCGAGCGACGACTCGTTCGAGACAGCGATTCCAGCAGAGTCGTATCCTCGATATTCGAGTGAGGAGAGCCCGGAGACGAGCGTTTCGACCGTTCCGTCACCTTGTCCGATACAGGCGATAATGCCGCACATTATCGGACGACCTCCGCGCCCTCGTCGATGACACCACGGAGGGCAACGCCGGTTGCAACCGTCGCTTCTGGGCCGACAATCGTCCCGGGTTCGACAGCGACGCCGCCACCGAGTTCGGCCCGGTCGGCGACAACTGCACCGAGTCCAACACCCTCGTGAATGTGGTCACCAATCCGAACGTCACCGGGACCGCCTTCGATAGTGACGCCAGCCTGAATCGTCGAAGCGCGCCCGGTCACGCAGTCGATGAGCGTCGCGTTCGCGCCGACGTGAGAATCTTCGTCAACAATCGAGTGTTCGACCACTGCGTTACACCCGACTGTCGAATTTCGACCGACTGTCGTGTACGGACCGAGGACTGCGCCCGGCGAGACGACCGTGTCGGGGCCGATTACGACTGGTCCGCGAACGATTGCATCGTCGGCGACGACGGCGGTCGGGTCGATGTGAATCGCATCGTCGTTTTGGCCCATCATCTCGGCCGTGAGAGACAACAGGTCCCACGGGTACGTTGCATCACGCCAGAAGTCGGACGTTCGAATACCGCGCACGTCGCGGCCGTCGGAGATTGCAGTCGTAATCGCGTTCGGGAGCGAATACTCTCCATTTTCGGTCGGCGTGGCCGCAATCACCTCGAACACGTCGGGTTCGAAAGCGTAGACGCCTGCGTTGAGCAGATGGTAGTGACCTTCACCGGGCTTTTCGACGAGTTCGACCACTGAGTCGCCGTCGAGCGTGACTGCACCGTACTGTGGTGCGACCTCAGACTCGACGACACCGAGTGTGGCAAACTGGTCGCCCGCGTTGTGCGCGGAGACGACTGCGTCCATTGTATCGGGAGCAACTAATTGGTCGCCGTTGACGACGAGGAACGAGCCGTCGATTTCGGACTTCGCTTGGAGGACTGCGTGGCCCGAACCGAGCTGTTGCTCTTGGATATGATACGTGAGAGGGACGCCGTCGTACTCGAAGCCGAAATACTCCTGAACTCGGTCGCGCTGATAGCCGACGACCACGCTGATTTCCGAAAAACCGGCGGTGACGAGACTCTCGAACACGTGTTCGAGAAGTGGAACGTTCATCACCGGGAGCATAGGCTTCGGGCGGTACTTCGTGAGAGGACGAAGCCGCATCCCTTCACCTGCCGCGAGAACGACCGCGGAACTGAGAGACATGAGCGCACATTCATCTCTCTCTACCTAAGTTTTCACCCTTCTGTGAGTGAGGCATTCGCACACATAAAACAGAAATTCGAGTGTGCGTACGAAATGATTCCATTGGGAGGAGACGTTAGAACTCTATACATACCATTTCTGAATACAGGACAATCAGCTAGAGTAAAGAAACATTTATCATGTTATTTTACACACGTATTGAGTGTGGGTATCTCCCGCATAGTCACGTCCAGGGTTAGTAACAATGTCTGATGAAACATACGTCGGTGCCATCGACCAAGGTACCACAGGTACGCGGTTCATGGTGTTCGACCACGACGGTAAGGTGGTCGCCAACGCCTACGAAAAGCACGAACAGATATATCCCGAACCAGGGTGGGTAGAACACGACGCCAACGAAATTTGGGAGAATACAAAACAAGTCATGAACGAGGCGCTCTCGGAAGCGTCTCTCGATGCCAGTCAACTCGAAGCAATCGGGATAACGAACCAGCGCGAAACGACAGTAATCTGGGACCGAGAGTCTGGTCAACCGATTCACAACGCCATCGTCTGGCAGGACCGGCGAACGACCGACCGAATCGAGCGACTCGAAGCAGAGGGGAAGACCGACGAGGTTCGGCAGAAGACCGGTCTCGAACCCGACGCCTACTTCTCTGCGACGAAAGCCGAATGGCTCCTCGACAACTCTGACCCAATTAAGCTCCAACGGTCACGTCCCGAGGACATCCGCGAACGAGCCAAACAAGGTGACCTCGCATTCGGGACCATCGATACGTGGCTCATCTACAAACTGACGGGGAATCACATCACTGACGTCACGAACGCATCGCGGACGATGCTGTTCAACATCCACGACATGGCGTGGGACAGCGACCTCCTCGAGGAGTTCAACGTCCCCGGTTCAGTACTCCCCGAAGTCCGCCCGTCGTCTGACGACGACTACTACGGAACGACTGACGCGGACGGGTTCATCGGTGCCGAGATTCCAGTCGCTGGTGCGCTCGGTGACCAGCAAGCCGCACTGTTCGGACAGACCTGTTTCGACGCCGGTGACGCAAAGAACACCTACGGTACGGGTTCGTTCATGCTCATGAACACCGGCGAAGAGGCCGTCGTGTCCGAACACGGCCTGCTAACGACTGTCGGCTTCCAGCGCTCTGGCGAACCCGTCCAGTACGCGCTCGAGGGTGCCATCTTCATCACCGGTGCGGCGATCCAGTGGCTCGAAGACATGACGCTCATCGAGAACGCGGCCGAGTCCGAAGAACTCGCTCGGTCCGTCGACTCGACGGATGGCGTGTACTTCGTGCCCGCATTCACCGGTCTCGGTGCACCTCACTGGGACCAGCGCGCCCGTGGAACCATCGTCGGGATGACCCGAGGTACCCGCCGTGAACACATCGTTCGCGCGACGCTCGAATCCATCGCGTTCCAGACGCGGGACGTCGCCGAGGCCATGGAGTCCGACAGCGGAATCGAACTCTCTAGCCTCCGCGTGGACGGCGGTGCAGTCAAGAACAACTTCCTCTGTCAACTCCAGTCGAACATTCTCGACACCGAAATCGTCCGCCCAGTCGTCGACGAGACGACTGCACTGGGGTCGGCCTACGCGGCCGGTCTCGCAGTCGGCTACTGGGAGACGATGGACGAACTTCGAGCCAACTGGCAGATTGACCGAGAGTTCCAACCGGAAGACCCACAGAACGTCGAACAGCGTTACGGTCGATGGAAAGACGCTGTCGAACGCTCGCTTGACTGGGCCCGAGACGGAGCAGAATAATGGCACTGAGCGACTTGTGGGCCCTCGAAATGCTCATCGCCGCCTTCGCTGGCGGAGCATTCGCAGCGGCAATCGGTGCACTCCCTGCGTTCATCTTCACCGGGTTCATGGTTATCGCGGGGGAGGTTGCCTCCTACGTCGATAGCGAAGCCGGAGCGATTACTGGCGCGATCGCGTTCGGTGCGCCGTTTTCGCCAGCTATCAGTTTCGCTGGCGGTGCTGCAGCAGCAGCGTACGCCGCGAAGCGGGGCTATATCGACTCAGGATTCGACTACTCCAAAGCGAAAGACATCGGCTTCGCACTCGGGTCGAAACCCGACGTACTCGCGGTGGGCGGTGTCTTCGGTATCATCGGGTACTGGCTGACCGTTCTCTCGGGGACGTTCGCCATGCCGTACGACCACATCGCGATGGCCGTGACGCTCTCTGCGTTACTCCACCGCGTCGCCTTCGGCTACCCGATTATCGGGAAAATCCGTGGCTCCGGCATCTTCGACATGTCGCCGTTCGAACGCGGTGAAACACGGGGTGCGGCCGCAGCCGACGGTGGCACAGTCGCCACCGACGGTGGTGTTGCCACGGCAGAAGACGCCAATCGCCTGAGCGTCGAACCATGGCTGCCGAACATGTACCAGTGGGGCCACGTGGCCGCCATCAGTGCAGTCGTCGGCATCATGGCCGCCTACATCGCACTCGTCACGGGAAGTCCGTTCCTCGCGTTCGGCATCTCGGCGGCGTCGCTGTTCTTCTTGAACCTCGGCGTCGAACGCCTGCCGGTCACGCACCACATGGCACTTCCTGCCTCGACGGTAGCACTCGCGTGGACCTCCGGCGCAGCAGAGGTGGGCTTCGTCGCCCTCCTCCTCGGCGGGGTCTTCGGCCTCATCTGTGGTCTGTTCGGTGAAGCGTTCCAGCGTGTCTTCTACGCACACGGCGACACTCACTGGGACCCACCCGCAGCAGCCATCGTCTTCGGGACGTTCCTCATCTCGATGCTCGCAATCGCGGGCATCCTCCCGAGTTCGTCGTGGGTCGCCACCCTCGGCTTCTAACTCACGTCCCGAACACACTCGATTTCGATTTTTTACTGCGTTCGACAACCGTCAGCGATAACGCCACGGAGTCGATACCAGACGTATGGAACGTATCGTCACCGTCGTCCCAGAAGACGGTCTCCACGCCCGCCCAGCATCGAAATTCGTCGAGACTGCCAACTCGTTCGAGGCAGACATCAGCCTCGGACGCGCCGATGATGGCGACCTCGTCCCCGCCGCGAGCATGCTCGCAGTGACGGGGCTCGGCGTCGGCCACGGAGAGGAGGTCAAACTCGTCGCCGAAGGTGACGACGCCGAGGCCGCACTCGACGCGCTCGAAGAAGTACTCTCGACGCCGGAAGGCGACGACGAGTAGAATCAGCTCTCGTTCGAATCCGATTCTCAGTTCAGTTTGTAGTAGTCGCGGGCGTCTTCTGCCCGCTCGACGACTGAGTCCAGCGTCGCCTTCGGACTCGTCGTCTCGACCGCAGCGTTGAGCGTCCCCTCCAAGACGGGTGCGTCGGCAATCGTCGCCGTCACGTCTGCGGCCATCTCGATGGCGAGTTCAGCGTTCATGACGGCGCTTCCGAGGTCAACGAGGACGACCACACCGTCGCCGTCGTCGGCCTCTTCGAGCGCCGCTTGGATGCGGTCGGGAGACGTTCCGATTCCATCTTCGTCACCACCGGCGGGGACGATACGTGCGTTTCCACCGCCCATCTGTGCGGCGACGTCTGCGATTCCCTCGGCGGCCTTCTCGCTATGAGAGACGACGACGAGTCCAATCATTGGTCACGCTCCACGGCAGTTTCGGCGTGTGCGTCGCGCTCGGCATCGCCCTCCAAGTACTCCTCTGCGGTCTTGAGCAGTTCTTCCATGATGAACAGCGTACTCGTCGCACCGGGGTCTTGGTGGCCGACAGAGCGCCAATCGAGGAACGAAGCGCGGCCTTTGAGCGCCTTGATGGGAACCGTAAACTCGACGCCGCGCTCTGCGGCATCGACTGCTTTGGCGAGTGCGGTCAACGGCGGCAGGTCGTCCTGCTCGATAGATTTCTTGTAGGTGTGAACCGCTGGTGTGAGCGCATCGACCATCGTCTTCGACCCGACCTGTGCGCCGCCGCGATCCTTTACTTTCTCCAGATACGTCTCCGCGAATGCGACCGAAGTTTCGGCGGTGATACCGCCTTCGAGTTCCTGACTGGAGAACATAATCGACCCGCCGTAGAGGGGGCCGGACGCACCACCGACGTTCGAGATGAGTGTCGTTCCGATGTTCTTGACGATTTCGTGGGGGTCCATCTCCGCGAACTCGTCGCTCTTTTCGGCGGCCTTGCCGAACCCGCGTTCCATGTTGGTTCCGTGGTCTGCGTCACCAATCTGTGAGTCGAGGTCAGTGAGGTAGGATTTCTCGTCTGCAAGTCGGGTGGCGACATTGTCGAGCGCCGCCAACACTGCCTCACGCTGTGTCTCCATGTCAGACATGTACTCACGTTAGCAGGCGAGACAGTAAGCACTTCTCCCGAAAAACGGAGTGTTCAAAAATCCAAGGTTTTGGTTCAGTCGGAGACGGTCAGTGCTGGAGTGTGTGCAGGTGCCGCGAGCAACTCTTTGAGTTCGTCGTCGACGCGAAGCACCGTGACCGAACAGCCCATCATATCGAGCGAGGTCATGTAGTCGCCGACCCAGGCGTCCCACGTCTCGACACCACGGTCGCCCAACATCGACTGGAGTTTGCGGTTGACGATGTACAGTTCGGACTGCGGCGTACCGCCCATACCGTTGACCATCGTGACGACTTCTTCGCCTTCCTCGAGTTCGAGGTCGTCGAATACGCGTTCTGCGAGGTGTTCGGTGATTTCGTCGGCGCTCATGATGTCGGTGCGCTGGGTTCCCGGTTCGCCGTGGATACCGATTCCCAGTTCGATTTCGTCGTCGCCGAGGTCGAACGTCGGTTCACCTTTCTCGGGCGTGACACACGAGGTCAGTGCCATGCCCATCGTGCCGACGTTGTCGATGACCTTCTGTGCGACCTGTTTGACCGTAGCGAGGTCCGCGCCTTCGGCGGCTTTCGCACCCGCGCACTTGTGGACGAAGATGGTGCCTGCGACACCGCGACGACCCGAGGTGTAGAGTGAGTCTTCGACCGCAACGTCGTCGTTGACGACGACCTGTTCGACCGTCGCGCCCTCCATACCGGCCATCTCGGCGGCGGTATCGAAGTTCATCACGTCGCCTTCGTAGTTTTTGACGACACAGAGGACGCCCGCGCCGGAGTCTACCGCCTGAATCATCTCGCTAATCTGGTCGGCCGTCGGCGAAGTGAACACCTCACCCGCGGCCGCGCCGTCGAGCATTCCCTCGCCGATGTAACCGCCGTGTGTCGGTTCGTGGCCCGACCCACCGCCGGAGACGACCGCGACCTTTCCATCGACCGGCGCGTCGCTGCGCACGAGTACATTTGTCCCATCGAGACGCCGAACTTCTGGGTGTGCCGCCACCATTCCATCGAGCATCTCGTCAACCACTGCACTCGGCTCATTGATGAGTTTCTTCATGGTCTACAATGATACACGGGGGAATACGTCAAAAATGTTGGTCAACGATCAGGCCATTTTGCGCTCGTTCGTTCAGTAATCCGAGAGAGACACCAATCCAACAGTGTCGTCTCGAACGAGCAGGTTGTCCTCTGGCCACACTCGGTGTCTGATTCGACCGCACGGCTAGCGGAGCGAAGAGAGAAAACAATCGGCGAGGTCGAACGCTCGGTTATTCGAGCGGCGTGACCGCGATAGTCACGGAGATGCCTTCGACATCCCACGTTTCGACCGTCTCGCCCTCGGTGTTGCCGAGTTCGAACTCGCGGGCGCGAACTTCGTCGGCGATGAGGTCGCTGTGGTCGGCGACGAATCCGGCGATGCGGTCGTCATCGACTGTGAGCGCAACGTCGATTTCGACTTCGACGTCGAGGTCGAGTTGCTTGCGCATCTCCTGGATGCGGCGGATGACGTCGCGCGAGTAACCCTCGGACTCGATGTCGTCGGTGAGGGTCGTATCGACGTACACGGTGCCACCTTCGAAGTCGCCGCCGGTGACGTTCTCCGGTGGTTCGGCGTGGTAGGCGACCATCTCGTCGGTGAGGTCGTAGGTCTCGCCTTCGACTTCGACGCCGGATTCGACTTCGGCGCGGGTGAGTCCTTCGACGGCACCCATGATTTTCTGCGCCTCGGCACCGAACTCCGGTCCGATGACGCTCATCTGTGGTTCTGCGGTCTCGACGAGTTCGTCGAACACCTCCACGACTTCGACCGACCGCGTGTTGACGCGCTCTGCGAGGAGGTCGGAGAGGGCGTTGACAGCCTCGGCAACCTCGTCATCCTCGGTCTCGACCACGATGCGCGAGACGGGCCAGCGGAGTTTGCGACCGCCCTGTTGACGGGCGTATGCCGCAGACTCTTCGACCGCACGGAGGACGGTCATGTTGGCTTCGAGCGTCTCGTCGCGCAGGTCTTCGTCAACCTCGGGGTACGAGAGCTGGTGGACCGTCGTCTCGCCACCGTCGAGGCGCTGGTACATCTGCTCGGCCATGTACGGCGTGTACGGCGCGATAAGGCGGATGGACTCCTTCATGACCGTCGCGAGCGTTGCATACGCGCCCAGTTTGGAGTCCGAGTCCTCTTCTTCCCACATGCGCTCGCGGATTGCCTTCACGTAGAAGCGCGAGACGTCTTCGGTGATGAAGTCGAGAAGCGTGTTGAGCGCGGTGTGGACTTCGTAGTCGTCCCACGCGTCGGCCATCTCGGCTTTCACGGTCTGGAGGCGCGAGAGAACCCACTCGTCTACGACGGTGAGTTCGCCTTCGGAGAGGTCGGCCTCTGCTGGGTCGTAGCCGTCCAGTTCCATGTACGGCAGGGGGAACCGGAAGACGTTCCAGAAGATGTTGAGCGTCGATTGGGTATCGGCGAGGCCGTCCCACTCGAACGAGAGGTCCACACCTTGCTGGTCGTGACTCAGGAGGTACGCGCGAAGCGGGTCGCGTCCGGCGCGGTCGATTGCCTCCTCGGGCGTGACGATGTTGCCGACAGACTTCGACATCTTGCGACCGTCTTTGTCGTTGGCGAAGCCGTGCATGATGACCTCCTTGTACGGCGATTCGCCGGTCGCGGCGGTGCCCATGCCAAGTTGCGACCAGAACCAGCCACGAGTCTGGTCGTGCGCCTCGATGATGAGGTCAGCAGGCCACAGTTCGTCGTAGGCTTCGGTCTGGCCGGGGAAATCGAGTGTGCCCCACGTGGCGACCGAAGAGTCGATCCACACGTCGAACACGTCGGGGACGCGCTCGTAGGTCACGCCGTCTTCGGTGATGGTGAGTGGGTCCACCGACGGGCGGTGGAGGTCCACCGAGTCGGCGTCGATGTCCTGGTCCACGCGCTCGGCGAGTTCCTCGCGCGTGCCGATGACGAGCATCTCTTCAGCACCTTCGGCGTCGGGGTCTTGCGGAACCCAGATGGGGAGTGGGATACCCCAGTACCGCTGGCGAGAGACGTTCCAGTCGGGAGCGTCGCTCACGAAGTCGCGGAAGCGGTTGTCGCGTGCCCACTGTGGGTGCCACTCGGACTCCTCGATGTTGTCGAGCAGTTGCTCTTTGACGTCGGTGACGGTGATGAACCACTGGTCGGTAGCGAGGAAGATGATGTCCGTGTCACAGCGCCAACAGTGGCCGTAGCGGTGGTCGTGTTCGCCTGCGTGGAGCAGGTGGCCGCGCTCGTCGAGGTCTTCGATGACCTGCGGGTTGGCGTCGCGGACGAACGTGCCTTCGTACTTGCCACCCTGTGCGGTGAACTCGCCTTTGTCGTCCACGGGGACGAACACGTCGAGGCCGAGTTCCTGCCCGCGGGCGAAGTCCTCTTGCCCGTGGCCGGGTGCGGAATGAACCAGACCCGTGCGGTCGGCTTCGACGTAATCGGCGGTGTAGACCTGTCCTGCGCCCTCGAAGTCGGCGTACTCGTTCAAGACATCGGCGAGCGGGTGGTCGTACTCCCAGCCAAGCATCTCTTCGCCGGGGAGTTCGTCGAGTACTTCGAAGTCCTCGTAGCGACCCTTTTTCAGGACGCCCTCGACGCAGGGTTCTGCGACGTAGAGTACTTCGCTTTCCCCACCCTTCTCGGCGCGGACGGCCTGATAGGTCATCTCGCCGTCGACGGCGACGAAGGTGTTCGCCGGGATGGTCCACGGCGTCGTCGTCCAGATGACGAGGCTTCCCTCGCGCTCTTTCAGGGGGAATTTGACGTAGATAGATGGCGAGGTGATTTCGTCGTACTCGACTTCGTTGGCGGCGATTGCGGTCTGACAGCGCGGGCAGTAGTTGACACTGCGCTTGCCCTGTTCGACCAGTCCGTTCTCGGCGACTTTCGAGAAGGCCCACCACGCAGACTCCATGTACTCCGGCGAGAGCGTCTGGTAGGGGTTGTCCCAGTCCATCCACGTCCCGATGGACTTGAAGTCGTCGTCCATCGCCTCGCGGTTGCGGACGGCGAAGTCCTTACACTTCTCGATAAAGGCCTCCATGCCGAACTCCTCGATATCGCGCTTCGAGGTGAAGCCGAGTTCCTCTTCGACTTTCACTTCGATAGGGAGGCCGTGCATGTCGTATCCGGGGCGGTCGGTGACGTTGTGCCCCGTCATGCGCTTGTGCCGGATGACGGCGTCCTTCAGCGTCTTGTTCCATGCCGTACCAAGGTGCATCTGACCCGAGGTGTACGGCGGGCCATCGACGAAGAAGAACGACGGGTCGTCGGCGTGTTCCTCCTTCGTCGCCTCGTACGCGTCGTGCTCCTCCCAGTATTCGCCGACAACGGACTCGATGTCCTCCGGCGTGTACTGGTCTGGGATGTCTTCCATACCCCGTCCTTCTCGCGGATATATATCAAAACGGCGGGTCTCGTCCGCGTCGTTCGAGCGGTCGTTCGGCGGGTCTTGCAGGCGTTCTTCAGACATTGGTTCGTCGCTGTCGCTGGTGCGATACCCATCGGGTTCGATGGGATGGTGTGGTCGTCGGTCGATACGAGAGGTGTGAGTCGTCGGTGTGTTCCATTGACGGCTATTGTGAGTACTCGGCGGGCGATGCAAGCGTCAGGGTAGGGTGTGAGATGCGAGGCTACTGCCCCGCAATAATCGACGACTGACCGACGACACGAAGAAGAGACTGTCGGACCGGGGTAAGCCGGGCGACAGGTGAGTGTCGTCGCATAGATGAGGGATGTGTCGGGACGTAAATAACGCTTACTCCGACGCTGTCGATTAGGCCGACGGTTCGGCGCGTTGGTTCGCCCACGCTTCGACGTAGTAGGTTCCAACCGGTTCGTCCGTCTCCCGGTCACGAACGGCAAGCGTCGCCCCCGTCGGTTCGCCATCGCGTTCGACGGTGAACTTGTGAATCGCCGTACAGACGAGTTCGCTGGCGTCGGGGTCTCCCTCGTAGGTCGTCCCCGACCTGCGTATCGGAATCTCACAGTCGTCCCAGCCAGTCCACTCGACGAATCCAACAGTGTTGTAGAAGGCCGCCTCGTCGCGTGGCATTCGAACCTCGAACAGCAGGACGAACGAGTTTCCGTCGGCCCACAAGAGGTCGTTCGAGAACTCACCTTGGAGGGCGCGGTCGGTGAACACGTCGGCCTGGTCGGCAGGTGGGTCGGGAAACAGCCAGCCTCGGAAATTCGAATCGTCTTGAAACGACCCGTGGAAGTACTGTTCGTCTGCGGGGTGGAGGTTCGCGTAGCCGTGTTCGCCGTGAATATCACCGCTGGCGACTTCACGGGCGTCACCGAGACACCCCGAGAGTGAGGCGAGCGAGAGTGCGGCAGTGCTGGAGAGGAGGGCACGTCGGCGCATCGACACGTCAGTTCTCAGGCGCAGTGTAAAACGCTGTGGGCCAGCGTGAACACGCTCTCAGTCCCACGTAATCCACAACAGCACACCGAGTGCCACGGCCTGCAAGACGTGAATTCCCATCAGGACGCGCCACGCAATCGCAGGCATCTCTGTGGCGAACCAGACCGAGAGTGTGGGGTCTGCGGTGTAGTAGTACAGCGCGAAGATGCTCTGCGCGAAGAGGAAAAAGCCGAAGACGAGGAGGCCGAGTGCGTGTTTAGACCTGAAGGTCACGTAGTTCCGTCCCCAGATTCCGAGGAGTACGAGGAGGAACGCGGCGCTAAGGCCAACCGATAGGCGGGCGATATCGACCCAGATGCTCATCGCTGGTGTCTGGCTTGGTCTGCGGTCGGGAGTGGGTGCATTGGAATTACTCGGTCGTCTGTTCGATTATCTGTTCGATGGTCTGCCAGTGGGTGCGAGCAAGTTGTGACGGGATGTAGACGGACCCGTATCTGTTCCCGCTCTGCTCGACGACGCCGTTTTCTACGAGGACACCGAGGTGGTGACGAACCGTCTTGTAGTCGAGACCTAACTCTTCTGCGAGGCGATTCGCATTGCGAGGTCGGTCCGCGAGTTCGCGGAGGATTCGAATCCGGTTTTCGCCACCGCGCGTCCCGGTGAGCACGTACCAAAGCACGCCCTCCATTCCCCGAATAGTACACGCGAAATCGACCTAAGGGTATCGGCGAGTAGACAGGTTCGACTCGCAGAAAGAGGTGTTCGCCTGAGAGAGGCGTTCACCTGAGGTTTCAGTTGTCGATGACAACCTGAAGGTCGAACTCGGCGTCCGTCGGTTCGTCGTCGGTCGTCAGGTAGCCCTGAGCGATAGCAGTGTAGGCGTAGCCTGCTTCTGCGGCGAGGCCGAACTCGCCAACCACGTCGCCGTCGTTGGTCTCAGTGTCGCCACGGACTTCGATGGTGTACTCGCCAGCGGGCACGTCTACGGTGGCCGTCTCTCCGAATGCGAGTCCATCGACGAGAACGTCACCGGTGGAGGCGACGGTCACATCGACTGCGGGTGCGTCAGGCGAGGCGTGGAAGACACGCACGCGGGCAGTTTCACCCTCAGGCTCGGAGCGGTCGTCTTCGAGTATCTGAACCATAAACGGATTCTCGGCGTCCTCTTCGAGTTCGCCGACTGCCGCGGCAGTGTAGGCCCCGGCGGCTAAGTCGAGCGACTCGTCGAAGACAACCGTGTCGGGGTCGCCTGCGGCTTGGACAGTCACTTGGTAGGTTCCTTCCTCCAGCATCAGGTAGTCGCTCACGGCACCGAAGGGTACGTCCGTGAGAACTGGTTCGCCTTCGACGAGTACGTCGACGTTGGGAGCGTCAGGCGAGAGGTGAGCCACGCGGAGCGAGACAGCGGGTTCGACGAGTCCGCCGCCAGAACCGGAATCGACGGTGACGATGGGGCGGAACTCCTCCATCGTGGGTTCGTCGTCGGGCGTCAGGTAACCCGCAGCAAAGACGGTGTAGACGGAATTACTGGCGAGTTCGAGGTCGAACTCGGCGACTGCATCGCCGTCGTTCGACTCGGTGTCACCACGGACTTGGATGGTGTACGTGTCAGCGGGGACTTCGACACTTCCTGACTGCGTGAATTCGACACCATCGAAGAGGACCGTCTCACCAGCGGTGATGTCTACTGCGGGTGCGTCGGGCGAGGCGTGGACGACGCGGACGCGCGCCATGTCGTCGCCCGGTTCGGAGACATCGTCTTCGAGGATGAGTGGTTGGAACGTCTCTTCGCTCAACTCGCCGACTGCGGCGACCGTATACGTCGCCTCGGCGAGTTCGAGGTCGTCTTCGAAGACGACAGTCGATTCGTCGCCTGCGGGCGTGATTGCGACAGTTCTCGTCCCGATTGGAACGGAGAGATAGTCGCTCACGGCCGAGAACGAGACACCGGAGAGGGCGACTTCGCCATCGACGTAGATGTCCACGTCGGGCGCATCAGGTGCGAGGTGCGCGACGCGAACCATCGCCATCTCCGATTCGGGAGTTGGCGTCGACGTCGTCTCGGTTTCGGTTTCAGTCATCGAGTCAGTCGTCGTCTCAGTCTCGGTCTGGTCGCCACCGGCGGTGCCACCCATGCAGCCTGCAAGGCCACCAATGACGGTGAGACCACCGACTGCGCGGAGTACATCGCGGCGCTTTGTATCGGTCATCGCAAGCAATAGGTGTGATTTTGACTACATGTCTGTTTTCCCAAATTCAACCAAAATGAGACCATAAGAACGCCCAATACTGCCTCAATGTCCATTAAATCAATACATTCTGAAATCATATACAGTCTCCGGTTCCTGACTACTCGACATCAAATCCACGCTGACTATCCGAAATCAGGCAGGTCGTCGGGAGCTTCGTACTCGGACTCCCAGTCGATATAGTCGTCTTTGAGTACGTCGCAAGCCTGTTGTCCGAGTTCGGTCAGGCCCGCATTTACCGACGACACTTGCCCCCACGAGGTGAGTTCTGGATGGAGTTGTCGCTCTTTCCAATCCTCGGGGATACCGGGTGCGTGGTACCCAACTCGGTCGGCGAAGTCGTCCCAGAAGAAATCGAAGTAGGTGAGTAAGTCGAGGTCGAGGACGATTTGCCACTGTGTTTCGGTGACTGGCGTCTCTTTGGCCCACTGTTCGAACGCATCGGCCCACGCGCCGTCGTGGAGGAACTGCTCTAACTCAGTTCGCTTGAAGTCCGCATCAGCGGCGATGTTCGCATCGTCGTACTGGTTCGGGTCCACCTTCGGGAGCGTCGGGGCATCGGGGACAGGAACGTCGAGCATAGAAATTGATTGGGTCGCCGTCCCCGATAAGGGTTCGTTCGCCATGGTGAGGTTTCACCGGGGGGAAATACGGACAAGACGAACTCGATTAGAGGTCTTCCATCCGCTCGATAACCATCTCTAACTGTTCGGCGCGGCCTTCGACGGCCTCCTGTCTGAGTGCTTCTTCTTCTGGCGTCTCACAGGTGAGTTTTGGCACGGGAGTTGGTCTTCCGTCGCCGTCGAGCGCGACGAAGGTCAGAAACGACGTGGTCGTCTTCCGGCGTTCGTCGGTCTTCGGGTTCTCCGCGTGGACATCGACTTTCACGTCGATGCTGGTCCGACCGACGTTGAACACGTAGGCTTCCATGACCGCGACTTCGCCGAGGTCGATGGCGCTGATAAAATCGACGTGGTCCATCGAGGCGGTGACACACTGCCGATTCGAGAATCGCATCGCCGCAATCGCCCCACAGATGTCCATCCAGTGAAGCACTGCCCCACCGAGCGCCCGCCCGAGGTTGTTTGTGTCGTTCGGCAACACGAGTTCGGTCATCTCGGTCTGCGAGTGCGCAAGTGTGGCAGTAGATTCGCTCATGGCATGACCTCGCGCCGAGGGGATTTGAAAAGCAGGGAGATGACCTACTGGTCGAAATCGATATCGAACGCCGTCGGTGGGCGACCCGCCGCATCGAGAATTTCGTCAGAGATGAGAATCGGGCAATCGACGCGAACCGCGAGCGCGATGGCGTCACTCGGGCGAGCATCGAAGGTAAACACGTAGGCCTCGCCGTTCGAGTACCGCTCCGCATCGACTTTCGCGTAGAAGGTCCCACCAGAGAGGTCGTCGATTCGGATGCTGTCGATTGCACCACCGAATTCGGTCACCATCTCGACGAGCAGGTCGTGCGTCAACGGTCGTTCGAACTTCTCGCCAGTCAGACCCAACTGAATCGCTTGCGCTTGGTCCGTCGTTATGACGATGGGCAAGTACTCCTCCCGAGCTTCGAGAATAACGGCAGGGACGTTCGAACCATCGTCCCCGACGCCGATTCCGATACCACGGACCTCGGCACGGTGTTGCATGGTACTAATTAGTCAGCGAGAGTACGAATAATTACCTCAGCGAAATTCCGGGGTGCCGCGCGACATTACGTGAAAAAAGAGCGTCAACGAGCAACCATATATCAAAACAGTATCAGATTAATCGCCGCCGGTACACGACGAAGAGCGCGAGCGCGACGAGGATGACCAATCCGCCCGCGAAGAACGCTACGCCCGGTGGAATACCTTGTGCGACCGATGGTGCGGCCTCGACGGTGGCAGTCGTGACGGATTCGGCGCTCTCGGCGGCAGCATCAGCGCCACCGGCGACAGCACGCTGGCCACGGGTCGCAAGCCACTGGACGAGCGCCGACAGGAGACCGAGGACGGCAACTGCACCGAGTAAACTCGAGAGCGCGCTCGCCAAGCCAGTTCGCGTCTCTTCGGTGGCGGCGACGACGACCAGCGGGCGGTCCGCGGGCGCGTATACTTTCATCTCCCGGCCTTTCTCGGAGTAAACGGTATCGACCACTTCGATGAGTCCGGCCTCGTCGAGTTTTTTCAGGTGGTACTGAACGTTCTGGAGGGATGTTTCAACGCGCTCGGCGAGGTCGGCAGCGTTGGTCGGTTCGGTGTGGAGAGCAGAGAGAACGCGCCGTGCGGTCTGCGACGAGAGCGCGGACAGAAGGTCGGTCGCTTCGTCGTCGTCCAGACCGATGACCCGAGGTGCGGGCTCGTCTGCGGAGGAGGTATCAGGGGCGGAGGGCAGCAAACCTGCCATAGGACTCGATACTACACCGGAGGTTACAAACCTGTTGTCAGACGGGTTGGTTAGTTGTCGAGAACGACCACGCGCAGGTCGTTGACGTTGGTTCCCGTCGGGCCGGTGTCGATGAGCGCACCTGCATCACGGAGAATCGGGAGCGCGTCGTTCTCGGCGAGCGCCGCCTGTACCGCCCGTTTTTCGACGGATTCCGAATCAACAATCGCGCCCGCGACATCGGTTCCGCCGTCTTTCCCGTCGCTGTCGATGCTGGCGATGACCGCTCCGTCTGGAACCTCCGTCCCCGCAGAGAGACAAAATTCGAGATTCGGGCCGCCGTCACCGTCGCCACGAACCGTCACCGTACACTCGCCGCCGGAGAGGACGACTGCCGGGGGTTCGAGTGGGTTTCCGGTCGCTAACACCTCGGAAGCGACCGCGACATGCGTCTTTGAGGCTTCACGCGCCTCGCCTTCTATCCGCGACGAGAGAATCATTGGTTCGTACCCGCGCTCGCGCGCAACGTCGCGCGCGGCATCGAGCGCAGTGAACGTGTCCGCGAGAACGTGGTTCGTCACCCGGTCGAACACCGCCGCACCCGGTTTGGGCGTCTCAGAAATCTCACCTGCCGCACCTGATTCGAGACGCGCTCGAACCGCGTCGGGAACGTCGAGGTCGAATCGGTCGAGGACACTGAGCGCGTCGTCGAACGTGGTTTCGTCCGGTGCAGTCGGCCCGGAGGCGATGACGTCGAGGTCGTTGCCGACGACGTCCGAGAGAACTAATCCGACGACCGTCGCCGGTTCTGCGAGTCGAGCGAGGCCGCCACCCTTGAGCGTCGAGAGGTGTTTTCGAACCGCGTTGAGGTCGTGGATATCGGCCCCGCTTTCGAGCAAGAGCGTCGTCGTCGCGCGAAGGTCTTCGAGTGAGATGCCGTCGGCAGGAGCAGGAAGAATCGCACTCGCGCCACCCGTGACGGCGACGAGGACGAGCGTTCGCTCGTCGAGGTCCGAAAGGAGGTCGATAATCTGTTTCGTACTCTCGACGCCGCGCTGGGAAGGCACTGGGTGGTCACCCGGTAGGCGGTCGATTTTCGACCCCGTTCCCGGATTCGGCGTGACGACGACACCGCCATCGAGTCGGTCTCCCAGAATCGGTTCGAGCGCGTCCGCGACACCATCACCTGCTTTTCCGCCACCGACGACGAGAATTCGGTCGAAGTTCGAGAGGTCGTATTTCGAATCGGCGACGGTGAGCGTGTCGCCCGCGAGTGAGACGGATTCGTGGACGACGCGTTCGGGGAGGACAGCTTCCACACCCGCACGAAGGCACTCGATAGCCGTCTCGTGTGCAGGTGTGGGTGTCCGTGCGTCGAATGTGTGCATAGTTCAGCCCCGATGCCGACACGGATAAAAACCGTGGGCCGGTACTCCCGGCGATGAACGATTCGTCGCCCGACGAGGGACGCGTCCGAGTCGTCGGCACTGCCCACGTCTCACAAGATAGCGTCCGCGAGGTCGAAGCGACCATCCGCGAGGAACAACCGGATATGGTCGCGGTCGAACTCGACGAGGGGCGCTTCCGACAGTTGAAGGGTGGTACACCCGACGATATCGAGGCGCGTGACCTCCTCCGCGGCAACACCGTCTTCCAATTTATCGCCTACTGGATGCTCTCGTATGTCCAGTCGCGGATGGGAGACAAGTTCGATGTCCAACCCGGCGCAGACATGCTCGCCGCAGTCGAAACCGCCGAAGAAGAAGAGATAGATGTCGCACTCGTCGACCGCGACATCCAGACCACCATCCAACGCTTCTGGCGACGGATGGGGACGATGGAGAAACTCCGCATGGCCGGTGACCTCGTCTTCGGTGTGGCCGATGCCCGCGGCGTCGGCATCATCTTCGGTCTCATCGTCGGCGTCTTCCTCGGCCCGCTCGTCGGTCTCTACGGCGGCGCTGTCGGCATTACCGACTTCGTACTCGCGCGCGCAACCACGGGCGCACTGCTCGGTGCAGTCTCGGCGTACCTCCTCTACTCGGTCGCCGCGACGGCCATGGACGGCGACGATGCACTGGTCGCCGGTCTGGGTGGCGGTGCGGCAGTCGGACTTATCGGCGGCGTCGGTCTCGGACTCGGAACCGGTCTCGTCACGTCCGTACTCGGCGGTCTCGGGACGGCCATCGTCGGAAGCCTCGCCATCGGCGTGAGCGTCGGTATCGCCGCCGGTCTCGTCGTTGGAACACTCCTGAACGTCTTGGGCCTGTTCGAAGCGCCCGAGGAGATGGAAGAGTTCGACATGTCCGAACTCACCGACGGCGACGTGGTGAGCGCCATGATGGAAGAGTTCCGCCGGTTTAGCCCCGGTGGCGCAGAGGCGCTCATCGACGAACGAGACGCCTTCATCGCCCACCAACTCGTCGCACTTCGACAGAGTGGCCGGAACGTCGTCGCAATCGTCGGCGCAGGCCACAAAGCCGGTATCGAACGCTATCTCGCCAATCCGGAGACGTTGCCACCGATGGAGTCCTTAGTCGGTGTCGCCGAGAAAGACGGCTTCCCGTGGGGGAAACTCGTCGGCTACGGAATTACGGTCGTCTTCGTCGCCTTCTTCGTCCTCTTGGCGATGGCGGGCGTCGGCAACGAACGCCTCTTGACCATCTTCGGCGCGTGGTTCCTCATCAACGGTATCTTCACCTTCGGGATGGCGAAACTCGCCGGAGCGCGGTGGACCTCCGCCCTCGTCGGCGGACTGGTCGCGTGGATGACCTCTATCAATCCGCTTCTCGCACCGGGGTGGTTCACTGGATACGTCGAACTCCGACATACGCCGGTCAACGTCGGCGATATCGGGACGCTCAATCGCATCCTCTCGGACGAAGAGACACCCATCGTCGAACTGGTCAAAGAACTGTTCGACGTGCCGCTTTTCAAACTCATCATGGTCGTCGCGGCGGCCAACATCGGCAGCATGATTGCGAGCTTCCTCTTCGTGACCTACGTTCTGCCCGTCATCGCCGCTGACCTCGGCGGCGTCTCGGGTGTCACCTCGCTCATGCTCGACGGCGCGGTAAACAGCGCGGACCTCATCTGGAGTACCCTCACATGAACATCGAATTCTCTTCCCACGAGCTTCGTGACCTCGCAATCGCGTGGATTGCGCTGAGCATCGCCTTCGCTATCTTCTTCGCGGGAGGTGGACAGCGAGCGATCTTCCTGCTCGGGTCGGGGCAGTTCGGCCTAGCACTGCTCGTGAGTCTGCTCACCGCCGGTGTGGCGTTCTTGCTCCACGAAGTCGCACACAAGGTCGTCGCCATCAGATTCGGCCAAGTCGCCGAGTTCCGCGCCGACTACGGCATGCTGGGCGTTGCGATTATGAGCGCACTCGTCGGGTTCATCTTCGCCGCACCCGGTGCAGTCTACCATCGAGGAATGCTCACCGAGCGCGAACACGGCTTGATCGCACTCGCAGGTCCGGCGATGAATCTCGCACTCGTCGTCGTGTTCGTTCCCATCTTCCTCGCTGGTCTCGTCCTCAATTCGGGTATCGTCGAACTCGTCGGCTCGCGCGGGTTGGTCATCAACGCCTTCCTCGCGGCGTTCAACATGCTCCCGATTGCCTCGCTCGACGGCCGAACCGTAATCTCGTGGAGTAAGACGGTCTTCGCGGGTGTATTCGCACTGTCGGCCGCACTCACCGTCCTCTTGGTGCTGTTCGTCGGTATCTGACGGACACCGAGGACTGCTTTTCAGTAACCTAGTCGGCCAGCGAGTCGATTAGAGAATCACAGGATGAAGAGCGATAGGTGAGACGACAGCGCCGACTCAGAGGAGTTGAAGTGAGGGGGAGGATGGGCAGCGGGGGACGAGTGGAGTGCGGTTCTGTGGCAATGCCACGTGTGGGAGTCGCAGGGGATGGGTATTGCAGGGTGGGTGGGAGTTGTGGGTGTGGGAACCCGGACGACGTCGGAGGGGTTAGTCTTGCGCGTGGTCGCGGCCGATAACGAGTGCAGCGGCGTGGACAGCGAGCAGGCCGACGAACAGTGAGAGTTCGCCCGCCGCGAGGCCACCAGCGAGCAGGGGCAGGTACGCGAGTGGCAGGGCAATTGCTGACCAGAAGGCAACGACCTGTACTGGGGCAAACGCAGTTCGACTGAGTGCCGATGCGAGTGAGTCGGTGGTGGAGGGAACTCCGGACATCGTCATCTTCTCTTACAACAGGATGTCACATATAACGGACAGAGCGTTACGATGATTTCGCTCGTTTTTCGCATCATTCAGACCCCATCTAAACGCTTCAAAACCGCCGTTTTCGGTTTCAAGACGTTTTATAAATTCTTCAGAATTGCTTAGAAAGTTTATCGAGTATTCTGAGACGTTTTTGAGATATGCGGTGAAATCGACCGGATATGCAGTTCCGTCGCACCGAACGAACACCAAATAGGAGGAGAATACTGCCACTCTCGTGGGGAGAAACAACCGTGTAACGCGCACGGCGAAATAGTTGGCAGTGTCTACTAAAGGACATAGCACCAAATTCCAGAAAACCGATGTCCCGCACAGACACATCCACGAACTTGCATATTTTGTACCATGTAGTTTTATAGTGTGCCCAAACTCGTACACGAACATGACGAACAACGGCTCCGAGGACGGTTCCGAGGGGATGACCTACGCGGACGCGGGTGTCGATATCGAGGCGAGCGAGGCCGCAACCGCGGCGCTCGTCGCGCAAATCGGTGGTGGCTCGGGCGACTACGCGGGGCTCCTCGACATCGGTGACCGCTATCTCGGGCTTGCGACCGACGGTGTGGGCACGAAGCTCCTCGTCGCCGAAGCCCTAGAGGACTACTCCACAGTGGGTATCGACTGCATCGCGATGAACGCGAACGACCTCGTTGCGGCTGGTGTTCGCCCCGTCGCATTCGTGGACTACCTCGCGGTCGACGAACCCGACGAGCGATTCGCCGAACAGGTCGGACAAGGCCTCAACGCGGGCGCTGACGAGGCAGATATCGAACTCGTCGGCGGCGAAACTGCCGTCATGCCCGAAGTCATCAACGGTCTCGACCTCGCCGGAACCTGCGCCGGACTCGCGGACAAAGACGCACTGTTCCCCGGTGAAGCCGAACCCAGAGACGCCCTCGTCGGGTTCGCCTCCTCCGGAATCCACTCGAACGGCCTGACCCTCGCTCGCAAGACCGCAACCAGCGACGGCGAGTACACCGACGAGTGGGACGGCGACGAGTACGACACCGTCGGCGAGGCGTTGCTCGAACCGACACGCCTCTACACTTACCTGTTGGACGACCTGCGCGCCGCAGAGACGAACGCCGCTGCCCACGTCACCGGTGGTGGATGGACGAACCTCGAACGCATGGGTGAGTTCCACTACGTGGTCGAAGACGCGTTCGAACCGCAGCCAATCTTCGACTTCATCCAGTCGAACGGCGGCGTCTCCGACGAAGAGATGCACAAGACGTTCAACATGGGCACTGGCTTTGTCGCCGCCGTGCCAGAAGCGAACGCCGAAGAACTCGCAGAATCGACCGACGGAAAAATCATCGGCTACGTCGAGGAAGGCGAAGGCGTTTCCATCCGCGGTCTCGAGCTGTAACGAAGCGAACTACTGTTCTTCTGCTTTTCGGTCGAGGGGGCGAGACGCCCGTCGTCGTTCGTCGCTGAGAATAAGTTATATGTGGGCGGCGATGTCGGCTTCGGTGATGATGCCGACTGTCGAACCACTTTCGACCACGAGAATCGCCGAGTTGTGGTCGAGATAGACGCCGATTTCGTCCAGCGTCGTCTCGGGTTCGACTGTCGTTACACTCTCGGACATGACTTCGTTCACCGGGCGCTCGGCGACGTTATCTTCCTGTACGTGGCGAATATCGGCGTTCGAGATGATGCCTAGGGGCCGACCATCTTGGATGACGGGCAACTGCGAGAAGCCCGCCTCGAGCATCATATCGCGTGCGTTGAGCACGGAGTCGTCGGGTTCGACGCTGACGACGGTGGTGTGCATGATATCCGCGGCACGAACGATACGGCCCTCCGCTTCGTCCAGGGCTTCGACGATACGACGAAGCGTCGAAAGCCGCGGGTCCACGTCGCCGCCCTCGATACGAGCGATGAGCGGCTGTGAGACGCCCGCCATATCGGCGAGCGAACTCTGCGTTAGTTCGAGTGATTTGCGGCGTTCCCGCAAATCCTGTGGCGTGGGGAGTTCCATACCGTGGAAATAACCCACGGTTATGAAAAAGGTTTCTCCTCGATTACTCGTCGTCTTCGGATTCGAATTCGAGTACGTCGATGACGTCGAGCGGCACGTCGCGGAGTGCGCCACCGACTTCGCTCTTTGCGATACGAGAGGCGTGTTTTTCGCCGTCTGCGTTGAACACCTTGATTTCGAGGAGCAGGCCGACGAGCGCAGTGTTCGCCGCGATGAATGCAGAGTCGAACGGTTCACCGCAGGCCGGACACGGCGTCGAACCGATTTCGACTTCGACGTACTCTTTGTTCTTCTGATTGAGTCGCTTTCCGGCCTCGCTGACCGCGACACCGATTGCGTCGTCGATACCATCGACATCTCGGACGAGCCAAGCCGCTTCCATAGCGACGAGATAATTCGACATACACACTCTACGCACCCGCGGGGTTTCGTGTCTTGTGGTTCGGACGGGCGGGTGGTAGAGAGTTGCAGACACGTTTTGTGTGGACCAATAATCGCGTTTTCCCGACTGTCTTCGCGCGTGGACATGAACGCGCACGGCGTCAGCAGGCCATCTCGATTATCGTCATAAGTTATGCTAATGCACTCGGCTTGTGATAGGAACTGAAACGCCTGCGGTCTGATGAGACCAGTTACAGACTCATTTTCGAAAAACGATAGACTGCGTCGCCATCTGAATTTAGGCGAGGGCATAAAGTTTATATTCACCCCCAACTCGAGACCCAGGCGAGGACAACGGTATGAAACACCGCCTAACCCGCCCAGTCCTGTTCGCCGCGTACCAACTTTCGGTCGCCACTGGAATCGCCCTACTCCCAATCGCCCTCGCCGCCCGTCGCGTCGGCGTTACCCTCCCGATTCGCCGCCTCGTCGAGGTGACTGGCGGCGCATACGAACGCGCATCTGTACAGTAACTCGACAGTGAGCGTTTTTACTCGCGTCTCAAGCCAGCCCTGAGTGACATCAACCGACGGAACCCCGGCAATGGAGAGGTGAAGGGTTGCATTTATCAGCGCCGAAGTGCAATCCCAGATAATGCGTACCCCGACTCACGACGAGTTCTCTGGCCGTCTCGATTCGCTGAACGGCGACCACTCGAATGTGTTCGGCCCGGAACTCGGCGAGTTCCCACACGCCGAGCGCCGCGCCGAGAACCTCGGTGACAAAGAAACGAAGACCGGAACGACCACGGTCGGTATCAAAACCGCCGAAGGCGTCGTTCTCGCGACCGACATGCGCGCAAGCTTGGGCTACATGGTGTCCTCGAAAGACGTGCAGAAGGTCGAAGAAATCCACCCGACGGCCGCACTGACCATCGCAGGCTCCGTCTCGGCCGCCCAGTCGCTCATCAGTTCGCTCCGCGCAGAAGTTCGCCTGTACGAGGCCCGCCGCGGCGAGAACATGAGCATGACCGCGCTCTCGACACTCGTCGGCAACTTCCTCCGCTCGGGCGGCTTCTACGTGGTCCAGCCCATCCTCGGCGGCGTGGACGAAGACGGCGCACACATCTACAGCATCGACCCCGCCGGGTCGATTCTCGAAGAGGAGTACACGGTCACCGGCTCCGGTAGCCAGTACGCCCTCGGTGTACTCGAACAAGAGTTCAGCGACGACCTAACTATCGACGAAGCAAAGCAGGTCGCCACGAAGGCCATCCGCTCGGCAGTCGAGCGTGACCTCGCCTCCGGGAACGGCATCAACATCGCAGTCGTCACCGAAGACGGCGTCGACATCGCGCGCCACCAGAACTTCGAAGGCCTCGAATAAGGCCGATTTCTCCTCTGTTTTCGCTGTGATTCGAGAGCGGCAGTACTCTTTCGTCTAGTCTTCAGTTCCCGGAAGCGGGCGCAACAACCCGTACCAGAAGCGGTAACAGAGTATGCCAAGCACTCGTCCGTACCGAGTGCCCTCGGTGAATTCGTCAGTCCGCGGGAACACTAGTCGTCGAACGCCCGCACCGAAGAGAAGGCACAAAAACCGCCGCCGCCGTCGTGTTCGAATCTTCCAGATATCGCGGTCGTACGACCAGAGATACCCAATCTGCCACACAGAACCGAGTGCGATACCCTTTGGTGAGTAGCGTGTCGGCGCTCGTTTTTCGTCGTCGAGTTTCCGCAGTTTCCGTCGGCTGTATGGTATCGTGAGTGCTGAGAAGAGCGCGACAGCGAACTCTGCGCGCGCTCGCGTCCGTCGAGAAATCATACACGACAGACGCGTTCTGATCGCAAAGTTGTTGCCTAGGCGACAAGAAAGAGCGGACGGCGACGTTAGAACCAGTCCGAAAAGCTCCCTTCGAGCAGGGTTTCGGACTGTTGTTCGACGTACTCGCGCTGCATCGCGTGGAGTGCGTCTTCGAAATCTGCACCATCGTCCAGATGTTCACGAACCCGTGCGCGTTTCCACGCCGCGGGCGTCACGCCGGTTTCGACGCGCTTGCGGAGTGGTTCGAGGTAGTAGTTGGCCTCTTCTTCGGAACAGCCAGCGAGTCGAAGGCCGTCGCGGGCGTGGACGAGCAGGTCTTGGTACATATTGATGCCGCTGACTTCGTTGCCGTCTTCGTCTATCCACGAGAGGTCGGCGTCGAGGCCGTCACGCATGGCGGCGTAGAAGTTCTCGTCTGCCGTCTCCCAGTCGAGGTTGATGACCGGGTGGTCCTGTCGCGGCAGGCGTTCCATCAGACCCGCGAAGGCGGCTTGGAAGGCCACAGAGTCACGGACGGTCGGCTGGGCGGCGATGGGGCGGAACTCGATGCGGGCGTTCGCCGACGAGCGCGATGCGCCGTCGAAGACCGGGCGAACCCATCTCCAGTAGGTTCCGTGTTTGCGGCGCAGGGTTGCGAACTCGTCGTCGAAGCGGTCACCGCGACCGACCGACATGGGGACGAGCGTCGAATCGACCGCGACGCGTTCGACAGCATCCTCGATGGTGTCGAGGTCGTCGGGGAAGGTTACTTTCTCGTGACCACCGGAGTTGAGGACGGTCTCGAAGACAGCGATACGATGTTCGTCCCAGCCGTCTTCGAGGATATCCTCGGCGGTCGCGTCCTCGTCGTAGAGGTCGGCAGGGAAGAACGGCGAGTTGACGCCGAGTGCGAGCAGCGGTCCGGCCGCTCGAAGTGCGTAGTTGAAGAACAGCGGCAGGTCCACGGCGTGAGAGACCTGATAGTGTGGCTGGATGGACGTGATGAGCGCCTCGGGCATCACCGTGTCAGCATCGAGCGAGACGTGCGGTGCCTCCAGCGTGAACGACTCCGGCGCAGTCTCACTGTTCGCCATCGCGTGATACCGCATCGAGTCGGTCATGTTGGTGGCGAGGCGCACTCCGTCGTCGGAGATGGAGTTGGTGAGATACTCGCCTGCGGTCTCGCCGGTCGGTGGAATCGTCCACATACCGTCGGAGACGAGACGCATTCCCTCTGCGGAAGCGCAATCGAGCGCGGCCTGTAGCCGGGCGCGAACCTCTGATTCCTGTGCGCGAAGGCCGTGCGCACTCAGCGGTTGGGGGCTCGTCGTCATCTCGGCGTTGTGCAAGCCGAGTTCCTTTTCGAAACCCATGAGTTCGAGCATCCGCCGAGGAACCCGCGTCAGTGCGTACGAAGGCTCGTCACCGTTGGTGTATCGCTGGGCCTCCGAAACGGCGTAAAACTCGTACTCCAGTCCGATAATCGACTGGTGGTTGTCGAAGGTGCCATCGCGCAGTTCGCGCTTGACAACTTCAGCGTCCGCCGCTGCCTGTGCTTCGAACCGGTCCGCGTCGACCGCGAGCACGTCTTTCACGCGCCCGGCGAGGTCGTCGCTCATACTCGGGGGTGAGACGCCAAAGCCCTTGAATTTCCCGGCAGAAGAACCCTGTGCGAGTGAATTTCACACCTTCGAATATTGTCGAGGGGCTTTTGCTCTGGGGGGCGATACAGTCGCCCGATGGAGTTCGCCGAGTTCGCCGACCGCGTGGCCGAAATCGAAGCCGAGAGTGCAGACCTCGGCACGGTGTCGCTACTTGCATCTCTCTTCTCTGATTCCGAAACCGACCTCGAAACCGTCGTTCGCTTTGTCCAAGGTCGGGTCTTTCCGGCGTGGGACTCGACGACGCTCGATATCGGGCCACGCCTCTGCCACGAAGCACTCGCTCGCGCCGCCGGGCCGAACGTCTCTGCGGACGACGTGGAAGACAAACTCGCCGAACTCGGTGAAATCGGCGCTGTCGCCGCGAGCTACGACTTCGGCGGCCAGCGCGGACTCGCTGCCTTCGGCGCGGGCGGCCAAGACGGACTGACCGTCGCCGAACTCGATAGTGAACTGCGTGACCTCGCCGCCGTCTCGGGGGCCGGAAGCGAAGATACTAAGCTCAAAATCCTCTACGGTCTGTTCAATCGAACCGACCCCGACGAAGCACGATATCTCGCTCGTCTCGTCCTCTCGGAGATGCGTATCGGCGTCGGCGAAGGGAGCGTCCGCGACGCAATCGCCGAGGCGTTCCTCGTTGACTCGGACGACGCCGCCGCCATCCGCGACGACGACGAAGACGACGAGGCGGTCGCTGCGGCCCGTGAGCGCCGTGACGGGCACATCGCAACCGTCGCGCGCGCACTCCAAGTTTCGAACGACTACGGGATGGTCGCCGCGCTCGCCCGTGACGAGGGCGCAGACGGACTGAGATCGGTTCATCTCGAAGTCGGTCGTCCCGTACAGGCGATGCTCGCACAAGCAGGCACGGCCGCGGATGCGCTCGAAGCGTGGGAAACCGTCGGTGTCGAGACCAAATTCGACGGCGCACGCGTACAGGTCCATCGAGACGACGAAGGAACCGTCTCGCTCTACTCTCGTAACATGGAAGACGTGACCGATGCGCTCCCCGAAGTCGTCGAATACGTCGAAGAGGCGGTCGATTCGCCAGCGATTCTCGACGGCGAAGTCGTCGCACTCGACGACGACGGCGAACCCTTGCCCTTCCAAGAGATTCTCAAACGATTCCGCCGCAAGCACGACGTGGCGAAGATGCGCGACGAGATTCGTGTCGAACTCCGCGCGTTCGACTGTTTGCACGCAATGGGCGAGGACTTGCTCAACGAACCACTCACCACTCGTCACGAACACCTGGCCGACGTGCTTGGTGACGATTCGAAGGCAGTTTCGGACCTCTTGCTCTCCGACGACGCCGACGAAATCGCGGCCTACGAAGCCGATGCGCTCGAAATGGGTCACGAGGGAATCATGCTCAAGAACCCCGACGCGTCCTACTCGCCCGGGGACCGTGGGAAGAACTGGCTGAAACGCAAACCCGACGTGGAGACGTTGGACCTCGTGGTCACGGGTGCCGAGTGGGGTGAAGGCCGCCGCGCGAAGTTCCTCGGGACGTTCCTCCTCTCGGCACGCAACGACGGCGAGTACGAGACACTCGGAAAGGTCGCAACCGGTATCACCGACGACCAACTCGTCGAACTCACCGAATTACTCGAACCCGAAATCGAGCGCGAATCGGGCAAGGAAGTCGATATTCGGCCCTCGGTCGTCTTCGAAGTCGGCTACGAAGAGATTCAGGAATCACCGACCTACTCCTCGGGGTACGCGCTTCGCTTCCCGCGATTCATCTCGGTTCGTGAAGACAAGACCGCCGAAACAGCCGACTCGTTGGAGCGCGTCGAACGACTAGCCGAGTCGCAGTAAGGCAATATCGAGTCGCAGTAGTCGCGTTTTTTGCGCAGGCGAGTACACTAGCAGACATGTCCATCAAACACGACGGCCTCGACGTGTCATGGCTCGGCTACGCAACCGTCCGAATCGAATCGCCCGATGGCTACGTCCTCTACCTCGACCCCGGTCGATACGGCGTCCTCGACGACTACTACGCCCGCGACGGCGACCTGATTTTGGTCACCCACGACCACCACTACGACTCCGACGCTATCGAGCAGGTAGCTGACAAAGCGGCGACTGTCGTCGCCTTCGAAGGCGTCGATGCGTCGAACATCGACCGCGACGTCGTGCCGGTCGAAGAACTCCCCTACGACACGCGCCGAATCGGCGAAGAAGCCCACCTCACTATCGACGAGGTGGACGTGTGGAGTCTCCCCGCCTACAACGAACCCGACGGCCCGCACCTCCGAGACAACGGCGAACCCTATCACCCTCGTGGCCTTGGCTGTGCCTTCCACGTCTCTATCGGCGGTCGAACCATCTTCTGGCCCGGCGACTCCGACGCACTCGACGGCTTCCGTCACCTCGAAGTCTCGCTCTTTCTCGCCAACATCGGAGGCACCGTCGTGATGGACCGCCACGAGGCCGCAGACCTCGCCGAAGCATTAGACCCCGACCTCGTGCTTCCCATCCACTACAACACGATTCCCATCCTCGAAGCCGACGAAGACGCCTTCGTCCTCGACATCGCCAAGCGCGGCATTCCAGTCGTCTTGGACGACCCGACACAGCAGTAACCGGGTAGTCTATCGGCACAGGTGTCACTCAGCAGAACGGTTTTGCGTTTTCGCCGCGTGTGTGGCTACATGGACCTCGACTACGGCATGCTCGATGGTCGGCGGCCGTACTACCGATTTGGTGACACCGATGGCGAACCGCTCGTCATTCTCCCCGGCCTCTCCGATTCCCTCCAGCGCGACGAACCGAACCGCGGAACCGCGATGGCACTCACCGGTCTCTATCGCGCCTTTCTGGACCGCGATGTGTGGGTCGTCGGCCGTCGCCGTCACATCCCCGCCGGAACGACGACACAAGATATGGCGGCGGCCTACGCCACTATCATCGACGAACACGACCTGTGGCCTGCGGACGTGATTGGCGTCTCACTCGGTGGTCTCGTCGCCCAGTATCTCGCCGCCGACTACGCCGATTACGTCGATTCGGTCATTCTCGTCTCCTGTGGCTCGCGGCTCGGTGGCTACGGCGAAGAACTCGCAAAACGCTGGCGGACGATGGCCGGTAAAGGCGAGTGGAGCGAAGTCATCGCCGACACGGAACGCAAATCCGCACCGGGCTATCAACGACAGGTTCTCCCATCGATGATTCGCGTCGCCGGGCAGTTCGTAGACCTCCGGCCCGAAGTCCCCGCCGACGTAGTTCTCTCACTTACCGCTGCGCTCGAACACGATTCGCGAGAGATACTCGGAGGCATCGACGCACCGACGCTCGTCGTCGCGGGCGACCGCGACCGACTCTTCCCCGAACCACGTGTGCGTGAACTCAAGGATGGCATCGAAGATTCGACGCTCGCGCTGTTCAAAGGCGAAGGCCACGGACTGGCGACGCGGAAGCCAAAACGAGTAAACGATATTTGTAGCAGGTTCTTCGACGGGTTCCGGGGAGACGGACTGTACCCCTAATCCAGCGGGAAACGTCCCACCTCAGATAATTCCCATCTCTTCGAGACGGGTCGGCAGGTACTCGTCGGTCACGAAGTCCAGGCCACGTGCGGCGAGTGCCTGCTGTTCTGCCTTCTTTCCGATGTCGAGTTGGAGTTCGATTTGCTCCTCCCAGTAGTCGGTCATGAAACGCGGGTCATCTAATTCAGATTGGAGCGCGTTGATGTCCGAATCCGCCAGCGGGTCGGTCGGGAGGTCGTAATCGACGATATCTTGCGGTTGGATGCCGACGAATTTCGCTTCCGGAGTTGCGAGGTACTCCGAGAGGTGGGCCGACTTGATAGACCCGTAGGCGACAGACCCGAAGATGCGGTAGGACCACGGGTCACCGTCTGTAAAGACCACGACCGGAACGTCGAGTTCGTCGTGGAGACGCTTCGTAATCCGGCGCGTCGCGCGTGCTGGTTGGCCGCCGAGGTGGACGACGAGCGTGTTGTACTCCTCGTCGAAGCCGTTTTCCACGAGGCGGTCGCGCATCCCACCGGTCTCGACGCACATCACGAAGTCGATGTCGTGTTCGAGGAATTCGATAGTGTCTGGGTTGTTCGGAATCTGGTAACCGCCCTGCCCCACGTCCAGTTGGCAGTGAATCTCGCGGTCACCGCGGTTCGTCTGCTCGCGGATTTTGAGTGGGCCCATGAGTTTCGCACCCGACTCTTCCGGGCGCATGTGGAAATCCTCACGCGTCACTTTCGAGACGATTTCGAGGTCTTCGATGAGTTGGTTCGACTCGTCTTGGCTCGAGAAGTGGGCGTCCTTGGCGTCCCACGATTCGGAGAGGTAGTACAACTCACGAAGGGTGGACGAGCGGTCCTCGTCCAGTTGGCGGGCGAGGAATTCGATTGTGTAGGTCGCCTTCAGGAGCTTTTGTGCCCCGCGGACGCTGTTGGCAGACCGTTTGGACGTTCGGTCGCCGTAGACCCAGACGTGTGAATCCTCGTCGTACTCGATGTTGCTCTTCGTCCGCGTCGGGAGTTCCATCGTCGGAATCTCCCCCGCGACGAACTGGTCGTAGAAATCTGCCGCGAGGTCGATGAGTCGCTCGCGGGCGAGTTCGTCGGAGTTCTGCTTTTTAGATGCCATTATGTGTTCACCGTGAGTTTCTCAGCTTCGACGCCATCGACGTTGATGTCGAACGACGTGTCCTGTTCGACCGTGTAGGTGAGCGTCTCCGTCTCACCGGACGACACCTCGGGGTTCCACTTGATGAACCACTCGCCGTCGAGGTCTACCACCTGCGCTTCGCCGTTGAGTCCACCCGGTTCTGCGGAGACGATTTCCGTGATGTCGGGCGATTCGTTCGTACTCGAATAGTTCTTGACCGACAGCGTGACCGTCCCGTCTTCGACCGTTCGCTCGATACTGACGTTGTTCATGATGCGAGCGAGCGCACCGTCGATGTTCGGTTGCTCGTTGCCGGTGACTTCGGCGAGTTTCGTCGCCATCTGCGGGAGGATGCGCCCGATAACGTCCTGTTTCTGGCGACGCTTCTGGAGCGAGCGTCGTTTCTTGAGGTAGGATTTGAGTTCGCGCGAGGCCTCGCGAATCGCGAGTTCGACTTCGTCGCGAATCGCGGGCACGTCGGCGAGTGCGTCCTTGGATTCGCTCGTGAAGGGAACGTTCGTGGAGGCGACGTGAACCATGAGGACCGCCGGGCCGTTCGGCATGCCGCTGCCGCCGGGTTGGTCCAATCCATAATTCCGCCAGCCAATTCCTTTCACGACTTGCGTGATAGCACACGCCCCCTGCTGGTAGACGAGGGGAACGCGATTTGCGAAGCGAAGGAGGTCTATTTTTCCTTCGGCCTTGATATCGCCGCCGTAGGCGATACCGGCCTCGACGATGAACGGGTCGCCGCCGTGGACTTCCGCATCGCGTGTTGCCGCGGCGTAGAAGTCAGCGTCGAACTCCTTTTTCAGGCCTGCTTCGACCAGTTCCGAGGTAATGGGTGACAGGCAGTCGGTCGGCGGCGCGAGGATGTCTGCTTCGCGCATCGCTTCGAGCAAGTCGCGGGCGATGTCGCGGTCGTCGGAGATGACGCGAACGGTCGGTACGTCGTCCGAGACGGTGCGCATCCGCGACCAAATCGCATCGACGACTTTCTCTTGTGCCGTCTCGCCGTAGGTCTCGTCTTCGCGTTCTTTGGTACGCTCTGCGGCCCAGAGAACGAACTCTTCGATGTCACCTCTCGAAGCACGGTCTTTCTCGTCGGTGGTCTCGGCGAACTGCGTCGAAAGCGAGCGCGCCATCGACGACTTTCCGGCGTCGTCTTTCTGCGTGGAGGTCACGCCGTCGATGATGGCATAGAAGTCCGCTTCGCGCGATTCACAGAGGACGGGCCACACTGCCTCGATGACGTTTTCCTGTACAGTGTCGCCGAAGGAGGTGTCCGTCTCTTCGCCGACGCTGACTGCGACGTTCGAGACGATAGTCACGAGTTCCTCGTGGGCGATTCGGTCCTTGCCGACGATGGTGTCGGTCAGTTCCTCGGCGAATTTGGAAGTTGGGCCGTGGCCTTTGTTCGAAACGGCGTCTTCGACGACGGCGACGAGTTCGTTTTGGCCCTTTGCTGGCGTCTTCCACGTCATCTCGCGGCCGAAGTGCCGGTCGCGGAACGAGTTGACGATTTTCTCGGAGGTCTTTGCGCCCACACGAGTGAACTCTTCTTGGAGGAATCCAGAGACAGAGTACGAGTCCGTCGCGTTGAGCATCTTCAGGAGCGTCCCAAGTTCGACCCCGTGCGGGTGTGGGCGAATCTCCTTGGTCTGGCGTGGGAGTTGGTCCGTCGCGCGCTCGAACTTCATCGGCTCTTCGAGACCGGGTTCCCGAAGTTCGATGCGGGCGTGTGGGTTCACGACTGCCGTGTGCTGGATGTAGTCGTGAAGTTGCTGGCGAGCGCGCATGTTGGCCTCCATCTCGACTTCGATGCGCGTGCCGTGCGGGCGGTCCCACGAGGTGGTTCGTGCGGTGCGGATTTCGGGTTCGTTCTTGTCCGTGTCGATGACGAGTTCGAAGTACTCCGCGTCTTGGGAGCCCTGAGTTCGACTCGTGATTTTCGCGGGCTTCCCGCTCGTCAGTTGGGAGTAGAGAACTGCCGCAGAAATACCGATACCCTGTTGACCACGTGACTGTTCGCGGGCGTGGAAGCGCGAGCCATACAGAAGCTTCCCGAACACCTTCGGAACCTGCTCTTTGGTGATGCCGGGACCGTTGTCCTCGATGATGAGGCGATAGTAACTGCCCACCTCGGAGATTTCAACGTAGATATCTGGTTGGATTCCAGCTTCCTCTGTGGCGTCCAACGCGTTGTCGACTGCCTCTTTGACGGCAGTGACCAACCCGCGGGCTCCGCTGTCGAAGCCCAACATATGCTTGTTTTTCTCGAAGAACTCGGCGATGGAGATCTCTCGCTGGCCTTTCGCCAGCTCCTCTGCGATCCCCTCTTCCTCACCGAGCGTCGATTGGAACGACGTCATTTCCTATGGCGCTTGTACCCAGTCCCGATTTAAGAACTCACCGGCACCGGAGTGAAAGTGAATATGGCCGCCGAGTCACCCGAAATACACGCACGTTGCCGAGCGACACTTCGGGAAAGCGACTGTTTAGTAAGTAGTTCGCGCCCGCGCGTGCGAGCCTTTAAGGGACGCGCTATCCTAGGCCACTTCAGATGTCACAGGAAAACGAGTACGGGGCCGGACAAATTCAAGTCCTCGAAGGGCTTGAGGCAGTCCGCAAGCGTCCGGCGATGTACATCGGGTCTACCGATTCCCGTGGTCTTCATCACCTTGTCTACGAAGTCGTTGATAACTCGATTGACGAAGCACTAGCAGGGTATTGTGACGCTATCGAAGTGGCCCTTCACGAAGACGGGTCCGTCAGCGTCACCGACAACGGCCGCGGTATCCCGGTGGATACACACGAACAGTACGACCGACCAGCCCTCGAAGTCATCATGACGATTCTGCACGCGGGCGGGAAGTTCGACAACAAATCCTACCAGGTTTCTGGTGGTCTCCACGGCGTCGGCGTCTCCGTCGTCAACGCGCTCTCGACGACCCTCGAAGTCGAGGTCAAGCGCGACGGCGGCGTCTACGTCGATACGTTCGAACAGGGCGAACCCGTCGAAGGTGCCTTCGAGAAGGTTCGCGACCTCGAACCCGACGAAGACACTGGGACGACCATCACCTTCTGGCCGGACGACGGTATCTTCGAGACGACGGAGTTCGACTTCACGACGCTCGAAAACCGCCTCCGTGAACTCGCCTTCCTCAACTCTGGGGTCGAAATCACGCTCCGCGACGAGCGAACCGAACAGGAGTCCACCTTCCTCTTCGAAGGCGGTATCCGCGAGTTCGTCGAGTATCTCAACGAGACGAAGACGCCGCTCCACCGCGACGTCATCTACTACGAGGACGAGTCCGAGGGCATCGCCGTCGAAATCGCCATGCAGGCGACCGACGAACTGCAAGGGTCGATTCACGCCTTCGCCAACAACATCAACACCCGCGAAGGTGGCTCACACCTGACTGGTTTCAAGACGGCACTCACGCGCGTCGTCAACGACTACGCGAACTCCGAGGACATGCTGTCGGACCTCGACGGCGACAACCTCCGCGGCGAGGACGTCCGCGAAGGCCTCACCGCAGTCATCTCCGTCAAGCACCCGGACCCGCAGTTCGAAGGGCAGACGAAGACGAAACTCGGCAACTCGGAAGTCCGAGGCATCGTCGAGAGTATCACTCACCAACAACTCGGCACCTACTTCGAGGAGAATCCCGACGCCGCACAGGCAATCATCTCGAAGGCAGTCGAGGCCGCCCGCGCCCGCAAGGCCGCAAAGCAGGCCGAAGAACTGACGCGACGTAAATCCGCACTGGAATCGACGTCGCTGCCGGGCAAACTCGCCGACTGTCAGTCACGCGACCCCGCAGAGTCCGAACTCTTCGTCGTGGAGGGTGACTCCGCAGGTGGCTCTGCAAAGCAGGGCCGTGACCGCAAGTTTCAGGCGATTCTCCCCCTGCGCGGGAAGATTCTCAACGTCGAAAAACACCGTCTCGACCGAATTTTAGAGAACAACGAGGTTCGTGCGCTCATCACCGCCATCGGTGCAGGCATCGGCGACGAGTTCGACATCGAGAAAGCGCGGTACCACCGCATCATTCTGATGACTGACGCTGACGTTGACGGCGCACACATCCGGACGCTGCTGTTGACGCTACTCTATCGGCACATGCGCCCGCTCATCGAGGCAGGCTACGTCTATGCCGCCCAACCGCCGCTCTACCGGGTTCGCTACCGTGGGAACACCTACGACGCGATGACTGAGGCAGAACGCGACCGGATTATCGAAGAGAAGTGCAACGGCAACCCAACCCAAGTCCAGCGATTCAAGGGTCTCGGTGAGATGAACCCCGACCAACTCTGGGAGACGACGATGAAGCCAGAGAACCGCGTTCTCAAGCAAATCAACGTCGAGGACGCCGCCGCCGCAGACCGGATGTTCAACATCCTGATGGGTGACGCAGTCGGACCCCGAAAGGAGTTCATCAAGGACCACGCGAAGGACGCCGAATGGGTAGACATCTAAGATGAGTTCAGACGACGCATTCGAACCCGGCGCGGGCATCGCGGCGGAAATCAAGAGTACACGTATCGAACAGGAGATGGAGCAGTCGTACATCGACTACGCCATGTCCGTCATCGCCGGACGCGCCCTTCCTGACGTCCGCGATGGTCTCAAACCCGTCCACCGACGCATCCTCTATGCGATGCACGAAGCGGGCGTGACCGCAAACTCCTCGCACCGCAAGTCCTCCTCTATCGTGGGCGAGACGATGGGTGACTACCACCCGCACGGTGACTCCGCCATCTACGACGCACTCGCGCGTCTGGCACAGGATTTCTCCATGCGCTACCCGCTCGTGGACGGGCAGGGGAATTTCGGTTCGGTTGACGGCGACCCACCGGCCGCGATGCGCTATACGGAAGCGCGGATGGCACCCATCGCCGAGGAACTCCTCGCAGATATCGAGAAGGACACCGTCGATTTCCAATCCAACTACGACGACCGCAAGCAGGAACCGACGGTTCTCCCGTCGTCGTTCCCGAACCTGCTCGTCAACGGGTCGTCGGGGATTGCAGTCGGGATGTCCACCAACATTCCGCCGCACAACCTCGGCGAAATCATCGACGCGACGGTCGAACTCATCGACGACCCCGACGCGACCGTCGAAGACCTCATGGAGTACGTCAAGGGGCCAGACTTCCCGACGGGTGCGAACATCGTCGGTCGAAACTCCGTCCACAGGGCGTACAAGACGGGTCGCGGTCGCATCCGCGTCCGCGCCGACTTCGACGTAGATGAGGAAGCAAACCGCATCGTCATCAACGAATTCCCGTTCCAGGAGAACAAGGCGCGACGCATCGAGCGCATCGCCGACGACGTGAATGCGGGGAAAATCGAAGGAATCCGCGACATCCGCGACGAGTCCGACCGCGACGGGATTCGTGTGGTTATCGAACTCAAGCGTGGCGCGATAGCCGAGGTTGTCAAGAACCAACTGCTCGACAACCACCTCGAATCGACCTTCGGGATGATCAACCTCTCGCTGGTCGATGGTCAGCCTCGCGTTCTCACGCTCAAAGAGACGCTCGAAGAGTACCTCAACCACCGACGAGAGGTCGTTCGCCGACGCTCCGAGTACGAACTCGAAGAAGCAGAGGACCGCGCACACATCCTCGAAGGCCGCCTGAAGGCACTCGATAACATCGACGACGTCGTCGAAGCCATCCGCAACTCCGAGAGTCGTGACGACGCAAAGGCCGCATTGCAAGGCGAAATCACGGTCGAAGTCGAGGGCGAACCACTCCCATCGTTCGACTTCTCCGAAGAACAGGCCAAGCACATCGTCGCGATGCAACTCGGTTCGCTCACCTCGATGGAGACGGCGGAACTCGAAGACGAGTACGAGGAGGTCCAAGCGACCATCGAGCGACTCGAAGCCATCCTCGGCGACGCGAGCGAACTCGACGCAGTCATCAAGAGCGAACTGCAGGACATCAAAGACGAGTACGCCGACGACCGGCGGACCTCGTTCGTGGCCGACACCGGCGAAGTCACGCGTGCAGACCTCATCCCCGAAGAAGACGTGGCCGTCATGGTCAGCGAAGACGACTACATCAAGCGCATGCCAATCTCCCGATTCCGCGCCCAGCGTCGCGGCGGGAAAGGTATCATCGGGACCGATCTAAAAGAAGGAGACAGCGTCTCGTCGGTGTTCGTCGCCAACACCCACGACGACCTGCTGTGCTTTACCAACCACGGACAGGTCTACCAACTCAAGACCTACCAGGTCCCGGAGATGTCGCGCACCGCTCGCGGCAAATCCGCGGTCAACCTGCTGGACTTCGACGACGGCGAGGAGATTACCGCCGTCGTCAACTGCGACGACTTAGAGGAAGTCGATGGTTACCTGACGATGGTCACCCGCAACGGGTACATCAAGCGCACCAGCGTCGATAAGTTCCAGAACATCCTCTCGACCGGTATCATCGCTACGAAACTCGACGATGGCGACGAACTCGCCGACGTGGAGGTTACCGACGGCAGTCGCGACCTCGTCATCGGCACGGAGGGTGGCATGTCCATCCGCTTCGACGAGGACGAAGTTCGCGCCATGGGTCGCTCCGCACGCGGTGTTCGCGGCATCAAACTCGCAGACGACGACTTCGTCGCGGGCGTGGCCGCTATCGACGAAGAACACCACAGTTGGGTGCTTACTGTCACCAAGAACGGCTACGGCAAGCGCACCAATATCGACGCCTACCGCGCGCAGTCGCGCAACGGCAAGGGCCTCATCGACATCAAGGCCAACGAGCGAAACGGCCCGGTTTGTGCAATCAACACCGTCGGCGCGGGCGACCACCTCGTCGTCATGTCCGACGACGGCCAAATCATGCGCACGGGTGTCGAAGAACTCTCGACGGTCGGTCGCAACACGATGGGCGTCATCGTGATGGACCTCGACGACGGCGACTACGTCTCCTCTGTGGACGTGATTCCCGCGTCGATGGTCGGCGAAGGCGAAGAGGCTGAAGACGAGGAAGCAGAAGCAGAAGCAGAAGCAGAAGCAGAAGCAGAAGCAGAAGCAGAAGCAGAAGCAGACGAATAACACTCCGCAAAACGCGGATTTTTCACTCGGTTACTGTTCGACAGACGCAGGCTCTTTCGTCAAGTCGTAGGTGTAATGCCGCGATTTGCGGTCTTCGAGCCACTGGCGGAGGGGTTCGACGCGCGGGCGGTAGGTGAGCAGATTCCCGAGTTCCGACAGTGGGAGGAACGTTGCTTCCTCGATTTCGTCGTCGGGGTCGTTCGGCGTTGGTTCGGCAGTCGTGTCGGTTGCGACGGCGTGGTAGAACCGCTGGAGGTAAATTCGTCTATCCGGTCCGCGAATCTCGGTCGTAAAGGCGAGCGACTGCACTTCGACTTCGATGCCGGTCTCTTCGGCGGCTTCACGAGCGGCGGTTTCGGCGAAGAACTCACCGGGTTCAGACCCTCCTTTCGGGAGCCCCCAGCGGTCTTTTTCGTAGACAGCGAGGACCGAGTTGCCGCGGAGGACGACGACACCAGCGGCCAAGTCGTGCGGCGCGGGTTGTTGTCTCGGAGCCGACATCAGAGGATGCGCTTTCCGAGCGCACTGGCCGCGAGTTCGGTTGCGAGTTGGGCCGTCTCGTTGTGCTGGTCGAGAATCGGGTTGACTTCGACGAGTTCGAACGAGCGCATCGCGTCGCTCTCGGCGACGATTTCCATCGCTTCGTGTGCCTCGCGGTAGGTCGCACCGCCGCGAACAGGCGTCCCCACACCGGGGGCTTCGCGGGGGTCGAGCCAATCGAGGTCGAGGCTGACGTGGACGCCGTCGGTGCCGTCGGTTGCAACGTCGAGCGCATCACGAGTCACCTCGACGATGCCGCGTTCGTCGATATCTGACATCGTGTAGGCCGTGATGTCGCTGGCGCGAATCGCCGCGGCTTCGGTGCTATCGACGTCTCGGAGTCCGACGATGGCGACGTTCTCTTGTTTCAATCCGTCGGCGTTCGCCCACGGGGTGTCTTCGAAGTCACCGACGCCGAGTGCGGCGGCGAGTGGCATGCCGTGGACGTTGCCGGAGGGCGACGTTTCGGGCGTGTTGAAATCACCGTGTGCGTCGAACCAAACCACGCCGATGTCGGCGTCGCGCGCGCTCCCAACCATCGACCCGATAGCGATAGAGTGGTCGCCACCGAGGGCGAGTGGTGTCCAACCGTCTGCGAGGGCCGTCGAAACCGCATCTGCGAGCGTGGTCGTCACCTCTTTGACTTCCTGGAGGTGCTTCGCATTCGTCGACCCAGCGTCGGGGTCGCGGGTCGCGAGGTGGGGCACCGTCAGGTCGCCAGCGTCCTCGACCGATACGCCTGCGGACGACAATTGGTCCGCGAGACCAGCGTATCGAATCGCCGAGGGACCCATGTCGACGCCACGGCGGTTTGCGCCGTAGTCGGTCGGTGCGCCCAAAATTTTCACGTTTCGTTCCATGATTTTCCCTCTCGGTGAGGGACTTTAGTGGCATCGAAACACCTACTCAGATGGACACATCACACTGAAAAAATATTCAGGGTGGGAAAGAGTCAGCGGAGACACACATTTTAGCGAGTCGTCGTCGTCTCTGTAGTTATGCGCCTGCTCCAACTCCGTGTCGAACGCGACACGCTCGATTCCGTACTCGACGCGCTTCGGGGAGAAGACGTCGACCCAGTCGTTCTGCCGACGTACGATTCCGAATCATCCGGCGAGGGGACGAGCAGGTATCTCGTGGTGTTTCCGCTCCCCACAGAGGCAGTAGACCGCATCCGTGAGGCCCTCGAAACGGCGGGATTCGAAGAAGAACACCTCATCATCGGAACGGCCGAATCGGCGAAGACACCCAACTACGAACAACTCATCGACCGCTTCGTCGAAGGCGACGAAGAGGAAGAGCGTATCTCGAACGAAGAGATTCGAACGAAAGCCCGTGATTTGCACCCGCAACCGACTGCATATTATGGGATGACAGTTCTGAGTGCGCTCGTTGCAACTGCGGGCCTCTTACTCGATTCACCCGCACTCGTCGTCGGGTCGATGGTGATTGCCCCACAGGTCGGTGCCGCCTTGACCGGGAGTGTCGGTCTCGCGTTGGGCGAGAGCAGCATGTTCAGGTCGGGGCTTCGTTCGACCATCATCGGTTTGACCGTCGCTATCGTGACCGCGGCAGTACTCGGTTGGGGACTCAAAACTGCGCAGTTCGTCCCCACGATGCTGAGCGTGACCACTATCGAGCAAATTGCAGGCCGAACGTCGCCGGGATTGTTGACCCTCCTCGTCGCACTCTGTGCCGGTGCGGCGGGAGGAATCGGCCTCGCCACCGAACTGCCAGTCTCTATCGTCGGTGTCGCCGTCGCCGCCGCAACCGTCCCAGCGGCCGCGGCTATCGGTATCGGGGTTGCGTGGCTAATTCCGGCGGTTGCGATTGGCGCATTTACCCTGCTCGCAGTCAACGTCGCGGGCATCGTCTTCGCTGGCACACTCGCGCTGTGGTATCTCGGCTATCGACCCACGTTTTGGGAGGTCACCGACTCGACGCGCGAGCGACTCGAAGCCATCTTCTCGGACCGGGCGACGTGGGTTGCGCTCGTGTTTCTGCTCGTGACCGCACTCGGGCCGGGCGCACTGCTCACGACACACATCGCCTTCGAGAACCAGACGACGGGGGCAGTCCAGACCGTCCTCGACAATCCAGAGTACGAGGCACTCGACCTCGCGTCGATTCGTGTCGAGTTCGACACACTCGGTGTGGGGAACGGTCCTCGTGAGGTGACCGTCACAGTTCGCCGCCCGGAAGACGCAGCGTATCCGGGCTTGGCTACGCAACTCAGTCAGTCGATTACCGAGGAGACGGGAACACAGGTCGGCGTTATCGTCGAATTCCAAGAAGAACAGCGAGTGAATCAGTAGCCAGCCACGCGCGAAAGTGGCGACAGAACGTTAGTCGAGGTATGGTTTGCAGACGCGTTCGACGCCCTCTTCGAACGAGATTTCAGGCTCCCAGCCCGTCGCCTCGTGGATTTTCTCGTAATCGGCCATCGTGTCGTGGACGTACGCGTCGAGTGGATTCTCGATGTACTCCGGTTCGACGTCGGTTCCGAGGACGTCGTTTATCATCTCGACCATCGTGTTGAACGAGTAGCTCTCGCCCGTTCCGAGGTTGTAGATGCCCTGCAAGCGGTTGTCGGCGGCGAGTTCGATGCCGCGGACGATGTCGTCAACGTGGGTAAAATCACGCGTCTGTGACCCATCGCCGAACAGTTCGGGGCGCTCGCCGCTCGCAATCTTGTCGGCGAACTGCGCCACCGTATTGGCGAACTCGCCTTTGTGTGCTTCTGCACCGCCGAAGCCCTGATAGACCGAGAAGAAGCGAAGACCGGCGAGTTGCATGTCGTAGTGGTGATGGAAGTATTCGGCATAGCGCTCGCGGGCAAGTTTCGATGCCTCGTACCCCGTTCGTGCTTCGACCGGCATGTTCTCGGGTGACGGTTCGGTCCGCGACCCGTAGATAGAAGACGTCGAGGCGTAGACGACCGTTTCACACCCGTCGTCCCGGGCTTGTTCGACCGTATTGACAAAGCCCTCGATGTTCACACGAGCGCCCTTCGTCGGATTCTCTTCGTGCATCGTGTAGGACGAGAGTGCGGCGAGGTGGAACACGACATCGACGTCTTCGGTCGGCAAGTCGTCGTCGAGAACGCTCACATCGTGGAACTCCACGCTCGAATCGAGGTTCTCTGGTGTTCCGAGATACAGGTCGTCGATGGCGACCACGTCGTTCGCCGCCGCGAGGTGGTTTGCGAGATTTGACCCGATGAACCCAGCGCCACCAGTGACGAGAACCCGTTTACCGTTCATACATCAGCGCACATCTGTCTCTCGGATATGTCTATCGACACTCAGACGAGGCGGTAATTCAAAAGTAACATTCATGAACGGGAGTGCCTCTCAAAGTAGACGAACATCAAATTCGGACGGTTATCCATCGCATTTAAGGACGTATGCCGCGAACCAATCTCCATGTCGTCAATTGAACTGACTTCCAGTCAGAAAACCATCCTCACTGCACTCATCAATCTGTATCGGCAGTCGGAGGATGCAGTGAAGGGCGAAGACATCGCAGCGGAAGTCAACCGCAATCCGGGCACGATTCGCAACCAGATGCAGAGCCTCAAAGCCCTGCAACTCGTGGAGGGCGTTCCGGGGCCGAAAGGCGGCTACAAGCCGACGGCGAACGCCTACGAAGCGCTCGATGTCGAAAAGATGGACGAACCGGCAGTCGTGCCGCTCTTCCACAACGACGAACGCGTCGAGAGCGTAAACGTCGATGAAATCGACCTCTCTAGCGTCCACCACCCGGAACTGTGTCGCGCCGAGATTCACGTACAAGGCTCTGTACGCGACTTCCACGAGGGAGACAAGATTCGCGTCGGCCCGACGCCGCTCTCCAAACTCGTCGTCGATGGGACTATCGACGGAAAGGACGACACCAGCAACATCCTCATCCTCCGTATCGACGACATGCAGGCACCTGTCGGCGAACCCGCCCACTAATCTCTCTTCTCTCACTTTTCTTCGAGCGCTTGTCGGACACCGAGAGCCAAGGCGTCACGTAGCGGGTCGAACCCGTTGGTGAGTGCTGTCGCTGTCGCGCTGGTGTTGTGAAAAGATTCGACCAGTAGAGACCTGGTTTACAGGTCGCTCCACGCGGAGAGCGCGTGGTTGTAGGAGGTCACGTCTGCAATCCAGTTCGCGGCGATGCTCTTCTTGAGGAAGCGAGCGGCGGGACCGCCGAAGACGTTCATCGGAACCTCGCCGAAGACGGGGACTTTGACGCCGTGAGCGACGGCGTCGTGGCCGATGGAGATGACGGTCCCCTTGTCTTCGAACGACCAGCGCTTGAGCGGGCGACCTTCGACGGCGCGAGCGAGGTTTTCGCCAGCAACGTCAGCGGCGGTCCAGGCGGCCTGTGCGGTCGGCGGGGCGACGTTGTCGGTCCCCTGTTCGATGAGCGCACAGTCACCGATTGCGAAGACGCGGTCGTCACTCGTCTGGAAGTCGTCTTCCGCGAAGAAGCGGTGCGAGCGGTCGTCCTGTTCGAGTTCGATATCGGAGGCTTCGGGCTGACCCGTGATGCCGCCCGTCCAAACGAGAACGTCGTACGGGAGTTCTTCGGGGTCTTCGTCTTCACCGCCACCGAGGTAGACGATTTCCTCGTCGACCTTGGAGATGAAGTCGCCGGTCAGGATGTCGATATCGAGGTCTTCGAGACGGCGGCGAAGCGCACCCTGCAGTTCTGGGTCGTTACCGGGGAAGATTTCGTCCATCCCTTCGACGAGTTGGATGTCGATAGAAGCGCGGTTGAGGTCGCGGTATTCGGCGACCTCGGCGGCCGTCTGGATGCCGGAGAGACCGGCACCGCCGATGATGACCTTCGCAGGGTCGTCACGGGAGGCGTCTGCGGCGGCCTGTTTGATGTCCTGGTGGATTTCGCGGGCGTCGTCCAGGCCTTTGAGCTGGTGCGAGAACTCTTCGAGACCCTCGATGCCGAAGAAGGCGGTCGAAGACCCGATGGCGACGAGAAGATAGTCGTAGTCCACGGAGTCGCCGTCTTCGAGTTCGACGACGCGCTCGTCGGTGTCGACATCGGCCGCACGACCCTTGACGAAATTCGTCTCAGGAGCCTTCACCTCGTCAATCGGGAGCGCGATGCTGTTCTCGACGCTCGGGTCGCGGATACAACGGTGGACCTCGTGCAGCACGAGGTGGTAATCGTACTCGGAAACCCACGTCAGTTCTGCGTCTGGACCGAGGTCCTGTTCGAGGCGCTTTACCGCACCGGCACCGGCATACCCGGCACCAACAACGACGACCTGCGTACTCATGTGACCGACTCCGTAGGCATTAGATAAATGGGCTTTGAAACGCGCGGGGGATTCGGGGCCGGAGACGCCGAAAAACAGGAAATTCGTCGAAATCCGGGTTCGACGGTTGTCGGTTATTTCACGTACGAGTCAGATTAGCAATTAGTCGAAGTCGTGGTCGAAAAGAGCCGTTAGTCGAGGCTCAGTCCGGGGTGCCAGTGGTCGACACCCGCCTCTTCTTTGGTCTGGTCCATCTTGGCGAGCAGGTGGACGGCGAGGCTGGCGACTTCGGCGGCACGCGACTCACCCTCGGTTCGGAACTCACCGGTGACGCGGTTCGCGTAGACAGAACAGACTGCACCAGCGCGAAGGCCGTAGATATTGGCAATCGTCATCAGCGCGGCGGCCTCCATCTCGATGTTCTTCACGTTCGCGTTCTGGAGTTCTTCGACCAGTTCTTCGGAGCCTGCGGCACGGAAGCCCTCGTGTCCGGGGCGACCCTGCCCGGCGTAGAAGGAGTCGGCGCTCATCGTCAACCCGACGTGGTAGTCGTAGCCGAGGCGTTCGGCGGCCGCGACGAGTGCAGAGACGACTTCGTGGTCGGCGACGGCAGGGTAATCCTCGCGGACGTACTCTTTCGAAGTTCCTTCCTGTCGGACCGCACCGGAGGTGATAACGAGGTCTCCGACGTCCATCTCGGGTTGGATGGCACCACAGGAGCCGACGCGGATGAAGGTGTCAACGCCCACGCGTGCGAGTTCTTCGACGGCGATTGCCGCGGAGGGGCTCCCGATACCCGTCGAAGTGACCGAAATCGGCGTGCCGTCGTACGTGCCCGTCGCGGTTCGGTACTCGCGGTGGTAGGCGCGTTCTTCGTGGCCGTCCCACAGGGGCGTGATTTTGTCGAGTCGCTCGGGGTTGCCGGGGAGCAACACGGCGTTCGCAACGTCTTCGGGGCCGACTTCGAGGTGATACTGGACCTCTGCGTTTGGGTCCTCGCTATCGTTCATAGCTGTACTCACAGGGGGAAAGTGGAAATTCTTGCGTTTGTCGAAAGTGAGTCTGTCGGGATGCGTACTCTCTGACAGTTTGTCGATGCTGAACTTGATAACGAACGAGAGTCGCACAACTCTCGATAGCGGAATAATGATAGCGTCGGAGATGAACGATATTGCAATTCGAGGGAGACCGATGGTCAACAGTACACGAGAGATTCATATCCAGATTCGATTCACCAACAGATTCCGAAGCCAAGTCGTCGAAAAAGAAGATTGGAACCCCCTGACAGGGATGACCATCGAAGTGGACGGAACCTACGTGTGGAGAAGTGCAGAGACCACAGTCGGGGACTACATGACAGGGAACCTCATCCGCCAGTTCGAAGCCCTCCCAGGTATCATTCGAAACGAATCACAAGTAGTCGAATATTATGATGGTCCGATGTGGCTCGTGTTCGAACCGGTTGACAGTGAAACGGTGAGGATGAGCGGATGCCACACTATCGGTGGTGTTCGTGACCCATCACAACGCATTCCTGTGGATTCTACTCACGTCGTGACGAAGAACGGCTGGATTTCGGAGTTGGTTCGGGAGACAAGAGAGTACGTCGAAACAATCTGCAATCTCAATCCCTCCCTCGCAGACCACCCCAGTATTCAGACGCTATCCGAGTACATCAGTCGGTACGACGAGTGAGCCGCGAAGGGAGCAGTGGTTACGCGAGATGTCCGCCTATTCCTCTCGCCGTCGCTTCTCCGCCGCCTGTTCGAGTGTATCGAGCGAAATCGTGTTCGGCAGAAGCTCACCGAGCGTGTAGGTCGCAACCTCGCCGTCGCCGAGGTCGCACACGACTTCGAGGTCTTCGCCGCAGAACTCCGCGAGCGTTTGTCGGCACATCCCACAGGGGGTCACGCCGTCTCGGGCACCCGAGGTGACGACGAGGCGGTCGAACTCAGTGTACCCGCTCTTGACGGCTTCGGCGATGGCGACTTCCTCGGCGTGGAGGCTGTTGGAGTAGTTCGCGTTCTCGATGTTGCAGCCGACGAAAACCTCGCCGTCGGTGGTTCGGAGGGCGGCCCCGACGGTGTACTCGGAGTACGGAACGTGGGCGTTATCGAGTACGTCGCGGGCGAGTTCGATGAGAGAATCGGACATTGTATCCCAGATTCGGCTTCGGGTGTTTTGGTCGTTCCGTCTCTCATCGGACGGGGGAGTCCAATTCGACACCCCGGTGCGTGCCGCAAGCGACTATACGTCTCGGTCCTAACGCGCCGCTGTGAGCGATAGATTCGGTGGTCGGCGTATCCTCCTCCTCGTCGGTCTCAGCGTCGTAGCGATTTCCGGCATTCTGGGATTGTTTATCGGCGAGAACGGGAAGCAAGTCGCCACGTCGATAGACCTCTATGGAATCGTCTCCGTACCGACGACGCCGCTAGCGGTAAGCCTGTACGGAATCATTATCTCAGCCGTCGCACTCGGGGTTCTCTTCGGCCTCGTAGAGTTCGCCTCGCGCTGGGACGAAGCCTGACCAAAGACGGACTGTTTTTGCACATCGACGCCCGAGAAGAGATATGGACGCGTCTGCATCGTCGAACACGGCAACAGGAGACCCCACACCAGGGCCACTTCCAGAAGACGAGCAGAATAAGAACCGCAAGCGCGCCGCACTCGCGACAGCGCCGTTTCTTGCACTGGGGCTCGTGACCGTCGTACTCGTCTTGATGCAAGGGCTCGAACCGCTCTGGGGCTTTGCGATTCTCCCGCCGATTCTGTTCTGTAGCGTGCTGACCTACATCGTCTTCAGTACGGACTTTCTCGAAGGTCGGAGCTGAACGAGCCCGCCAGCGAACGCGGCTTCGACGCTCGAAACGCGCCCAGTCAGCGCCGTAGGTTGGTCGAGTACTTCGTCTTCGTACTCTCGTCGTAGCCGAAGTCTTCGGCGGTCAACTCTGGTTCTGCTGGCTCTCCCGATATGCTCGGCATCGCCGTCTTGAACCGTTCGCGGAGTCGTTCGGGCATCATGAAGTCGTCGGCGTCGAGACGAACTGCAATCGCATCGCCGTCGCCCTCGCGCACGCGTTCGAGGTGTTCTCGAATCCCCTCGGGGAGCGACGACGATTCGACCGGCTCGAAGCCGAACTGCCTGCAGTAGCGGTGGGCTGACGAGAAGCCGTAGACGGTGTCGAACCCTTCGATACGGGCGCGGTCGATGAGGCGTTCGATGACGTGGGCACCGACACCCTGCTTGCGCCACCGCTGTGGAACACCTACGCACGTGACTTCACAGAACGGGTCGTCACCTTTGTGGGCGCGAATGCGGCCCAATCCCGCTTTCTGGTTGGACTCCTCGTCGAGCGCGACGACGTAGTCGCGCGAACGGAACGCACCATCGTCGAATCCCAACTCCTCTAAGGTATCGAGTAACCAGACTTCGTCCCGGTTCTTAGCATCCCGGACGTACATACGATACTATACCAATTCGGGAGACAAAAACACCCCGGCGAATTGCAAGTGTACACGACTGGTCACAGTTTGGCGAGTTTGGGATGATAGAACGGTAAAGATTGATGTGTTCGGTCACGGTAGGTCGGTTATGGACGTACCCGACACCGACACCGTGGTCCACGAACCGGACCCGGCGTTCGTCGACGCCGCGAACGTCACGCAATTCATGCGCGAGTACGACATCGACACGTACGACGACCTCATCGATCGAACGACGAGCGACATTCCGGGCGTTGGAGCCTCCGGCGTCGAGTGGTTCTGGGACGAACTCGTCGAGTATCTCGGTATCGAATTCTACGAGGACTACGACAGCGTCCGCGACGACGAGCGCGGGCCACAATTTTCGGATTGGTACCCCGGCGGCGAGATTAACATCGCCCACAACGTGCTGGACCGACACGCAGCGGTCGATTCCCCCGACCGAAATCGCGTCGCGTGTATCTGGGAAGGCGAAGACGGCGAGGTCGTCGAGCAGACGTATCACGACCTGTATCGTGAAGCCAACCGCGTCGCCAACGTCCTCGAATCCTACGACGTCGAGACCGGTGATACGGTCGGTCTCTACATGCCGATGGTTCCCGAAGTTATCTCGATTCTCTACGGCTGTTTCAAGGTCGGTGCAATCGCCGTCCCCATCTTCTCCGGATTCGGCGTCGATGCGACCGCAACTCGCCTCGAAGACCCCGAATGCTCGGTTCTCTTCACTGCCGACGGCTTCTACCGCCGTGGCTCAGAACTCGGCCTGAAAGAGACGGCCGACGAAGCAATCGAACAGGCAGGATGCGTCGAGAACGTCGTCGTCTACCAGCGATTTGAAGAATCAGAAATTCCGTGGACAGACGGCCGCGACGAGTGGTGGGATGACGTTGTCGGCAACGCAAGCCCCGAGTACGAGACGAAGCACCTCCCGTCGGACGCCGAATCTATGCTTCTCTACTCGTCGGGGACGACCGGCAAGCCGAAAGGCATCGTCCACACCCACGCGGGCGTGCAGATGCAGACGGCCAAAGAGATTCACTTCGGCTTCGACCAGAAACCCTCGGACCGCTTCTTCTGGGTCTCCGATATCGGCTGGATGATGGGTCCGTGGACACTGATTGGAAACCACACCTTCGGCGGCACTATCTTCATGTACGAAGGCGCGCCAGACTACCCCGAGCCCGACCGGTTCTGGGAGATGATAGAGCGCCACAAAATAACTACCTTCGGCATCTCACCGACTGCCATTCGCGCACTCCGCAAGTACGGCGACGACTACGTGGACAAACACGACCTGTCGAGTCTTCGCCTCCTCGGCTCGACCGGCGAACCGTGGGACCCCGAATCGTGGCAATGGTTCTACGAACACGTCGGCGGGAGCGAGGCACCAATCATCAACATCTCCGGTGGCACCGAAATCTGTGGGTGCTTCCTCATGCCGATGCCGACCCAACCACTCAAACCGTGTTCGCTCGGCGGCCCCGGTCTGGGGATGGCTATCGACATCGTGGACCGAAATGGAGGCTCCATCGAAGACACCCACGAACGCGGCTTCCTCGTCGCCCGCGACTCCTGTCCGTCGATGACCAAGAGCCTCTGGTCCGGTGACGAGCGCTATCTCGACACCTACTGGTCCGAGTGGGACGACCTCTGGAACCACGGCGACTGGGCACAGAAGGATGAAGACGGCTTTTGGTTCCTCCACGGCCGCGCCGACGACGCGCTCAACGTGGCAGGCCGAAAAGTCGGCCCCGCGGAAGTCGAAGGCGCACTCATCGAACACGAGTCAGTGAATCAGGCCGCCGCGGTCGGCGTCCCCGACGACACCACGGGAACGGCCGTCGTCGCCTACGTCGTCCTCGAAGATACCGTCGAAGAGTCCGACGACCTCCGCGACCAACTCCGCGACGTGGTGGGCGAAGAACTCGGCAAACCCTTCCGCCCACGCGAGATTCTCTTCGTCGACGAGTTCCCGAAGACGCAATCGGGTAAAATCATCCGCCGCGCCATCTCCTCGATTTACGCGGGCGAAGACCTCGGTGACATGAGCAGTATCGAGAACCCCGAGGCGCTGGAGAAAATCAAGAACGCGTCGTAGAGCGGTTCGTCGTTTTTTATCTAGGCGATTCTGTTGAAATCACCAGTCGCCGATAGTTTTGTCGCGCCGTGCTGAATACAGGGCGTAAGTCGGAAGTATGTGTCAGCGATAATTCTTGAGACCCTTATCCATCAGCACACCCTATTCGCCGTACGGATGACTACCACCGAGCGCGACTACCACGGCTACACCCCGATGGACTACGATGCGGACAGCGAGGCAGACGAGGTGTACCAGATGTGTCTGTCGTCTCTCCTCGCACACGCGCCCATCGAACCCGACGACGTCGTCCTCGACATCGGTACGGGTACCGGACTCGTCGCTTTCGAGCTTGCGTCGAAGTGTGACCACGTGTTAGGACGGGACATCTACGACGAGTGGCTCCGATACGCCCGTGAGAAGGCTGAGAAACGCGGCATCGAAAACGTCTCGTTCGGCCACGGGTCGTTCCGTGAACCCAACGTTGACGAACCGATAGACGTCGTCGTCGTCAGCTATGCCCTCTACATGGCCTACGACGAAGGGGGCGAAGACGAATTACGCGCTGCTATCGATGGTCTCGCGTCGCTGAATTCGCGGTGTGTAGTGGTCGCCGACAAGATGCATTTCGGGCCGGTGCAGTCCCCAAGCGATTACGAGACACTGCCATCGATGGGGACCGTCGCAACTCTCCTCGTTGATGCAGGTTTCACGCTGACCGATATCGAGATCATCACTGAGTCAGTCGGCGTCATCATCGCCACCCGATAGCATCACGTCAGTAGCTTTCCATCCAAAGCTCAGCAGTGCGGGGGTTCTGAACCGTGAACGAATAGCATTCCATGAGTATGTGCTGAATCCATCCTCTGTCTGTTGCACGCGACTGCTGACAGTGTTTGGTGAATTTGCCACGGTCGTGCTGAATACTGTGTGTCAGAGAGTTGGAGAGTGTTTAATTACCCTCGTTCAAATTTTCTCTAAGTGATGAGCGAGGATGCGTCTACTGATGGTCTGCGCGAGATTTTCGTTCAAGAGGCGAGATACAGTTCCCCGTGGGCTGTCGTTTGTATCGTTGGCTGGGCGATAGTTGGAGCGAGTATCTCCTTGTTCAGACAACACCCCCTAATCACTGCTGGAGTTGCAATAGTTTCTTGGGGCATCCTTGTGGGCACAGTCGTCTCTGTGAGATGGGTTGTTGGGATAGATTGGGGGATTCTGAAAGCCAATCAGAGAATGGTCTGGCTGATTAGTGGGGAAATCATCATCGGCTTCGTAGTAATGCTCTCGGTACTATGGTTCGAGGTTCCCGTTTTGGTGCTGCTACTCTACGGCGTGGTCGCAGGGATTGGAAATTACTTCCTCAGCCGATGAACTAGACTTGCGACTCCTTACGTGCTGAACTCACCCTCCTATTCAGCCCGCGATACGCGTCAATCACAAAGACCATGGGCAGAGACATTCGGCTGGTTTTCAATTTCACACGGACTGCATCGCTTCCCACTCACGTCGAAGCAACCCGAAGTGGTGGGTATCGACGTACTCGCCGTCGATGAAGCGTGCCTCGCGGAACGTCCCTTCGTGCGTGAATCCGAGTTTCTCTAACACGCCGCGAGAGCCGTCGTTGAAGTCGAACAGTCGCGCGTAGAGGCCGCGGCACTCCACAGTCCGAAACAGATACTCGACCAAGCAACTCACTGCTTCCGACCCGTAGCCCTGGCCGTGATACTCGGGGATGAACCAGTAGACGAGTTCGGGGCGGGGCGGTTTGGTACTCTTGGCGGCGACGATGCCGATTCGCTCGTCGTCGGCTTCGACGATAAAGGAGACGCCGTCGCCATCTTCGATGATGTTCTCGATGAACTCCGTCGCTTGATGCGAGTTCATCGGGTCGTTGCTCCCGAGCGGGATGCGAATCTCGGGCTTGGTCATCGAAAGCTGGAGGAACTCGGCGTCGTCGCGCTCGACGGGACGAAGTGAGACACGCTCGCCAGTCACGACTGTCGTATCGACCATGGCGGAGGCGACGAAGCAGTCAGATAAATAACGACTGATTAGGTTTCCGAGAGAACGTCGTCGGGGGCGACGGTTTCGGTATCGTACTCTCCATCGCCAACGACGAGTACCGCGTCGTCTACGTTGGGGTCGCCTTCGGGAACGACGATTGTCCCACCGGCGAGGATGGGGGCGACAACTCCGGCGACGACTGCACCAGGGTGAGAAATCGGGGCGCAGAGCGCGACTTCGTCGTTCGGGCCGAGACCGAAATCGGTGACGACCTGATTGGCCGCGAAGAGGAGGTCACGGTGCGGATATTCGACTCCATCTGCGACGAGTGCCACGTCCTCTGGTGCGACGAGTTCTGGATGGACCGCCGGATTCTCGCTCCAGACTTCCTTCTCCCAGTGGGTCGTAGACGGCTGGTCCGGCGGGCCACCGTAGACGGCGAGTTTCTGTCCCGGCGGGAGGTCGAACTCGTCTTCCCGGGCGACATCAACGAGAGTGACGCGGGCCTCAGTGTTGGTGTCAAAACTCGTGACTGCCCCGAGTTGTGCGGCCCCGAAGAACGTCAACAACGTTTCGGGGAGTGCGACCGGTTCGAGCGCGACGCGGCCCGATTTTCGCACGCCGAGGTAGCGAAGGACGTTCCCGGCTTTGTACGAGGTGGTGATGAAATCGTGGTACGTGTAGGTGCGGTCTGTACTCTCGACGCGGAGCGCCAGTCTGCTGCTCCGCCGGTCGCGCGCCATGAGGTCCCCGAGTACGTCCATGTCGAGGGCTACGAAGTCGGGGTGAAAAAAGTCGCCGAGACTACAGCGAGTTCTTCAGTTTCTGGAGGAAACTCTCTTTGATTTCTTCGCCACCTGCTTCGGCGAAGTCCTTGAGCGCCTCTCGCTGTTCTTTGTTGAGGTTCTCGGGCGTGACGACGTGGACTTCGACGTGCAGTTTGCCGCTGCCCCGACCGTTGAGGTGCGGCATCCCCGCGCCCGAGAGTGTGAACGTCGAACCACTCTGGGTGCCTGCGGGAATCTCTAACTCCTCTTCACCGTCGATGGTCGGCACGTCGATTTTCGCCCCGAAGACGGCCTGCGGGAAGGAGATTGGGTGTGTGTAGAACAGGTCGTCACCCTCGCGCTCGAAGTCTTCGTGTTCACGGACGGAGACTTCGACGAACAGGTCGCCGTTCGGACCGCCGTTCTCGCCGGGTTCGCCCTCGCCACGGTAGCGGAGGCGCTGACCGTCACGGAAGCCTTCGGGGATGGTAATCGTCACTTCGCGGGTGCGTCGGACGCGACCCGACCCGCCACACTCCGAACAGTTCTCACTGTAGGTCTCGCCCTCACCGCTACAGGTGCGACACGTCGTCTGCTGTTGGATGCGACCGAACGGCGTCTGTTGAACAGACGTCTGTGCGCCACTGCCGTTACAGTCAGAACAGGTGTTCACGTCGGCGTCTTCGGGGTGGCCCTTACCGTCGCACTCGGGACACTCCTCGCGGCGACGGATTTTGACGTCGCGCTCGATGCCGTGATAGGCGTCTTCGAGGTCGATGTAGATGTGTTGGGATACGTCGCGGCCCTGCCGCGGACGGTTGCGCTGTTGGCCGCCAGCGCCACCGTTGAAGAGGTTATTGAAGAGGTCTTCGAAGCCACCGCCGCCACCGAACGGGTTGCCACCGCCGCCGAAGGGGTTTCCTCCGCCGCGGCCGCCACCCGTCGCGCCGTGTTTCTGGGCTTGTTGGAAGCGCTCGTGACCCATCTGGTCGTACATCTGACGCTTCTCGTCGTCAGTCAGCACTTCCTTGGCTTTTTGGACCTTCTTGAACTTCTCCTCCGCATCGTCTTCGTCGGAGACGTCGGGATGATACTGGGCCGCCTTCTTACGATAGGCGTTCTTGATGTCTTGCTCAGAGGCGTCCCGCGAGACCCCGAGTACGTCGTAGAAGTCCTCGCTCATCGGTTATTCACTGTTTGCCCGTCAAGGTATTTGAAAAGTGCGTCTCCGGCGGATGCTCTACAATCCAAAATGTATCCGCTCCAATCGCTGGAGGGCGTGGCGTCGCCGCCGAAAATGGAGGAAAAACTGCTCAGTAGATGTCGCTGAGCGTGTTATTCGTCGTCTTCGTCGAAGTCCGCGTCGGCATCGACGAAGTCGTCGCCGTCAGGGTCGGCACCTGCGCCTGCGCCTGGGCCTGCGCCGCCGCCCATGCCGCCTGCACCGCCCGCTTGGGCCTGTGCCTGCTGCTGGTACATGCGCTTGCCAATCTCTTGGAGTTCCTTCGAGAGGTTCTCGGTGACTTCTTCGAGTTCTTCGGTCGAAGCGTCCTCTTCGAGGGCGAGTTCGACGTCCTCGATGGCGATTTCGATGTCTTCGCGGAGTTCGTCGTCCACGTTCTCCTCGTTCTCTTCGAGGAGCGTCTCGGCGCGCTGAATTGCGCCTTCGGCCTCGTTGCGGGCCTCAACTGCGCGGCGACGTTCTTTGTCTTCTTCGGCGTGTTGCTCTGCTTCGCGCTGCATGCGGTCGATTTGGTCGTCCGAGAGACCAGCGCCACCTTCGATGGTGATGGACTCGGCGTTGCCGGAGCCTTTGTCCTCCGCAGAGACGTTCACGATACCGTTTTCGTCGATGTTGAAGCCGACTTCAATCTGCGGCGTTCCGGCAGGTGCCGGTGGGATGCCCGACAGCGTGAACTCGCCGAGGAGTTCGTTGTCGTTGGCCATCTCGCGCTCGCCCTGGAAGACGCGGACCTGCACCGTCGTCTGGTTGTCCGCGGCCGTCGTGAAGATTTTCGACTCTTCGGTCGGAATCGTCGTGTTCTTCTCGATGAGACGCTCGAAGAGACCACCCTTGACTTCGATACCGAGCGAGAGTGGCGTCACGTCGAGCAGAACGATGTCGTCTACTTCGCCGCCGAGGACGCCGCCCTGAATCGCTGCACCGAGTGCGACAGCCTCGTCGGGGTTGACCGATTTCTTGGGCTCTTCGCCGAGGATTTCGTCGACCTTCTCGACGACCTGTGGCATACGGGTCGAACCACCGACGAGGATGACTTCGTCGATGTCGTCCTTGCCGTAGCCTGCGTCTTCGAGTGCTTGCTCGGTCGGCTCGACCGTGCGCTCGATGAGGTCCTTCGTCAGCGACTCGAACTTCGCGCGGGTGAGGTCGTATTCGAGGTGGACCGGGCCGGAGTCCGTCGCCGTGATGAACGGGAGGTTGATGGTCGTCTCCTTGCGCGAGGAGAGTTCGATTTTCGCCTCTTCGGCGGCGTCCTTCAGGCGCTGGAGGGCCTGTCGGTCCTCGGTGAGGTCGATACCGTGGTCGTTCTTGAACTCCTGTGCGAGCCAGTCGATGATGGCTTCGTCCCAGTCGTCGCCACCGAGGCCGTTGTCACCGTTGGTTGCGACGACTTCGTAGACGCCGCCACCGAGGTCGAGGATGGAAACGTCGAAGGTGCCGCCACCAAGGTCGTAGACGAGAACGGTCTGGTTCGACTCGTCGTCGAGACCGTAGGCCATGGATGCGGCCGTCGGCTCGTTGACGATGCGCTCGACGTCGAGACCGGCGATTTCACCGGCGTCTTTCGTCGCCTGACGCTGTTTGTCGTTGAAGTACGCAGGGACCGTGATGACTGCTTTCTCCAGGTCGTCGCCGAGGTAGTCTTCGGCGTCGCGCTTGATTTTCTGGAGAATCATCGCCGAAATCTGCTCCGGCGTGTACTCGTCGTCGTCTACCGTAACCGTGTAACCATCTTCACCCATGTGGCGTTTGATCGAGCGAATCGTATGCTCGGGGTTCTGGATGGCCTGGTTCTTCGCCGGCTTGCCCACCAACCGCTCACCGTCGTCAGTGAACGCGACGACAGATGGGGTTGTTCGGTCGCCCTCTGCGTTCACGATAATCTCCGGGTCTCCCCCTTCCATGACCGCGAACGCGCTGTTCGTGGTACCGAGGTCGATACCCAGAATCTTGTTACTCGCCATCTTGCTCACAGATACCGCCCATTGCCGGTTAAAGGTTACTAGACAGTACAGCACACAGTAACAGCAGAAGTCTCCGCTGTCGTGCGATTTTTTGTTCAGGGTTCGAGACAGGTCGGTTGATTTATGTAGAACCGCAGAACTGGATTCGTGTCACGTTCCGAAGTGGAATTTTCGAGCGGTTACGCCCCGTCTCGTTTCGCACGTTTGAGCGAGCGAACGGCTTCGACACCGTCGTCGAGGGCGGCGAGAACTTCAGAGAGAATCGTCTCTCGTGATTCGCTTGCGAAGAACTCGTGACCGCCGTCGTACGGTCGGAGGTTCGCAGCTGGCGTTCGCGCCCCGATTGCGCGCGTGTCAACGACGCTGTCGGTCGGTGTGTAGAACACTACGTCGCGCGGACTGAACGGCGGCAACGTCTGCTGTGCGGAGTAAACCGCCTGCAAGAACGCAGGAGAGACGCGATTCGGACTGTCCTGCACCTCTGCGGCGAGTTTCAGGTCGCCAAGGTCTTCGCGCGAGATACCCGACGGAACGAGTAGATAGGTCGTCGGCAAGCGACGAATGATGGGCCACAGCAGTTTGTCGAGCGTCCCGAATCGAATACCCCACCACGGACTCAAAAAGACGTTTCGGACCGCGAGGTCGAGGTGTGCCGCCACGAGTCCGCCCGTGCTGTGACTGAGTACGAGGTCGATGTTGCGGTCGATTACGTACGCGCGAACCGGGTCAACGTACTGGCTATCGAAGTCCCACCCGTTGGTCGGCAGTTCGACCGCGTGAACGCGATAGCCCGCGTACGCGAGACGGTCGAGTAACCACTCGACACTCTTGTGTGCGGGCTTGTTTCCCCACCCGAGGACGAACAGCAAATCGTCGTCTCGGGGGTCGCCGTGTTGTGTGACTCGAACCGTCGGACGGCGGCGGCGGGGACGAAGTCGCATGTACTGGGTGACGACAGGCAAGAAGAAAAGTCCTCGCTGCAGAACGCCCGAGAGAAGGGTTATTCGTCTTTGCTGACGGTGACCTGTGCGGCGCGGATGACCTTATCGGCCATCTCGTAACCGGGTTGGAACACGTCGGCGATGGTGTCGGTGGGTTGGTCGCTCTCGACGCGCATCATGACCTCGTGACGGTTCGGGTCTACTTCCGTGCCCGGTTCGGGGTCGATGACTTCGACGTTCTCGGATTCGAGGATGCGGTCGAACTCTTTGAGCGTCGATTCGAGTCCGCCGCGGATGTCGGCGTCGTCGTCTTGGTCGAGCGCGCGAACGAGGTTGTCGCGGACGGTAACGACACGCTCGACGAAGTCCTCGGTGGCGCGGTCCTTAATCTGCTCTTGGCGCTTTTTCGCGCGCTTCTTGTAGTTCTGGAAGTCCGCTTGTGTGCGCTTGAGGCGGTTGACCAGTTCTTCGGCGGTTTCCTGTTTTTCGTCTCGCTCTGCTTCGAGTTCGGCGATGCGAGATTCGAGTGCTGCAACCTCGCTCGCAAGGTCGTCATCGTACGCCGCGACGCGGTCGGCGAGCGGTGGTTTGGCCTCTGACTCAGCCGATTCCTCCTCGCGGTCTACTGGGGTTGCGTCCTCGAAAACGTCCTCAGTTTCGACTTCTGCGGCGTCTTCAGCGGTCTCGGAGACTGTTTCGGCGTCGGCTTCTGCGTTCGGTTCCGTGACCGACTCGGCGGGGTCATCGCTCATGGACGGCAAAAGAGTCTGGTATGGCTTAAGAGTGTAGACTGCGGACGACCGATTTACTGGTACATCCGAAGTGGTCGTGCCTGCGTGCTATCTTCTTTCGATTGCTGCAACTGCTTTGCCAACTGCTCTTTCGCCTGTCTAATCTCCGCTGCGTGGTCTACGAGTTCGTCTACGGGCACGTCGATGCCAGTCAACGGCTCGATGCCCCGCTGGATGACGATACGCGCGGCTTCCGGGTCAGGGAACTGCTGGTACGACTCGACGATGAGACCGAGCGAAGAGAGTCCTGACTCGACTGCGTGGCTCAGCAACGCCCCCGTTGGCCCAGAGATGAGGCCTGCCTCGTCGGGCACGTCGATGCCTGCGTCCGCGAGACGCTTAGTGGCGTCACCGGTGCCGACACCGAACAAAGCGCGGTCGTCGTCTACCGATTCTGCCGAGATTCCAGAGAGGAAAATCGGCGTCACGTCGAAGTCTTCGAACCACGTTGCGAGACAGGTGGCGATGTCGGTTGCGGCGTCGGGTCGAACCGGAACGTCGCTCTGGAGGACGAGCAAGTCGTGGTCGGGGTCGGCGTAGAGTCGAACCGGTGAATGAAGCTCCGAATCACCGGTTAAATAGACCGCAACGTGCGGAACGCCCGTGCAGTGAACGTCACCGTAGTGGACCATGTCGAACGTCTCGATGAGGTGGTCGGCCGCAATTTTCCCGACGAGACCAACACCCGGAAACCCCTCGACCATCGTCGGCGACGATAGCTGCTCGGAGACGTCGGGGTCGAGGACGCGAATATGTGCCATGTGTGAACATATGGGACTCTCGTACCTAAATGCGCGGGGGCGTGTGTCGCTTCGGCAACTCGATTCTCTCCCCTCGCGGGCGCTCCGAAACCGACAAACGCACCGGGACAGAACCGACGAGCATGAACCCCCTAGAGCGGTATGCGCCGCTCGTGGACGACGAGGAGGCGTTCTTAGAAGCGTGTTCTCGACCGCTCCCGTCCGTCGTTCGCGTCAACACCATCAAGACGACAATCGAACGCGCCCGCGAGGCGCTCGACACCGAGGGTGTCGAATACGAACCGACCGACTGGCACCCGGGCATCCTCAAACTCGAAGATAGCACGCCGGGCACGAACTGGCCGTACTTCCACGGCTGGCTCCACGGCCAAGAAGAAGTCTCGGCGCTCCCCGCTATCGCACTCGACCCACAACCGGGCGAACGCGTCTGGGACACCTGCGCCGCACCGGGGTCGAAGACGACGCAAATCGCCGCCATGATGGAAGACAGAGGCGTCCTCGTCGGCAACGACAACAACCTCGGGCGACTCTCGGCACTTCGTCACAACGCCGAACGCCTGGGAGTAACGAACCTCGTCGTCGAAAATCAGGACGCGCGCAACTTCTCGATGAAACCCTACGGCGAGCGAACTCCCGAGAAGCCGGGAGCGTTCGAGAAGTTCGACCGCGTTCTCGTAGACGCTCCGTGTTCGTGCGAAGGCACCTGTCGAAAGAACCCGGACGTACTCGACGAGTGGACGATGAACCACGTCAGCAGCATCGCTGGCATCCAGAAGGGCATCCTTCGCCGCGCCGTGCAGGTGACCAAACCCGGTGGAACCGTCGTCTACTCCACCTGTACGTTCGCGCCCGAAGAGAACGAGGCCGTTCTCGACTTCGTACTCGAACGCGAAGAGTGCGAAGTGGTCGAGTGGGACGTGCCAGATAACTTCGAAACTGCACCCGGCGTCACCGAATGGGAAGGAGAAGAGTACGACCCATCGGTTGAAAAGGCACGACGCGTCTACCCACACCTCAACGACACGGGCGGCTTTTTCACCGCCAAATTGGAGGTCAAGGCATGAACGACGACACCGCACCCGACGAGAACTGGGGCCAGCAGTTCGACCGTCTTCCCCAATCAGCAGACGAGCGCGTCGTCGAAGGCCGACCGACCAGACAGGAACTCATCGACTGGTGGGAAGAGCGATTCGGCGTCGACCCGGAAATCTTCGAGAACTACACGTTCTGGGAGAAGGGCGCGGGGAAAATCTGGGCCTTTAGCGGCGAGGTTGTAGACCCAATCCAAGTCGAAGGCCTCGGCATGCGCATCCTCCGAACGCGCCAGCGACACTGGAAACCCTCCACGAACGCTGTCCAGCGATTCGGCCGCGAAGCGACGAAGAACGTCATCGAACTGAGTCCGGGTGAAGCGAAAGCCTTCGTCGCCGGACACGACCAGCAACTCGACTGGTGGGACGGCGACTGGGGCTACCTCATCGCCGCCCACGACATCGCAGACGAGCGTGAACCCCTCGGCGTCGGCCTGTACCTCCACGGCGAACTTCGGTCTACGGTTCCGAAAGGTCGGCAAGAAGACCTGAACAAGCGCGTCTAATCTGGCTCTCCATTTTTGTCCGAACTCACCGATTCGTCGGAATATTCACCTTATTTCAACCATATTACAATACAAGAACGATGTCCAGAGGCACCCGTTTCCTCGGTCGGTTCGACCCGGCGTGGAAGTACGCACTCGTCGGTGGTCTACTCTCGATTCCCTTCAGTCTCGGCGAGTACTGGCTTTCGGGCATGGGGACGAACTATCCGGCTGGAATGCTCGTCGTCGGAGCGGGTATCACGGGCTATCTCGCGCAACGAGGTGGCGTGGACACAGCAAAATCCGGCCTCGGTGCGGGGTTCATCGGTGGTCTGCCTGTCTATCTCGCGCTTTTCCCGCCACTGATTCAGTCGTTCGCCGCGTGGCCGTCACCACTCGGAGTGATTGTTCTTCCCTGCCTCGTAGTGGGCATCGTCGCGCTCCTCACGGTACTCGGCGGTATTGCCGGTCTCGTCGGTGGATGGGTTGCCAAGAAAGTCGGAGTACTCCAGCGACGGGCAGTCCACTCTTGAGATAGAAATCGAGTCCACTACTTGTCTCGAAGAACGCCGCCACTCAACCCTTCCCACGCGACTTCGTAGCCGCCTTTCGAGACCACTGAACTCACATCCGAGATACCTCGGTTCGACAGCATCTGAGTCGCCTCGTCGAGCGACATTCCCACTTCGAGTTGGTCGAGGAGTTCGTCCAACACGTCCGGTCGAATCAACGTCCGACCCACGAGTTCGTGGTCGGGAAACACCACGCCATCGAGTACCTCGACTGCGACGTCGTGTGCGTCTGCAACCTCACCTAAGCCAATCACGTCTTCGTCGGGCGAGAGTTCGTCAGGAACCGTCGCCGCCGATTCCGCGACGAGGTCAGCCTCGTACTCCCGAAGCAGGTCAACCACGTCTTTGACGCGAACCGAACCAGTGTACGGAATCACGCGGTGGTCGCGGGCGGCGATTTCCTCGCCGACGCCGAGCGATTCATCGACGGCTACGACGAGTTCGACATCCTCCACGTCGGCGAGTTGGCCTAGTTTCTTCTCGACGTATTCGGGCGTCCAGAAGCCCATGATTTCGAAGAAGATTCGAAAGTCGCTGTGGCGATAGTCGAAGGCAAAGTCGGGAATCATCACGCTCGTGCCCGTCTCCAACGGCTCCGGTTCTCGCACGAGTTCCCAATCCAAATCCAGTCCCCGAAACCGCGCCGCGAAGTCAGATTCGACTTCGCTGTCGAAGGCAGGTTCGGCCATCGGTTCGACGCCGGGAACGGCGATATCGTCGCTCGTGAGCGTCATCTCTCGTTCCGTTCCTCGGTCGTCGATCGTCGCCGTGAGTTGCCACTCTCCCGCCGTCGCAACCGACCGAAGGAGCCGGGCGAACGACGTTCCGTATCGTCGCGTCCGCTGAAACAGTGTATCGGGGCCGGTGACGACGAGTTCTCGGTCAGCGTCGGTCTTTCGAACCTCGTACATCAACCCGAGTCGCTTCGTCGCCGAGACGAGTGCCTTCGGGTCCGAACTTTGAATTCTGACTTCGATTGCGTCGAAGAGCGCGGTCTGGGCGAGCGAGAGATTGTACTGGCTCACGAGTTCGTCGGGTGTCCATCGTGGGTCGAATTTCGATAACACTTGCTCGATTTCACGGTCTGCCACGAGCGACGAATCGACTGCATCGGGTATCGAACCGAGCGACCTCGCGGCGTGTGTCAGTGCGTCTTGCCGCTCTTCGTCCGTCGTCACACCGCCGACCTCCATCGCCGCCTCAAATGCGGCACGGCGAGCGCGAGTCGGTGGAAGCGGTGCGTCGGTTTCGAACACAGCCTCGCGCTCGAGGAGCGACGCGAATCCGCGGGCGAGTTTGAAGTCGGCGGCGTCGGATTCAAGGTCCGACAGGGCCGCATCGAGGTCTGCACGTCGGATACCGACGTGACGTTGAAACACCCCAATCGCTTTCGCGGCGAGCGGTCGCGCCGCTCTGTCGGCGAACTTCGGTTGGTAGCGCCCGCCCGCCCGCGACACGCGAAGGAGGTCTTTCGTCAGCACACGAGAGACGACGCGTGGGTGAAACAAAAACGCCTCGTCGCGGGCGAACCGCGAGACGGCAAGGTTCATCACGTGGGAGACGGACCCAGAGCGTATGGAGCGACGTCGCCTCCTCGGGTTGGTCGCAGTCGGACTCTCGACTGGCTGTCTCGGGTCACTGCCGTCTGCCGACGGGCCGCGAAATCCGCCGAACCCACCTGCGGGTGAGCCACGCCAAACGCCCGACGTCCCTGACGTTCGGATTGCGACGTTCGACATCGAAGCGACCGACGACGACCGCCTTCGCGTCGTCGGCGAAGTCGTCAACGACGCTCCCTCAGAGCGAACGACGAACGTCCGCGTTCGCGTCGTCGTCGGAGGAGAAGAGTCCATCCAAACGGTCGAACTCACGATTCCAGCGGGAGGAACCGAACCCTTCGCAGTCGAGTTCGAGACGACCTTCGAGGCCTTCTCGAAGGGCGGTGACCTCGACGTGTCGCTCGTCTAACCGTCTCTCAGAAAATCCGCTATCGACGCCGATTTGCCACTCGTTCTTCCGCCGTTTCGACGCTCACGAGTTCGTAGAGAACTGCGGTCGAGCCGTCCGATTTCGGGCGAAGGACTCGTCCTAATCGCTGTGTGAACTCCCGTTCCGACCCTGACCCAGAGAGGAGAATCGCCACGTTCGCATCGGGCACGTCCACCCCTTCGTCGAGGACGTTTGCGGCCACCACCGTGTCGTAGGTGCCGTCGCGGAAGCGTTCGAGAATCTGCTTTCGCTCTTTCGTGCCGGTCTCGTTCGTGATTGGCGGGACTAAGTATCGAGTCGCGATTCGGTAGACGAGGTCCGTGGAGGCGGTGAAAATAATCACTCGGTCGTCGCGGTGGCGCGCGAGGAGACGCGAGAGATGGTCAATTTTCGCCTCCGACCCCATCATGATGTCCCGAGCGCGCTGTTTTGCGAGGAGTGCTTCCCGCGCTCGTGGGTCGTTACCCGAGCGCATCACGAGTTTCTGGTAATCGCTGCCCGACTGCATGGAGATACCAGACGTTCGCAGATACGAGACGAACGTCTCCTGGGCTGATTCGTACTCCTCGCGTTCTTCGGGCGTCAATTCGACTTCGAGTCGCCGAATCTCGTAGTCCGCGAGGTGGTCGCCCGCGAGGTCATCGACAGAGAGTTGGTAGATGCGTGGTCCGACTAATTCCTCGATTGCTTCGTGTGCGCCGTCGGGTCGCTCGAACGTCGCCGTGAGTCCAAGACGAGCAGGTGCGGCGAGCATGCGCGGAATGTCCTGATAGCCTTGGCCGCCGAGGTGGTGTACTTCGTCGAAGATGACGAGGCCGAAGTCGCCGCCCACGTCGTCGGCGCGGAGGTACGCCGAGTCGTACGTCGAGACGGTGATGGCTTCTTGGGTCTGTTCGCCGCCGCCGAAGCGACCGATTGGCACGTCGAACTCGGTTTCGAGTTCTCGAATCCACTGGTCTTGGAGGTCTATCGTCGGGACGACGACGAGCGTCGGAACCGAGAGCGCCGCCATCGCGCCGACTGCAAGCACGGTCTTTCCGGCCCCGGTCGGCAGTTCCACGACACCACGTGCGTCTGCATCGAGCCACGCATCGAGGGAGGCTTGCTGGTACTCACGGAGGTCGTACGTCGTCGAAAGCGAGAGGTCCGATTCGAGTGTGAGTGAGTCTTCGAACTCGATTCCCCGATTCGAAAGCTCGTCTCGAACCGCGGCATACTCCATCGCAGGGGCGCGATAGCCACCACTTCGGGGGTCGGCTTCGACGCCGGGAAGCGAGATATCGAGGTCGGTTTCGAGATGAATGGTTCCGTCCTCGAATCGGAGGGTCGTCACGACCACCGATTAGCGAGGCGTGTTCATAAATCGACGGTCGGCGAGGCGAAGATGAGTGAACCTCGAACAGTGAGTGCCGAAGGTTCAAATCGGATGGCGAGCCAACAAGCGGTATGAGCGACGAACTGGACGACGCCGTAGCGACGTTCTTGCAGAAGTACAACCAAGCGATGAAAGATTACGACCGAGGCTACGTTGACGCGGACGCGACGCTCTCGCTGATTGGGTCGCACGTCGAGAAGTTGCGAGAGGCGCGCGAGGAGTAGTTACTCGCCTATCAGGTCGCGAATCTGTTCGACGTACTCCGCAAATTCGCTCTCAGTGCGTCCGCGCGGACGGTCGATGTCGATAGAGACGATTTCGCGGACACGACCGGGGTCCGCAGCCATCACGACCACGCGGTCGGCGAGCGTGACTGCTTCCTCAACGTCGTGAGTGACGAAGAGGACGGTCTTGTCCGTCTCCGACCAGATGTCGAGGAGTTCGCCGTGGAGCATGTCTCGGGTCTGGGCGTCAACCGCGCCGAACGGTTCGTCCATGAGGAGGAGTTCGGGGTCCACGGCGAGCGCACGGGCGATGCCGACGCGCTGTTTCATCCCGCCGGAGAGTTCCTTCGGATAGGCATCCGAAAAGCCGTCGAGGCCGACGAGTTGGAGCATCTCGTCCACGCGTGCCGAGCGTGTGGGTTCTTCGATTCCCTGTTCTTCGAGGCCGAACGCGACGTTCTCGGCGACAGTTCGCCACGGGAACAAACCGTACTCTTGGAAGACCATCCCGCGGTCCGTGCCGGGTCCAGAGACGGGCGACCCGTCCAGTTTGACGACGCCTGCGGTTGCGTCTTCGAGTCCCGCGATGATGCGGAACAAGGTGGTCTTTCCACACCCGGAGGGACCGACGATACAGACAAATTCACCGTCTTCGACGGAGAAGTTCACGTCTGCGAGTGCGCGGACGGTTCGGCGGTCGGATTCGTAGGTCTTGCCGAGAGATTCGACCGAAACGACGTCGGAGAGAGTCTCATTTCGGCTCATGCGCGCCACTCCAAGACCCGCCGTTCGACCCGGCGGAAGAGGCCGTCACTCACGAGGAAAACGAGGCTGATAACGAGCATGTACGCCACAGACACGTCCATCGCGAGGTTCTGTGCGGTGTTGAGAATCTCGTAGCCGACGCCGACGCCGACGATGAGTTCGGCGGCGACAACAATCATCCAACATTGGCCGATACTCGTCCGAATGCCGGTCATAATCGACGGACTCGCCGCTGGGATGATGACCTTTCGAATCATCGTGATGTCGTCGTCGACGCCGAGTGTCGCGGCGACTTCTTTCAGGTTCTCGGAGACACCCTCGACGCCGCCGTAGGCGTTGTAGAAGTTAATCCAGAACGACCCGATAGCGACGATGAACGTCGCACCTTGGTGGTTGACGCCGAGCCAAATGACGGCAAATCCAATCCACGCGAGCGGAGGAATGGGTCGCAGAATGCGCGTGACAGGCGTGAAGACGCTATCGACACGGGAATTCCATCCCATGGCGACACCCATGACGATGCCGAGGGTTGTCCCGATGAGTAGCCCGGGGATGTAGTGGTAGAGACTCTGGATGAGTTTGACGAGCAGGCGCGTCGCCGGAATCTCGACCCCAGTAAACGGAATCGAGAGCATCGCGGGGGCGGTGAGTTCGGTGAGGAACGCGGCAAGCACTTCGACCGGCGACGGGAGGAGATAGGTCGGTTGGAAGAGCGCGGCGACGTACCAGACGACGAGGAAGCCGGCAAACCCACCGAACGCGAGCCACGTCGATTCCGAGGAGAAACCGAGAATTCGGTCGAGCAGTCGCTCGTCGGCGTCCAAGCGGGCGACGCTACTGCCGACTTCGTCGTTACTCATAGTGAGTCGTAGATACCGTAGTCGAACATCTCGTCGACTGAGAGCTGTGCTTCGGTCTTTCCGAGCGTCTGGGCGTACTCAGAGAAGATTTTCGCACCCGACTCGATTCGGTGCGGGTCGGTGATGAAGTCCGCAGCGCGTGAGTCGAGCGCGGCACGAGCGGTTTCGACCGGCAGGGCGCTCTCACCGATGACCGTACTCGCGTGTTCTGCGGCGGTGTCGGGGTTGTTTGCGACGAACTGGGTTGCTTCTTCGTGGAGTCGGATGAACTCGGAGGCGACCTCGCGGTTCTCCTCGCGGAGTCGGTCGTGCATGAGCGTGACCGCCGCGGGCTGGCCGGGCATGAAGTCACCCGCCCAGTCGATTGCCTGGAAGGGCGCGTCGTTCGCCTCGATGACGGTCGGAACGGGCTCCATGATACTCGTCCCGTCCACGTTGTTCGAGAGGAGTGCCTGCTGGACGGCGGCCGCACCGCCGAGACCCTTGATGTTCACGTCGTTCTCGGGGTCGAGGCCGAGCGTGTTCTGAATCCAGTAGCGGAGCAGAATATCGGGGACCGAACCTGGTGGGAAGGTACCGAAGGTGAACTTGCGGCCCTTCTCCTCTTCGAATCGTGCGAAGGCTTCCTTGCCGTGTTCGTCCCACATCGCGGCGAACTCGTCGGTGGCGAGAATCTCCATCGCGTTCTGGATGTTCGCCGCCGTAATCTTCGCTGGAATGCCCTTGTCCATGACAATCATCGCGGGGACGATGCCGAACATCATCACGTCGAAGTCGCCTTTCGCCGAGGCCTGGACGATGCTCGGCCCGTCAGAGAACTTCTTGCCCGAGACGGGCACAGAGAGTTCGTCGAACATGCCCTCTTCTTGCATCACGAAGTACTGCATGTCGGGGTAGATTGGCATGTACGCGACGTCGAGTTCGTCGAGGCCACTGCCGCCAGACCCGCCGAGACAGCCAGCGAGACCGGCGGTTGCCGCCAGTCCCGAGGCCTGAATGAATCGTCTTCGAGTCGTTGCTGTGCGTGATGGCTCAGTCATTACGTGTGCGTATGGAATACGGCCTTATTCGGCGCACGCACGCGGTAATCATGGGCGGCGAATCAGTCACCGCAATACTTGCACAGGCGGTGAAATAGCTCTTCTCGGAGACTGTACGTATTGATTACCAGAATATGACCCATCACAGATAGCGGAAATTATGACTGGTAATCGAGTGCTGAATCGTCAGTGGAGCAACTGTTCTCGCAAAATCGTGCGTGGGAAGAACTATCCCGAATGGCGACTCCGAGTAAAATATGACGCATTTCTCCGAACGGGTCGAGCGGATTTCCATCAGCGGTATTCGCAAGGTGTTCGAGGCGGCGAGCGAAGACGCCATCAACCTCGGACTCGGCCAACCGGACTTTCCGGCACCCGACCACGCGCGACAGGCCGCTATCGACGCCATCGAGTCGGGCGAAGCGGACGGATACACGGTGAACAAGGGCATCCTCAGTCTCCGCGAAGCTATCGCGGAAAAACACCAGCGTGACCAGGGAATCGACCTCTCGCCCGACGACATAATCGCTACCGCAGGCGGGAGCGAAGCACTTCACATCGCTATCGAGGCCCACGTCAACCAAGGCGACGAAGTCATCATTCCCGACCCTGGATTCGTCTCCTACGACGCTCTGACGAAACTCGCCGGGGGCGAACCCGTTCCCGTTCCCCTCCGCGACGACCTGACGCTCGACCCTGCCGCCGTCGAAGAAGCAATCACCGAGGACACGGCAGTCTTTATCGTCAACAGTCCCGGTAACCCGACCGGCGCAGTCTCTCCGCAGGAAGACATCGAGGAGTTCGCTCGCATCGCGGACGAACACGACATCCTCTGTATCTCCGACGAAGTCTACGAGTACACCGTCTTCGACGGCGACCACTACTCTCCAATCGAGTACGCCGAAACCGACAACGTCGTCGTCGTCAATTCGGCATCCAAACTCTTCTCGATGACTGGGTGGCGTCTCGGCTGGGTCTACGGGTCGTCCCGCCGCGTCGAGCGCATGGTTCGCGTCCATCAGTACGCGCAAGCCTGTGCATCTGCACCTGCACAGTTCGCCGCAGAAGCCGCGCTCACCGGCCCACAAGAGCGCATCGACGAGATGACCGACACCTTCCGCGAGCGCCGTGACCTCATCGTCGAGGGACTCGAAGATATCGGCCTGACCGTCCCGACGCCGAAAGGCGCATTCTACGCGATGCCCGAAGTCCCCGAAGGCTTCGTCGACGAGTGTATCGAACGCGGCGTCATCATCGTCCCCGGTGAAGCCTTCGGTGAACACGGCAACGGCTACGCTCGTCTGTCGTACGCGACGGACACCGACTCGCTGAAAGAAGCAATCGAAATCATGCGCGAGGCCTACGACGCCGTCGTCTGAAGAACAGGACTCGACTTTCTCGTTCGACTTATCCAGTTACGAATCCCGCAACCAACACTGTCGCGTATGCGAGCAAGAGCAACCCACCGAAGAGCGTCCCGGCGGTCGGTTCCATGTTCGGATAGACGACCGAAAACAGCGCCGTCGAGAGGGCGTCGATAATCATCCCCGGAACGACGAGTATCGCCGCGGCCTCGCGGCGCGCGCCACCAGTGTGACCACGCCATCGAAAGATAGCGACTGCTAACAGCCACATCGCCGGAATCGTGACGACGAACACCCCGGCGACGACGAGCGGTTGGGCCGGGTCGAGGACGAGTTGCCCGACGATTCGAAAGATGAGTCCCGCGATGAGAGCGACCGCGAGGCCGACACCGATGAGAAACCGCGACTCAGGAAAGGAGAGTCGAGGTGGTGTCAGCGAAGGTGACTCGATTGCCATAGCCACCATACGGTGGCCACCAGTATCATGTTACCTGCGAGACGTATTCCAGAATCGGGTTACGAGTCGAACACCGATGGGTCGATAGCGCGACCATCGTCCCAATACGATTCCACAGTTTGCATCGCTTGAGAGCGAACGTCGTCGTCGTCGGACTCTAAGAGTGCCCGCAAGATGCCGTCCTCGTCTCTGAGGAAGAAGTAGACCGTCTCGTCGGCGACGCCCATTGCGAAGGGAATCGGTTCGTCGGTGACGCGAAAGTCGGCAGCATCGGCACCGACCAGTTGCTCGAATCGTGTCCACGAGGTGTCGTCGCCGCGAACCATCTCGATTGTCTCCGGCGCGATGACCGCGCGAAACGACTGTGACCCCTCGACTGCCGCTTCGGAGAGCGTTTCGAGCATCTCGTAGTTGATGACGTACGAGACGATGCACTGGGTCTCAGCACGCGCGGAGAGGTCGAGTGCGCGCTTGAGCGGCCCGCTCGGGTCCGTTCGGGTTGGCCGCGTGATTCGTGCGTCGTCGAACCGACGAAGGTCCATATCGAGTTGGTCGGTCGGAAGCCATTCGGCGATTCCTCGCAGGCGCGTCTCGGTTTCGACGATAGAGATGAGGTCGGTAAAGCCGTCGGCGACGAGTTCACCGAGCGGTGTCGCCTCGTACTGGGACCCGCCTTTTTCGACCCACTGCCGCTCCTCGAAGTCACTCAAGATTCGCGCGAGCGTCGGTTGCGACGCCGCAGTCTTGGACTGCAAGTCGCGGCGAGAGTGTGGCTCGTCTGCGAGCGCCTCCAGCACACGAATCCGATTTGGCGAACGCGCGAGGAACTCGATTTCTTCGAGGGGTTCCGCCATGGCCGTACTTTTCCTAGCGGGCAGATAGTCTTTGAGGTGTTTTGTCAGAATTATTCATAGAGTGAATACTATTCACTCGTTGAAACCGGCGCACGATGTGATAGTTAGACACTGTTCGAATTATTTTCTGGACAGATATATACTATCCTGGCCATTGAGAGAAAATAATGGCAACTTCGTTTACGCAGACGGGAGATTCAACCACGGTTTCGACGACGACCGTCGCCAGCAGCCCGGCAGCGGAGACTGACAGTCCCTTCGACCGGGTTTTGCTGGCAGTTGGCGAAGAGGTGGACGAACACGTCGTCGAGGCAGGCGTTTCGCTGGCGGCCGCTCACGGCGTGCCTATCGATGTGCTGTCCATCGTCGAGATGAACTCGTCTATCGACCACTGGGATATGGTCGTCGAACAGCGCGAGTCCGAGGCCTCGTCCTCACTCGAAGCAGTCGAGACGATGGCAGACGACGCAGACGTCCGCGTCACGAAGCAACTCCGGTACGGGACTCCTGCCGAAGAGATTTCACTGTACGCCGAACACAACGACACCGACCTCATCGTCGTCGGCGAACCGAACCGCTCGGGGATTCGGAGGTTTTTCTCACCACAGAGCGTCGCCGATGGCGTAACTCAATCGGCGTCGGTTCCCGTGCTGACAGTTCCAGCACCATCCGAATAACGAATTTTCTCCCGTCTCCGTGAGAAAGGGCGAGAGCGTACGCGGCAATTACGATTCAGACTGGTTCATGGAAGTCCATTGGTCGAGACAGTCGTCGTCACAGAACGTGTACAAGATAACTGACTCTTCTTCGAGTTCCGTCACGATGGGAAACCACTGCGACGTGTCGATGTGTGAACCACAGTTCGTACAGCGTGTCGAAGTATCTACTTTGGGACCGCCGTCGTCCGGGCCGTTTCGATAGCTTTCGACCATTATGTCTGTTCAGTACAATGGGTGATCTCGACGTGTGCATCGCCGTCCTCGACAGTTACTTTGACCTCACAATCAGTCAGTTGAAACCGAACCGTCCCGCCTGGTCGGACAGACGAATCCAGTGTCGGCGCAAACAACATATCGAGTGCCTCTGGGTCGATTGCGTTGTACAATGGAGTGACTGATAGCGGGTCGGCGTCCCGCTTCGCTGCGAGTGCCTCGACGACAGCCTCACTGATTCTTGATGCCCGGGTTGTATGTGACGGCCTATTTTTCACAGGGGGAGTCATTCTCACTGGAAGATGGTGAAAACAGTGAAAAACAATTTAGCCTCAACTGGTTGGGAATCCAGTCACGCGACACTCACTATCTAGACTCTCCTGGCGATTCGTCGATGAGCATCCTGAGAAGCGTCCGTTCTCCTGCTCTGAGGTGGTAATTGAACGTTGGTTGGGTAATCGAGAGCAGCGACGCCACGTCTTGCCCATTTGTCGTTCGTGGAGAGTCGAAGTATCCAGCGAAGTACGCCGTTTCGAGGACCTCCAACTGCCGTGGCGTGATGGCCGATTTAAACGCCTCTGCGAACGACGCTTTCGTCTGTGGCGCGCGCTCGCGGTCACGTCGTGCTGTCAACTCGATATCGTTGAATCGTGGCCGAAGTGACTGGATAAACCCTCCGACGTCCGTGAGGTGCGGGAGTTCGACTATCGCAAGGGTTTCGTCCGGTGTGGACTCGACCGTCCGTGGAACCGCACCTCGGTCGGCGAGGACCGTAACGAACATCGAAGACGACGAGAGCATCTCGAAGGTGCCGCCGTCGTCCTGTTCGGAAATCACGCGAATGGATTCGATATCTGTACTCTCTTCGCCTCCAGCGACGATATCGTCCGCGCTGACGCCAGTCGCGGTGAAGAAGATACGTTGGTGTTCCGCGCCGTGGACGAGCCCATCGAATCGAATCGTCGCTCCCGTTCGCGTTGCGAGTCGTGCGAGGGGGTCGTTCGACCGTTTGGTGCGCAAGGCGAGTTCGACGACGCGGTCCGAGAGGAATCCGCGTTTCGTCTCGACGGAGTTGATAGCGTAGGCAATCGTCCCGCCGAGGTCTTCGATAACCGATCGGCTCATTCGGTCAAATGCGTCGTTGCCGGTCGCATAAACGGTCAAGACACCGTAGATTCGACCGTCGTAGACGAGTGGGACACTCATGACCGACTGATAGCCACTGGCGAGAGCCTCTTTTCGCCACGGTTCGTCTCGAATCCGGTCGGCAACTGACGAGATAACCACCGGTTCGAGTGTCTTCGCCGCAATCGTCGCGGGTTCGGTATCGTCGGCAAGCGTTTCGATAGCAGGGAGATAGCCACGCTCGGTCCCTGCCCACCGAGTCGGCGTAACCGTCCCACTATCGACCGTGCCGAACCACGCAAACGCGAATCGGTCGGGTTCGACGAAGCGTTGGCAGATGCCCTGTTCGATTTCGGTGCGGCCTTCGGCCATCACGAGGACGTGTTCGATGTTCCGCAGTTGCTCGTTGAGTTCGTGGAGGCGCTCGAGTCGCATGGCCTGCTCTTTGAGAACCGCTTCACGGTCGAGTAACGACTCCTCGCGTTCGACACGGTCCAGCGTTGCTTCGGCGGTCGTCGCGAGCAACTCGACCAATTCGACGATATCGTCGGGGTCTTGCTGCTGGTCGGCACTCTCGGCGACGAACAACCCGTGTGGGCCAAGTGGGATGCAAATTTCGTTCTCAGCGTTTTCGTCGCTCACGTCCACGGCGAAGAACTGTTTCCAGTACGACGAGTCAGGCCCGTAACTCACAGTATCTCCGTCAGTTGTCTGCGCAGAAGACGTACTGGCGGGTTTGAGACTATTCGACTGTTTGTCGAAGAGGAGAACCCTGACAGGGCTGAGGTCGAGTACATCAGTCGCGGTCTCGACGACGACGTTCGCAACTTCGGCTTTCGTCTCGGCGGTGAGGAACTGCCGACTCGAGCGGTGGAGTCCAGTGAGTGTCTGTTCGTACTGGAACCGGTCTGTGATATCGACAGAAAGTGTGATGACGTGCAGAAGAGTGCCATCATCGTCGAATATCGGTTCGAGCCACGTCTCGAAGTAGAAGTCGTCGTAGCTGAATATCGTATGGACGTGTTCACCGGCGAGTGCAGACTCTACCTGTTCGACGATGTCGGGGAAGTCGGCGTACACTTCGTACACAGACTGCCCCACGATACCACCTGGCTCTCGTCCAATGAGCGCGAGCCCTCGACCCTCGGAGAGTCTGTGTACGCCGTCAGCATCGATCATCGATTGAACGACAGGTGCGTTCTCGACGACACTCCGAAGTCGTATTTCGCTGTCTCGAAGCGCTTGTTCGCTCTGTATTCGGTCGGTGACATCGACCGAAAGGCCGATGATCTGTGTGAGCGAGCCATCGTCGTCGAACGTCGGTTCGAGCCACGTCTCGAAGTACAACTCGTCGAAATTGATGGTTGTATGTACACGCTCGCCGGAGAGGACACTCTCGATCTGTTCGAGGATATCTGGATAGTCGGCATACATATCGAACAGCGAAGAGCCAACTGCCTCACCTGGTTTTCGACCAAGCAATTCGAGCCCTCGACCCTCAGAGAGGGTGACAACTCCATCTGCATCGAACACCGTTTGCACGACAGGGGCGTTCTCGACGACACTTCGGAGACGCATTTCGCTGTCTCGAAGCGCTTGTTCGCGCGCTCGGCGTTCGGTGACATCTGTCGTGACACCAAGCATACTGACCGGTTCTCCTGTCTCGTCTGTGTAGAGTCGTGCACGAGACTCCGCCCATCGAATCTCGCCACTGGGTCGGATGAACCGGAATTCGACGATGTACGGCTTCGAATTGGATATCGAGTCAGTGATTTGTTGTTCGAGACCAGCCACATCATCGGGGTGAACTAATTCAATGAAATCGTCGAATGCTTCGCCGAACTCACCCGGTTCCAGACCAAAGACTTCGCTCGTTTTCCCATCCCAGACGACCCTCTCTTCGAGAATGTCCCACTCCCAGATGCCGGTGTTCGCGCCGTCCAGTGCGAGTTCGAGTCGAGTTTTCGTCTCTTCGAGTTCCTGTTCGTACTTCTTTCGCTCTGTGACGTTCGACGAATACACCGAGAGACCGGATTCGGAGGGATACAACGCTATTCCGTTCCAAACGTCTATCTCGTCGTGATAGATTTCGAACGTGGTGGGTTGCTGTGTCTCGAATGCGCGTTCGTATTCCGCTATCATCTCTTCTTTGAACACTTCCGGAAAGAGTTCGAGTATATTCTTCCCGAGAACCTCGTCTGCTGTGCGTCCAGTTCGCTGTTCCATCGCGGCGTTCCAGAAGACGACGCGCCACTCGTTGTCGAGAGCGTAGAATCCGTCGGTAATTCTGTCGAACATCTCGTCGAGCTCGGATTTGAGCAGTTTCTGCTCAGTCACATTTCGAACGTAGAACGTAATTCCTGATTCAGAGGGGTAGGCTCGAGTCTCGAACCAGAGGCCATCGACCAGCGAAAGTTCGAGCGATTCTGCAGACTCACGTGTCTCCATCGCTCGTTTCGCCATTGCACTGAACTCAGACTCTCTCGCTTCTGGGAATACGTCCCAGATGACCTCTCCAATGAGGTCTTCTCTGCTGCGGCCAGCGAACGCGAGCGCCGCCTCGTTAGCGAAGGCAAACTGCCAGTCGTTATCGACGCCCCACACCATATCTGACACCCTGTCGAGGACACGGTTCTTTTCGTCGTACTCTGCTTCGAGCGACACCTGTGTGGTGATGTCTCTCGCGTAGACGGTGACGCCGCTTTCAGAGGGATAGATAGTCGATTCGAACCACCGTTCGAGGTGAGGGGCGTACTCTCGGAGCGTCTGCAACTCTTGGGTTTCGAGCGCCGCGTGTGCTTTCTCGTAGAGTTCGCTCTCTTTTGCATCAGGAAACACGTCCCAAATCTGTTCACCGAGAAGTTGCATCTGCGGCGAGAAATGGTCTGGACTGAGTCGAGCCATCCGTCGCGTCACACGGTTTGCATAGGTGAATCGCCACTCTTCATCGAGCGAATAGATACTGTCGTCAACCCGGTCGAGGGCAACGTCGCGCTCTCGTTTCGTCTCCGTCGTCTCTGCTTCTAACTGCTTTCGCTGCGTCAGGTCGTGGACCACGCACACGGTACCAGTGTAGTCGTCGTCGATAGGTGACGACGAAACCAACACTTCGACTGGCATCGGAGCCTCTCGAATCTCGACAGTCGTCTCGAATCGGTGTGTCTCACCGTGGTCAAGCCCATCACGCGCTGTCATGGTCTGTTCGGCAATCTCCTCACCCAACACCAGCGACACACGTTTGTCGATGAGTGTCTCCGGTTCGGAGCCAACCATTCGGGCGAATGCATCGTTCACCAAAACGAGCGAGTTGGTCTCATCGAGAATGCAGACTCCATCCTGCATCGTCTTCGTAATCGTCTCGAATCGTTCGAGGTCTTCCCCCCGACGAACCTCTTCAGAGACGTTTCGTGAGTAGACGGTCACACTGTCTTCGGTCGGGTACACTCGTGTCTCGAACCACACGTCGAGTGGTTCGTAGTGTTCTCTGAACTCGACCGGTTCTTGGGCAGCGAGTGCTTGTGGGACTTCTGTGACGAGTTGCGATTCAGCGGCTCTCGGCGACGTGTCCCAGAAAATCTCGCCGACGAGTTCTCCGTCGTAGCCGAGCGTGCGACAGTTGTCGAGTGCGACATCGTTTGCGTAGACGACGCGAGCGTCCGTATCGAGAACCAGAACGGAGTCGCTAACGCGGTCGAGTGTCACCAACTCGTCGATGCCGGCATTTACCACACTGCCGCGCCGTCTGTTGTCTTCTCCACCAAAATTCTCAGTCGGCATACGTATTCACTTACAGACGTGTGGCGCTCAGCGGTATTGATGTGTGCTGTTGTCACTCTAGACTGTTAGTCTCCAAAACTGTCGAAACCTCACCTTTGAGTAACAGCCCATTTACCGATTCCAGTGGTGTCCGTATGTGTGGGATGAGCAACTAGCCGGATGTGGCTGTTTGGTATCCAATCACCGAGTCAGCATCAACCACCTGCTCAATTGGATGCACGCAGGAACGACTTGTTCAGGCCCACACATCGACTCAGAGGCACTCCAACCACTTTCGACTGGCACACACCGAGTCCTGTCGGAGGCACGCTGAACTATTCGGGCGGTTCAGCGATTCACACATTTTCGCGGAATTCGACCACTTCAGATGAGAGTCCTCACAACAGGTTTTGTATAGCAATATTTGGTTTATAAGTTCGAATTCAAACAGAGCTGGTCGTGCGTGAGCGATTCTCTCAGTGGGAAAAGCAGCCGAACCGGTGCTATTTCGCGGTCGAGACGATTTTCACGACGTCGCCTTCGCTGAGTTCGTGGTCTTCTGCGATTCGGCGCTTCGCTCTCGCATCGACAGCGTGGAGATAGCCATCGCCGATGTCGGAGTGAACAGCGTAGGCCAAATCGCGGGGTGTCGAGCCACGAGGGAGCAAAAAGGCGTCCGGAAGTACGTTTCCAGTCCCGTCGGTCCACTTCGACTCGTTCTGTACCGGATAGACGGTGATGTGGTCCAACAAGTCGTAGACCGCAGTGTTGAGCGCAGTCTGGATGCCGGTCCCTTCGAACTCGTCCATCAGTCCGCGAATTCGCTCCAAGCCCTTCTCTTGGGCACCGCTTACATCGCCCGTTATCTCGAAGTCGTCGTCGCCCGAGTGGTACGAGATAACTCCGGCATCCGCCGCCCGACGAAGCGCGAGTTCGCCGTCGGCAGTAGCCGAGATGACTGGCTTTCCGGTCGCTTCGAGACGTTCGAGGTTCTCGTCGGGTGCGATGTCCATCTTGTTGGCGACGAGGATGATTGGTTTCGTCCGCTGGCGAATCGCACGGGCGAGTGTCAATCGGTCGTCGTCCGTCCACTCCTGTGGGTTCGCGGAATACTCCAGTTGGCGAAGGACGACAGCGATATCGTATTCGCTCGCACCAACTCCCGTCAAGAGGTCAGAAAGCGCGTCGTCGAGGTCGAAATCCGGGGAGCGCGACTTTCGAATCACCGACTCCCAGTTGCGGTCGATGATGCCCGCAAGCCAGCGTTCGAGTTCGTCTTCGATGAAATCGACTTCTTCTACCGGGTCGAACGACCCAACTTCGACGGGTTCACCCTCGGCGTTGGTCCCGCCGGAGGCATCTACGACGTTGATGATGGCGTCGGCGTTCGTCAACTCGTCGAGAAACTGATTTCCCAGGCCTCGCCCTTCGTGTGCGCCGGGAACTAACCCCGCCACGTCCACGAGTTCGACGGCGACGTAACGAACACCACCTTCGCAGTTTTCACATCGCTCGTCGCGGTCGAGACACGGGCATCGGGTTCGAACGTAGGAGATACCGCGATTCGCGTCGATGGTCGTAAAGGGATAGTTGGCAACGTCGACGTCCGCGAGCGTCGCCGCCGTGTAGAACGTGGATTTACCGGCGTTCGGCTTACCGGCGAGTGCGAGAGAGAGCATAGCTTGACAGACGATTCGAAGGCGGAAAAACGCTCGCCGCGACGGAGAGAAAAAGTGCGACGCCGTTCAGGTGCGCAATCGACGGAGGGCGCGACGGCCAACGAAGACCACGCCACTGCCGAACAGTGCGAATAGGCCGCCGAAGACGACGAGATACGGCAAGGCGTAGGCGAGTGCGACGACGAGTGCGCGGAGGGTCACAAACACGCCGTCGATAGATTCGAGGAACGCCTGCAAGACGGGCACGTCGTACCACTGTGCCGGTCCGGGTGGTTGCTCAGAGAGGTGAACGCGAACGGTCGAGAGTGCGACACGGCTTTCGAGCGACGCCTGTTGGGCTTCGAGACGCTCGATTTCGGTCTGGACCTCCGTCAATCGCGCTTCGACTGCGAGGACGTCTTCGGTCGTATTCGCGTTCTCGTAGAGTTCGCGGAGGCGGTCACGCTGGACCCGAAGGTTGCTCAGACGCGCTTCGATATCGACCAACTGGTCGGTCACGTCTTGGGAGTTCGTCTCCACGTGTTCGACTTCGCCAACTTCCTTCATATCGGACATGAACGCTTCGAAATCCTCAGACGGAACGCGAACGGTGAGGGTTCCAGACCGGTAGGTACCGCCACTGCGTCGGTTGACGTTCTCGTTCGAGTCGCTGATGTATCCGCCGTAGGAGGAGGCAGTCGATTCGACATCAGTTTGTGACTGTGAGAAGTTCTCGACCGTCAAGTCGATAAAGCCGTTTTTGATGACCGCTCGTTGCTGTACTTGGAGGGAATCGACGCGCTCTTCTTCTGCATCGCCTCCGCTACCCGTCTCGACAGACACCGAGGTACCGTCATCGAAATCGGCGCTCTCTGCTCCCCCGCTTTGGGCGCTCCCACCGTCACCCGCACCGGCACCGGCACACCCGGCGAGAAGCACCATGAGGGCGACGAAAATAAGTTTCAATCGTTTGTCCATACATTCCTCTCTCCAAGTAAGAGATTAACCCTTGGGGAGACGCAAAAATCGATTTTCGTTATTCCTGAGTCCGCGAGAGATTCGAGCGATGGATGCGCATCTCGCCGCGAGCGCGCATCGTGCCGTCCACGAGCGCATCTTCGTCGAAGACGAGGTCTTTACACGACACGTCGCCGAGGACTCGCGCGCCGCGTTTGATGTGAACTTCGCCGTTTCGCGTCGTCACGTCGCCGTGAATCCGGGTTCCGGGGCCGACGACGATGTCGTCGCGGGCGCGGAGACTCCCGAAGACGTTGTTATCCTCGCCGAGGTCGATGCTCCGTGCGCGAACGTTCCCGTGAATCCGGCACTCGTCGCCGATAGTCGCAGGTGTCGAAACGCGCCACGAGTCGTCCGAGACGGTTGCGTTTCGCGGGATGACGAGCGGGTCGTGGGGAGATTCGCCCGACAGCGATTCTGCAAGGTCGTCTGCAGCATCCTGTTCGCCGAGACGAAGGAGCTGCGAGAGGACGATAAAGTAGAACACCAGTGTCGGAACAGGGTTCCGAATGACGATCCAGCCGTTGGCTTCGAAGCCTTCGGCGATATCCACGTCGTCACCGATATCGAGGTCGCCAGAGACCATGAGACGGCCGCCGATGCGGACGCGCTCACCGAGGTAGGCGTCTTCGCCGACGAGGACGTTTCCGGCCACGTCGTCGAGTAAGTCGAGTCGGCAGTCGCCCTCTGCTTCGATATCGCCGCCGAAGGTGACGCGCTCACCGGCGATGACGCTCCGACCGCGGACGCCAAATTCGACGGTGCTTTGTCCGCCGATTATAACATCTCCATCGGTCACGAGGTCGTGTTCTTCGACCGTCGTCCCGTCAGGGATTTCGAGCGTTTCGAGGGGGTCCGTGCCGAGTGACACGCTCCGAACCAATACGCGGGCACTAATAAACGGTCCGCAAGACACATGTCACACATGCACAGAGTTGAGTCGGGGCGACGACGTGAGTTTAAATACTCGGAGGAACGAGAGTGAGATATGACGGTTCTTTCTTTTGACGATGCAGGCGTCGATGTCGTGTACGAGGGTACCGAATTCCGTCTCGAAAAGAAACTCATCGAAGAGGCCACTGGCAAGGCCTACCCAGACGTGACGGACCACGAGGTGCTGAAAATCGTCGAGAAGAACCCCTCGCTCGGGGGAGAAGCTCGACGAATCAAAGACATTCTGAAGTCCTCGTAAGCCGAGCCTTCATAACAAATCGAATAAATGTTCGCGTAGTGACTGAGATAACGCACGTTCTTCTTACGGCGAGTACTGAGCACGAGGCAGACCAAGTTGTTCGAGCGTACGCCGTAGACGCGATTGAGAGACTTCCTCAACACGACGCTTGTGAAGGAGTCTCCTTTGCGTTCGACGACCATCCACAAACAGGAGAATCGAGCGTCGTTGCACTCGTTCTTCATGGAAATGCTGACCAGATTGTTGAGATTGAGCGAGACCGATGGGATTCACTAGTTGAGTGCGGCCGTATCGAATCGTGGGAGCAAGTTGCCGTTATCGACCTCGACGAAGCACGAGACGAGATGGGTACGGAGTACGTCGAACTGTCAACGACAGTTTCGGAACTCTCGGCGAAGATGAGCAAACACATCTACGAGACCTTTGAGACACATCTGAATGCAGTCGAGACCCTCCAAGAGACGGACGGCGACTTGCCACCTATCGGTTGGTGGTCGGTACTCCACCACCTCACGAACCAGCAGCACTACTCACTCGAAGAGGAATTACTGGCATACGAATACGGTATCGAGCATACACTTCGAAATATCGCCGAGTACGAGGGTCCAAACGAAGCAGAAGAACGGCTCCAAGATCACATCTCAACACTCGGTGCGAAGCAAGCCGAGATTCGTGACGGCCGGTTGGATTGACCGAGAGCAACTGGAGACGATAGCTCACTCCCCGTAAATCTCTGTCTCCGGATTGAAATCAGCCCACGCGAACCAGAACATCTGTGAGCGGTCGTTCGCACGCGCGAGTGTGACTCCTTCGTGAGCGCCATCGAGTGCCCGCCCGGTGAGTAAATCCCAGTTCGACCCGCCGCCGACCAATCGAGACTCGTCTCGTTCGAACTCGATATCTTCGCCATCGACGCGTCGTACGTAGGCGACGAGCGACCCGTCGGCAGATGCCGCGACGACGACCGGAAGGTCACCAACTCGGTCGTTGACGACACTTTCGTTCGAAACTGTATCGAGTGGGTACGCCCGTGCAACGCCATCGACCGAGATTCCGATGACAGACGTTTTCGGATGGAGTCGCTCGTCCACGTCGTCGTTGAATCCGATACCAATCGAACTCGATTGCTGATAGCTGGTGTAGGGATTGACTTCGTATCGCCGAGTCTGTCGCCCACGAATCGTGCCCGAGACTGGCGGCGGGACGAGAACTTCGGTATCTGGGTGTGAATCCTTCCACTCGCCCCACGTCGAGAGAGTCGCAGGTAAGAGCGACAGTCGGTCTCCGGTGCGTTCACCCCGGATTGCCGTGGCGAGAACCTGACTCCACAGTGAGTTCGTCCGGTCGTCGTACATCACGAGGTCGGACATCCACAGCAATCCAGAAACGCCGAAATAGACGGTATTGCCCGCGACGACTCTGTCGGCGACGACGGCACTGCCACAGAGCGGACAATACGTGACGACGACGGGACGGCCGTCGAAGGTGTCGTTGACGATTTCGTGCCAGTTCAGGACAGCGAGTGGGTACGCTCTGGCAATACCATCGAGTTCGACACCGACGACTTCGAACGAGTCTTCGAGTTCGACCGCAACCTCGTCGAATCCGGTCCAGTCGGTCGAAAAGGAAGGGGATGTAATCGCAGGAATCGCGTCTTTTGGGGCACCGCGTCGAAGTTCGTCTTCGGGGATTGGAAGGTCGAACGCACCCGCACGTGCGACCGATTCGTCGCCGGTCTTGCCGGTCGAACCGCCACCATTCGCCGTATTCTCTCCGGCGACTGGCGGGTCGCTCCCGAGGCACCCAGCGAGACCAGCGAGACACCCGCACGAGGCGAGAAAATGACGGCGGTGCATACAGAGAATTCGAGAGAATCACGCATGAATCGCGTGCAGTATGGTGACTCTATGCACGACCGCGAAAGTGACTGAACTTACCGGCGGGCACGCTCTTGGAGACAGACTTTGACGATGGACTTTGCAATCGCCGCGCCGCCGCTGAAGGGGTCGAGCTTCGTCTCACCGGCGCGTTCACGGTAGGGAATAGGAACCTCGGCGATTTTGTACCCGCGCATCGCGGGGCGAAGCAGAAGTTCTGCCGAGAGACCGGTATTTTCGGTCCACTCGATGTCGTGAAGAAGGTCACGGCGATAGGCACGCATGCCAGTCGTCGTATCGTGGACCGTCGCCCCCATCAGGAAACTCGCCAGTTTTGCAAAGCCGATATTGCCCCAGCGATTGAGCGTCGGCATCGTCTCGGCACCGGGCGAGATTCGGTCACCTGAGACAACGTCGTAGCCTTCGTTGAGGAGTTCGAGAAATCTCGGGAGGAACTCCATCGGGTAGGTATCGTCGCAGTCGGTCGTGACGACGACGGGGCGGTCGGGCGTCAAAACAGCCTCTTTGACCGCGACACCGTAGCCCTGTGGCTCTTGTTCGATGACGCGAGCGCCCATCTTTCGGGCGATTTCGGGTGTTCGGTCGTCAGAACCATCGACGCAAACGACTTCGGCACGGCCGTCGGTGATGCGGTCGATATCGGCGATGACCGAACCGATCGCTTGCTCTTCGTTGTAGGTCCCCATCACGACCGAGAGGTCGTCAAAGGTGTAAGCACTCATTAGGCGCGGTTATCGGCGATTACTCTTGAGCGTTTAGGTTTGCCAAAAACAAGAGAGAAACGTTAGCTCAACCCACGCGTGTCGGGGTCGTCTTCGAGTTGCTTGGCCTCCTGAATGAGAAATTCCATGAGCCCTTTCGCAGATGCTTCGACGTCGTCGAGCGAATCAGTCGATTGGCCGCTGACACGAACCGAAAGTTGGTACAAGTCGAGTTCGACGTGCGGAACCGTCTCGTCGCCGTTTGCGTCGGTATCCTCGTTCGCATCTCCACCGTCGGTCGCTTGATTGACTGCTGCGTCCTCGCCATCGACTGCCTCGACGTCCGCACCTGCAGCATCCGACGATTGTGCCGCGCCCGAAGTGGACGAAGCGGCGTCGTCGGACGCAGAATGAGTCCCCATGTGCGCCGCGATGGAGTGAAACAGCAAAAAGGCGGTGGTCCGCACTAAGTAGTTCAGTTTGAGTTAGAGGTCGGTTCCGAGGTCGCCCCACGCGCGGCGGTGCAGGCGGTCTGTCACCGTCTCCATGAGTCGCTGGAGGTTCACCGTGTCCTCGCGGTTGTAGGAAACCAGGGTTTCGAGCGACGATTCGTCGCCGCGTTCGTACTCTCGCCACAGACGAACCGCGTCACGCCCGGAGATATCTGGTCGGTCGCGTTCGATGCCGATGTCTTTCTCGATTTGCTTGAGTCCGCCGCTCAAATCAAGCGACTTGCACGGGTACATGAGGTCGATGTGCGGAATGTCGAGAGAGAGGTCGAACGACGTTTCGAGGAATGGCACGTCGAATCGCGCACCGTTGAACGTCGAGATGAGTGTCGCGTCCGCGAACTGCTCGCGGAGGGCGTCTGCAGTCAAGGTATCGCCGCGAACGAGCGTCGTCGTCTCGCCGTCTTGGTAGAACGAGACCGTCGTCACCTTGTCGCGGTCGGGCGAGAGGCCGGTAGTCTCGATGTCGAAAAAGCAGGTCTCGTCGCGGAAGTTTTCGTACAGACGCCAGCGCTCATTCGACGGAAACGACTCGCCGAAAAAGTGTGCATCACCGTCGTCGAGGTGGGTCTGTGCTTCGGCGATGTAGGATTCGATTCGGTCGCCGGTCTTCGCGCCGACGTGTCGAGGGTCGAACTCATCCCAGTGTGTCACCCCTGCTTTCCAGAGGTTTCGTTCCGTCCGCGCACCCACACCACGGACAGGGATGAAACTGTTCTCGATTCGCATATACCAGAACGCGGTCACGGCAGACCCTAAATCCGTCGCAGTCGGGCCACCTCGCGGGCGTTTATTGCCACCGAGAACCAATGTTGAGACATGTGTGGTCGCTATTCGTTGTTTACCTCTACCGGTGAACTCCGCGAACGGTTCGACGCCGAGACAACCCGCCCGATAGAGGCGCGATACAACTGCGCGCCAGGACAACACCTCCCCGTCATCACGAGCGCCGAGCCCAACAAATTCCAGTTCATGAAGTGGGGACTCGTTCCCCCGTGGTCGAACGACGCGAAAGTCGGGAGTAAACTCATCAACGCCCGCGCGGAGACGGTGCGGGAAAAGCGAAGTTTTGCAGACGCCTACGAATCGCGTCGCTGTCTGGTTCCCGCAGACGGGTTCTACGAGTGGGCCAAAGCAGGGAGTGGAAAACAACCGTATCGCGTCGCCTTCGAAGACGACCGTCCCTTCGCGATAGCAGGGTTGTGGGAGCGCTGGACACCGAGTACCAAACAGACAGGACTCAGCGAATTCGACGGTGGGAATCCCGCCCGTGAGGCGAAACCGCTGGAGACGTTTACCGTCATCACCACCGAACCGAACGACCTCATCTCAGAACTCCACAACCGAATGGCAGTCATCCTCGCGCCCGACGAGGAAGAGACGTGGCTCCACGGCGACGCCGACGACGCCCGGTCACTCCTCGATACGTATCCCGACGACGGGTTGACCGCCTATCCGGTTTCGACGCGGGTGAACAGTCCAGCGAACGACGCGCCGGACCTCGTCGAACCGGTGCATATCTAAGCGAAAGTTGGGCCGGACCTACTGCTGAACGAGCGCGTCGTCCGGGTACCCTACTCGTTTCCGTGCGGCCCGTCGCTCAGTCTGTGTCAACCGATACGGTTCGAGTTCGGCTTCGAGCGGGCCAAGTTGCTCTCGGCGTGCGTGGTGTGTGTCGAGGAAGTCGGCGATTTTCTCTGCCGCAATCTCTTTGAGTTCGCCACTCAGAAGTTCCCCGTCTCGGTACTCGCGTGCCAATCGTTCGACGCGCTCGTCGCTCTCCTCGAAGAAGTAGTACAGAAAGAGGTAGGAGACGTCGATTTCCGGATTTCCACCTTGTTCGCGATGTGCATCGAGACTGGTCTGGCCACCCGAGAAGGCGTGGGTTCGAATCTTCTCGAAGACTGTCTCGCGGTCGTCTGAGAGGAGAATGCTCGGTGCGTCGGCGGACGAACTCATCTTGCCCGGCCCAGCGAGACTGGGGAGGAATTTCGAGAGGAGAGCGCCGGGTTTGTTCACGTCGTACCGCTGTTTGGCCGCGATATCGCGGCAGACGCGAACGTGAGGGTCTTGGTCTACGGCAATCGGGACGAGCGTCGGGTGACGGCCCTCGACGAGTTGTGGGAGAAGGAGGTGGGTCGCCTGAACAGCGGGGTAGAACGAGAGGCCGATGTTCTCCGGTTCTCCGTACGTCGCGTCCACGGTGGATTGAGTCACCTCCTTCCCAAAGGCAGTTGCGAGCGGGTACACCACGTCGGCGTCCGCGGTGTCGATAACGATTCGAGTCTTTTCGGGGTCGAAGCCGACCGCAAGCACGTCCAAGAGGTTCTCGCGAGTGTAGTCGCTAACCTCCGCGATGGGCTTGTCTTTGAGGAAGTACTTCTCGTCGTCAGAGAACGGGATATAGACGAGTGCGTCGGTCTGGTCTTGGAGGTATTTTGCGAAGTAGAACGGGAAGACGTGGCCGATGTGCATCGGTCCCGATGGACCACGACCCGTGACGATAGAGTGTCGCAGTCCGTCGTTTGCGGCGTCGAGGAATGGGTCTACGTCCCGCTCTGCGTAGAACACGTCACGGCGAACGAGCGGGTGAGTAGGGGTGGGAAAGCGTGCTTTCTGTTCGGGCGTTAGGGCGTCGGCCCCGAACGTTTCGAGGAGTCGGTCGTAGTCGATGTCGCCTTCGACGGCGTAGGGTGTTACAGTGAAATCGTCTGCTGTTGGCATGGGTGTCGTTGATGGGGGTTGTCACTCGGAGGTCGGTGCAATCAGGAAAGCGAGTGAGCAACGCGGCAGAATCTGCGGGTGAGGCCCGTCACATTCTGAGCGCGAGACTGTCCACTTCCCGAGACACATGCCAACGCCAGCAAATGTGGAAAGTGGACTCCATACTGATTCAGACGGGCGTTCGCTATTTGTAGGTTCTGTTCACCTCGGTTACTTCCACCGCCACGTTGCAGTCCCTACGCATAACTCGCTCCAGGGGAAGACAGCGTCAACTCGAGGTAGCAACTATCGACTCTGACGGTCTCAGAACCACAAAATAAATTCGCTGCGTTAACCACATTCAATATAGCGACATGCAATATACAAGTCGCTGTTGCGACGAGAACAAAAACCGAAATTCTAGCGTTAGAGTAGTCATCGAGTCTGTTTTCAGCATTTAAGCAGAGATTTCTGGAGAAACCAACTCCAGAGATGAGCGCAGCGTCGAAGGCTCGATCACAGTAGTTGGAAAACCAGGTCGAGAAAAGGAGACCACCCTTTCGTCGGCAAAACCACAGGGATAGAGAGTGAGAGAACGGGCCTTCTGGAACTTGTTGTAGTGGTAGGTTCCCCAGCTGAGGTAAACTCGATAGTCCACGATTCGATACAGCAACGACAACTGCTGTTCGTGAGCAGACCCGTAGAAATCGAGATGCACAACAGGCGGCCGGAGGGGGAACCAAGCCCCAGAATGTGTATTGCTTCGCACTTCGAGGGGAGGCCGCTGAGGGCGCGCCTGAGCGCCTCTGAGCAGGGTTCGAAATACCCGCGCTGGGGCGGTGTTTTGAGTCAGATATTCCGAACCAACAGAGACCAAAATAGCGAATGAAGATTCGGCACGGTAGCACAAGTGCTGTGCAATACCGACGACAAAAATTAGCGAGAGGTTGGTTCACTCAACGATGGGTTCTGTCGAGAATACCGAGGTATTTTTTCAAGAGATTACATTCAGCATCATCCAATCTACTCTATGGAATCAATTTGATTAATTCAGCGTCGTTTATTCTAATTGAACAAGAAAATTTTACTGGATATAGTGGGCGAGAATTCGCATCGAAGCCAGACTATATTCCGCCACCTAAGAAGACGAATACATCTGCGATTATTTCGGCCAGTTTAGTACAGAATAGATTCGAGCCGAGAACTACATCACTCTCCCAAATAGTAATCATTCATACCTAAAATGAATGGAATAACGAACCCCGTGGAAGCCATTGTTGGGGCTGTTACTCCAAGGGTAATAGCCATGTAAATGACCATCTGATTACTGAGGTTGATTCCAAAAGTGAGAAGTATATGAGGCAAATGTGTCTTTTCGAAAACAACATAATTTCCAAATCTGCTCGAATCGCCACTATTCGGCACCGAGAGCGGCCAAATATATATTCTGAATTGTGCTATCAAATCTCCGATTTCACGACTGCATGTTTCCGAATAACTACCGAATTAGCATCTAAATCTGATTGTACATCTTCGTATAAGGTCACTTATCCCAAACAGTGCCAGTAGATTGAATATCGCCCCCCTTGATGCTCGACCATGAGCGACGAGGGCGACCGAACCGTGGTCCAGACCTACGTTCCCTCCTATCAGAAGGCACGTTGGAAGGAACACGCCGACCAATTGGGGATGAGCCAGAGTGAATTTGTCAGAACTATGGTACAGGCTGGTCGGAGCGAATTTACCATCCCTTCGAAGGGCGATGATGGGGCCGCAACTCCGGGGGTTGATGGGGGTGAAACAGGCCTCCAGAATGGCCGTTCAAATCAAGAAGAGAATGGGAGAAATAATGGCGAGCTTTCGTTTCGGGTTATCGACGCACTCGAAGACGAGCCTCACCTCTCGTGGGACGCCCTCGTCTCGGCGCTCACAGACGACATCGAAGACCGCCTCGAATCGACACTCCAAGAGCTGCAGTCGTCGGGGAGAGTTGTGTACAGTGGTCGCCATGGTGGGTACACCTTAGTCGGGGAAGATGGCCGCTGAACAACCCGCAGATATCGAGGATTCTGTAGGGTATTTTCTACAGGATATGACCTACCACGGGAAGTCAGACCGAACGCGGAGCGCCTACGAGCGAGTGCTTCGAGCGTTCGAATCGTTCGTCGAGAACCCCTCACAGAACCCCGCAGGGACGGCCAAATCCGTCGATGAAGCGGGCCACCGCGACTGTATGGCGTGGATTCACACCCTCCGAAACCGGGACGTTTCGTCCAGTACGATTGCGACCTACGCCTCCTATCTCCACCGGTTCTACGCCTACATGGCCCAAGTCGGCGCGTTCGACTCCAATCCGATGGCGCTCGTGATGGAAGAGATGGACGAGAAGATCGACTCCAACCCCGCACGGAGGGAGATTTCAGTCGCGCAAATGCGGGAGTTCGCCCGGCAGATACACCATCCACTGGACCACGCACTCGTTATCGCACTTCTCAAAACGGGGATGCGTGTCGGCGAACTGTGCAACCTCGACCTTCGTGACGTGTCGCTGAGCGAAGACCGAGCCCTCACTGGCGTTTCGAACAGACCGGCGCTGGATGGCCGCGGGCCGTCGATTTACGTCGATTCCGAGCCAAGCGTCGGGAGTATTTCCAACGGCGAGCAGCGAACCGCCTCGAACAAGCGAAAACGCTCGACGGTGGTTCCGGTAGACGACGAATTAGAGACTGTATTGCTCCGTTGGCTGGCGATTCGACCGGATACGACCTCTCCAGCGGACCCGCTCTTCGTCGGCACCGCATCCGGGTGGGGAGAGCGCCTCACCCCCGACGCTGTCCATCACATCGTGACTGGACACGCCGAATCAGCAGGCTGGTATCGTGCTGGTGGCGATAGAGAAGAGAACGTCACCCCGCACTACTTCCGGCACTTCTTCACGACTCACCTTCGGGACCGAACCGGTGACCGTGGTATCGTCAAGTATCTCCGTGGCGACGTCGGTGGCGACATCATCGACACCTATACCCACAATTGGGGGGATAGAGTGCGTGAAACCTACGAATCCAACATTTATTCGCTCATCTGAGACACGAAACCTGTGTTCGATGTCCAATCCATAAACTGAGTGTCGCTATATCCAATCAGTCGGCAGTGGCAAACGCTGAGCTTCCAGATTTACTGATTGCCTCAGAGAGACTCAAAGTCGTCTTTGACCCTTGCGCAGGTCTTTAGTGACTCAGACAGTAGTTCGCGCGAAGCCGTGAGTTCACTGCTCCCGTTGAAGCCAATTGCAGAATCGGTCGACGAACGCGCCCTCGACCCGCATCTCGTCGCGCTCGACGAGGCAGAGGCGGATACGCTCGTCGCAGTCTTATCCTCAGCAACAGCGAGGCAGTTGCTCTCCTCAGTCTACGACACGCCGCGTCCTGCGTCCGAATTAGCCGACGAACTAGAGACGACGCTCCAAACAGTTGGCTACCATATCGACCGGCTCACTGACGCGGGCCTTATCGAAGAAGTCACAACGTGGGTATCAGCGCAAGGCCGGGAGATGGCGGTCTACGGGCCGACGAGTTCGGCGGTCGTTCTCTTCGTCGGGGCCGAAGAAACGCAGTCGGGCCTCGAATCCGGGCTTCGAACGCTCCTCGGAGGGGTCGGGTTCGCTGCGATTGGAAGCGTCCTCGTCCAAGCACTGTGGACGAGGCGTGCGCCTCAGCCTGCGCAGTGGACAGCACCTCGGACAGTCGAACCCATCTGGCAGTCGCTCGTTTCGGGGTATCTCAACGGGCCGGGGTTGCTCGTCCTCGGTGTCGGTGTCGCACTGACGATAGCTCTCACGGCGGCCGTCGTATGGACTCAAAGAGCTGTCTGACTCTCACAGAGAGGTAAGTCAGCTTCACTGGTACGACGGATATGCACAGAAGAACCCTCCTGTCGAGTATCGGATTGGGACTGACTGCCACTCTCGCTGGTTGTACGGCGAGTGCGGGGACTGGCGACATCGATGACCCGACTACGACACCGACACCAGAGACGGTCGAGGCCGTTATCGTCGAGTCGGGAAAGCGATTGACGGCAGTCGTCGGCGGGGACGCACTCGAAGGTGACACCACACTGGGCACACACCACGTTCACCTCCAGAACGACGCCGAAACCCCCTGGGTCGTTGGTCTGGACGTGTCGCCGGAACTCGTCCCCGGCCACAGCGAAACGTACGAAATACAGGGTGATGCAGAGGTTGACCTCGTATTCCGGGTTCCTGCCGAGTACGATCTATCGGTAACCGACAGACAGTCTGGAGCCAGTACGAGAGAGACGATTACACCCGAGGATTTCGTCTGTAACCCACGGTGGACAGTGCCACAGTGGGAGACGACGATTACACCAGATGATGGCGGAATTACAGTCACAAAAGGTCCAAACGAGGAGTTCGCGTGTTCGTCTCTCATCACAGAAGAGAGACCATCGCTCGTAACACTTGGCAACGGTTCGCTGCCAGACTCTGAGGGGACGAAACCACACGCCGTGACAGTCGCGAATGTGACAGAATCGACAGCAGAGGTAGCGTTCAACCTCACGACAGAGGAGGGAACGGTGGTCTTTGGTGGCGACTACCGTATCGAGCCGAATGCACGCTTACAGGTGGTGTTGACCGAACCGCACCACGTTATCGCCGAACTCACACGCGAATCCGGTGACGGTGCATCAGTTACGATTGCCGAATCACGATTCGACTGCAACAATTCGACGACGGTGCTTGCGCTCACGGAAGACGGAATTCAGGCGCGAACGCTCTCGACGCTGGTGTTCTGCGGAACGTCGGAAGAATAAGTCTGGAGAGACCGAGCAGTTAGATTTTGAGCGCCGTCTCTAACTCCGGCCCGGCGACGATTTCCTTGACGGCTTCGGCGGCCTCTGTCGCCTCCGCGACGTTCTCCATCAGCACCGTCTCGCTCGGGAAGAGGTGTTCGCCGAGGACGAGACCGAAATCGCGCGCCGTCGAACCGGTCATCGTGAGATAGACACCGAGGCCGGTGTCCGCAATCGACGCTTCCTCTTCCGGTCCCTCTTCGGGGTAGACGAAAGAGACGTCATCGAGACAGCGCGTGCCGAGGACGGCCTCTACGAGGCGTTCGTAGCGTGGGGAGATACAGAGGTCACCCGCGTAGTCGGCGACGAAATCGCGGTCGAGATTCGACTTCGGTGGGAGAATCTCAGGGTCGGCCATCAGCGTGTGATAGACCGTATCGCCGAGACCGGAGACGACCCGGACGTCGGTGTCCATCGGGTCGATTCGGGCGTTGATGTCGGCGATACTTTCGAGTCCCTCTGGTTGGAGTTTGACGACCTCTTCGAGAACGAGGTCTGCGCTGTCGAACCCGAGGCCGAATTCATGGGTTCGAAGCGCGCGAAACGGCTCTTCGCGGCCGACGAGATGAATCGTCACCTCGTCGTATTCGAGTTCGACACTGTCGAAGACGATGCGACGTGGCATCCCCTCACGGTCGTCTCTGAGGAGTGTGTACTCCGGAGCCGCGGGGTCTGAGAGGTCACTGTATTCGGACAGACGCTGGTAGACGTCTGCGTCTGGATGGGTATGGCCCTTCGTGACGGATTTCTCGAACCGGAGTGTCGAGGTGATTTCGTCCGCCACCTCTGCGGCCTCGTCGGTCGTGGCGAACCGTTCGAGAACCGCTTCGAGGGGGCGTCCCTTACGTGGAACAGCGACGCGCACCGTCTCTGTCATCATCGGATGGTCGAACTGGTGCGCTAAACAGGTTGCGTTTCGGGAAGTTACTCGTCGCCCGGTGCGCCGCCCATGCCAGTTCCGAAGGCACCGGCGAGGCGCTCGCGGAAGGTATCGAGTTCTGCAACCGCCTCGTTCAGGTCGTCAACGTCACCTTGGAGGTCTTCGACGTCGGATTCGATTGCCGAGCGTGCCTCGTACACATCACCGTCGAGCGACGCGATGTCCTCGCGGATTTCGCCAATTTCCTCGTGGAGGTTCTCGGCGGTCTGCTGTGCCTCTTCTGCGTTGGAATCGACTGCATCGATGCGGTCGAGGACGTCCGTCACACGAGCGTCGAAGTCGTCGAGTTGCTCGCGGACTGCGTCGATATTCTCGCTGTGTTCCGAAAGTGTTTCTTCGACCGAAGCGATGCCGTCTCCGTGTTCCGAGACCGTCTCTTCGACCGAGTCGAGGCGGGTCGAACCGGCTTGAATGTGGTTCTGTGCTTCTTCGATGCGACCGTCGTGGTCGTCGATTCGTTCGACGAACTCGTCGAACATCTCGTCGTGGTCGTCCAACCGGTCGGCGTGTTCTTCGAAGTCTTCGTCGAGGTCGGTCAAGCGGTACTCGGTGCGGTCGGCGCGCGCGTCTACGTCGGCGAGCGTCTCTTCGACAGATTCGAGACGCGAGGCGGTATCATCGACCGATTCGACAGCATCTTCGACCATGGTGTCGAGCGCGTCGATATCCTCTTGGACGTCGGCGAGTTCGGCGCGGAAGCCCTCGATGAGTTCCTCGCCAGTTCCTTCTTCGTCGATGAACGCAGCGAGTGCATCGGAGTAGGCCGCAAGGTCGCTCACGCGCGACTGAAGGTGACTGATACGGACGTCCGTGGTTCGCTGTTCTTCGGTCGCAACCGCGTCGCGCAGGACTGTTAAATCGTCGTCGGCGACGTTCCCATCACGAATCTCTGCGGCGAGTGCGGCCGCGAGACTTCCTTCGACGACAGGCTGGGAGACAGGAACCGAATCGTCGCTGGATTCGTCCACGTCTGGTTCGGCGGCGACCGGTTCTGTCTCTTCGGCGTCGGATACGTCCGATTCGACTTCTTCATCATCGTCGTCGAGAAGTTCCTGTTCGGCATCGACGTAGTCGTCTTCGATTGGCGATTCTTCGGCTTCTTCCGCGGTTTCGGCTTCCTCATCTTCTTCGGCACTGCCGACGGCAATCGGTTCGTCAGCGTCGGGTGCTTCAATCTCGTCGGCATCTTCTGTATCGATGAGTTCGGCGTCGTCGTCCGCGTCGATGCCGACTGGGACGTCTTCGGTGTCTGCTTCGACGTCGGTGTCGTCTACAACCTCGTCCGTGTCTGCGGCGTCTGCAACATCGTCCGAATCCGTACTCTCGTCGAGGATTTCAGCGCCGTCGGCGTCGTTCGTGTCTTCGTCGTCTTCGACGTCACCGTCAGCGCGGCCAAATGCACTCGCGAGGTCGTCGTCAGAGGGGCCGGACGCGTCTCCGTCGCCACGGTCGAAGTTGTCGGCTTCCTCGTCGCCGCCAATCGGGTCGCGGTTGCCCGCGAGGACGTCGCGGACGAGTTGGCTCCGGTCTTCGCCCAGAATGTCGTCGATATCGTCCGGGTCGAGACCGTCGTCGACGGGGACGCGTTCGAGCGTCGGTTCGGTCAAGAAAGAGTCGGGTGATTCGCCGTCTGTCAGTCGAATACCGTAGACGGTGACGATCTCTTCACCGGGGCCGAGCGTTCGTTCGTACTCGACGCGGTGGTCCTTGTACGCGGTCCAACTCTCGCTCTCGAAGTCGGGATGGAATCCGACGCTCTCCATCGGGAACGACTCGGGGATTCGGTCGATGATTCGAATTCGGGCCTCTTCATCGAGTGTAGAGGCGATTTCGAACTTGATGGCAGGGACCGGGAATTCGTCGGCAGCGTATACTTTCTCTACCGTCACGTCGCCGTCAGAGACGGAGACGACTTCCTCAGACGAATGGCTCATGCGCGCCTTTTCCGTGACAGACATTATAAAACAACCGGGGGAGTCGTACCCACCCCGGCGTCGTCACTCGATTTTTGAATTCTCGATTTTTGGAAAATCGTGTTCGAGTGGTTAAAGGTCTACGCGGTCACCGATTTCCACGATTTCGAGCGATTTCGGCGACTCGAAGCTCTTGGCGTGGTGGTGGAGTACTTTGGGGTCGGAGGTCATGCCCTTCCACATGTCCCAGTGGGAGGGAAGGAGGCGGTCGAGTTCCAGGTCGCTCGCGGCCTCGATAATCTGGTTCTCGTCGTTGTACCACTTCGTGCGAACCGGCTCGCCCGTCTGCTTGTCCGCGATGTTACCAATCGTCCCGAAGGCGAGGGCGCCGAGGTCGATATCGTAGCGGTCGGCGATGTCGGTGAACTCCTCGGCGGGCTTGGTGTCGCCGCCGTGGAAGAACGTTCCCGACTCGTGTTCGAAGACGTAGGAGACCGGATGCGTCGCGTCGGGGTCGTACGCGGGTTCGACGTGGATGGTGAACTCGCCGATTTCGATGGTGTCACCCTCGGTAACTTCCTCGAACTGGTCTTCCGAGAGGTCGTAGTCGTCGAACCACGCTTCGTCGTCGAAGGCGACAGACAGCGAGTCGTCGGGTGCGACGAACGTCGCGCCCGTGTTCTCCAAGATGGGTGCTTGACTCGGTCCGTGAACGTGGTCAGTGTGTTCGTGCGTGGCGAGTACGGCGTCTGCTTCGGTCACGTCTTCGGGGTCGAACGGGACGGGAACCATCCGGACCGTCCGTGGCGGACTCCCGATGCCGACGTACGGGTCGATGAAAATCGTCGTTCCCTCGCTCCCTTTGAGAACGAAGCCATTACAGCCCAGATACCAGATGGCCACGGTCTCGGGGTCGGCATCCTCGACCGCTCGCGGGAGCCAGTCGCTCCAGTCGCTTACTGTCATAACGACGTGTGGACACGGGAAGGGACTAAACGTTGCGCTCTCGGCACATGCCCGTGTCCGTTTGTCCAAAATATAATGTCATTATATGCCACAATAACATTCTGAGAGCTATTGGTAATATAACCTAGTATCCAGCAAAGCTATTTAGTGTCTTACCGCATTCATTGTTCCATGTCAGCACCCCACAAGAAAACAGCGGATTTCTCTTCGATGGCTCAAACGATGCGCGCCTGTGGTGAATGGGCACCTGTTTCGCCGCTCGAAGGCGAACGGTACCCTGCAGACGACTGGTAGCCGACACATCAAGTTGTCAGCGTGGTCCCCTTTTATCCTACTTCGGATGCTGGACCGTGGTATGCCCCTGACGATAGACCAGCCCTCGCAGACGGAGGTCGGTGACAGATGCGCGTGAGTGTTATCGGCGGAAGCGTCGTCCCACAGCCAGTCGAGACACTCGCAGAAGACGTTGGTCGGTTACTCGCCCAGCGCGGCCACACCGTCGTCTGCGGCGGCCTCGGTGGTGTAATGGAAGCCGTCTGCCGCGGCGCGAAAGAAGCCGATGGAACGACCATTGGAATCCTCCCCGGTGAAGACCGAGCGGCCGCGAACGAGTACGTCGATATCACCATCGCCACCGGATTGAACCACGCGCGCAACGCGCTGGTCGTGATGAACGGCGATGCCGTCATCGCTATCGACGGTGCTGGTGGAACGCTCTCAGAAATCGGCTACGCCCAGGTGTTCGACCGTCCAATCTCCGGAATCCGAACACGCGGCATCAGTTCGAGCGACTGGCTCGAAGCGTGTGAAACGCCGGAAGAAGCCGTCGAACACATCGAATCGAACGTTTAGTCGTCGGCGCGCTCGACGCAGTCTCGAAGGAGGTCGTCGATAGCAGTTTCTCGAAGCAGTTCCTCGTCAGACGTTTCGGACCACAGACGACCTGCGGGTGCGAGTTCGAGCGCGTCACGGCCGGTTTCGCGCGCTCTCGTCTGTACGTATCCATGTGCGAACAATCCCTCGACCGCAACGTCGAACCGAGAGCGAAGGTTGCGCGCGAGTTCCGATTCGAACTCGTCACCGGTGTTCGAGTCACGTGCGATAGTGACACAGAATTCCTCGAATGCGGAGCGTTCGTCCTCTTCGCGTGCGCCTGCAACGATACCGTGGTGTTCTGCACGCTCGCGGAGCAGTGCGGCAACCGCCCGACGGGTGCGCTGGCGAGAGCGCGGCGGACTGGTCGAGAGTACGTGGAGAACTGTCGCTTCGAGGTCGCTCAATGGGGCGAGCGAGTGCGCATCGAGCGACTGGACCGTCGTCCCGACTGCCGCACCGTCAGAGTCGAGTTCAGCGAGGCGGTCGGTCGCCGCATCGACTTCCGAAGCGAGTGTTGTCGTCTTCGAGATGACTGCTTCGTGGGCCGTCCCGAGTTTGGCTCGCACCCGCAGATACGATTCGAGGTGTGCTTCGAATCGGTCGAGCGAGGCGAACAGCGAGACAGTCGCATCGTCTTCGAACTTGCCGAAGCGCGCTTCACAGCTCTCACGGAAGCGTTCGACGAGTTCGTGTGGGTCCTCATCGACCTGCGAGAGCAATCCGAGTTCGGCTTCGAGCCAATCGTCGAACGCATCGAGCAGTGCGTAGGGGTCGCGGGTGTTCTCTGGGTCGGGTGTCGGTTGGTCGGGTTCGACGAGCGTCGCGAGTTGGTCGCGTGCGCGCCCGAGATACGCGGTCATCGAGTTCAGGGCCGACCCGTTGCTCGCGGGGGGTCGGCGAGCAGTGCGTCGGTGCGAACTGGTTGACGTTCCGGTCGCCTCGTCGAGTGCGAACTGGAGGTCGTCGAGGGCGATTCGAAGTGGTTCGGCAACAGCATTCGCAACAGGGCCGTCCGCCGTCGCTTCGAACGACGAGAACGTGTCGAGTGTGTCTTCGGCGTCCGCCGCGAGGGTCCGGAGCGTGTCGATAGCCGCGAGGTCACGGTACTCGGTGGCTGGAACGGTCCACAGCGAGATTTCGTCACGCGCGACTGTGCCCTGTTCGACGAGCGCGGTTCGCGCGCCGTAGAACGCCGCGCCGACTTGCGGCGGGGCGGCGGCGAGGTTGACGCTGACAGCGCCATCTTCGGCAGTCTCGCGGAGGAGGGTGGTCGTTGCGGCGTACAGGTCGGCATAAGAGCCGTTGAACGGAAGGCGCGCTTCGTCGGGGTCGCCGATGTGGGTCGAAAGCGCGTCGATGACCTGTTGTGCCGCGTGTGCGTGTACTCGCGGTCGTCCGGGTGTGGACGCCGCTGGGTCGTGTCCCAGCTCGGGGTCGGCAACGTCGCGGACCACGCAAGCCCGGTCAGCCGTCACGCGGCCGTTTTCGAGCGGGGTGACGACCCGCTGGATATCGAGTCCGAGAACAGCTAGGTGGGTCGTCGGCATCTATGTCTCCGGTTCTCCAGAGAAGGCCGTCAATGTTGTGGTGACGTGAGTGGTGAAACCGGTCTCAACGCACGCCTTGTTTTGTTTCGACCACGATTGTTCCGATCCCCGCGAGCGAGAGAAACCACACGAACAGTTGTCCCGCAAGTGGAACGAGCCCGACTATCGTCATCACGGCTGCACCCGCGACGAACGCATGTCTGAGCGGTCGCGTCGGAAGCATTCGAATTCCGAGTGAGACTGCGGCGACCACCGCGCCGACGACGAATGCCGCGTATATGAAGACGACACCAACGCCCGCAAGAGCGTTCGATACCGTACTGAGAAGGCCAAGTACGACACCACACGCGACGAGGAAGACGAATCCGTTTCCTGCTGAGGCGAGCGAATGGTCGTTGAGATAGCTGGCCTGCTGGTCGAGCGTATTGGGAGTGACCGAGACGAGGACGAATCCAGCGACGAAAAAGATAGCAACCACCCGGGCAAGTTGGCCGAAGAGGCTGAGTACGTCGCTCAGGAGGACCACGACCGATAGAGTTCGCGGCTGACGATTCCCAGCCCGATGGTATCGACGATGAACATCACGAGCGCGCCGACGACGGGGATGACAGAGAGGATGGCGGCTGCAAGTGCGCCGATGACCAGTGACAGGCCGAGCGATGGCATCCTATCCGAAACCGGATTAGCGAGAATCGACCCGAGGAGGACGGTGGCGATTGCACCGCCCACGACGCCGAGGATGACCAACGCGAGGCCGAGTGGGATGGCGACGATGATACCGATGACAGTCAGAAACAGCGCGAGAATCAAAAGCGCGCCGCCGATGCCGATGCCCAGTCCCCAGATGAACGACCCGCCGGGGTCGTCACGAATCTTGGCGATGGAGTTTTCGGTATAGCGTGGTGCGACGGCGACGAGAATGCCACCGACGACGAGGTCAACGATGAACGTAATCGCGGCCCGAATCGTGGGCGACAGTTGGGAGGCCGTCTCGACCGACCCCATCGGGACCGATTGTGCGGAAGCGACGCCGACGAATGCGAGGACGGAAGCGAGTCCAAGCCCCGCAATCGTGGCGCTTCGTGAAGGGACCATACATCAGAAGAAAAGTCAGCCCAAATAGAAGTTTTGGCTGATACAGGACGCCCGATCAGGTTACCACGTGCCGTGGAACGTGTCGAATTCGAGCGCGTCAAGAGGTTCTTGGCCGACGGCGATGCGGTACTCTTGCGGTGTGAGCATCGGCTTGTGGAAGCGCGGGCCGTCGTCGGTGGTGATACGCGGACAGCCGGTGTTGACGAACGCGTCCATGTTGAAGTTGCGCAGGCGGTCCGGGGTCACCTCGTCCATCGTGATGAGGTAGGCGTTGTCGTTGTTTTCGAGAATTTCCTCGGCGATTTCCATGCGACCTTGGCCGATTTTGGTGCAGAAGATGACGCCCCACTTCTCGGCGTCCATCGCCTTGTGAACGGATGCATAGCGCTGTTTCATGAACTTGCGCGTGTCGGCGATGGTGACGACGTTGTTCACGGGGTCGGCAATGACGACGTTCTTCTCGGGGTGTTCCATCGCCAGCCCGAGCGGGTGGAACTTGCCGCCGCCGACGTAGAGGACGTCGTCTGCGGGGATGTCGGCAGATGCGTAGTTGCAGCCGAGTACCTGACCCTCGAAGGTGAGACGGTCGTCGCCCTTGCGCGTCTGGACGGTGTAGCCGCGCTCTTCGAGCCACTCACACATCTCTTCGAAGCGGTTCATGTGCTGGGCGGTAGTGACGAGACCAACCTCGTCGCCCTCGATTTCGTCGAGGGACTCTTCCATAATCGGGAAGGGGTCCACGTTGGAAAAGAGCGGGACGTAGATGATTTTGTCCGACTCTTTCATGGGCGAGTGGCCGAAGTGGACGAACACGTCGGTTCGGCGCATGAGGTAGGTGTCGAGGTCGCACGCGCCGTAACACGGCTGACCCGACAGGAGGAAGGTCACGTCGTCGTCACAGAGTTGGCGCAGGTCGTCGGCGACAGCCGGGCCGCGGCGCTTCAGTCCTTCGGGGAACTGGAGACCGACGCGCTTGGCGTCGCGCTCTTCGATGGCTTCGATGATTCGTTCGAGTTCGTAGTCCCACTCACGGTCGTGTTTGAGGGACATCCCAGTGTTTCTGAGGTCCCCGTCGGATAAGGCGTCCTGACTCATTGGAGCCTTGTTGCGGATGGAGAGGTTTAACGACGGCGCTTCCGGGCGAAGGGGCGTCACACGCCCACACACCGGCAAATTTCGAGGGTGTTCGAGTCAACTTCGAGACACCGAAGCGCCTTCGACGAGTGTCGAACAGGTTCGTAATGAAGACAGCGCGCTCGTGCGCGATCTCCCCCGTCCACCGCAGATGATTACTCGTTGGCACACGTACAGTATGCACATGGATACCGATACACATACTGGCGATACAGAACATATCCACGAAGCGACTGAAGAGACCGAACTGACAGAGTGTCCTGCCTGTGGAGAACCCATCAGAGGAGCAGACGACATCCTCCGCGGGAAATCGGTTCCGGAAGTGAAGACGATTCGAAAACGCGGCGTGATGGTCGGGAGAGAACGAAACGACCTCTGGATGTGCAAGAGTTGCGGCGCAGTACTCGGCGTTCGACGCCCGAAGCCGACCGACTGAGCGGGTACTCGTACCCGTCACCCGGTTACGCCGTTGTCACTCGGGTATTGAAGCCCCACGACGCCATAGCGTCGGCCATGACCGAGCTTCCGCTCGAACACGTTCACGTCGAGCCGCAATCTGAAACCGATGGCCCTGCCCCGGCCGTCGTCCTACTCCACGGGCGCGGGTCGAACGAACAGGACCTCTTGCAAATCGCACAGCAGTTCCCCGACACGCTTCACGTCGTCAGTCTCCGCGCTCCCGACACACTCCACGGTGGCTACACGTGGTACGACCTCGACCTCTCCGCAGGTGGGTTGCACGAGAGCCAACCGGACGGCGAACAGTTCGAGCGCTCGCGAAAACTCATCCGAGAGTCCATCGAGGGCGCAATCGAGGCGTACGATATCGACCCCGAGCGAGTCGGGCTTCTCGGGTTCAGCCAAGGAGCGATTACCAGTCTCTCGCTGTTGCTCGACGACCCCGACGACTACGCGTGGGTCGTTGCGCTCCACGGCTATCTCGCCGAGTCGCACGCCGACCTCGAACCCGATGGAGTCGCGGGCAAGCCCGTCTTCATCGCCGCAGGGTCGATGGACCAAATCATCCCCTCGTTCAGAGCAGAGCGCGCCGCAGAGCGACTCTCCGAACTCGGCGTGAACGTGACGTTCAACACCTACGACGCACCGCACGGCGTGAGCCCGGGCGAACTCGCAGACGCCGTCTCGTTCGTCGAAGCGCACGTCTAGTTCGCCGTTCGGCAGGTTGAAATTGCTCGCTTCCTAACTCGCGGGTATGAGCACGCAGACGACGCGGCTCGAAGAACTCGGGCGCGAACTGGGCGAAGTCATCGCCGAACATCCGACGTACAAACAGTACGAGGAAGCGAAAGCCAAGGTCGAAGACCACGAAGAAGCCCAGGAGAAAATCTCCGAGTTCAACCAACTCCGCGAGGAGTTCAACGTCGCTCGCCAACTCGGCGATGCGACACAAGAGGACCTCCAGAAGGTACAGGCCGCACAAGAGGAACTCCACTCGATTCCGGTCATGAAAGAGTACCTTCTCGCGCAAGCCGAGATGGTCGGCGAACTCGAAAAGGTCAACAAGGCAATATCTGAACCGCTCGCCGTCGATTTCGGTGGCGAAGCAGGCGGTTGCTGTAAAGACTAAGCGCGCCCATCTTCTCCTGAGATTCAAGTAGGAAGCCGGAACCAGCCCGTGCTATGTTGGCAATCGCGGGCGGCAAAGGTGGCAGTGGGAAGACGACCACGACTGTCGGAATCGCACAGGCGACAGAAGGAACAATCGTCGCCGTCGATGCCGACCGAGACATGCCCAACCTGCACTCGATGGTGGGCGTCGAACGCGACGAACGGACGTTTCCGCGTGTGAAGTCACATCCCACAGAGCCATCTATCTCAATTCTCCCCGCACCACGTGGGGCCGACGACGAGGCCTTCGAGCGATGGCTTCGGACCATTGCTGAGGACGAGGTGCCCGCCGTCGTCGATTGTCCCGCGGGTGCAGGCCCGGATGCCGCTGTCCCCCTCCGGGTCGCTGACGGCGTCCTCGTTGTCACCCAACTCTGCGCACCGACATTGCGCGACGCCGCAAAGACGGCGGCGATGGCGCGTGCAGTCGGCACCCCTGTCATCGGCGTAGTCGTCTCGCGGTCACGAATCGCACCAGACGCAATCGGCGACCTCATCGGTGCCCCGGTGCTTGGTTCCGTCCCTGAAGGGCAGTCTCCAGTACTCTCAGATGCAAGCGTCAGGGGGGCGTATAAAGAGGTTGTGGCCGAAATTCGCCCAGAAGGGCTAATATGAAAGACATTCATTGAAACCTGTATGAGACGGCTGGCAAGCGGTATCGACGTACTCGACCGGCAACTCGGGGGCGGCATCCCCGCCGGGAGCGTCGTCCTCCTCTCTGCGGACCCTGCCAGTCAATCAGAACTCTTCTTGTACGAACTCACCGCCACACGCGGGACGCTCTGGTTGACGACGCTTCGGTCAGAAATCGCAGTGCAAGACGCTATCGAACGCTTCCCTGGTCCGTCTGGCAGTCCGACCGTCCGCGACGTCGGTGGCGATGCACCGCTAGATTCGGCGCACAAACTCATTCGTGACTTGCCAGAAGGTGCGAATCTCATCATCGACGTGGTCGATATACTCGAACTCGCAGAGACCATGCGCTACCGGAAGTTCCTCAACGAGTTACAGAACCACATGGTCAACACGAAAGGGCTGACCGTACTGCACGGATTGAAAGGCGAGTCAGTTCCGGGCAATCGTGACTTGACAGAACACATGGCCGACATCGTGTTCGACCTTTCGACCTCTACCGAGGGCTCAGAAGTCGAAAATCGGATGGCAGTGCCGAAGTTCCGCGGTGGTCACGCGCTCAAGGACACTATCAAACTGCGCTTGTCCGAACGCGTCACGGTGGACACCAGTCGCGACATCGCATAGTCTGCTTCTTCCTACAGCGCGAACACGCCGAGCGTGACGAGCGAGACAGCGAAAATCAGGAGTTGCCACGCGCGTTCGGAGAGCGCCGCCCCGCGCGTGAAGACGAAGACGAAGTAGGGTGCCAGCGGTGAGAGACGGTAGATGAGCGGGACGTCCGCTCCCACGCCGTACTGAAGTGCAAGCGTCAATCCGACCGTACACGCGGCGGCGACGAGGGCGACTTTGAGGTCGCTCGAACTGCGGAGCGAAAGGTCCGGAGCGTCGTCAGACGAAGCCATAGCTACGTGGCCGTAGTGAAGTAGCAAGAAGCCGCCGATTCGAACGAATGAATCGACGGAATCGAGATTATTCTTCGTCTGCGTCGAGTTCGGCTGCGAGTTCGTCGGCGTCGATGTCGACGTCCTCGATTGCCTCTTCGATGTCTGCGCCTGCTGCGCCGCCCATCATGCCGCCGAGGCCGCCCATGCCGCCCATGCCGCCGTCGATGGTCTCTTGGACGATAACGCGGTCAACGCCCACTCGCTGGATGACGTCCTGTGCAATCTGCTGCTTCGAGAACAGCCACTGCTGGTTCATCGTCATCTGTGGCGTTGCTTCGATGTAGAGCGTCTCCTTCTCGACGGTGACCGTCTCCGTCTCAGGTTCGGCGTCTTCGTCGTCGTCGTCGGATTCGACGACCTGCTCTTCTTCGACTTCGTCGGTTTCGATCCAGACCTCAGGGGCCTGCTGGAGGTACATGCCGAGGAGACCAGCGGCCTGCTCTTCGCGGTCGTCCACGATGTCGAGGACTTCGTATTCGTATTCGAGGTCCTTGCCCGCGAGTGGGTGGTTGAAGTTGACGCGTGCGCGGCCACCGATGATGGTCTCGAGACGGCCCTGGTCGCCGTCGATTTGGACCTGTGCACCGGGGTAGCGGTCGTCTTCGTCGATCTTGTTCGCGCTGACCGTGCGAACGTCGTCCTCGTCGTACTCGCCGAAGGCTTCGGCCGCCGAAATCTCGACGGTGCCTTCGTCGCCGACTTCTGCGCCCTTCAGGGCGTCGTCGACTTCGGGGAAGACGTGGCCTGCGCCGACGATGATGACGCGAGGTTCGAACTCGTAACCATCGACGTCGATTTCGGCTTCTTCAGCCACTTCCTTGCTCGTGGTGTCGACGACGTCGCCGTCGTCAGTGGTGCGCACCGTGTATGCGAGGCGGACGAAGTCTCCGTCCTGAATACCGGACTCAACTTCTTCATCGACCTGTTCGGCCTCCGCCTGCTGTTCGTCGCTCATACACGCTACGTGATTCGTGCGACCCTTAAGAATCACGTTTCGCCGCCGCGATACGTCTCCTCCCATATCGTGCGACTAACCAACACACGAGAACCCCGAGGCGAACATCTAATATCACTGACTATGATTATAGATGGGAGAGGCACGTTCACATGGCACAAGGATTTCTCTACGCTGGATTCGTCGTCGGACTCGTGCTCTTAGCGCTCGTCGTCGCGTTTATCGGGCGTGGGCGTCGCGAATACAAAGTCGCGTTCGTGACGCGAGAAGATGAGTCACTCGGCGACGCGATGCGCCGATGGACGGACAACCCGGCGGTTCTCTCGCTTGTCTTTCTGGCTATCGCGTTCGGATTCGGTGGGGCCGCCGTACTGTTCATCGGCGGGACCGGCATCCCGGCAGAAATGGCGAGCAGTGCGGGTGCGTTCCTCATCGGGGCGACCGTGCTGGCCGTCGTCACCTACCTCTTCTACGGGTCGTACACGACGGCACGGAGTTGGGGGCTAAAACGCTCACAGGCCGTCCTCGTCGGGTCGTGGGTCCTTGGTGCGCTGTTCGTCGTCACCGTCAGCCTCCGACTGCTCGGACTCCTCTGAGATGACGACCAAACACCAGCGATTTGCCTTCGTTCCCCAGCGTTCGACCCTCGGTTGGGTTCTCGTTCTCGCGTGGTTCGAAGTACTCGCAGTCGCGGCCTACCTACTCGCAACGCCAGTTCACGTCGAGAACATTCGCTATATCCTCTATCCGTTCGTCTGGATAAACCTCGGTCTCGCCGCCGTCTTCGTGACCACCCCGCCGACTGCACCGCGACGTGTCAAACTCGTCGCTGGAGCGATTGCAGTCGCCTACTTCCTCCTGCTCGGAAGCCTCGCAGGGATGATTTCGGTGAACTTCGACGCGCTCCTCACTGGGACCACGCACGCCGCCGGACACCACCCACACGGCTGGCAGTTTACCCTCGGTGCGCCCGGCTGGGGACCACGAATCGGCTACGCTGGTGAGTTCTTCTCAGTGATGCTCGTGCCGTACCACGTCGTCGGCTATCTTTCGCTGTCGTATCTGGTCTACGCGGCGGTCCTCGATACAGCGCGCGCGGCAGTTCCGGGTGTTCTCGGACTCGTCTCGTGTGTCGGGTGTGCGTTCCCGCTCGCCGGGGCGTTCACCGCAGGAGCGGCCGGTGGAACCGGCCTCCTGAGTTCGCTTCGCATCCTGTCGGTCGATCTCTCGACGCTCGTGTTCGTCGTCGCCATCGCCGTCCTCGTGTTCCGACCGACTGCAACAGGTGAGCGATGAATCGGGGTCGCTCGAAATCGACGCGTGCTGTGCGCGTTTCCGTCCTCCTCGCAGGCTTTTTCGTACTTCTCGGTGGCGTTGCCGACCCCGTTGCCGCACACGCCGGATCACTCGCAGGGTCGCTCAACTCGGTTCCCGCACCGTTCTGGTTGGTCGTCGTCGCCGGAGGCGGCATCGTCGGCGCGTCCTTTCTCGTCTCGGTGTTCGTCACCGACGACGAGACCCTCGGCGTGTTCGTCCGCCAGGGCGTCCGTATCGCTCTTCCAGTCGATGTCGTCGAGCAAGTCCTTCGAGTGAGTGGCGTTCTCGTCCTCCTCGCCGTCGTTGGCTTCGGCCTGTTCGGCCCCAGCGTCGCGTTCGTCAACCTCGGTGTCCTGCTCGTCTGGGTGTTCTGGTGGGCCGGGTTCACGATGTTTACCTACCTCGTCATCGACGTGTGGCCGCTCGTCAATCCGTGGCGGACGCTCGTGAGCTGGATTCAGCGAACGATTTCGACACCCTCCCGGGCCTATCCCGAATCGCTCGGTGCGTGGCCCAGTGTGTTCGGCCTCCTCGGTCTCGTCTGGCTCGAAGTCGTGAGTCCGCTGGCGTCCGACCCGCGCGCACTCGCCGGTGTCGTCGTCGCCTACTCGATTGTGACGATTGTTGGGGCGACAATCTACGGCACTCTGTGGTTCGACCACGTAGACCCTGTCTCACGGGTTTTTCGTCTGTACGGACTGCTCGCACCGATTCAACGGACAGAGCGTGGGCTCTCAGTGTCGCTTCCCGGGTCGGCGCTGGCGCGATACCGCGAGGTCATGAAACCCGACGACGTGGCCTTCGTCATCGCGCTCTTGTGGGTGACGACGTTCGATGGATTGGTGGCGACGACGGCGTGGCAGGGCGTCCTCGACGCAGTTGCACCCGTTCCTGCATGGGTCGTCGCATTCGTGACCGCCATCGGTGGGTTCGCCGGGTTCTTCGTGGCCTATCGAGCTGCATCGAGATTTGCGCGACAGACCGCCGACACCTACGTCGCGGCGACGTACATCGCTGGCTGGTTCGCACCCGCACTCGTCCCAATCGCCGCCGGATACCACCTCGCGCACTTCGCAGGGTACGTGTTCGGCCTCTCGCCGGTGTTCGTCGCGGTGGCACTGAATCCGCTGTCGCCACCGGCGACCCTCCAAGTGTTCGTACTGCCCTCGTGGCTCGGAACGCTCCAGCTCGTCTTCGTCGTTCTCGGACACCTGTTGTCGGTGTGGATAGCGCACACGCGCTCGTTCGAACTCTTCCCGGGGCGACTGCAACCACTCCGAAGCCAGTATCCCTTCGTCGTCGTCACCGTCGTCTACACGATGACGAGTCTGTGGGTCGTCGCCCAGCCGACTGTGGGAGCTGGTGTGACGTGAGCGAAGAGAGTCTGAACGAACGACTCGAAAGAGAGGTCCTCCCCGAGACGGAGGTTCCAGCAGACGCGACCGACGTTGCACGCTGTCCTTACTGCGACCAGCCGTTTACGACCGCGCGGCTCAGAGACCTCCACGTCGGTGAAGAACACGACGCGACTCCCGAGGAGCAGTCTGCGTACGACGAGGCCGTCGAAGCCGAATCAGAAGACCTCTTCGTCTACCATCTGAAGGTCGCAGGCGCACTCAGTGCGTTGTATGCGGCGTTGTTCCTCCTCGGTATCGTCGGCTTCAGTTTGTGAAAGAGAAGAAAGTTCGCAGGCTCAGTGTTCTGCGCTCTTTGGGCCGCCGGGGAGGCGCATGATAGTCACCGTGAGGATAGCGACGCCGACGAGGGTAACTGCGCCCCCGACGATGACGAATAACTCGGACGCGCCGATTGCTTCGGACCCGAGCAGGATGCCAAGCCCGCCGATGACTGCGAGGAACGAGAGGCTGAGGACGAGTGAGTCTGCATTCATGACTTCTGTTACCACTGCACACGACAAGAAGGTATGGACGCCCAAGGTGTCGAAAATTGGATTTTAGGTGTGTTCTTCGCTGGCCATCGCAGATTCGGTTGGTATCGTCTCCTCGCCAGTCACCGCCGCGGCGACGACGAGTGCGAAGACGACGAGTGCGATGACCAGACCGGGACCGACGACGAGCGGTTTCGTGAGTGGGCCCGCGACAACTTTCGTCATCATCAGCGTCACGCCGACGCCGATTGGAACCGAGAACAACAGCGCGTAGCCGACCGCGACGGCTACCGACGTACCCTTGTCGGTCTCCTGGGCGGGCGTCATAGGAGCGAGTAGGACGCCGCAATCGTGAGCGCGAGCGCACCTGTGAGGCCGATTCCAATCAGGTACGTGAGCGAACGAGGCTCCCAGCGCAAGTGTTGGAAGTAGGCTGCGACGAGGATGGCTTTCGCCGCCGAAAGGGCGATGATGATGCCAAAGGCCATCCAGTAATCGAGCCCTGCGAACTCGACCAGCACCTGTACCGTCGCCGAGACGAACAATACCACGTAAATCGCCGTATAGAATTTTGTATTTACCATTGTTGTCACCTCACAGGATGTAGAACAGCGGGAAGAGGAACAGCCAGACGATATCGACGAAGTGCCAGTACAGACCGAAGTACTCCACCGTGCCGTTGTCGTCGAGGTACGCACCGTTCCACGCGCGCCACACGAGGAATAGTGTGACCAGTAACCCCGCGATGACGTGTGCGGCGTGCAGGCCCGTCGTCAGGAAGAACGTCGAGGTTCGGACGTTCGTCGAGAGCCACAGACCCTCGTGGAAGAGGTGCTGCCATTCGAGTGCCTTGTTGATGAGAAAGCCCACGCCGAGGACGAACGTCGCACTGAGACTCGTCACGAGGCCGAGTCTGTGTTTCTTCTCGGCGGCGACGAGCGCGAGGACGACGGTGAAACTACTCGTCAACAGGATGTAGGTGTTCACCAGCCCCGGAATCGGGTCCGAGGGAACCGGGTCCCATCCGGTCCATCCGAAGGCCACGCGCGTGAAGATGTACGCGCCGAGGAAGCCGCCGAAGAGGACCACGTCGGACGCGAGGAAAATCCACATGCCGACTTTTTTGTTCTCGATGCCCGCGAAGGGCCACGCCTCTCCTTCTTCGAAGACCGGGCCGTGGAAGGGTTCGAGCCCCATCGCAACGAGCGACCCGAGGGTGATGAACCCGCCAACGACGAACGACGTTGCGTACATCGTCCCGATCATTCCGTCGGGGAACGAGGCGTTTTGGACGGCCGAGAGTCCGAGGAGGACGAAGAACGACCCCAACGAGAGGATGAAGGGCCACCAACTCGCGTGACTGGGAGCCACTTCGTCGGCGGTTTCGAGTGCGGTTGTGGACTTCGCTGGAACCGTCTGTGAGGAGGTTGCGACGCCCCCGTCGGCAGAGACGGATGCACCGGACGGAAGGTCGAAACCCGGCCCGGTGTCGAGAATCACCTCGCCGTCTTCGACGAACTCCAAGTGGCCGCTCCGGTAGGTCGGCGTCCCCTCGAAGTTCTCTAACGGTGGTGGCGACGACGTTGCCCACTCCGCTGTCGTGGCGAACTCCCACGGATTCCCTGAGACTGGTTCGCCGACGAAGGCGCTCTTGAACAGGTTGTAGAACATGATGAGGAACGAGAGTCCGAGGATGAACCCGCCGACAGTGGCGAGTTGGTGCCACACCGCGAGTTCCGGCGCGTAGTCGAAGACGCGGCGTGGCGTCTCCCACGCGATGAAGAGCGGGAAGTAGAGCAGGTTGAAGCCGATGAAGTAGGCGGCGAAGTGGAGTTTCCCGAGGAACTCGTCGTACATCCGCCCGGTCATCTTCGGGAACCAGTAGTAGAGGCCGCCGACGAGTGCCGTCACCCCGCCGACCATGACGTAGTGGAAGTGAGCGACGACCCAGTAGGTGCCGCGGAACTCGTAGTCGAGGACGACAGCGCCGAGGAAGACGCCGGTGATGCCGCCGATGATGAACAGCAAGAGCGCCCCGAAGACGAACAAGAATGGCGTCTTGAAGCGTATCTTCCCTTTCAACATCGTGTAGATGAGCGCGAACACCATCAGGTCGAACGGGAGTGAGATGCCGATGGTGGTTATCATAAAGAGCGTCTTCACTTGCAGGTTGATGCTCGTCAAGAACATGTGGTGCATCCAGACGACGAACGACTGGATGGCCACGAGAACCATCGCGAGGATGAACCACTTGCGGCCGACGATACGGCGACCGGTGAACGTCTGGAACACCTCCGCCATCACGCCGAGTGCCGGGAAGAAGACGATGTACACCTCGGGGTGACCGAAGAACCAGAACAGGTGTGCCCACAGCAACGACCCTGCTGGTGAACTCATCGCAAAGTAGGTCGTTCCGAGCAGGCGGTCCGACGAGAGAACCATCAACGCCGCGAGCAACGCCGCGAAGGCGAAGAGCATCATCCAGACCGTGAGGAGAATCGTCCAGCTAAACAGCGGCATCCGCCGTAACGTGAGCCCCTCCGCTCGCATCCGATGCATCGTCGTCAAGAAGTTCACCGACGAGACGGTGACCGAGGCGGTAAACAAGACGAGCGCCAAGACGGCTGTCGATGCCCCGACGTCCGGTGTGAACGTGGGAACGTTCAACGGTGCGTACATCGTCCACCCGCCGGAGAAGGTGCCACCTTGGAAGAAGGAGACGCCGAAGAGGATACCCGAGAAGAGGTAGAGCCAGTAACTCAACGCGTTGAGTCGAGGAAACGCGAGGTCTTTCGCGCCGAGTTGGAGCGGAACCACGTAGTTCGCAAAGCCGAAAGCGAACGGTGAGAGGAACCAAAACACCATCAGCAAGCCGTGGGCCGAAACGGCTTGGTTGTAGGCGATAGGGGAGAGAATCGTCTCACCGGCCGCACGCGGTGCCCAGAGTTGAATCCGCATCAGCCACGCGAGGACGCCCCCGAGGACGAGGAAGAACAACGACGTGACGATGTAGAGAATCCCAACGTCCTTGTGGTTCGTCGTGATGAACCAGCGTTTGATACTCCCAGTGCCGGGGAAGTCGTGACCGTGGTCGTGGTCGTCAGTGTGCGTCGGCACGACATCGTCGCCGACGGCGGTCCCACCATCTGTCCGTTTCGTATCGTTCTCACTCATGCTGAGGCGTTCTCCGTCTGGTTCGCCGAGCCACTCTCGGTTTGTTCAGTCTGTTCGTACCACGATTCGTACTCCTCAGCCGACAACACGACCACGTCGGCGGTCATGTAGGAGTGTCCGGCACCGCAGAGTTCGTAGCAGTTCGCGGTGTACGTCCCCGTCTCGTCCGCGATGAACCACGTGGTGGTTTCCTGACCCGGCATCGCGTCAGATTTCACCCGTAACTCGGGGACGCCGAAATTGTGGAACACGTCGGCAGAAGTCAGCGTCAACCGAACTGACCGGTCTTCGGGAACGCGGAGCGTGTCAGTGGTGTGGCCGTTCGGATAGGTAAATCGCCAACCGAACTGGTAGCCCTCGACTTCGATTTCGAGGGCGTCGTCGCCCGGCGGCCCATCTTCGACGTACAACAACGTCAGATACGTCCACGAGATGAGCGAGACGACGATAATCATGCTCAAGAAGAACGACGTTGCGAGTTTTCGACCGCCACCGCTTCCGGTCGGAAGTTCGCCGAGAACGAGCGGGTTGTCGTCTGGTTTGTCGCCGTTCCCGGAGCCCCAACGGTACTTGTAGGCGTTGTAGAGCATATATCCGATAACGACGAGACCGACCAGCGTTCCAAGGGCGAGAAACACCTGGAAGATACTGTCGAAGACGAACGCACGCGTTCCCCTCGGGACAATTCCGGACTGCAACGGAAGCAAACTACCACACAGCCGTTCCAAGTCCATTGGTAACATCACCCATTCATGTTGATTAACGTTCATGATACTTACTGTTTCGGGGGTTGACAGGGCGCACAATTACTGACAGGCCGTGGTTCGTGCGGTCGATGTCAGTCACGGTTCACATCGAGGGGTCGAGAAAGTCGAACCGCGCTCACACCTCGTGTTGCGGGATACCTGCAACCCGGTCGAGGACGTAGCCGAGGGTCAGTCCATAGACCCAGTGGCCAAGCAGCGAGAACACGAGGAAGGACGCGGTGACGAGCGCGCTCGCCTGCGGCCAGAACGCCGGGGCGAAGCCAACCCAAAAGAGGGTGGCGAACACGACGCCACGGAGGTATTTCGGTTCTGCCGGTGGCAAGAACGCCCCGACGACGATGAACGTCAACGGCAGGACGAGGATACCACCGATACCGAACACGACGACGCCCAGTGTGAGCGTCGATTCGAGCCCGAAGAACAGTGCGAATCCGGCGAAGTCCGTAATCGGTCCGGTGACGAAGAGTCCGAGGAGTTCGGGGATGCCGACGAGGACTGGCATCATCAGAATCGTCCCGAGCAAACCGCCAGCCATAGCGGCAATCACGACGTTTTGGGTAATCGTGGGGTCGATTAGCTCCTCTTGTTGGCGTTCGATGGTCGCCGTTGGTGTCGTCGGTGTCTCTTGACTCATACCACTATCCCCGTACGCGGTAAGTCATGATAAAACATGACACACAAATACTGCCGGAATCGGTATCAGAAGTTCCCCGATACTTTTGCTCGCTGACGACACCGACCACACATGTACGAAGTCGAGGTCAAAGTCCGCGCTGACCACGCCGCAGTCCGCGAAGAACTCCACGATGCGGGCGCGAAGCGGGTAAATCGAGTCGTCCAGACAGACACCTACTACGATGCGCCACACAAGGACTTCGCAGAGACGGACGAAGCACTTCGCCTTCGAAACGAATCACGTTACGACGACAGCGAAGACGGCGACGACAACGAGAGCAGAAGCGACACAATCGTTGACGACGTGACGCGACTCACGTACAAAGGGCCGCTCGTGGACGAGCAGTCGAAGACCCGACGTGAGTACGAAACCGACGTCGCAGACGGCGAGACGATGGACGCCATTTGCGAAGCAGTGGGCTTCGCGCCCGCTGCGACTGTCGAAAAAGAGCGCGAACGGTTCGAACTCGACGGCTACACCGTCTCGCTCGATGCAGTATCGGAACTCGGTGAGTTCGTGGAAGTCGAAGTCGAAGTCGAATCAGATGTTGACTCCGCACGCGAAGGAGCGTTTTCCGTGCTTCGGACGCTCGGACTCGAACCAGACGACCAGATTCGAACGTCGTATCTCGGGATGTTACTCGGCGCTGACGAAGCGTAACCGCCACGCTCACCGTGACATAATACACCACAGTAATAGCTTCTCTCGGGAAGGTTTCCGCAAGTTATAGAAACGCCCACTGGGTACGTCAGGCTAATGAGTGACCGAAATATTCGCCTCGAATCCGCCGAGAAGCGTGCGGTCGAGGACCAAGAGGTCGAAATCGTCGAGCGGAAGGGAATTGGTCATCCTGACTCCATCTGTGACGGTATCGCCGAAAGTGTCTCTCGCGCCCTGTCGAATCTCTATCTCGACCGCGTTGGCAAAGTACTCCACTACAACACCGACGAGACGCAACTCGTCGCCGGAACCGCCGCACCGAAGTTCGGCGGCGGCGAGATTATCGAGCCGATCTATCTGCTCCTCGTCGGCCGCGCGACCAAGGAGTACGAGGGCGAAAAACTCCCCGTCGATTCGACTGCCCTCCGCGCCGCACGCGACTACCTCCGCGAGAACATCCCAGAACTCGACGTTGGCACGGAGGTCATCGTTGATGTGAAACTCGGCGAAGGCTCCGGCGACCTGCAAGACGTCTTCGGCGAAGAGGCCGAGGAAGTGCCGATGGCCAACGACACGAGTTTCGGTGTCGGCCACGCGCCACTGACCGAAACCGAGCAAATCGTCCTCGAAGCAGAACACGCACTCAACGGCGCACGCTACGGCGACGACCACCCCGAACTCGGCTCAGACATCAAAATCATGGGCAAGCGTGAAGGCGACGTTATCGACGTGACGGTCGCTGCCGCGATGATCGACGGCCACATCGACGACGTAGACGACTACGTCGAAGCAGTCGAAAACGTCCGTGAGTTCGTCACCGAACTCGCAACAGAGTACACCGACCGCGAGGTCAACGTCGATGTCAACACCGCAGACGACTACGACGACGAGTCGTACTACCTGACGACGACCGGGACCTCCGCCGAGATGGGTGACGACGGCTCTGTGGGCCGTGGCAACCGCGCAAACGGTCTCATCACGCCGAACCGACCGATGAGCATGGAAGCGAGTTCGGGCAAGAACCCCGTCAACCACATCGGAAAAATCTACAACCTCCTTTCGACCCACATCGCCGAAACCGTCGTCGCCGAAGTCGATGGCATCCGCGACCTGCAAGTTCGTCTGCTCTCGCAGATTGGCCGCCCAATCGACGAGCCGCACGTCGCCGACGCGAAGGTCATCACCGATGACGGCGTCACCATCGCTGATATCGAAGACGAAGTAGTCGCAATCATCGACCGCGAACTCGCCAACGTCACCGACATCACTCGCCGCACCATCAACGGCGAACTGACGACGTTCTAATTACTGCTGTAGAGGCGTTTTACGACGCTTGCCGCACCTTCTGCGGTCTTTCGATACACTCTGTCACCGTCTGGTGTCCGAATCGCGTAGTCGTAGTGGGCGCTGTCGGGAACGTACCACACCTCGGTGAAAGAGTCGAGGACGTGTTCTGGGTCGCTGTTCGTCGCGGGCGTGGGCGCAGTCGAATCGACAGATTCGGCCTCCGGTTCGGCGCTCTCTTCGGTCTCCTCGGTTGCAGTAGATTCGACCAATAGCGTCTCGAGAACGTGTTCGTGTTTCGCAGGAATGCCGCGAGTCACGCTGTCGTCGCTGGCGGCGACGAGCGCCTGTTCCATCAAGACCGATTGCGTTTCGATAACCGGGTCGTCGCCCGCCTCGCACCGTTCGTAGGAGCCATCCGATTGCATCTCCCACGCAGTCGTGTTGTCTGCGAGGCCGAGTTCGAGGATGAATCGGAGTTGCTCGCGGATGTCTCGGTCTTCGACGGGAGCGACGGCTTCGACGCGCTTGTCGAGGTTGCGCGTCATCCAGTCAGCAGAGCCGATGTAGTACTCGGGGTCGCCTGCATCACCGGCTTCCCCGGTTTCTTGCGAGGACGCAGACCTCGCACCGTTTTCGAAGTAGAAGATACGAGAGTGTTCGAGGAACCGAGAGACGATACTCCTGACAGAGACGTTCTCGGAGCGGCCTTCGATGCCGGGTCGGAGCCGACAGATGTCGCGGACGAGGAGGTCGATATCGACACCTGCCATCGACGCCCGATAGAGTTCTTCGACGATTTTCGGGTCTTCGAGCGCGTTCATCTTGGCGACGATTCGGGCCGGGCGACCGGCGCGGGCATGCTCGGCCTCGCGACGGATGTAGGAGGTGAGTTCGTCGCGCATCGTCACGGGAGCGATGAGCAACTTTCTGAACGCTTCGTCCAGTGCTGGGCCGGTGAAGAAGTTGAAGACCTTCACGAGGTCCTGTCCGATGTCGCGGTCGGCGGTGAGCATCCCGAGGTCCACGTACCCCTTCGCGGTTCCAGAGTGGTAGTTGCCGGTAGCGACGTGCGAGTAGAGTCGAACGCCGTCTGCTTCCTCACGGACGACGAGCGCGGTTTTCGTGTGGGTTTTGAGACCAATCGTTCCGTAGGCGACGTGAATACCTTCTTCTTCGAGTTTTCGGACCCATTCGAGGTTGTTCTGCTCGTCGAATCGGGCTTTGAGTTCGACCATCGCGGCGACTTGTTTGCCGTTCTCGGCAGCGTCGATGAGCGATTGAATCACCTTCGAATCGGAGGCCGTCCGATAGATTGCGGCCTTGATAGCCAACACGTTCGGGTCGCTGGCGGCCTCGTCGAGGAATCGCTGGACTGTATCGCCAAAGGAGTGGTATGGGTGGTGCAGAAGGACGTCTTTGCGGCGAATTACGTCGAAGATAGAGTCGCTGTCTTCGACGCCGAGGTCGCCGCCATCGAGGCCCTGGAAGCGTGAATGTGGCTGTGGAGACCACGAAGTGAGCGAGAGGTCGGGACGGTCTAGGTCCGTGAGGTCCATGAGTTCACGGTAATCGAGCGGCCCAGAGAGTCGAATTACTTCGCGCTCGTCGAGGTCGAGTTGGTCGATGAGCAGTTTTGTAACCGATTCGGGAGCATTGGCTTCGAGTTCGAGTCTGACCGCGGTTGCGAATCGGCGTTGCTCGATGACCTCTTCTATCATGTCGATGAGGTCCTCTGCGACCTCCTCGTTGCGCCGGACTTCGGCGTTGCGCGTCAGTTTGAACAGCGCCGTTTCGAGAACATCGACGTTCGGAAAGAGCAAATCGAGATTCGCACGAATTATCTCTTCGAGGAGGACGTAGACGACGTTCTCGTCGGACTCGCCGACTTCGACCAACCGAGGGCGGTTCTGCGGGATTTTGACGCGCGTGAACGTCGAATCACCACCGTTTCGAGACGTGAGTACCGCAAGCGAGAGTGAGAGATTCGAGATGAAGGGAAATGGGTGTGCTGGGTCGAACGAGAGAGGCGTGAGCGTCGGCAGGACAGAGGTTTCGAAGTACTCACGCATCTGCGCTTGTTGGTCCGCCGAGAGGTCTTCGTAGTCGGCAATCGTAATCCCTGCATCGGCGAGTGCCGGGCGGATTTCGTCTTGGTAGCACTGTGCCTGTGCCTCGAACATCGGGCGGGCCTTGTCGATGGCCTCTTCCCACTGTTCCCGAGGTGTTCGGCCATCGACGGTTCGTTCGGTGACGCCCGCTTCGATTTGCTGTTTGAGGCCGCCGATGCGTTTCATGAAGAACTCGTCGAGGTTCTTCGTGACGATGGCGAGAAACCGAACCCGTTCGAGCAGCGGTGTCCGGTCGTCGAGCGCCTGCTGGAGGACGCGCGACTGGAAGGACAGTTCGCTCAGCTCGCGATTGAGGTAGTAAGACGGGTCAGACAAGTCGTCGGCAGGTGGCTCCTCAGAGGTCATGAAATCTGGTGTGGGTCGGGGGCGAATCAGCCGAGTGACCGGCGTTGCGTATGGCGAAGGGAAGGCAAATCAGCATTAAGCGGTTTATATTGGGTGGACATCTGTCTACAGTTCGGTACGTGCCACTATGTGCCACTATATAACAAGCATATCCTTTGACAGGATTTGAGAACGTTCGAAGAGCGAGACGCTGAATACCGGGCGTGAAAAACCGACGAGTGTGACACACTGGGCGCACGTCGTTCTCGTCGGATACGGCGAGGTCGGGACGAAGAGTTCGAGCGTTCGAGCGAAGATGGAAGCACGGCTTCGTACGAACCTCCAAGCGGTACTCGACGACCGCTCACTCGCTGGAACCGTGGAGGGCGAGTGGTCACGCATTCTCGTCCGCGACGTGAACGACCCCGATGCCGTTGCGGCGGCCTGTGCAGAAGTCCCGGGCATCGTCTGGGCGCGCCCTGCGATTGCCTGCGAACCCGACCTCGACGAAATCGTCGCCGTCTGCCGGGAACTCGCTGCAGACCACCCAGCCGGTGCGTCGTTCGCCATCGATGGCAACCGAACGGGAGAGCGAGAGAGTGACGAATTCTCCGGGAGCGATATCGAGCGCGAAGCGGGGAGTGCAGTCATCGAAGAGACTAGTGCGGCCGTCGACCTCGACAACCCCGACAGAACCTATCGAATCGAGTGCCGCGAGAAAGAGGCGTACGTCTCCACCACGCGATTCGACGGTCCCGGCGGCCTTCCACTCGGCACACAAGGAAAGACAGTCGCGCTCATCTCGGGCGGTATCGACTCACCGGTTGCGACGTGGGAGATGATGCGCCGTGGCTGTGAGGTGATTCCCGTCTACATCGACCTCGGTGACTTCGGCGGGGCCGACCACCGCGCCCGTGCGGTCGAGACCGTTCGAACCCTCGCACGCCGTGCGCCGAACTTCGATATGCGCGTTCACGTCGTCCCCGCGGGCGACGCAATCGACCGTCTGGTGGAGACGATAGACGACACGCGCATGCTCACACTTCGGCGCATGATGTTCGCCATCGGTGCGGAAGTCGCCGCAGACGAGGGGGCACACTCGGTCGTGACGGGCGAAGCAATCGGGCAAAAGTCCAGTCAGACCGGTGCGAACCTCGCAGTCACCGCCGCTGCCATCGACTATCCGGTCCATCGCCCACTTTTGACGTGGGACAAGACGGACATCGTCGCGACGGCGCGCGAAATCGACACGTACACCGATTCGACACTCCCGGTCGGGTGCGAGCGAGTCGCACCGAGCTACCCCGAGACGAACGCCTCACTCGCCGCAGTCGAGCGCGCTGAATCGGCAGAGTTGTTCGACCTCGCCGCGGACGCAGCACGGAACCGAGACCGAGTGTGAATAGTCGCCTCCAAGTGACAGTGGGCCGCGGTACGTAACCGCATACGAACTGTGCGAACAGCAACCACATTCGTTCTTTAGTGAGTGTTCGAACCCCAATGTGCGTGAACAATTGTACAAAAATGGATTTATGGTGCCAGGGAGCGCACAGACAGACATGTCCCACACAGTGCGCCGTAGACGGTCCTCCCTTGGCCCGGAGTGGCGACTTCGCCACCGGGCGGCGCGAACCGATTGGAGCGACACCACAGAAGGGTGTGCCTGCTGCAATCGGACGGTCGACATGCGAAACGACCACTATCAGATGGTCCTCGACCGCGAAATCGACGGTCCCGGGAAAATCGGTATCGAGCGCGAGCGCGTCGTCTTCTGTGACGAGACGTGTGCCGATGCGTGGCTCTCCAACTGAGTACCGGAACCGCTTTACCCAACCACAACCGTCCTCCGCGACGTGACGCGCGTCTGTATCGTTGGCACGGAAGACGTTCACCTCCAGTACGAACTCTTATCGAGAGAGACGGCGCGTGCGGCGCTTTCGACCTACGAGTTGTCCGAGCCGTTCTCGAACACACTCGCGCTCGAGACCGTGAGCCTCGGCGCTGCGGTGTCGCTCTTGAACGACCTTCAGTGGTATCTCGTTCGCTTTTCTGACTTTGCACTCGTCTCTGAGCCCTCTGTCTCCGAAGACGAATGGCTCTCGCGCACCCTCGCGCGGGATATCCGCGACGGCAACGTCGAACCCGAAGAGACCGGCGAGTATCTCGCTATCTACGGCGTCGAAGACGGGCGACTCATCGAACCCATGTTCGTGACGCGAATCGACGGTGAGGTTCCCGAGTACGACCTACGAGACGTAGACGAAACCGTCGTCGTCCGGGTTTCAAAAGCAGAGTTCGGCGGCTAATTCGGGTCTCGAATCCTCAGTCGAACATCCCAGTGGACATGTAGCGTTCACCGGAGTCCCAGAACACCGTGACGATGAGCGGTTCGTCTCCCTCGTCGGCGTCGGGGTCGGCGATGCGTTCTGCGACGCGCTTTGCGGCGAGCAGTGACGCGCCCGAGGATTGGCCGACGAGAATCCCCTCTTCACGGGCGAGGCGGCGACACTCGGCTTCGGCGTCTTCGAGCGCGACGATTTCGAGTTCGTCGAGCAGGTCGGTATCGAGGTTCGGGCTCACGAAGCCCGGACCCATCCCCTGAAAGTCGTTGTTATTGATGTCGCCACCCGAGAGGACGGCGGCCGCTTCGGGTTCGACACCGACGATTTGCATGGCGGGGTGTTCCTCGCGGAGGCGACGACCGTTACCCGAAATCGTGCCGCCGGTGCCGATGCCAGCGACGAACGCCGCAATCGGTCGGTCGTCGGTCTGGTCGAGAATCTCTTCGGCCGTGGTTCGATAGTGAGCGTTCGGATTCGCCGGGTTCTCGAACTGCCGAAGTTGGTGCATCCCTTCTTCGGCTTCGAGTTCGTCGGCGCGGTCTTTCGCATCCGAGATATCGCCCTCGACGAGGTCGATGGTCGCACCGTACGCGCGCATGATTTCGCGGCGCTCTTTCGACATCGACGCCGACATGACGATAGTCAAGTCGTAGCCTTTCGCGGCCGCGACGACGGAAAGTCCGATGCCCGTGTTCCCCGAAGTTGGTTCGACGAGTTGGTCGCCGGGCGAGATTTCGCCCGCTTCTTCCGCCGCTTCGACCATGGCCTTCGCCGGTCGGTCCTTCGCCGAGCCACCGGGGTTCTTCGACTCGATTTTCGCCGCGATAGTCGCTCCCTCGGGGGAGTCGACTTTCACCAGCGGCGACCCGATGGTATCGAGGATGCTGTCGTCCATTGGAGTTCGGTATATGATGCGCAGTTAAACGAGTGGCGAATACGGAGGATACGGCCACTGTCTGTGTTTCGGTCGTGCCACGAGTGGGACGACCGAACAGTCCGTGGCAGGCGACGCCGCGAGCGCACGCGTTATATCATCGCGGGCGATAGTCGCTGACATGGCTGAATCCGAGACGCTCGAAACGATGCAACCGAATCCGGCGTGGGATGCAGCGTCCTACGAGGACGCAGTCGCCGCGCTCGGAGCCGAATCCTACACGTTCAAAATCTGGGGCGGCGACTGGTGCGGCGACTGCCGACGCCAACTGCCCGACTTCGGTGCGGCACTCGACGCCGCCGAGGTTCCGTCAGAGCGAATCGAACATTACCCGGTCGAAAAGGCCGACGACGGTTCGAAGATTGGCCCGCTCGTAGACGAGTACGATATCGAACTCATTCCGACCGTCGTGGTCGAACTCGATGGTGAGGAGGTCGCGCGATTCGTCGAAGAAGAACCAGTTCCGATTGCTGTCTTCTTGGCCGAGCAGTTGGCCTGAATTTCAGTGTCCAGTGGCCGCCATCGGCCACAATTTTAGTCACTACTCACTGTCGCCGAGCGGAGTCTGTTCCGGTGAGTGGACCAAATCGTCTCGTACACTGCGAGACCGACGAACAGGGCGGTGAGCAGGAACAACGCCACGGTCGAACGTACCTGCAACGCGACCGGAATCAGTGCGAGAGAGACGACTGAGACTACGAGACGTAAGACACTAATCGTTCGATGGTCGCGGTATCGGAACACGTTGTGGCCGATGAGATACAACGCGCCGCCACCGAAGAGTGCCACCGCGGGGATGAGTCCGAGCGGTTCGTCGATGTGGGCAAGCGTTTGCTCGATGCCGAGAGCGACGAACATGATGCTCCCGACAATCAAGAGGTGAATGTAGCTATACGAGTCGCGGGCGAGTACCGCACGCTTGGACTCCGGCTCTTTCGACAGTCGCTTCTCGGCAGCGAGGACGATGTAGTCGAAATAGAGCCACCAGAAGGCGATGACGAGGACGATTCCTAATATCGCCGCCGCAATCACGCCCGTCGTCAGTGAGAGTCCGCTGGCCCCGATACCGATAGCGACGAGCGACTCACCGAGTGCGATAATCATGATGAGTCGATGGCGTTCGACGAAGTGGCTGACAGTCACGTGGAATCCCTGCACTCCTTGGATGTACACGACACCATAGTCGATGAGCAACGCCACGACCCACAGCGCAGATTGTGTCACCCCTTGGGTGAAACTGGCGACGACGAGGAGGAGCGGGCCACCGAGAAATCCGGGAGCGATGCGAAAGACTGCCTGTCTCGTCTCGGGCGGGGCAACAATCGGGTAGAAGGCGATGTGAAGCAATCGAACGGCGAAGTAGGCCAGTCCAAACAAGAGTGCGTCGTCACCGAATGCGTCAGGCACGGCGAGCGCGACGAGTAACATCGACACCATCGCCATGAGAATCACCAATCGAGCAGGGAGTACGTCCTCGGCATCGACGGAACCAGTCAACCACGAGTAGCAGACCCACGCCCACCAGAGAGCAGCGAATATCGCCGCACCACGAGCCATTCCAGCCCACGTCAGATTTTGTGCAAGGTAGCTCGAAACCTGCGTGAACGCGAAGACGAACACTAAGTCGAAGAATAGTTCCAGTGGTGTGACCGACTGTTCTTGTTCAGCACCCAGCGTCTCCTCACCGACCTGCGACGGTGAGTGGTCTGTACTCATTCCGATTAGAGAGGTTGTGAACGTTCAAAAAGGTAGTCCGAGTGCCACTAACCGGGAGAATCTGGGGGCGATTCTGATACTCCTGAAGAAACGGGTCGAATATCCAGCTATCTAAAACTCAGCATCGACTGCCCGTTTCAGTTCTCGCCCGCCGTGAACCACGCCAGCGCCTCGTCTAACTTATGGGTCGGCGCGGAACAGGTGAAGTTCTCGCAGGCGTAGACGGTCGCTTCGCCGTCGGTCGCCTCACGACCGGCCCAAATCGGCGGTTCCTCATCGAGTTCCAACTCGTCCAGCCACGACGCTAATTCGTCAGCAGTCGCCGGACGTGGGGCCATCACGAGACCCGGCAGGTAGCGAGAGGCGAGTTCGTCGCGCCACTCGTCGGGAATCTCGTCCGCCGCAATCGTCAATTCTGGAACCCCACTCGCGGCTTTCTCCGCGGCGAGCGCGAGCGAGATATGTTCGAGGGGGCTCCCACGGATGCGGTTGGCGTGCGTCCCTAAAACCGCATCTGCGGCCTCGCCGAATTCTTCGTCTGGTGCGAAGTGTTCGAGGTCCAAGAGCAGCGACGTGGCGACACCGAGACTCGATGGCGTCGATTGGTCGGTCGGTTCCTGCGGACGGGTGACGAGGGCTTCGCCGCTCTCAGGAGTGAAATAGAGTGTGCCCGCCGCGTCGTCGTAGAACTCCCGAAGGATTGCTCGGGCGAGGTCCAGCGCAAAGGCGAGGTGGTCCACGTCGCCGGTCACTTGATACAGGTCGAACGCGCCGCGAGCGAGGAATGCGTAGTCTTCGAGGTAGCCGTCGCCTTTCACCTCGCCGTTCATCACGCGCCGCGATAGATGACTTTCAGACTCGTTCCAGAGAGTGTTGCGGACGAACGTGAGCGCGCGGGCCGCGTCTTCGGCGAGTGAGTCGTCTTGCAGCGTGAGCGCACCCTGTGCGAACGCCGAAATCATGAGGCCATTCCAGCCAGCGAGGATTTTCTCGTCGCGGGCGGGACGCACGCGGGAACTCCGTGCCTCGAAGAGAGTCTCACGAGCGTTTTCGAGTCGCTCTCTCGCTTCGGATTCGTCGAGGTCGTACTCGTCTGCGAGGTCCGCAATCGAGGAGTGGACGTTGAGAACGGTCGTTTTGTTCTCGAAGTTCCCGCTCTTTTTGACGCCGTAGCGGTCGCAAAAGAGGTCGGCGTCGAGTTCGTCGAGGTGTTCGTGGACTTGCTCGGGTGTCCAGACGTAGAAGGTGCCTTCCTCGCCACCGGATTGCGCGTCGAGGGTTGCGAAAAAGCCGCCGTCGTCGTGGGTGAGTTCGCGGCGGACGAACTCGAAGGTCTCCTCGGCGATGTCGGCGTAATCGTCGGTCCCAGTGAGTCGTGCGGCGTCGAGGTAGCGAGGGACGAGTCCCGCTTGGTCGTAGAGCATCTTCTCGAAGTGCGGGACGGTCCAATCTCTATCGACGCAGTAGCGGTGGAATCCGCCGCCGATGTGGTCTCGGAGACCACCGTTCGCCATCGCGTTGAGCGTCTCGGTAGCGACGTTCAGGGCTTCTCGTCGGCCAGTGAACGAGTACGCGCGAAGGAGCGCGTCGATTCGACCGGGTTGTGGGAACTTCGGGCCACTCGTTCCGAATCCGCCGTGGTCGCGGTCAGCACCGCGAAGAGCCGCCTGTGCGGCCGTATCGATGATCTCCGAACCGGGCGCTTCGCCGGGCGTGTCGGGAGTCGTTTCGAGGTTGTTCGTAATCGCCGCTGTCCACTGGTCGGCGCGGTTCTCGATTTCGTCGCGGTCGGTCTGCCACGACTCGGCGAAGCTTTCGACGATATCACGGAATCCGGGCGCGCCGCGCCGTGGTTCGGGCGGGAAGTAGGTGCCGACGAAGAAGGGTTTGCCCTGCGGAGTGAGCCACACAGAGAGCGGCCACCCGCCGCCGCCGGTGACGAGTTGGCAAATCGTCTGGTAGATTCGGTCGAGGTCGGGGCGCTCTTCCCTATCAACTTTGACCGGGACGAAGTGTTCGTTCAGAACCTCGGCGATTTGTGGGTCTGAGAAGCTCTCGTCGGCCATGACGTGACACCAATGGCACGCCGAATAGCCCACAGAAAGAAAGATGGGCTTGTCCTGCTCGCGGGCTGCTTCGAGGGCTTCGTCGTCCCACGGCTGCCAGTTGACTGGGTTGTCCGCGTGCTGTCGGAGGTACGGACTCTGTTCCTCGTCGAGTCGGTTACGTCCCGTGGGCGAAGTCATATCTCACTGTGGGAACTCCGGCGACTAAAGCGACGTGGAGACGGAAGCCGAGGGGTCAAGGACGAAGACTGAGAGGCGGGACGAGAATCGACCAAAGTATGCAAGCACATGAATATCAAAGCTCGTTTGAAGAGCAATCTTTACACTCCTGTGCGCAGGCTGTGAAACCATGACGGAGACAGTTCTTCTCGTTGGTGGCGGCGGACGCGAACACGCAATCGCCCGTGCGCTCGCTCCCGACTGCGACCTCTATGCATGTGCGAGCAACCGAAACCCCGGTATCGTCGCGCTCGCCGAGGAGTTCGAGACCATCTCGGAGACGGCAACCGATGACATCGTCGCGTACGCCGAGTCGGTCGAGGCGACGCTCGCTATCGTCGGCCCCGAGGCAGGACTGGCCGCCGGTGTCGCAGACGCCCTCGACGACGCTGGCGTCTACACGTTCGGACCACAGGCCGCAGACGCTCGCATCGAGACGGACAAAGCCTTCCAGCGCGAGTTCATGCGCGACAACGACATTCCGGGCAACCCGGACTTCGCAACATTCCACGACGTAGACGCCGCCTGCGACTACATCGACGAGTACGACGGTGACCTCGCGGTCAAACCCGCAGGCCTCACCGGCGGCAAGGGCGTGAAAGTCATCGGCGACCAGGTGACCGAAGAAGAAGCAAAGGAGTACCTCCGTGGCTCCGACTACGAACAGGTCGTTCTCGAAGAGCGCCTCGTCGGTGAGGAATTCACGATTCAGGCGCTCGTCGCCAACGGCGAGTTCCGCGTCAGCCCCGCCGTACAGGACCACAAACGCGCCTACGAGGGTGACGAAGGGCCCAATACCGGCGGTATGGGAAGCTACACGAACACGACGCCGTCGCTCCCATTCATGGATGATGGCGATTACGAGGCCGCCGTCGAAGTGATTGAGGCGGTTGTCGAGGCGATGCCCGACTACAAAGGCATCCTCTACGGCCAGTTCATGCTCACGAACGAGGGGCCGAAAGTCATCGAGTTCAACGCTCGCTTCGGCGACCCAGAGGCGATGAACACGCTTCCCGTCCTCGAAACGCCGTTCCTCGACGTACTCGTCGCCGCCCGCGAAGGCGACTCACTCCCCGAACTCAACTTCGCCGACAAATCTACCGTTTGCAAGTACGCCGTCCCCGAAGGCTACCCGGTCGAGCCCAAAGCAGGCGCGAAAATCGAGGTCGATGAAGAAGCCGCAGGCGACGCACTCCTCTTCTACGCCAGCGTCGATGCCCGCGACGATGGACTCTACACGACCACCTCGCGCTCCTTCGCCGTCGTCGGCGTCGCCGACAGCATCAGTGAGGCCGAAGCACTCGCAGAGGATGCGCTCGCCGCCGCTGGCGACGGATTCCACATCCGTCACGACATCGGAACTGAAGCACTCGTCCAACAGCGCATCGACCACATGACCGAGATTCGCAGCGAATAAGCCGACTCCGCGGGCGCTTTTATCCTTCCGGGCCAATCGGTAGCCGTGACTGCCGACGACGCCACTCGACACGACCGAATCGACCACCACGCGACGCCGGGGCCGCGCAACTCGCTCCAGTACTGGACCGACGCAAAGCCCGTCTGGCGGGTGATGCTCAACTACGTGTTCGTCCTCATCGCGCGTATCGCACCGTCACTTCGGATTCGAAGTTGGGCACTCAAACAGATTGGTGTCACCGTCGGTGACGGCGTTTCGTGGGGATTGGAAGCGACACCCGACGTGTTTTGGCCCGAGTTGATTACCATCGAGGACCACGCAATCGTCGGTTACGACTCGGTGATTCTGTGTCACGAGTTCCTCCAAGACGAGTACCGAACCGGCGAAGTCGTCGTCGGCGAGCGAGCGATGATTGGCGCGAAAGCGACGATTCTCCCCGGCGTTCGAATCGGTGCAGGCGCGCAAGTTGCGGCGAACTCACTCGTGACGCGCGACGTGCCACCGGGCGCGACGGTCGCAGGCGTTCCTGCTCGGCCGATGTCAGATGCAGAAACCTGAACAGGTGAAATTCGGTGTACTTCCCTTTCTGAGGAGTCGTTACTCGTCTTCGTCTTTTTCCAATTGTTCCTGCAACGCGATACAGAAACACGCGCCTTCGTCGTCGGCGTCTTCGACCCAGATATCGCCGTTGTACGTCGAAATGACATTGTCGGCGAAAAAGAGGCTAATCCCGGTTCCGTGGTGTAGTTGGTCGAACTCCTCGCGCCCGAAGATGAGGTCTCGTTGTTCGACCGGCACACCGGGACCGTTATCAGAAATCCGCACGATAGCACGCCCTTCGTCTGGTTCGCGCTCGATTTCGATTTCGACGGTCGGTTCGTCTTTGTCGTTGTGTGTGACCGCGTTCTCTAAGACGCACTCGATGGCGTTGCCCAAAAGGTCGTCAGCGACGACCTGAACTTCAGGAAACTCTTCGAAGATAAACTCCGCGTCGGGGAACTCGACCATCGCATCGACGATGCGATTTTTGAGGACGACGTCGATTCGGATCGGTCGATTCGATGCGTCGTGTGACCGTTCGAGGAGTTTGCGGAGGTCGCGCGCCCGCTGGGACTTTTGAACGAGGCCGAGAACCTTGTTTTGGACGAGTTCGAGTTCTTTCAGCGCCGTTTCGTCGTCGATTCTCGTCGCAACTTGCTGGGTATATCCGTAGACGACGTTCAACTCGTTTCGCAGGTCGTGGCGAAGCAGTCGATTGAGTACTTCCGCAGCGTTCTGATAGCGACGCTGTTTCGTCGTATCGAGGAAGAACGCGACGAATCCTTCGACGTCGCCATCGACGACGATTGGTGTTGCGAAGCCGCTTCCGTAGACAACCTGGCTGTCGTTTCGACGCGCCCTGAACTCGCCGGACCACGTCTCTCCGGCAATCATGTGCTCGACGATTTCGTAGTAAACCTCTTCGTTGGCTGCGATGACGCCGACCGACTCACCGATTATGTCGTCGTATTCGTAGCCGAGAAACGCCAGGCCAGCGTCGTTCACATCCTGGAAAACGAAGTTCGTATCTGCGATCAGCATGGGGATGTCCGTACTCCGGAAGGCTTCGCGGTACAGTTCCGGGTCGGTGTCCACCATGGTAACTGTCGGTACCAATACACCCGGCGTACTTATTTTCAGCGGTTAGATACATGTAGCGTAATATCACACTCAAAACAGCTCGAAGATTTGCTGATAATATCGTGAAACAACGTCGTAGGCCGCCGTAATGTCTTGCGATGGGTCGCTGCGCCCCCACGTGTCGTGAGCCTCGACGCCTGCAACGAAGTAACGAGCGAGGTTCGCAACCACCCGGTCCTCGGCGTTCGGAACCATCTGACGGATTTTGATGCAGTGAGCACGGAACGCAACCGTCTGCCAGTTATCTCGTTGTTGGCCGTGGTGCCACCAAAATCGCGTCTGGAGTGTGGCAAATTCGTCGTCCATATCCAACAATCGACAGACCTCCAGGAGCAACGCTCTCACGTCATCCCATCGTGGGTCGTCGTCGATGCCCTGGACGGTGACGTCGGTATCAGAACTCACAAACAGGTCTGCTGGCAGGTCTTCTTCAGGACAAGGTGAAAACTCAGGCCAATTCTCGATTTCGTCCTGTAAAAAGAGCGCACGCATGAACAGTTCTCCCGCCTTGTAGGCCCGTGATTCGGGCACCCTCGGGAACTCGAGTTGGTACGATTGGCCCATGAGTTCGATCGCATGGGTTGCCGCGTCGCGGGCGGCATCGAAATTACGTGCTTTCAGATAGTCTTCTCTCTGGTCTTGGAAGTGGAACCCGCGAAGGAGTGTCTCTGCTGCCTCTCTGGCACGAGGCGAAGGGGAGGAAGTATTCAGTGCGGGGAGGTGTCCTGTCATCGTATTCAGGGGATTCGATATGACACAATCCACGGAACACTTCTAAACTGTTGTGGTGGGAAAAGAACAGTTGCGAGCATGTTTGTCCCGATAAATGTGCTTAGGCTACCGAATTCGACCAACTCCGTGTTTGAACACACGAGCGTTCGGGAGGATGTACTCCTCACCGTCGGATTCGATGTGCGTGACGAACACGTCTAACTCTTGGACGACACCCTGGACGTCACCGACGATAACCTCGTCACCGATGGAGTACGGTTGGGTAAAGAGGAGGTACGTCCCGGCAGCACCAGACCGAAGCAGGTCCCAAAAGGCGACTGCACTCAGGATGATGACGGCCGCGAGGTACGCCGCGAGGAGGACGACGATTGGGAGCGTCGCGACGCCGATTTGCGACAGTGCGACGAGAATGGCGAGAAAGAACACCGTGTACTTCGCCAAGAGTGGGACGATATTGACCTGCGGCAGTTTGACGGCCCGAAGCCGTTCGGCAACCATGAGTTCGACTTTGTCGCCGACAACGACGCCGATGATGAGGACGACAGCGGCGACGAAGACCTGCGGTAAGATGGCGATAAAGAGACTCCAGAAGCGGTCGACGTAATCGACACCCGCAATGGAGAGCGCCGCGAGGATTGCGACGCCGAGGACGAAATAACGCGTCATCCACGCCAGAATCTCTATCGTCGAGGTGTCGAAGTCGCGGGCGGTACGCTCGAAGGCCGTGCCTTCGATAACCTCTGGAAGTCCGAGGCGGACGAGCAGGCTTTGGACGACCGAGCCTGCGGCGTAGGCGACTAACAGTCCAACGAACAGGACGACGAGGATGGCGACGAACCGAAGGCCGACGAGCTGGACGAGCCGGTCGAGGATTCCATTTCCATCTTGCAACTGCAAGAGAACGGAGACACCGACTCCACTCATCTCAGTAGTCCTCCGGGTCGATTTCGAGAATTATCTTCCCACCTTTGAACGCGCGAACGAGTCCGTCAGACTCGGAGAGAACGATAGACGTCGCGTTGCTATCGCGGGTGATTGCCCCACCGGCCATGTGGCGTGCGCCGAGGCCTTTCGGGATATCGACGCCCTCTGCCGAGGGTTCGAGATAGCGGTAGGCGGAGACGATTTTCCCCGAGTCGGAGATGACGAACGCGCCGTCGAGTCGCGAGAACTCCTTGAGCATGACGTTCACGATGGGGTCGCCCACGTAGACGTGCGACTTCTCGAAGGGGTTGTACGAGAGCGGTCGGGACTTGTTCATCACCTTGCCTGCGTCGCCGACGACGAACAGCGCGCCAACGGGTTCGCCCTTCTGGCCCTTCTTTCCTAACTCGATTGCGACTTCGAACACGTCACGGATGACGCCGGGGTCCGCCCGCGAGTTAGCGAAGAGGTCGTAAATTCCCGAGCGCATGTTCTCTTCGACGCGCACGCGAACCACGGAATCGAGGTCGCCGCCAAAGATGCCGACGTTGCAGACGACGGTGTCGCCTGCTTCGACGAGGTTCTGTTCCATCGCACCCTCGATGCCGAACCGGATGCGGTCTTTGACGTTCTGGAACTGCAACGGGAGTTCGACGAACGTCTCGGCTTCGACCGTATTGTCCGGTGCGACGACGATTGTCGGCACGTCAGTGTCTTCGAACCGCTCGTATTGCGAGTGGCTCGGGGCGAACATGAACAGGCCATCCACGTCCGCCACAGTATCGCCTAATAATTCAGATAACGCCGCCATTGGTGGAGACACACACCCAATGAGAAAAAGGGTTGTGTCGTGTCTGACGTGTGGCATGCGTTTATCAGCACCGTTAATTTGGGTTCTTCGGGCTGAAGACTCAGCCTGCGAAAATGAAGTGGTACAGGGTTCGAATTTGCTATAGAAATGTCTCGTTCTCAGACGTGGGAACTGTATATTTGTAGGGAATTGGGTGGGTTTTGGAGGCTGGAGAAGACAAGATTCGAACCGCGGTCGCAAAATTCGCTCAGTGCGTGGGACAGGATTCGAACCTCACTCGCTCACTGCGTTCGCTCCCTGATTCGAATCCTTCGACACGCAAACACGTCTCTCACGGTGTTCGAGACGGTTATGCGTGGGACAGGATTCGAACCTGCGGAGGTCTATACCACAGCGTCCTAAGCGCTGCGCCGTTGGCCACTTGGCTACCCACGCTCGTTCGGGCATCTCGCCCTGCGCTCGCACGTTTCCCGTAGCCACATATAAACATCACGAGGAGTCGCTGAAAGTCGTCAGCGACCAAACGTTCCCCGCCCCGTTTTTCCCACCCACGAGTACCGAACCTTCGGCGACCACTGGCATCGTCGCAGTCGCAGATTCGATTTCGAACGACCCGAGTACACAGCCATCCTGCTTGCCGAGCGCGTAGAGTTTCGCATTCCCGTCGTAGCATCCGGTTGGAACGTACACTGCGTTCTCTCCAATGGCTGGGCGGCCTGTACACCCACCATCCGGAATAACCGCACGCCACTTCGTGGACCAATCGTCGGTGCTTCGAGCGACGACTGCCGAATCTCGAACCCAGTACGAAACGTCACTCGCAACTGCGGGTGCGGCGTCAGCGGCAGTGTGAGAGGTGGTGTCACCGGTTTCGATATCGAGTACGTACACCTCGTCTCCAACGTGTTGATAGACGCGCCCACCGTGGACGACCGGCGGAGCGGTCCCCGAGTATCGAGCGTCCAATCGGCGACGCCACAGTTCGGCCCCGTCTCTGGGGTCGAGGACGACCAATTCCCCACCTTTGGAGATAACAAACACCCTGTCTTTGGTGGCAGTAACCGACGCCGGGACAACCCATCGGTCAGTGCCGTCTTCGACGAGTGAGACGACCCACTGCTGTGACCCATCGCTCCGGTCGAGGGCGTACAGACGGTCGTACACTGGTTTGGGGTCGGTTTGAGGCGTCGGGCGTTGTGATGCACCGACGAACACGAACTGTCCATTATCGCCGTGGTGGGGCGTGAGCGACGCGCGTTCACCGGGCGGAGAGAACGACCACCGTTCGTGGCCGTTCACCGTGTCGTAGGCGGCGACCTCGTTGTATCCGGCGTACGTGACGATTTGGTCCGACGCGATGGGAGTAGAGCCGAATCCCGTCTCGGCAGGCGTCTCCCAGTGGAACGCGCCGCTGTTTGCCGCGACTGCACGGAGGATGTCGTCTTGACTACCGACGTAGACAGTTCCGTTTTCGACGCTGGGTTGAAACGCTCGAATTTCGGTCTCGAACGACCAGCGAACGGTGGGGTTCCACGATGTATTGCAGGATGGTTCCGGTGTGGAATCGTCAGTGGCTTTCGCTGTGGTTGTTGGTGAAGCGGTTGGCGAGTGCGTGGCGGGAGTTGTCGTGGTATCGGACGAACCAGACGGCCGTTGCTGTCCATTCAAACACCCGGCAGTCGCAGAGAAGAGGGCGACGAGAAACGCGCGACGATGGACCATTTGATTCGATTTCAAACTGACAGGTGAAACCAGTTCTGCCGTGGAGATTATATCACTCCACCTACAACCCCGACCATGTACAGCGCCCGAGACCAACGAGACAACGAAGAGTGGTTGGCGAAAATCAACGCCGCCGCCGACAGTCTCGACCTCGGAAGCGAGGCGCGTTCGTACGCCTCGGACCTGTTTCTGACGCAACTACCCGACGAAGACCGCTCGAAGAAGGCAGTCGCGGCCGCAAGTCTCTACGCGGGCGCGCTCATCGCGGGCGAAGAACGCTCACAAACCGCCGTCGCAAACTCGATGGACGTCTCTCGGCTCAGTATCCAACAGCGATGGAAAGACCTCCTGCGCGAAGCGGGATTCCGCCCGCCGAGTTGGTAACTACTCTGTGGACTCTGGTTTCTGACGCCGAGTGAGCAGCGCGAACGTGATTCCGATAGCGAGGACGCCCGCGACGAGACCCGCGGGAATGCCGATAAACAGCGAGAAGAACACCCAGCGTGTGACGTACTCGGTGACGACGACACCCACGACGAGAGCGACGAGAATGCCGGTGGCGAAACTCACGGCGAGCGGATGGCGCATATGCGGGCATACACCCGCAACGTGCAAAAACTCTGCTCGCTATTCGTCGGCGTCCGGTGGGAATCGCCCGCGCCCGTCCGCGTCGGGCGTGACGTTGCCGTGACGGTCGATTTCGCCCATGACGATGCGCGTCGAAGAGATGCGCTCGCCGTCTTCGGCGGGAACGTGGTCAACGACTTTGATATCGAGTGGGTCGAGACCGCGCTCGGCACGGATTTCGTTCACCTGTTGGCCGCCCGATTGCGTCTCTGGTGAGACGATGAGGACGTCAAAGCCCGGTTCGGTCGCAATGCCGGTCGGTTCGTCGAGTTCTCTGATGTCGAACTCGCGGCCGTACTCCTCGGCGAGCGGTTCGAGTTCGGCTTCGAGCGCCGCTTTTCGCTCGTCGAAAGGTCGAACGTAGCGGTCTACGTGACGTGTTTTCGGTGCGAGTTCGTCACTCGTCAGTCCGATAGTCACGTCGCCCATTTCGAATGCGGCCTCAAAGAGTGCGAGATGGCCATCGTGGACAGGGTCGAACGTCCCGCCCAACGCGACGTGCATATTCTCGCCGTCGTCGCGGTGCAACTTAAGCGGGTCGGGTTAGGGTCACTCCTCGCGGACGGTAATCGAAACCGGCTCGATGTCGTCAGAGCCGTCAGTTCCGAGGTGTCGGTCGAGGTTGAACACCACGTTCAACTGCTCTTGGACTTCTCCAGCAACGTTTTTAACGAGTTCACTCGGTTGGATAGCGATGTACTCGTAGGGGTTGTTGCCCGCACCGGAACTCTTGCGCTTTTGTCGTTCGACAGTGCCCTCGTCGGTGAGTTCGGCGAGTGCCTCGCGGACCGTACTCGGGTACAAACCAGTTCCTTCCGCAACTTCGCCGCTCGTCGAGTTCGGGTGCGTGCGGAGGTGAACGTAGATGCGTGCCCGCGTCTCGGTGTCCAGAATCCACGCAAGTAGGTCGATTAAGCCGTCGTCAAATTCGGGGACGGCTTCGTCGATAGCACCGTTCGAAGATTCCTCGCTCTCTGACTTTGTACGTTCCTCGGAAGTCTGTTTCGCAGGCATTTGTGCTACGGGAAAGGACAAAACATATTCACTGAAAAATGTTTCCCGTGAGAGGCCGAGCGTGAATTGCTGGCGTAGCTCAATCGAGCGTCAGATGCTCACAGAGCGCGTCGAGGCCGGATTCGTCGTGGATGCGACGCTGGATCTCGGTTCCCGATTCGGCTTCGAAGAGGAACTGGAGTCCATCGACGCCGAGGCGCTCAGTCTCGGTTTCGACGAAGGAGTCGAGACTGACGACTGACTCGGAGTCGCGGCCGATAAAGGAAGCGTCGCGGCCGTAGCGTGTCGCCCGCCACTTGTTCTCGTCGAGGAGTTCGCGACGGATTTCGGTTCCGTCTTCGCCGTCTTCGTAGCGGTCGGCGAGTTCGAGGACGAGTGCGTGAATGTATTCGACGAACGCGGCGACGCGCTCGGGGTCGGTTTGGGTGTCGGGTGTTCGGACTTCGACGGTTCCGTGGCCTGTGTGGGGTCGAACGTCGTACCAGAGTTCGCCACGGTCGTCGATAGAACCGAGTTCGACCATCCGACGCTCGAACTGCTGGAACGCGTCGAAGTCTTCGAACGCGGTCGGCATGCCGGTGTTCGGAAGGTTCTCGAAGATTTTGGCGCGTGCAGAGGCGAGGCCAGTATCGAAGCCGTTCCAGAACGGAGAGTTCGCACTCAGTGCGAGAAGCGGGGCGAGATACCAGCGGAGTTCGTTCGCAATCCAGACGGCCTTGTCGGCGTCGTCGACACCGACGTGGACGTGCAGGCCAGCGGTCGTATTCCGGTGTTGTGGGTACTGAATCCGGTCGAGTTGTGCCTGATAGCGTGGTTTGGTCGCGTGGTCGAGTTCGCGCCACTTTGCGGCGGGGTGGAGTCCGGCCGCGGCGACGCGGAAGTCGTGATTCGCGGCGTGCGCGACGAGTGCGTCGCGAACAGAAGTGATAGCCGATTCGACCTCGCTCGGGTCTTCGATAAGCGGCGTCTGTGTCTCGATTGTGAACTTGAACAGTTCGTGGTCGATTCGTCCGGAGAGCGGTTCCGGTGGCTCTTCGCCGTACACGAGTTCGTCGATACCGGACGTTGGCCGACCGTCGGCGTCAACGATGTAGAACTCCTCTTCGACGCCGAGTGTCCCCATGCGGCCAAAGGCATCCGCCGACCCTAGTTCCATCGGCACGCGGTTAGATGCGCCCGATTAAAAACATCGTGAAGACGGCGAGGGAGTATGTAACTCAGTCGATGTTTTCGGAGTGGTTTTGGTTACTTCGGGCGGGCGACGATACCCAAGTGATCGGTGTGGAACCGGTCGAGGCGGGTGGTTTCGAGGACTTCGTAGCTCGATTCGAGCGATTCGAGAACGTCTTCGAAGACGTCGTCGGGGTCGGCGGTCACATCCTCACTTCGGGCTTTGACCGCCATCAACAGCCGACCATCGTCGGCGAGGAACTGCCGATTTCGGTTCGCAACGTCGGCTTGGCCGCGGGTTGCAACGTCCATGACGATACAATCCACGTCGGCTTCGACGACGTGTGCGTACGATTCGGGGTCGCGGGCGTCTTTCAGGAGCGGAAAGAGGTTGTCTCGTGCTTCGGCGACGCCAACGAGGTCACGAACGGGGCGCGGGGCGAATTCGACGGCGTAGGTCGGTCCCGAAAAGTCCGCGACGTGCGAGACGGTCGTCCCCGACGCGGCACCGAGATAGAGAACGGTTTCGCCGCCTTCGAGACTGGTATCCATCCCGAGTTCGAGCATCGCACCCAGCTTCGAGCGACCGGCGTCCCAGACGCGCCAGCCGTCTTTCGTGGGTTCGCCGTAGACCGTTTCACCCTGCGTGGCGAGGCGCTCTTGGCCGTCGAAAGAGCGGCGTTCGACGCCAGTTGGGAGGTCGTCGCTCATTGGTCGTCCTCCGTGTTGTCGTCCTCGGCGCGGGCGCGAATCGCGTCCATTCGTTTGGCGAGTTCTTCGTGCAGTACGGGCCGGTAGTCACCCGAATAGTGGTCTACACGTGCTGCGAGCGAGAGTTTCCCGGCGAGAGCGCGCGCCGCAGACCCACGGTCAGATGGGCGGGTTCCGCGAACGAACTCGTGGGTGAAGATGACGCCGTGCTTTGGCGACGAGGCGTGCCCGCGAAGGTGAGCGAAGAGCGCATCTTCGGCACCGAGGACTTGGACGGTTCCGCTCGGCACCTTTGCGAGGCGTTCGAGACTACCCGCGAGTGAGATGAGGCGCGCGGTGAGGACCGGTCCGGCCATCTCGGAGAGGTTGGGTGCGACGGTTGGAGCGCGTTCTTCGATGAACGTCCGCAGGTCGTCGCGTTCGTCGAGGAGGTCTACGGCGCGAGTCGCGTAGGAGACGACACGCTCTTCGGGGGCCGTCTCAGGCGTCCGTGCGGAGATATCGCGGACACCATCGAGCCCGCGTGGCACGTCTTCGTAGAGCGTTCCGGCCCATTCGACCACGCGCTCGGCGAGTTCGTTGGCTGTCCGTTCGGCGTCGTCCATCGCGCGAACTGCGTGGGCGAGTTGCTTGTCGTCGGCGCGTTCTCGTTCGGCGACGGCCTCACGCGCGGCAGTCAGCGTTGCCTCGCGGAGTTTCGCGTAGTAGTCGGTGTCGTCGTCGGCAAACCCGGTTTCGACGGCGACAGCGGGCCAGTCCTCAGGGGCGTCCGCACGCCCCTCTCGAACTCGCGTCGCGCCAGTCGTTGGGTCCGATGGGTCCGCCCCGACGAACCATGCGTCAGTCATGCTGACGGGTTGCGGCCGATTCGGGTAAAAAGAATCGGACTGGCGGACGAATGGTTAGAAAATGTGGTTTATGGTAACGTTTAACACGCATCATGTCTAAACATTGGTCGATGGAACGGGCATCGTACATTTGTTGTGACTGTCAGGCGACGGTCAGCCCCGGTGCATACCGAGCAACCTGTCCGGACTGTAACGGCAAACTCCGTCCCGATTCGGTGACGAACCGACGTCGGGTCGCTGAGTGAACGAACGGCCGGGTTCGCCACATCCGACAGTAATCCGTTCGCTTGCAGTAACGACTGACGACCTCGTTTCGGCGCTCGAAGCGACACAGCGTGCCGGACGCCCAGTCGTACTCCGTGTGACACCGCCGTTCACCGGACGGATGCGAGCGCGAATCCACATCGCCGGTGGCGAGTCCAAAGATTACGCAGACCCCACACCACTCCACTTCGAGCCGATGCTCTTTCTCGACGAAGGCGCTCCGTCGTACCCTGAAGTGGACGAGACTCGGCCCGACCCCTACGACGTCGAGGTGCATCACGACCAACATAGGCAGGCGGTTGCCGCATGGCGAGACGCGATTCGGTCGTTCTTTCGAACGTCGGTCTTCATCCAAACACCGGATGGCCCGCACGAAGTCAGTGTGAAGTATCTCGGCTGAGTTCGGAGCGAACGACTTTTTCGGCGACGGTGTGACGATGCAGGTATGAGTACCGACGAGTACCGGCGTGGCCGGGCAGTCGAGCGTGAACGCGCCAAAAAACGCGCCAACATCTCCGGACAGTATCGAGGTGTACTGCCGACGCTGTACGTGATTGGTCTCGTGTTGTTCGCCGTCGTCTCGCTCTTTCTCGGCCCCGAACCAGCGTTCATGGTCGTTTTCGTCAGCCACCTCTTCTACGCCGGTCTCATCCGTGCCGACATCAAATCGCTCCGTCGACAGGGCGTGAAATGGGGTGCCTCCCGTCACCTCTGGTTCGGCGCCGCGTTCGCGCTTCCGTTCGTCGTACCGGTCTACTACCTGTACAGTCGTCGTGTCATTCGCCGCGAGAACGACGCTCGGGCGAGTGTACCCGAGGAATTTGCCGAGAGCGACCCAGACCAAGCGAGCGACGAAGAACTGGAAGCTGAGTGATTGACGCCGGCGTTTTGTGGTTCACGTGAAAGCCACCGAACTTATACTAACAGACGAGAGAAATCGCGCTATGTCTTCGAAACACCTTGTTGCGACCTTCGCTGTCATTGCGCTCGTCGTGACGAGTGGCTGTCTCGGTGTCCTCACCGGCGACGAGGCACTCTCGTTCGAGTCGGAACCGGCGGCCACCGACGCGTCGGTTGCGTCGAACGCGGGGTACAGTACGAACGGCACTGAAGAACTCAAAATCAATCGTTCGTTCACTGTCGCAGGCCAAGAGCGTCAGGTCGTCGCCAGTAACCACCTGACCACCTACGAGAAGAAGGTCAACCTCGGTCTCTTCGGCGAGGCCAAACTCGGTGTGTTCAGCGTCATCTCGACGCCCGCCGTCGAAGTCGCCGGACAGACGCTCAACCCCATCGGTGACTACTCCAACGACCAACTCGTCGGACTCGTCAGAAGTCGCTACCAAGGCTTGAATAACGTCGAACAGGTGAGTTCGCGGAACGTCCAGATGCTCGGAGAGACGGCGAACGTGACGAAGTACAGTGCAACCGCACGCGTCGAAGGTGAACAAATCGACGTCTACGTTCACGTGACGAAGATTCGCCACGAAGACGACTTCATCATCGCAATCGGCGTCTACCCACAGCAACTCGATGGCGAGGAAGAGAACATCCTCGAACTGATGCGCTCTGTCGAACACCCCTCGGAAGCCTAACTCGGGGGAGTCTTTTTCACCCCACCGCGGGTCCGTGAGTGCATGACATCCGTCCGGACCGCAGGGATTCTCGTTACGGTCCTCAGCGTGGGTGGCTACGTACTCGGCATCACCGTCGCGTACCCCGGCCGTGCATTTACCGTGACGGCACTCATGATTGGACTCACGCTGTGGGCCGTCGGAGGTGACGCGTCGTGATATCCACACTCGTCTACCGAGAAGGGGAGACAACGACCTACGAGACTGATGCATTGGCGACCGCGCGTGATGCACCCGGAACGACGTGGGTGAACGCCACGGATGAAACTGATTTCGCGGCGGTCGCTGACGCCTTCGGCATTCACCCACTCTCTCTCGAAGACGTTCGAAACGATGCACGGCCCAAAACCGAGGAGTACGACGAGTACACGTTCGTTCTCGTCCGGACCGCGATGCTCAGAAAAGGTGAGCAAGTCTTCGAAGAAGAGGTTCGAACCCGCCCGGTCGGTCTCTGTTTCGGCGACGATTGGCTCGTAACGCTCACCCGGACCGATATCCCCGCGGTGAACAGCGTGTGGAGTGCAATCGAGCGGAAGGAACCGCGACTACTCAGGTTCGGCCCGGATTTCACCGCCTCACGGGTCATCGACCGCATCGTGGACAACTACTTCCAACTGCTCGACGAGGTTGGTGAAGAAATCGAGACAATCGAAGAGGGAATCTTCGAAAATCCCGACAGAGACGTATTGCAGGGCCTCAACGCCGTTCGGCGTGACTTGCTGTCGTTCCGAAAGACCGTGTGGCCGACCCGAGAGGCGGCATCGGTACTCGCACGGGGCGACCCCGACTACGTCCGCGAACCGACCGAGAAGTACTACCGGGACGTGTACGACCACCTCGTCGAACTGGTGGACCTCACCGAGACGTACCGCGACCTCGCACGCGGCGCGCGAGATATGTACCTCAACACGCTCTCGCAATCGACCAACGAGGTGATGAAGACGCTCACCGTCGTAGCGACGATTATCCTCCCGCTGACGCTCGTCGTCGGTATCTACGGGATGAACTTTGACCCCGGTGCGTCTGTGTACAACATGCCTGAACTCGGATGGCAGTACGGCTACCTCGCAACGATGCTTGGGATGAGCGCCGTCACTGGTATACTACTTGTCTACTTCCGACGTGAGGGATGGTTGTAAGCCGACGAAAGAGATATAAACCGTCATGTTTTGTTGTATGTTTACCATTCAGCCACCACTGAGGCGACATGAAGTCGCTATCTCTCGATTAATCGGGTGTAATTTGGCAAAAGATTTAAATAGTTTTCGGACTTACTGTTGGTAAGGACCACCAACCTGGGCTTTCCTTTTTTCTTCTCTCACCACGGTTGAGACGGGTCCGTATCACACCCATAATGAGCGACACCACAACCACCCGAACATACAGCAGAGACGCGACGGCCCGAGAGCGACGCGCCCGGCGCACGAAGCGAGAAAAGCAAAAAGAACAGGAACAGGAGGTCTGTCCCGAATGTAGCGGGACGCTCATCCACGACACCGAACACGGTGAGACCGTCTGCGGTGAGTGCGGCCTCGTCGTCGAAGACACTGTGGTCGACCGCGGCCCAGAGTGGCGCGCGTTCGACTCCGCAGAACGAGACAGCAAGTCCCGCGTCGGCGCACCGACGACGAAGATGATGCACGACAAGGGACTTTCGACCAACATCGGCTGGCAGAACAAAGACGCCTACGGCAAGACGCTCTCGCCACGCCAGCGCGAGCAGATGCAACGGCTCCGCACGTGGAACGAGCGCTTCCGTACTCGTGATTCGAAAGAGCGCAACCTGAAGCAGGCACTCGGCGAAATCGACCGGATGGCATCCGCACTCGGCCTCCCCGAGAACGTCCGTGAGACGGCGTCGGTCATCTACCGCCGCGCCCTCAACGACGACCTGCTCCCCGGCCGCTCCATCGAGGGCGTCGCAACGGCGTCACTGTACGCCTCCGCCCGCATGGTCGGTACACCACGTTCCCTCGACGAACTGGAGAAGGTCTCCCGCGTCGATAAGATGGAACTCACCAGAACGTACCGCTACATCGTCCGTGAACTCAAACTCGAAATCAAGCCTGCGGACCCCGAACAGTACGTTCCACGGTTCGCCTCTGAGCTTGGGCTTTCGGACGAAGCAGAACGGCAAGCCCGCACGCTCTTGCGCGATGCGAAAGAGACTGGCGTCCACTCTGGCAAGTCGCCGGTCGGCCTCGCTGCTGCGGCAGTCTACGCCGCGGCCCTACTCACGAACGAGAAGGTCACGCAGAGCCAGGTTTCGAAAGTCGCCGATATCTCGGAAGTGACGATTCGAAATCGGTACAAAGAGCTTCTCGAAGTACAGGACGAAAGCGCGTTCGCGTAATCGTCGGTGGTGGCCGTGGTGGCCGTTTTGTTTTTCGTAGTGTGGGAAGCCGTAACAAGATTTATCGGCTCGCCGAGAGAAATGTGGCTATGGTCGAAGCGTTCGTCCGACTCTTATGTCCCGAATGTGGAAAAGACTGGGAGACGACCCCAAACAACCTCCCGGCGCACCGCGATAACTACTCGTGTCAAAACTGTGGTGCCACACGCCGCACTGCGGAGTTTATGCGAACCGAACGCGACTTGCAGACGCTCAAGCAGTTCGAATAACTGCGCTGCACAACGAGGACTTTTTACACGTCAGGGATGGCCGAGAGCGCACCGCACGCATCGCACTTCAGCTTGGACGTACCCTGTTCGGTCACGAACCGTGTATCCGGTGAGCCACACTCACCACAGAGGACGAACGTCTCGACGTACTCGTCGAGCGCGTCCGCAACGCGTGTTTGCTTGAACGCGCCGGTAAAGCGTGCGCGCCCCGCTTCGTCGATAGAGGCACTCGTTGCGAACTCAGACTGTAAGAAGCTCAGGAGGTGCGAGTCGTCGCGCGCCAATCGGTCGTGCGTTTCAGCGAAGTTTTCGTAGATAGTGACGTTCCCTTCGGGCCGAACGACTGGGTCAGGGACAGAAAATCGACCATCACTTGCCTGGTCATCCGGCGTTTCAGAGACGGCCCTGTCGAGTTGTTCGGAGTAGTCCATACGACTTACAAGGCTCTGGTGGAAATAAAATATTCACGAACGATTGCGCGCGCGCTCGGCGCGCACAACGATTGAGAACTACATACCACTATGAATTGGTCAGTAGATGGGATGTAATTTGCACAAATTTCGCCGGTATTCGGAGAAGATTTGAAGCATTTCGAACAATTAATTTGCCGTCAAACCCCGATAATCGGCCGTTTAAGCGGGTTCCATGCTAACGTGACTCAAGATAATACTATATCCCTCCGTTCTCAAGACTGGGTTGCTCATGAAAAAGCAGGAGCTCATCCACCTGCACGGATTACTTGCAGAAGTACACGGACAGATTGAGGAGTGGGAAGAAAGTGAAATTGAACTCACCGAGTACAATACTCTCGGTGTACGTCCAACATCTATCCACAAATCCAAGACCGATCACAAAGCGGCTGTTTTTAAACTGGCAAAAGGTATCACTGGTTCTATGCGCGAGGCAGAGCCAGAGCCAGTTGCAGCTCAAGCTGACTGAATCGCCGTCCGAGAATCAGTTCTCTCAGACGCTTATCCCCGAGTGACGACGCTCTGTGTCTCGTGAAAGCTACAACCCGTTCGAGCGACGGGTGTGGTGAGTTCTTAGCTGCCTTCGCTGAAATCGTCGAACTCGGACAAGCCCTCTTGTTCGGTCGGTTCTTCGTCTATCGGCGTGACCGAAAGTAGTTTGAGCGGAATGTGTTCGAGTCGTTGGCCAATCTCTTTGCGAGCAATTCGAGTGGCGTGTTCTTCCTGTTCGACGTTGAACACAGTCATCTCTAGTTCGAGAGCGACGAGTGCTTCGTCCGCAGCGATAAACGCGGGAAGCAGTTCCTCACCACCGGGCGTGACGCGGGTCCCCATCCGAATTTCGACGTAGTTGAGGTCAGGATTCAACATATCTCCCGTCTTCGAGATGGCGATTCGAATCGCCTCATCCTCCGTCTCCACATCGTACACCGGGACCGCGGCCTCCACGACGACTCTGCAGTCCATAACCATCGAAAGGTTGTGCCGCAATGCGTATCAACCTTCTTGCCGGGTTCATACACAAAACGGCTTCAAACCGGCTCTAATCCCCACCAGAACGGAGATAATGGAAAACGTACGTTTGGGTGTATCCAGCAATATCGCCGCCGAGTCGCTCACGAATCGCCCGTGAGGTATCCTGGTAGTTGCCGCGGTCGCAGTCGGGGTAATACTCGTCGATTGCGGTGTGAATCCACGTGTCCAGCGGGACGGCCTCGAGATAGTCCAGAGAGAACAAGAGTACACAGTCGGCAACCTTGTCGCCGACGCCGACAAAGCGAGTCAGCGAGTCGCGTGCGTCCTCGTAGTCGAGTCCGCGGGCCTCCGACGGTGTGGCCTTATCAGAAGCGACCATCTCGGCGGTGCGTTGAACGTAGGGTGCGCGGTAGCCAAGTCTCAAGTCGCGCAGGTCATCTTCAGTCGCCTCAGCGAGGCGTTCTGGTGTCGGGTACGCGCGATAAGTTTCGCCATCGAATTCGACCGCTTCGCCGTAGGCCTCGCGGAGTCGCGCTTGCATATCGAAGATACGCGAGACGCGCATCTGCGCCGAGCAGATAAAGGAGATGAGACACCCGAATGGTGGGTCGCGGACGATTCGCATCCCCGGATAGGCCTCGTACGCGCGCTCGACAAGCGGTTCGTCCGGCATGGATTCGACAATCGCATCGAGGTCGTCGTCGAGGCGAAGCAGTGAGCGAAGAATCGGGACGGCATCGGTGTTCGATTTCCATTCGAGTCCCCCATCGACCTGCCGGGCACGAACGACCGCAGAATCGTCTGAGACGCCGTCGATAGGTGGGACAACCGTCTGATACCACGCATCGCCGCCGAACGCGCCGTCTTGGTCGTACATTTGACCGTCGAGACGGTCCCACAGATACGACTGGCCGCTTTCCAACGTCGATTGCAAGTCGAAGTCGCCGTCGATACCGGCGAGGTCGATGACACCCGTCTCCATCGCTTCGACGTTGGCCGGAGGGGATTTGCGGGTTTCGATGGCGAACGCGTGGCCCCACTTACGTTGTTGAGCGATTCTTAAAAACTTTATACAAGGAAATAATAGTTGTGTACGAAGACTGGGAACTGTCGGTTGTGTTTGTTTGTGCCACTGCAACCCAATGAGAACTCCCGTAACTCTTCTCGGTCTTCACCCCCGCTGACCGAGCGACGGTTTGGCGAGGACTCCCCCACTGTCGAAGTTTGTGGTTGGTTCCCGGCCGACCACGGCCCTCACCGACTCCGACCGACGGGGAAACTCACACGGTCTGGATGCTTGGCGAGTTCGGTCAGTACGCGCTCGTAAACCCGGTTTTTCACCTGCTGGCCACCGGTCGGGGGGACGAGTACGCGAAGGCGAAGAACGACCCAAGACTCCTCTTGGGCGATATTGACTGTCGGTCCATTAGTGACGGCGAGGTCGAGCGGAGAGTCAGCGAGTTGCGAACGGTATCGAGCGATAGCCGCACGCATGTCGGCACCGACCTCTTCTTCGGCAATTTCGACGAGTAGTTCACGCGTGAATTCGAGGTCGGTCTCGTAGGCGACTTGGACGGGAACCTCTGCCCAAACGCGATTGAACAGCGCGCCGTGATTGACGATTTCAGACGAGAGGACGAGCGAGTTTGGAACGGTCACGGTTCGGCCAGACGACTGGTTGGACGTGAGGTCGCCGCCGGACTCCCAGAGTGTCGTCACCAGAAAATCGACTTCGGCAACGTCACCCGAAAAGTCGGAGACGCTGATTCTGTCACCGACCGCGAAGGGTCGTTTGATGACGATGTAGACCCAGCCAATGAGCGAGAGAATCGGCTGTTGAAGGGCGAACGTGATGGCGAACCCGATGACGCCGAACGAGACGAGGACGCCGAGCCATTGTTCTGTAAAGGCACCGAGAACGCCCACGAGCGCAACGAGGCCGAGAGTGAGTCGTAAGATGTTGCGGATGTCGTGGGCCCGGCGACGGTCCACGATGCGCGTGATGAACACCGCCATGATGAACCGATAGATACCGTAAGTGACGAGCGCGATAGCGAGCGCCGAGAGCCCTTTCGATACCAACAGGTCGGCATCGGCTATCGGGATTTCGAACGATGCGAGCGGAAGTGTGGCTCGAACGAGTCCACTGAGAACGGCTGCGATAATCCCAGCAGCAAATGCGGCGAGACCCAAACGACGAGACATACCGTCGCCGTCGGGAGGGACGGGCAAAAAGGTGTACTCGCCAGAGGGTGCCGAACACTCACCGCCGGAGCAAGCGTGCGATAGCGAGGCCGAGACCGATACCAACTGCGAGAATTCCCGCAAGACGGGGCGCCTCGTTGAATCTGATGAATTTCGTCTCTTCGGGCGTCACCTCGACGACACCCATCGGCGTGGCGCGTGCGCCGCCACCACCACCGAATCCCTCACCGGCCGTCTCGTCGTCTTCGTCTCCACCTGAGCCACCGCCCATACCCAGACCGTAGGCGACGCGAGCGACTGGAATAACGGTCTTCTCGCCGACGGAGACCGGTGTTCCGTACACCGTGCGCGCATCCGCGCCGACGAGCGATTCGAGCGGCGACAACAGTCGTTCCTCCGGGTGGACGTCGATTTCGTGCGGCCCCGCCGCGGCCGTGTCTCTCTCGGTTGACATCGTGTTGGGTACGCTCGCAACCGAGATAACCCTCGCTGGGAACGCGGTGAAAACGCGAGAGGGTAAAAGAGACGCTAGTTCCGAATGTGGATGTCCGTGTAGCCTGCGAGGCGTTGGGCGATGTCGCTCTCGAAGCCCGCTGGGGTGACGCGCCACTCCCAGTTGCCGTTCTGCGTGCCCGGAGTGTTGAAGCGGGCGTGTGAGTCGAGGCCGAGGAGGTCCTGCATTGTCGTGAATGCGAGGACGGCCGCAGAGTTCCACACCGCGTCGATGATGGACCACTGAATCTCCGAGCCATCGGCCCCGATGTTGTAGTGGAGACAGTCGCGCTGTTCGTCGGGGAGCGACTGGTAGTAACCGACGAAGGTGTCGGTGTCGTGCGTCGAGGTGTAGGCGACGGTGTTCTCCGGATAGTGCATCGGTTGGTACATGTCTCCTTCTTGGCACCAGTTGGCGTATTGGGGAACACGCATGCCGGGGAAGGCGAACTGGTCGCGGAGGTCCACGAGCGAGGGGTCGAGGAAGCCGAGGTCTTCGACGATGAAGGGAAGGTCACCGAATTTTCGCTGGACCGTCTCGAAGAAGTCGTAGCCGGGTGCATCGCGCCATTCACCGTCGGCGGCGCTGTCAGAGGAGGCGTCGATAGCCCAGTACGAGTCGAATCCTTTGAAGTGGTCGATGCGGGTCACGTCCACGAGGTCGAAGAGGCGACGGAGGCGGTCCATCCACCACTCGTAGCCGGTTTCGCGGAGGTGGTCCCAGTCGTAGAGTGGGTTACCCCATCGCTGACCCGAATCGTGTGGGTTCGGCGGGACGCCCGCGACGACAGCGGGTTCGTGGTCTTCGTTCAGGTCGAAGGCTTCCGGTGCGGCCCACACGTCTGCGCTGTCGAGCGCGACGTAGATGGGCAGGTCGCCGACGAGTGTGATTCCCTTCTCGTCGGCGTAGTCGGCGAGGTCTCGCCACTGGAGGTCGAAACAGAACTGGGTGAACTCGCGATAGCGAATCTCCTCGGCGTACTCGTCGCGGACACGTTCGAGGGCATCTTCGTCGCGCACTTTGAGTTCGTGTGGCCAGTCGATCCACGCCTGTTCGTAGTCCTCTTTGAGCGACGCGAAGAGTGCGTAATCTTCGAGCCACGAGGACTCGCGCTCACAGAACTCGTCGAAGGCGGCGCGTTCGTCTTCGGTTGCCGACGATTCGAATCGGTCGAACGCGGTTCGGAGGCGAGCGCGTTTGTACTCACCGACGCGGCCGTACTCGACCGCGTGGTCGTCGAACTCGGGGACCGGTTCGAGGTCGTCTTCGGTGAGCCAACCGCGTGCTTCGAGGTCCGTAAGGTCGATGAGCAGCGGATTGCCAGCGAACGACGACGACGACTGATATGGCGAGTTCGCGTGCGCGGGCGAAGTCGGTCCGAGTGGGCAGAACTGCCACATCGACTGTTCGGCCTCAGTGAGGAAGTCGATAAACGCGCGGGCACCGTCACCGAGGTCACCGATGCCGTGTGGCCCGGGGAGCGACGTGAGGTGCATGAAGACACCACTCTGTCGAGATAATCTCATAACTCGGGGTGCGCGTGCCATCCAATTGGTAGTTTGGGTCCGAACATCGGCGATAGAAACGATAGCACATCGCACGAAAACCGGCGCGAGCGGGCGTCATGTCCGCCCGTGTCAACAACACTTATTCTCCCCCGTCGGTTTCGTGCGCGTATGAGTGATATCGCTGTCATCCTCCCAGACGGAACGGAATTGTCCGTCGAGGAGGGTGCGACGGTGCGAGATGCGGCGTTCGCAATCGGTCCCGGTCTCGGGAAAGACACCGTTGCGGGCGTCGTCGACGGCGACCTCGTGGACAAAGAGACGCCGCTCTCCGACGGCGCGAATCTCGTCATCGTCACCGACCAGTCGGACGAATATCTCGACGTGCTTCGCCACTCGGCGGCCCACGTCTTCGCACAAGCACTCCAGCGCCTCCACCCAGAGGCCAAACTGACCATCGGCCCGTGGACGGACGACGGGTTCTACTACGACGTCACGGACGTCGAACTCGAACAAGAGGACCTGGAGGAAATCGAAGACGAGATGCGCGATATCATCGACGAAGACCTCGATATCGAGCGTACGCTCGTCTCCCGCGAAGAGGCACTCGACAAGTACGCCGACAACGACTACAAGCGCGAAATTCTCGAAACCGAGGCCGCTGACGACGACGAACTCTCGTTCTACCAACAAGGCGAGTTCGAAGACCTCTGTAAGGGCCCGCACGTGGAATCGACCGGCGACATCGGCGCGGTTAAACTCCTCAACATTTCGGCTGCCTACTGGCGCGGCGACGAGGAGAACGACACGCTGACGCGCGTCTACGGGACGGCTTTCGAGTCCGAAAGCGAGTTAGAGGAGTTCCTCGACATGCGCGCCGAGGCCGCCGAACGCGACCACCGGAAACTCGGCCGTGAACTCGACCTGTTCTCGATTCCGAGTGTCACGGGGCCGGGCTTGCCGCTCTACCATCCGAACGGCAAGAAGGTCCTCCACGAACTCGAAACGTACGGGCGCGACCTGAACGGTGACTACGGCTACGACTACGTCGAGACGCCACACCTCTTCCGGACGGAACTCTGGAAGCAGTCAGGTCACTACGACAACTACGTGGACGACATGTTCCTCCTCGACGTGAACGACGAGGAATACGGTCTGAAGCCGATGAACTGCCCGGGTCACGCGACCATCTTCAAGCAAGGGAGCTGGAGTTACCGCGACCTCCCCGTCCGGTACGCCGAGAACGGGAAGGTCTATCGTAAAGAACAGCGCGGCGAACTCTCTGGTCTCTCGCGTGTCTGGGCCTTTACCATCGACGACGGCCACCTGTTCGTCCGCCCCGACCAAATCGAGCAGGAAGTCGAGGACATCATGGAAATCATCCTCGAAGTCCTCGAAACGTTCGACCTCGACTTCGAAGTCGCGCTCGCAACGCGCCCCGAGAAGTCCGTCGGTTCGGACGAGATTTGGGAGCAGGCAGAGTCGCAACTGAAAGCTGTCCTCGAAGACACGGAGATGGACTACTTCGTCGAGGAAGGCGACGGTGCCTTCTACGGCCCGAAAATCGACTTCGCCTTCGAAGACGCCCTCGGTCGCAAGTGGGACGGCCCGACGGTCCAACTCGACTTCAACATGCCCGAGCGCTTCGAACTCTCCTACACGGGAGAAGACAACGAAGAACACCGCCCGGTCATGATTCACCGCGCGCTCTACGGTTCGTTCGAGCGCTTCTTTATGGTCCTCATCGAACACTACAACGGCAAGTTCCCGTTCTGGCTCGCCCCCGAGCAGGTCCGTATCCTCCCGATTTCGGACGACCAACTCGATTACGCCGAATCCATCAAAGAGGAACTCGACGACTTCCGCGTCACCATCGAGGACCGCTCGTGGACGCTCGGTCGGAAGATTCGAGAAGCCCAGACGGACCGCGTCCCGTACATGATTGTCGTCGGCGGCAACGAAGAAGCCGACGGCACCATCTCCGTCCGTGACCGCAAAGAACGCGAGACGCAGGACGTGACGGTCGAAGCGTTCCGAACCCACCTCGAAGCAGAGTCCGGCGAAAAGCGGCCCGAACCGGACTTCCTCGCCGACGAATAACGTCGCGCTCGGGAGTCTCCGAGACGACGCTTACGCCGTGATTCTCTCTTTTTCTCGACTCGCATCGTCCAGTTGTCGTCTGATTTTCCGCTGGACACCGCCAGTTCGAATCATATTCGAGAGGACGCCGAAGTGTCCGCAATTCCACTCGACCTGGTTTCGAGCGGGGACACCCCACTGTTCGAGAAGCGTCCGCGTCGTCGCAACGGGAGCCATCGTGTCTTGCGTGCCGACAAAGGAGAAGACGTGCGAAGGGTCGAGCGCAGGCGTCGCCGGTGGGTTGAGAAGCGGTGCGAACTCGCGTAAGGCTTCGCCGCTCCAACCACCAGCGTCGAGTGCGCTATCGAGACCAAGCATGGGCGTGAGGTGGCTCGAAAGGACGGTCTGAGTAATCGAACCCGGTGCGCCGACAGCGAAGAGTCGGTCGGGACGCATCGAGTCGGGCCAACGGTCACACCATCCGCCGACGTGGAGTGCAATCGTTCCGCCGAGACTGGTTCCGCCGACGCCGACTGCGAGGGCACCTTCTGTTCGCGCCCAATCAGTGAGAACGGCAGTTTCGAGCGCCGCGCCTGCATAGAGCGTGAACATGCCCACGGGCGCGCGGGCGATGTAGGGTTCGCCACTATACAATCCGGGTCGCTCGCGCTGGCCGTGCCACGGGGCATCCGGAAGGATGACACGGAACCCCCGGGGTGCGAGGCTTCGTCCGAGGGCTTCTTCTTCAGGCCAGTAGGCGCTCTGGTCGTTGAACGACCCCCACCCGGAATAGTAGATGAGCGTCGGCAGTGAGTCGCCACCCTCTGCGGGTTCGTAGACCCGTGCAGTGGCCATGTCACCGAAGTGGGCCGAGGGCGACCGGAATCGAAGCAGGTACTCGGTCGTATTCGGGCCACGAACCGTCGCAGAGCGCTCGACTCGCGGGACTCGTTCAGCGGTTCGCATCTCGGAAAACCCATAGAGTCGCTCTGGTTCGGCGAGTTCGTGATGCCAACGCATGCGGGCAGCCTCGACGTCGGGCGTGTCGAACTTCACGGGCGGAACGTAGTGTTCGGTCGTGAGAAATCCGAACACGTCGGTCGGTTTCGAATGCTGCTGTGCGCGTTCGCGTCGTTCGCGTTCGAGTGCGACTCGCTCGTCGGGGAGCGATTCGTAGTCACCCCAGAACACGTCGTCCCACCGGGCCATCGTCCCGTCGTAGGCCTCACGAATGTCTGCGTACTCGGCGAGAGCGTGTGTGATTCGCCGGTCCAAACTCGGTGCGGGGGGAGCACCGACTTCCTTCAAATAGGAGTTCGGGCCAGACCCGAGTGCGACATCTGCGGCGGCGCGGGCACGAGCGACGCCAAATTCGTCGGGCAGTGAGCGCGACTTGTACGATTCGAATACCTGAGTCGAAAACACGCGACCGACCGGGGCACTGAGCAGTCGATGCACGGTGGGTGTTCGGAGGTAGTCCATGCAGTGTGATACGAGTGACACGATAATGACCCTAACCCGGGTGAAAGTGGGCCGTGTGGGACAAATAAATCAAATGGCGCTATATGAAATGGAGTTGCTGGCATCCTACAACTAACGCTCACATAGAGTCGAACGTCCACCGCGTCGCATCGGTCGGAAAGTCCGACCACGCCAGCACTCGCGCGGGGTGAATACGAAAGACGGGCGTTCCGTGTCGAATATCGTACTTCTCCTCGTAGGCGTCGTCGATTCGCTCCAACGTAGATTCGTCTGCCGTCTGCTCGTCGAGCCGTTCGGCGACGCCTTCGAGAATCACCACGTCAGTGCCGCTCTCGCGGTGAACCGTCAGGTGCGAGTTGTGTGCGAGGTTTCGAACCCAGCGCGTGTTCTCACCGCCACCGCAGTGGAACGCGCCATCGACCCAGACACCCCACACCGGCCGGGCGTGCGGATTTCCGTCGGGTCGAGTGGTCGAAATCCAGAACACACGGTCCTCGGCGAATGCATCTTCGACGATGGACCACGAGAGCAGTCCGTCTTTGTTGGTCGGGATGCCGTAACTCGATTCTGTGACGGGGCGGTCACGTGAAGAAGCGTCGTGGGCAGTCATAGCACCGATAGGGGTGCGATGTGCTTAACTCCGAAGTAGCACCCCTCAGTAGGTCGGTGAGGGTTCACGAGACGCCACGAATCGGCGAAGTCGTCCCCGAGTGTTTTTGCGGAGATATCGGACGACGTTCCGGCCTGTCGGAATCTTGTAGAGTGTCCCGAGTTCGTCGGGTGCGGCTATCGCTTCACGCTGTTTGGTGACTGTCCGAACCCCGGGCAGGAGCATTCGCTCTGCGGTATAGCACGCTTGCTGTCGAATCTCTTGCCACGTCTCCAACCCACTGATGTCGATGGTTTTCAGTTCGACAATCTCCCCACCGTCGAGCGTCTCGGTGAGTCGCTGGAGTGTGATTCCCATCTCGTCTTCGTCGTTGAGAAACTCCCAAAAACCACCAACCTGCCCGCGATACGTGCGAATATCGCCCAGATGGTAGCTGAGGACACCGTACGTTGGCGCATCGAGAACGTCGCCCTTCAGCATCCCAAAGCCAAATCGGATGGCGACATCGGTGGTGCCAACCTCGTCGACGACCCCATCCGGAAGGACGTTCCAGTAGGTGTCTTTCTTCGTTGGGTGACAGTAGATCTTTGTCGCACTCGAAACTCCGTCGAGCGATTCGATGTGAACTGGCTCCGTGTGCCGGGGGGTGGGCTGAAGTGTCCTGGCGATTCCGACGAGCGACCAAAGCGGGTATTGTCGGATTTGGTCGAAGGCATCACGGATGAACATCGTCTGTGTTCGCTCCGGTGAGAGGACGCGCACCTCGTTGTTGACGACGACGTGTGTGACTTCGATGTCGGGTTCTGCGACGAGCGAGGCGAGGGCGTTCCACTGCCAGCGCTCGACGAACTCTTCGTCGAGGAGGAGGGCGACGCGAAGAGTGTTCTGAGGAGGACCAGTCATTATTATTACCCTTTGTTCCGGATTTGTTTGACGACGATAGTCGGGAATATCTGACTTACTGGGCGATTTTGAGTATTCATAGAACGATAGTACGGACCCAACTAATGTAAAGTTGACATATATCGACTTGCGAGAATAGCAGTAATCAGATAGAGAACAGTTTACTTACCATTCGGTCAAGGCACCCGACCCGTGAGAGTACACGAGTACGCCCAAGAAGGTGAGTACGCCAGTGATAGCTGCGCCGCCGCCGATGAAGAACACCCACTCCATGCCCACGTCGGCCATCAGGTAGCCGCCGAGAAGTGGGGCGACGACACTCCCAGGTCGCCACAGGAGTTCACGGATGCCGAAACTGCTGGCGACGCCCGCACCACCAGTTCCTTCGTCCGCGAAGAGCGCCATACTCGCTGGTTCGCGGAAGCTATCGGCGATGCCGAGGAGACCGGAGAGCGCGAGGAGCGGAAGAAATGCAGGTGAAAGCGGTCCGAGAACCGGGAAGCGTGCGGGGAGGGCAAGTGCCTCACCGATAGCGGGCGAGAAGGGAACCGCGAGCGCGATGAGGCCGTAGAGACCGCCGCCGAGGAAGACGAACAGCGCGCGACCGGACTGGTCTGAGATACGGCCGGTGTGAGGCTGAAAGAGCATATTCGTGAACTTCTCGGCGATGACGGTTGCGGCGACGGCGATACCGCTGTAGGCGAGTCCACCCGATGCCGCGGAGACACCGGCGTAAATCGGCACCCACGTTCTGACGAGCGTCACCGCGACGGCGTACTGCACGCGAAACGTCGCAATCGTCATGATGCGTTCGTTGAGCGCGAGATTCGTGAAGGGAAAGCCGTGAATCGTCGTCTCGTCCGGCGGAAGCAGCACCCAGATAGCGATGGTTGCAACCGAGAGGAGCGCGACGATGATGACGAAAATCGGCGTGAAACCCAGCGTGTCGTAGAGAATGCCAGCAGCCAGACTCCCGAGAATCGAGGCACCGAACCGAGCGGCGTTGGCTTTACCGATGTGGTTCGCGCGCGTACCGTCACGAGCGAGTTCGCCGACCAGCGCGAGTGACATGAGCCCAGCGCCAGTGACGGCGATACCTTGCGCCGCGCGGGCGAAGATAAACGAGAGACTGGAATCGACGAGTGGAAACGCGGCGTAGACGAGCGCGCCGAGGCCGACCGTCCCGGCGAGGACGAGACGCTTGTCGTATCTGTCGCCCGCCCACGCGAGGGGGACGACGGCGACGGTTTGGGCGAGTGTGAACCCAGTGGTGTACATCCCGATGACGAACCCTTTCGAGAGCGTGAGTCCCCCGAGGACGAGACCGCCGATGGCGAGTTGGGGGAGTACGACGGCTTGTGGGTCGAGTTCGTTGATGTACTTCGGGAGGAGCGTGATGAGCGTGATAAATCCGAACCCGCCTGCGAAGCGAGTGAAATAGAGTGCCCAAAATCTGAGGCGGGGCCGGTCCATACCGGTGATGCGGGCAATCTGCGAAAAGTCGTTTCGAAACAGGACAGCAGTGCAGCGAATTCGTCAGGTTCTCCTGCCGAAGAGCAACTTCGCACCGACGACGAAACTCACGAAGAGGACGAGCAAGAGCGCCGCGCCGAGGACCGTCGCGTTGAACAGCGCCGCAGAATCCGGCGTCAACGAAGACACGATTTTGCCCGTGTCGATGCGACCATCGACGCCCATCGCCAGTCCGACCACGATAGCCACGAACGCGGTGATACTGAACAGGATAAGTTCCGTCCGGTCGGACTGAGGCATGGCCTACTGTCACCCTGTGTATGCTTAAGTACCGATGACTGTCTGAAAAACGAGCGTTTCGACTTGCGGTGTAATTTCGAAAGGGTGGAAGGAAGTGGGCCGGACGCGATTTGAACAACATCTCGCGCCGGATACGCTTCGCGTAGGCGCTCGATGGAACAGAGGCTCGCCGGGAGTGCTGAGCATGAGGCCCAATCATGCGACAACAACAGGAACTCAAACCCATCGAGCCGGGGGAAGCGAAAGAATGGTATCTCGAAAACCGGCGCGGTGAGATTGCCGACGCGACGTATCAAGCGCACAAGTACCGCCTCTCGCCGTTCGTTGAATGGTGCGACGGGGAAGGCATAGACAACCTGAACTACGTCAGCGGTCGGCACTTCCACAAGTACAAGAAATGGCGTCGTGAGAAAGGCGACTGCAAGAAGGTCACGATGGTGACCCAACTGAGTACCCTCAAGGTGTTCATCAAGTTCTGCGAGTCCATTGACGCCGTCCAACAGGGAATGTCGGAATACATCGACCCACCGACAATGAAGAACAAAGAGGACGTGAATGACGACTTCGTTGACGCCGAGACTGCCGAGACAATCCTCCGGTACAATCGGAAGTACAACTACTCCCACAGAGGCCACGTCATCTTTGAACTACTCTGGCACACGGGAATGCGGAACGGCGCACTCCGTTCGCTCGATGTAGGCGACTTCCACCCTGACGACCGCGCTCTCGAAGTACAGCATCGACCAGACGAAGATACGCCGTTGAAGAACGGGAAGGAAGGAGAGCGAGTGGTTTCGCTCAAACCGAAGGTAAACGAGATAGTACAAGACTATGTCGAACATCATCGAATCCCGAAGGAAGACGAATACGGACGTGAACCACTCCTAACGACTCGTCAAGGTCGAATCTCGAAGGGAGCAATCCGAAGTGCGTGCTATCGGGCAACCCGACCGTGCAAATACGGGCTTGGGTGTCCACACGACCGCGACCCCGAGACTTGTGACGCCGCGAACTCCTATCACGCCGCATCGAAGTGTCCATCCTCCCATGCCTCCCACTCACTTCGCAAGGGAGCAATAACCCACGCCCGACGAATGGACATACCCATTGACGCCGTGTCTGAGCGCATGGACGTGAGTGCTGACGTGCTGAAGAAGCACTACGACAAACGGACGAAGAAGCAAGAGATGGAAACGCGACGGGGCTACTTCGACAATATCTAAGGAGAGATTACCCCTCAACGGTTGTTCTTCTCTTCTGAATCGTGTGACCTAACGCATCGAGGCGTGGAAAGAGACACCCGACTCGATGCATCCAAATACGCGGTAAGAACATTGACCGGCGTGTGTGAGCGCGTCTTTGGTAACTCCGTCTGCGAAATTTTCTGTTTTGAGTCTGGATTTTAACGGATGGACTCAGTTTGAATCCACAGGCATAAGAGGCACATATGTCAATTAGTATAGGGTTTGCGCCTGTTCAGAGATATTCGCCACCAAATTCACCAGTACCAGATAGAGAGAAACAGAGCGTATGGAAGGTCAACCAGATTTCGAACAATCTAATTCTTTGAAAACCTCTTAACGCGGTCTTCAAAATTATACTCGTAAATTTTGGTCTTTTTGGAAATATCCTTTGGGGGAGTCGATTCGATAAGTTTGACGTGGCCGACGGAGTGATTGAGTTCGACTGGTTTCATGTAGGGTATGACTTTCGCAGTCCCTCCCATTTCGAGCGAATTGAAACCTGTACGGGAGAGGAATCCGTTGGCTGTTGTTGGGCCAGTGCTTGGGACGATGTTCACGAAGTAATCAACGTACGCAAACTGGTTGGCGAGACGTTCGTGTGTCGATTTAGAGACAAATAGTGAGCCATCTTCGATTACTTCTCGAATGATGTTTGCATAATCAATCATCACCAACTTTTGGTCTTGTGAATACGTAACGTGGGCAATAGTCAAGTCGAATGGATTACCAGACTCTCTCTGCAACCCAACATTAATTGATTTCTGCTTGACTATCCCTGTGGTCGTCTTAAGAGACGCAATCCCTGCAAAACCACCGACAAAGGCCGTCCCAAGACCCCATATGAATTGTCGTCTGGAAGGCATTATTAAATATTTTCAATGAGACAACAAATATATTCTGGCAAAATGGTTGATTCATTGAGCGGGGCCGAGTTGTTCACTCTTCGTGGTTAAATTCATAGAGTCGGTTAGACTGAACAGATTTAGTCAGAAAATGCCTCAATGCTGAGAAATCCTTGTATGTCGGTCGGCTCGTTACCTCGCCGAAAACCGACGCTCTATGTATTCAAATCCCATATTTACGTCAGGTTTTTCCCGAAAGAAGTTCCCACGACTCGATGAATCGAAACACTCCAATCGTTAACTGAGCCATACTATTCCCTCTATATGGCTGGATTAACGATTTTCACGAGAACTCAACAGCCGTCTTCAGTTCCCCTCTCTGATAGCGGTACTCATCAGCACCGTAGTCACCAGTTCCCTCCGAGACAGATGCAACCCCCTGAGTAACCATCTGCTTCAGTGTCTTCCAAGCGGTAGGCCGAGATACATCACACTCGGTTGCGACTTCTTTCTTCGTGACCGACCCTTGAGCCTCCTGAACATACTGCTCAATTTTGCTTCGAGTTTTTGTAACGGAAGTGTACGACTCATCGAGCGTCTTGTCAGTCAGTGAGTCGGGAAGAGCGGCAGACCAGACGTAAACTGTTGCACCTGTCGAATCCGTATCGGGCTTTCGAGCGTAACGGCCCACTGCTTGAGCGAGATTGTTCTCTCGTACTGATGCAAGCGATTGCTGAGCAGAATCAGCATCTTCACCCACGAAGTTCCGTCCGGGGAGTCGAATTGTCTCACCGTCATCATTCACTCCAATTTCAGGGCCAGCATCGAAGCCACAAAGTGCGAGTTGGTCAAGCACGGGGTCGTCACCGGGGTCGATGCAACCGAGTAGAAGACCAACAGATTCGCCTGAGAAGTCGTTCTTGCTCTTGAGATTGCCGTAGTAGAGAACTGTTGTGTCAGAGATTCCAGCATTCTCCATTTTGCGTTCGACTTCAGATTTCAACGCTTTCGTTGTGATACACGTTCTAAAGTCGTCGCCGTGTTTCTCCCTGAGCCACCGGATGATAGCGTCTGCTTTCTTCGATGCACCCTTGGACTTCCACCCTCTGGAATAGGAACGGTCTGCCGCACCGAGTTGGACGACTTCGAGGCCACGTTCTTCCCGTCGCCACTTTTGGCGCTCGTCGAGTGACAGTACGTGAACTGTATCGAGGTCGGGTACAGTATGCTCTCTCCAAAGATGCTCTACGGGGAATGCATCAAGACCAACGACACATCGGGCCTCAGACAGACGTGGACGCTCCTGAACGACGCTCACATCGTCTTTCTCGTTAAGCACGACCGAGAGATTATCATATCTCCCTACGCGACGCTGTCCACTACACACGGTCTGCACCTGAGATAGTGCCAGTCCGAATTTTCGTGTGAGTTTGTGGCTTTCTGAGTGTCCGAACAACTGACTGTCGGTTACTTCTTTATCGAGCGTCTGGCGAACCCGTGACAGGATATTATCGCGCCCACGACGGACTGCGTACATCAAGTCGTTTCTGTTGAGATTGCCATCAGAACGGTCATGGAGAAGGCCATTCAGCGCATCGTTGAGTTGGGTTATCTCTGCTCCAGAGAGATTGTAGGTCGGCTGTTCGTCAAAGATGACGTTAGCATCCTCGGTGAGGTCAGGAACATTCACCAACGGGGCAGTGATGTGGATAACGTCGAAACGGGCTTCTCCATCTCTCCGGATGCCGTTTGGCCACTGCGTTTTCGATGGGCACTCACCACCAGTCGAACATGGCATCTGACGTTTATTCGAGAAATGTTTGTGAGCATCCGAGAACAGGATAGATTCAACATCACACCGCTGGCGGAACCACTCTGAAGGCAGGCTTCCATCTGGAGCAGAAAATTCGCTATCGTAGTCCCCACGCGCGACAGGGCACGTCTCTTCTCTCCCCTTGATGACTTTATACTCAACACCACTCGCCTCTATGCTCCTTTCTACGGCTTCATCTCGTGCATCTCTTGTCTGGTGGACGTGGATGACCGGCTCACCACCAGTTATCTCTGGATACTCGCGCCAAGGTGTCGTTGCAATCAAGTGCGATTTGCCAAGTGAAGTAGGCGCGTCAACGAGTGTGTTCTCTGCTGATTCGAGTGCCGAAAACAAGGTGTGCTTGAGTCGGTCGCGTGCATCACCCGTACTGACTGAATCAGAACAAGCCGCCAATTCGTCGTAGCCGTTGCTAACAGTGATTGTTTCTGCCGTCATAATAGACTAAGAAGACTCTCTGCGGTTTGGTACTCCCTCGATGAAGTGAGTCAGACGATTGGAACAGAATAGTTACGACTGAGAGTGTGGTTCCCGCGAAAAGCCTTCACTCTTACAGACACGGTGTAACGTCAAATAGATACCGAAATTCGAGTGACAGCGTTGAGATAGCGGAGAAAGAAATGGAAAGATAGAGCATGGTTTTCGGTGGTCGAACCCCCGGAGTAGCGATACGACAGGAGGTTTCTAAATCATCATTTTATCTCGAATTTTCTTTATTTACTCTTGTTTAATCCCTCAGAAGATGACAAGAGTGGCGTGCAACATACAGAGCATCAATTCTTTGAGGGCACACCCTTGTGTGATGTAGGACAGTGAGGTGCAATTGATACGTAAACATCTTACAGAGGCTGTGTAGGAGTATTTTTGAGGTTTGGAATTCTTCAGATAGGGCTTTGTGAAGTCATTATTACATCACCTTCAACTTCGATTTTTTCCCAGACCAGACCAGACATGATTTGTGTTGGAACTTCCTCAAAATCACCAGAAATTTTTTTGCCGTTCTCGGAAGTGACAGAAATCTGTTGTTTATACCAATGAATTTCGTCAAAAGTTGCTGCGGTTATGTCCTCAGAGAAGGACATATTCTGAACTTCTCCATCATCAAGGTGATATTCATGTACCATCTCAATGTTTTCTTCCCAACCGTCTTCAGTTGGGAATCGGTAGCGGGGACGAATTGAAGCAGGTATCTGATTTGAAGAGGTATCACTTAGATAATAACGGTAGACTGGAAATGACACTGTATCACCTGGGTTGATTTTAGTGGTCGATGGTCTACCAGTTTCAACCCAATGAGGATTGGTTTTAATGACGTACTTCGTGTCATCCGTAATACCACTCATATACAGAAATGCTCTACAATTCTTCGCGGCACTATTACCGTGATTCTTTACCTGAACCCGATATTCTATCTTTTTATATTTCTCGCCAGTAACAAACTCGGTTGGAGCATTGTGGGTGAACATCAGTCTGGGCTTCTGAAAGAGGCGCCAAGCAACCTGTGCCCCAAAATTAGCCAAGAATCCGCCGAGTGCCCCAATTATGAGTGGGTCGGTTGCCATTTCACTTTTTTAAAAGATTTTCACAGACACTTATACCTATCTCCAAGATTTTGGGTGATTCAAGGTAAAGATAAGCACTCTCTATTCAGCACGATTCTCAAAACCTGTTATCGAAAACACATATAGAAAAGACACGTTGAGTTAGTTCACCCCACTCTGAGCCGACGAGGAACGATTTCAAACAGTCACACCCAAAATGGTCGCAGGTCTATATGCTGATACCATCAGACTACTTCGACTATCAACTAATCGCAAGACAGCGTTGAGTCGCGTTAGTCTCGTGTTGAACTAACACCGGAATTTCGGGTGTTCCAGAAGGTACTAATGGCTATACTGCGTAGATTTGGACGCATCAGCCGCTCTCTGGTGACTGTGATTCCATCGGGAAGGAAGTGGGCCGGACGCGATTTGAACACGCGACCGTCTGATTAAGAGTCAGACGCTCTGCCTAACTGAGCTACCGGCCCTTGCAACTTCTCGTAACTGGTGGTAGGTAAAATGACTTTCCTTTTTGCACGGGGGCGGGAGTGTCCGACACACGCGCCGCGTGGCGGTAAACGGGTGTGTTAAGTGTCGGCCGAGCGGATAACTATCAACGATGAGTGCAGGGGTTAGTATTTCGTCGATGTCTACTTACGCGATTCTCGGCTGTGGAAGTGTCGGCCACGCGGTCGCCGAGGACCTGACCGACAGCGGGAAAGACGTCGTCATTCTCGACAAAGACGAGAGTCGGGTCGAAGCCCTGCGTGACCAGGACTTGAACGCACAGACGACGGACATCCGCGACCCGGAAGTCGTCGATGCCGTCGCAAACAGAGACGTGATTCTCATCCTCTCGTCTGACGTCGAAGCCAACAAGGCCGCCGTCTCGAAGATTCGAGAACGAAGCGACGACCAGTTTATCGTCGTCCGTGCCTCGGACCCCGTCTCCGAAGACGAACTGACGGAACTCGGTGCAGATGTTGTCATCAACCCGTCCGAGGTCATCGCCGACTCGGCGCTTCGAAGCGTCGAATCCGGCGAATTAGAGTACAAAGCCCGACAACTCGGTGACCTCCTCCGCGAGACCGAACACGGCTTGGCAATCCTCACCCACGACAATCCGGACCCGGACTCGCTGGCGTCGGCGGTCGCGTTGCAAGCGATTGCCCGCGAATACGACGTCGAAGCCGACATCCTCTACTCGGGTGACATGGGCCACCAAGAGAACCGGGCGTTCGTCAATATCCTCGGCATCGAACTCACTCCGCGAAGCGACGCGAAACCACTCACTGAGTACGGTGCTGTCGCGCTCGTAGACCACATGAAGTCTGGACTGCCGGACCTCGGCGGGGCAGACGTGACTATCTTCGTGGACCACTTCGAACCCGACGAGGGCATCGACGCCGAGTTCACCGACGTTCGACCGAACGTCTCCTCGACATCGACCATCGTCACGAAGTACATCCAAGAGTTCAACCTCAGCCCGTCGCAGGAAGTCGCAACCGCACTCCTGTACGGCATTCGCGCCGAGACGCTGGACTTCAAGCGCGATACGACGCCAGCTGACCTGACCGCCGCGGCGTATCTGTATCCCTTCGCCGACCACGACACGCTCGAAAAAGTCGAGTCGCCGTCGATGTCGCCCGAGACGCTGGACGTACTCGCTGAGGCCATCCAGAACCGAGACGTACAGGGGTCGCATCTCGTCTCGAACGCGGGGTTCATCCGCGACCGCGACGCGCTCAGTCAGGCGGCCCAACACCTGCTCAACCTCGAAGGCATCACGACGACGGCCGTCTTCGGCATCGCCGACGACACTATCTACCTCGCCGCACGCTCGAAGGACATCCGGATGAACATCGGAAAGATTCTGAGCGACGCGTTCACTGGAATCGGCGAGGCAGGTGGCCACTCCACACAGGGTTCTGTCGAGATTCCACTCGGTATCTTCACGGGTATCGAATCGAACGACGACAACCGCGATACGCTCTTACAACTCACCGAAGAGGCGGTAAAGCGGAAGCTCTTCAGAGCGATGGGCGTCGAAAGTGGCGAAAGCGGAAACGGAAATTAAACGACGACCGACTCTTCGCTCTCTTCTGGGTTCTTCAGGCGCTCGATGACGTCGTTGATGAGGATGACGTCGCCGACTGCGCGGACCCACCGATACGGAATGAGTACACCCTTTCCGGCTTCGATTTGGTTGCCAAACAGTTCCGTGTTCAGTGCCGTGAGCGCAAGTCCCGTGACCGCTTCGTGGTCGAGGTTGAGTCGAACGTCTTCGACTTCTCCGACGAACATGCCGTTGTTCGAGTAGACCTCACGGCCGACGAGCGTGGTAATCTCTTCGGGCGTCCCGTTCATATCCGGAACATGGTGTGCCGGGTCTTAATAGTTCGTAGGGCATCGAGAGCGAGACGGACGCCCGGCAGACGAGCGTCGGACACGCGTCGCAAAAGAGACACGAATCGGTCAGTTCGGCGGTGAAATGAGCTGTATCGGGTGTTTTGTTGGGCGCGAAAGCAGCGCGTCGAGTTGTTCGAGACACGACGTGCCGCTCGCGACGACGGTTCGAGTCCTCGTCTCGTCGGTTTGGAATTGGGCGCGCAAGTCGTCGCCGACGGCCATGCTCAGTTCGTAGTATTCGGCTTTGTAACCGAACGACCCGGCCATCCCACAGCACTCGACGTTCGAGGTTTCCACGTCGAATCCGAGGTCCGAGAGGACGGTTTCAGTGTATCCTTCCAGCCCGAGCGTTCGCTGTTGGCAGTGACTGTGATAAGCGATTTCTTCGCCTGTCCCTGCATCGAGTGCGTCTGCATCCGCGCCGTTCGAGAGCAGTCCAAAGACGTACTCCATCACCTCGTAGGAATTCGACGAAAGTCGCTCGAAGGACGCTTTGGGGAGGAATTTCTCGTACTCGTCTTTGAACATCGCGAGGTCCGAGGGTTCGATGACGACGATATCGTGCCCGGCGTCGATGTGTTCTGCGAGTCGTGCGTACACGTCGTGCGCGTGGTCTTCGGCGGTGGCAATCATCCCCTGCGAGAGTGGGGCGCGCCCAGACGAGCGAAGGTGGGGGACCATGACCTCGACGCCGAGTGCTTCGAGGGCTCGAACCGTCGCTTTTCCGCGTTCGACCTGCACGTGATTCGTGTAGAGGTCAGGGTAGACGACAGCGGTTCGCGTTGGGTTTTCGACGCGCGAATTTCGGTTCTCGAACCACGAAGTGAACGTCTCTCGTTTGAACGCAGGCAAGTCGCGCCGTGCGTCGATGCCCAGTGTGCGCTCCATGAGCGACCGCGAGATGGACGAGTGGGCGACCCAGTTCGAGACCGGCGCGAGCGCACTTCCAACCTTCGCGGCGGTTTCGAAGTTTCCGAAGAAGCGCTTTTGCAGGCTCACGCCACCGGGTTCCTCGTCGGGAGTGAGACCCTCCACGAGCCAATCGAACTCGGTGTGTTCCTCGCGATTTACGCGGTCGCGGACGACCGTGTTTATCCACGGAATGTCGATGTTGACCGGGCACGCGGTGGTACACCGACTACACCCGGTACAGAGGTCGTTGAACTCGGCGGCCGAATCGAGCCCTTCGATGCCCGCTTCCCACCCGGTTCCGATGCCTCCCGAATAGGTCTCACCGCCGAAGGCGTGGCCCCCGACGTGCTGGAAGTTGGCACAGACGTTAGAACACGCAGAACACCGAATACAGTAGAGTGTCTCGCGGAGTTGGTCGTCTTCTCGCATCGCCAGTCTGCCGTTGTCGATGAGTACGAGGTGGAACTCGCGGTCCGTCTCGTTCTCACTAATCGGCGTGTCTGGGTCGTCGAAATCGACGGTGGGCGAGACGACTGGCGGGGTCAAAAGCGAGATGTACGACGTGATGTGCTGGCCGGTTCCCGATTTCCCGATGAGTTCGATAAAGGGTCGCAGGTCTTCGACGCTCGGGATGACCTTCTCGACCCCCGCGACGGCGATGTGCGTGTCGGGGACGACGGCGGTCTTTCGGGCGTTGCCTTCGGAGGTGACGAGCGCGAGGGTTCCCGTGTCGGCAGTGATGAAGTTCGCACCGGTCATGCCCACGTCCGCGCCTTCGATGAGTTCGCCCAGTCGCTCGCGGGCGAACATGGTGAGTTCTTCGGCAGTTTCGAGTGGTTCGTCGGGGTCGAACGTCTCGTTGAACAACTCGGCAATCGCCTCTCGCGACTTGTGAATCGCGGGCGCGACGATGTGTGAGGGCGACTCGTCGGCGACCTGCAACACCCACTCGCCGAGGTCGGTTTCGACGACTTCGATTCCTGTGGCTTCGAGCGCGTCGTTGACCTCGATTTCTTCGGAGGTCATCGACTTCGATTTGACGACGCGCTCGGCCTCGTTGTCCGAACAGACGTCGTTGATGTAGCGATTCGCGTCTGCGGCGTCGTCGGCGATGTAGAGCGTGCCACCGTTCGATTCGACCGTCTCTCGGAGTTGGTCGATGAGGTCTGGAAGACGCTCGATTGCGTCTTCTTTGATGGCTCGTGCGTCGGCTTTCAGTCCCTCGTAGTCGTCTAACGTCTGGACAGATTCGTAGCGTCCGGCGTTGAACCCGCGTGTATTTTTGGCGACCGAAGAACCCTCGGTCTGCATCAGGTGTCGAATTTTAGCGGCCTTCGACTCTCTGGTCTTACTCATCGAGAATCACCACGTGAACCTCCTTGGGTCCGTGCGCGCCCTTGACGAGTTCGCCCATGTCTGCTGTCGCGCTCGGCCCAGTTGCGATAATCGCAGACGAGGGGGTTCGTTGGAATTCCTCGGCGAGCCACGAAAATGCCGCAGGCATGTCGGGGACGATATCGGATTTCCGGAGGATGGCGACGTGGCAGTCACCGAATAGGCTCACTGGTTCAGCTCCGTCAGGCGTCGCTTGGATGACGACACTCCCGTAATCCGCGATAGCGAGTCCGGCGGCCGTAATGCCGGTTCGTGCCTCACGGAGGTCTGCGGGCGTTGGTTCGGTGTTCACCCACGACGGGAGTGTCACCTCGTCGAATGGTAGCGAAACGCCCACTGTGGGGTCGTCGCACACCGCAGAGAGCGTGGCTTCGAACTCGTCGGGTGACGTGTGGGTCCACCCGACGTTGAGTCGGTCGAGCGACGCTTCGAACGTCGCGACCGTACGTGTTGGCATGACAATCAATAGCGGGCTTCGGGTATTCGTTCTTCGGGTGGTGACGGCTCTCGAATTCGAGGCGAATTTCGGAGAGCTCAATTTCTCCCCGACCCCGGTGGCTTTAGTATTTGACACACAACCAACAGCCAAGACCCTATGGCATCCCATCCGCACGACTCCTCCTCCGACCCCGCCACTGCGGGTAACTACGACTACGTCAACGACGACGTTGCCCGTCCCGCACTGGTCGAAGACCTCGAACGACTCGTCGAAGGCGACGTTCGCTTCGACTCCTACACGAGAACGCTCTATGCGACCGACGCCTCCGCCTACGAACAACTTCCAGTTGGCGTCGTCATGCCGACATCGACCGCCGACGTTGCCGCGGTGATGAAATACTGTTCCGAACGTGAGATTCCAGTCCTCCCTCGTGGCGGCGGGACGAGTCTCGCTGGACAGACGGTGAACGAAGCGGTCGTCATCGACTTCGTTCGCTACATGAACGACGTTCAAGAGTTTGACATCGAAGCGGCGGCCGTAACCGCTCAAGCGGGCGTTCGGCTCGGTGAGTTGAATGAGCAACTCGTCCCTCACGGCCTCAAGTTCGCACCCGACCCCGCGTGGGCAGACCGCTCGGCACTCGGCGGGGCAATCGGAAACAACTCCACCGGCGCGCACTCGCTCAAGTACGGCAAGACAGACTACTACATCGAAGAAGTCGAAGTCGTCCTCGCAGACGGGACGGTGACGACGTTCGGCGAGATGTCGATAGAGGAACTCCGTGAGAGTGGCGATGCGGATGGGAACTTGGAGGAACGAATCTACGCGAAAGTCGCCCAAATTCTCGACGAAGAGGCCGACGAAATTTCGAACAAATACCCAGACTTGAAACGAAACGTCTCGGGTTACAACCTCGATATGCTCGTCGATGAGATGCGTGGGGAGCGCCGGTTACCCGACGACACCGGTATCGACGAGTCGTGGGAGGAAGGCCACATCAACCTCGCACGGTTGTTGGCAGGAAGCGAAGGCACGCTCGGAATCGTCACCGAAGCGACTGTCTCGCTCACACCGATTCCGAACACGAAATCCGTGGCTCTCCTCACCTACGACGACGTGTTAGACGCGATGCGCGATGTCGCACCGATTCTCGAACACCACCCCGCCGCCGTCGAAGTGATGGACGACGTGTTGTTGGACCTCGCGCGCGAGACTCCCGAGTTTTCCGATGTCGTTGGAATGCTCCCCGAAGGGACTGATTCGGTTCTCCTCGTAGAGTTCTACGCCGAGAGCGACGACGAGGGCAAACAACAGGTCGCAGACCTCATCGCCGACCGCGCACGCAACAGCGAAGGAACCGAGTTCGAAGCATCGGTCGATGCAGATTCGCTGACCGGCGACGAGCGCCTCGCCAGCGGTTTCATGGAAGCTCACGACGCCGACACCCGCGCGAAATTCTGGAAGATGCGCAAGTCGGGACTGCCGATTCTCCTCTCTCGAACGAGCGACGACAAGCACATCGCGTACATCGAAGACACGGCGATTCCCGCCCACAACCTGCCGGATTTCGTCGCCGATTTTCAGGATATCCTCGACAGTTACGACACGTTCGCGTCCTACTACGCCCACGCCGGGCCAGGCGTTCTCCACATCAGGCCGCTCGTGAACACGAAGACTGTGGAAGGCGTCGAGACGTTCGAAGCCATCGCCGACGAGGTGACCGACCTCGTGGTCAAATACGGTGGGTCGGTCTCCGGCGAACACGGCGACGGACGTGCCCGAACCCAGTGGAATCGGAAGTTGTACGGCGACCACCTCTGGAACGTCTTTCGTGACCTGAAAGCCGCATTCGACCCACAGTGGTTACTCAATCCGGGGAACATCTGCGGCGACTTCGATATGACCGAGAACCTTCGGTTCTCGCCGGACTACGAGTTCGATGCCGGGTTCGACCCCGCGCTTCGGTGGACCAACCAGAACGGCTTCCAAGGGATGGTCGAACTCTGTCACGGCTGTGCCGGGTGTCGCGGCCAGCAATCGACCGTCGGCGGCGTCATGTGTCCGACCTTCCGTGCCGCCGAAGAAGAGATTCAATCGACTCGCGGGCGGGCGAACATGCTCCGGCAGGCGATGAGCGGTGGCCTGCCGGAAGACGAACTGTTCGAAGACGAGTTCGTCCACGAGGTGATGGACCTCTGTGTCGGGTGTAAGGGGTGTGCCAAAGACTGCCCGAGCGGCGTCGATATGGCGAAGATGAAAGCCGAGGTGATGTTCGAGTACCACAAGCGAAACGGGGCGTCGATGCGCGACCGGATGTTTGCGAACATCGATACCATCTCGAAACTTGGGTCGGCACTCGCGCCCGCGACGAACGCCCTGACGAAGCTTCCGGGTTCGCGGACGCTCTTACAGAAGACACTCGGTATCGCCAAAGAGCGGTCACTCCCGAAATTCCAGGCGATGAGTTTCGTCGAATGGTTCGAAACCCGCGAGGGCGCACAGATTCCGGAAGGGCAGGCCGACCGAAACGTGCTGTTGTTCCCCGACACCTACACGAACTACAACCACCCCGAAGTGGGCAAAGCCGCAGTCGGCGCGCTCGAAGCCGCGAACGTCCACGTTCGGATTCCATCGGGCGTCACTGGGTCGGGCCGTGCCCCGCACTCGAAGGGCTTTCTGGAAAAAGCTCGAAAAGACGCGAAACAGAACGTCAGAACCCTCACGCCGTACGTCGACGAAGGCTGGGACGTGGTGGTGTGCGAGCCCTCCGACGCAGTGATGTTCCAATCCGATTATCTCGACTTGCTCTCGGGCGAAGATGTCGTCGCGGTGGCGTCGAATACCTACGGAATCATGGAGTACTTCGACACCTTCAGACTGGACGAAGACCTCGCGTTCAGTCCACAAGACCAACACCTGACGTACCACGGTCACTGTCACCAGAAGGCGACGAAGAAAGACCATCACGCCGTCGGCGTCCTCCGTCGTGCTGGCTACGACGTTGACCCACTGGATTCGACGTGTTGCGGCATGTCGGGGTCGTTCGGCTACGAGGCCGAACACTACTCGATGTCGAAAGCGATTGGCAACATTCTCTACGACCAAGTCGAATCGAGTCCGGGCGATACCGTCGTCGCGCCAGGGGCATCCTGCCGGTCACAACTCGAAGCGATGCCGGGTGCGAGCGACGAACCGCCGCACCCAATCGAGCTACTGGCTCGAGCCATCACGATTTGAGCGGGGAGAAACGCTGAGTGGTTAGGTACTCGAATCGAGTACTGACCCGAATACGTCGAGGGCTTCGGCCATCGCATCGGGGTCGCCGCCGAGCGAGAGACGAAACTTTTCGGGGTAATCGAAGAACCGGCCAGGGACGACTAAGATACTCTCGTCCCACGCTGCGTCCGAAATTTCTGTCCCGTCCATCGATTCGTGTTGGAGGAAGGCGAAGGGGCAGTCTTCGGGGAGGAACCCCTCGAGAGCCGGACGAGATTCGATGAAATCGGTGAGCAACCGGGTGTTTTCGGCCACGCGGCCACGTGCTACCGCTTCGAGTTCGTCGCCGTGGTGGAGAGCGCGCCGAGCGAGCAGCGAACTGGGCCCGGCGACGGATGGCATGTGCATCGAGGCGGTTCGAGCGCGCTCGATGACGGATTCGGGGCCGACGAGCCATCCGATGCGAAGGTGGCCGAGTCCGTAGAGTTTGGTGAGCGACCCGGAGACCACGGCGTTTGGCAGTCCAGCGGCAGTCGGCCCGCCGAAAGGACCGTTCATCGGGTCAGACAGATAGGGTGCGTACACCTCGTCGACGAGGAGGTGACCACCTGCATCCGCGACGACGCCTGCCGTCTCCGAAAGCGTCTCTCGTGATTCGAGTCGGCCGGTTGGATTGTGTCGGTTCGTCACGACGGCATACGCGAAGTCGTCGGTCGCGGCGTTACCAATCCGTTGGGGGTCGAGTCGGTAGTCGGTCTCTTCGGGTCGCAGGAAGCGGTCAACCCGCGCGCCAAGTGCTTCGGGCGTCGCCGCGAGTGGTTGATATCCCGGTTTCTCGATGAGAACCTGTGGTTTGGGACTCGGTTCATCGTCCTCGGTCGGCGGCGTTTCTCGGTCGAGAAGCGCGCAGGCGGCGAGGAAGTTCGCGTGAGTCGCACCCGCAGTGACGAGGACGTGAGATTCGTGAACGTCGTATCGAGAAGCGAGTTGGCTCGTCAGTGAGGGTTCGTCTGGGTCGGACAACGCGGCCAACCTCGGCGGAACGACATGTTCGTCGGCCCGGTCATATCGAAGGTCACTCGTTGCGAGGTCGTACGTCGCGGCGGACGCACGCCCGACAATCCACTCCAGGTACGGGATTGCGGGAAACGTCGTCGTCATCGTCAGTTCTTCGATGGCCCTGTTGTAAGATATTGGGGTGTCGAAGAGGGTCACTATCCGGCGAAAATCGAGGAGAAAACCGTACCAAGTATATAAATAATGGAAAAATATAAATATTTGAATTCAGACCCTGAGCAAGACTTGCAGGGAATGAAGTAAAGACCTGAGACAAACAATGACAGTATGCCGGAGTGCCTCTGATAAACCGGCAATCGTCCTCCGAACCGGGGTGCCCGGTCCGGTTCGGTAAAACGGGGGAAACCACCCCGCTTTTCGAGAGACTCACACTTCGAGTGAGTGCTGTTTCTGTGACCCGAATTAGAGTTGTGCCGGTCGTTCTGCTGCGCCGTCGAGCAACGCATCGAAGGTATCGAGCGCGGCGCCCTCTATCGGATACGTGCTGTGTACGTCGTCCGGGTCGCGGCCACGCCCGCTCGCCACACCGACGACTTTCGCAATCGTTTCGTAGTTGTCGCGGACGAGCGAGCCAACGATACCCGGTGTGCCCGCTCGCTCGGCGAGTTCCTTCGCCGCCGCACGCCCTGCATACACTCGGTCTTCGCTACGGTCGGCGAGTACCATCGCAAACGGAACTTCCGAAAACTGCGCCGCCAAGAACTCCTGTGCGGCGTCGTCGTACCACGAAATCGCCTCCACGTCGTCGAGGCGTTTCAACGCCGTCGCCGCAATCGAGCAGTAGGGGCACTCACCGTCGTAGATGAGCACGGCGTTCGCGTTCATACCCCTTTGTCAGGACGCGAGATAGAAAAGTCGAGCGGCACCGACACCGGCGACAGCATTAGGAGCACCACGGCCGCAGTTTGTGTGTGGACGACCTCATCGAGTGGCTTCGAACGCGCCCGTACTACGAGGGGCAGATTCACGCCCATCGAACGTTCGCACCACAGAACCCATCGACCGCCGACTTCGACCTCGAACCTCGGTTGGCAGGCGCGCTCGCAGACCGTGGCATCGACAGCCTCTATCGGCATCAAGCCGAGGCTATCGAGGCAGTCCGAGACGGCAACAACGTCGTCCTCGCCACGCAAACCGCGAGCGGAAAGAGCCTCGCCTACTCCGTTCCGGCGTTCGAGCGAGCGATGGACCACGGCGGGCGGACCCTCTATCTCGGCCCGCAGAACGCCCTCGTCACCGACCAACTCGACACGCTCTCGGACCTCGCTCACGGCCTCGGGTTCGGGAGTCGCGTCTCGGTCGAGCAGTACACCGGTCGTCTCTCGAAATCAGAAAAACGCGAGGTTCGAAAGCGTCGTCCGACAGTCCTTCTTTCGAACCCCGACATGGTTCACTACGCGCTCTTACCCCACGCCCATCGACTCTGGGAGTGGTTCTTTTCGTCGCTCGAAACGGTCGTCATCGACGAAGTTCACAGCTATCGTGGCGTCTTCGGCAGTCACGTCGCACTCTTGCTTCGGCGACTCAAGCGCGTCTGCGAGCGATTCGGTGCAGACCCACAATTCGTCTGCTGTTCGGCGACGATTGGGAATCCCATCGAACACGCCGCGCGAATCACGGGTGAAGAAGAATCCTCGTTCGCGCTGGTCGATGAAGACGCGAGCGGCACCGGCGAGACGCACTGGGTGTTGTGGAACCCGCCAGAGTACGAAAACCCCGACGCGGGCGGGTCCGGACGGCGGCGCTCCGGGCACATGGAGACGAAGAACCTCTTCGTGGACCTCGTTGCACGCGGCCACCAGACGCTCGCATTCACTCGGTCACGACAAGGTGCAGAGCGATACGCCGCAGAGAGTGCGAGTGACCTCAGAAAACGCGGCGAACACACACTCGCTGGGCAGGTCGCGGCGTATCAGGCCGCGCTCACCCACGACCGACGCCGCGAAATCGAGGCCGGACTGCAAGAGGGCGAGATTCGCGGCGTCTGGAGTACGAACGCCCTCGAATTGGGTGTCGATGTCGGCGGCCTCGACGTGGTACTCATCGACGGCTATCCGGGAACGCGCATGTCGGCGTGGCAGCAAGCGGGTCGTGCTGGTCGCGGCGAAAACCCTGCACTCGTTGTCCTCGTCGCGGGCGAAGACCAGTTGGACCAGTACCTCATGAACCACCCAGTGGACTTCTTCGACGGCGACCCCGAGCAGGCGGTTTCTGACCCCGAGAACGACCACCTCATGCCATCTCACGTCGCCTGCGCCGCCGCCGAAAACTGGCTCTCGACCGACGACGAGCGCTACTTCGGTGGGCAATTCCCCAGTGTCGTCTCGAATCTCGAATCGAGAGGGACGCTCTCGCGGCGAGAGACCGACGAAGGGACGCGATGGCTCCACGACGGCGACGGGAGCCCCCAGCACTCGATGAGTCTGCGCACGATTACCGACCGCGAGATTCGCCTTCTCGATGCCAGAAACAACGAGACGATTGCGAAACTGGCGTTCGAGGATGCACTTCGAGATGCGCACCCCGGCGCGGTGTATCACCACCAAGGCCAGACCTACGAGGTGGCTGAATTAGACCTCAGCCGTGACGTCGCTCGGTTACAGCCGTCGTGGGCCGACTACTACACGCGCATCCTCCACGACAAGCACATCACGGTCGAACGCGACCTGATTTCGAAACCGCTCTCGGCCCGGTCTGATGTCGAAGTTCGATTCGCCGAGGTGACGATGCGAAAGCAGATTACCGGGTTCGAGCGCCGCGACGCCAAGCGCGGGACGACGATTGGCCAGCAACTTCTCGACTTGCCGGAGACGAGTCTGCGGACGAAAGCGTTGTACTTCACCGTCCCCGGTGACGTTGAGGGCGAGATGCGTGACTTGGGCGGCGACTACGGGTTTAACGGCGGTATCCACGCCGCCGAACACGGGATGATTTCGCTGTTTCCGCTCACCTTACTCTGTGACCGAGGAGACATCGGCGGGATTTCGACGCCGTTCCACGAACACACCGGCCAATCGACCATCTTCATCTACGACGGCTACCCCGGCGGTGTCGGGTTGACGCGAGCAGGGTACGACGCGGTGGAGACGTTGATGGAACGGACGGCCCGCCTCATCGACGATTGTGCCTGCGAAGACGGTTGTCCCGCATGCGTGCAGTCACCCCAGTGTGGGAACGCGAACGACCCGCTGGCGAAAGAGACCGCCGTGCTGTTGCTTGAGAAACTGACAGGGATGTCCGAGTGACCGAAACGCGGCACTCTCGGGCGGTCAAAATCGACAGACTGTGAGACGATATACCGTCTCACGAAGCCGTCTATTGCGAACCAATAGGTATTTTTGGCCAGCCTAAATCCATACAGGTAATGAGCCACGACATCTGTGTTGTCGTTCCAACCATCCGCGAATACGAGTGTATGCGAGCGTATTTCGACAACGCCCGCGAACACGGCTTCGACCTCGACCGCCTGTTTGTTCTTCTCGTCACCGAAGATTTCTGTGACACCGAAGGGATGCAGGCAATGCTGGACGACGAGGATGTTGCAGGTGCAGTCTTCGACGAATCCGCCCGAGAGCAGTGGTACGAGACGCACGATATCGAGGAGTTCTCGCACCTCGTGCCCGCCGCGAGCCACGCACAGACGAGTTTCGGCCTGCTCTACATGTGGGCACACTCTGAGTTCGACTACGGCGTATTCATCGACGACGACACGCTGCCTCACGACGAGTGGGACTTCTTCGGCCGTCACATGAACAACCTCCACCGCGAGGGCGACGTGGAGACCGTCTCCAGCGACGAACAGTGGGTGAACGTCCTCTTCCAGAACTTCGACGAACACGGCCTGTACCCGCGTGGCTACCCGTACTCGGCGATGCACGAGACTGTCGAAACCGACACCCGAGAGGTTCGAGAAGTCGTCGCCTCACAAGGTCTGTGGACGAACGTCCCCGACCTCGACGCAGTGCGTATCCTGATGGACGGTGACTTGGAAGGCCAAGCCCAGACTCGCACCGACTTCGAGGATTTCGAGGGCGACTTCGTCGCCGAAGACGGCCAGTATCTCACCGTCTGTTCGATGAACCTCGCGTTCAAGCGCGAGGTCATCCCGGCGTTCTACCAACTGCCCATGGACGACAACGAGTGGGAAGTCGGCCGCTTCGACGACATCTGGTCGGGCGTCTTCCTCAAGCGCGCCGCGGACGTCCTCAGAAAGGACATCATCACTGGTTACCCCCTGTGCGAACACAACAAGGCCGCACGCCCGACGTTCGACGACCTGAACAACGAAGTGCCGGGTCTCGAACTCAACGAACACCTCTGGGAAGTCGTCGATTCGGTCGGGGAGGACGCAGATTCCTACGCAGACGTGTTCGAAGCGATGGCCGACGCACTCGAAACCGGCGACTGGTCCGACTATCGAAACGGCGAGTTCTTCAACTACGTTGGCGACCATATGCAAGATTGGTTGGCGTGTTTGGACGCACTCGCGGCACCCCGTGCCGCGGTCCCCGCTGACGACTAAGGCTCACTCGCGCCCGCTTTTTTTTCCCTCGCCTCCACGAACCGGTAGGTATAAATGATTTAGGCGGGCCTAAATTAACTATGGACGAACACGACCAAGAGCCACGCGGCCACGGTCGTCGCCGATTCATCGCGGTGACGGCGGCGCTCGGCCTTGGCTCGCTCGCGGGCTGTACCGGGTTTACTGGCGATTCATCGAACCAATCTGGCGGCGGAGATACTGACGGCGTTGGACAGATTGGGTCGGGTCGCTCACCCTTCGGTGACCGCGAGATTACCGGCGGCGTTTCTGTCGCTGACATGCCCGACCTCGAGGGGGAACTGACGCTCTACTCCGGTCGTGGTGAGGCACTCGTCGGCGAACTGCTCGGCTTCTTCGAAGAGTACTACGACAACTTCGAGGTCGTTCCACGATACAACTCGGCGACCGAACTCGTGAACCAAATCGAGACCGAGGGCGAAAACAGCCCCGCAGACGTATTCTTCTCGGTTAACGCGGGCTCTCTCGGTGCGCTGAAGGATTCCGGTCGAACCCAAGATCTGCCGACCGAAGTACTCGACCTCGTGCGCGAGGAGTTCCACGACCCTGACGGGCAGTGGACCGGTACGTCCGGTCGCGCCCGCACGGTCCCGTACAACACGGACAACCTCTCGGAGTCGGACATCCCGGACGACATCATGGCCTTCCCCGAGACGGAAGCCTTCCGCGACAACATCGGCTGGGCTCCCACGTACTCCTCGTTCCAGGCGTTCATCACCGCGATGCGCGTTCTCGAAGGCGAGGAAGCCACCAAGCAGTGGCTCGAAGGAATGCAGGAACTCGGTGTGAGTGAGTACAACGACGAGTTCCTCGTCGCCCAAGCGGTCGCCGACGGCGAGATTCAAGCCGGGTTTGCGAACCACTACTACATCCAGCGCATCCTCGCTGACCGGCCAAACGCTCCGCTTGGGACGGCGTTCACGTCGGGCGACGCCGGGTCGATTTTCAACGTCGCGGGCGCGCTCGTCCTCGACACCGCCGACAACGCGGAACTCGGGGCAAACTTCGTTCGACACCTTCTTTCGGCAGAAGCCCAAGACTACTTCGCACGAACGACGTTCGAATACCCGCTCGTCTCCGGCGTGGACCCGATTGGTGAACTCCCGAGTATCGACGAACTCACCCCGCCGGAAGGCCTCGACCTGACGCAATTGTCCGACCTGGAAGGAACCGTGCAACTCTTGCGTGAGGTGGGCGTCCTCTGAGGTGACACACTAATGGCGACCGAACAGCAGAACTCGGCCGACGGTGATGGACTTCCGCTCGGACTCACAGTAGCGAGCGGAGCAGTCGCCGCCGCGGTCATCGTTCCGCTGTTGTGGCTCGTCAAAACGGCACTGGACGTCGGCTTCGACGAAGCACTGGCACTCGTCACGCGCCCGACGACGATTCAGGTGTTCATCAACAGCACCATACTCGTCGTCCTCGTGACTGCCGCGTGCATCCTCGTCGGCGTCCCACTCGCGTATCTCACCGTTCGAACCGACTTACCATTCAGACGCTTTTGGACTGTCGTCGTCGCACTGCCGCTCGTCATCCCGAGTTACATCGGCGCGTTCACGTTCGTCTCGGCGTTCGGCCCGCAAGGTGCCTTCCAACGGGCACTCAGTCCGCTCGGCATCGAGTCGCTGCCAGAGATTTACGGGCTTCACGGAGCGGTGTTGGTGCTGACGCTCTACACCTATCCGTACGTGTTCATCACCACGCGAGCGGCGCTCAAGTCGATGGACACCACGCTCATCGACGCGGCGCGTACCCTGAATCACACGCGTTGGGAGGCGTTCAAGCGCGTGACGATTCCGCAGGTTCGCCCCGCGATTGCGGCAGGCGCACTGCTCGCGGCGCTCTACACGCTCTCGGACTTCGGGACGCCCGCTATCATGAAGTTCGACGCGTTCACCCGCGTCATCTACGTGGAGTTCGGCGCGTTCGGCCGCGACACGGCGACGTTGCTCTCGCTCCAACTGGTCGGCGTCACGCTCATCATTCTCACCCTCGAATCGCGGATTCGCGGCGAAGAGCGCACGACCAGCGGTGGACGCGGCGGGAGTCGCCTCCAACTCGGGCGCTGGAAGTATCCGGCACTCGCGTTTTGTGGAGCCATCGCGACGATTGCACTCGTCGTCCCGCTCGGGATTCTCCTGACGTGGTTCGCACAGGGCGTCGCCGAGACGAGTCAGTCACTCGCGTTCCAACCCGAGTACGCACTGAACTCCGTACTCGTCGCGGCGGCAACCGCAGGAGCGGCAGTCGTCGCCGGAGTTCCGGTGGCGTATCTCGCCGCCAACTACCCGTCGCGGGCGAGTGCGATGTTCGAACGCGTGACCTACGTCGGATACGCGGTTCCCGGCGTCGTCCTCGGCCTCGCGCTCGTCTTCTTCGGGAGTTCGTACGCGACGCCGCTGTACCAGACGCTCTATCTCTTGGTCTTCGCCTACGTGATTCGCTTCCTCCCGCAAGCAGTCGGGTCGCTCCGGGCCTCGTTCCTGCGAGTCGACCCCGCACTTCCGGAGGCCGCACGAACCCTCGGGGAGACGCCATCCGGAGCGTTCCGTCACGTGACGCTCCCGCTCGTCGCACCCGGTCTGTTCGGCGGGGCGGCGCTGGTGTTCCTCACGACGATGAAGGAACTGCCTGCGACGCTCTTGCTGCGCCCGTCAGGGTTTAAAACGCTCGTGACGCATATTTGGACAGCGTTCGAGTCGGGCTACTTCGGCCAAGCCGCGGTGCCTGCGCTCATCTTGCTGTTCGTCTCCGGACTCTCGATGCTCGTCATCATCACTCAAGAAGGATACGATGTCAAATAGCACACTCACTCACACCGACCAGAAGGACAACACCCCCGACAGTGGCGCGTCAGCGAACGTACTCGAACTCGACGGGATTTCGAAGTCCTACGGCTCAGAATCGGTCATCGATGACCTCTCTATTTCGGTCCGCGACGGCGAGATTCTGACCTTGCTCGGTCCATCTGGTTGTGGGAAAACCACGACGCTCCGACTGATTGCCGGTCTCGACCGACCCAACGGCGGCGAAATCAGACTGAACGGCACGCCCGTCTCCGGAAACGGCGCGTTCGTCGCCCCCGAAGAACGCGGCGTCGGCGTCGTGTTTCAGGAGTTCGCACTCTTCCCACACCTGACGGCCGCAGAGAACATCGCCTTCGGTCTGAAAGAACTCTCTGAGACAGAGCGCGACGAGCGAGTGCAGAGCCTGCTCGAACTCGTCGGCCTCGAAACCCAAGGCGAGAGCTACCCCGACGAGCTATCCGGTGGCCAGCAACAGCGCGTCGCCCTCGCTCGCTCGCTCGCCCCCGAACCGGACATTCTCCTCCTCGACGAACCCTTCTCGAATCTCGACGTTGACCTTCGCGTCCAGATGCGCGAGGAAGTCCGGCGTATCCTCAAAGAAGCCGGTGTGACGGCCATCTCGGTCACCCACGACCAAGAAGAGGCGATGTCGATTTCCGACCGCGTGGCCGTGATGAACGACGGCAACCTCGAACAGATTGGCGAACCCGAACAGGTGTTCCAGCACCCCGAATCCCGCTTCGTTGCGGGCTTTTTGGGATATGCGGGCTTCTTGCCGGGGCGAATAACGGGCGACGTCGTCGAAACCGAACTCGGCCCGGTCCCCCGTGAGCAGATTCACGGTCTCGCTCCCGAGTACGACGAGACCGATATCGACCTGCTCGTTCGCCCGGACGACCTCTCGGCACACGCCTGTACGAACGGCGGGCACGGAACCATCGTCGGCAAGCGGTATCTCGGTCCGACGATTCTCTACGAAGTCGAGTTCAACAGCGGCAACGCACTGCTCTGTATGCACAACCACGACGAGACAGTTCCCACCGATGGCTGTGTAGAAGTAACCCTCGATGCGGGCCACGAACTCGCGTGGTTCCCCAAAGAACAGCGTCCTGCTGACGGCCCCAACGACGACTAATGGGGCTTCGCGGCTTCGAACGTACCGACCTCGATTTTGACTCCTTGCGTGAATTGACCGCCCAGCGACTCGCGGCGCTCGCCGTCGTCCTGGCCGTCGGGTTCGTCGTCCTCTGGTTCGCCATCGACCTCTTTCCGTTTCACTCTGTCAACGACGACGAGGGTGTCTACCTCATGCAGGCCGCGATGCTCCTCGACGGGAAGTTGTTTCTCTACCCCGGCGCGCTCGCAGAAGTCACGAGGCCGTGGTTCTTCATCGTCGAGCGAACTGCGAGTGCCCCCGGTGGCGTCCAGATGTACTCGAAGTACTCGCCGGTCGTCCCCGCGATGTTCGCACTCGGCCTCTCGATAGGGCTGCCGAACCTCGTCCTCGGTGTCGTCGCGGTCGCGAACGCCGGACTCGTCTACGTCCTCGCGGGCGACGTGTTCGACCGAGAGACAGGCATCGTCGCCGCGGCTATGCTCGGCCTCTCACCGATGTTTCTCCTCACATCTTCGACATTTCTCACCTACGCACCGGCGACGATGCTCAATCTCGCCTTCGCAGTGTGCTACGTCCGCGCTGTCCGCCGCAACTCGTCGGGCTACGCCATCGTCGCAGGGACGTGTATCGGACTCGCGTTCTTCGCTCGCTCGTTCACTGCCGTGCTGTTCGCACTCCCCTTTATCGTTCATACGCTCTGGACGCTCGGTGCTGGCTGGCGAGCAGGCGTCGGCGTGCGCGTCTTTCGGCGCGCCCTCGCAATCGCCCTCCCCGGACTCGCGTTCGTCGCACTCACGCTCACCTACAACGCCGTCGTCACCGGCCACCCACTCGTCTTTCCGTACATCGCGTTCGCACCACTCGACGGCATCGGCTTCGGCTACCGCGAAATCCTCGGCTACGGAATCGACTACACACCAGCGGTCGGCGTCGAAACCGGCCTCGAAGCCCTCACCATGCTCCTTACTCGCTGGGGACCGATGGGCTGGTTCGGCACTCTCGCGGCGCTCGTCGGCGTAACTCACAGCGCAGTCCGCTGGTGGGGCTACCGGACGGGTACCCGTCTTCGGGGAGAAGCGCGACGAAAACGACACGGCCTCTCGAAGCGCGCCGAACCGTTCACGCAGCTCTCCGACAGCATGCTCGCGGCGATTGTCGCGGGTATCTTCGTCTCCGTCTTCGTCGGAAACGGCTTCTTCTGGGGGACGCACAACGGCCTTCGAAACGGACTCATCGACCTGCTCGGGCCATTCTATCACTTCGATGCGCTCGTCCCGCTCGCCATCTTCGGCGCGGCGGGAGTCGTCGTCAGCGTTCGCACACTCGATAGCCTCGCTCACGACTGGTTTTCGGCCTCCGAAGCGCGGGGCGTCGTCTTTTCGCTCGTACTCCTCTTGGCGCTCGTTGGCGGCGCGGTGACCGTCGGCGCGGTTGCAGAACCGTACTCCGAAAACCACCTTCGAACCGAGAACCTCGCCGAAACCTACGAACCTCTCATCGACGCCGGATTCGAAGACCGGCCACTGACGCCGGATATCGTTGGTGGAGACGCGGGCCGAAACGCCCTCGTCTTCATCCCTGACCCGTACGGCGACTGGCAGGCCCATCCGTTCCAGTCCCTCCGCAACGACCCCAGATTCGATGGACCGGTTCTGTATGTGCTGGACGAAAGCCCAGAATCGGATTTCACCGTTCTCGATGCGACGAATCGAACACCGTACCGATTCACCTACCGTGGCGAGTGGACTGGTGCGGTGCGCTCCGTCGAACCCGAGTTGACCGAGTTGACGGTGTTCGAAGGCGATGGCGTCGCCGCCGAAAGCACGTTCGGCGCACCCGCAGGGAGTCGAACCGTCTCGGTCCGCGTCGAAACCGAATCGGGATATGCGCGTTACGACGTGCCGATGAACGATTCTGTGACAGTCGAATGGGAACTCACGCCCGATGGCGTTCAGGTGACGAACCACCAATTCGCCGCCGGGTCAGACCCAGTTCCGATTCCGGAGGGAGCAAGCGAAGTCGCACTCGAAGTGACGTTCGTCGGCGACGGCGGAGAGACGATTACCTATCGGCAACTGGTGAGCGTGGAACGCTCGGGTGACGAGGTTCGCGTTATCTGGCCGCCAGAGACACGCATCTGTGAGTTCTCGACCGAGTGCGGCACCGAAGGCGAGTGGGTTGGCCCCGACGGCGACTATCTGGACGGCGTGTCCGTGGAGACGAACGCGACTTCGGTTTCGGAATGAACACAGCGGTGTCACCAGTGCGCGAGTAATTGGTCACTCACGCCCGTCGTCGCCGGGAAAATCACGTCCGAAATTTGAGAATCACAGAAATCTGCGACTAGTTTATCTATCCTGCCGACGGCGATGGACGTTGGTGTAATCAATGACAGCAACTAGTGACCTTACCTCAGAAGAGATTCAGCCTCCACGAACGACAGTACGCGGCCTCCAGACGATGGGGGGCGTCGCCGCACTACTCGAAGGCGCGATATACCTCGGCGCAATCGTCTATTTTCTACTCATCTTGGACTTCACCAGCGTCACTGACCCTCTCCAACAGGTGGAGTTACTCGCTGCGAATCAGGCCGCCATCTACGCCGCGAATCTGATAATCTACGTCGTCTTCGGCATCGTACTCGTCGTCTTGGTGTTAGCACTCCACGAACGACTCGTCGAACGTACCGGCCCGACAATGCGAATTGCAACAGCGTTCGGCCTGCTGTGGGCAGGGTTGGTCATCGCCAGCGGCATGGTCGCAAACATCGGCACCGCCGCCGTCGTCGAACTGTTGGCCACCGACCCGGCACAAGCAGCGGCCACGTGGGTCGGCATCAACGCCGTCGTCGAAGGACTCGGCGGCGGGAACGAAATCGTCGGCGGGTTGTGGACCTTCCTCGTGAGTTGGGCGGCGATTCGCGCAGGTGCGCTTCGACGGGCGCTGAACTATTTTGGATTGGTGGTCGGCGCTGCGGGCATCCTCTCTGCGATTCCTGCGCTCGGTGATATCGGCGGTGGAATCTTCGGCATCACACAACTCGTCTGGTTCGTCGCACTCGGCGTCGTGATGTTGCGCACTCGGCCCACCGAGATGGAGTAACCGTCACTCGAACGACGAGTACAGATTCGATTGTTGATAGACTGGAGAAGAATCACTCGGCGTAGCCCGATTCGAGCATCAAAATGAGGCGACTCCGACGTGAAATGACTATGTGTCTGTTGCTTTTGGGAGCGTTACGACGAGACAGTTTCGGCGACGGCGTCGTACACGTCGTCGATTGCGGCACCGAAGTCCGTCTCACCGTCTCCTTCGACCCACCGATACGTCACGGTCCCCGTCGAATCGAGGACAAAGATACTCCGTAAGGCCGCCTCGAACAGCCCGTACATGTCGGGGAGGACGACGCCGTAGTCGTGGATAACCTCGTGTGTCCAATCGGAGAGCATCGGGAAGTTGAGCTCCTCCTGCTGAATGAAGATGTTCAGCGCCGGTGGGAGGTCCACGCTGACGCCGTAGACCTGTGCGTCGAGTCCTTCGAAGCGATGCATCGAATCGCGGAACGTACACATCTCGGTCGTACACCCGCTGGTGAACGCCGCCGGGATGAATGCGAGGACTATCGGTCCATCTCCGAGCGCCTCACTGAGCGTGAACGAACTGATGTCGTTGTACACCTCGCCACCTGCAATCGGGACGGAGAAATCTGGAGCAGTGTCGCCAACAGAGAGCATGTCTCTCGGATACGGTGGCAGGTGAGTAAACGGTTCCTGCGAGTACAGGTGGGGATACTCAACAGCGGAATCCGACCGCAGTTTTCGCTGACGCAGGTTTATCAACTAACACGGGACCACGGTCGCGTATGAAACGAAAACAGTGCGTGACGACGAGAGATTAGGGTTCGCGCCGCCAGACGATTGCCTGCCCGTTCGCTAACTCGACGTCCGTAGCCTCATCGACGCCGGGCGCGACGAGTGCCGGTTCCCAGCCATCGGTCGGAATGGTGGGGGCGTTCTCGTCGTCTTCGGCGTCGCCTGCGAGAACTTCAGGCGACGTTTCGACGGGAACACCCTCCATGTTCGCGGCGAACAGGAGTTGTTCGTCGGAGTCGGGTGATGTTCGGAATCCGTAGTAGAGGACGGTCCCGTCGGTCGGATGCCGGTAGGTGAAGTAGTCGTCCTCTTCGTCCAAATCGGATATGAGCCACGAGCGGTCGTGACGGAACTCCCGAGTTTCGTGGCGGAACGTCGCCCGCGACTCGTCCTGTTCGTCGTGCCAGTAGCCCAAGTTGGCGAAGTCGTGGATGTCGCGCATCCACGCGTAGCCGTACGCTTCGAGGTCTTCAGCCGAGAGGTCGTCGCCGAGCGGTTGGTCCATCGCCGAGAGCATGTCGGCCATCACGTCGAGGTCGTAGTCAGTCGCGCCGACTGCCGACGAGAGGGCGTTCATGAAGGTGAGAAGCTCCTCACGCGACTCGAAGCCGAGGTCTTTCACGCGGTGGAAGAATCGGTCGTCCTCGAAGTGCTCGTCGCGCACCTGCCAGTAGAGGAATTTGGACTCGTCGGAGACGACTTTGACGTTCCACGTCGGGTCCGTATCGCGGATGAACCCCCACGGGGCGCGCATGTTGGCGTGGACGAAGTCCATCGGAACGCCCGGCAGGAAGCAATGGAACAGCATCGACGACGCGGCGTTGTCGTAGGCTTCGCCGAGCGTCTCGGGGTAGTCCTCACCGAGGTAAGGGTTGACTGGCGATTGGTTGAACTCGACCGTCGGGTCGATTTGCGTTCCCCTCCTGACCGTGTCGTGGTTGGCAACGCCAGTGAGCCAGTTGCCACCGAACTCACCGACTTCGCGGACGCGCCACCACTTCGTCGCCCAGAACGTCAGGAGAGCGGGCGTGTTGTGGGCGAACGTAATCGGCGACCACTGGAACGAGTGGGGGTGCTGTTCGATGAGCGCGCGGTACGAGGAGGCGAGTTCCCAGTCCTCGCGTGGCCACGGGCGACCGTCCTCGTAAATCATCCACGGGCGGTACTCGGTCCCGGCGACCTCTTGCACCACGCGGTCCATCTCAGCGAGGAAGTCGTCGTCGTGGTACATCTCGCCTGTCTCCGGGTCGTAGGAGGTGAAGTCCTGCGCGCCATCGACGCGGATGCCGTCGGCACCGAAGTCCATCTTGCGACGCTGCATCTCCAAGAAGACGGCGCGCGCGGTGGGTTCGGTGTAATCGAGGTGCTTGCCGTACATCCCCGGTCCGAGGATGTAGCGGTCAGATAGGAGTTCTGCGCCGCGGTCGTCGGCGTGGCCGAGTGCGACGTCGAAGACGACCTTGATGGGTCGCGGCAGGTCGTGGCAGGCGGCGATGAAATCGACGAGTTCGTCTGGACGACCGGTTTCGAGAATCGCCGGATTCGGTGCGGAGAAGGCGCTGACGACGATGTCGTAGCCCCAATTAATCATCTCGGGGCGGGCGACTTCGACCGCGACTTCGTCCGTCGTCGCTTCTTTGACCGACCAGAAGTCGTGTTCCTCCTCGTTCTCAGTGAGTGGTTCGACGGGCATCACTTGGATGCCGTCGTAGCCTGCGAAAGCGCGTTCCCACGCGTCGAGGTCTTCGCCAGCGCGCTGTTTCTCGGCGATGTCTTCGTAGACCTCGGCGAGTCCGGCGAGCGAACCTCGTTCGGTGGCCGTGCCGGGATGAATTTCGAGCATGCTCGTCGCCGGGTCGACTCGTGGAATTCCCTCGTCTTCGGTCGTCGAGACGCGCTCGTCGTCGGTGCCGAGTGCTTCGAAGTACTCGCGGTCGGCGCGAGTCTCGTCCAGCGTTTCGAGGTCGTACACTTCGGCGGGCGCGAACGCGCCAAACGGAACCGAGTACGAAACCGGGTCCTGAATCGTGTGTTCGCCCTCGTCGTCCTCGTAGACGAGTTGGTAGAGCGCACCGAGTTCGCCTCGCGTGCCCGCAGGAACGTCTTCGACAGCGACCCAGTGGTACTCGCCGACGCGTTCCATCGAAATTCGGTCGCAGGCGAACGAGACGGTTCGATGGTCGGTGTCGCCGGGGTCGATTTCTGTGGTCGGCGTCAGCAGTTCGAGCCAGACGTTCGATTCGGGAACACCTGATTCGACGATTTCGGGCGTCCAGAACCCAAATTCGACTCCCGAATCGGTGACGTGCGCGCCCAATCGTTTCGAGAGTTCTTTGGCGGCCTCGAAGGTGCCGTCGTGGTTCGCAACGACCGTCTCGTGCCACGAAACGAGGTCGTCGGTGTGGTCGGTCAGTCGGGTTGGGGATGCGTATTCGGAACTCATCGGATTTCGAAACTGGTCGGTGGGTTACGCGAGCGGGCAGACAACGACGTCGTCAACGGTGAGGCCACCCTCGGCGGCGACGGAGTCGCCCGAGATAATGTCGGTCGCTTCGACGTCGAGCGAGCCAACGTCGACGGTTTCGACGCCGTCGCCGAAGTTCAGGAGACAGAGATACGACCCCTCGTCGTGTTCGCGGACGAACGCGACGACTTGGTCGGAGTCGCAGTCGTAGTCGATGCGGCGGAACGCGCCCTGCGAGTTAAGCGCGGGCGTCTCGTTTCGAACTTCGATGAGTCGTTGGTAGTGTTCGCGCACGTCGTCGCGGGCGTGGTCCCACGCGAGCGCGTCACGTCGGCCTCGCTGGCCGATTTCCTGTCCGCCGTAGACCATCGGCACGCCGGGGAGCGTGAACAGTGCGCCCGCGGCGGCCTTCGCGGCGGCGTCGCCACATTCGACGCCGTAGCGCGTCTCGTCGTGGTTTTCGAGATACAGCATGAACGACGCGTGGTCGGGGAAGCCGACTTCGGTGCGCTGTTCGATGGCATCCAGAATGCGGTCTGCGGGCGCATGGCCGCCACCGACCTGCCGGAGCGTGAAGTAGAGCGTCGTATCGAAGTGCATGTCGAACATGCCGTCGTGGAAGTCGGCAATATAGGGGATAGTCTCGTCCAAGAGCAGGAATTCGGGGTCTTTGGACTTCACGCGGTCACGGAGTTCCTGCCAGAAGGTATCGGGCACTGCCCACGCCATGTCACAGCGGAAGCCGTCTACGAGGTCGGCCCACATGTCTACGGCGTCGAGCAGATAGCGCCGAACGTCCAGATTTGTGTGGTCGAAGTTAGCGATGAACTCCCAATCGAAGTACGTCCCCGGTTCGCCGCTATCTTGCCATTCGTACCAGTCGTAGTACTCCGAGTCGGGGTTCTTGTAGGCGTCTTCGAAGAACGGGTGGTCGCGCGCGGAGTGGTTGAGTACGAGGTCGAAGAGAACTTTCATCCCGTGGTCGTGGGCGGCCTCGATGAACTGTTCGTAGTCCTCGCGGGTGCCGAGGTCCTCGGCGATAGAGTAGAAGTCCACGATGTTGTAGCCGTGGGGCGCGTGGTCGTTCTGAAGGACGGGCGTGAGCCACAGACAATCGACGCCGAGCGATTCGAGGTAGTCGAGTCGCTTTCCGAGTGCTTCGAAGGTGTTGTCGGCTTCTTCGTCGTCAGAAGCGTAGCCACGGACGTAAATCTCGTAGAGCGTGACGTGCTGTGCCCACTCCGGCGGGTCGTTTGGTCGGGAGACAGAGAGACCGGAACCATCGGTTGCATTCTTGGGTTCGGCCTCGGCGACGCCGCCGTCGGTGAACGCTTCACGCGAGACGGAGACGGAGTCTGGAACGCTGTAGGTTTCATCGAGTGCGACAGCGTGGACGCGGAGTTGGTCGCCGATAGCCGAGAGCGGAACACGGAGTTCCCACCCGTCGGTCTCGATAGCCGACTCGTCTACGTCGTCGCGGTCGTCCACGAGGAACTCGACCACGAGATCGTCGCGGTCGGTGGTGCTGTTCGGGTTGGGTTGCGGGTCGGCGCGTACGACGACCACGTCGTCTTCGACCGTCGCGTCGAGACGAATGCGCGGGCGGCCACCGTCGCCGCGAGTTGCCTCGCCAGCGCCGCTGCCGGAACCGGATGCGCCGCCGCTGAACTGCGTGGGCCGTGCAGAGCCACTTTGGCCGCTGTAGCCGCTCATTCCGCTCATACCGCTGGTGCCACTTCGGAGCGACCCGACGGGCAGGTAGTCGCCGGGGAAGACACGAATCGTCAGTTCGTGGGTGCCGTCTGGAGCCTGTAGTTCGAGAACGTAGGTTCCGGCGGCGTCGGGGTCGAACTGGATGACCGCCTCGTCGGCGTCGAATTCGAGACTGCTTGCAACCGGTGCGCTTTGGACGTGCCACGAGTAGTCGGCGTCTGGGTCAGGGTCGCGCGGAGCGAGTTGGACTGACTCACCGACGGCCATGAATTGGGGCGGGCCTGGGTGATGCATACATCAGAGAACATGCCGAAAGACTTTGAATTTACTCCCATGAGAATTCTTGTTTGAACCGAACGAGTCGAGTGGAGAGATGGGCCGAAGAACTCGGTTGCTCAAATTTTCGAGGAAAATGTCGTTCACGTGCAACCAATACTTATGTTTCGAGCGAAAGTGTTCCATCTATGCGACTGCGGACCGCGTTAAATGAATACAAGCGTAATCGAGGGAGACGCTTCCCAGAGGAGTGTCCAACCTCGTCCGGCGCATTTTCGAGTCACGGAGATAGACTCGTGTATGTTAGCCCCGATGGCGCACTTCGAGACTACTCGTCATCGCTCTCCGGATTATATGGTATCGACAGGTCTCGGTTCGGTATCGAAACGAACGGCGACACTCACTGGTTCGACGAACTCGAGCCCGTCCGCCAACACTACTACCGCGAGACGACACTCGTGGAGACGGAGTACGACGCAGGCGAGTACACCGTCCACCAGTACGACCTCACGCTCGGTCGCGCACACGTCACCCACGTCGAACTCCGCGGGGCGATTCCAACCGATGCGCACCTAACTGCCTTCCTGACGTTCGCCCCCGAAGGCCGCGAGACTCGAGTCGGTCGTCTGATTCACGAAGTTGGCGGCCCGAACGAGACACAAGCGGTCGAAGTCTTCCACCGACGCGAACACGACTACGTGACCGCTTCGACGGGCCTCGACGACGTTCGCGGGCAGATTCCCGAGCGATTCGACGAGATTCTCTCGGAGGATGCCTTCGACTTCCCGCGCGAGGCCGTCCTCGAACGCTACGAAGACACACACTTGTCGGGCGACGTCGTCGTCAGCGCTCCCCTCGAAATGGACGGGCGCGCCGCGCGAACGACGCTCGTGACCCAACTCTCGGACCACGAACAGATGGGTCGGACCGACGCGCTCGCCGACTTGCAACACTGCGCGCTCCAGCACTCGACTGCCGACGACCTTCGGGCGGCAGCGAGAGAGCAGGCCGAAGTGTACGTCCCCGACGGAACCCCGCGCGAACGAATCGTGCGCGCCGACCTTCGTGCGCTCTCGCTGCTCACCGCGCCGAGTGGCGCACGCATCGCCGCACCCGAGTTCGACCCCTTCTACGCGCACTCTGGTGGCTACGGTTACACGTGGTTCCGAGACGATTCGGAGGTCTCACGCTCGTTACTCAGAGCAGACCAACTACTCCAACTCGGTCTCGGCGACCGTTTAGCGACCAGTGCCGAGTTCTACTGCGATACGCAACTCAGTGACGGCACGTGGCCCCACCGCGTGTGGGCAGTCGATGGCTCGCTCGCTCCCGGATGGGCCCACGGCCGCGTCGAGGGCGCGGGCGACGAAGAGTATCAAGCAGACCAGACTGCCTCCGTCGTCACGTACCTCGCAACGCTCCTCACCGAGCGCCGCGACGAACTGGACGACCAACTCGTCGGTCGGATTCGGACGGCACTCGCAACCGGTCTCAGCGGGTTAGACGACAGCCTCGAAGACGACGGCCTGCCGGAGGTCTGTCAGAACGCCTGGGAGAACATGGCTGGACGGTTCACCCACACCGCCGCGACGTTCTTAGAGGCCTATTCGACCGTCGCATCGGCCCCACTCGACGACGAACTCTGCGAACACGCACGAACACAGGCAACCGCGGTGTACGAAGGTCTCGACGAACTCTGGTCGAAAGAGCGCGAAGTGTACGGCCTTCGACTCACGCCTGACGGCGAACTCGACGACCGCCTCGACTCGGCGACGTTCTCGCTCGTCGAGGCAATCGACGCCTACGCTGACATCGAAGAAGTCGAAACCAAGACGGCAAACCGACTGGTCAAGCACATGGCCGCGACCCTGAAAGGGTTGTACCGCAACCCCGACGGCGACGTGGCCGGGTTGGTTCGCTTCGAAGACGACTACTGGCGCACCGACAGTCAAGACGGCGAGAAGATTTGGTCCGTCTCGACTGCGTGGGGCGCGAACGCCGCCGCGAAGTTCGGCCTCCTGTGTGACCGCCTCGGCAAAGACGGTCGCCGGTTCGTCGAGCAAGCGACGACGCTCTACGAACTCCTCCAACCCGACGGCCCGCTCTCGACCGACGCCGACTACCTCGCCGAACAGGTGTTCGACGACGGAAGCTTCGACAGCGCGACGCCGCTCGGATGGCCGCACGCACTCCGTGTCGAGACGACGGCGATTCTGTCAGACCTCGACGCACTGCCCGCGCCGAAGCCAGCGCCGACTGGCCCCGAAAACCGTCCGCGCTGGACGACCGGCGAGAAGTACGGGATTGGAACCGTCGCAGACCACGGCAGCGAAGACCCCTCGCGCGTCTGGTTCACCTTGACCGAAGGCGCGTTGACGGAAGTTCGCTTCCCGCGTGTTGACCTCATGAACCTCCGGACGCTCGACTTCCTCGTAGCCGATGCGGACCCGAGCGCGGAGTACACCGCTCGGACGCACAACGAGACGCGGCGTGACGACCACGCCGACACGGTGGAACGAACCGCCGAAATCATCAGCGAAGACGCACTCGTCTTCCAGCACACCATCACCGAAACCGGCGATGGTCGCGGGCACAAGTGGGAACTCAAAGTAGAGTACAGCATCGACCCCGAACACGACGCGTTGCTCGCAGACGTGCAGTTCGACGCCCTCGACGGCAACGAGTACGAACTCTACGCCGTCGCCGACACGGCACTCGCAAACACGGGGACGAAAGACCGTGGTATTCGCCTCGGCCAACTCGGAAGCTACCATCTCGTCGCCCGCGACGCGGGCGCGTTCGACGCCGGACAAGGCCGCGAACCACTGCTTATCGACGAGAACGGTCGCGAGTACAGCGTCGCCATCGCGATGACGACCGCTGGCCGATTCGACTGGGCGACCGTCGGGGTCGCCGGGTCACCGTACCTCTCGGAGTTCTTCTCGAAGGGTGAGATACCGGCAGCGAACGAACGCACCGACGACGAAAACGTCGTCCTCGTCGGTCGCATCGGCACGGGGAACGAACTCGGCGAGACGCTCGCACTTGGCTTTGCCGAACACGCAGATACCGCCGCCGCACTCGGTGAGGCCGCTGGTGCGCTCACTCGTGGCTACGAGACGGTTCGCTCGGCCTACACCGACTCGTGGGACACGTTCCTGTCGGACAAGGAACTGCCCGAATCCGTTGCGAGCGACGAGCAACTCGTCGAACAGTACAAGACCTGTCTCATGAGTCTCCGTGCGGTCGAAGACAAGACGTACATGGGCGCGGGTATCGCCTCGCCGTCGGTTCCGTGGGGCGAAGCCGTCCCGTCCGAGGAGTCCAAAGGCTACGGGTACAACTTCGTCTGGTCGCGCGACCTGTATCAGGTCTTTACCGTCTTCGAAGCGGTGGGCGACCTCGAAACTGCCATCGACGCGCTGGAGTACATCTACACCTTCCAGCAAGACGACCGCGGATTCATCCCGCAGAATACCTACCTCAACGGGCGCACCCGCTGGGGTGGCGAACAGATGGACAACATCTCGTTCCCGCAGGTGATGGCCTACATGCTCAAAGAACACGGCATCACCTTCGACGACGTGGACTACTCCTACGACAACATCAAACGGTCTGCGGATTACGTCGCTCGAAACGGGCCGCCGACTGCCCAAGAGCGGTGGGAAGAAGAAGCAGGCTACTCGCCGTCGTCTATCGCCGCGGAAATCGCAGGCATCACCTGTGCCGCGTCGGTTGCAATCGACGAAGGCCACACCGAAGACGCACTCGTGTGGCTTGCACTCGCCGACGACTGGACCGACCGCATCGAAGATTGGACCGCGACGAAGACCGGCACCGACCGACACAAGCACACGCCGTACTACGTCCGTGTCACCCGGGACGGCGAACCCGACGCTGGACACCTGCGGACGCTCGCCAACAACGGGCCGACGCTCGACGAGCGCGAAATCATCGACGCTGGCTTCCTCGAACTCACCAGACTGGGTATCAAATCCCCCGAAGATGAGGTCATCGTGAACTCGCTCAAAGAAGTGGACGACACCATCCGCATCGATACGCCGTACGGCCCGGCGTTCTACCGCTACAACGGCGACGGCTACGGTGAGCGCGAACGCGACGAAGAAGGCGCGCCGTGGTCTATCGAAGCGAAAGGCAAGGGTCGCCTCTGGCCGATTTTCACCGGCGAGCGCGGTGAGTACGAACTCCTCGCCGGAACGTCCAGCGGTGACCTCGAACCGAACAACCTGCTCCAGACGATGGCATCGTTCGCAAACAGCGGACGCATGCTCGCCGAGCAGGTGTGGGACCGCGACCACACGACGGACTACAACTGGGAGTTCGGCGAAGGGACCGGCAGCGCAACACCACTCGCGTGGTCCATGGCGCAGTTCGTCCGACTCGCCCACAGCATCGACGTGGGCGAACCAATCGAGATGCCGCAATTCGTCCGCGAGCGCTACGTCGAATCGTCGCTCCCCAATGGACCGAAACTGCGCGTCAGCACGCGATTCAGAGGCGACAAACTCATCGTCTCCGGACAGAGCGACGCGGCACTCGTCGCAGTCAAGACACCGAGCGAAACGACGCTCATCGAACCAAAGGGCGACTCCTTCGAAGTCGAAGTGGACATCGAATACGGTGAGAATCAAGTGACTGTCGCCGCTGCGTCCGACACAGACCTGACGAAAGCCGGGACGAACGTCTCGCGCTTTACGCTCTAAGTCGGCGACAACGACGCAGATTTTTCTTTCGTAACCTCCTGCAACGTGTGTTCTTTCGCCGAGAAGGGTCACGAAACTGTGAAAAATAATTAATATATTTGGGTGACACATCTTGGAGTGCCGTGGCTGAGCGTCACGGCGCCTGACGTGGCTGAGCGTCACGTCTAAACAGCCAACCCCCAAATCCCAGTGCGGTTGGGTGTTGCCCTTGCGACTGCCCGCGCTGTCCGTGCCTCGGTTCGTCTCGCGCGGGTGGTTTTCACGGTCGGTGGTGGCCGTGGTGGGATTTAGAGATGGGACGTGAAGAGGCCTTGTGCTGGATTTTTGCGTGTGCCGACTGGTGAGACGTTTTCCGCGGCACGATTGCTTTTCCGCGTAGACTTCTAACACCCAACCATGCCAGTCTATCAGCGTCGCGTACGCGTCGCCGCGCCTCTCGAAGCAGTCTGGGAGTTCCACTCGGACGTCTCCGGGTTAGAAGCGCTTACACCGGGCTGGATGGGTCTCGAAATTCAGGCAGTACGCGGCTCCGACGGCGAACTGAATCCCGAGGAACTCGCCGAAGGGACGGAAATCGACATGGCGATGCGACCGCTCGGTGTCGGGCCGCGACAGACGTGGACCTCGCGGATTCTCGCCCGCGAACGGGGTGAAAACACGGCGTGGTTCCGCGACGATATGCGCGACGGGCCGTTCGACCGATGGGTCCACACCCACCGATTCGTCGCAGAGGGCGACGAGACGGTTATCGAAGACCGAGTCGAGTACGAACTGCCGTTCGGCCCGCTCGGCGAGTTTGCAGGGACGTTCGGAATCGTCGGCTTCGAACCGATGTTCCGCTATCGCCACGACAAGACGAAAGAACTGCTCGAAGGTTAGTTGTTCTGCGGACTCACGCGCCGGTCCACATCCGAGTGAACGGCGGCCATGTCGATTTCGAAGCGAGCGCCGCCGAGGTCCGGTTCGGGTTCGGTCGCCTCGATTTCCCATCCGTGGGCTTCGACGATGCCTTTGACGATAGAGAGACCGAATCCGGACCCGGACTCTGAGGTCGTGTGGCCGTGTTCGAAGATGGTTTTTCGCTTTGCTTCGGGGATTCCCGGCCCGTTGTCGGCGACATAAAAGCCGGTCGGCGTTGCACCGACGTGAATCGTCAGTGAGTCGGCGTCTTCTGACTCGGCGTCTCCGATGTCGTCTGCTTCGCTGTGATTGTACGTAGACCCGTGCTGGATGGCATTACGAAAGAGGTTCTCGAACGCCTGTTGGAGACGGCCAGGGTCGGCCTGAACGATATCGAACTCGGAGTCGATACTGAGTTTCGAGCGGTCGGTCTCGACCGTACTCCACGCACGCTCGGCAATCTGGTCGATAGAAACGGTGTTGGTTTCGCCCACCTTTCTGCCCTCTCTGGCGAGTGTGAGTACGTCGTTGAGGAGCGTATCCATTCGAGAGAGTGCGTCGAGCGAGCGAGAGAGATACGTCACGTCGTCTTCTTCGGCGGCGAGTTCGACGAACCCCTTTGCGATGTTGAGGGGGTTTCGGAGGTCGTGAGAGACGACCGAGGCGAACTCTTCGAGGCGGTCGTTCTGACGGCGGAGTTCGCGCTCTCGACGCTGGCGGGCGAGTGTGTTCGAGACGTTGTCTGCGACCGTTCGAAGCAGGTCCACCTCCATGTCGGTCCACGCACGGCTCTCATCGAGGTGGTCGAAGAGGACGAAACCGACGAGCGTCCAATCGCTGACCATCGGCACGGCGACGAAGCCACCGGTGTCCGACGTTCTGAGGAGCTTTTTCGTCTTCGTTGCTTCCGGTGGGAGTTCGCCAGTGTGGTGGATGCGGATGTTTTCGAATCGACCGAGTCGGGACAACAACCACGTGGCGTCATCGATGCCGATACGCTCCGGGTGTGCGACGACGGAGTCGGCGTGCCAGTCGTGGATACACGCGGCGGCACGCCTCTCTTCGTCGTATCGATACACCGTACAGCGGTCGAGGCCAACGGCTTCACCGAGTGTCTGGAGTGTCCACTCGATTTTCGTGCCGATTTCGTCGGCTTCGGCGCTCGTCAACGACGTCGACGTGTCGAGTACGGCGTCCTGTAATCGAGTCTCGTAAGTGAGGCGCTCTTGTTGGCGGCGACGGTCGGTCACGTCTTGCAACGTCCCGAGGATACTCAGGTCGTCGTCGGTCGAGCGAACCGTGAGGTGGCCCTCACACAGGATTTCAGTCTCGGGCCGGAGGTAGTTTGGCCCGGCTTCGAATACGGCTTCGAATCGGGTTGCTTCGGATGCATCGTCCAACAGCGCGGCTGTGAGCGCAGATTGGAGTTCGTTCCCGTCGGCGGCGAGGTCGGTGACGTGTTTACCGAGGACGCTTTCGCGGTCGTAGCCAGTTAGTTCACAGAACACGCTATCGACGGAGACGAACGTGCCATCGGTATCGAGCGTGTAGACGGCGCTGTCGAGTGCTTCGATAGCCATCCCGTATCGTTCGGATGCGGCCTGTGCCCGTGATTGGGAGACGGCGTTGAGGACCCTATTTGCGAGTACGGTGTACTGGTCGGTACCCGTGTCTTTCTGCATATAGTCTGTCGCGCCGACGCGGAATGCGTCGCGGGCGACTTCTTCGGAGCCTTTGCCGGTGAAGAGAATAAACGGCAAATCGGGGTGTTCAGTTCGAACTGCACGGAGAAATTCGAGACCGTCGATACTCGGCATATCGTAGTCGGAGACGACACAGTCGAACGCCGCTTCGCGGAGCAAGTCGAGTGCTTCCAATCCGTCGTTCGATGTGGTGACCGAGAGCGACGTCTCACCGGCCTCACGTTCGAGAAATACCGCAACGAGGTCTGTGAGGTTTGGCTCGTCGTCAACGTGAAGAACGTGGACATCGGTCCCTGAGCCACCATCCATACAGTCTAGGTTTCGCTGGCACTAATGAGCGTTTTGACGTGGTTATCAACACTGATACGGTGTGTTGAATAATAATTCCAAGTGAGTGTTATTTTGTGAGGAGTTCTGAGAATCACGTGGCAACCGACGACGAGGCGGTGACATAGATACCACCGAGGACGACAGCACCACCGACGAGCGTCGGGACTGTCGGAATCTCACTCAAGAGAACGAGTGCGAGGAGTGTGCTTCCTACCGGTTCACCGAGGAGCGAGACGGAGACGACACTCGATTCGACGTGCGCGAGCGCCCAGTTGATGACCGTGTGGCCGAAGATACCGGGACCGACTGCCATGGCGAAAAAGAGTATCCACTCACGTGCGGGATATCCAACCAGCGGGTCGCCACGGCCGAGAATGACGACGCCGAGCGCGAGCGCACAGACAGAGTAGACCACGACGACGTAGGGAACGAGCGAGACTCGGCTTCGAACACTCCGACCGGTGAGAACGTAGGCGGCGGCGGTTATCGCGCCCACGACCGCGAGAGCATTTCCGAGCAACGGCTGTGGTGCGCCGCTGGGCGTCAAGAAGTCCGAGACAGACATCACGACCATCCCACCGAGTGCGATAGCGATTCCGACGACGATGCGCCGATTCACTCGCTCGTCGAGGAGTGCCCACGCGCCCACGACGACGAAGAGCGGTTGTGCTTGGACGAGGGTCACACTCGCCGCAACCGTCGTGTGGTTGAGGCTCTCGAACCACGAGGCGAAGTGGGCAGCGAGTGCGACGCCCGCGCCCGTCGCGAAGACGAGGTCACGACGCGAGATGAGCGAGAACTCGTCGCGGTATCGAGTGAAAGCGACAGGTGCGAGAAGAGCGACGGTGAAGACGACGCGGTAGAACGCTTTGATGAGACTCGGCGCGGTACTCCAGCGGACGAGAATCGCGCTGGTACTCACCGCGAGTACGGCGACGCTGAGTGCGGTGTAAGGAGAAATCGATGGCGATGGAGCCTCGGTCACAGTTCGCACGACACAAACAGTACGCTTACCGCTTGCGCATTACTTTACTCGCTCGACTGAGGTGACCCGAACAGTGAGCGACCGACTCGGAACCGGACTCGTTGCCCTCTCAGCGATTAGCTTCGGGACACTCGGCGTCCTCGGCAAGCTTGCGGGTGCCGCAGGGTTGACGATTCCAACCGTCCTCGCACTGCGATTTTCGGTCGCAACGCTGTTCGTCTGGGGCTGGTTAGGAGTTCGCGGCGAGTTGCGGATGCTCTCGGGTCGGTCGCTCCTCATCGGTCTCGGCCTCGGCGGGCTCGGCTACGCGACGATGAGCGCGCTCTACTTTCTCGGCTTGGAGTACCTGACTGCGGGACTCGTCGGTATCGTCCTCTACACCTACCCCGTCATCGTCGTGGGCTTGAGTATCGCCGTCCTCGACGAACCCGTGACGCCGAAGACGGTCGCCGCGCTCGCGGTTGCACTCTCGGGGGTCGTCCTCATCGCCGGTGCCGACCCCAGCGGCGTCGATATTCGCGGCGTCTGCATCGTCCTCGGCGCGGCCGTCGTCTACGCGCTCTACATCGTCATCGGCAGACAGGCGCTCACGACGGTCGATTCGCGCACGTTGACGGCACACGTTCTTCCTGCGGCCGCCGCCTCCTTCGTCATCTTCGGCGGATTCACCGGGCAACTGCACATGCCGACCGAACTGTCGTCGTGGGCAATCGTCGTCGCTATCGGCGTGTTTGCGACGGCGATTCCTATCTTCACGTTCTTCGCCGGGATGTCGCGTATCGGTGCGAGCAGAGCCAGTATCGTCAGTACGTTCGAACCCGCCGGGACGCTCGCACTGGGTGCAATCGTGCTGGGCGAACCCGTGACGCTCGTGACGGTTTTCGGTGGTGCGCTGGTCGTCGCTGGCGTCGTGTTGGTCGAAACGGGCTAGTACTGGAGTAATTCAGGCGTCCTAACCGCTGTAACCCGTGCTTATGTGTTTGCCAGTCGATAGTACCTGCGGAATGTCTAACTCAGTATACGCGCTCCAAGCGCGCCTGAAAGCCAAGCCCGAGAAGGCCGACGAAGTCGCCGAATTCCTCGAATCTGCGTTGCCCATGGCCGAGGACGAACAAGGGACGACCACGTGGTTCGCGCTCCGTTTCGACGAGACCACCTTCGGCATCTTCGATACGTTCCCGGACGAAGATGCCCGTCAGGCCCACCTCGACGGGGACATCGCGGCGGCGCTGATGGAGAACGCCGACGAGTTGCTGGCAGAAGAACCACAGATAGACCACGTGGACGTACTCGCGGCGAAGCATCCCTGAGTGGAGAACACGCAGTTGAGAGTACGCAGTTTGAAAACGTGGGTGAGAGCGAGCGCTTCAACAGTGTGCGCGTCCGCGACTATTCGGCGTCAGCGGGCGTATCGAAGTCGTGGAAGTGCTCGCCTTTCTCTTTGGTCAGGATGTTGAGCGCGGCGGCCGCACCGTCGCCCGCCGAGATGATGGCTTGCCACTCTTCGGCGCGAACCATCGCACCTGTGGCGTAGACGTTCTCGATGCTCGTCTCCATCGTCACGTCCACATCGACGACGTTCTCGTCGGTGAACGCACAGCCGAGTTGCTCGGCGAGGTCACGCTTTGCGCCGGTTGCGAGGACGACGTACGTTGCTTCGTACTCCTTGCCGTCGGCAGTGACGACAAAGCCATCTTCCGCACGTTCGACCGACGTGACTTCCGCCTCGTGGATTTCCGCGCCAAAACTCTCGACTTGTTCGCGTGAATCTTCGAGGAATTCGGTCCCGTCTTTCGAGTCGAGGCCGAGGTAGTTGAACAGGTGTGCCTTGTGGAGCCACGTCTTGTCGGTGTCGAAGACGTGCGTGTCGAGGCCGTTCTTCGAAGCGAACAGTCCCGCAGACAGTCCTGCTGCTCCGCCACCAACGATTACGACTTGCGTCATGTCACTCAGCTACGGTGTGAAGACAAATGAGGGTTGGGGAGACGGAGAAGCGCGAAAAGCGGCCGACTGCTCAACGTGGCGTCGTCCTACTCCACTCTTCGGGGTCGGGGTCGTAGCGCTCGCCGACGAAAAATTCCATCGAGCCGGGACGAGTGTCGATAGTCAGTTCGTCGGTTTCGATTATCTCGCCATCGAGGCTGAACTGTACCGGTTCGCCATCGGTCGTGACGTGCAGGTGCGAACTCTTCACGCGGGTGAGGTGGCTCGCTTGACGGCGAAGCAGTCTATCTGCTGCTCCTTTCGAGAGGTAGTCGAGTGCCGGAGCGTCCTTGATGATGACGGCGTTCACCATTCCATCCTCCATATTCGCCTGTCGCATCCGTTCGCCGGGGAACCGTCGCCCGTTGCCAACGAGCAACATCAGTGCTTCACCAGACCACGCAGGGTCTCGGTCAGGGCCAACAGAGACCCACATGGACGGCGCTTCGAACGTGCGAGCGACCGAGAGCGTCGTGAGGACGTACGCCAGCACACCCAATCGACGCTTGAGACGGCGAGAGGTCTTTGCGCTGGATTCGGCGGTTAGTCCGCACACACACGAGTTGAGAAACGGCCGTCCGTTCGCCATTCCGAGGTCCAACTGTCGCTTCTCGCCGGATTCGATGACCGAGAACGCGTGTTCGACGCCACGGATACCGATGTTGTCCGCGAAGTCGTTGCCGGTGCCTGCGGGGATGATACCGAGCGAAACCTCGTCGAGTTTTCCTGCATCTAAGACGCCTTTTACCGTCTTGTTCAGCGTTCCGTCGCCACCACACGCAATCACTGTGTCTGCGTATTCGGCCGCTTGCGCGGCGAGTTCGACGGTGTGGTCTCCGCCCTCGCTATCGAGGACTTCCCATCCGCGCTCTGTCGCGTGCTTCAACGCCTGCATCGTTCGTTTTCCGTTGCCACTGTTCGGGTTTCGAACGACGACGCGAGTGGGCTCAGTCATTATCACCTACTCACCGCCGCTTTTGAAATGCGTACCGGCGGCGAAGGTGACACTGCTGTTTTATTATCGTTGCTCGTGGAATGCAACTATGTTCGACTGCGACCTCCACACCCACAGCCGATTCTTCCATCAAAAGCCGGGGGTTGCCGCGGGATTCGACCCGTACGGGGCGCGTGCGACGCTCAAAGTAGCCACTGCTCGGGGACTCGACGGCATCGCAATCACGAATCACGACTTCTTCCGACCCGCGACGATTGTGAGCGACGCCTGCATTCCGGGTATCGAAATCTCGACCACACAGGGCCACTTGCTCGTCGTCGGTCCGAACCCACCACGCGATACTGTTTCCGGCGAACTCACCCCGCACGAGGCAGTCGAACTTGCACACGACCACGGCTGTGCGACTATTATCGCCCATCCATTCCGAAACAGCACGCTCAAAGAGAGTGACGCCGACTTCGACGCAATCGAGGTCAACGGCAAACATCCAGAACACCGCCGCGAAATCGAACGAATCGCCGAGGAACGAAACCTCTCGCTCGTCGGCGGGAGCGATGCACACTTCCCGTTCGAAGTGGGACGGCTTTCGACCAGAATCGACGCCGACGAGTTCACCCCGGAAGCGGTCGTCCGCGCCATCGAGAACGGTCGCGTCGAGCCGGTCGCCCGAAACGGGCCGCTCTTCCGGGCGCTCGGTGTCGTCTACAATCGGATTCACGAAGAGAAAGGCCACGTATAGACCGCGAGGCGGTCGCAGACGAGGCGGAGGTAGACTAACACTGCGGCACGATAGCAGACGGTTCAACGAGCAGTATCGTCAGTCTCGTTTTCGCGCTCGAATCAGTGCCTTCGGATTGGCGAAGGAGACGACTGAATCGCCGTCGAATTCGACGTCGAACAATTCGTGTGCGCCCTCGGGTGCCTCACGGAAGCGACGCTCCAATTCGGCGATGTCGTCTTCGGCGACGCTGGTTCGTTCGACCCACGGGCCGAATTCGAGCGTGATGGCCGCCGATTCGACTGCTTCGACTTCGAGTCCTGCATCTTCGAACCACTCGCGCCACTGTGAGATGGAGTATAGTTCGACGTGTGTCGGGTCGCGCAGGCGTTCGACCCCGTTGAGAAAGTCGGCGAGCGAAGTGTCTTCTGGAGCGACGTTATCCTCGAAGGCGAGGACACCACCCGGTTCGAGGACGCGAGCGGCCTCGGCGACGAAGGCTTCCGGGTCGGGGAAGTGGTGGGCCGCGATGCGACAGGTTACGGCATCGAACGACTCGTCGGCGAAGGGCAGTCGCTCCGCGTCGGCGACGAGTCCAGCGACAGGATACTCACGAACGGCGGTTGCGACCATCTCGGGTGCGAGGTCACTGGCGACGACGTTCGGGACTCCTGCGTTTGCGACTGCACCCGCGGTGTGGCCCGCGCCGGTTGCGATATCGAGCGCGCGAGTCGAGTCGGCGCACCACGAGCCGAGCGTGTGACGGTCCTCGCCCAGTCGATGCACCTCGCTTTCGAAGTACGAGTCTGCCGCCTGTCCGAAGTGGCTGGCCGTCGCTCGTTTTTCGTCTGTCATTGTGACAGGTGTGCATGGAGAGGTGAAAAAGAACGGGTCGGTGACAGAGTGACGACCGACGACGGAAGAACAAAAACAGATTCAGGCCGATTCGACGTACTCCGGACGCTCGGCGTACGGAATCGGGTCGCGCTCGCCGAGGTTCTGAAACGCCTGCAAACGGAAGGCACACGAGTCACAAGTGCCGCAAGCGGGTTCTTCGGCACGGTAGCAGGACCACGTGTGTTCGAAGGGAACGTTGAGTTCGAGACCGCGGCGGGCGATATCGGTCTTGGAGTCGTTGACGAACGGAACCTCCAGCGAGATGTTCGTTTCGGGCTTGGTTCCGACATCGACCATCGCTTCGAAGGCCTCGAAGAACTCGGGGCGGCAGTCGGGGTAACCCGAGTAGTCTTCGGAGTGCGCACCGACGAAGACGGCGTCGCAGTCGTTCGCTTCGGCGTAGGAGACGGCCATCGAGAGCAAGTTGGCGTTACGGAAGGGGACGTACGAGGTCGGAATCTCCTCGGAATCGAGGTCTGCGTCTTCGACGTCCATCGAGTCGTCAGTGAGCGAAGACGCGCCGATTTGCTTCAGGTGACTCGTCTCGATGTGGAGGAAGTCCTTCGCATCGAGTTCGTCAGCGAGTGCGCGAGCGCAGTCGTACTCTTTGGACTCGGTTTTCTGCCCGTAGGAGGTGTGGAGCGCGTAGATGTCGTAGCCGCGTGCTTTGGCTTCGTAGGCAGTCGTCGCGCTGTCCATGCCGCCGGAGAGGAGAACGACGGCGCGTTTGTGTGAGTCAGATTCGGTCATGGTTTGATGGAAGTGTGGTCGTGGAACGGTGTGTGGTCGTGGAACGGTGGGTTACGGTTACGTCTCCGGTGCGTCGTTCCACAAATCGACGTGGAGTCGTGGCGTGTAGCGATAGCCGAACTCGGCGGCGAGGTCGGCGACGGCGGTTCTGCTCCCTTCGAGTGCCTCGCGAGTTTGGCCTTCGGGCATGAGCAGAACATCAGAATCGCGGACTGCGTGGTTTGTAACGCCGCGAACGTCTGAAACGAGCGTTTCGATTTCCGGCATGTCGTCGGGGCCGGTGACGACGAACTTGAGTTGGAAGTCGTCGGCGTGTTCGATGAGCGACGAGAGCGAATCGAGGTCGATACGCTCGGTTTCGTGCTTGTCGGTCCAAACACCGGGATCAGTGCCTTCGGGGGCATTTTCGGGTGTTGGGGTCGAAGACGCGAGTTTGGGGCTGATGCTCGCTAAATCGACGGGCGCGTCGGTTTCGAGCGTTCCGTTCGTCTCCACGGTGAGGTGATAGTCGTCGGAGAGTTCGGACAGAAGCGCACTCGTCTCCTCGTGGATGAGCGGTTCGCCGCCGGTGACGACGACGTGTGATGGGGCGAGTTCGCCGACTTCCGCGACGATATCTTCGACGGTCATCCACGCGTGCGTCGGTTCCCACGAGGTATGATACGAATCACAGAACCAGCAGCGGAGGTTACAACCACTCGTCCGGACGAAGGTACTCGGAACACCAGCGAGCTTGCCTTCTCCTTGGAGCGACGCGAAGAGTTCGTTTATCGGCAGTCGGTCGCCGTCGGCGTCGGAATCGGGTCGGGAGACGGAGTCCGAAACGGGCATCAGAACCCTGCGCAGAGTTCGCTCGTTTCGCTAATTTCGACCGAGACCTCGGAGACGGTCTCGGGGAGACGGTCCATGAGTTTCTCTTCGAGCAGGACGGCCATCACTTCGGCCGTCGGCGGGGCTTCGAGGACGACCATGCCGTCTGCGTCACCTGATTGTTCGAATGCTTGGACGAGAGGGTCGCCCGACTCGACGAGAAAGCGGTGGTCCCACTCGTCGATAACGTCGGTGACGACGCCCTTATCGACGACCCAGCCCTCGTCGGTGAGTTCGCCGACGATTTTGACCGAGATTTCGTAGTTGTGGCCGTGTGGCCGACTACATTTCCCGTCGTGGTGGAGGAGTCGGTGACCGGCGCTGATTCGAATTGGGCGGTCCCGACCGATGTGGAGGACGCGTTCGCCCGCACGCGACATCGGCGTCTCGACTTCGTCCGGTTCCCGACGGACGGTCTCTGGTGTTCCCATAGGCATATCCCAAGATTACCCCGATACTACTTAACCACACGGTCTCGATTCAGTCATGCGATTTACAAAAATAGCAGAATCGTGGACTATCTGATTATTCGTCAAGTGCGGCGCGCCACGAGTCGGGAATCTCTACCGGTGACCCCGACCCGTCCATCGCCACTTGAATCGTCTCGCCGGTTGCGACGACCTCGCCGTCGTAGGAGAGTTCGTAGGAGAGTGGGAAGCTCTTCGTACCGGGTTCGCCAGCCTCGACTTCGACCTGCACGCTTCCGACGCCTTCGATGGGGGCGCGATAATCGAGTTCGAGATGGGCGACGACGATAGAGAGTTCGGAGAGTGGAACGTCGAGTACCGCTTCGAAAAACTTCACGCGCGCTTGCTCACAGTAGGTCGCATAGACGGCGTTGTTCACGTGGCCAAACGAGTCAAAATCGCGGAAGCGAACGGGGACATCGGCGACGATGCTCATTGACGATAGCAGACGCGGGGCCCATATAGAAACGACGATTCGAGGGGTGGCGTCCACCTCAGCACACGAATCAAGTGGCCTATTCGGCTGTCGAGAGGGTGGGGTTCGAACGCTGTGGAGGGCGTCCGTAAAGAGCGACGACTTTCCACACGTTCGACCGGGCACCCAGACGAACCATTTCGAGTGGGATGCGCGTGCCCACGGGAAGTGCCGCGAGTGTCTCGCGGATACGGTCGTTTTCGTACGCGACAAGGTGGCGGGTTTCGTTCGTCTCGTCCACCTCGACGGTCATCGACTCGTGGTCGTTCATCGGGCGGCGGATGCTCACCAGGACTGGGGTTGACGACTGCGAAAGCATTGATACCGAACATGCGTAGAGACGGCATAAAATATTATATTACCAATATGTTTTGGTCTGGAAACTACATGGCAGAACGTGGCACGCTGGTCAGTGGTTAGCGAGTTTGGAGACGGTTATGGAGAGAATTAGCCGGTAAGGATGTGGTTCTCCACCGATAACACCGATATGGAAATGGAGAGAGACGATACCGAATCAGAGACGGTTGCCGTCACAGTCCGAGATGGTGAGTCAGTCGTCGAACTCCACGTCGAACGCGGGGCAGTACTTCGAGATGTCCTTCTCGATGCTGGATTGTCCCCCTACACAAGAGTGACCAGTCGGGCGAACTGTGGGGGTCGAGGCCTCTGTGCGACCTGTGGCGTCCGGCTTTCACAGGGAGAACCCGAACCGGAACACTGGCACGACCAACTGGCCGACCGCTTTGGCTATCCTCGACTCTCGTGTCAGGTTCGTGTGGATGGTCCGATGACCGTCGAATTAGTCGAGAAAGTGGTGTGGGGCAGACGTAGACCGTAAATCGAGTCTCCCGGTGGTGGTGCAGTACGGCATTAATTCGAATATTCGAGGATTAGCATTTTTCACTGCGCGGAACGCGTCACTAATCCGCATATAACAACGCCCAATCAGGTCCATACTAGCCGGATGAGTACTGAACACTCCCCGCGAACTCGTGGATTATCACGGCGGGACTTGCTTCGAAGAGGGGCCGTTGCGACGGCGGTTGCTAGCCTCGGAGTAGCAGGTATCGCAGGAAACGCGTCGGCGACGAAGCCGAAAGATGCGATTCCAATCGACGGCCCAACCACGATTACAGAACCGGGTTACTACGTCTTGACCAAGGATATCGTTGCGACTGACGAGGGGTCAATCATCGATATAGATCCGTTCGAGAACGAGCCGTTCGGACTTGGAGACGTGACGATTGATGGGTGTGGCTACACGCTCGACGGTGACAGAAAAGCGGAGTATGGCATCTCGTTGATCGCGTATCCAGACGCGTCATTGACGAACCTCACCATCAAAGACGTCTGTGTGACTCGCTGTACGTGGGCCGGAATCCAAATCGAGGAGGTCAGAAGCGGCCTAATCGAGAACGTCACCGTCACCCGGTGTGGGAGCGAGTTCAGTCTGGGTGCGATTACGTACCTGCAAAACAGCAACGTGACGCTCAGAGATAGCCTCATCAAGAACAACCGAAACAGCGGCATCTACACGACAGAGGGCGGCAGGAACAACGTCTTCGTCCGAAATCGAGTCACACGAAATGGTAGTATCGGCTTCATCGACGAGGGGAGCGACTTCCTGTTCAAAGACAACAAATTCGACCACAACAAATACGGACTGAGTCTCGGCGTCACGAACGTCCGTCCGATGGTCGTAGACAACCTGTTCTACAAGAACGGGGCTGGTATCGAGGCCGACTTCATCATCGACGCGGTCATTCGCGGGAACCGGTTGGTCAAAAACGGAGAGTACGGTATCACACTGTTCGATACTGCGGGCGTGACCATCGAGAAAAACGAGATACATCGAACCAACGGGCCGGGAATCATCTTGTCCTCGATTTTTGCCTTCGGCGAGAACAATATCTCGAAGAATACGATTACACACAACAGCGGTCCGGGAATCGTCTCTCGGCAGGTCAACATCGATTCGGACCCGCGGACCAACACTGTCATCGAGAAGAACACCATCGAATACAACGGCGACGGTGGAGTCCAACTGACTGAATCTAACATCTTCGAAATCATAAAAAACACCATCCGAAACAACGACGGCGACGGAATCGAGCTCCGAGATTCCGACGACAACGTGATTCGCAAGAACGTCATCAAAGGCAACGCTGGCCTCCCAATCCGCATCGACGACGAATCGACAGGAAACGTCGTCGAGAAGAACAAAACGAGTGGAAGCGGTGCAGACCACGATAGTAAGGACAACGACCAGAACGACGGGGACGAAGAAATCTGTCGCGTCGATTCACACTGACTCTCTTTCTTTTCGGGATTGACGACGGACTAACCGTTGGAGTCTCACAGTTTTGCGATTGGTTGTGAAGTGAGAAAATTGACTGTTAACTTCTTTCGTCTTCACCTATTGTATCAAAAATCCAAGACTAACAATGTGAACTCAGGCTGAAATTTCTCGAATGAGTTCTGAAAACTCACCCCGAGAGACGAGACTGTCTCGTCGAGATGTTCTTCGAAGAAGTGCCGTTGCAACGATCATCGCTGGGTTTGGACTGTCCGGTGTCGCTGGAACGGTCTCAGCCAAGCCAAAAGACGTGATACCAATCGATGAGCCGACTCGAATCACCGAATCGGGGTACTACGTCCTGACGAAGGATTTGGCGATTACAAATCCTGATGCAACAGTTATCAGTATCGACGAGGGGCTCAGCGACGTGACCATCGACGGGCAAGGGTACAGTATCGAAGGGCCCGGCAATGGAGACCGAACACCATTTGATGATTTTTCAGATACTGGCACGAGTGTCGGTATCTCTGCCGGGTCGTACGAGGAGGAGGTCTTGGAGAACGTCACCATCAAAAACCTCTGTGTGCGTGGGTTCTTCAACGGTCTTCGCCTCGAATCAGTTCGAGGTGGGGCGATACAGAACGTGAATATATACATCTGTGACTACGGAACAGAGTGTCTCCAGACCTACGACGTGACAGTGAGAAACTGCCTGTTCAAGAAGAACAACCAAGGGTTCTACACAACCGAAGGTGGCGGAGGGTTGGTGTTTCACAAAAACCGATTCATCGGGAATCAAACTGGTGCACTCCTCACCGAAAGTGTTGATGCGCTGTTCAAAGAGAACTACTTCGCCTACAACACGTCGTATGGAGTCGAACCAGTCATCGTTGACGGATACCGATTCATCGATAACACGTTCTATAAGAACGGAAACGACGAGTTCGGGTACGGAATCTTCCTCGACGAGGTCAGTGGGACAGTTATTCGGGGGAATCGCTTCATCGAAAATCTACAGTATGGGCTGTATATCGGAGGTGGGTTCGGCAACCACATCGAGAAGAACATCTTCGACAAAAATGGAGACGCTGGAATCAGAGGTGGATTCCAAGACAGCGTCATCTCGAAGAATACTATCACAGACAACGGTGGTGAGGGCATTAGCCTCGTGGGTACGTCGCTCGACAACGAAATTTCGAAGAACGTTATTAGCGGAAATAGCAAGGACGGAATCTTGTTCGTCGGCGTGGATAACAACCTCATCCTGAAGAATACTATCCGTAACAACGGTGGCGATGGAATCGAACTTCGAGACTCCGACGACAACGTCATTCGTAAAAACATCATCACAGGCAATGGTGACCTCCCAATTCGTATCGACGACGAATCGACAGGGAACGTCGTCGAGAAGAACAAGACCGACGAGAATGGCGATAGTGGGAATGGCAATTATAAGGAGAACGGTGGCGACAATGACGGCGACGACGGCATCTGCCGCGTCGATTCGCATTGACTCTGCTTTGCTTTCCCGAGTGAGCCAGTTACCGAGAAAATGCCATTTACTCTGATGGTCGCTCGGTAACTTCCTTCACCGAACCAATTTTGTCAAAAATCCAATCATAACAACACCACTGGCGACTCATGCTTCGTGAATGAGTGAAGAACACTCGCCAGAGAGTCGGAGATTGTCACGCAGAGAGATACTTCGAAAAAGCGCGGTTGCGACGACTGTCGCTGGGCTTGGGCTGTCTGGTTCGGCTGGGTCGGCGGCGGCGACGGAGAAGGAAGACGCGGTTCCAATCGATGGGCCGACTCTGATTACTGAGCCGGGGTATTACGTCTTGACGCAGGATATTATCCTCGGAGACGAGCCGGGGGCTATTTCTGTTGAAGAAGAAGTTGGAGATGTCACCATCGACGGCCGAGGATACACGCTCGATGGGACTGGAAAGGCAGATGTAGGGATTTTCGCCGGTGAAGCGTTCAGAGGCAACGAAAATATCACCGTCAAGAATCTCTGTGTCACTGGATTCACGCAGTCAGGGATTCGTCTCGGGAGCAACACAGGAAGTGCAGTTAAGAACGTCACCTTCACTGATTGTGAAGCCGGACTCCGTTGGATATCTGTTAGCGAGACAGTGGTCAAAGATTGTACATTCAAGAACAATTCCACAGGAGTGTTCACCACCGAAGGAGGCACTGATGATGTCTTTTTACGAAACCATTTTGTTTCGAACGACACGGCTGCATACTTCGATAATATCAACCCGGGTTTCTTGTTCAAAGAGAACCGAGTCGAGCACAACGATGGTGGCGTCATCGTAAGCGACTTCGTGTCAGGGACATCAATCGTCGGCAACGAATTTTACCGCAATGGTTTCGGGGCCATCATCGAAAGTGCCACAGAGGGGGTTATCAAAGGAAACCAGTTCGTCGAGAACGAAGGCGATGGAATCGACCTCAGAGGGGCGAGAGACTTCTCCATCGAAAAGAACCACGTCCTCCGGAATAGTGGAGTTGGAATCAACCTCATCAGCGTTGTCAATAGCACCGTCTCGAAAAATCTGGTTCGTGGCAACGCAGCCGACGGGATATTCTTCTGGGGAGTCACTAACAGCGAGGTTGTCAAAAACAAAGTCCTGAACAATGGCGGCGACGGTATCGGGCTCCGAGATTCCGACGACAACGTGATTCGCAAGAACGTCATCAAAGGCAACGGTGGTCTCCCAATTCGTATCGACGACGAATCGACAGGGAACATCATCGAGAAGAACAAGACCGACGAAAAGAACGGCGGTGGAAACGGTGGCGATAGTGACGACAAAGAGGATGGGAACGGCGACATCTGCCGCATAGAGTAGTCGCACTGACTTCGATTCGTTCTCACGAGTGAGTCAGCTACCGAGAAACTACCATTTACTCAGATGGTAGCATGATAACTTCATTCACCTATCCACTTTTATCAAAAATCCAATCATAACAACATCAGTGGTTACTCATGATTCACGAATGAGTGAAGACCACTCGTCAGAGAGTCGGAGGCTGTCACGCAGAGAAATACTTCGAAAAGGAGCTGCTGCGACGACTGTTGCTGGACTTGGGCTGACAGGTGCGGCTGGGTCGGCGACGGCAACGAAGAAGAAAGAAGACGCGATTCCAATCGATGGACCGTCTCGGATTACCGAACCGGGGTATTACGTCCTGACACAGGATATCGTCTCGACAGGCGAGTTTAATCTGCTAGTCCTCGACGAAATCGAACTCGGAGTGGGGGTGGACGACGTCACCATCGACGGACAAGGATTCACACTTGACGGTGCTGGAAAGTCAGCAGTCGGAATTCGTGGAGGGTCGTTTGCCTTCGGAAACAATAATGTCACCATCAAGAATATCTGTATCACTGGATGTACACAATACGGGATTTACCTTGCGAGCAACAGAGAAGCGACAATTCAGAACGTCGCCGTCACGCATTGTGAGAACGGCATCTGGTGGGATAACACGTTAGACTCGACACTCGAAGGTTGTACGCTCAAACAGAACGCTCAGGGGATATTTACCACCGAAGGGAACTTTCGAAATACCTTCGTTCGAAATCAGTTTATCAAAAACGGGCGTGCCGCGTTCTTGGTCGAAAATACAGACGACTTCCTGTTCAAGAACAATCGAATCGAGCACAACGATGAAGGGTTCATCATTAGTGACCTTGGCGGGAAATCGTTAGTTACGGGGAATCACTTCTATCGAAATGGGTTTGGGGCTGGTATCGGTGGACCCTTTTCCCCAGTTGACGGAAACGAAGTGACCATTCGACGAAATCAATTCGTCGAGAACGAGAACGAGGGACTCGAAATCAGCGAAGCAGCAGGGTTCACCATCGAGAAGAATAGCATGCTCCGGAATGGAACGCAAGGAATCAGGTTTGCTATCGATGTGAACGAGATGACTGTTTCGAAGAACCTTATCCGAGGGAACGGTGATGACGGAATTCTACTGAGAAACTCTGACCGGAACGAGATTGTGAAGAACAAGGTTCTGAACAATGGTGGTGATGGAATTGAACTCCGTGCCGCAGGCGATCAAGAAGATAGGGGTTCCGACAACAACGTCATCCGCAAGAACATCATCAAAGGCAACGCTGGCCTCCCAATCCGCATCGACGAATTCTCGACTGGGAACATCATCGAGAAGAACAGGACTGACGAGAAGAACGGCGGTGCGAAGGGTGGCGATGGTGACGAGAGCAACAGTGACGGAAACAAGGGCGACGACAAAGACGATAGGAACGACGGAAACGACGATACCTGCCGCGTAGAGTAGTCACACTCCGCACAGCCTCCGAACCATCTACGCTTAGGCCACCTCGTGACGTATGTTAACAGTGGTGAAGACATGGCGTATCTACACGTAAACGCAACCGTCGAAGACTACGACGCGTGGAAAGCCGACTTCGAGCAATATCACTCGCTTCGAGCGGATTTCGGCGGCAAAGGCTACCAACTCTTCCAAGCGACCGATAATCCGAACGAGATTGTCGTCGTCATCGAGTTCGACTCCGAACAGAGTGCCCGTGAGTGGACGAATTACCTGAAATCACAAGGAGAGTTGACCGAACCGAAGATGAAAACCGAGGTGTCGTATCTCGAACTGATCGAACAGAAACAGCTCTCAGCAGTCTGAGTTTCTCTCAGTTTTTTCGGTGGCAAGCTCGTTTTCGTCCCCGATTTGAACTCACTCGCTCACTACGTTCGCTCGCTGCTCAAATCGGGTCGAGAAGTCCTTCAAATTCAACACCGCTCACTGTCGCTCGCGGGTGTTGAAATTCAGTCCGCTCTCCCCGATTTGAACGGGGGACAAGCCGATCTACAGTCGGCTGCTCTGCCAGGCTGAGCTAAGAGCGGGCAAGATATTCTGAATCCACGGTGAGACTTAAGAATTCTCATTCACCGTGGCAGTCGGGCGATTGTAACCTGAAAAAGAGCGACCCAGATTACTCGGGGTCGTCTTCGATACTGTCCGATTCGGGTGCTTCGTGACTCGTCTCACGGACACGAATGCCCTTTCCGGCGAGGTGTTGCATCTGTCGCTGGGCGAAATCTTCCTCGCTCGTACCGCGGGAGGCGAGTACGTAGACGAGGGCGCTCCCGGCAGGGCGCATGGTTCGACCGGCACGCTGAGAGCCCTGGCGACGCGACCCACCGAGACCGGAGGCGACGATTGCGAGTTCGGCGTTCGGGAGGTCGATTCCTTCGTCGCCGATACGGGAGATGATGAGCGTATCGAGGTCGCCAGTTCGGAACGCCTCGAAGTAGGCCTCACGGCGGGCGTGTCGAGTCTCTCCGCTGATGAATGGAACCTCGAGTGCCTCGGCGAGTTCGTTACCCTGGTCGAGGTAATCGACGAAGATGAGCGTCTTCGAATCTGGGTGCTTGGCGCGGAGGCGTCGTGCAGCATCGATTTTAGCGGGGTTCATCGCGGCGAGCATGTGGCGCTCGCGGCCGTCGCTCGCGGACCACTCGTTGCGGGCGAAGTCGTCTTCCCAGCCAACGTATCGAATCTCCACTTCGGGTTCTTGGACGTAGCCCGCATCGAAGAGTTGGGTCCAATCGGTCCCGATGGGTTGGCCGATGAGCGTGAAAATCTCGGCTTCCTTGTCGTCCTCACGGATGGGCGTCGCAGAGAGACCGAGACGGTGTTTGGACTGAAGGTCGGCGCTGCGCTGGAACACCCGACTCGGGATGTGGTGGGCCTCGTCGTAGATGATGAGCCCCCACTTACGCGAGTCGAACAGCGAGCGATGGCGGTCCATCCCGGCGGTTTGGTACGTGGCGATGGTGACTGGCCGAATTTCTTTCGTGCCGCCGTGGTACTCGCCGATTTGGTCGGGGTCGAGGTCGGTGTGGGTGAGGAGTTCGCCACGCCACTGATGGGCGAGTTCCCGACTCGGAACTAAGATGAGAGTCTCACCGCCGACGGCCGCGAGCGCACCGATACCAGCGATTGTCTTGCCAGCACCCGGCGGGCCGACGAGGACGCCAGACCGCTGTTCGAGGAATCGGTCGACCCAGTCTTGTTGGTACTCCCGAAGTTCGACGTTGAGTTCGACGTCGAGTTCTTCACCGATTTCGAGGTCACGGTCGTCTTCGACGGGGTAGCCCGCGTCGTAGAGGATGCGCTTGACGGCCGCAACTTCCTCGTCTCGAATCCACGCCTCCGTGTCTGAGATGGGCGCGTACACCTGCTCTTCGTCGAGTTTCTGGAGGGCGACGTTTCCCATGAGGCTCTCTGTCGCGGCTTCGAGAACGGTGTAACCCTCCTCGTGGGTGTAGAGACGGAACTGGTGTGCGCGCTTCCACTGGTCTTCGATCCACGCTTCGAGGTGAGGCGACCGTTCGGGAACGACAGACCGAAGGAGTGCGATGAGTTGGGCAACGTCGTCGAAGGGCGCTTGCCACACGTCTTCTTGGCGGATTCGGTACAGATAGCCCCGACCGCGACCTTCCCGGTCACCCGTGGTATCGACGAGGTGGGCGAACTGCGAGAGACGCGCGCGGGTGTACTGCGTCGGTTGGTCGACGACGAGTTCGCGGCGCTTTGGGAAGAGAATCACGCGCTCGCGTGCCGCGAGGTTTCCCCACTCTGTTGGGAACCAAACGATTGGGTCGGTCTCGACGTTGACTTTCTGGATGCGTCCGGCCTCGGCAAGGATGTCGAGGTCGGCAACCGCCGTGTCCTGTGTCACATCGAGTCGGCGAGCGACCTGCTGTGCGGTCACGACCGGACGACCCTCCGCTTCGAGCGCATCGTAGAACGAGTCGAGTGTGACACCCTCGGGTTCGGATTCGGTATCAGCAGATAGTGTCGAGGGCGCGTTCAGTGCCGAATCTCCGTCTGGTGAGGACACGTCTGTCACGTCTGCAAGGCGGTCGAGAACGTCTTCGTCGGTCGATGGCTCTCGGTCGTCTGGAACCTCTGACGGGTCCTCGTCCTCGGCGGTCATCACACGGAGTATGGACGCGAGGAGGAAACGGCTTGCGACACGGTACAGGTTTCGACGAGTACGAGAGACTGGCGCTCTCGTCGATTACGACGTGGGAGAACGAGCAGGAATCATCCGGTCGAAGATGGTTTCGAGGTTCTCGTCTACCGTGACGAACTCGGGAAATTCTTCGAGGGTGCGGATTCCATCGAGATAGACGTACTCGACTTCCTCTGGAGGAATCTCTTCGAATACCTGTACTGGCCCACGTTCAGACTGTCCGATGAAGGGCCGACCATCGGGGTCAGTCTGTGGTGTCAGTCCGTACTCGACGTAGAGGCGGGCCATCAATAGCGCACTTGCGAGGGGGACATACCCCGGGGTCAACTGCCACGTGACCTCACGCGAGGGATACCGAACGGTAGTCACGTAGCCGTCGGCGAACCGAAAGCAATCGACGATTTCGTCGGTGGCACGCCATCGGGTCTCTGTCTTTCGAGACCACTCGAGGGACCAAGTCAAGTTGCCGGGAGAGTTCCCACTAAGGCTGACTGCCCGGCGGACGCGCTGCCACGCACGACCGAGTGAACGCATACTTACTCAATTGGTGCCCAAGGGTAATTGCATTGACGGGGACAGGCGCGAACACGGGACAGTATCGCATTCTGTGAGGTTCGAACTACGAGGATAACAAGGGTGAAACGCGACAGAGAAACGCAAAAAATCAAGAGGCTGTTAGCGTCGTTGCGAGTGGTAGGCACACACCACGTTTCCGATGAATAACAAGTGTATACTACGACGGTTTGCCGTGGGGAACGTGGAACACCAGTAGTTGCTCACCGGCAAGGAAGTTGGAGTCTACCACACCTCGTTTCCGGTGAGTGACAACCTCGACTCCGAAGAGACATGAATTGAGAGTCAAGAGACGGAGAGACACCGTGTTTCCGATGAATCCGTACTCAGGACAGCACAGTCGAAAAGCATCGTATGGGCGTGCGTGTGCGTGCGTCTTTGGCGTGGCTCAATTCGGGGACGAGGGGTGTTCAGAGAGGTTTGCAGAGTACTCGTGGTGGCTCGAAGTTTGGTCGGTTTTGTAGCTCGTTGTCACTGATCTGTGGTGTTGTGGCTGTCTCGGTTGATTCTGTTTCGAGGGACCGACCCACTGCAGAATTATCGGATGTACGTTGCACCGCTGACAGACACCGTGTTTCCGGTGAAACGGTGCGATGGTAACAGGGCTATCGGAAACGAGGTGAGATTAGCTGGCGGCGACAGGGATTCACCGCTCACAGACACACCGTGTTTCCGGTGAAATAGGAAATGGAAGCATGACGGTCCCTAAGTGGATATTTCGTGGTATCTGGACTGAATAAACGGCCCACCATCACGACTGACTTCTCGAATCGAGACACTTATATTAGAGACACCACGTTTCCGGTGAAATGATGCGATAGAAGACCCATATCCCCGGTTTATCTCAGGGAGTGAAGAGAGGAGGTGTGAGGGTGAAAACTCGTAACTGGGGCGACTACCCAAGAAACGAGAACTCGGGGTGTCGAGGACGACCACCCGGTCAGTTCACTCACTGTATAGGAACGGTTAAATAGTTTATTTGTGTAAACGTCCATTGATACACTCGCAAACAAGATACTGCTTGACACTCAAGCAGTGTTCGACTTGATGCGGAGGTTCGATTTTCAGCACCTGAAATCCCTGATATCGGTCGATTTACTGTTCACCGTTGATCCTGCGAGTACGAGAGTAGCATCGAGAATGCTACAGACGCGGCGTGATTCGTATCTCGTGTTTGGTGTGTTGCTGGCGAGAAGTACCGTTCTAGATTCTGAGCGACGAGATTTGACGGATTGTTTCTGAAACGGCTAAATAGAGGTGTTTCAGGTAGTTGCTGGAATATCTGCTACCCTCACACCTCGTTTCCGGTGAACTAGAACCCCCATTTCGTATGCACAGGAAACGGAGGTTCGGACCGTTTCATCGGAAATGTGGTGTGCGCGCGCTGCGTCGAATGGTAAGCCCTTTCACCGGAAACGTGGTGTGTTGCGAACATGCCTAACGCCAGCGACGACCTCTTCACTCGGGAGGATCCCATCTTCGCCAACAAGGAGTTGCTGGAGATCAACCATCTCCCGGGGGAAGGTCGAATTGTCGGTCGTGATGACGAAATAGCGAATCTCGCGACAGCGGTCAACCCCGCAATCTTCGGACAGAGCCCGAGCAACGTCCTCATCTACGGGAAGACGGGGACGGGCAAGTCGCTGTGTGCAAAGTACGTCTCACAACGACTCGTCGATACCGCGGAGGAAGAAGGCGTCAAGGCAACCTTTGCCTACGTGGACTGTGCGCAGGACACGACCGAAACGCAGGCAGTCCAGACGATTGCCGACAGTGTGAACGACGTGGACGTGACGAGCATCAAAGTTCCCGACAAGGGTCTCTCGACTTCGACATACTACAAGCGACTCTGGAGAATCCTCGACGCCCTCTACGACGTCGTTCTCATCATCCTCGACGAAATCGACAAACTGAGCGACGACGACATCCTGATGCAGTTGTCTCGTGCGGGCGAGGCCGGGAAAATATCTGGGTGCAAACTCGGCGTTATCGGCATCAGTAACAAGATTCAGTACAAAGACCGCATGGACGAGCGCGTCAAATCGAGTCTCTGTGAACGGGAGTTCGTCTTCCCGCCATACGATGCCAATCAACTTCGAGATATCATGGACGCCCGCAGCGACGCCTTCCGTGAGGGTGTTCTCGACCCATCGACGATTCCGCGGGCCGCGGCACTCGCTGCTCGGGAACACGGTGATGCACGCAAGGCGATCGATATCCTTCGATACGCCGGTGAAATTGCACAGTCGATGGGGGCGGCGACCGTCAAAGAGAACTTCGTCACGCAAGCCCGACAGCGCGCCGAGACCGACCGTTTCCGAGAACTCATTCGCGGGTCAACCCCTCACTCTCGATACGTCTTGCAGGCACTCGCGATTCTCTCACTCTCGAACCAACAGCAGGACGGTTTCCGGACGAGTCGAGTGTACGAGGTCTACGAAAACATCTGCCGACAGCAGGGCTCAGATAGCTTGTCGCTCCGTCGCGTCCGCGACCTCCTGAAAGAACACGCGTTTCTCGACATCATCGAACAGTCGAAACACAGCGGTGGGAGTGCTGAAGGAAGCTATACGAAACACCAGCTGCTCGAAGACCCAGACGTAGTAAAGGACGTCCTCACCGAGAGCGTAGACGCCTAAAACGTAGCCCGAACCACGGGAGGGCGTATGGAGGGCCGAAGTTGCGGGAGTAAGTGCGGCTCAGGCTACTGCATCGCTGCACGTATCTCTCAGAATAGTGATTACTTATACTTTATTACTGCATCGTGTGATTGTAATTATCACGTGTGACTGGGGTCGTCACACGTGTGGAAACACGAGTGAATCAGAGAGCCGACTACGCACTCGGCCCGAGCGGTTCGATTGCAGTCGAGTTTGCACGCAGTGAGTCGTATACTGACTGTGCCCACTCGAGGACCGCAGAGTCGTCACCGTCGATGAGTGCGACCATGTTGTCGTCATCGTCGTATGCGGCGACGAGTGCGTGTCCATCGACGAGGAGAAGTCCGAAGTCAATTGGCTCTTCGCTGATGCGGAGTGAGAACTGTTTGAGTTCGTGTGCGCGTGTCAGTGCATCGGGATAGGACGCGATAGAGCGCTGGAGGACTTCGCTATCGATGATAAGTTCCATCTGCGTCCCCGGGCCGACGACCCGCTCTGCGGCCTCGTTGAATACTCGGCTCACGATGGGGCTGACTCCGCGAAAGTCCTCGACTGGTTCGTCGCCAAGTACGGTCAGATACCGATTGAGTGGTGCGTGTGGGTCCACACCTATGGCAGTCGTGATGGTCATTTGTTCGAGTACGTCTGAGGGAACAGTTGCAATTTGCCCCGTCGCATTGGTCAAGAACTCGCTCGCCTTGTCTACCTGTGTGACCGTATCGACGAGAGCGCCATACTTCTCGTGGACCATCCGCCCACCAGGGGTCAACTGATACTTTCCAGCGTGCTTTTCGACCCAGTTACGGTCACAAAATCCGGCGAGAGTTCGCTGTGCAGTCTCACGGGCGCAGTCACATATTTTCGCAAGCTCCGTGGGACGTCGTGGCTCTGTTGCGAGCGCGTCTAGTATCGCTTCTCGACTCTCCGAACCGACGAGAAAGGCGATATCATCCCGAGCGTCCATAGATAATTAGTGGGCTGTGCGACATTTGACGCTTGTGGACCTGCGGCTTCCAGGAGTATCTCGCGAAGAAGTGAGTCTGTGTTACCGCGTTAGCCGAGGAGGCCAAGCGCATCGATGCGCTCGACGATTTCCTCGACAGCGGTCTCTGCGTCGTCGGTCTGCTTCCCGCCCGTGATGACGATTTTACCGGACCCGAAGAGGAGAATGACGACCTTTGGCTCGTCCATCCGGTAGACGAGACCTGGGAACTGCTCTGGTTCGTACTCGACGTCTTCGAGGCCGAGGCCAATCGCCAGTGCGTTCAGGTTCAGGTTGTGACCCAAGTCCGCGCTGGAAACGATGTTCTGGACGGTGATTTCCGGTTCATCGTCAACGGGGATGCTCAAGTCACGGAGCTTGTTGAAGATGATTCCGAGTGCTTCGTGCACGTCGTCGATACTCTTCGCACCCGTGCACACGATTTTCCCCGAGCGGAAAATCAGTGCAGCAGCCTTCGGGTCTTGTGTTCGGTAGACAAGCCCAGGGAAGTTGTCGGGGTTGAAGTCCGCACCAGGAAGGTCATCGGCGAGCGCCTCAAGGTCGAGCTCTTGACCGATTCCGGTCGATGCGACTACGTTCTGGATCTCAATAGAGTCTGCCGGCCCACTCATTGCTCGCACATGACTCGTACCTCCGTCCTTATAAAACCCGTTATAAACCAACTTAAACAACGTCAACGCTGTTTCTTTTTCTCTCCTCTCTACGCGCACGCGCGAGAATAAATATAATTTCTCGACTACTACCAGATGATGATACAATTTGACGAGCGTGAAGTTATGACACTCCTCGTGTCTATTTTTCTCACAGAGCCACTAAATCAACGGCGTTAAATGTAACCCCGGCATTGGTAGTAATGTGAAGAAGCGCCCCAGGGGACGACCCCCAGGGGGGCTTCAATTCGAGCGCTGACACACTCAGGGTGTCCGGGCAAATCACGGGATGACACACCTTCCCGAACTGCCCACCAAACGACGCCCTTAAGTGTAACAGGGCGTTTCGAATGAATGCACAAGACAACAACGCGATTTCGGGGCGATTCAACGCGTCCCGATTCACGGACCGAATCCGAACCAGGTTCGATGGGTTTATACCCACGAATCACTTCGACTCAGGTCCGAAGGAAATGAGGATTTCGCCCCTGCGGTACGCCGTAAGACGATATCTGAT